>JBOEGF010000027.1:31402-242955 GCA_050633305.1 Nannocystales bacterium
GGGAGCACCTCCCTCACTCCGGGCAGCGGGAGGGTAGGCCCTGAGTGCCCGCGGGTTGGGGTCTGGGTACCTCGGGTCCGGTGGTCTGGCCTTACATGGACGTGCGTGTGTGCGGGGTATTCGCGTTGGGTGTGGGTTCTTCGATATCCTCAGGGCAGTGAGCGTCACGCTGCATCAGCTGCTTCGCGCGATGGTCGACTCCAACGCGACCGACCTCCACATCACCACCGGTGCGGCACCCATGCTGCGCATCGATGGAGATCTGGTTCCGCTGAAGGCCCCGAAGATGGGTCCAGTGGAGTGCAAGAACCTCTGCTACTCGATTCTGTCCGACAAACAGAAGCAAAGGTTTGAGGAGACCCAGGAACTCGACCTCTCCTTCGGCGTGAAGGGCCTAGCCCGATTCCGCTGCAACCTCTTCGTTCAGCGCGGTGCGACCGGGGGAGCGTTCCGGCTCATTCCGTACGAGATGCCCCCCCTCGAGGCCCTCGGTCTCCCGCCGGTCGTCGCCGAACTCACCAAGAAACCACGGGGCCTCGTCCTCGTGACCGGACCGACCGGCTCGGGCAAGTCCACCTCGCTCGCCTCGATGATCGACATGATCAACCAAGAGCGGCGCGGGCACATCATGACGATCGAGGACCCGATCGAGTTCCTGCACAACCACAAGGGTTGTCTTGTGAACCAGCGAGAGGTGGGCGCGGACACCGAGAGCTTCAAGAAGGCGCTCAAATACGTGCTCCGTCAGGATCCCGATATCGTGCTCGTCGGCGAGATCCGTGACACCGAAACGATGGAGGCAGCGCTGACCCTCGCCGAAACGGGTCACCTCACCTTCGGAACCATGCACACCAACTCGGCAGTGCAGACGATCAACCGGGTCGTCGACATGTTCGAGTCGCACCGCCAAAACCAGGTGCGAACTCAGCTCAGCTTCGTGCTCGAAGGCGTGCTCACCCAAGCGCTGCTCCCCAAGGTGGGCGGCGGCCGATGTTTGGCTGTCGAGGTCATGGTGCCCAACGACGCGATCCGGGCCCTGGTCCGAGACGCCAAGCTGCACCAGATCTACTCGCAGATGCAGCTGGGCCAGGGAAAGCACAACATGCAGACCTTCAACCAGTCGCTCTCCGACCTCGTGCAACGGGGACTCCTCGCGCTGGAAGTCGCAATGGCGCGCTCGAGCGACCCGGACGAGCTGAGCAACATGATCGAAGCGGGGAAAGGCCTGCAACAGGTCCAACGGCGGTACTGAGCCCCGCTGACGAGACGGCCGAAGGACACACGCCATGCCAGCCTATATTTGGGAAGCCACAACGCGCGCGGGAGAGTTTCGTAGCGGCACGATCGAAGCCGACAACGAAGGCGTGGTCCAGGAGCGTCTGCAAAACCAGGGGCTCAACGTCACCAAGCTGAAGCGCAAACCGCTCGAGCTGCAGATCCCCTCGATCGGGACCGGCGTCAGCCTCCGGGACAAGGTGGTCTTCACCCGCACCTTTTCCACGATGATCGATGCGGGCCTGCCGATCGTCCAATCGATCGACATGCTCGCGACCCAGTCGGAGAGCCTCCACTTCCGAAGAATCCTCGCCAGCGTCAAGGCCGACGTGGAGACTGGAAAGTCGCTCAGCGAGTCGATGGCTGCCCACCCGAAGGTGTTCGACCAGCTGTTCTGCGCGCTCGTCTCCGCAGGCGAAGCGGGCGGCATCTTGGACATCATCTTCCGCCGGTTGGCGACCTACATGGAGAAGGCCGCCGCCCTCCGTCGTCAGGTGATGCGCGCGCTGATCTACCCCAGCGCGATTCTCACGGTGGGCATCGTCGTGATGATCGTGATGATGACCAAGGTCCTCCCGGTCTTCGAGAAGATGTTCAAGGACCTCGGCGCAGGCAGCCTCCCGGCGCTGACGCGGATGGTGCTCGCGCTCTCGCACGGCATTGCGGACAACATCGTCGTCGTCCTCATCGCCATGGCCCTGTTCGTCGTCGGCTTCATCGCCGCCTCACGGACGGCGAAAGGGCGCTACGTGATCGATACGATCACCCTCAAGATGCCCATCGTGGGTCCGGTGATCCGAAAGATCGCCGTGGCTCGGTTCACCCGAACGCTGGGTACGCTCCTCAACTCCGGTGTCCCGATCCTCGACGCCCTCGAGATCGTTGCGAAGACTTCGGGCAACCTCGTGGTCAGCCGCGCGATCATGTACGCGCGAGGCAAGATCGAGGAAGGCTCCGACATCGCTTCCCCGCTGCTCGAGACCGGAATTTTTCCTCCCATGGTGGTCCAGATGATCGGAGTGGGAGAGCAGTCCGGTGCGATGGACGAGATGCTCCAAAAGATCGCCGACTTCTACGAAGAAGAAGTCGACGTCGCCGTCGGTGCGATGACCGCTCTTCTGGGCCCGCTGATGGTCGTCGGGCTTGGCGGTGCGGTGGGCACGATGCTCATCGCCATGTACCTGCCGATCTTCGAAGTCGCCGGCAACATCAAGTAGGTGGAGGTCTCCGACTCTACGCCGGCCGGTGCAACTCCGGCGTTGTCGGAGCACGCCCGGCGGATCTCCTACTTCATGCTGGTGCGGCTGGCGATTCTCGCCGGGTTGACCGTCCTCGCCAGCTTCGTGACCTACGCCCGCGGCGACGACGTCCTCGCGGGACACATCACCCTTCTATGGAGTGTTGTCGGTGTCGGCTTCGCACTGACCGTCGTCTTCGCCCGCCTGCTGCCGCGCGCCCGAGACCTCAGCCGGTTTGCAGGGGCCCAGACCACAGCGGACCTCTTGCTCTCCGCCGTGGCCGTCTACCTGTCCGGCGGCGTCGATTCGGGGCTGGCGACGCTGTACCTCATCTCCGTGCTGGGGGCGGCCATCATGGGTGGCCCTCGTCTGACGTGGGCCGCCGCTGCGGCCGCAACGGTGCTCTACGCCACAAGCGCAATGCTCGAAGCCAGCGACCTGCTGGTTCCGATGGGGATCGATCCCTACGTTGCGCTCAGCCCTCGAGTGCTGGGGTTCAACGTGTTGCGGACCGTCGGCGGCATCGTGGGAGTCACGGTACTCTCGTCATACCTCAACCGGCAGCTCACCTCGTCCGTCTCGGCCCTGGGAACGCTCCGCCTGCTCAACGAGAACATCGTGCGGTCGATCAGCTCGGGGCTGCTCACCGTCGACATGCACGGCCACGTTCTGTATTTCAATCCGATGGCGCGACGCATTCTCGATCTCGAGGATGCGGACATCGGGCGGTCACTCGATAACCTGCTCCCCGGTTGCATCCTCGACGCTCCCGCCGGCGTCGATGCGCGTCAAGAGCTGGTCGTCCTCACCCGCGAGAGTCGCCACGTCCGGGTCGGGCTCAGCCTCGCCCCCCTCACAGATGCCGCGGAGAACCGACTCGGTCATGTTGTGAACTTCCAAGACCTCACGCGACTGCACGAGCTGTCGCAGCAGGTTCGGCGCAACGATTCACTGGCCGCCGTCGGTGGGCTTGCCGCATCGGTGGCGCACGAGATCCGAAACCCGCTCGCGGCGATCAGCGGGTCGGCCGAGTTGCTGGGCACCGCGGAACTGACCGGCGAGGACAAAAAACTGCTGGGCATCATTCGGCGGGAGTCCGGGCGCCTGTCCGCCCTGATCACCGACCTGCTCTCCTTCACCCGCCCTAGGCCGCCTCAGCGTCGCCGGACGCGAGTGGCACAGACGGCCCTCGAAGCGGTCGAAGCGTTTCGGACCGACCCATCGAGCCAGGGGATCACGCTCGAGTCCAAAGGAGACGACGGCTTCGACACCGATGCCTACGTCGACCCGGCTCAACTGGCTCAGGTGTTGTGGAACCTGCTGCGAAACGCTGGGCAGGCACTGGAGGGCGAGGGGACCATCCTGCTGGAGACGACGGCCGAGGACAGTGGCGTGCGCATCGACGTCGTCGATGACGGACCTGGCATCGACCCCGAGCACCTCGAACGCGTCTTCGACCCATTTTTCACGACCAAAGACACCGGGACAGGCTTTGGCCTCGCGATCGTGCACCGTATGGTCGAGGAGAATGGCGGCACCATCGAATGCGAGTCCTCCCCCGAGGGCACCCGCTTCACGCTCCGACTCCCGCCGTACGTGCCCCAGAATCAGCCCGATGACTCCGGCATCCTCGAGCTGACCGACTCCGTCAGAACGTAATCGCCGGACCCACGTTGAGGTCGAACAGAACACTCGTCGTTGAAGGCATCCAGCCACCGACGTTGAGCTCCGCGAACAAGGCGAAGTTCTTGTGGAGCTGGTAGTTGAAGCCGAGCAGCGCGCCGAACATGGCCGGTCCGATCACGACGGTGTCGATGCGCTCGTCGTCGGGAGCCGTCGACCCACGCAGTCCCAGCGCGAGTTCACGATCGACGTCCCCATCGGCGCCCCCCGTGCAGCCCTGCGTGTACGGCCAGACGGCAACACACGTGGATGGTTCGACTCGGCCTTCTGCGTTGAGCGGACCGCTGAGCGCCACCTCTCCGAGGTCGGGCACGCTGTTTCCGTTGCGGTCGTTGGCAAAGTTCATCGGGACCCGGAGGCGTGCCTGTCCGTAGCCCGCGAAGCCACCTGCGAACACGCGGAACTTCCGGTCGTCCTTGCCAAAGAAGTACTTCACCTTCGCGCCAACGGCCCATGTGAAGCCTGGCTTCTGCTGAAAGCCCGGAGGGGCCACACCGCGGACGTTGGTGTTGTAGCTCGTTGCGGGGGCGAGACTGGTGTCGTCGGTAAAGACCTTGGACCCGGTGACCAGCTGCAGCCGGCTGTAGACAGAGACGACGACGGCCCGGCTGACGCGGATTCCGATCTCGGGCGCGATGTGAAAGGGCGCCAACGCGAACCCGGTACTCACCGGGTGGCGTTGCGAGCAGTAGCCCGGATCGTAGGCCGAAGCGAACGCGGCTCGAGCAGTCTCGTCGCCCGCGGTATACGGGACAGCTCCAAGCGGTTCGAGCTCGGCGAGGTGCTGCTGGAACGAGAACGCATCGCCCGCAAGGGGCTGTTTCCCAGCGTACCAACGCTCGACGGCACAGGCCTGCTCGCGGGTGCCGTACACGGCGCCCGGAATACCGGGGGTGTACTGCTCGTAGGTTTGCTCAGCGGTGCCGCGTGCGATGCCAAGGCCGGTTCCGATGCCGAGGTTGATGAACACCCGAGCCAAGCCGGACTTGCCCTTGGGCTTCCGCTCTTTCTTGGTGTCGTCCTCACCGCCGTCATCGCCCTTGTCCT
The DNA here is from genome assembly GCA_050633305.1 of Nannocystales bacterium. Taxonomy (GTDB): domain Bacteria; phylum Myxococcota_A; class Polyangia; order Nannocystales; family Nannocystaceae; genus CAJXVA01. The sequence continues at coordinate 36,646 of JBOEGF010000027.1, forward strand.
CGCCCCCATCGTCTCCGCCCTCGCCTCCAGCGGCTGCGACTGGAGCAACGGCGTTCTCGTCCATCTTGAGAACCAGCGGGTTGAGCTTGTCGCCCCGGCTGACCAACGGCTGGTTGGTCGGGTTGAAGGCGTAGAAGAAGTACTCGATGTCCTTGCCACCGTGACTGGCGGCCGGAATGGTCCAGGCCCCCCAGTTGTCCTCGCCGACCATCGTCTCGCCGGCGAACTCGGCATCGGAGCCGACGGGACGCCAGTACATCACCAGCGTGCTCCCCAGCGGCATCGTCGTGTTTGCGACCGCCACAAACTCAATGTCGGCGTTCGGGGTGCCCGGTGGTGGCGTATGGACGACGTCGTTCGCAGGAGGCTGGACCCCTGCCCGCGCCTCGTTGCAGATCTCGGTCAGGTCTTGCGAGGCCAGCTCGATGGGGAGCTTGACGTTGTAGTCGATCTGGACGGCATCGAGGCAGGACTGCAACGCCTGCCCCCGGTCCTGGGAGATGGAAAAGACGATGCCGGCCCGCATCGCGTACATCTTCGCGAGCGAAGGGTCGCCAGCGAGTCCCGCGGACAAAGCGTTGGCGATGGCACTGTCGAGGGTGACCTGCGCGCCTTCGAGGTCGAGCTCGTTGAGCTGTTCCGCGGCGGTGATGTACGCGTCCGTGAGGTCGTCCCGCGGGGACGCATCAGCAAACGTGGGCACCAGCAGGGTCGCGGCCGCGAGCGCGCCGACGAGAACCGAGCCTCGGGCGCGGCTTGCAAGGGAGTTGCAGCGTTGTCGAAGACCGGTCACCGCCGATGGTTCTACTACGGCTACGTGCGAAAAAGCGAACCGCAGCGGGGTTTTGGAGCCGCGGTTCGCCGATGGGCGCCAGAGTCGGACGCTCCGGAGCGGACGACCCCAACCGAGAAGGGCCGCCGGGATGCGACGCCACCAAGGTGTGCTCCGGCGTTTCCCCGGGGATTTCCCAAAGGAGCGCCTCTCACATCAACGCGGAGCCGTCGCGCGCGACGTGCCCGGTCGCGCTCGACGTGCTCGGTCGCCCTCTACTTGTCGCACTTCGCGTTGGAGACGTTGAACTCCACCCGACGGTTGCGCGCGCGGCCATCCGAGGACCGGTTGCTGTCGATGGGACGTTCCTCACCGAAGCCGACGGGCTCGAGACGGCTGCTTGGGACGCCGCGAGAGCGCAGGTAGGTGGCAACGGCGTCGGAGCGACGCTGCGAGAGCTTCTTGTTGTACTTGTTCCCGCCCTTGGAGTCCGTGTGGCCTTCAACCCGGAAGTTGAGTTCTTCGGGCACGGAGAGGATGACGGTGGCGACGTCGTTGAGAAGCTCGAAGCTCTTCGGATCGATCTCCGACTTGTTGAACTTGAAGAAGACCTTCTCGCTGATCTTGACCGAACAACCGTCGAACTCGGCCTTGAGGTCGGGGCAGCCGTCATCATCACGATCGCCGTCGTAGTCCTCGGGCTTGTCGGGACACTGGTCCTTGCCCTTGCAGACGTCGGCGTACTTCTCGGCGTTCGGCGAGCCCTCGACCCACGGGTCGCAGATCTTGTCCGAGTCGTTGTCCGCGTCGGGACAACCGTTGTCATCCTCGAAGTTGTCGATGTCCTCGGGATCGACGGGGCACTGGTCCGGCTCGTCGAGGATGCCGTCGTTGTCGTTGTCGGGGTCAGGACAGCCGTCCTCGTCCTCGAAGTTGTCGACATCCTCTTTGTCGTTGCGACAGTCCTTGCCGTCTTTCTGGTCGAGGTTGACCCACTCGCCGTCCTTGAACTCGGACGCGTCGAGGATCCCGTCCCCGTCGTTGTCCTTGTCGGGACAGCCGTCGTCGTCCTCGAAGGAGTCGAAGTCCTCCGGCTCGTCGGGACACTTGTCCGCGGCATCGTCGTATCCGTCGCCGTCGCGGTCCCCCACACGCGCCACGGGCTTGTCGCGGCAGCGCTCGGGGTCTGTCAGCTTTTGCGCCTTCTCGGTGTAGTAGGCGGCCGACTCGGCGGCCTGCTTGCCCCGGTAGTACTCCCCAATGGCCAGCGCGTCCTCGGCGAACTTGATGTTCGCTTCGGCGATTGCGGTCTCTTTGGGTGCGCAGTTGATCGACTTGGAGCCATCGCGAATGGCCCGCTGTAGCTGGGTCTGGGTGCCTTCGACCTCGCCAAGGAGTTTCTGGCCCACGCAACCGGTGGGGCCAAGCACGAGCACGGCGAGCAGGACGGACGAACGGGAGACGCTCATTTGCCACCTCCGATCGAGATCGAGCCGGAGGCCTTGGCTTTGCCACCTCCAACTTCGGCGTCCCCCTCGGCGGCCCCGTTGGCGTCCGCCGCGGGAGCGTTGTCGGCGTCGTCGTCCAGCGTCTCGGTCATCTCGCCGGCTTCACGCTTGTCGGACTTGCGCTTGGCTTCCTCTGCCAGCTGCTTGGCGCGCTCGCCGTAGTCAAAGGAGCGCTCGTACTCGCTGTACGCCATCAGCACCTTGGCCTGCTCGAGATAGGTCACGGCACCCCAGTACTCATACGGCGCGTACTGCTCCGCACCGGCTTGCTTGGCATCGGCGACAGCTTTGGAAGCGTCGCGGGATACTTTGCCGAGATAGCCGAAGGGTCCACATCCGCCGAGCAATGCGGCAGAGGCGGCGACGAGGAGCAAGGAAGATCGAAGAGATCGAGTACGCACGGGTACAGGGGCCGACAGTCCAAGGGGGCGATGGAAAGCTCAGGGCGGACATCCGGCGCTAGATCCCGAGCATCGCTGGCGTTTTTCGCGCTCGCGGACGATAGCAACGGGCTGCACACAGGGTCAACCGAAGGGAGCGTCGCGGGGGTGTGCGGGTGTCCAGTTCAGCCGAGGTCTCGCGCCGCCGAGACTGCTACGCTGCGGGCCGTGAAGGGGGCGTGGTTTCGAATCAGCGTCGTTCTGGCCCCTGTGGTGGTCAACGGATGCACACGTATATCCGACACGCATCGTTTCGAGCCCAACACCGAGACGGTGGAGATCACTGCCACGGTTCCCGAGGCCGGGGGCCCGGCGTTCCCGGACATGTCGGTGCGCCTGTGCTGGTCCGACCTCATCGATCCGCAGTCGCTCACGGACGTCGACGCGGTGATGGGTTCGGGAAGTCTCCTCACCGACGCGCGGCTCGGGTTCGAGCTGAGCCCGTGGACTTCGCAAGACGGAGAACCCCTCACCGCCGATGCGGCACTGCCCTGGTGCGAGGGCTCGGTGGTCACGGTGACGCCGAAGGAGCCCCTGACCCCCGGGGTGCAGTACCGGATGCGCTTGGCGGACGCCGCCGTCGGTTGGGATGGCGAGACCCCCAACCTCGACACACCAGGATGGGACTCGGCCGAGGGAAGCAACGCGTTCAACTTCTTCTTGGAGTTCGATGTTGTCCCGTTCGATACGCCGACGCGTCGGCCTAAAGACCCACCGGAGACGATCACGCTGGCCTCCCTGTTTGAGGACGGCCAACTCTTCGACCCGCAGCGGGAGACGTGCAGCTGCCACCGCGACGCCGACGATGATGCCAGTCTACGACTGGACCTCAGTTCGCCGGACGCGGCGTTCGAGGATCTGATGTTCGACACCCGGCTGCGGGACACCGGTTATCCGATGGTGACTCCGCGCCGGCCCTCGGAGAGCTTCCTGCTCCACAAGGTCCTACGCGACGAGGGTGGTCCCCTGCCCGGCGTCTACGGCAACGCGATGCCGCCCGGAGATGAGCCGCTCCCCTATGCCGACTACGTCATGCTGGCCCGATGGATCGAAGACGGCGCGGCGCGCTGAGTCACGGGCTTGGCCGGCGGAGGAGGAACATCGAGTTGGTGTACGGGCTTGCCTCGTGCTCGGGCGGAAGCGGACGCTCGATGATGTCCGGCTCGAAGCCGACCGACCCGGCCAGCTGTGTCCACATGCCTTGGGTGAACAACCCGCAGACGTGACGGTCGTGAACGGCTCGCACCTCGCCCTCTTCGCGCAGCAGGAAGGCAAAGTCGTACACGTGAGTGTTGTCTGTCGGGTCCGGATCGTAGGACCAGCTGACCCCACGCAGGCCTCGGTGCGCGTCGTCGCCCGCATGGTTTTCATGGGAGGCGAAGAACGTTTCTTTGAGGCAGTCGGGGACGAACAACGCGGCCCCGCCTGGCCGAAGGTGGTCGAAGGCGGTCTGAAACACGCGTCGTAGGTCTGACTCCGACAACATGTACGAGACCGCGTCGTGGCACAGGACGCAGTCGAAGCTTCGTCCCAATGCGAGGCTCCGCATGTCGCCTTGCACATGCTCGCAATTGGGGTTGAGTGACCGCGAGCGCGCGAGCATCGGCTCGGAAAGATCGGTGAGCGTGACGTCGTCAAAACGAGACTTCACATAGAACGCACCATGCCCGGCCCCTGCACCGAGTTCGAGCAACGAGGTCGCTGCCGGGACAGCGCCCAGGAGCACGTCACCGAACACCTGCCCTTCGTCGGCGTGGTCCTCGAGCGGATCGAGCAGGTGGTAGAATGGCACCAGGGCGTCGTACAGAAGCGGTGTCATCGCTTGCACAGCGTAGCGGGCCGGCTCAGCGACCACCGGGAAGCTTGGCAGTGATCGCATCGCGCTCCATCTCACCGACCATCTCGATCATCTGCTCGAGGCGAGCTTCTCGTTCATGGGCTCGATCGTAGACCTTGGTGAACCCCGCCTCCGAGTACCCCAGAGCCTTGGCCTTTTCGTACTCGGCGATCGCGCGCTGGGTCTCGACGAGGCACGTGGTCAGCTGGCTGCGATCGAGCCGGGCCGCGTGCTCCCCCTTCTCATAGTGCAACTTGCACGGGCCGCGCTCGGCATCGCCTTCGATCTCCAGGCCCCGCATGTAGACGTCGTACGAACTCTCGCCACATGCGAGCTGCGACCCGAGGAGCAACCCGAGGAGGGGGGCGGCGAACAGCAGGCGCGGCATGGCTCTACTGTAGCAGTTCGTCGGCGCGCCGCCGGGCTGCCGCCGCGCCCTCGGTGTCCTCTTTTGCATCGAGCACCGCCGCCAGTCGAATCCAGCCCTTGGCCCGCTCAGGGCGAAGGGCCACAGCCTGTCGCGCCACCTCTTCCGCTTCCTGAAGCGTCGCCCCATCGCGGGCGAGATACAGCGCGAGGTTCTCCAACGCCGCAGCCCGGCCCGGCGTCAGCGCGAGCGCGCGACGGGTGGACTCGATCGCCGCAATGCGGTCCCCAAAGCGGTCTTGCAACGCGCCCAAGGCCACCCACGGCCCGGGCACGTGCTCGCTGACCTGAGAGGTTACCGCCTGCAAGATCTTCAGCGCCCCCCGAGCGTCTTGGTACACGCGGACCCGGGCCCGCGCGTCGTTGGCCATCGCCCACGCCAAACGGACGCGGTCTTCGGGCTCGGGGAGCCGAGTGTCCCACCGCTCCAGCGTCTCCTCGATCGATGGCGCAGGTGGCAGCGTGGATTGCAGCGCGGGTGAAAGCCCGGCAACTCGGATCGGAAGCACGCCGCGGTCCGACCACCACGGCACACCCGCGAAGATCGTGACGGTGGGGGCCTCCATGGCAACCGCGCTGTTGTGGGCCCCGATCGCGGCCACGATGCGTTCGGCCTCCGTCGTCCCCGACTGCGCGGCGGACCAGACGTCGTGTCCCGGTGAGCCCGGCAACAGAGCGTCGGGAACCGGTTTGTATAGATGTTGGGCTGGCACCGCGATCACATCCGGACGGGCGCCCTCGACGACCTGCGCAAACAGGAGGCCAGCCGCCAAGTCGTCGGACTGTGTGAGCACCATCGCGCCGGGGGGAAGCTGTTCCAAGGTGCCGCGGGTCCACGCCGCAGGACCCCAGGAGCGGGTGTTGCCCAGGTCCTCGGACGTCGTGAGTGCTGCGGGCAGTGTCAGCACGACAAACAGCACTGGCACGACCGCCCACACGGCCCGGCCTCGAGGTTGCACGTGTCGTCGAACCAGCTCCGCGACCGCAACCGCGAGCAACAGCGCCGTGACCAGCCCCGTCTGGCGCTGCGCGACCCCCATGGGGTTGATCGCGACCGCGTACAACAACTCAATCCCGACCAGCCCGGCCAAGCCAGCGGCGACACGGGTGTCCCCCGCCGCTGGCTCTGGGCGCCACGCTAGTCCGACGACTGCACACAAGCCAAGCGTCGGCCCCAACGGTCCGAGGTCTTCGGACAAGCCCGTGAGCACCGCTTCGATGTTGAGCTGCCACATCGCCCACGTGGACGGCCAGATCTGCTCCGCGTACGCGTTGCGAATCGAGCTCGCCATGAGGTGGTCCCAGAGCGCTTGGAGTGTGTCGGGGTCGCCCCAGTCGGCGACCGGCGCACGGACAGACGCCAACGGAACAGCGAGGACAACTGCACTCGCAGCCACGACACACAGCGGTGCCCAACGTGCCCACGGGCGGCGACGGCGGAGCGCCACGACCCAGCCGATCATCACCGGGAGCGCCAACGCCAGCCGGGCATCGCCGAAGCACCAAACCGACCAAACGGCAGCCAGCGTTCCGATCAAACGGCGCCGCGTCCCCGGCTCTTCGGGTCGCAGCGGCGCAAAACCCCACAGCACGGCGAGCATCAGGGCGCCTTGCAAGGCGTAGATCTCGACCACCCGGGCTTGGCGCGAGAACGTCCAGCTCGCCGCGAGCCACACCGCAGCTCCGACCGCGACCCAGGGGTGAACGCCGCGCTCTCGCAGGAGCCCGACCAAGCCCCCCACCGTCACGCCCGCCAGCAACGAGGACAGCGCGCCCATCCGAAAACCGATCGAGCCGACCGGCAACGTGCTCGCAGCGCGAAGCAGCAGCGCGTAGCCGGGGGCGCCGGGTGGATGCATCACGCCCAGTTCGAACCCCGACGCACCGATCTCGCCCGAATCGAGCCAGAAGTGCGCGGGGGAGGCGAACGCGAGGAACACCACGAACGTCGCCCAGCCGACCGCAAGAGCGAGCCGCATCGCCGGATTGTCGAGCACCCAGACGCCTCGGGCAAGCAGTGCGTGCGGCGCAACCCATGATAGCTTCCGCCGGTGTCGCTCCACGTTCAGCGCAACGCCTCAGCGCTCCCGCCGGGAACGGCCGTGTGCATGGGCGCGTTCGACGGCCTGCACCGCGGGCATCAGGCGCTGATCGACCGGGCCCGGACCCACGCGCAGCGGGTGGCGCTGGTCACGTTCGACCCCCATCCCACCGCCGTGCTCGCCCCTGAGCGCATGCCCCCGATGCTCCACGCGTCGGTCCAGCGGGAGCGCGTCGCCGCAGACCTGGGCGTGGGGAACTTGGTCCTGCTTCCGTTCGACCGCGCCATGTCGCGCATGGCCGCAGAGGACTTCGTCCAGGAGTTCTTCGTCGAGGGCTTGGCACCGGCGGCGATCGTGGTCGGCGCAGACTTCCGCTTCGGGGCTCGTCGCTCGGGCACCGCCGCCAGCCTCAAAGACCAACTCGCCCAACACGACATCTTGACCGACGTCGTCGAGTTGGTGTCCGCAGATGCGGGGAAGAAGGTCAGCAGCAGCGACATCCGCCGCGCGCTTCAAAACGGAAACGTCGCGGCCGCCGGCCAATGGCTGGGTCGGTGGCACGCAGTCGCGGGCACCATCGAGCACGGGGCCAAACGCGGACGCGAGCTCGGTTTTCCAACCGCGAACCTTGCCCCGCGCAGTGGCGTCGCGGGCGGCATGGTGCCTCCCAAGGGCATCTATGCTTCCGTCTTCACAGTCTGGAGCCCGGATGCGCCCGACTACGGCGCGCGTTGGCCCGCCGTCACCAGCGTGGGGCACAACCCCACCTTCACCGAAGCCGGTGCTCCGCTGACCGTGGAGACCTACGTGCTGGACCAACAGCTGGGTGAGCGCCTGTACGGCCTCGAGGTCGAGGTGTCATTCGTGAAGCGCCTTCGGGACGAGCAGAAGTTCGACGGCGCCGAAGCGCTCGTCGCCCAGATGCATCGCGATGCCGCCCAAGCTCGGGACACCATCACACCCGACGCCCTCGCCTACACCCTCACGCCACCGACGCAGGCCTCCCCATGACTCGCTCCCGCGACCCCATCGCCAGCACCACGATCGCCCGGCTGTACCTGGCGCAGGGGCACCGCCGAAAAGCGGCGCGCATGCTCGAAACGCTCATCGCTCGCGACAGTGGCGATGGCTCGGCGCTGCACCTCCGCGAACGCCTCGAGCGAACCGAGATGCCCACGCTCACGGCCGCGGTCGATGAGAACCTCCTCGAGGTCACCTGGGAGGGCGTCCGTGACGCGCCGCGCCGCCATGTCGTGGTCGTCTCCTATCTAGGCGAGGCCAGCCTCCCGCGGGTCCAGGTCACCTCCGTCACCTGCGAAGAGGCCACCGGGGAGTGCACATTTGCGCGCCCGCGAGAGCCCGGCAGCGCGGCGATATGCATCGGCTTCGTGAGCTCGGACGGCTTTGTGGCCGAAGCCGTCACCAGTCCGCTCGTCTGGTCCTCCGAAACCGCCGAATCGCAGGCCTGAGCGGTCGCGCATTCTGCGTTTGGTTTGGGGCCCTCGTGGGCTGTACCGCAGCACGCCGCGGGGAGCGTGGAACGGTGCTAGGGTCCGCAGCGACCATGTTGAGCGGAGCATTCACGGCACTGGCCACCCCGTTTCGAGGCGGCGCCCTCGACAAAGACGCGCTGAAAAAGCTCGTCGAAACCCAGATCGACGGCGGTATCGACGGACTCGTTCCCTGCGGCACCACGGGCGAATCCCCCACCCTCTCCCACGCCGAGCACATCGAGGTGGTGGAGATCGTCGTCAACGCCGCGGCGGGCCGCGTCCCGATCATCGCGGGCGCCGGATCCAACAACACCACCGAGGCGATCGAGATGGCCACGGCCTGCAAGAAGCTTGGCGTCGACGCCACCTTGCAGGTGATGCCCTACTACAACAAGCCATCGCAGCAGGGCATGCGCGAGCACATTCTGCGGGTCGTCGAGGCCTCGGGCGTGCCCGCGGTTCTGTACAACGTGCCCTCGAGGACCGTCGTCGACCTTCAGGCGGAGACCGTCGCGGAGCTGTCCAAGCACGAGCTGGTCGTCGGCATCAAGGAAGCCACCGGGGACATGACCCGCGCGATCGAGATTCGCGAGCAGTGTGGTCCCGACTTTTCCATGCTCAGCGGCGACGACTTCACGCTGCTCCCGTTTCTCAGCGTTGGCGGGAACGGGGTCATCTCCGTGGCCAGCAACGTCGTGCCGGGGCTGTACGCACGCCTTTGTAAGGCCGCAAACGAGGGCCGGCTCGAAGAGGCACGCGAGCTTCAATACAAGCTGCAACCGCTCAACCGCTCGATGTTCTGCGCCAGCAACCCCGGACCGCTCAAGGCAGCCCTCGCCAAGCTCGGCATCATGTCCGACGAGGTCCGCTCGCCCCTGCTGCCGGTCTCCGAGGGCCCGGCGCATGACCAGGTGATGGACGCCCTGCGCGGATTGGAGTTGGTCTGATGGACGACCGTCTGACTTCCGTCGTCATCGTCGGCGCGCGCGGGCGCATGGGGCAGAGCCTCATGTCCGAGGTGCTGGTCTCCGACTCCATGACCCTCGCCGGTGCGGTGGCGCGGCCCGGAGCGCCTGGTTTGCGCGACGATGTCGGCCACCTGATCGGCCGCCGCAGCGTGGGCATCACGCTCAGTGACGAGCTGGTCCCTGGACGCAACGACGTCGTGGTGGACTTCTCCCTGCCCGAGGCCACCGAGGGCTACCTCGCGCGATGCGTGGAACGGCGGGTCCCCTTGGTCCTCGGCACCACGGGCCTCACCGAGCAGACCCAGGTGAAGTTGATCGAGGCCTCTCGCGAGATTCCGATCGTGGCCGCCGCCAACTTCTCCGTGGGCGTCACCGTCATGATTCACCTCGCTGGCGCCACCGCCAAAGCCTTGGGCGACGACTGGGACGCCGAGATGTTCGAGATTCACCACCGCAACAAGCGAGATGCTCCCAGTGGCACCGCCCTGCGCGTAGGACAGGCTGTGGCCGAAGCCACAGGGCGCAAGCTCAGCCAGACGATCAAGACCAGCCGCGACCAGGTCGGCCCACGCAGCCGCGACGAGATCGGCGTCATGGCCCTACGCGGCGGCGATGTCGTCGGCGAGCACACCCTGATGTTCCTCGGCGAGTCCGAACGCATCGAGCTCACCCACCGCGCGAATGACCGCGCAATCTTCAGCCGCGGCGCACTACGAGCCGCTCGCTGGGTGGGTGGAAAAGGCCCAGGCCTGTACGACATGTTCGACGTCCTCGATCTCCACGAGGTGTGAGCGGAATGTCGTCGCGAACACTTCCCGGCGACGCCGAGGCCTATCGGCAGACCAAGCTCTTCACAGCCGACACTGTGCCGCGCAACATCTTGGCGCAGCACAGCACCAAGGCTGGGACGTGGGGACTGATCCACGTCCGGGCGGGGCGACTGCAGTACTTCCTCGAAGGGGACGAGGAGCCGCTGGCCACGGTCGGGGCCGGAGAGACATTCGTGGTGCTGCCACAAGAGGTGCACTTCGTCCGGCTCTCGGACGATGCGGAGTTCTTGGTGGAGTTTCACAAGCGATCGGGTGCCGCCGCACCGGATCACCCGCACCGCTGAGCAGGTCGCGCCGGGGACACCCGGGACCGCCCTGGTCGACGGACCGGGATGGACGTCACACCTGTCTCATGCGGCACGAAGATGAACGTCACAGGCTGGTCGTCGACGACACCGACGGCGGCAAGGCTGACGCTGGCGAATTCGGGACAACCGCGATTGGCACGCGACCTGCTTCTGAGGTGGTCGTAAACCAATGGCACACCTTCCCGCAACAGAGCACGCCCTTCTCCTCACCTGTCTCGCTGGCCTCCTCGGTACGACCGGGTGCGACGCGGATGGGCCCCTCCCCGAAGACTTCGAAGTCGATGACTCGCTGATCGCTGAAGACATTGAAGACTTCGAAGACTTCGAGGACACTGACAACACGGAGTCCCCTCAGGGGGCAGCAGACTTCGAGTTTGCCGACGACCCGGTCGCATCCCCTTGGCCCCTGAGCCACAAGGGGAACACCATTGCCAGCGGAGACCTCGACGCGGATGGCACCCACGAGCTGTACACCGCCTTCTATTCCCCAGTTCATGGCGCCGCCATCTACAGGGGCACCAAGACCTCGCCGACCCACACCCGTGTCTACGGCCTGGACTCCAATACCCGGGTGACGCACATGGCCGCGGGCGACGTGAACGGGGATGGCAAGGACGAGCTCTACATCGCGTTTGAAGAGACCGCGGGGGGCTTCCACTCCAGCCTCTACAAGATGGATGAGCACGGGTCCTTGACCACGGTCTTGGGCAGCGCAAACGTTGGGATCACCGCGCTGACGGTGGGAGACGCCGACGGAACCTCCGGCGAGGAACTCTACTCAGCCTACGTCGATAGCTACGGCTACGGCTCCATCTACAGAAGCCAGTCCGGGAGTAGTCGGGGGAGCTGGATCGATGGAGCGAGCAGCACGACGTTCACGGCCCTATCGACCGTGGACTTCACCGGGTCAGGCCCCGAGGAGCTTTGCGTCGCGTTTCAGGACCAGAACGAGACCGGCATCTATCGGGGCAGCAATCAGTTCTACACATCCCCCGGATCGTACTGGTCCATCAACGCGATGGAGTCAGGCGACGTGGACGCAGACGGCGATGAGGAACTCTACATCGCGTTCCACAATGTCGCGGGCCAATCCTCGATCTACCGGTCCGACCTGGGAACGGGCCTCAACAGTTTGGAGTACGGGCCCTTGACCGTCTGGGACATCGCCAGCATCTTGGTAGCAAACCTCGATGCTGACGCGGCCGAGGAGATCGCGACGAGCTTCAATCATGTCTCCGGTGTCGCCTCGATGTATCTCTCGGAGACCGGCTCTCTTCCGAGCGCGCGGATCTACGGTCCCAGCTCCATCTGGGAGCTGTAGCGAACGCGGTCGGCCAGTGGGGGTGGCCGTTCGGTTGGCTTGGCCGATGCGCGGTCGCTCAGGTCCACTTCGTCTCGCATCGGAACGGCGCGAAGACCAAACGCGCAACTGATGTACGTTTGGCCTGGAGTCATTGGGTCGTTGGCCTATGTAGAAGGACGCGGTAGCCGTCGGCCGTCTCTAAGATCCAAAATCGCGGTCCCTCGCCGGACTCCCGCGTCCCTTCGTGGCGGTGATTGAACCGCCGCGACGAAGCGGACACGCGCTCGTAGCCGCGCGCAAACCGGCCCAGCACCCGGTTCGGGGGACCGGAGACTCTACGCTCGGCAACTTGCCTGTGATGTTCTGAGGGCCACAGCGCACGCATTCGCTTGCAATGGACTCCGTCCGATGGCGTGCTGAGGGTCATGCACCAAGCGCCCCCTGGATCCGTGAACCCGTACGCTCCCCCGACTGCCGAGGGGCAGTTCATGCCTCCGTCGACGATGGACTTCTACCGAGAAGGCGACGATCTCGTGGTTCGCAAGGAGTCCAGCCTGCCGGACATCTGCGTGCGCACGGGCGAGCCGACCGGGGGCCGCATGCAGACAAAGAAGCTGTCATGGATTCCGCCGTGGACTGTCGTCGTCTTCATCCTGATCCGCCTGGTTGGCCTCATCTGTATGCTGGTGGCTCGAAAGACCGCACATCTGACCTTTGCGCTGAGCGAGCAGGCTGAAGCCAAGCGAAAGCAGGGGTTGAAGATCGGCTTCGGCGTGGCCGCGGTCGGACTGGTACTGCTGATCGCAGGCATCGCGCTGGACAACGATGCTGGCGTGGGCGCAGCCCTGCTCGGCGGCGTGGCGCTCTTCGTTGGGCTCATCCTCGCGGCAGTCCTCAACCGCCCCTACCAGATGCGCAAAATGGCGGGCGACTACATCTACTTGCGGCTCAAGCCGGTGGCGCTCGAGGCCTTCGAAGCCTATCGCGCCCAGTCCCAAGTGGTGGCGGCCCCGGTGCCGAGCCAGAGCCCATTCAGCTGAGCTCGCTTCCCGGTTAGGGAATGGCCGCGGTGCACGCTCGCGATACCCTGCGTGCATGTCGGCGACCCCGTTTGGACGCATGCTTCGCGAGTGGCGGGGCCGGCGAGGCCTGTCGCAGCTCGCTTTGGCCACCCAGGCCGAAACAACTCCCAGGCACCTGTCCTTCATCGAGACCGGTCGCTCGCGTCCGGGTCGGGACCTCGTGCTGCGGCTCGCGGATGCGATGGAGATCCCGGTCCGACATCGCAACGCCTTGCTCGAAGCGGCGGGCTTGGGTCGCGCCTACGCCGAGCGCGACCTCGAAGAACAAGACCTGCGCCCGTTCGTCGACGCGGTCGAGATGGTTCTACGCAACCACGACCCGTACCCCGGCTGCGCGATGGACGGATACGGACAGGTCCGGCGCACGAACGCGGCCTTCGAGCGGCTGTGGCCCGGCGCGCTGGCGATGACCCCCGAGCAGAACATCGACGCATTCTTCGGGCCCGGACCCGCCCGCGAGATGCTCGAGAACTGGGCCGAGCTTGCGTGGCGAGATGTCGACATGCGCAAGCAAGAGGCGGTCCGAGTCGGGGATGCTCGCTTGCACGTGCTGGCGGATCGGGCCGAGCAACACCTCGCCGATACGCCTCGGCCGCGCGCACCCGACCTCACCGCGGCCCCTGTCGTCTGTCCTCGATTTCGGTTCGGAGACCAGCTCGTCCAGACCTTCAGCACCGTGATGCGGTTTGAACACGCCAACGACGTGTCCCTGCACGAGCTGAAGGTGGAACTCATCTTCCCGGCTGAACCCTCGGCTGCGGCGTTCTTTCGGATGTTGGCGCAGCCACACTGACCCTTGTTGCGAGGTCCTCAAAGGTCTGCGACATCAATCGACCGACCATCATCCGCAACGCCGGCGTCAGCAGCCTCACCCACGGCCGCAGCACAACCGTACTCGTCACAGTGACCCGGCAGCGTCCCTGCCCGAGAGCTGTAACCTGCCACCGACTGCCGCCCGCCTCCATCGGTGAGGCAGGCTCGAGCAACTCGTAGGCCATCACCCGCGCCTCCTCGTCGAACTCGACCAACCGTTCCTTCGCCGCCCCGGATCGGACGAGCATCGAAGGCTCGAACTCACAGACTCGAACCGCCCCCACCCCCGCATCACCTTCGAGCCGGGAGGCTCGGATCGAGCGGACCCACCCGATGTCCGCAAACCCGTCACCCAGCACCCCCCACACTCGCGCTGCGGAGGCATCCAATTCCACGGACCTCGTCATCTGCATGACTCCGATATGTCGCGCCAACGGGCCCGGGGCACTTCCCGCGCAGGGAAGCGCGGCGATTCGGACCCAAAAACTGCGATACGCTGCGGCCGTGTCGCGTCTGCCGTATCTGACCACCCGGCTCCAGGGTTTCGGAACCACGATCTTCTCCGAGATGACCGCGCTTGCCAACGAGCACAGCGCGGTCAACTTGGGCCAAGGATTCCCCGACTTCGAAGGGCCCGCGGAGGTCAAGGATGCCGTGATCGCGGCGATCAACGCCGGACACAACCAGTACTGTCCCGGCGCCGGTATTCCTCCGCTCCGCCAGGCCATCGCCGAGCACCAAAAGCGCTTCTACGACCTGGACTACGACCCCGCCACCGAGGTCACCGTGTTCGCGGGCGCCACAGAGGCCATCGCCAGCAGCCTGCTCGCCCTGTGCGAGGCCGGCGACGAAGTTGTGCTGTTCGAGCCCTTCTACGACAGCTACCGGGCCGCGGTCGCCATGGCCGGCGCATCGCCTCGCGTCATCCCGCTGCGCGACCCCGACTTCCGATACGACCCTGAGTTGCTCGAACTCTCGATCGGAACCAAGACCCGCGTCCTGGTCCTCAACAGTCCGCACAACCCCACCGGCAAGGTCTTCTCTCGCGCCGAGCTCGAGCACATCGCCGCGCTGTGCATCAAGCACGACGTCCTGGTCCTCAGCGACGAAGTCTATGAACACCTGACCTTCGGCGCAGAACACATCCCGATCGCAACGCTTCCGGGCATGAAGGACCGCACGATCACCATATCCTCAGCGGGCAAGACGTTCTCGTTTACGGGGTGGAAGATCGGGTGGGCGTGCGCGGGCAAAGACGTCACCGCGGCCATCCGGACCAGCCACCAGTTCGTCACCTTCTGCAATGGCACGCCCTTCCAGCACGGCATCGCCCACGCCCTGCGGATGGGCGACGACTTCTTCAACACCTTCCGCAGCGAGTATCAGGTTCGACGAGACAAGCTGTGCACCGGCCTACGCGACGTAGGCTTCACCGTTCTCGATCCCGCCGGCACCTATTTTGCGTGTGTCGACATTCGGTCGTTGGGCTTCGACGACGACCAGACGCTGTGCCGACTGTTGCCCGAGAAGGTCGGCGTGGCCGCGATTCCGAACTCGGCGTTCTACATGGACCCCAGGCGCGGCAAACACCTGGTGCGGTTCGCGTTCTGCAAGACGGACCCTGTGCTTGACGAAGGCATCGCCCGGTTGCGGAAAAACATCGGGAACCTCAAGGCGGCCACGTGAGAGTCGCCGGGATTCAGTCCGACATCGTCTGGGAAGACCCAGAGGCCAACTTCGTCAAGCTGCGCACCTGGGTCGCCACGGCCAAGGCATCCGGGGCGGGGCTGGTCGTGTTGCCCGAGATGTTCGCGTGCGGGTTTTCGATGAATGCCGAGGCCATCGCCGAGGACGCCGGTGGACCCAGCGTATCGTTCCTCGGGGAGATGGCGCAGACGCATGGGCTTTGGGTGACAGGCACCGTGCCACTGCGCCAGCCCAACGGACGCCCCCGCAACGAGATGGTGTTGGCGGGCCCCAGCGGCGAACGTGTTCGTTACGCCAAGATGCACCCGTTCACCTTCGCCGGCGAACACGAGCACTACGACGCGGGGTCCCAACATGTGCGCGCCGTGGTCGGCGACCTGCGGGTCACCTTGTTCGTTTGTTACGACTTGCGCTTTGCGGACGAGTTCTGGGCCAACGCCCATGACACGGACTGCTACATCGTGGTCGCGAACTGGCCGAAGAAACGCCGCGAACACTGGACCACCCTGCTGCGAGCCCGGGCCATCGAGAACCAGGCGTACGTCGTGGGCATCAACCGGGTCGGTGTCGGCGGGGCGATGGAGTACAGCGGGGACAGTCGCATCTTCGACCCGTGGGGCGAGCCGGTCTGCGCAGCGGCGATGGCCGAGACGATGCTCCTCGCTGACGTAGATCCGGAGGTGGTCGCCCAGGCCCGTGCGAAGTTTCCGGTGCTCAACGACCGGCGTTGAGCTTCGGCGTTGAGCTCTGGCCGCGCGCGTGCGTGGGCTCGGGATCAGCGCCACGATGAGTCCCGGGGTGCACTGAACGCAATGACCGCCTCACAGCGTCCCGACAACGTGACGCTGTGACCAATCGGTCGCACGTCGATTGACCGCCCCAGCGCCTCGGGCCTACCGTGACGACGTGTGGGCTTGGGCCTTGGTGATCTCCGTTGCGGGGCCCCCGGTGCTACCGCCGCTCCCCGGGGAGAGCGCGCCGGAGGCTCCCGAGGCGGAACCCGCCGCCCCGAGCAAGCCCACCCGAGCGCCCGACACGTCCAAGCCGACGCCGAGCAAGCCGGCACCCGCGCCCGCCGACGACCCACCCACGTCGGCACCACCTGCGGAGGGGACGTTCTCGATCCCCACCACCGAACCGCCACCGCAGCCCAGCACACTGGGGCCCGCTCCGGCCCCCGCACCCGCCCCGGCCGCACCGGTCGAGTCTGGCCCCCGCGAGGACCCCGGTCCCACGGCTGCCCCTCGGATCGGAGAGCTCCCGAGCTCCGATGAGCTCCCCGCTCCGGCCTACCCGCGGCTCCCGCCCCCCGCCCGACCGCCCTACCGCGGAACCGGTCTGTTCATCGGAGCGGGGGTCGCCGCCGCGGTCGCGCTGACCGAGCAGATCATCGCGCACCGACTGGTCAAGACACGATGCATCGACCCGATCGGCCGCGGCGAGGTCGACACCGCGGAGGATGTGGGCGACGTCTTCCAGCAATGTGCGCCCGGGGTGTTGCCCGCACTCGCGCTCCGCGTGCACTCCGACATCGGACTGCTCGCCGCCGTGGGTCTCGCCGCGGCCGGAGGCATGACACGAGGGAACGCCGATGCCTACACAGACGTGTTCGATCCGCCCGGACGTCGGCGCACGGTCGCCGGTCTACGGATCGCGGGCATCTCCCTCGTCGGGGCCGGCGTGGTCTCGTGGCTGACCACGGGTGCGGCGGCTTGGGGCATCGTGGGGAACTGCGGAACCGCGCGCTGTGTGAACAGTGGCCGGTTGATGGGCTTCATCACGCGCGACCTGTCGGCCGCGATGGTGGCCAGCGGCGCCGGCATGCTGGGGTTTGCCGAGACCTACCGACGGCGCCACGACGGATACACGCGCGACCGCATGCTCTCCATCGGGCCGACGATCTCGCTGCAAGGTGCCGGGATGCGTATCGGCGGACGGTTCTGACGGATCCGCTAGCCCTCGTCCTGCGAGAGCCAGTACAGCGCCGCGAGGACGAGGGCATGGTTGATGTCCCCCGCCAGCGCGCGGCGATGGATGTCGGCCTTGGGCACGATCTCCACGATGGTTTCCTCCGCGCTGTCGTTCTTCACCTCGCCCACCTTCACGCAGCCGTCCGCCAGGTAGGTGTGCACCTGGTTCGCGAACAAGGCCGGGTTCGGGTTCACCTCGCCGATCTTCCGGACCGACGCGGGGCGATAGCCGGTCTCTTCCTCGAGTTCGCGCGCCGCTGCTTCGGCGGGGTCCTCTCCCTCATCGACGAGTCCGCCCGGAATCTCCAGGGTGACCGAAGCCGAGCCCTGCCGGAACTGGTGGATCATGATGAAGTCGCCCTCGGGGGTGCGAGACACCACGTTGACCCACGAGGACGAGTTGATGCGGAAGAAGACATGGGGGTCTTCGTCCCCCTCTCGCCGAGAGTGCAGCGCATCGACCGTGAACACCCGGTAGTCGCCTTGGGGTTCGGTGCGCTCGACGGTCCAGGGGCGTGGCTTCATGCACCGGTTTTACCAGCCTCGCCGCCGGGGTACGCTCCGCCCGATGCGACCTCTGTGGATTCTGCCCCTGCTCGCTGCCCTCGCCTGTGACGGAGGGTCCGCCGACGCCAAGAAGGACGACGCCAAGAAGGACGACGCCAAGAAGGACGACGCCAAGAAGGACGACGCCAAGAAGGACGACGCCAAGACGGCCGACGCCAAGAAGCCCGACGCCAAGAAGCCCGAGTTCACACCGGGTCAGCCGCTCGCCCCCAACAAGGAGGAGACGCATTTCGCGAGCCTCAAGCAGCTGACCAACGGGGGCGAGAACGCCGAGGCCTACCTGAGTTTCGACGAATCGCAGCTCGTGTATCAGGCCACGACCGGTGACATGAAATGCGACCAGATCTTCACGATGAAGCTCGATGGCACCGACGTGAAGCGGGTCAGCAGCGGAGAGGGTCGCACGACGTGCGCGTACTTCCTTCCCGGCGACGAGAAGATCATCTACGCCTCGACCCATGCGGCCGACCCCGGTTGCCTGCCTCCACCGGACCGTAGCTTGGGCTACGTCTGGAAGTTGTACGACGAGTACGACATCTACGTCTCCGGCGCGGACGGCAGCGACACCAAGGTGCTCATCGGCGGCAAGGGCTACGACGCCGAAGCGACCGTCTCTCCGAAGGGCGACAAAATCGTGTTCACTTCGACACGAACCGGCGACCCTGAGATTTTCATCTCCGACATCGACGGGTCCAACATCAAGCAGCTCACCGACTCCAAAGGCTACGACGGTGGGCCGTTCTTCTCGCCCGACGGCACCAAGATCGTGTACCGGGCCAACCACCCCGAAGGCGAAGAGGAACTCGCGAAGTACACCGAGATCATCGAGAAGGGACACGTGCGCCCGACTCGACTGGAGCTGTTCGTCATGAACGCCGATGGCTCCGATCAGAAACAGATCACGAGCAACGGCAAGGCGAACTTCGGCCCCTACTTCCACCCCGGCGGCGAGAAGATCATCTTCTCCTCCAACATGGACTCCGCCATGGGCCGGACGTTCGAGCTGTACCTGATCGGCATCGATGGCAAGGGCCTCGAGCGCGTGACCCACAACGACTCGTTCGACGGGTTCGCGATGTTCTCTCGAGACGCCAAGACCCTGATCTTCGCCTCGAACCGCAACAACGAGAGTATGGGCGACACGAATGTGTTCGTCGCCGAGTGGAAAGACTGAAACGTTGAGGGACCCGATGCCCGGCGAGGCATCGGCATGGCGCAACTCCAGCGGGTGCTCGCAACCATGCGCAGCCTCCGAAACGCATCGAGGCTGCGCGGTTTTGCCCCGCGCCGCGGCGACGGCATGAGTCCGGTGACGTATGCTCTAGGGCGGTGGACAACCTCCAGCCCGGTGACCAGTACGAGCACTACGAAATCCTGGGCCGGCTTGGTCAGGGGGGCTTCGGCACGGTGTGGAAGGTCAAGGACCCCCGCTACGCTGAACCGCTGGCGCTCAAGCTCTCGCAAGACCCCGTCAAAGACGACGACGCCGCTCGGGCACTGCGCGAGGTCACCGTTCTACGGGAGCTGACGAGTCCCTACGTGGTCGCAGTCCTCGACGCTGGCCTCAACCGCGACGGCCACATCTTCGTCTTGATGGAGCTGCTGCAGGGCAAGCCGCTCGACGAGTTCCACGACTTCAACAACCGGCTCGACCCCAAGTGGTCCTGCCACATCGTCTACCAAGCCTGCCTCGGCCTTCGCGAGGCCCATGCGCGTGGCGTCGTGCACCGCGATCTCAAGCCTTCCAACCTGTTCATCGACAAGGACGGGCACACCAAGGTTCTCGACTTCGGTCTGGCGCGCTCCTGGGATGAGTCCTCCGTGGTCGGCCGCAATGCCACGGTCGGGAACATGCTGGTCGGCACGCCTCACTACGCGCAGCCCGAGCAGCTCGAAACCAACACCCTCACACCCGCGGCCGACGTCTACAGCCTCGGCATGGTGTTGTACGAGTTGCTCTCGGGCTTCACGCCGTTCGTGCCCGACAAGATCGTGGGCGAGGTGGTGGACATGTGGTTCAACAGTCCGCTGCAGTGGCTCCGGGCCCATGCCCAAGATGCGGTGATTCCGCTGCGTTCCCGGGTCGGGGAGGACGAGCTCTCTGACGATCTGTGCGCGGTCGTCGACCAGTGCCTGGCGAAGCCGCCCGATGAGCGGCCGACGGACGCTGCGGCCCTCGGCGAAATACTACGCCAAGCCTGGCCCAGCTGAGCGGGGAGCGCAGCCTCGGGCCTCCTGCCCTGTGGCCGCCGCGCGCGCGGAAAACCATGTAAGGCAGCTGTCCACTCCGGCCGCAAGGTCGGTTTTGGGGGACGAATTGTGGATGAGTGCAACGTGGTCGTGACACCTACTTCGCGCCCACCAGCTATCCATGGTTCCTCCATCCCAGCCGACCTCCGAACGCCGCGCATTCGTTCGCGTGCCGCACCGTGTTCGCGCCATTCTCTCCACCCGCCTCGGAGAAGTGGCGGCCGAGGTCGTCGACCTCAGCGAAGGTGGCGTGGGGGTCGAGATCAGCGGCGAGCTCCGGAGCTCAGACTTCGTCCGAGTCCTGCTCCCGCTCGCTCCGGGGGACGACAGCTCCGAGTGGGTCGACCCCGACGCGCTGGTCGCCCGAGTCCACGGAGTCACCGGCTCGGGCCGTCGCCGGATCGGGCTGTCGTTCTTCCAACTCCCCGCCGATACCCTTCGGCGCATCGCCGCGTGCGTCGCCAGCGGTCTGCAGGCCATGCCGAAGCCAGCCCCGTCCCCCAACCGACGACGCCCCGCTCCAGCGGCCACAACTCCCCCGCCCTCGAGCAAGGCGATCACCCGCGAGCTCCCCAAGCCGGGCCCGGCTCCCCAGCGTGCAACCGCCCTCCCGCGACGGAAAGCGTCCCCCGCGCCCAAGACCGGTTCCGCTCGTCAATCTGCGCCTGCTGAGGCCCAAACTCCGCCCGCGGCCAAGCCCACGCCTGCGCCCAAGACTCCACCGCTCCACATTCCGCGAACCTCGGCCCGCGAACTCCGGGACCTGTTCCACGAAGCGCTCGCTTCCCTCGAGGAAGACACCGGCGGAAAGAAGAAAACCTAGCCGCCCCTAGTCCGGCTCGCTCAGGTGACGGAGCATGCCCATCATCGTGCGGACATCGGTGCGGAGCATGCCCCAACGACGGAACATTCGGTCGAGGCTCGCCGGTAGACGTGCCTCGTTTGCCGAGGACAAATACCCGCGCATCCGCATCAGGGACGTCCAGGCTTCGCGCAGCGTCTCGAGCTCTTGGCGCGAGGCCGCATGGGCCTGGGCGACCTCGTTGGCCTCGACAGGTCCCGGGTCGTTGTCGGCGTACAACCGCGCAAGCAGGACCGCGACGGCGTGGCTGAGGTTCAGGCTCGGCTGTCTCTGGGAGGCAGGGATACGAACGTAGCCATCGCACGCGGCGAGTTCGTCGTTGCTCAGTCCGTCCGCCTCGTTGCCGAACACCAAGCCGAGGTGACGCACATGGCGTTCCGATGCTGTCGCACTGAGCTCGGCGGAGCCGAGCAGCGACAACCTCTTGTCGCGCGCGAGGCCGCAGGTCCCGACCACCCATTCGAGATCCGCGACCGCGTCCGCCATCGTGTCGAACCGCTCGATTCGCGCCACGACATGCTCGGCGTGGACCGAGGTCATGCGGAACTCCACCGAACGTAGATCGGCCGTACACCCCACCAACCGAAGCGACGCGTCGAAATTCGCGCAGGCTCGGGCCACCAAGCCGACGTTGAGAGGACCGGCCGGCCGCACGAGAACCACGCAAGGGCGGTGGCTCATCGTGGACTGCCGCCAGCTGCGCGGAGAGGGTGCGCGGACGTGCGCGTCCCCAATGGTGGTCCCTCGTGCGCGATCATAGCCACGGCAGACCATACAGAACCCCGTTCGTCACTGCATCGCGCGCGCCCCATGTAGCGGAGCCAACGCAGAGATCAACCATTCCGTTTCCCAGCATGATCGGACGGAAAACGTCTTGTTCTGAGACAAGACTGAGGCAGCTGCGATGATCCCTCCGCGCCCCCATACAGCCGAGCGCCGCGCATTTGAGCGCGTTCGTCATACCGGAGAAGCCGCGCTCTCGACCGGGCACGGGGAGGTACTGGGGGAGATTCTCGATGTGAGTATCGCCGGGCTCGGGCTCGAGACATCGGGGACGCTGCGGTTGGGTGAGTTCGTCCGCGTTCGGCTCGCGCTTGGTTTGGGTCCCAACGGAACCCAAGTCGACCCCGATGCATTCGTCGCGCGCGTCGAGCCGGGAAGCTCGCCGGGTCGAAGCGTCGTCGGCCTCTCCTTCTACGACCTGTCACCCGGCACGCTGGCGCTGCTGTTGGACCAGGTCGCGAACCGGCTCGAGGCCTAGGGGGCTTGGCCTACCGGACCCGCGTCACATCGAGCTCGATGCGAGCACGGCCAGGCTTTTCTCGGACGTCGAGTCGATACACCGCGCCCTCATCGTCCGCGGTGTAGAGCACATCGCCAGGCTCAATCTCGACCGAGGCTCGACCGTCCTCATCCTCGCTGGACATGGCGTCAGTCAGCCCGTCGTCGGAGAAGAAGCCGACGGCTGGGTAGCTGTAGTCGCGAACCGGCGCCCCCTCGTCGTCGAGCCTGAGGTCCTGCGGCGCCACAAACACCAGCCGGTCCGCGTCGGCATCACGGCGATAGAAGAAGTCGGCGTCCCCCTGTGCGTTGTCCAGGAGCAGCGTCGCAAACTCGCGGAGCGCCTCAGGGTTGGCGCGAATGTTCTCGCGCAGCTGCTTGACCAGGGCCTCGGGCGCGATGCCCACGGAGACATTCTCCACGGTGAACTGCGCGTTGGCCTCGCCCTCGGCCAAGCCGCCGTCGTGCATGCGGGCCTGGCCGATCTCCAGGTTGAGGTCCCAGAGGTAAGCCGGGTCCGGTGGAGAACCGATGTTGTTGAACGTCTCCAGGGTGACCCAGCCCGCGCCATCGATGCACGCGGAGAAGGCGACCGCTCCCGTCGCCAACTCGTAGTCGTCGCAGTGGTCTGAAATACGTTCCACGGTCCGGCGAGTCATCTCCGCCAACACCGACTCGAACTCCCACACCGGGTTTGCCCACACCGGGCTGTCGCCCTTCCCCTCGGGCGCCCGCGAGCTTCCTCCGCGGATGAAGCTCGGGTTCTCGTCCACGCGAATGGTGAGCGTCTCGACCTGCGGGTCCTCGACCAGCCCTTCCAACTCGATCCAGTCTTCGCTGTCGTAGTCGTGCAGCGTCTCGATCTCGTCCCCAACCGAAGCCACCGATGCCTGACTGACATCACCGAGGTCGATGCCCTTGTATGGCAGTGCGTTCACGTTGACGCGTGAGCGCATCTTGAAGTCTTCTTCGATGACGGAGACACCGCGCGCTTCGACGATGAAGCCGGGGTGCTCACCTGCGGGACCAAAGCGCTCCGAGAGCCCTTCAAAGTTGGTCACCACATCAGCCATGGTCAGCGGGATCGAGTTCGGCGCGACCGGATAGACACCGTCGGGATGCTCGTCCGTGACGGGCCCTCGGCGGGTCTGCGCGTTGGGATGGGTGCTAATGATGTTGTCGGCGATCACCGCGGAGACGATGTCCGGCGGTACGAACTCGTCCGTGACGTCGACCTCGAGCAAGTTGCCAAACGCGCGCGCAGTGGGAATGCCCACCGCGGCGGAGAGGTCGGAGAGTTCCTCAAAGTTGGTCCCGTCGAGGCTCACATTGTCGGGCGTCAGCGTCAGCAGCGTGCGCATGTTTTGCACCGCCTGCGGCTGCATGGCAGCCTCCTCCGAGCTGAGTCCGCGGAGCTGTTCGAGCGCGTTGGTGGTCAGTGGCGTGACGTCGAGATCGAGCAGCCAGATGTCTTCGAGCACCCGTCGCGGCATCCGCTTGAGGTCCTCGAGGGTGTGCTCTTCGACGAACCCCTCGACATCGAAACGGGTGTGGCGAAGCTCGATCGTTCGGGTCTCGCCCACAGCCAGTTCGACCGAAGACGACGTTTCCGTGACGAGCGCTTCGGGCTCCGCGCACCCCGTCCCCCCGGCCAGGGGCGCCAACACAGACAGGCCCAACCCCCAGACTCGAGAACGATAGTTCATTGCAGGCCCTCCGCCACGAACACCTGCAGCGTGTCGCCGTCGCGCACGATGCGAAGCCGATAGACCGTGCCGACGTCGTCGGCGAAGTAGACGGTGCTCTCCCCCTGCGGCGGGTCGTACTTCTCGTGCGAGGTGTCCGAGAGTCCCGCGACCTCGGTATCGCTCAGCTTGCTACCCGGAGCGAGCGTCGCCGCAGCGAAGAAGCCCGGGTTGTCATTCGCGTAGTCGGCGGTGCTCGCCAAGTCCTCCGGCTCCGCGAAGAAGAGATACGGGGTGCCGTTCTCCGCGCGTCGCCAGTACAGGTCGACCCGGTCGTTCTCCTCTCTGTAGTCGCCGAGGATGAAGTCTGACAGCAGCGCGGCTTGTTCCTGCAGGAACGGGCGCACCGCTTCGGCGGCCTCCTCCCCGGTGAGTCCGATCGGGATGTCTTCAACCGTGAAGGCGATATCGGCCTCGCCCTCCGCAAATGTCGTGAACGGGGCGTTGTGCAACGAGACCTGGGCGACTTCGAGAATCGTCTCCCAGACAAACTGGTCCTCGGGAGGACTCCCAATCCCCAGCGGCACCGAATACTCCGTCCACCCCGGCGGGTTCCCGTTCTGGCCCAGCTCCACGCTCGCCGTTCCGAACAGATACGACTCGGAAAACTCGCGGTCCCTGTACTCCTCGTACGCCGCAAGCGCGATGTTGTACTCCAGCGTCCACGGGTCGAGGTTCCACACGCTGCCCGCCCCCACCGCATTGTCGGGGTAGTTCGAGTTGCAGGGCACACCGAGGCAGGAGTCGACGAAGACATCCGCCTCCGAGATCGCGAACCTCATGTCAACCGCGAGGTTGGGGATGATGCCTTCGAGCGAGAAACGCTGCGGATCCGCAAAGTCGAACTCGAGCTCGTCGTCATACGTCGGCCCGACCTCGTCCTGCACCACCGTCACGAACCCCTTGCCGTTGTCCCCATCGATGCCGTCGACCAGCCGCAAGTTCGACTCGGCCACCGCATTCATCGAAAAGTTGGGGCCGAAGACCTCTCCGGAGACTACGAAACGAGGATCCACGAGGCCAGGGTGTGGCGCCGCGGGGCCCAACACCTTGGTCATGGTCGAGAGGTCGGTCAACGCGTCGCTGAGATAGATGGCGATCGTTCCATCCTCCGAGACACCGGGATGACTCCCCACGAAGGCCTGCTGGAACGCGAACACCAACGAGTCGGTGCTGACGATTTCCTGGGTCCGCGGGATTCCCAGCGCATCGGCAAGGATCTCGGAGTACCCCCCACCGACACCGAGCGCATCGGCAAGGCTCGCGAGCGAGGAGCTGCTCGTGCCCGACACGTCCACGTTGGCCGGCGTCATCGTCAGGATTCGGATCATCGCGTACTCGGGCGAGGTCCTCCACGTGCCATCGGGTCCCTCGAACGACTGTCCGAGAGAGGTGACCGAGCAGTCGTGGTTGGGCTCTTCGTTGTCGAGCTGCCACGCGATGCCGCACGCGAGCTTGACCTCCTCCAGCGTGTTCTCCAGGAGCGCGGTCGACTCGAGCTCGAGTAGCAAGACTTCGTCGGCTCGCTCCCCGAACAGCTCCGCCACTTCATCTCGCGACATCGACAGCGTCAGCGCGGGGACTTCCTCGTCGCCCAGGCGCAGCTCGAACTCCTCCTCCGGCCCCCAGTCCGAGGGCGCCGGACCGGTGGTATCGGTCGCGACGCCTTCCCCCGAGCCCGTGGTCTCGCCCTCGGTTCCCGAGCCGCTATCGGTCTCAAGGCCCTGCGCGTCGGCGCCACACGCGAGCAGCGAGGCGATCGCCGCGATGCCTGACGTCCTGGAGAGACCCACCCAAACCATGGGATCGATGGTCGTACAAGACGGCCTCGCGTGCGAGCGCTATTTCGACGGTTGCGCGTGACCAGCACCGCCGAAACGCATCCTCGCGTGCAGCCCCAGCTGCCCGAGAAACAGCGAGTAGCGCCCGTTGCCCAGGTCGTAGGTCGAAGTCGTGACCGTGCGCGGGATGATCGCTTGCCCTTCCAAGTCGGCGAGCAGCGACCAGCGATCGTTGAGACCGACGTCCACCCCGCCGCCGAACACCAGGCGGTGGCCATCGGGCGAGGCCACGTCGAGCGTCGAGTCGGGCGACGCCGGGGAGTGGTACCCCACGAGCGTGTTCAAACGCAGACGCTCGGTGAGCTGAATCCTCGGAGCGACCTCCAGGTGAAACGTCCCCCGCCAATCCCGAACCAACGGCTGGTTCGCCACCGGCCCCACGCCCAACTCCGGCTGCGCTAGATCTGGCGAGCTCAGCTCGATGTCGATGACGTCGAACTCTTGATACGTCGCGTAGCTCGCCCACGTGTCGATGCGAACCCGGTCGGACGCGTCGATACCGGCCCCCAGTGTGATGCGTTTGGGCAACCGCATCTCCACCTGTGTCGTCCCCCGGATCAACGCCGGATACTGCAGCCCCTGGGATGCGAGGTCCTGGGTGAAAAAGTCGTCGTCCATGTTCAGCTGGAAGTCCCCGCGAAAGCGCAGGCGCGAACCATGCTGATAGACGAGTCCCAGGTTCAGCCGGTCGGTTGCTTGGACCGCAAGCCCGACGTTGAAGCTCGGGGAATGGGAGACCGCCCGCTCGATCGAGATGGGCCGAGCCATCACATCCAGCTCGCGAACCGTCGAGGGCGCATCGACGCCGAAGTCGTTCTCTTGGCCGATCGGGTCCTCGGCAAGTGCGTCACTGAGCAGCCCGATGGAGCCGAAGTCCTGGACCTTGGACAGCTCGAGAAACGAGAACACGTAGGTCGCCCCCGCCCCGATCGAGACCCGGTCGTGCACCTTGACCGAGGCCGAGAACGTGGTGTGCAACGACACCAAGAAGATCGACTGAAGAGCAAAGCGCTGGGGACCATTGTCGGGAAAGTCCAGCGTCGCGGCGTAGGGGATGTACACGCCGCCCCCGAGCACCAGCCGGTCCGGGATCACGGGGGCTGCGACGAAGAGGTCCACCAGCGGCCCGACGGGCGTCGTGGTGACCGCGCGGGTGGGTCCGGTGCGCGTGGCGTCCAGGTCGGCCGCGGGGATCGGCTCGGCAAAGTCGAAGTTGTCCGAGTACTGGTACTGCCCCAGTCGCTCCCGCTCGTAGCCGACCCGGCCGAAGATCACGGCCGCGCCAAAGTCGAACGAACCGCGGTCCAAGAACCCCAGCTGGCCCGGGTTCCAATGCACAGCCGCCGCGTCCGCGGTGACGGGACTGCTGCCCCCACTGCCCACCTGAGGGGAGTCCAGGCCCGACCCGAGCGCCGGCGAGGCCCAGCCCAGAGCGAGCACTCCGGCGGCGAGCGTGAGGGGATACCAGCGGTTCAAGGCGCCGAACATACCGCCGACACCCCAGTGCGCGCTATCCTCCCGCGCAGTGTCGTTGCTCCGCACCTTGGTGAGCTCGTCGCGAGCCCTGATCACGGGCGCCCGCGAGGTGGCGCGTTTTCAGGAGATCGCCCGCGTTTTCATCCGCCACGGCTTCGGCTGGGCCTACCGGCAGCTCAAGGTTCGCCGCGAACTGGAGGTGGAGTTCGAGGGAAGCGAGCTCACCAAGGCGACGTTGGCCTCCCCCGACACGGGGAAGCGGTTGGTCGCCGCTTTCAACGAGCTGGGCCCGACCTTCGTCAAACTGGGCCAGATCCTCAGCACCCGCACCGATCTCCTCCCCGAGAGCATCACCTCCGAGCTGGCCACGCTGCAGGACAGCGTCACGCGCGTCGACTTCGCCGATATCGAGTCTCAGCTCGTCAAGGAGCTCGGCGCCCAGTGGCGCGACAAGTTCGAAGAGTTCGACGAAGAGCCGCTCGCCTCCGCCTCGATCGCGCAGGTGCACCGCGCCACGCTCGAGGGAGGACGCAAGGTCGTGCTCAAGGTCCAGCGGCCCGGCGTGAAGCCCAAGATCACCGGAGACCTGGGTGTCCTTCATGCGCTCGCAGGTTGGCTCGAGGAGGCCATCCCCGAAGCGGCGGCGATGGACCTGCGCGGCACGATCACCAGCTTCACCAAGTCGATCCTCCAAGAGCTCGACTTCCGGATCGAGGCCCGAAACCTCGATCGTTTTCGCACCACCCACGAGGACAACACGCAAGTCGTGTTCCCCGCCGTGTACGACGAGCTCAGCACCGAGGAGGTCCTGTGCATGGAGTTCCTCGAAGGGCGGAACTTCGCCCACGCGATCGAGGAGGGGGAGGACGTCAGTGCCGTGGCCGAGACGTACTTCAAGGTTGCCTACAAGATGCTGTTCATCGACGGCTTCTTTCATGGCGACCTTCACCCCGGCAACGTCCTGGTCATGGACGACCACCGTCTCGGTGTCCTCGACTGCGGCATGGTCGGGCGGCTGTCCCCGGCGATGAAGGACAAGGTCATCGACATCCTGCACGCGGTCCTCAACGAGGACCTCGAGGGCGTTGCGCGGACCTTCTACGACCTCTCAATTCGCAGCGACCTGGTCGACTACCCTCGTTTCGAGGCCGACGTCATCGACCTTGGAGAGCGCTACCTGTCGGGTCTTCCGATGTCCGAGGTCCAGATCGGCATGCTGTTCTCCGAGATCGTCGCCGGCGCTTCTCGACACAACGTCCGCATGCCGACGGACTTCACGATGATGTTCAAGGCCATCATCACCACCGAGGGCATGGCCAAGATGATCGCCCCGCAGACCGACCCGATCGAGCTGGCGCGGCCGTACATCATGCAGATGGTCGCCGACCGATACAGCCCGGATCGCATCAAACAGATGGCGGTCCGCGACTTCTCGATGTTCTCGCGTCTGGCTCGGTCGATGCCGCACTCAATCCCCGGCGTGATCGAGGACCTTCGGGCTGGCAAGCTGACGTTTCGGACCAACGCCGAGACGCTCGACCGGCAGGAGCGCTCGGCCAATGCCCGAACCGCGCGCTCGATTCGCACCGCGCTCACCGTCACGTGCTTGGTCTGCGGCACGTACACGATGGGCTTGGGCCTCCCGGTCTGGGGCCTGGTGGGCATCCCTGTGATCACGGCGGTGTTCTTTGTCTTCGCCGGGGTTGGGCTGTTCACGGTGATCTGGCGATGAAACGCCGCTCGACGTGGTTGCTGTGCGCCACGCTGCTTGGGGCCGGCTGCGTACGGGTCGAGGGCTCGATTGCCGCCCCCGCTCCCCCGACCCCGCCAAGCGTCCAAGCGCCCTGGCACGTGGGCGCGTCAAGCATCGACATCACCCCGCCGATTGGCTACGGCATGGCCGCGCACGCCATCGAGGCGAGGATGAGCTTGGGCGTGTGGACCCGACTGCGGGCACAAGCCATCGCCATCGAGGACCGTGACGGGGTGCCGGTCGTCCTCATCGCCGCCGACTTGTGGGCCATCCCCTCGGGCCTCCCCGACGCGATCACACAACGACTCCAGACAGAACACGGCATGGCAACACTGGGCCGGGCGCAAGTTGTCGTAGCCGCGACGCACACACACCACGGTCCTGGGCATTTCCACACCGCCCCGGGCTACGCCGACCACGCGGGTCCCGAGTCGGGCTTCGATCCCCAGCTGTTTGAGTGGCTGACCATGCGTTTGGCTTCGGCGGCCGCGACCGCCTATACCAACCGGCGCCCCGCGACGCTCGGGCACCACGCCGTGGCTGTGCCTTCCCTGGCCCGCAACCGCAGCCTAGCCCCCATGCTCGAAAACCCCGAAGCACGGGGGCTCATCCAGGCGAACAGCGGTCTTCCCGGGTGTGAGCACCCCGCAAACGCGACCGCAGTCGACACCGACTCAGACGTCGACCCCTGCCACGCCGTTGACCCTAAGCTCGACACGCTCGTCGCCCGAGATGCCGAGTCGAAGGCGGTCATCGCAGTCGCCGCCGTGTTCGGTGTGCACGCCACTGCGATGCCCAACCGCACTCCCGTCTACCACGGGGACCTTTTTGGCCTCGCGAGCCGACGCGCGCAGGATGAATTGGCCGCGCTTGGACATGAAGGTGTTGTGGTCGCGGTCTTCAACGGACCCGAAGGCGACGTGTCTCCCAACTGGCAAGCCCAGGGGCGCGGTGCCACCGTCGCGCTGGGCCGAGGCTTGGGGGACGCCGTCGTCGCCTCCATCGATACTGAAGGTCTATCCCTGCGAGGCACCGTGGGCTACGGGCTCGCACGGGCCCCACTCTCCGCAACGCGCGTCGTCCCGACCACCGTTGCGCCCGGCGAGACCGCCCGTCGCGCGATGCCTGGTCGATCGCAGTTTGGCGGTGCCGAGGACGGACGTACCCGGTTCCACTCCCGAGGGTTCGACGAAGGCCGCACCGCTCGCCGCCCCCGCCGAAAAGGGCAGGGAGCCAAGCGCCCTGCCCTCCCGCCCGCACTCCTGTCGATGGTGCACCCCAAGCGCCACCTGCCCTCGGTCGTCCCCGTGGGTCTCGTGCAGTTGGGACCGCTCTCGTTGGTCACGTTGCCTGGCGAGGTCACCACGATCTTGGGACAGCGCATCGAGCAGCGTGTCGACAGCCCCCGCACCACGCTCGGCCCCACGATCAGCGTCGGGTTGGCGGGGGAGTATGTGTCGTACTTCACCACGCCCGAGGAGTTCGACTTGCAGCACTATGAGGGCGCGTCGATGATGTACGGCCGACTCTCGGGTGAGGTCCTCGCGGAGACGGCCGAAGCCCTCGCCGCCAAGCCATGGGTCGATGGCGTGGGCACATACGACTACCGGGGCCGGGGTCGAACCTCCCTCCCCGCGCTCCGCAAGAAGCTTCGCCGCCCAGCAAAGACCGCCGCCAAGGTCGTCGCCGACACGCTCGAAGTCCGAGCGGCAGTGACCGTGAGCTTTGACGACAAGGGCCCGCGCTGGCCCGAGGCCGCCGGAGGCTCGACGACGCCTCGTGTGCACGTCCAAGTTCAGGGCGATGAAGGTTGGCAGTGGCTCGACGACGACGACGGCGACGCACTGGTTCTGTACGTCACCAAAGTCGCACGTGACCGGTGGACCTACGCGGCGACGTGGCTCGAACCCTTCGCCCCCATTGCGGCCTCCGGGCGCCCTTTGCGGCTGAAGATCGATCGCTTGGACGGCACCTCCGTCTGCTCGGCACCGTTCGAGAGCGGCGGCGAAGACCGCAGCGCCCGCATGGTCGAGCAGGCCCCCTGCTAAGACGGGCGGGGTCACACGGGTCGTTTGTGCGCTGCCTCAAAACCCCGCTAGGGACCGCCCTATTGAGAATGCGACCCGTTTTGGCGCACACACGTGCCACGGTGCGGGCGTGAAGCGAGGCGCCAAACCTCGTGGTAGAAGGCGCCCATGGCCAACACGCAAGCGCTGCTGCAGACCTCGAAGGGCGACGTCAAGATCGAGCTTTTCACGGACGAGTTGCCGATCACCGCCGGCAACTTCATCAAGCTCGCCAAGTCCGGCTTCTACGATGGTCTGCACTTCCACCGCGTCATCGAGGGCTTCATGTGCCAGTTCGGATGCCCCAACAGCCGCGACCCCAACAGTGGCAGCGCAGGCACCGGCAAAGGTCCTGACGGCAACATTCAGGACGAGCACACCTCCAAGCACTCCAACGAGCCCGGCACCTTGTCGATGGCGAACACCGGCGCACCCAACAGCGGAAGCTGCCAGTTCTTCATCAACACCAAGCACAACGAGTTCCTCGACTGGTTCAGCCCCGGTCAGTCCAAGCACCCGGTGTTCGCCAAGGTCACCGAGGGTATGGATGTGATCACCGCCATCGAGACCACCCCGACCGACGGCCGCGATCGTCCGGTCGAGCCCGTGCAGATGGTGAAGGTCACCATCCTCGACTAACGTCGAATCTCTCGGTTCCAGAGCCCTCGCCCGACCCGTTCGGCGAGGGCTTTGTCGTGTCTGGGCTCCGCGGCGTCCTCGCGGACAGCCCGGCTGCGCCTCGTGTAATTTCGTGGAGCTCCGGGCGTGCTCGGAACGTTTCAGTGCAGCTCAACCTCGCCGTCGTCCCCGCCGCGGCCGGCTGCCTGACTCGTCTTCGGGCCTCACCGGGTCGCGGGCGAGCCCGGAAGCGTGACCATCACCGTCTCACAGCCACAGTCGCCGGGCATCCGAGCGCTGTTTCAGCGCTCGTACGACGCTGTCATACTCTGGGCGCAATGGACCCGACGCCCCACGATCTGCTCGGTGGTCGCGACGCCATACTGGCGCTCGCGAACCGCTTCTACGATGCGATGGAGAGGAGCGAACCGGAGCTCACCGCCGTGCACGACTGCAAGGCGCCAGGGAAAGTCACCGATGCGACCCGGGACCGGTTTGGGTTGTTTCTCGTGGGCTGGCTGGGTGGAGAGCAGGAGTACATGGAGCGGTTCGGACATCCTCGCTTGCGGATGCGCCACCGCTCGGTACCGATCAACCTCGCGATGCGGGATGCGTGGCTGCGCGCCATGGCGACCGCGCTGGACGAAGGCGGCGTCAATGGAGACGTCCGGGCATTCCTCGACGAACGGTTCGCGCACGTCGCCAATTTTCTGCGCAACGTGCCGGACTGACCGAGTCGCCCGCCCGGTCGGTCAGCCGTCTCGTCGCCCCACCCCCTGGCACGCCCTTCGACTATGCTCCACTCCGTGGCGATGAGAATCCTCGAGCGATCGATGTGGAGTGGACTACTTCTGCTTCCATTCGTCGCCTGCGGCCCCAACGTCCGCACCGGGGACGAGCCCGGTGTCGACCGACCGACCACAAGTCAGGGGTCCTCCTCAACGGGTCTCACGACCCCCACGAGCTCGGCCTCCGTCACCACACTGATGCCGAGCGCGACTGCAGCCGACTCGACGCGGACCGGGCCGTCCGATGACACGACCCTCGGCGAGAGCAGCGGGTTTCCCCACTCCCCGGATTGGGGGTCCCTAAACAACGACTGTGCGCTTGGCGGAGACAAGTGTCCCAAGGGCGAGAAGTGCATGCCATGGGCCAGCGACGGTGGCGACCTCTGGGATGCCAGACGATGTACACCCATCGCGGCCGACCCTGCCCCCGTGGGCGCCGCGTGCTCCGTCCAGGGATGGCCCGCATCGGGGATCGATACCTGTGACGAAGGAGCGATCTGCTGGAGCGTCAACCCCCTGACGAACATCGGGACCTGCACATCACTGTGCGTCTACGCCCCCGGAGACGACATCTGCGTCGACCCGGACGAGGTCTGCACCAGCGGGGCGTCCCTCGAGGTCTGTGTCGACCGCTGCGATCCCCTCGCCAACGACTGCGCCGCCGGAGAGTCATGTTACGTGCTCGAGCCGTGGCACTACCCCGAGCGAGTCACCGTGTGCTTTCGATCGGACACTCCGATCGCGGTGAACTCTGACGTTTTTGTCGCAACTTGTGATGCGGGCTGGACCGGGGTTCCGACGTTCCTCACCCCGGGTGCCCCGCCAACGAGCTGTGCTGCGCACCGTGGTGCGACACCTCGGCTCCTGACTGCCCAGAGGGTCGGAGCTGCGTCGCGTGGGAGTCACCCGACCCGAAGCTCGAGGGTGACAACGTCGGGGTCTGCGTTCCGCCGTAGTCGACCGCCCGAGGAGGGCAACCTGCGCATGGGCAGTGTTGGCAGAGATGCACGTCCCTGCGAAGTGCAATGGGCAAGTGCGAACGCTGAACCCGCTCAGTCCACACGCTCGGCCAGAGCCAGCACCGCCGCGAGGCCTTCGTCGCACGTCGGTACAATCTGCTCGGGCGGAAGCACGAAGCCGCTACCGCCGGTCGGCCGCAACTCGATGGTGAAGCCGTCCGCACCTCCCTCGCCGTACGACCAGTCCAGCGCGGTCCCACCAGCGGCATAGAGTTCGGCCGCCGACATCAGCTTGTAGTGTTCGCCATGGGTCGCCGCGATCGCGCTGGCCATTGCATCCCCCAGCGCCGCGAGCCGGTCCCGCTCCGGGGCAGGCTTCTTGGTGTAGCCCCACGGATACAGAATCATCTGCCCAAAGCTGTGGAAGTCGACGTGGGCGACGACTGGCTCCCGCGTGATGAGATCACGCAGCGCGCGAGTCTCCGGCTCTGAGAAGGCGTACGGGCCGCGGTAGATCTGGGAACGCCGGTTGGAGCTGGAACCCCGCGCACCGAACCCCACCGACCAGTTGCGGTTCAAATCAACACCGTAGGGCTCGGCTCGGTTCTTTCGCCAATAGCGGTCCGACTCCCAGGAATGCACGTAGCCGTCGGGATTGATGACCGGCGCGACCCAGACGACGCGTTCATCGAGTAGGGCCTGGATCCGAGGGTCGGTGTCGTAACCGGACACCATGCGATCGGCCACGCACGTGGAAACCATCACCGAGATCCACTCGCGAGCATGCTGTCCACCGTTGAGGACGATCGCTTTGGCATCGTCTCTGGCGGCGGACAACCGCAACGCGCGGATGGGGCGCCCATGCGTGGATGCCCCGAGTCGCTCGACGCGCGCAAGGTCGGGGCGGCGGGCAGCCAAGACATCGAGATACGCATCGACGGTTTCGTAGTCGCGATACTCCGCGAACCAGTTGCCTGGCCGAGCGATCTCGGCCGCCTCGATTCGGGCCATCTCCGCCGCTGCAACCGCATCGATGTCGGGCACGAGCACCTCGAAGGCGATACCCCGCTCGCGCAACGCATCGATGCCCTCGGGGCCCATCACCACATCGACGGACGTCCCCGTGTCGCTATCGCTCCACAGGTCCACCATGGAGGCACGTACGGCCCGACGCTGCGCCTCCGTCTCAATCTCCACCCGAACAGCGGCGCGGACCTCGGGGGTCTCGGTCTCGGTCTCGGTCTCGGGCGTGCCAGGCGAAAACAACGCCCCCGCCAACACGACCGAAGACACCAGGCCTGCCAGGCCCGCCAACGTGCCCGACATCTCTGCGTAGCGTGACCAAGCTCCCAGCATGGCCCAAGCGTAGCAGGCGCTCCCCGGCGCGTGACCCAGCGCGCCTTGCATATACCCCAGGGGGGTTTATGCTCTACATACCCCCTGAGGGTATCTCATCATGCTCGACCCCACGACCAAACGAAAGCTGACCGCCCGACTCAAGCGCGCGGAGGGGCAGATTGCCGCGCTGCGGCGCATGCTCGAAGAAGATGCGTACTGCGTCGATGTGCTCCTGCAGATCAGCGCCGCACAGGGAGCCTTGGGCAAAGCGGGCCAGGTCCTCCTCGGCGAGCACATCCGAACCTGCGTCGCGGATGCCTTTGCGACCGGAGACGAAGTCGACCGTGACGAGAAGGTGGACGAGCTGATGGACGTGTTCTCGCGATATGGAGGTCTAGGACGATGAGTCCGTTCCTCCAGTCCGCGTGGGCCATCACGCTCGAGTTGGCCCCGTGGCTGTTGTTGGGGGCCATCATCGCCGGCGTGCTGCACGTCGCGTTACCCCCGGGCTTCGTCAAACGCGCCTTTGTCGGGCGCCGCGGTGTCTTGACGGCAGTGGCGCTCGGCGTGCCGCTCCCGCTTTGCTCATGCGGTGTCATCCCAGCCGGCCTGGGACTCAAGAAGGACGGCGCAAGCGATGGTGCCGCGGTCGGGTTCCTCATCAGCACCCCACAGACCGGCGTCGACTCCGTGCTCGTCTCCGCCAGTTTTCTAGGCTGGCCGTTCGCGCTGTTCAAACTCGCCGCGGCCGGCATCACGGGGCTTGTCGGCGGTTGGCTGACCGATGCGATCACGGACGCCGACCCAGCCCCGCACACGCCTGTCGCTTCCGTTGCTGCCCCACCACCGCGAACGCTGGGCGCGGCGTGGACCCACTCCGTGGAAGTGCTTCGGTCCATCTGGAAATGGTTGTTGTTCGGTGTGCTGCTCTCGGCGTTCATCACCACTGTCATGCCGCCGTCCTGGCTCGCGAGCATCGGCGAGGAGAACCACCTCATCGCGCTCGGCATGGCGCTGCTGATCTCCATTCCACTGTATGTCTGCGCGACCGCGTCCGTCCCGATCGCCGCCGCGCTGGTCGCCGGAGGACTCCCCGCCGGTGCCGCACTGGTGTTTCTGATGGCCGGACCAGCCACCAACCTCGCGACGTTGGGCGCCGTGTACCGCACCTTGGGCCGCAAGGCGCTGACGGTCTACCTCAGCACCATCGTGCTCGGCTCTGTCGTCCTCGCGTATGCCTTCGACGCTCTGTTCCCGCTGTCGATCTCCGCGCCGCACCAGCATGTGCACGAGGCCTCACTGCTCGCGCAGGCCACGGCCGCACTTCTGGTCGGCATGTTGGTCTGGTTCGCAACCGAAGATGTCCGGGCCTGGCTCAGCCGCCGCACCGCCGCGACGCCCAGCTCTGCCTCCCTCACAGTGGCCGTCGACGGGATGACCTGCCAAGGCTGCGTTCGGAAGCTGACCCGGGTCCTCGGCGAGGATGATCGCGTCGAGTCCGTGACGGTCGAGCTCGAGCCGGGCTCCGCGACGGTCGAGGGTCAGCTCGACACCGACGCATTGGCCGCGCTCGTCCGCGACGCAGGATTCGAGCCCCGAGAAGCGTCGCGGCCGCTCCAAGCGGTGCCGGGGGCTCCGCTCTAGCGGGCGCAGACGCTCACCGCCCACACGATGACCCCGCCGGCACGCGACGACGGTGGACTCCGACGGCGAACTCCGGGGTCAACAACCCTGTCACAAGCGTGCGAGGCCCCAAAACGTGAGCCGGCGACTTCTGATGCGCCCAAACTGCCCGTGTCTGGGCTTGCGCACGCTCCTATACTGCCGGCCTCATGACCGAGCCCAAGGACGAATCCGCTGCCCCAAACTTCGTGCGAGACATCATCGCCGACGACCTCCAGTCGGGGAAACACCAGCAGATCGTCACGCGCTTCCCGCCCGAGCCCAACGGCTACCTCCACATCGGCCACGCCAAGGCGATCTGCGTCGACTTCGGACTCGCCAAAGAGTTCGGGGGCCGCTGCAACCTCCGGTTCGACGACACCAACCCGGTCAAGGAGGAGACCGAGTTCGTCGAGTCGATCAAAGAGGACATCAAGTGGCTCGGCTTCGAGTGGAGTGAGATCCACTTCACCTCGGACTACTTCGAGCAGCTCTACGCGTGGGCCGAGGACCTGATCTCCGCCGGCAAGGCCTATGTCGATAGCCAGAGCCCCGAGGAGATGAAGGCCAACCGGGGCGACTTCGGGACGCCGGGGACCAACAGTCCACACCGCGACCGCTCGGTCGAAGAGAACCTCGACCTGTTCCGGCGGATGAAGGCCGGCGAGTTCGACAATGGCGCGCACGTTCTGAGGGCCAAGATCGACATGGCCAGCCCGAACATGAACCTGCGCGATCCATCGCTGTACCGGATCCTCAAGGCGCACCACCACCGGACGGGCGATGCCTGGTGTATCTACCCGACGTACGACTTCGCCCACGGCCAGTCCGACGCGATCGAGCACATCACGCACTCGCTGTGCACGCTCGAGTTCGAAGCTCACCGCCCCCTGTACGAGTGGTTCATGGACAACCTCGAGGTGCCCGCCACCCCGCGGCAGATCGAGTTCGCCCGACTCAATTTCACGTACACCGTGATGAGCAAGCGCAAGCTCCGACAGCTGGTCGAAGAGGGGCATGTGAGCGGCTGGGACGACCCGCGTATGCCGACCCTCTCCGGCATGCGTCGGCGCGGGTTCTCCCCTGCTGCGCTGCGCAACCTCTGCGAGCGGGTCGGCGTCTCCAAGCGCAACAGCTTCATCGACATCAGCCTGCTCGAGCACGCTGTGCGCGAAGACCTCAACGAACACTCGCCGCGGTACATGGGCGTCATGCGTCCGCTCGAGGTCGTGCTGGAGAACTTCCCCGAGGGCCACACCGAGTGGTTCGAGGCTCCGCAGTTCCCCGGGCGTGAAGACGGTGGCGGCATCCGGCGCATTCCGCTGACCAAGACGGTGCTCGTCGAGCACGACGACTTCCTCGAGGTGCCCGTCAAGAAGTGGCGCCGACTCGCGCCGGGTATGGAAGTCCGCCTCCGCTACGCAGCACTGATCACATGCAAGGAGGTGGTCAAGAACGACGCCGGCGAGGTCACCCGACTGATCTGCACCTGGGACCCCGAGGCCAAAGGGGGCAACCCTGCGGATGGACGCAAGGTCAAAGGCACACTGCACTGGGTCAGTGCGGAGCACGGCCTTCCCGCGACCGTGCAGAACTACGATCGCTTGTTCACCGTCGAGTCACCGGGCTCCGGAGACAGCAACTTCCTTGAGCAGATCAACCCGGACTCGCTCGAGACCCTTGAAGACGCTCGGGTCGAGCCCGCGCTGGCCGAGGCCGCGGCAGGAACGCGCATCCAGTTCGAGCGGCTCGGGTACTACTGCTTCGATCAGGTGTCGAAGCCTGGCGCCCTGCGAATCAACCGCACGATCACGCTGCGAGACACCTGGGCCAAGCCCGGCAAGTCCTGACCACCGCGACTCCACCCCAACTCCACATCGCTCGACGCCTCGAGTCCCGAGCGACCGCTCATCCAAGGTATCGCTGGACGACCTCTCGTAGCCGCGCCTCAGGTACCGGCTTCGTGAGGAAGTCGGAGCACCCCGCGTCGCGGCACGCGTCACGCGAGCGCTGCCCGGTTTCTCCCGTCAGCGCGATGACCGGGACGGAGCGCCACGCGGGCCGGACGCGGAGCTGCGCTGCGGTCTCGAGCCCAGAGATCCCCGGCAGGTTGAGGTCGAGGAACACCATGGACACCAGACCGTGCTCGAACCGCTCCAACGCCTCCTCGCCCGAACCCGCATACTCGACCACAAGCCCACCGATTCGGTTCAAGCGCAGGCCGGTCAGCGCCCGCAGGTCCGGAGAGTCATCGACCACAAGCACGACCGGCTCTGGCGACATCCAGCGCGAGATCGTCTCGGCAAGGACCGACACGGGGCACGGCTTGGTGAGGAACGCGTCGATTCCAACCGTCGCGCATCGATTCCGGTGCTCGCTCTGCGCATGGGCCGAGAGCGCAATGATCGAGGTACGCCGACGCTCTGTCCGCTCCTCGAGTGTCCGGTACGCCCGTGCAAAGGCAAACCCATCGACCGACGGCATGCCGATGTCGGTGATGATCAGATCGTAGGGCCGAAGCCGGGCCTTCTCCAACGCCATGCGCCCATCGGAGGCCGTCTCGACGGCGACATCGAGGTCGGTGAGCTGCCAACGAACGATCTCTCGGTTGTCGGGATCGTCGTCGACCAAGAGGACCGTCGGCCTGGGCTGGTCCGGAGAGGACCTCCGTCCCCTCCCCGACGCGACGAGACCAGAGGGCTGCTCTTCGCGGCCCCCTTCGGACGTGCCCTCTGTCAGGGCGCAAGCGATCGCCGTGGAGCGTAGCGGCTTGGCCAGTTGCCGACGAACGCCCAGCCGACTCGCCGCCTCTCGGTCGAGAGGTTGCCGGCTAAACGCGCGGACCCACACCGACGACGCGGTGGCTTCGTGGTCCGACAAGACCTGCGCGAGCCCGACCTCAGAGATCCCAATCCCGTCCGCGTCGTAGAGCACCACGTCGACCCCGTCGAGTCCCTCAAACCACGCGGGGTCCAGCTGAGCCGGCGAGTGTAAGAACACTTTCGCCCCAAGCCCCTCGAGGAGTCGTTGCACCGGGTCCGCGGCGACGGGGCTGCTCCCCAGCAGCGCCACAGACACCCCCGACAACGTCGCGTGGGAGCGCCGTGGGGCTGCGACCCGCTCTCCGGTCACAACCGCGTGTGGGCACGTGAGCGTAAACCGAGAGCCCTGCCCCACCGCGCTCGAAACGGACAGGCTGCCATCCATCATGCGAGCCAATTCGTGGCAAATGGCCAGTCCCAGACCCGTGCCGGCGATCGAAGGCGCGCCCTGCCGCGAGACCCGGTAGAAGCGCTCGAAGATGCGTGGCTGGTCGGTTGTCGAGATCCCGCGTCCGGTGTCCTCGACCTCGTACTCCACGGTCGCTGTTCCCCCAACGTTTTCGAGACACCGCGCTCGAACGACAACATGCCCGTGGGTCGTGAACTTGATCGCGTTGGTCAGCAGGTTTGTGACGATCTGTCGGACTCGGTGTGGGTCCCCCCGCAGCGTCGGGGGCAACCGCAGGTCGACGTCGGCCACCATCTCCAATCCGGCCTCGTGCGCCCGCGAAGCAAACGTCTCGACAACATCCTCCACCAGGAGCACGGGGTCGAACTCTTCGGTTTCGATACGAATCTCCCCAGCCTCGAGTTTGGACACGTCGAGAAGGTCCGTGATCTGATGGAGCATGCTCGACGCGTTGAGGCGTAGGCGTCGCAGCAAGCGGGACTGGTCGTCATCGAGCCGCGTTGTGTCCATCAGCTCCGCAGCGCCGACGACGACGCTCAACGGCGTCCGGAGCTCGTGGCTCATCATCGCGAGGAACTTGGTCTTCTCTTGGTTCGCGGACTCGGCGGCCTGGCGAGCCTCGTCGAGTTGACGGGCAACTTGCTCCTGTGTCGTCACGTCGCGGTACAGCCACATGTGCCCGTGCGACTCGCCCCTCGACACGACCGGGATGTAGTCGCGCTCGAGTTCTCGTCCGTCCCGCATTTGCAGGCGCTCCCCCGCGACCGGCTCCCCTCGAGCGATCCGCTCCTCGACCGTCCGTAGGAACCCATCAGGATCGGCGAACAACGTCGCCGAGCGATGGCCCGCTTCCTTACAGTCGGCACCCACCAACGCATCTGGCGTGGCAGGCACAGAGAACATCTCGCACAGCAGGGGGTTGGCCAATAACACTCGACGGCCCGCGTCCTCGACCAACACCCCGACGGGAAGTCGTTGGATCAGGGTCCGCAACCGATGGTTAGCCCCCCGGATTTCCTCGGTCCGCTGCTCGATGACCCGCTCCAGGCCCCGATTGAGAGCGCGCAACTGCTCGCTGGCGACAAACAACTCTCGGCCCCTCTCCTCGAGCAGGCGCTCGGCGTCCTTCCGCGCCCGCCGCTCGCGGTCCAACGCTCGGCGTAGAACCTCCTCGCTCGAGCTCGACGCGGTCACGACCTCATGCCTCCTCGCGCATGGAGAGGCGGAACTCGTGCCGATCTCCGACTTCGGCCTCGAGCGCGCGTCGCTCGACGAGAATTGGCTCTCCAAATCGAGCCACCGACGCCCGAATCATCGCGGCAGCAAAGTCCGCAAGGCATCGGTGTGAGCGGTAGACCACCCGGAGACTTCCGTCGGGCTCGCGAACGCAGTCAAAGCGCGGCGGTTCCGCTGCGGGGTGGAGCGTGCGGACCGTGGCGTGAATGGTGGGCTCAAGCTGTTCGAGGAGCTCGAACGTGCCGGACGCGCCAGCCGCCGCGCTGGCTTCGGGGCGCTCGAGAAGCGCGCTGAGAAGATCGGTGGCGAAGTGCTGCACGACTTCGCCCAGCTCCTCTCCGGTCTCCTTCGAGAGGCCGACGATAATTCGTAGCAGTTCTCGGTGGTCGTACCGGGCCACCGCGGTGTAGCTCCCTCCGGTTGAGGTTTCGGCCCCCGCCAGCGCGGCGTCAACGGCCTCCAGACCATAGCGGCGCTCTGCGGATTCGAGCAACTCGGTAAACACCAGGCCCATCATGCCTCGACCCCTCCGACCAGCTCCTCGAGCCATTGCACCCATTGCGCAACACCTGCGGCACACCGCTCGACTTCCGCGAGTTCGCGCTTCTCCGCGTGCTGCTGGAGTTCGACTGCGAGTTCCCCAAGCTCGGTGAACCCGTACGACTGAGCAGTCCCGCTGATGCGATGTCCCACCCGCGCGGCAAGATCGAGCGCACCCACATCAAGCGCAGCTCGCAGTTCTGCCAAGTCGGCACGCCGGGTCGACAGGAACAGAGGCATCAGCGCTCTCGCATCCGGGTCGAGCGTATTCGGGTCGAAACGACGGTGGGCGGCGCTCGTCATCGCCCGTCCTCTCGAACGCCTCCGATAGAGGTTCGTGCTCGCGCGTGCCGTATAGGGACGAATGACCCCATGACACCCACGTGGGGACGGTTTCCGAGCTCGCGCTTCACGACTCAGACACTAAGCAAAGTCCAAGCCAACGTTGGGGTACCCGGTGACACCATGAACGGGCCACATTTGTCCGGCTTGTCTCCGGCTGGATCAATCGGCATCCCAGCCGGTCCGATGTTGGCTCAAATTGAGACCGGCCGGACACGAGTCCCGCGGTGGCACACTTCCTGCTAAACCACATGGGACCGTGTCGCGACATGCCAATGCAGCCAGTACGACCTCCGCTTCCACCGAAGCCGAGCGGTCGGACGATGCGCTCGTGTTCGTTGTGGACGACGACCCCTCCGCGGCGCAACTGATCGCCCGATGGCTGGATACGGCGGGCTTTCAGCCCGAGATTCATGCCTCCGCAGAGTCTCTGCTCAACGCCTTCTCGTGTTCGTTACCCGACGCCGTCTGTCTTGACCTCGGGCTCCCCGGAATGAGCGGCCACGACGCCCTCCGCGTGATTCGGCGGCGTCACCGCACAGTCCCCGTCATCGTGATGACGGGCGAGCGCGACCCCTCGACGGTCGTGGCCACCATGCAGGACGGCGCCTACGACTACCTCGCGAAGCCCTTGGACCGGACGAAGGTCACCGCATCGGTCCGCAACGCGGTCGACACTCATCGGCTGCAAACGCAGGTTCAGCAGCTCCAACGGGACGCCGAGAGCAACGCATTCTCCGGCATCCTGGGCCGGTCGAATGCCATGCGAGGCCTATTCCGCCAACTCGACCGTGTGGCGGCGAGCGACATTACCGTGCTGATCCAAGGTGAAAGCGGCACCGGAAAGGAGCTTGTTGCGCACGGGATTCACGACAACAGCGCGCGGAGCAACGGCCCCCTCATCGCCGTCAACTGCGCCGCAATCCCGCAGTCTCTACAAGATGCCGAGCTGTTTGGGCACGAGAAGGGCGCTTTCACGGGCGCCGACCGTTCTCGGCCTGGCCGATTCGAACAGGCGGACGGTGGCACCCTGTTTCTCGATGAGGTCGCCGAGCTCTCCGCCGAACTCCAGGCGAAGTTGCTCCGCGTACTTCAGGAGCGTCGTTTCGAGCGCGTCGGCGGGACCAAGACTCTCTCCACCGATTTTCGACTGGTGGCGGCAACCCATCGCGACCTTGCCAAGATGGTTGAAGCTGGAGAGTTCCGACAGGATCTCTTCTTTCGATTGGCCGTGCTCGAGCTGAGCGTCCCACCGCTGCGCGAGCGGGAGGGCGACGTCGAACTCCTCGCGGCTCAGTTCATTCACGAGCTCGCCTCCGAAGCAGGACGGCCGCCCCCTCGTCTGAGCCCCGCCGTCCAGGCCGTGCTCCGCTCCTACGCATGGCCGGGCAACGTCCGCGAACTTCGCAACACGCTCCAACGCGGCTTGGTCGTATGTGAGGGAGATTCGATCGAGCTGGCTGACCTTCCTCCGCGACTGCACGCGAGTCTCGAGCTGCCCGAACCCGTCCTGACATCCGCACCCAGCGAGACGGCTGCCGTCGTCGCCCGGGGCGGGTC
Source organism: Nannocystales bacterium (assembly GCA_050633305.1). GTDB lineage: Bacteria > Myxococcota_A > Polyangia > Nannocystales > Nannocystaceae > CAJXVA01. Next base: position 80,260 of record JBOEGF010000027.1, read on the forward strand.
GTTGGCAGATATTGAGCGAGCGGCCATCGAGGAGGCGTTGCGCGCCACGGGTGGGAACCTGTCGGAGGTCACTCGGCGGCTCGGCATCGGTCGCGCGACCCTGTACCGCCGACTCAAGAAGTACAACCTGCGCTGAGGCCCCGCAGGCCTGGACGACGGCAAGCCCAGGCGCGCTCGAAGCGGGCAACGAGAATCCGGAAAAACCGCGACGGCGGCACGCTCTTTGCTTCCATGGGTTGGTGTGCACGCCATCCACCTGCCTGTTCATCCTTCGCCGCACCAACCCGCGGTCCTTGTCGTCGACGACGACCCATCCGTCACCGCCCTGGTCTCGCGATGGCTGCGTCGACAGCGGCGCGCGAGAGTTCATGTCGCACACGACGGTCCGACCGCGATCCGAATCGCCGCCACCGAGCGGGTCGACGCGGTGTTCAGCGACATCGAACTCCTCGATGAGAACGGGGTCGACCTGGTCCGCGTCCTCCAGGTCGTCTCCCCCGCACTGCCCTTGTGTCTGATGAGTGCCCGAATGACGCGGGAGCAAGCACTCCGCGCTCACTCGGTCCGCGTCTCCCGATTCGTCGCCAAGCCTCTATCCAGTGAGCTCATCGTCGACCGGCTCGATGCGATGTTGGAATCGCCGTCGTTCGCGGCTCCCTGAGAGCCCCTGCTGCCATCCCAGCACTCGAGCGCGGCCGAGATCAAACTCGGCGGCGTCCCCATGTCGTTGAGCGCCGACGACGTGAAGCCGGGGAGCACGTCGATCACACGAGGGAGTCCCACGAAGTCCCTCCGGAAGCGTACCGTCGCGAACCCGACCAGCCCGACCGCTTCCACCGCACGCGCCGCAAGTCCCCGAACGATGGCGTCTTCGCGGGCAGGCCCCTCCAGTCGCGCACGTCCGCGGCGCTGCACAGTGTTGCTTGGGGCCGTCCGTACCCGGCCACTGGGGTCTCGGACGGTATCTACCCAAATTTCGCCCCCGGGGAGGTACTCGAGCACTTGCTCGTCATCCCCGACGCTCTCGGTCACATCCCTCACCACCCGGCAACTGCCCGGCTCGTGGCTGTTGCGCTTGCGAACGGCAAGGGCGTCGAAGCCCTCGAACGCCGCGCCGGTCTCGGGCACAGGCACCACCGTCTCGAGGATGCTCAAGAGCTTCGCGCGGTCGCGGCACAAGTCCAACACCTTCGTCGTCGCCGCCACGACGACCAGACCGCGTTCATCGAAGGCACGGCGGGTCTTCGAGAACTTCCACGCCGCGTCGCGCTCGGTGGGGACCACAACCGTGGCGCCGGCGCGTCGAGCCGTCGCGAGCACCGCATCGACATAGCGAGGCGAGGTCGCCGGCGGAAGAATGTAGCAGCGGGTCGCGCGGGTTCCTCGGGGCTTCGCCGCCTCAGCGACGGAAAGGCCTACCACGACGTCGTAGCCCGCCTCGGCAAGCGCAACGAGGACGGCTGCGGTTGGACGAGTCGAGGACCCCGTCACCAGGACCCTCCCGGCCGCACCGGGTTGCAGTTGCGAGCTTCGATGCCAGCGATAGCGACTCCCGTCGACGGATGCCTCGTTGCGAGGGGTCGCGGTGGAGGTCGGTCTGGAACGCGTTGGGTCCTTCATCATGTCCTCCTACAGAGCAAGGGTCGCGCCCAGTCGGTTCACACACATGATTGGCAACAGTGTCGGCGTGTTGCCCTTGCGCCGTACACAGCCGTCACGGAATCGCTGTCTCGCGATTCTCAACCTGGGGCACCTCGACAGCGCCGTCCGCCTCGCGCCGTGGACTGCCCGGGGTTGTACAGATCGAGGCAGACCCACGCCCAACGGCCGTTGTACGACACGATCCAAGGAGACGGGACATGGGTCGGAGGGAGAGCCCCGGACTGGCACGACTGTTGCTCTTCACGTCCGTCGATGATGACCGCGAGCCCTACGAGTGACCTGTTGCCTGCCGTCCAGCCGACCTCGTCTGTACCTCAGCCAACCCCGCAGCCCCGGTGGCTCCCCGCCATCCGCTGGGCGGGAGCCACCGTCGCCTCACTCCTCTCTCGGCTCCCGCAGGTTCCCGAGCGACGGCACCATCAGGCGTCCCCGCGAGTGCTTCCCCTTCCACTCCCGTCCTCATCTCGAGCAGTGTCTCCCGCCCGTCGCCGTGCAACCGTGCTCGCCATCGGTGCTCACCCCGACGACGTCGAGATCGGGTGTGGCGGCACCCTCGCCTCGCACGTGGACCGCGGCGACCGAGTCGTCATCCTGACCCTCACCGCCGGTGAGCGTGCGGGAGAGCCGGCCGTGCGCAGCCAAGAGTCGGTCGCATCCGCGAGTTGCTTGGGGGCAGAGCTGGTGCTTCGGACACTCGACGACACCCGGATCTCCGAGGGTCCGACGACCATCAGTGCCATCGAGTCGGTCATCCGCAGGGTTGACCCTTCCGCTGTCTACGTACACACCGAGGCGGACCGACACCAAGACCATCGGAACGTCCACCGGGCCGCGATGGTCGCCACGCGCAACGTGCCCAGCGTGTACTGCTATCAGAGCCCGTCGAGCACGACCGACTTCAATCCAACCCGGTTCGTCCCGATCGCCGAACAGCTGACGACAAAGCTTCAGCTCCTCACACTGTACGGATCGCAGTCGAGCACCAAGGCCTACCTCGCACCCGCGCTCATCGAGGCGACCGCGGTCTATTGGAGCCGATTTGCACGTGCGAGTCACGTTGAACCCTTCGAGGTCGTTCGCGAGCAAGCGGAGATCAAGTGAGACTCGACGAGGACATGCACGTCCACTCGACGTACTCCGATGGTCGAAACACGGTGGAGGAGGTCATCGACGTGGCAAAACGCCGAGGCTTGCGCAGGATCGGGTTCGCGGACCACGTCCGGGCGAGCACCTCGTGGATCCCAGCCTACGTGAACCACCTCCAAAGAGCCCGGCGATGGTCAGGGCTGGAGGTGGTCATCGGCGTCGAGTCCAAGCTGTTGGATACTGCCGGGTCGCTGGACATGCCGGCCGATGCGACGGGAATCGAGCGTGTGCTCGTGGCCGACCATCGGCTCCCGATCGGCGACGAGTTGCTCGGACCTCGAGAGGTCCGCGAGCGCCTCGCCGAGGGCGTGATTCAGCGTGCCGAGGTCTGGAGCAGTCTGCTGACCGCGTACGAGGCATGCGCGTCGAGTCCGTATCCGCTCCAGCTCGCCCACCCCCTGAGTTTCTTGGCCAAGGTCGGCATCCCCGAGGCTGAGGTCCCCCTGCATCGGCTGGATCACCTTGCAGGGGTCCTCGCAGCGCGTGACGTCCTCGTCGAGGTGAGCGAACGCTGGCGCTGCCCGTCTCCAAGCACCTTGGCGGTCTTCGCCCAAGCCGGCGTTCAGCTCGTAGCGAGTACGGACGCCCACGACATGCGGTCCGTTGGCCGCTACGAGTTCGTTCGATGCCTCGATCTCGACCTCGCCTGAACCGTCCAGCGCCACGCTTCCGTGTCGCGGTCCTGGCGATGCTCGTGTCGTTCTCCGCGTGGCCCACGCTCAGCTCGGCTGCCGAAACCGCACTCGAGCCGTCGGTCTCCGACGACGCGGCCATCCTCGCCTACCACCGCGACGGTGCTGCCGCGCACGACCGACTCGCGACCGTCGTGGCCGACGGTTCGAAGCACCCACGGGTGTTGCTGTACCTCGCCCTCGCGAAACGGGAACGCAGCGAGCTCGGGGCGGCGATCGAGATCTTGCGCGGTGCGCTGGAGTCCCCTTCGGACCTCGAGCGAGAGCTGCGTCTCGAGCTTGCGGTCACCCTCAGCTTCCAGGGTGCCCTCGTCGAGGCCCAAACAGAGTACGAGGCGGTCCTTCACCACACGCCGCAAGATCGCGCGGCGCGAACGGGGCGGGCTCGGATGCTCGCGTGGCAGGGACGACTCGCGGACGCACGAGCCGCCTTCGAAGCGCTACTGAACGACGACGGTTCCGACATCCAGGCCTGGTTGGGGCTGGCGGCCGTCGAGTCCGCGGCCGTACGCCCGCGGGCAGCCCGTGCGGCCTACCAACAAGTTCTGGCGTTGGACGATTCGAACACAGAAGCCCAGCGTGGGCTTCGCCAACTCGCCGCCACCCCGCGCGCGCAGCTCAGTATCTTCGGCGGCTACGCCAACATCGCGCAGACGCACCACGCGGGGCTCGCTGAAGTCGACGCCACGTATGAGCTCCGGTCTTACGCGACGCTCACTGGCGGCTACGCGTCGTCGGTGATGCGGTTCGACGACCCGATTTCTGCCGACCAATTCTCGCAGCAGCACGTCGCGAGGGCGGGCGTCGTCTTCAACATCCGCCGCCGGGTCTACCTGACCCCGGAGTACCAGGGGCTGGTGACCAACACCGCACATCACCACGGGCTCTCGCTGGGCCTCGCGGTCGTTGCCAACAAACACCTGACCCTGTCAGCAGCAGCACGCCCGGGCGCATGGAACGACGGACACGTGGATGTACTCGGTCGGGTGAGTGCAGAGGGGCAAGTTGGGAAACGCTTCCGTCCTTCCGCGCACCTGTACGTCTACCGCGACCCTCAGCGCGACCTCGAAAGCCAAGCCGTCGTGGGAAAGCTCAGCGTGGATGTGGTCCGTCGACTGACCATCACCGGAGGCGGTGGCTGGCAGTTCGACGGTGTTCATCACGGACAGATCGGCCTGGGTCAGCTCGACGTCTGGGCCAACGCTCGCATCGGATTCTTCGCCCGGTACGAAGTCTCCACGGGGGCATTCACCCGCCACGCCGCCGGTGCGGGACTGCGTCTGCGGTGGTGAAATCCACCCGTCGCAGCTGGATGATAGGCGCAGCCGCCGCGAGCGGCTGTACCGCGCTCCCGACGATCCCGGAGATCCCCGGGCGCTGGCTGGGGTATGCCGGGAGGCGTTGGGGAGTGCGAGACGACCCGTTCCCGGCCGACCCGGGGCTCAATCGATGGGCTGCCGGCCCTCGAGCGCTGAAGCGACGCGAGGGCCATCTCGAACTCACCAGCCGCACAGACCAAACCGGGCCATGGGGCGTTGAGTTGTGGACCCCACTCTCGACGCCAACCCGACTCGAGTTCGAGGTCACTCCCCAGCAAGGAGGTCTCCATCCAGACGACGTGGTCGGCCTCTTCCTGTATCGAGACGGGCGCTGCGAGGTGGACATCGAACTGACGCGGTGGGGAGATCCCCAAGGACCCGACACATTCCACACGTTCGCGGACCGACGGGTCCGGAGTGCGCCCCTTGGAGCGTCGACCCGCCGCACGCAGCACGCCCTGCAACTCAGCCCTACCCACGTGCGACTCGAATCGCACGGTCCGCTCGGCGCCTTGGTCTCCGAGGCAGAGTTGTGCGCGTGCGCCACCGCGAGTCACATCCTACGCATCAACGTGTGGCGTCGCGATGTGCAAGTGCGGCCCCCGACCCTCGTGCACGTGAGCGTGGGGTTCGAGCCGCAAACCTGACTCACCGTGAAGCGCGGCGACGCAAGGTGAGAATGACCAGGCCGACAATGATCGCCGAGCAAAGCAGCCACACCAGGTTCAACATCCGGCGCGCTCTCGACTCTCGACTCTGTGGCGCCGACATCTCGCTGCTCGGTCGGGCTTCCTCGGACACCGCCCTGCGCGGGGCCGGCTGAGCAGGGACATCAAAAGTTTCCCACCGTCCGTCGCGAGTCAGAAGGGCCTTCCGCCCGATCATCCCTCCAAGCGGGGGCACAGGGGCCCCCTCCGCGAGCGTCGCGGGGACGAACTCCAACCCCGGTCCGGCAAGCCCGAGGTAGGCCGTACGGCTCGAATCCACGAGGGGCAGCGAGAAGATGCCGCCCTCGTCGAGCCAGTGCGCAGTCGAGCCAGACTGCGTTCCGCGGATGCCAGACGAAGCCGATGGGTCCATCACCACGTGCACCGCGGGCACCGCCTCCCCGGCACCTTCGAACGCGTACCCCGGACCACCCCCGACGACGGAAAGCGGGAAGAGGAACGCAGCGACCTGATGCGTCTGCGCAGGGGTCGCGACAGAGGGCCACACCACAGGTACGGTTTCCCCGTCGGCAATGCGACGCGCATACCAGCCGGCGATCCCAGTCGGCGGCGGAGCGGCGTACGGCACCCGCAAGGCGGCCTCCGGCTCGATGACGAGCCAGGGCAGGCCCCCCACGTTTTCCTCGCATCGTTCCTGGTCTCCCCCAAGGGAGACCTCGACCTCGATAGGCCACGAGGTCCTCGACCACCATGCCCTCGGGACCCGTACTGCCAGCTCGGTGGTCTCGTTGGCCTCGAAGTCCTCGAGATCGAAGCTTGCGACGCCTCGGCCGGCAATGCGAACCGAGAGAACCGCGTCTCGCCCTGCCTGGCCCCCGCTCCAGCGCACCGGGAGATGCAGGACCGGCCATCGCTCGATCACTGCGCCAGCGGGCGGCGACCAATCGAACGCGAGGACGTGGCGCCCCCCCCCCCGGGCCTCCCAACCATCGGGGAAGCCAGCGGCGGTCAGCGTCATTGCGACATCGGGACCCATCCGCTCCTGGTCTCGGCGCGCGCTGGCCGGGTTCTTGCCGTCGGTGTCCGCAACCAGGCACGCACCCTCCCCACACAGCTGTCGGAACTGCGCCGACGCGAGGGCAAGCACGACCTGAGGGAGTTCCTCCTCGGTGCGGGCGAGAACCCTCAGCACCGAAGAGGACCCTTCCACCACGCCTGCTGCCCTCGGGGCGTCATCGAGTTTCGCGTCGAGTTCGGTCCACGACGCCGGAGCCGACGTTCGGGTCGCAAGTTCGACACGGGGGCCCGCTGCGGCGCCGGAGCGGACACCGGGGTGCTCGACCTCGAGACCCCAGCTGCGTAGCATGTGATCTGCACGGACGGCTGCCCGCGACGCGTGGACGTCCCCTTGCGGGGCGAGAACCGCCACGGACTCGGGCGCCACCTCCCGCCACCTCGCAGGGAGAGCCCGCAGAGGGACGGTTCCGGCGCCGCCGGGCGCATGCTCGACGGTCGACTCCTCATCGACGACCAACCAAAGACTCAGGTCATCTCGCACGCAGTCTCGCTGACGTGGAACGAGACTCGCATCCAGCTCAATGCTGTGCACCCCAGGCTTCAGCAGGCCCAAGCCCACACTCCATCCTTCCTCGCCCACGGCCTCCTCCAGTGACAGGGAGGCTCGAGGCGTCCCATCCACGGACAACCGAACGACGCTCGCCGCCTTGTCAACCTGGGCGGACGCCCGGAGCCGAAGAAGGGCCGATGCGGGCTCCCTCGATGGCCCGACGTCAATGGAGACGCGATGCTCGACTCGGCGGCCGTTGAGGACGACGTCTTCAGGATGAACCGCGCGTGTCTGCGCCCAAGCCATCGATGGCGCGGAGATCGGTACGACCACCCCTGCGCACACCAAGACGCCTATGCTAAGGTTGAACGCACGGCGAAGGAGACCCGTCCCGAGATGACTGCGGACGCCCCATCGACCTCCACCAGGCTCCAGGCCAGCCGGATCAGGGGGCACCGAGAGCGGCTTCGGACCCTCAAACGAGAGGTCCGTTGGCTCAAGCGTGCGGCGCTCCTCCTCGCATTCGTGAACATCGTGCTCCTCGGTGCGGTGCTGTGGGGCTTCCACTGGGAGAGGTTCGGTGGCTGACATCTCCGAGCCAGGCTCCTTGGCCGACCGCCTCGAGCCTCGCGGCGAGATCGATGCAGGCGTCGAATCCGATGCCGACTTCCGGCTCACTGTCTCGATCGACTTGCACCGCGAGCGAGCGCTGATGCTTCGTGTTGTGGTCGTGGTCGAGGTCATCGTGGCCCTGGTCCTCGTCCGCGAAGCGATTCTGTTGTTCTTGCTGCCAGAGTGACACCGTGGCCCCAACCACCGAAGACATGGCGAAGACCGTTGCCGGCTTGGTGAAGGCGGGATTCCGGGTCAGTTTGGAGCGGGACAACAAGACTCGGGGAGACGTGACCGTCTACGAACGTCTGCGATGGACGCTGACCCGCGCGAAGTCGGTTCAGCTCGAGCTCGAAGCCCTCGACTACCCGGACGGAACCGCGGCCTTCTACCTGCAGGTGACCGACTATCACGGGCTGAGCACGCCGAGCTTTCCCCTGGATTCTTGGAAGCTGTGGCCGGCGCGGATTGAGTTCAAGTTCTACACCCACCCAGAGTCGGGCCAGGGCCTCACCTTCACGCTCGACCTCGAGGCGTGACATCAGCCCACCTTTCCCGTCTTGACGGTCTTGTCCCACTTCATGTCCGCCCCGCGCAGCTCTGCGACGTAGGACGCAAACGTCACCGCGCAGAGAAACGCCCCATAGCCACCGAGGTAGAGGAAGACCGGGGCAAGCGAAGCCCAGCGCGTCCCTTCAAGCCGCTTGGCGACCCAAGCCACAACCATGGACAGTGAGAGCCACGCGTAGAGGAAGAGCACCGCGACGTGGCCGAACCAGTGCCCCGGAGGCGGTGCCACGAGGTCCACGACGGGCTGCGTCACAAACGGAAACAACGCATGCACAATGACCGCAAGCGAGATCAACCCGGGGAACAAGAAGCCCTCGGCCCAGGACTTCCGGCACGACTCCCAGTCCACCACGAAAGACGCGAGGGTGACGAACACATAGACGAGCCCGGCCACGATCCACAAGCCTCGAAACAAGGACCACGACCAGCTCGGGTCCAGCACGTACAGCGTGATGAGCCCCACCGAAGCTCCGATCTGAAACAAAGGCATGAGAAACAGCGAGAACCACAGAAAAGCCATCGTCCACGACCCGAGCACCCCGCCATTGCTTCGACGCGCCCAAATGTCACGAAACTCCCGCGTCACCTGAACGTTGCCACGCCCCCAACGCACGCGCTGCTTCCACAACCCCACGAGACCATCGGGCTCTTCGGCATAGACGACAGCGTTGGGCTCGAACATCGCCACGCGTCCGCAGAGTTGCGTCCGGAACGTGGTGAAGGTGTCTTCCGCCAACGTGTCGTGGAAGATCTTGCCCCCGATCGCCATGAGGTTCTCCCGGGTGTGCAGCTGCGCCCCTCCGGAAAGGCACGCAAGAAATCCGAATGCGTTCTGGGCCCTTCTCGAGCAACCCGTGGCGGTCACGTACTCGAACGTGATGAACCGCTGGACGTAGTTGGGGGCCCGACTGCCCTCCTTGATGTTGGCAGTCACCGCACCGACCGAGGGGTCGGCGAGATGTCGCGCCATCTTGCGCAACGAATCTTCCGTATAGATGACGTCGGCATCCATGATGAGCAGCGCTTCCGCCCAGTCGCTCTTCCAGATGATGTCCAGACCGTAGTTGAGCGTCGCGGCCTTGCCCTCGCCGCCCGCCACCCGACGCACGTGGACAACCTGCCTGGGGTATTCCTTGCTCTTCTCGATCGCGACATCAGGAGTTGCGTCCGTCGACGCGTCATCGACGAGATATACGCGGAGGCGGTCCTGGGGATAGTTCAGGGCCATCAACCGATCGATAGATGTGGCGATCACCGCCTCCTCGTTCCATGCCGGAATGACGACCGCGAGCCGCGGCGTGTGGTCGTGGGAGGCCTCGAGGTGGGTGTGAAACGCCGACCCGAGGACGAAGAGATACTGGTACAGGCCCGAGAGGACAGGCAAGACCCCGAGGCACACTGCGAGCGTCGCGACGGCTGAGACAAGGATGACCACGGGCTACTCGGCGACCTCTGCGACCAGCAGCGACTCGGCGTCATCGCGTGGGACGAGGCTGTCGACATCGACGACCTGCTCGCGCCAACGACGAACGATCGCGACCTCCTCGAACCCCATCGGCTCGAGCGTTGCGCACCCCTCGAAAGCATCGAGCACGGTCAACCAGGGCATGTCGACCCCTGCGGCGATCGTCAGAGGCATGGTTCCCGGGAAACGAGGATTGATCTCCAAGAGCCGAGGCCGCCCCGCGAAGTCGCGTCGAAACTGGACGTTCAGCGTTCCGGTGAGACACAAAGCCTCTACGGCCCGGGCTGCGTAGCTCTCCAACTCCGTGTCGTGCACTGTCCGCGCCGCGATCGCCACACCGGAATCCACGCGGAGTCGTTCACGCGGCACCGCCGCGAGGACCCGTCCATCGGTCGCACGAAACACATCCACCGAATACTCGGGTCCGGGAAGGTGCTCCATGACCAGGTACGAGCCGTCGGTGGGGATCGGGGCGAGCCCCAACGACCCATCGACGACATGAACCCCCCGGGCGCCCGAGCCTTCGCGCGGCTTGGCCACCAACCGCCCCCGAGTCAACGCCTCCGGCAAACACTGTCCGGTCCAGACGACCGTCGGTGCGGTCGGGATCAGCGGCGCCAACGTCTCGGTGAGGTTCACCTTGTCGGCGCAGACCCTCAGTCCGGCCGGCGTCGAGACGGCGACTCGTGTGCCCTGCCTGCCCAGTCGCGTCCGTGCGAGGGAAAGCGGGAGGAGTTCACCGTCGACGGTCGGGATGACCAGATCGATGCGTTGCTCCGTGCACAACCGCTCCAGCGCCGCGCCGAACGCTGCGTCCGACGCAAACGGTACGACATGACGGCGTGTTTCCGGGACCACGAAGAGGCCTGATGCAAGCGGCGATGCATCCGCAGCGTGGAGAACCAGCCCAGGGCACCGCGCTGCCAAGCGCTCCAGCACGCTGTAGCCGGCGGGCCCGCCAGCACCGGTGACGAGGATGCGACAACCGTTGAATTCGAATGTGGGTTCCATCTTTGTCTCACTCCACCGTGACGCTCTTGGCCAAGTTTCGAGGGCGGTCGATGTCGCGACCGAGTTCACGCGCGACGTGATGCGCGAACAACTGAAGCGCCACGGCGGCCAGCATTCCTTCACTCCCCGCATCGGCCCGGGGAAGCTCGAGTAGGTTGTCGCCCAACACCTCGAGCTCCTCCCGCCCGCGCGCCCCGACGGCCAGAACACGACCGCCGCGGGCCCGGACCTCCGAGACCGCGGACAGCATCTTCCGCCGTATCGCCCCCCGCGGAAGCACGCACACGACGTTGACCTTCGCGTCCACCATCGCCAGCGGCCCATGCTTGATCTCTCCAGCGGCGTAGCCGACCGCGGGCAAATAGGTCAGCTCCGCGAGTTTGAGCGCCCCCTCCAGCGCGACGGCGTGACCGATTCCGCGGCCGAGGAAGATGTGCAACCGCGAGTCCGCCACGGCAGTCGCGGCAGCGGCGATCTTCGGTTCTCTATCGATAACCGCACGAATGAGCGTGGGGAGCTCTGCCAAACCCACCAGCGCGGTCGCGACCGCAGCGCGACTCACTTCGTTGGTGCGTTGAGCGAGCCAAGCGGCCACGAGACGCAACGCCACACACTGCGTGATGAAGGCCTTCGTGGACGCGACGCTCACCTCAGGACCTGCTCGGGTCAGCAATGTTGCGTCGGCGCACCGTGCAAGCGAGCTCTGACCCACATTGCACACCGCGAGAACCGGGATGCCCCGAGCCTGGGCCATCTCCACACAGGCCAGCGTATCGGCGGTCTCACCCGACTGGCTTACGGCGACCAACAGGTCTCCCTCGCCGCGCAGCGTTCCGCCGTATCGGAGCTCGGAGGCGACCTGAACGTCCACCGGAACCCCGCACCACTGCTCGATCACGTTTTTGGCGGCGAGACTCGCGTGCAGCGACGTTCCGCAGGCCGCGAAGATGATGCGCTGCGGCTCTCCGTGCGATTGAAGAAGAGACTCGAGTTCCGGCAAGTCGACACCGGGATTGGGTCCGGAGACCAGCCGTCCCCGGAGGCATCGCTCCACCGCGGCCGGCTGCTCGTCGATCTCCTTGCGCATGTAGGTTTCAAACCCGGACCGCGTCGTCTCTTCGACCGAGGAGTCCACGCGTGTCGTCACGGGCAAGACTGGTGCACCCGCCGCATCGAGGAGGGTCAGGGTCTCGCCACGAATTGTCGCGATGTGTCCGTCCTCGAGATAGATGACCTGTTGGGTCCGCGCCAGGATCGGCACGACATCGGAGGCCAGCATGAACTCGTCCTCGCCCACACCGATGATGAGCGGGCTTCCACGGCGCGTCGCGACGATGCAGTCTTCGTCCCGTGCGACTACGGCAAGCGCATAGTTGCCCTGCAACTGAGCGGTCGCCTCGCGGACAGCGGCCACCAAATCACCGGCATAGGCATCCTCGATGAGGTGCGCGATACATTCGGTATCCGTCTCGGAGTGCAGAGCGTGGCCCTGCGACACCAGTCGACGTCGCAGTTCGTCTGCGTTCTCGACAATGCCGTTGTGGACGACCGCGATCCGGCCCTGACAGTCGACATGGGGATGCGCATTGCGATCATCGGGCACCCCGTGCGTAGCCCAGCGCGTGTGACCGATCGCGAACCGTACCCTCGAGTCGACTTGATCCAGCTTGCGCCGCAGGCACTCGACCCCTCCCCGCGACCGTGTGATCGACAGGCCCCCTTTGGGCCCAACCGTCGCAACGCCCGCGGAGTCGTAGCCGCGGTATTCCAACCCTGAGAGCCCGCGTAGAACCTCCTCGGTTCCGTCTCGCTGCCCCGCATATCCAATAATCCCACACATGTTCCCTCCCACGCCTGTTTCGTTGGCGTACTCACCGTGAGTGCACGGGAGGTGCCAAGTCGGAACACCACCCCGCGAGAGAGTCGTTCTGCGGAACTCCAGGGGCGGGGCTGCTCCGCCAGTCTCACGCTGAGAATCGGACCGCGACCTGGGTCTCAGGCTGAGACAACACGATGTCTAGCGAGGTGAGGAAAAGTCGCGCGTATGCAGAATGGTGTCACCCCCATGCAGAGCAAGGCTCGAAGAGGGAGCTGGTTGGACACCAGTGACCGATGAGAAACGAAGCTCTGCATGGCGAGGGCGCCGCCATGGACTGCGTGGGACTCTCCTGGCCCCGCTAGACCTGCCCAGAAAAGGCGTGGCTCGTGCCTTGCACAGACCGAGGCCGATGCGACGCACCTGGATCCGCCACCTTCTTCCTGCGACCCCCCTCCTGGCGCTGCTCTCGACAAGCGATGTTCTCGCCGAAGGAACCGCCGACCTCGGCGTCACCCAGGCCTTGCGCTCGGGAACCGTGTTGTACGTCGACATCGTCGACAGCGCCGTAGAGCAGATCGAGTGGACCGGGGTGGGGAGCGTCAGCGTCTCCGCACCCGATGGCGCTCCGGTCGCAGTGTTGTCATCCGGACAAGACACCGGGACGTTGAGCGGTCTCGGTGGTGGAGCGTATCGACTCGTGGTCCACAGCGACCAAGATGTCGGCACCCCGTGGGACGTCCGCGTCCTGGCACAAACCGACGCACTCGGCCGACTGCACTCCTACGACTGGAGGTTCAACGCGGGGGCGTTCTCCGAAGAACGCGCAACCTCGTCGAGCTTCTACGCCGTCGTCCCCGGCGGCGGGGTCGACGAGGAGTCGGTCATCGAACTCAACCTCGAAGGCCTTGCGGGGTACGTCTACAACATCAACGCCAACCGGGTGGGTGTCGAAGGGCCCAACGGTGGGCGGAGCGTGCCGCAAGCGGGCAACAGCACCCTCGCGGAGTTCCCCATCTACCTCAACCCTCCAAGCAACGCCTCGTACTCCGCCTCCTCCCCCCTGGTCAACGGGTTGGAGTTCGTCGGTGGGACCTCGCTGGACTGGGAAGGGAACTCCATGGACCCCTGCGACCTGGTTGTTCCCGGCGGCTCCACCGGACGATTCCAGTTCACCTCCACGGCGCAGGGCTCGTACCACCTGATGTGCGACCTCGATCAGAATGGCGTCTTCGACCCCGTCGGAGGTGCCGACCTTCTGCTGGTGGGCTCCAGCGAGATCGGGCTCAACGAGGTCCAGTGGGACGGCATGCATGATGGGGCCGAAGTCGCGCTGGGCACCTACGACTGCCAGGTCCAAGTCAACGTCGGAGAGTTTCACTACGTCGGCGCAGACATCGAGACCAGCTACCCGGGTATGCGGTTGTACGAGGTGCACCCCGACCTCGGCCGCAGCCCGTTACGGATGTACTGGAACGACACCGCGGTTCAAGGGAATGCACAACCGATGCCCAGCGGGGAGCTCGGGCTCAGGACCTCCGGCGCCCAGGGGCTCTTCCCCGGTGCGTATGACACTGGCGCAGTCGCGAACGTCAACGCCCGCTCGTGGGGCAACTGGAACAGCGGCGGCAAGGGCAACCAGGCGTTTCTCGACACGTTCACCTGGCTCGAGTCCTCGACGTCTTCGACGATCGAGGTCCGGGCCGTCGACCCCAGCGCCGACCTGGACGCGGACGGAGCCGGGGACTTCGAGGAAGCATGTGCGTTCGGGACCGACCCCAACGACCCGGACTCCGACGACGACGGGGTGAGCGACGGCGAGCAGTACGGGGGCATCGCGAGCTCGGGCGGCGGCAACGGGTTGGAGTCCAACGGTCGACTGGCCAGCGCTCTGGCCCGTCGAGCGATCCGCCGGAGCCGTATGACTGACGGGCCACGTCCCGGGTTCCGCTCGTCGACCGACCTCCTCCGCCTGGCCCCGACGGCCGGCACGTTGGGAACCTCGACCGCGGAGGCCACCCCCACCGACCTACCCGAGATCACCAACGCCAGCTCGACCTATGCTTTGGACTACTACGACGGCGACGCCCGGGTCGGGGGCGTGCTCCTCATCGAGACCACGGGTGCGGTCTACGAGCACTCCAAGCTTGTCTGCGACCGAGCCCAGGGTTCGTCCATCGACGACATGTTCATCAGCGACGTGGGTGGTCATGACGTCCTGCGGGCAACCACGCAGCGAGACGGGATCGTGGACCACACCGCCGTGTTCAGCGTGCATGTGGGGACGACGGGTGCGGATGTGTTCGCCTACTGGCTGACCGCCGACTACCCCACGCCCCGAGCCGAACAACGGGTCGTCCGTGTGCAGACCTGGTCCAGCATTCCCGGCGGGGAGCTCACGCTCGCCCGCGCAGTGCTCGGACGAGCAGAGGACGCATACGGGTCCCTTCGCCCCCCCGGGCACGAGGCCCTTTGGGAGGACGATGCCGTCACTGATGGCGAGCCAATCTCCGAGCCCGCCCCACAGACCTCCCTCCCGGCCGCAGCCGTCGCGTCAGCCGAGGTCCTCGCAGGGACCCTACGCATGGACCTGCGTCGCTACGACCGGTACGACGAACCCGTTCTGCTTCGTACGGTGTCCTTGCAGGAGGATGCGCTCACGCAGCGCGTCGATGTCCGCGAGCTCACCAACGATGAAGGTTGGGTCGAAGTCGACGTCGGTCGCGTCCTCGATGTCACCGCCGAGCTCGTCGTAGGCGGGACGGTGCAAGACCAAGTCTGGCTCTCGGATGGTGCGTGGGCGGCTTTCGACGACGCGCTCTGGGGAGGAGCGTCGTCGGTCGACTTCGGTCGCACCGAGTGCACGCCGCGGTCCTCCGCCGGAGAACTCGCGTTCGCCGGGTGCGCGCACGCAGAGGGAACGATTGAGGGCACCGCAGGGTTCGGGGGTGTCGCTCGACACTTCGCCCGCCCGGTGTCGCTCAACGACACGAACTCGATCGCGCTGCAGGTCGAAGCGACGCGCCCGTTCGAGCTTTGCGTTCAGACCGACGCTGGGGGTTCGTACTGCGTGGCTCTCGAGGCCGGCTTCGGAGAGCGACAGGTGTCTACGCTCGACCTCCTCGACGACCAGGACACCGCCCTGCCCCATGACGCCCGGGCGAATCTCGTGACGGTTGCCACCCATGGTGCCGGCCCGTTCGAAGTCGAGGTTTCTGGACTTGCGCTGTCGCGGGAAGAACTCGCACCACGACGAACCACGGCCGAGGGCTCACGAGGTTGCACCATTCAGAGCCCGAGCCACGGGCTGTGGTCTCTGCTCTTGTTCGGTCTCGCAGCTCTCCGTCGCCGCCGTCGTCGATGACTCTCCCCGCCCGTCGGGAGCCGCGGTAGCATGGAAGTCCGTCTCGATCCCGCCGGGTTCCTGACATCGACCCTGTAGACGGCAGGTTTCCCCGTTCCAGGGGCACGAGAACGTCGCGCCCCTCGTAGGCGGCCCCACGCGATCGACTGAACATCAATCGGCTGGGCTCGAATCCCCCCGTGCAGCGACCGCATGGCACGATGGGTCAGGGGATCGAAGAGCATGCAGATCAGATCGCTGCTTCTAGGCGCCGCCGCGTTGTTCGCGAGCGGTTGTTACACGGGCGTCGACGTCTCGGGCACCGGCGTGCCCTCGGGCGGCTCCGACAGCTTCACCACGACCGCCGGAGGTGATGGGACCGGCGACAGCGACAGCGACGACCCCGTTCCGGATGACTACGAACCCTCGCCCGTGGCGCTTCGACGCTTGGTCGGATCGCAGTACGAGGCCTCGGTGCGACTCCTGCTCGGCGATGAAGCCGCCGAGGCGGCCAACCCACCTGCCGACGCCGCGATCAACGGATTCACGGCTGTGGGCGCGGCCCAGCTCGCCTTGGGAAGTGCGGAGATCGATCGGTACGAAGCGTCGGCCCGTGACATCGCCGCGGCGGCTCGCACCGCAAACGCTCACCAGGCGTACATGGACTGCGAACCGATCGGGCCGGCCGACGACGCGTGCATGGGCGAGTTCGTAGCGCGCTTCGGCCGTCTCGCATTTCGACGCTCGCTCGACCCCGACGAGCTCGACCGCTACAACGCCGTCGGGCTCACCACCGCAGGCGACTTCGACGACTTCGACGCCGGAATCGAGTCGACGCTCGCGGCCATGTTGCAGAGCCCACTGTTCCTCTACCAAGTCGAGAGCGGCGAAGCGACGGCAGACGCGGACGGCCAACGACGCCTTCGAGGCACCGAACTCGCGACTCGGGTGTCCTTCTTCCTCACCGGAGCCACGCCCGACGCCGCGCTCCTCGACGCAGCCGAGGCAGGAGAGCTGGACGACAACGACGGATTGAGAGCGTCCGCGTTTGCTCTGCTCGAGCGTGAAGAGGCTCGCGGAGCCTTGGGGACGTTCACCGAGGAACTGCTCAAGCTCCACGAACTCGATGGACTTCCCAAGGACGCGGTGGCCTTCCCCACCTACGACGCGGAACTCGCAGAGGCCATGCACGAGGAGACCCGCCGGTTCATCGAGCACGTCGGGTTCGAGGGCGGCGACTTCTCCGAGATGTTCGACGCCGACTACACGTTCGTCAACGACGTGCTCGCGGCCCACTACGGCATCCCGGGAGAGTTCGGGGAGGAGTTCGTGCAAGTCACGCTTCCGCCCGATCAAAAGCGGGGCGGCATCCTCGGCCACGCCAGCGTGATGTCCGTACTCGCCCACGTCTCGAGCAGCTCCCCGACCCACCGAGGCAAATTCGTCCGCGAGACGCTCCTGTGCACCACCATTCCGGCGCCACCGCCCGGCGTCTCGACCGACCTCCCTGTCGGTGACGGTACGGAGACCCTTCGGGAGCGGCTCGAAGTCCACATGACTGACGCCTCGTGTGCGGGCTGCCACGTGCTGATGGACCCCATCGGATTCGCACTCGAGAGCTACGACGGCGTCGGCGCGTTCCGGACACTGGACAACAGCAAACCGATCGACGACGCCAGCGAACTCGATGGAACTCCGGTCTCGGGCGCCGCCGAAGTCGGTGCGGTGCTTCGAGAGAACGAAGCGGCGCACGCCTGCCTCGTCCGCAACCTGTACCGCCATGCCACCGGGCACATCGAGAGCGACAGCGAGCTCGACGCCCTTCGAGACGTCACCACCGCCTACATCGACAGCGGCTACGATCTGCCGACCGCGCTGGTCGAGATCGTCGGCAGCCCCGCCTTCCGCCTCGTCGGAGAGCCTCTCTAGCTTCACCACAGCTCAAGGAGACACGACAGATGAAACCGTTTCGACTTCATCGACGCACCATGCTCCGCGGCGCTCTCGGAGGCTCCGCGGTCGCGCTCGGCCTCCCGGTCCTGGAGGCCATGCTCAACGGCAACGGCGACGCGTACGCCAACGGGTCCGACCTCCCCTGCCGGCTGGTGACGTGGTTCTTTGGCAACGGATGCGCCGTCGCCGACGTGAACAACACGGGCGCGGGGATCCGCTTTGCGCCCGGCGAGACTGGAGCGGGATTCACACCCACCCCCCAACTCCAGCCGCTGGCAGACCGCGGCGTGCTCGAGTACTGCTCGGTGCTCAGCGGCTTCGACATCGCCGCAGCGGCTCAGCACCGACGCGGGCACCACGACGGGGTCGCCGGCTTCTTCTCCGGGTACCCGTTCGTCGAGCTCCCGCCCAACGGGGCGAACTACGCCTCGAAGTTCGGTGGTCCCTCCATCGACCAGGTCGCGGCCGAGCGTCTCGCGGGACAGACGGTCATCCC
This sequence comes from Nannocystales bacterium, assembly GCA_050633305.1. GTDB lineage: Bacteria > Myxococcota_A > Polyangia > Nannocystales > Nannocystaceae > CAJXVA01. Next base: position 98,580 of record JBOEGF010000027.1, read on the forward strand.
CTCCGTGCAAATGGCGATCTCCAAACGCATCGTCGGCGGTGAAGGCCCCACGCTGCAGTACCTCTCCCACCAGGGCCCGGACCAACCGCTCGCGCCGTACTTCGATCCCCGCGAAGCCTGGGACAAGCTGTTCGGCACCTTCACCGTGCCCGACGATCCGGCCAAGCCCGCCCGACTCTCCGCCCTCGATGCGGTGCGTGAGGACGTGCGGCGCCTTCAGATGCGCGTCGGCGCCAACGACCGTATGCGGCTCGAGTCCCACCTGGACGCCGTGGCGCAGCTCCGCGGGCAGATCGATGCACTTGCCCCGGTGTGCACGCTGCCTCCACAGACCGCCCAGACCAACGACGACGTCGAAGGCCAAGAGCAGATCGAGGCCGTCAACGCCGTGATGAGCGAGTTGTTGGCGATCGCATTCGCCTGCGACATCACTCGCGTCGGCAGCATCCAGTTCACGGGCTCGGTCGGCTACACCGTGTTCAACAACCTGGGCCTGACCCGAGGGCACCACGACCTCACCCACGACGCCGCCGAGAACGAGGCGATCGACCAGGCAACCATCTTCACGATGGATCAGTTCGGGGTCCTGCTCGAAGCACTACGCAACATGCCCGAGGGCGACGGCAACGTGCTCGACAACAGCTGCATCTTGCTGGGCAGTGACGCCGCAGCCGGCCTCACGCACTCCGTCTTCGACCAACCGTGCATCGTCGCTGGCGGCGGCGGCGGCATGCTCACCCACCCCGGCGTGCACTACCGCTCCGACACCGGCGAGAACACGTCGGACATCCTCCTGTCGTGCTTGCAGACGGTCGATGCCACAGCATCCGAGGCCGGCGGCGGCATTGGGGTCTCGACCACGCCGTGCAGCGCGATCCTGACCTGAGCGGGGAAAAAGGAACGAACGGCGGCGATCGTGCGTAGTCACCACGGTGCGTCGACGTCGCTTCTTAATCTGGGCAAGCCAGGGTGCTGGGGCCTGCGTCGCGGGCGGAACCGCCTCTGAACCCGCTCCAACACCGTCCGCACCTCCCGCACCGCCCGCCGCCGAACTCGACCCGCTCGAGGCGGCGGCGGAGCAGCTTCGCGCGCGGAGAGCAGACGATGGATTCACAATCCTCGTCGAAGCGCCGTTCGTCGTCGCGGGGAACGAGGCCCCACAAGACGTCCAGCGCCGGGCAACGCACACCATCGGCTGGGCCACGGCGCTGCTCAAAGACGCCTACTTCGAACTCGACCCCCCGGACGCGCCGACGGTTTGGCTGTTTCGAGACGACGCGAGCTACCGCCACTGGGCCAAGCGCTTGTTCGACGACGAGCCCGACACGCCCTACGGGTACTTCACAGCCGAACACAACGCTCTGGTGATGAACATCAGCACGGGGGGCGGCACCCTCGTGCACGAACTCGTGCACCCGTTCATCGACACGAACTTCCCTGGGTGCCCATCGTGGTTCGATGAGGGTCTCGCGTCGCTGTACGAGCAATGCGGAGAGCGAGACGGGAAGATCGTCGGGTTCGAGAACTGGCGTCTGCCCGGCCTCCAGGCCCAACTCCGAGCCGGCACCAACCCTACGTTCGACACCCTCACTCACACCTCCCGAGACGACTTCTACGCCGATGAGACCGGAGTGCACTACGCCCAAGCCCGCTACCTGTGCTTCTACTTGCAGCACGAGGGCCTGCTTCGGCGCTTCTACCACGCCTTCCATCAGGCCTCCGCTTCGGACCCCTCCGGCTACGAGACACTGAAGTCGGTGCTTGGCACGGACGACATGGAAGCCTTCGAGGCGACCTGGAAAGGCTTCGTACTGTCCTTAGAACAAAGCTGAGTGTTCTCGTCATCCCGCTTGCCCGTGGCGCCCCCGCGCCCGGATACTCGTGTCGTGTCCCGTGTCCTGAGCATCGCACTCCTCGGCGTATGCAGCGCGTGCCAGCTCTGCGACGAGAACGCCGACTGCGAAGGCGGGCGCTTCAACGTGTGGGTCGCGACGTCGGATAACGCCCCACTGCCCGAAGGCAGTTTTGCGCTCACCGTCACCCCCGATGTCGGAGCCGTGCTTCACGGCGAGTGTATGGTGAGCAGCCAAGGAACCCGCGCAGAGTGTTCCGGAGACGCCGTCGCCGGCTCCGTGAACCGACGCGATGTTTTCACGTTCCTGCGAATCTCCCAAGACCCGACCTTCGCCACGCTCGTCGGCGTGGGCCTCACCCACAATGGCGTCGTCGTGGACGAACGCGAAGATGAAACTCTGGACTTCTACCGCGGGGACTCCTGCGACAACGACTGCGGCGTCGCCGACGTCCAGCTCCAACCGCTGCCATGACCGCCCTCGAGCGGTCTCGGTCCGTGGAGCAGGACTCGAACCTGCACGCGCCGAAGCGCCGTGGTTTTACAGACCACTACCCTGCCAATCGGGTATCCCACGGGTGTGCGGAGGGTGAGGGAGTCGAACCCCCAGGCCGTTTTGGCCCACCGCTTTCAAGGCGGCTTGGCGTGCCCATGCCGAACCCTCCATCGGAAGATGAGGGAGTCGAACCCCCGCTGATTTTCACCAGACCGACGCTTTCCAAGCGAGTGCCTTACCGCTCGGCCAATCTTCCAGTTGCTCACAAAGCGGAGGGGGCGGGATTCGAACCCGCGCTAACGATCGCTAGACCTCGGCGTAGCAGGCCGGCACCTTTCCACTCGGTCACCCCTCCAGGTTGTCTCCGCACCCAGACAGACGCGGCTGCCAGCTGGGCGTCACGCTGAGCCACAGCGACACGACACGGCACGGCACGGGGGCAGCACGACTGCGATGCGCTATCGAGAGGCTCGACTGCCCACCGCAGACGCGGAATACGACGGACTCGACTGCACATCGGCGATCGGGGTCGGGAGTCGTACGGCGTTGCGTTGCGCAGGAGCGTTCATCGGTTCCGCGTCAACCTAGCGCCCGGAGGAGGACCGTCAAGGCGAAATTGGAACCCGTACTCGCTTGCGGACCCCGACCCGGCGATCGAGACTCGGAGAATGCTCCGAGCCGTGCTCTTGCTGGCCCTCGCCTGCTGTGGGGTCGGATGCCGCCCATGCAACGAGCGCTGCGTCGGCGGAATGCGGATTTCGCTGGAGGCCGACCCGGTGCTCTCGGATGGCCGGTACGACGTGGTCGTCACACTGGACGGCGGCACGGCTCTCGAAGCGAGCTGTACCATCGCGGAGCGGGGCACCGTCGCGACCTGCGAGGGCAGTCTCCACGCTCTCGGGGAAGACGGTTCGCAGGACCTCAACGTCCTGCGACTCTCAGAGCCCGCTTCGGGGGCCGAACACGTCGAGGTGGAGGTGTACTGGAACGACACCCTCCGCATCGACGCGGATGTCCAACTCGATCAGGAACCGAGCGAGTCCTGCAACCCGCACTGTGCCTGGGCGAGCGCAACCCTCCCCTTGTAGTTCGGTCGACGCTACTGCGCCGCCAGCCCGCTCGACGGCACGGGGACCTCCGTGAGCCTCACAACCGCCTCGAACCCCGCCTCCTGCAGAGGAACGTCACCGAACTGCTCGAAGCTGTCCTGCAACCCCATGGGTCCGACGAGCTTCTTCGGGTGCGCGGTCGCGTAGAACAGCCCGTTGGTGTCGTCGTCGAACTCGAGCGCGTCGACATACCGTCTCGCGGCGACCTCCAGCGACCCGGCCATGCCCACCATGGGGCCCAGAGTCTTCATGAACGCATTCAGCATCTTCATACCGAACCCCGCGCTGCGAGCGAAGTTGCTGCTCGGAGCCGAACCTGGGGACACTGCGTTGACCGTCATACCGCCGGGCAACCGTCGCCCCAAGGCTGCAGCCCACCATGCGACAACGAGCTTCGCCGTGACGTACTCCTGCATGTTGGCGAAGCCTTCCTGAGCTTCGGTCTTCGCCAAGGCCACGATCGCAGCGGTGGAGTCACCATCGAACTGGTCGCGCGCGACGGCGGCAACATCGTGCAGCGGCGTCCCGGGTATCGTTCCGCGAGCCCCTTCGGACCCAGCAATGACAATCCGGGCATGGGAGGACAGGAAGCCGGCCTCCCACAGGCGCATCGTCAACACATGGTGCCCGACCAGCGTCGAGGCCCAGGTGATTTCGACGCCGTCCGAGTTGTACTGCGGCTGCGAACTCGATGCGCCGGCGTTGAGGACGAGTCCATCGATGGGCGTGCCACGTTCGATCAGCTCGTCCGCTGCAGCGCGGGCAGTCTCCCTCTCAGAGGTGTCGACGGCCAACGTCGCAAAGACATCCTTGCCGACGCGCTCCCGTAGCGCGGCCCGGGCCGCCTCCGCCTTTTCGACGCTGCGGCACGCCAGGATGACGGTGCCCCAACCGGCCTCGGCAAGCTGCGCTGCGGCTTCAAATCCGACACCAGAGTTCGCGCCCGTGACGAGCACTGTGTTGTTCTTTCGAGTCTGAGTCATCGTTCGTTCCTCGGTTTGCCGTCAGGCGTTGGCTTGGGTTTCGATGGTCACCACGCTCGCGTCGAACGCCACGCAGCTCTCCAGCTGCGCGATTCGGCCGTCGAAGTCGTGGGTCTTCTGGTAGCTCCAGGCCGCGCGCTCGAGCACGCGCTCCCCCGCCACATCAAACGCCGCGGCCGTCCCCTTGAGCGGACATGTCGTGACGACCGAGGTCGGCTGGAGCGCAGCGGCCTCGACATCCTGAGGTGGGAAGTAGATGACGGCGTCGTAGATGCGCTTGCCGACCTCTCGAACCCGCAAAGCGGCGCTCGAACGAGCCAACACCCGGCCACCCACCCGCGCGGTCACCACACCCTCGACCGGCTCGAGCACCATGAAGTGCCGCGGCTCATCCGGGCGCACGATGGCTCCTTGGACCATGGAACTCGGCGTCAGCGACTGTTTGACTGCATTTTCGATCATCTGTGTCTCGACCTTCCAACGAGGTATGGCCTCGCCTTCGCCAAAGAAAAAGAACCGTTTCCGAGTCATAATGGTACAAAAATGGACCATGCCGTCGATCGACGAATTGGATTGGGACCACCTCCGGGTGTTCCTTGCAACGATCCGAAGCGGCACGCTCCGCGGCGCAGCCGATTCGCTGGGACTGAGTCACCCCACAGCCCGTCGACGCCTCGGAGCCTTGGAGGAACAGCTGGGCCTCCAACTCTTTGAGCGGCGGCGCGACGGCTTGCACCCCACGCTGGAGGCCGCGGAGCTTCGACACGCAGCCGAAGACGTCGAGCGAGCGATTCATGCTTTGGGTCGCGTCGCCCAAGCGGCGGACCCGGCACTGCGAGGACCGATTCGCGTCACCGCCCCGGACGTCGTCGCAAACGAGTTGCTCATGCCCGACTTCGTCGCGTTCCAGCAACGCTGGCCCGCCATCGAGCTGCAAATCGAGAGTTCCTACCAACTCGCCAACCTCGACAAACGCGAGGCCGACATCGCGATTCGTGCCATACCGGTCGGCAAGCTTCCGGACCAACACCTCACCGGAAGAAATGCAGGGACCGCGTACCAGGCGGCGTACGGAGAGCCCACGGCATGGATCGGCTGGAAGGGCGAAGTCGCCGACCGGCCCTGGATCCGCGGGACCCCATTCCCCGACCTCCCGGTCGTCGGGGCCTTCGACGACGTCGCGCTCCAGCGCAGCGCATGCGCGGCGGGGATGGGCCTGTCGCTGCTCCCCTGTTTCTACGCCGACCCCACACTCCCGCGCCGCAGCGAACCCCGGCCACACTTCGACCTTTGGGTGCTCGTCCACCCCGATCTCCGCCGTAGTCCCAGGTTGCGGGCGTTCCGGGACGCCATGGTCGAAGCGATCGCCTCGTACCGTTCGCGTCTGGAAGGACACCACCCCACCTCAACGTGACCCGTGCACGCCCCGGCTGCGTCACCGCCCCTGGCCGCCTACCCGCGCGGGCTGATACGCCTGTTCGGTGGCCGCGCGATTGTTCTACACCGATGAGCACGACGCCTTTCGCACCCAGGTCCGCAAGTTCGTACAGCGGGAGATCAGCCCCAACATCGAAGCCTGGGAAGAGGCCGCAGAGTTTCCGCGCAGTCTCTACCGCGCCGCCGGCGAGATGGGCTTGCTGGGACTGGGCTTCGCCGAGGACTACGGGGGCACACCCGCAGATGGGTTCCACAAACTGATCCTCACCGAGGAGCTGTCGCGTCCCGGCTCCGGAGGGATCATCGCCGGCCTGATGTCCCACGGCATCGGACTCCCACCGATCGCCAACATGGGCAGCGGCGCCCTCAAGGAACGGTTCATGCCCTCGGTCCTCAGCGGCGAAAAGATCTGCGCGCTGGCCGTCACCGAGCCTTCGGGGGGCTCCGATGTGGCCAACCTGCGAACCACCGCCCGCCTCGAAGGCGAGCACTACATCGTCGACGGCTCCAAGACCTTCATCACCTCCGGGATGCGGGCAGATGTGATCACCACCGCGGTGAGGACCGGCGAGCCTGGGATGGCCGGCATCTCCATGCTCGTCATCGACGGCGACACGCCGGGCCTCACACGAACGCCGCTCAAGAAGATGGGCTGGTGGTGCAGCGACACCGCGACGCTCTACTTCGATGCCTGCCGTGTCCCGGCGGAGAACCTCATCGGTCAGGAGAACGAAGGGTTCCGCGGCATCATGCAGAACTTCAACAACGAGCGGCTCATGATCGCCGGGATGGCGATTGCGGCCGCCCAGGTGTGCTGGGATGAAGCGGTCGCGTACTCCAAGGATCGCGAGACGTTCGGTCGCCCGTTGTCCAAGCGGCAGGTGATCCGGCACAAACTCGTCGACATGGCCCAGCGCATTGGGTCCGCCCGCGCGACACTCGAGTTGCTCACCTGGCGCGTGGACCAAGGCCAATGGCCCATCGCCGAGGTCTGCATGCTCAAGAACACGGCCACCCAGTGCATGGAGTTCTGCGCGAAGGAAGCCGTTCAGATCCTAGGCGGCGCGGGCTACATCCGCGGCGTCAAGGTCGAGCGCATCTACCGGGAGACCAAGGTGCTCTCGATCGGTGGCGGGGCGGAAGAGATCATGAAAGAGCTCGCCGCCCGTCAGCTCGGCCTGTAGCCGAAGCATCGGTGGGTTTCAGCCCAACGCCGGCAACTCGAAGTAGCCTCGCAGCGCCTCGATGCGGTGCTGCTCATCGAGGTCGTAGACGAACACGCCGGGGTACTCGATGAGGGTGTCGTCGGACAGCGTGAGCGACACCGTGGCCACACGCGCAACGGACCGTCCGGACGCGTGTTCTTCCCGCACCTCGAACTTCACCGCACGCAGGGGGGCGACCAACGCGTCCCACAGCTTGCCGATCTCGGCCCGTCCTCGGAAGCCCTTCGCCTCCGGGTCGAGCGGCGAGCCCCCGACGGGGTCCCGCACCCATGCCGTTGGAGAGAAACAGTCGAGCCAGGCGTCCTTGTCCATTCTCATGACGGACTGCATGGCGCGCTCAGGTGTGCTGGAGGGTGTGCTCATGATCGTTCCGGTTGCTTTACACGTGTAAACATAGCGATAACTTTACACGTGTCAACTGCAGAGACGCGCGAAACGATCCTCGTCGCCGCGTGGCGGCTGATGAAGACCGATGCTTCGAACGTGACCATGGCCTCGATCGCCCGTGCGGCAGAGGTCAGTCGGCAGGCCGTGTACCTGCACTTCGAGTCCCGAGCGGGACTACTGCTCGCACTGGTCCGCTGGAGAGACGAGGCGTCGAACTTTTTCTCCCGGATCGACCGAGCTTCCAACAACCTCGAGCCCCTCTCGGCCCTCGAGGGCTGCCTGCGCACATGGCTCAACTACCTCCCGGAACTCGATCCGGTCCCGCTCTACCTCGCCCGTGCTCGCGACGACCCTCCGGCGTATGCCGCTTGGTCCGACCGCATGCGCGCCCTCGAAGCTCTGTACCGCGAACCCATCGTCCGGCTGGATGCGGAGGGAAGCCTCCTGCTGAGTCCCGACCGGGCGGTCGCGGCGGTCCGTGCCGTCGCGGGGCTCTCCGCGTGGCAGCACTTGGTCAAGGACTGCGGGTGGGGGCAACGGGCGGCGGTCGACACGATCTGGCGAGCGACCTGTGGAGCGATTCTTCACCCAGACGCGTGTCGCGGAACAGAACGCTAGCGGGCGCCGACGGCTCCACGGAGGTACCCGGTCCACAACCGCGTGAGCTCATCCACGAAGTCCTCCAGGGCCACCCCCTCGTCGTCGGCAACGTACCCGTGCACCAGCGCGTTGCTCCCCTCGACCACCACACGCGTTGCGAGCTCCAAGTCGGGGACGGCAACCTCGGGGTGCAGGGCCAACCACGCTTGTGTCATCCGACGGATGCTGCGTTGCGCCTCAGCAATACGTGCCCGGACTGGAGGCAGCGCGGCGACTCGCTCGATGAAGACACGTTGGAGCCCCGGCCGCGCCAGGTGCTCGGCGAGCAGCTGCGAGACGAGGGCATGAACACCATCCTCGAGCGCGGTCGCTTCGGGCGGGTGTTCGTCCAACACCTTGCCCAGCGCCGTCGTCGCCTCCTCGACGTGAGCCTCGAACAACCGCCCCAAGATCGCCTCCTTGTTCGGGAAGTACTCGTACAGCGACCCGATGGATACGCCCGCGAGCCTCGCGATGCCGTTGGTGGTCGCTGCCCCGTGGTCGAAAAGCCGAGTTGCAGCCTCCAGAATACTGTCCACGGTGTGGCGAGAACGGTCTTGAACCGGTCTCCGGCGCCGCTGTGGAGGTTTGGAGGGGTCGGACATGCGGTTGCGAACCCGAGTCGCGCGAGCCGAATCCGAGCCACACCCTAAGGGCATGCACGGCGACACGCTCTGTAGCGTAGCACTCGGACTCCTCACCCTGTACGGCCTCATTGCGCTGGTGGGGCGGACCGCGATCCTACGCCTCCGAGAAGAGGACACGGGCTGGCGCGGAATCTCAGGTTCCCCCGGCAGCCTCGCGTGGTGGGCGGGGGTATTGCTGGTCCTGTCCGTCGTCGGCCTCGGGCTCGCCCCTGCCCTCGCTCCGGCCGAACCCACGGTCGCACTGTGGCGTGTGCTCCTCGGTGGACTCGGGTTTGGACTCGGGCTTACGGGCACGGTGCTCGCCCAGCTCGCGATGGGACGCTCGTGGAGGATTGGTGTCCAAGCGGGCGAACAGACCGAGTTACGAACGAACGGACCGTTCGGGTGGTGCCGAAATCCCGTGTTCACAGCGATGCTGCTCACGACGGGGGCGCTGGTCGTGTGGGTCCCCTGGCTGCTCCTCCCCTGGACGCTCCAACTCGTCGCACTGGAGCTTCAGGTGAGGGTCGTCGAGGAGCCACACCTGCTCGCGACCCATCCCGAGGCCTACCTCCGGTACGCCGAGGAGACCGGACGTTTCCTCCCGCGTCTGGGACGCGGGCTCTAAGGGCCCGGGCATTCCCCGGCGGCGCCATCAGGCTCGAAGATCCAGGTACCATCGGGGCGCCATGGCCCCTACCGCGACGCTCGGCGACCGCAGTCTCTTCCCAGCTCTTTCGCCGAAGGCGTACCTCAACCACGCTGCCGTTTCGCCGCCCTCCGCCCCGGTCCAAGAGGCGGTCGCGCAGTGTCTGTCGCACTACACCCAACAAGGGATGGGCGCGTTCATGACCTATCTCGAGCAGCGTGAAGTGCTGCGCGCCTCACTGGCCACCTTGGTGAACGTGCAGAGCAACGAGATCGGCTTCGTCCCGAACACCTCGTGGGGGGTGGTTTTCGCTGCGATGAGCTACCCATGGGAGACCGGCGATGGCGTCGTGCTGTTGGACGGAGAGTTCCCCACCAACATCACCCCGTGGCAACAGGCGGCATCCCTGTACGGCCTCGAGATCCACCGCATCAAGGCCTCGGACTTTGGAAGCCCTGACCCGGGTCTCGGCCTCGCCCAGCTCGACGCAGCACTTCGCAAGGGCGCAAAGGTTGTCGCCGTCTCGGCGGTCCAGTTTCAGACCGGTCTGCGGATGCCGTTGATGGCCATCTCCGCCCTCGCCCATCGCCATGGCGCATCCGTCTTCGTCGACGCAATCCAAGGCTGTGGCGTCGTGCCGCTTGACTTCAAGAAGCTGGGCGTCGACATGGCCAGCTGCGGCTCCCACAAGTGGATGATGGGCCTCGAAGGCTGCGGGTTCATCTACGTGGCGCAGCACCTCGGTCCCCGGCTGCGTCCCAGACTCTCCGCGTGGCTCAGCCACCAAGATGGGCTCGGTTTCCTGTTCGATGGACCGGGTCACCTCCGCTACGATCGCCCGGTCAAGACCGATGCGAGCATGGTCGAAGGCGGGGCGTACAACACGTTGGGATTCGTCGCGATGCACACCGCGTTGGACTTGATCCAAAGCATCGGGGTGGAGGAGATTTTCGCTCACGTCCAGCGTTACCACGACGCACTCGAGCCCAAGCTGACCGCCCTCGGGCTCACCTCGCTGCGGTCGCCATCCCCGGGCGAACGCTCCGGAGCGCTCGCGTTCGAGGTCCCCGAATCGTTCGAACCGACCAAGCTCCCCGAGCGACTGGCGGCCCGTGGCATCTCGGCCTCCATTCCCGACGGGTGCCTGCGGCTCGCTCCTCATTGGCCCAACGCCCTGGACGAGGTCGACGTGGTCGCCGAGGCGCTTGCCGAGGCGATTGCCGAGGTCAAGTAGACACGCAGGACGCCCCACGACGACCTGCATCGACGCACCGTAGTACGCGACCAATCGAACGTTCCGAGGGCAGCCCTCGGAGACTCTGAGGGCACGTCGGACTCAGCCGAACGGTGGCTGCGACAGCGTCACGGAAGCACGAAGTCGGCAAATACCGACAGATGGTCGGAAGCGATCTGCGACGAGTAGCAGGCGAGCGGCTCGCCCTGCTTCGGCAGCCACCCACCCGGAGGGTCATCGTCCACGCCATTGTCCGCGCAGCCGTTGTAGACTTCGGCGCCCTCGAAGAGCGCCTGCCCATACATCACGTAGTCCAGCCGCGAGTCGAAGTTGCCACCGATGAACGTGCCGTCGTTTGCTGAGTCCTCCTGAAACGCCGTCGCGATCTGAAAGCCCTGACTCGTGAGCACGTCGAACGGGTGGTAGCGCAGCGGAATCTCGATGTCGCTGCCGAGCTCGTAGGACGCAGGCAACGGCGGGACCTCGTCCAAAGACGTTCCCAGATCGTCGTCATCGAGTTGCTCGTTGAAGTCACCGAGCACGATGAGCGCGTCGGCAGGACGGTTCTCGCGATACAGCCGCACACCTCGGGCCAACCGCTCGGCCTCGACCTGCCGTCGGAACAGATCCTCGTAGTCTCCTCCGGACTTGAGGTGCACCGTGAACAGCGCCGCATAACAACCCGGCTCCGGCTGAACCCTGACAGCGAGAATGTCTCGGCCGACATCGTTGGCACTGGGGTCACTGCTCAGCGCGCTCCCGCCGTAGCTTGCGATCAGCTCCATCGGAATACGCGAGATGCACGCGTTGAAAATGTCGCCTCCGATCGCCGGGGACTGGTTGGCCAACACGACCCCGGAATACCCGGCAGCCTCAGCCAAGTCGGCCACCCAAGCTTCCTCTCCCTCGTTGACCTCCTGCATGCACACCACATCCGCGCCGATGCGCGCGATCGAAGCGGCCAGGCCCACGAACGGGTCGCTACCGGGACTGGACACGGCCTCGATGTTGAACGTCGCGACGCGTAAGGGGGTGGCGTCGCAGTCGCTCTCCTCGCCGGTCGTCGGGTCGAAGGTCGTCGTCACCCCGCCAACGCTGTCCGAGCCGGCCGTGGAGCTGGACGAGTCCTCCTCCCCGGAGGACGCAGCGGCTGTGCCCGTGCTCTCTGCGCCGGTCCCGTCGTCGCCGTCCGACAGCGACACGTCCGAGCTAAGGCAACCCGAAACGATCGAGACGAAGACAAGAGCAGCCGAGCGGATCCGACGCATCCGCGGATGATGACACGAAAGCGGCCTCTGGGCGTACCGCGCCGCCGCCGCTGGAGAGCATCGGATCCAGACTCGATCAGAGTCCCAGAGGCGCGACTCCGTCGTCGCCGAAGGTCGTTGTGTCCATGCCGAGCTTCTGCAGCATGTCGACGAACAGGTTGCCGAGCGGGTCACCGTCGAACTGCAGGTGCTGACCCACGGGCATCGTGCCGCCACCGTGGCCTCCGACAAGGACCGGCATGTTGTTGTGGCTGTGGCTGTTGCCGTCTTCGATCTCCGAGGACAAGAACACCATGCTGTTCTCCAACACGTTGCTTCCGTCCCCCTCGGGGGAGTCCTTGAGGCCGCGAAGCAGATAGGCGAGCTTCTCGATCTCCCAGCGGTCGATGATCGTGAGCAGGTCTTGCGTCGCCTGGGACCCACCATGGTGGGACAGGTTGTGGTGTCCCCCGGGCGCGCCGATGAAGCCGTAGTCTCGACCTGACGCGCCGTTGGCCAACATGAACGACACCACGCGGGTCCGATCACACTGGAACGACTTGATGATGATGTCGAGCATCACTGCAACCCGAGCGTCGATATCTCCACCGACCTCGCCCGGGAACCCGGGGTCCAGCTCACATGCCGGGGCATCGGCCTCGGACTGGACCCGAAGCTCCAGATCGCGTACGGAATCGAGGTACTGCTCCAGCTTGACGCGGTCGGTGGCGCCGAGTTTGGACTGCAGCGCGGCTGCGTCGTCGAGCGCATGATCGAGAACGCTCAAGCGCTTGGCTTTGATGCGCTGTAGTTCGACCGCGGACGCCCCCGGGTCGAAGCCCGAGAACAGGAGGTCGAAGGCGGTCTGAGCCTCGGTGAGCTTCGGCAGCGGGTTGTTACCCTGCCACGAGATGTTTCGGACGTAGGCGCAGCCATATCCGCTGTCGCAGTTCCCCACGTTGCCACCCCCGTCCATGCCCAGCTGCATGGAGCGCACGGAGGTCTCGCCGCCGATGTGTCCGGCGTAGGCCTGGTCGACCGAGGTTCCGTTGGTGATGACGCTCTCGGACTTGTTGACGTGAACGGCCGTCGCGAACGACCCCGTTCCCGCCGCGTGGTCGCCAGCGCCGTCGGACTGGCCAGGCGCATTGTCGAGCCCACTGAGAACCGTAATGTCGCCGAGCAGATCGGCGTCGGCCAACGGCTGGAGAATCGGGGTGACGGACCAGCCCGCGCCGGTCTGCGCCGGAGTCCAGTCCGACATGTTGATGCCGCAGGGCACGTAAAAGGTCATCAGGCGCTGCGGGTTCGCAGGGGCACCGCCGTGGGCTTGAACGCGACGACTGGGCATCATCGCCTCGAGCATCGGCAGAGCGATGGCGATGGCGCTGCCGCCTCCGAGGAAGGTCCGGCGAGAAAGGATGGATGAGCGCTTGGTCATGGTCTCGTCTCCGTTTCTTCGGCGCTATTGCGCTTCGCCTCGGCGCATTCGGAAGTTGTCGCTCGTCGCGAGCCCGACGAGCAGAGTCTGCAGCTGGTAGCCGGACTCGGAGAACGCATCCGCTGCCTCCCCGATGACATCCTCGTCGTACTTCTCAATGCCCCGGCCCAGGCCGTAGAGCATGACCTTCTCGGCCACGCAGTGGGAGAACTCGTCGCTCGTCGCGATCAGCTCCACCATTTGCAGCGCATCCCCAAAGTCCCCGCCGATCGGAAGCGTGCCGCTCGGGTCGATGTCGTATGGACCTTCGGTCTCTCGCCACGCGCCCATGCCGTCGTAGTTCTCGAACGCCAGGCCCACGGGGTCCATCAGTTCATGGCACGCAGCGCACGCGGGGTCTTCCCGGTGCTTGGCCAATCGCTCTCGCATCGGTCCCTCATCGAACGAGGGGTCAACCGTGGTCTCGGCGTCCGGCGGCGGCGGCGGCGGCTCGATGCACAACAGCTGGGAGACAACCCAGTGCCCTCGTTTCACGGGTGAGGTGACGTTGGGGTGCGCGAGCACGGACATCAAACCACCTGTGGTCAGCAGGCCGCGTCGCGGAGAGTCTGCAAGGCTCACCCGAACGAACTCATCGGTCCCAACCGGCGGGAGGCCGTAATAGGCAGCCAAGCGATCGTTGATGAATGTCTCCTTGCTCGTGAACAGCTCGTCGAGCCCGCGGCCTTCTTCGATGACCGCCGCGATGAGCAGCTCCATCTCGGTCCGCATGTCCTCGCGCAGCATCGTCGAGAAGTCCGGGTATGCATCCGGGTCTTTGACGAGTTCCTCAGTCAGCGCGCGGGTGTAGAGCCATTGTCCGGCGAAGTTCTCGGCGAGGGCCTTCGATTTCGGGTCGGCGAGCATCCGTTCCACCTGCTCCTCGATCACGCCCGGCTCGTTCAGCCCTCCTTGTGAGGCCAACTCGAACAGCGCATCGTCAGGCATGCTGCTCCAAAGGAAGTAGCTCAGCCGCGACGCAAGCTCATAGTCGCCGAGCAGGTGTGGCTCCAACGACTGCGGCTGCGGGTCGAGCTCAACCCGGAACGTGAAGTGCGGGGACAGAAGCACCGCCTTCATCGCGAGCTTGAGCCCATCCTCCCAGCGTTCACCGTCATCCTGGGCGTAGCTCACGAAACCGACCAACGAGGCCAGCTCTTCGTCGGTCACCGGACGACGCCAAGCCCGCTCCGCGAAGCGGCGTACGGTCGCGTCGGTGCAGCCCTCCTCCGCCTCAGCGCACTGCACGAGTTGGTCGAAGACGCCGCCCTCCCCTGCCGGGGGCTCGACATCCACGTAGTCGACCAGCAAGTTGGTGTCGATCCCCATGTCGGGGTCGAAGGTGTCGTTGGTGAACTCGACCGTGACGATGTGCGCGCCCGTGTCGAGCGCGACCTGAAACTCGTGGTCTTCGGCAGCCTCGGCCGTCCCCACGACGTCGAACGACGCCTGCTCGAGCCCGTCCACGCTCACCACCATGTTCGGCGATGGACCTGCACCCGCCTGACCGGCAGCGCGGACAAGCACCGTGTATTCGCCGTCGGTTTCGGCGGCGACGGGGACCTCGATCGTTCCGTTGGAGGAGAGGTTCCAGAAGCCACCGCAACACTCCGCGCCGACGTCGCTGCCGATCGCCTCGGCTTCGATCCTTGCGGCCTCCCCCGCAGGGGCCGCAAATGCGGCATCGAGGACTTGGTCCGCCGCCCGCTCATAGAGCTCGACCAGCAGCGGTGAGGTGTTGAGGGCGTCGGCGATGTTGTCGAAGCCGAAGGAATGGTCGTCGGCCGGAAAGACGTCGGCGGGGGAGACGTCCAATCCATAGAACAGATCGCGGATCGTGTTGTTGTACTCGGCTCGGTTCAGTCGATGCAGCGTGACCCGGCCGGGATCCGCATCTGCGTCCTCGCCATCGGTGTCCGCACCATCTGTGCCCGAGCCGTCTGCATCAGCAGGGTCTTGAGCACCGTCGGTGTCCGCGGAGGAGTCCATCCCGCTCGCCGCCGCGTCGACCTTGGCCCCTGAGTAACAACCGCCCAGCGCAATGCTGCCTGCAACAATGATCCAACCGGTCCGCATCAACATCCCCAGGCCGCAGCATCACAAACGTGGCACCAAGGGACAAATGGACTCTTTGTGGGCGGAGTGACGCTGTGTGCACTCATCCGACCCGAGGCAGCCGATTCGGGCAGGGAGCCCACATCGTTTTCCACCGGTTGCGTGATCGCTCCGCGATTCCGCGCACGCAAAAGCCCTCCCCCGCGAGAGCGAGAGAGGGCTTGGTCGGACCTGCACCGGCCTCGGAAGAGGCCGGGTCGGACCGAGAAGGGCTTACATGCCCATTCCGCCCATGCCGCCCATGTCGGGAGCGCCGGCGGGAGCCGCGGGAGCGTCCTTCTTGGGAGCCTCGGCGATCATCGCCTCGGTGGTGAGCATCATGCCCGAGATGGACGCAGCGTGCTCGAGCGCGGTGCGAACGACCTTGGTGGGGTCGATGACGCCGTCGGCGACCATGTCCACGAACTCGCCGGTGCGAGCGTTGTAGCCGTAGGTCTGCTTGCCCTTGCGGACATCGTTGACGACGACGCTGGGCTCACCGCCGGCGTTACGGACGATCTGACGAAGGGGCTCTTCGATCGCCTTGGACACCAGGCGGACGCCGAACTGCTGCTCTTCGGTCTCGGCTTCGAACTTGTCGAGGCCCTTCTGAGCGCGGACGAGCGCGACACCACCACCAGGGACGATGCCTTCTTCGACAGCGGCACGCGTTGCGTGGAGAGCATCCTCGACGCGAGCCTTCTTCTCTTTCATCTCGACTTCGGTGGCAGCACCGACCTTGATGACTGCAACGCCGCCGACGAGCTTGGCGAGGCGCTCCTGAAGCTTCTCGCGGTCGTAGTCCGAGGAGGTCTCCTCGATCTGTCCGCGAATCTGCTTCACGCGGCCGGTGATCTCGGCCTTCTTGCCGCCACCGTCGACGATGGTGGTGTTGTCCTTGTCGATCGTGACCTGCTTGGCGGTGCCAAGGTCCTTGATGGACAGGTTCTCGAGCTTCTCGCCGAGGTCCTCGGTCATGGCCTTGCCGCCGGTGAGGATGGCGATGTCCTTGAGCATCTCCTTGCGACGGTCGCCGAAGCCCGGGGCCTTGACGGCTGCAACCTGGAGGGTGCCGCGGAGCTTGTTGACCACGAGGGTGGCCAGGGCTTCGCCGTCGACGTCCTCAGCGATGATGATGAGGGGACGACCCTGCTTGGCGACCTGCTCGAGGATGGGAAGGAGGTCCTTCATGTTGGAGATCTTCTTCTCGTGGAGGAGAATGAAGGGCTCCGACATGGACACTTCCATGCGCTCTTGGTCGGTGACGAAGTAGGGGCTGAGGTAGCCGCGGTCGAACTGCATGCCCTCGACGACGTCGAGCTCGGTTGCAGCGGACTTGTTCTCTTCGACGGTGATGACGCCTTCTTTGCCGACCTTGCTCATCGCTTCAGCGATGAGGCCGCCGATCTCGGAGTCGCCGTTGGCGGAGATGGTGCCGACCTGAGCGATCTCTTCCTCGCCCTTGGTGCTCTTGGAGAGCTTCTTGACGGCGTCGGTCACCACGGTGACAGCCTGGTCGATGCCACGCTTGATCTCCATGGGATCGTGACCGGCGGTGACCATCTTGAGGCCTTCGCGGTAGATCGCCTGAGCGAGCACGGTGGCGGTGGTGGTTCCGTCGCCAGCGATGTCGGAGGTCTTCGAGGCAACCTCTTTGACCATCTGTGCGCCCATGTTCTCGAACTTGTCCTCAAGCTCGATCTCTTTGGCGACGGTGACACCGTCTTTGGTGACGGTGGGGGAGCCCCAGGACTTGTCGATCACGACGTTGCGGCCGCGGGGGCCGAGGGTGACCTTGACTGCGTCGGCGAGGGTGTTGACGCCGCGAAGGATTGCCTTGCGCGCGGACTCATCGAAACGAACTTCTTTGGCTGCCATTGTCTTGTCTTTCTGGAAAGTCGGCTGTGTGTCGGTTGCGAAGTCGAAGCTGGTCTACTCGAGGACTACTCGAGAACTGCGAGGACTTCTTCTTCGCGGAGAACGATGTGCTCTTCGCCTTCGAGCTTCAGCTCGGTGCCGGCGTACTTGCCGAACAGGATCTCGTCGCCGGCCTTCACGTCGGGCGAGATGCGGTTGCCGTCTTTGTCGCGCTTGCCTTCGCCGACAGCGACGACCTTGCCGCGTGCGGGCTTCTCTTTGGCGGAGTCGGGAATGAACAGGCCACCGGCGGTCTTGGTTTCCTCGGCGACGCGCTTGATGACGAGACGATCGTGAAGGGGACGGATTTTCATCGGATTTCGCTCTAGAATTTTTGGGGTTCGTTGAGGGAGTGTTTCGGGCGGATATGCATGCGTTGACGCACATGTGCGCAGCGCGTGAACCGCCGAAATGACTCAAGAATCTCAGGCGACTAGCAGTCGAGCTGGTCGAGTGCTAGCGGCCCGGAGCATAAGCCGCGACCTAGGGCGGTCAACCGCCCCAAATGAAAAAAATGGGGTTCAACAGTGGTCGCAAGCCGTGAGCAGACCCACAGTTTAAGGAGACCGACTGAAAGGCCGCCCCTGATGACCCACGACTTTGCCAACCAGCACACCACGCTGGAGTCCTTCTTCTTCGAGGAGATCGAGCGTGCACAGTCCGAGCGCCCGCGCCGGCTGTCCACGGATGTAGAGGCCTACATCGTTGGTCTCCTGGCCCGCTACGCCACCCGTACTCATGCCGCCGGCCGAACCTCCCGACCCCTGGCCCTCGACTACCTCGAGGCCCGGGACCAGAAAGGGAGCCGCCGAGCCAAGGCACTACGGCGGGTGGGCGATCGCGCCCTGTACATCTCCGGTGTCGTCCCCCGAAGCATGACCCGCAGCCCAGTCGGGGTCGGCTACGTCAAAGGGATCGGCACCGCAGCCTATCGCGCCGTGACCGATGCACCGACGGGAGGTCATCTCGATGTGCTGCGCCGGATCGCCGCCAACTTCGACGAGGTGGCCGAGGTGATCGGCGACGTCGCGAACCCAGCGGGAAACACGGCGGCCAACGACGGTGGCTTGCTTGAGATCTACGAGCGGTGGCGTCTCGAGGGCGGCGACGCCGATCTGCGTCGCCTCGTCGCGGCAGGAGTCCTTATCGACCCCGATCGGTCGGACGTCGTGCAGTGAACTGCGTCGCCCCAGGTGCCGTCGACCGCAAGCTTCGGGCGCTGTTCGACGGCATCGAGGCGCTCTACCAAACCCGCTCGGGCTTGGACCCCGCCGACGTCGTTCAGCGCGTCGCCGACGGCCCTCGGGAGACGTTGCTTCTGCGCGAAGACGACGATGCACTTCGGGTCGCCCTGGTGTTTGGCGACGACACGCTGCGCCTCCTCGAGCATCGGTCGCTCGACGAAGCCCTCAGCGACGCGGGACTCGGCGAGTCCCTGCCAGTCCTCGAGGGGCTCAGTCATCTGGCCTACATGGCGGAGGCGGCCCGGTGCGAGCGCCCCGTCAGTGGGCTCGAACTCGAGACCCAGGCCGAAGTCGACAAGCTTGCGCTGGTCCTGCTGCATCGCTGGCCCACCAGCGCCTCCACGTTCGAGCAACTCGTCGAGCGTCTCTACGTCCGCTTCGAACTCCTTCCCGGACCGGCCGAACTTCAGCAGCGATACCTCGCTGCCAATCGCATCGCGCTTCGCTTTGCACGGGCCCTGCGCGAATCGGTGCGAGCCCAGCGAATCTCGGAGCTCCGCGCCACGCTGCGACGGTTTTGGAGCCGAGATATGGACGGGAAGCGGGCGCTCGCGGCTTGAAAGCCGAGCAACGACGCCCCTGGGGCACGGCCGGCCCCTACGACCGCCACGCCGCCTGCATGGCTGCCCACGGAACGCCGTCGAGAATCTCGCTCATGCTCACCGGCGCGAAGCCGCGAATCATCCCCTGCCCTGCGGGGCACCACGAACGCAGCGCTGCAGCGACGCGAGCAGGATCCACAGCACCGCGGCGTACGACCATGGGCTGAATCGGAAACGGTCCCAGGCTTTCGAGGACCCGTAGTCCGTCCTGCGGCATCGCTCTCCAGACGTTCGCGTCCACAGCAGCCACGTCGGCGACTCCCTCTCGAACCGCGCAGACCGACCGTGCGTGTGAACCGGTCTCCAACCACCGACCGAAGTACGCCTGTCCCCCCAGCGCGTCGACCCGGCCCAACAGCGAGCCGAAACCCGAGAGCGATGCGCGGTCATTGAATGCGGCGACCTCTCCGCCGAGGTCATCGACTCGCGATGCGCGGTGCCTTTCTCGCACGATCACCTCACACCAGTAGTGTCCGCGTCCCTCACAGCGGGGGTCGTCAAGCACCATCGAAGCGGGAACGAGGTCCACCGAGCCCTGGGCATGCAGCCACAACATGGACGGCGCGCAGACCCAACCGAGGTCGAACTCCCCCACGGCAAATGCGTCGTCGGCCGCGGCGCGAGGTCCCGATCCGCACCGGGCCACGTCCAGCGAGATCCGGCACGAGAGTTTCTGTTCGAGCCCCGCGACGACCTCGGCAAACAACGAACGCGGCAGCCCTGGCTCCCCATCCTCCGCTGCTAGATAGGTGACGCAGCGCAGCATGCCCCTCACGGTTGGACAGGGGCGGAACGCGTAGGTCGGCCGCGAATGGTCGGACGTGGGCCACGAAGTTCCACCCGCCACAGCGGCCCCGCTTCGGTCACCCGGAAACGCGACTTCAAGGTGCGGACAGGGCGGAACGTGTAGACCTCTTCCCCGGCCCGGAGAACGCGGTCGACCGCTGCGGTGCGCGGCTTCTTCCACACCGTCGCCTTCGCACAACGCTGCGCGGTCGCCTGCATGTAGATGAACACCGAGTAGTAGCGCCACTCGGTTGGGGAGCTGTAGTTGATGACCCGCGCCTCCCCCTGCACAGCGTCACACGCAGCCTCTCCGTACTCTGAGGCCCCGGTGCTCTCGCTGAGGTCCACGGTGTCGTAGTTCTTCGGGACAAGCGACACGGGCAGCGCGACCAACAGCCAAGCGCATCGACCGAGCCACGGATGAAGCCGGCAAAGCGGCTTCGACAGAGCGTCGGCTGAGAGACCCACGCCAACACACCCGATCGCGATCGCCGGCAGGAAGAAAACGTCGAGGTCGGGGACCTTGTAGTTGAAGAACCACCACAGGTTCCCAGCGGCCGCCAGAACCACACCGGTCCCCGTCTTCGGTCGACGAACGACGAGGACCACCAATCCGACCACCGCGAGCGCGACCCCCACGACGAGCAGGTTGTCGACCCAGATGTCCCACAGCAGCTCGAGGCGCTTGTCGAAATCGTAGTCCTTGAGGAACTTGCGCTTGAACGACCCCCCGGTGGAGTTCTTTCGGAAGATCGTCCAATCGCGGGCGTCCCAGTTCTCGAACTTCCGCAGCGGGACATAGAGAAACACCAGCAACCCACTCGCAGCGGCAAGCGCACTGAGCAACGCCAGGGAAAGCCGGGCACGGAGTCGCTCGAGCAGCATGCGCGGGCGCAGTCGCTCGGGAAGGTCGTACGTCCACACCATCCACGCGTAGCCGACGCCAAACGTCGTGATCGACATGTGCATGCCGACGCCCAGCCCGCCCACGAGGCCAGCCAAGATCACGCCGCGCCTCCACTGTTCTTGGTGGGCGCGAACGAGGATCAGCAGTGCACCCAGGGTCATGACCAGGCCGGGCGTGTAGACCTCGGCGACGACCGCGTTGGCCCAGAAGGTCCGAGCGGTCGCCAAGACCGCCGAGCCGACCACCGCGGCCGCGATGCTCCCGCCGAGTCGGCGGACCAGCGCGTAGGTGATGGCGACCGCCCCCACGCCAAACACCAAGCTCATCCGGTTCACGCCCAGCGCCGGCTCACCCGGCAGCCAGGTGAACAGGTGGGCCACCATCGTGTACAGCGGATAGCCCGGCGGGTGCGGCACCCCAAGGGTGACCGCATGCGCCGAGAACTCAGCGCTGTCGTACCAGTACACCGTCGGACACAGCGTCGACGCAAACAAGATCACGGTACCGACCAGCACGGTTGCAAGGGCGATACGGTCGGGCATCGAGCGCCCCTGAGGCTCGGCGGCTGTCGTTTCCTCGGACATGCGCGGGGCCCGGTTGTACCAGGTCTTCGTTGACCCGAGCCCCGCCGTGGAACTCAGAGTCCCAAGAACTCGGAGACGAACTCGGAGGCCGGCCGTGCGCGCAGAGCATCCAGGTCCCCGACCTGCACCACCTTTCCGCGTTCCACAACCGCAACCCGGGCGGCGAGGGCCTCGACGTCCCGCACATCGTGGGTCACGACGATCGCCGGACGGCCAAAGGCCTGCAGTCGCTCGGTGAGAAAGCGCCGCACAGCCCGTCGGGACGTCGCGTCCAACGCAGCCAGCGGTTCGTCCAGCAGCAGCAAGTTGGGCTCGAGAACAAGCGCCCGTGCGAGCGCCACGCGTTGTTGCTCTCCGCCGGAGAGGCCCTGCACCCGCCGCTCGGCCAGCGACGCGCACCCGAGTTGCCCGAGCAACGCCCTCGCCTTCTCGTGCCGTTGCGCCCGCGGCATCCGCACCGGCCCCGACGCGAGGCCAAACCCAACGTTGTCGAGGACGCCCAGGTGCGGGAACAGCCCGTAGCCTTGGGGGAGGTATCCGATTCGGCGCTCCTCCGCGGGGATGTCGATTCCCTGCGTCGAGCTGGCGAGCGTGGTTCCGGATACCGAGAGCTCGACCACCGAGGGACGGAGAACACCGGCAAGCAGCCTCAGGAAACTCGTCTTGCCACTGCCGTTGGGACCGACAAGTGCAAGGACGCCCTCGTCCCCGTCGAGTTCGACATCGAGTTCGAACCCACCCACCCTCGCGTTGATCGCCGCCGTCCAAGCAGTCATCGAGGCCTCAGGGTCGGGCGAAGCTTCGACAGTAGACGGAGTCCCGCGAGCAGCACCATCCCCAACCCGGCAAGGAACAAGGAGAAGACCACTGCGAGGCGAACATCGGACTCGAGCGCGGTGAAGATCGCCAACGGGAGCGTCTGCGTCGTGCCCGGCATGTTTCCAGCGAAAAGCAACGTGGCCCCGAACTCTCCCAACGATCGTGCCCAAGCCAAGGACGCGCCGCTCAACAACCCGGGCATCGCGATAGGAAGGGCGACCCGAAGGAACGCTCCTGCAGGTGTCGCCCCCAGCGTCCGAGCGACCGCGATCGTGTCCCGGTCGATCTCCCGGAACGCGGATGTCGCGGCCTGAACGAAGAACGGGGCGGACACCACAACCTGGGCCAGGACCACCGCGACCGGTGTGAAGGGGATGCGGAACCCAACATCGTGCAGCGCGGGCCCGAAGACCCCCTGTGCTCCGAAGGTCTGCAGAAGAGCCACGCCCACGACCGCCGGTGGAATCACGATCGGTGCCTCGACCAACACCGACACGATGCGGGTCGCCCTCGAGGACGAGCTCGCCAACCACCAGGAGAGCGGTGTTCCCAAGACCACCGTGAGTCCCAGACTGACCACGGTCGTCTGCAGGCTCAACCGCAGTGCCCGTCCAAACAATGGGTGTCGAAGACCAGACGCGAAATCGGCCGGCGTCACGGAGGCCACCAACGCGAACAAGGGAATGGCCAGTAAGCCGACCAAGGCGGCGCCCAACAGGCCACCCGCCACAGGCACGACACGCCGAGGCCATGCGCGTCGAGGCGTGCTCATCGACCCCCCGCCAGGAACCCATGCGTCGCGAGGACTGCTTGGCCGGGGACGGACAGGACGTGCTGAGCGAATCGCCGGCCCGCTTCGCCGTGCGGGGCGTCACCGAGCACACCGATCGGGAGCTCGACCGGAACCGCGACCTCAGCGGGGATCTCGGTCACGCGCAGACTCGGCGTATGGACGGTGTCGGTCCGGTACACCAGTGCTGCGTCCGCTTCACCGAGCTCGACCTTGGCACGCACCAAACGGACATTGCTCTCCCGCGACACCACATGAGCACGCACGGACGCGGAGAACACCGCATCGCTGCGATCCAGGACCGCATCGGCGTAACGCCCCGCAGGAACGGCGGCCGAGCCCAGCACGATGCGCCTCGCCTGCTCGAGGTCGTCGAAGCGATGGATGCCCGCTGGGTTGTCCCCCGGTACGACGACCACGAGTTCGTTGTGTGCGAACACGGCGTGGGACTCCAGCCGCCCGCGCTCATCCAGAGCCTCCATCTGCTCCGGATCCGCCGAGGCAAACACGTCGGCCGCTGCGCCTTGCTCAATCTGCAGACGGAGAACATGGCTCCCCGCGAAGGAGAGGCGAACATCGATACTGGGGTGTTCGCGTTCGAACGTCTGCTCGAGTTCCGTGAAGGCCTCGGTCAACGACGAAGCCGCAAAGACAGACAGCGGCACCCGCTTCGACGCCTCGCTCCCACACCCACCCAGCAGGAGTGAAAGGACGACGACCGAGCGCGGGAGAAGCCGAGGCATGGACTCACCGCGGGCTCGCGGCGATGTTGCCGCCATCGACCGTGATCACGCACCCTGTGGTGCTCTGTGCCGTTGCGAGATAGACGAACGCATCGGCAACATCGCCGGCCGTGACGTCACGTTGCAAGAGATTGGAGCGGAAGTATGCGTCCACGTCGAGGCCCCGTGCTTGCGCCCGCTTCTTGACGTCGTCTTCATCCAACAGCCGGGTCCGAATGCGGTCGGCGTTGATGGCGTTCGCACGAATCCCTGCGTCGGCCCCCTCGATCGCGTATTGCTTCATCAACGCGTACAGCCCGGCCTTGGCCACCGCGTAGGGACCAAAGCCTTTGCCGGGGTTGAACGCAGCCTTCGACACATTGAACAACAGGCTTCCGCCCCGTCCTTGTGCCCGGAGGACCGTCGTCGCGGCGGACGCCAGGCTCTGGTGCGAGCGAAGATTCACCGCCAGGCTCGCCTCGAAGACATCGGGAGGGCACTCGTGGATTGGGGCTTGCGGGGCGGTGCCCGCGTTGGAGATGACGTGGTCGAGCCCCCCGAACGCCTCCACACATGTGCGGACCGCCGCTGCAACCGCGCCGGGGTCCGTGACATCGAGGACGGCGAACTCCGCACCGAGCGTCCGTGCGACCTCGGCCACCGCGGGGTCTCGGTCGATGAGAAACAACGCAGCCCCCTGTCGTCCGAACGCTTGCGCGGTGGCCTCTCCGATTCCGGATGCGGCTCCCGTCACCAGGACCACGCGGCCCTGCAGCGGTGCGGGCTTCTTCCGGCCCAGCTTCGCTTGTTCGAGGGACCAATATTCCATGTCGAACAGGTCCGCATCCGGCAGCGCGTGATAGCGGCCGACCGCCTCGGCACCCCGAATCACCTCGATGGTGTGCTCGTAGAGGTCGGCGGCGACACAAGCAGCTCTCCGGGTCGCGCCCGCGGCCACGATGCCGACGCCGGGGATCAGCGCGACAACGGGGTCCGCGGAGAGCTTGGTCCGCGTGACCCCCTTCTCCGCCACTTGGGCGTCGAAGTAGGCGTCATACCGGCGCCGAAACGCCTGGACCTGTTCCGCGACGTAGCTCGACCAGTCGGACCCGCCGGCCTCCGGGTCCAGAAGCAGAGGAACGGCCTTGGTTCGAATGACGTGGTCCGGCGTCGCGGTGCCGCGCTGCGAGAGCGATGCGACGTTGGGGTCCGACGCGAACGCGAGCGCCGCGTCCGTCGCACGACGCTCCAGAATCACATCGCCCAAGTGTCCACGGAGCGCGGGAGCCAGCGCGGCATAGTCGGCCCGTTTGGTGGCGACCGAGACCACGGTCCGTTTCCGCGCCACGTGAGCCTCGGCCAGACTCACAGCCTCGATGTGACGCTCGTAGGCCAACTTGGCGGAGTCACCGAAGGTGAACAATCCGTGCTGAACGAGGAAGAGGCCTTCGCAGTTGGGCTGCGCCTCGGACGCCTCGGCAGCGAGCTTGGCGAGCGCGAAGCCGGGCATCACATACGGAACGACGGCGAGCCGCTCGCCAAACACCTCGTGCGCGAGGTCTGCGGCCTGCGCTTGGTCGGCCAAAGACAGGATCGCGTCGGCGTGTGAGTGGTCGATGAACCGGTGCGGCAAGAACGCGTGCAGGAGCGTCTCGACGGAGGGGTTGGGCGCACGGGCGTTGAGCAACCGAGTCCGGGCCGCATTGACCATGTCCTCGTCGGACAACGCCGCCAACGTGCGGAGCCGTGCGAGCGTGTCGAGCCGGACGGCGGGCAACCCGGCCGGCTCAATGCCCCCGAGGTCCCACCCGCTCCCCTTGACGCATAGAACGTCGACCGGGTCCCCCAGGTCGTCGGGGAGCTGAGTCTTGACCGAGGTGTTGCCACCACCGTGAAGGACCAGCGCCGGTTCGGCACCGATCAGTCGCGACGTGTAGACGCGAAGCGCCACGTCTTCGTTGCTGCCGGGCACACCTGCCCAGCGTTCCATAGCCGCTTTCGCCTCCGCGTCGGACCACCGCGATCGCATGCCCGCCTGTTAGCACGGACCGCAGCCCCAGAGCCATGCACGAACCCCAGCAGGTTCTCAGGCTACCGTGGCGACTTGTTCGCCGCCTTGTACGCGGCGAGCACGTCTTTGCACGAGGGCGACGTCGCGACATCGCGCGGGCTCTTGAGCGTGCCCAGCAGTCGATCGCCGCCCACAACGGTCACGCCCATCCAGTAATGCTCGTTCTTGAAGTGGTGCAGACGATGGTGGCGCACCAGGAACTTCAAGTACCGCGACCGAGGCTTATAGGTGCAGTGGCACAGGTAGTGCGTCCACTCGTACACCAGCGCGATCAGAACCGACGTGGCTGTGAACGTGGCGGCCAGGCCTTGCGGCAGGAGCAGGTGGGCCACGACGGCCACGCCCACGAACACCAAGATGCCGCTGAGCACCGGGATGAACCACCAACGGGGCGCATGTGGATCGGTGTGGTGAGACCGGTGATCCCGCGCAAGCCGGGTGTCGAGCGTGACGGGCCCAACTTTACGGGGCCGTGCATGCAGCACGAACACATGGATGAACCACTCCGTCATCGGCTGCAAGGCAACCTGTAGGAACACCAGCCCGAGGTCCCAGACCGCAAATCCGCCAAGCCAAACCCGATACGCGACCGCGTACACGGCAAAGCCCACCAACAGGCGAGGCGATGCGTTGCGAAAGAACAGTCGCGCCGCGTCGGAGAGACGCAGCCCGGGCGCGCGCGGGTGGGTGGCAGTGGCGTTCATGACAAGGGTCCTTCGGAGGAGGCGGAAGCGTCTGTTAAATTCGTATGGGGTGATTCTTGTTCAGCCGCCAGGGCTTCGAGCAGGTCGAAGACTCGGGCGGTGCCGCGTTGTACGAGGGCTTCGGCGGCTGCTCGAGCGGCGTCACCGTCTTCGGCCTGCACCGCGTCCAGGACGTCGCGGTGACCGCCGACATCGGAGACCTCGTCCGCCATGATCACCACCAACGCACCGCGGATGAGCTCGTACGTGTCGCGCAATGTGTTGAACGAGAGCCGATACGCGACGTTGTCGGCGGCGCGGACGAGCACGTCCCAGAACTCGAGGGAGTGGCTCTGCAGGACACCGAGGTCTTCGGTCCCGCCCATCGCAGTGACCAGTGCCGCGAGCTGCTGGACCGTCGCGTCGTCTCGGCGGGTGGCCGCCAGTCGTGCCACGTCGGGCGCGAGCGCAGAGCGCATCTCCATGACCGAGCGTGCGACGCGGACATCGATCTCTCCGTCGGCGCGGATCATGAGCGAGCCGAGCAGGTCGAGGCCGGCGGTCTTTCGATAGTCGAGAACTCGGGTTCCGCCGCCCTGCTGAATCTGGACCAGCCCGCTTTGGGCCAGTCGCTTCAGCGCCTCGCGGACGGCTCCCCGATTGACGCCGAGCACCTGCACCAGCTCGCGCTCGGAGGGCAGCAAGACTCCCGGCTCCATACGCCCATCCACGATTTCTCGGGAGAGCTGCTCGAACACCTGATCCGAGATGGTGCGGCGGTCGATCTTCTGAAGACCCATCGGACTCATCATGAGGCCGAGCCACCGGACCTTCAACTGGTCATACCATTAAACTGTCAGAGCGGTGGATTTGGGACGGTCGACAGCGGCTCTCAGCGGCTCGCGCAACTCCCGCCCCCCTCCGAGTCCGGTATCATCCTTCTATGCTCCCGCTTCGGCTCGGCTCGACCGCGTTGCTCCTCGGTCTGTTCACGGTCGCATGCGACTCCGACCCCACGGCGGGAGGCGGCACTGACGGGGGAACCGGAAGCAGCGGCGGTACTGACGCCGTCATGGTCACGACGGATGTCACCGACCCGACGGCCCCCACGGACCCGTCGACGACGAGTCCAACGGGCCCCAGCGAGACGTCCGGGCCACCCACCGACGGCACCACATCCGACGCCACCACCACGACTCCCCCGGACTCGAACGGGCCCGACTGCGGGGACGGAGTCGCCGAGGGTGACGAGGAGTGTGACGGCGAAGACCTCGGAGATTGGGAATGCTCTGCGTTCGGGTTCATCGAGGGCACGCTCAGCTGCAACGAGATCTGCCAGCTCGAGTTCGATGACTGTCAGGCGTTCGCCTGCGGCGACGGGGAAGTAGAGCGGCGGGAAGTCTGTGACGGGGACAACCTGGACGAGCAAACCTGCGTCAGCCTCGGCTTCGACAACGGCACCCTCGCGTGCGCCGACGACTGCTTCGGGTTCGACACCGCCGGGTGTGGCACCTGCGGCGACGGCATCGTCGATCAGGCGGAGACCTGCGACTCAGCGGAGCTCGGCGATGAAAGCTGTCTGGAGCAGGGCTTCGACGGTGGCACGCTTGGCTGTGCCTCCGACTGCCTCGGCTACGACACGTCGAACTGCACGACCTGCGGTGATGGAAGCGTCGAGGGCACCGAGCAATGCGACGGGAACAACCTAGACGGGGGGAACTGCAGTTCTCAGGGATACGACGCCGGAACTCTCCAGTGCAGCGGAAGCTGCGAGTTCGACGAGAGCGAGTGCTTCGACAACACCAACTGCTGTTTCGAGAACGGGAGTGCAGGATGCGAGGACACCGCGGTGGAGACCTGTGTCTGCGCTGCGGATGCGTTCTGCTGCAACACGGACTGGGATGAGCTGTGCGTCAACCGGGCGATCGACGAGTGCGGTGCGCAGTGTTCTCTGTGCGGGAACAGCAACCTCGAGGACGGCGAGGTCTGCGACAACAACCAGTTCGGCGGAGCCACATGCGTCACGATGGGCTTCGACAACGGGGGGCTGTCGTGCACCAACGACTGCGGCACCATCAGCACGGCCAACTGCGGCACCTGTGGCAATGGGTCCATCGATCCCGCGGAGGACTGTGATGGGGGCAACCTTGGCGGGCAGTCCTGCGCAAGCCAGGGATTCGACGGCGGCACCCTGTCCTGCAATGCAAACTGCCTGAACTTCAACACCAGCAATTGCATCGAAATCCCCAGCTGGTCGATGGATGTGCACCCGATCTTCAACGCGAACTGCGGCTGTCACGGATCGGGCTTCGCACCGTGGGCCGGCAACCCCAACGCGGCCGCGGCCTACGATGCCATCGTCGACGTTTCGGCGGGCGGCGGCCTGCTGTGGATCGACTCGGGCGATGCCAACAACAGCTACATCGTGGACCGAATCGAGGGGATAGGCGGCTTCATGCCACCAGCTCCGTCCACGCCGCTGAGCGCGGGCCAGGTCCAGACGATCCGCGACTGGATCGACGGGGGCGCGCCGGAGAACTGACCGGCTCAGGGCCGAAAGGCCTGAGCAACGCGCCGGGGCGGCGTTATCCTGCTGCGGATGAAGGACCCCGCGCCCCAGCCGATCCATCGCAAGGACTACCAGCCTCCTGCGTTCGTCATCGACACGGTCGAGCTGCACTTCGACTTGCAGGAGTCCTTCACCACCGTTCGCGCGTCGATGAAGCTGCGTCGAAACGGATCCCATGGAGACGACCTCGTGCTGCGAGGAGAACGCCTCGAGCTCGTCTCGGTCCTCATCGACGGAGTTCCCCGCGACGCGGACTCGCTGCACGTCACGGAGGAACACCTGAAGATCCCCGGCGTCCCCGATGCCTTCGAGCTCCGCACGGAGGTCCGCATCAAGCCGCAGGAGAACACCGAGCTCAGCGGGCTGTACAAGTCCAGCGGGAACTACTGCACGCAGTGCGAGGCCGAGGGATTCCGGCGCATCACCTACTTTCTCGACCGCCCGGACGTGATGGCTCGCTACCGCACCACGATCGTCGCGGACAAAGCCGCCTACCCCGTGCTGCTCTCCAATGGCAACGCGGTCGAACGTGCCGACCTGGATGACGGGCGGCACACGGTCACCTGGGAAGACCCCTACCCCAAGCCCAGCTACCTCTTCGCTCTCGTCGCCGCTGATCTCAGCTGCAAAGAAGGCACGTTCACGACCCGCAGCGGCCGCGAGGTCAAGCTCGAGATCTGGGTCGAACACCAGAACATCAGCGCCTGCGACCACGCCCTCGTCTCACTGCAGAAGTCGATGAAGTGGGACGAAGAGGTGTTCGGGCTCGAATACGACCTCGACATCTACATGATCGTGGCCGTCTCGGACTTCAACATGGGCGCGATGGAAAACAAGGGCCTGAACGTCTTCAACTCGAAGTACGTCCTGGCGCGGCCCGAGACCGCCACGGACGATGACTTTGAGGGCGTCGAAGCCGTCATCGCCCATGAGTACTTCCACAACTGGACCGGCAACCGTGTCACATGCCGAGACTGGTTCCAGCTGACGCTCAAGGAGGGCCTCACCGTCTTCCGCGATGAGCAATTCACGGCCGACATGACGTCCCCTGCGGTCAAACGCATCCAGGATGTCCGCGTGCTCCGAGCCGCGCAGTTCGCCGAGGATGCCTCGCCCACCGCCCATCCGATTCGCCCCGACGCGTACATCGAGATGAACAACTTCTACACGGTCACCGTGTACAACAAAGGCGCGGAGGTCATCCGGATGATGCACACGCTGCTCGGGCCGGAGGCGTTCCGCAAAGGCATGGACCTCTACTTCGAGCGACACGACGGCCAGGCCGTGACGTGTGACGATTTCCGGGCCGCGATGGCCGATGCAAGTGGGGTCGACCTCGAGCAATTCGGACTTTGGTACAGCCAAGCCGGCACCCCGCGGCTGCGCGTCTCCGGCGAGCACGATGCCGCAGCGCAAACCTACAGCCTCACGCTCGAGCAGCTGGCCCCAACCGCAGGCGGCCCGGCCGAGTACGCACCGATGCATTTGCCGATCGCAACGGGGCTGTTGGCTCCCGACGGCACCGACCTCGAAGTCCGTCTCACCGACCCCGCCGTGACCGTCCGAGGCACCACGGCGATCTTGGAGCTTCGAGAGCAGAAGCAAACCTTCACCTTCGCGGGCGTGAGTGCGCCTCCCCAGCCCTCGGTGCTGCGCGGATTCTCGGCCCCGGTGAAACTCGAGCAGGAGCGCTCCGGCGAGGAACTCGCGCTGTCGATGGCCCACGACTCCGACAGCTTCAACCGCTGGGACGCCGCGCAAAGCTTCGCGTCCGACTTGCTACTCGCGCTCACCGAAGCGCGGGCCAGTGGAGCCGAAATGGTGGCCGACCCGCGATTTACCGCAGCCTTCGGCGCCCTCCTCCAAGACCCAGAGCTCGATCCGTCGCTCGCAGCGCTCTCCCTGGTCCTTCCCGACGAGCGCGTGCTGGGGCAGCGACAGGACGTGGTCGATGTCGATGGGATCCACGCGGCCAGGACGTTCCTGCGCCGCACCCTCGCACAGGCCCACGCGCCTCGGCTGTGGGACGTCTACCGAGACCTCGTCGAACGCACCACCCCGTACGCCCACGGAAAAGACGCCAACGGCTGGCGTCGACTCAAGAACGTCGTGCTCAGCTACCTGGTCTCGACTGCCGATCCGGCGGCGATCGAAGCCGCACGAACCCAGTTCGACCGGGCGGACAACATGACCGACGCCCAGGCCGCGCTCTCCCTGCTCGTCGACCAGGACCACCCCGCCCGGGACGAGGCCCTCGGTGCATTCTACGAACGCTGGAAGAACCAACCTCTGGTGCTCGACAAGTGGTTCGCGGTCCAGGCGATGGGCGAGCTTCCCGACACCTTGGATCGCGTCAAGGCGCTGCGGGCCCACGCCGACATGAAGCTGACCAACCCCAACCGGATCCGCAGCCTCATGGGGACCTTTGCGGTACGCAACCAGGTCCGTTTTCACGCCGCAGACGGGCGCGGGTACGACCTGCTCGCCGACACCATCCTCGAACTCGACCCACTCAACCCGCAGGTCGCCGCGCGATTGACCGGCGCCTTCATGTCTTGGAGAAGGTTCGACGACGACCGCAAGGCGCTGATGAAGGCCGCCCTGCAGAGGATCCGCGAGACCGAAGGACTCAGCCGCGACGTCTCCGAACTCACCTCGAAAGCACTCGCCTAGCCGCGCGCTGGTTACGCAGCGAGGTCTGACACCCACGTCACACCCCGGTGTTCGAGGCCACACAAGCCCTCAGCGCCGGTTGGGACTCGCGTTTGCAGCGTCTGTGGGTGACCAGCATCTTGGAGGTGCGGCCTCGGCAGGCTCGCGACTTGGACTTCCTACGATGCTGCGCTCCGTGACTCGTTCTTTCCGTCCCCGACTTCCAACGGTCTTCAGCCTCGCCCTGGGTTGCGCGCTGCTCGTCGGGTGTGAGGACCCCTCAACCGGCGGTTCGGAGACCGCCGACGACACGGGCAGTGACAGCGGTGAGTCCGGCGAAGAAGTGGTCGGGTTCCTCGCCGTCGGCTTCGGCGAGACCAGCTTCACACCGATCGAGGACGGTGGAGAACTCGAGGTGGTCTGGGGGTCTCAGGGCGCGGCCATGATTCCGCTGCCCATCCGCGCCGGTGGCATCACGGTTCCCGACGACCCGCGGGACTACACCGATGAGCGTGCACCACTGCTCGATGTGACCCTCGACGTCGACGGCGAGGAGGCGGGGTTCTGCGGCCACTTCAAGTGCGTCTCCAACTACCCGATGTCCTTCGACGTCCTCAGCGACGGTACCTACGAGTTCATGTACGTACGCGTGATCATGCCCGATGGGGTCGACGTGCAATCGCTCGACGGAAAGACCGCGTCGCTGCGGGTCGAGCTCAGTCCCATCGACTCCGGCACGCTCGTCGAGGAGTTTGAGCTGACTCTCCTCGCCGCGCCTCCGCCCGTGTAGGGGTCTGAGGTTCGGACCTACCGGACGCCCAGTCCGACGCCGGGCGACCGCTCAGCGACGGAGTCCTGCAAGCACCTTCTCGATGCCCTTGCCGTAGCGCTCTCGCTCCCAGTCATCAAGCGACGAGACGTCACCATCGACCACGGACATCAGCCCGGCCCGGTCGATCACGATCTCGGGCTCCAGACCCAAGCGCGCCGCCTCGGCTTTCCGCCACGCCTTCATGGCGTCGACACGTTCGGAGCGCGCCCGGTCAGGCTTCGGCCGCTGGGGAGGCGGGCACGGGGTCTCGACCGCCGAAGCGACCAGTGCGAGCAGGTCGGGTCCGTCCCGGCGCGCGACCGGCTTGGGCATGCCCTTGACGGCCGCCAGGTCGTTGCGCGTCGTCGGGCATCCACGCGCCAAGCCCATCATGGCCATCTCCGGCAACACCCGAAACGGAGGCCGGTCCAGTTGCTCCGCCCGTTGCTCCCTCCACGCAAACACGGCCTTGAGCACCGAACGACCCGCTTCGTCCAGATCTCGGGCGCCCTTGTACTTCCAGTAGCCATCGGGGTCGAAGGGCCGCTCCCGAGGCAAGACCGCGGTCTGACGGATGCAGGCACGGTCGAACATTTCGCGATGCGGGCCTTCATCGAGCGCCGCGCCTTGCAGGTCGGCCAAGCGCAGGAGGTAGTGCGTATCAAAGCGGGCGTAGGCCAACGCCGCGTCCGACAGTGGCCGCTGTCCCCAGTCGTAGCGCTGGAAGGCCTTGTTGGCTTTGAACTCGAAGTGCTCATCGAGTAGCGAGGCCAGGCCGCACTTGGGCCAACCCAAGACCCGCGCGGCGAGCATGGTGTCGAAGAGGTTCTGAATCCCGATCTTCTGCGTCCGCCTGAAGATCAGGACGTCGTAGTCGGCACCATGCATGACCTTCTGGATCCCCGGGGACTCCAAGACCTTCCCCAACGGCGCCAAGTCGACGGCCAAAGGGTCGATGAGGATGTCCGTGTCCGCGGTGCTGACCTGCACCAGGCAGATCCGCTCGTGATACGCGAACATCGAGTTCGCTTCGGTGTCGACTGCGATCCGCGACTCGCCGGCCAGGCGTTCGCACCACGTCTGCAGAGACTCGTTGGTGTCGACCCAGTGCGCGTCCACCGACTCAGTGTACACGCTTGGGGCCCGACGGATTGCGCTGGGGCCCGCTTGCCTGAACTCGCGCGTCGCACCCTGCAGAGTCCCCGAGGGTGCACGCTTTGTCGAAGGCCCGTTGTGCGGCGAGCAAGTCTGCCCGTCCCATCTCCCGCTCCAGATGGACGCCCAGCATGCGGCAGCCATGCGCATCGTCGAGCCGGCATGCGTGCTCGAGCAACGACTCGATGTCGTCATCTTCGTCGACGCCGCGTGGCAGCGCCTGCGCCAGCGTTGTGCAACCCCGAGCAACATCCCTGGCGCATGCGCGGCGCAGCCCGTCCTCAACTTCAGAAACCGCTCCATGTTCGGCGAGCGTCGCCACGCCCAAATGCACACACCCCTCCAGGTCGTCCTCGGTGCAGGCACGTGCGTAGAGTTTCCGCGCGCGCGACAGATCGACCGGCACGCCTTGTCCATGCTCGAACATGAGACCCCAGTTCGCGCACGCTTCCGCAACGCCGCCTTCGCAAGCCAACGCATACCGCCGATGCGCTCGAGCATACTCTCCAACCTCGTGGTCAGACGCCGCCGCCTCCGCGCAGGCCGGCCACAGTTCCAACGCACAAGGGTGGCCCTCGCTGGCGAGCGCGGTCATGGCCGCCAACGCTTCGTCCCGTTGCAACACCGTCGCCCGCTCCAGCTCGAGTGCCGCCGACAGCTCCTGCACCGCCCCTTCCAATGCCGCCGTCGATGACTCCAGGCGGCGGACGTCCGTGCGCGCCCGCTTGGCGTCCCCTCGGGCCTCGTCCGCAGCCGCCCATGCCTCATCGAGCAGGCGCCCGCGTTCGGCCTCTTCCTGCCGCCGACACTCCTCGATGATCGCATCCGCATCCGCGTCCGGGAGGGACGCCAGCTCGGTCGCCTCCACATCGCGACGGTCTCGCTCCAACCGACCGCTCCCGGTGCCGGGAACCGACCCCCCGACAGCGACGGAGCCCCCGCGGTCCCGCTCGACTCGCGTGGTCCGAAACGCCTCCACACACCCCCGAAAAACCAGCGTCGGTGTCGGGATACACTGGCCGTCGACCCGGGCCATCCCTCGGTCACAACGCGGAGCCGCAACCGCCCATCCACAACCCGATCCCGCTAGCAAACCCACCACCACCATCAATCTAAATCCCAACGTAATCATGGTGTCAGTATCTCTAGGACGCGTGGCGATGCGAAAGACCAGCGCGCGAGGACGGGACATCTCGTCGCAGGAGGGATCCGATCGCCCGCAGCGTGGCCTCGGGAAGACAGCGCCCCCGGGCTCGTGCATGCTCGACACCATGGCCGGCCCAACGACCCCCACGGCGACCGACTCGGGGCTCGTCGCGGGTGACGGGGGCTGGACGACCCCACCGGCCGAAGGACCGCGTCGAGGTGCATCCTTTGGCCGGTACGTCGTCCTTCACGAGATCGGGTCGGGAGGAATGGGCGTCGTCTACGCCGCCTACGACCCCGAACTCGATCGTCGTGTCGCGCTCAAGGTCCTGGGAGAAGCCGCGGGAACCGACACCGGCCGAGCCCGGCTGCTCCGCGAGGCGCAGACGATGGCACGCCTCTCCCACCCCAACGTCATCACCGTTCACGACGTTGGTGAAGTCGAAGGCCGACTCTTCATCGCGATGGAGCTGGTGGCAGGATGCGACCTCAAGCGCTGGTTGGAGGAGACGCGGCCGTGGCAGGACGTACTCTCGGTGCTCCTCCAAGCCGGCCGAGGCCTCGCGGCAGCGCACGACCAGGGTCTCATTCACCGCGACTTCAAGCCTGCCAACGTGCTCGTCGGCGACGACGGCCTGGTTCGGGTGCTGGACTTCGGCCTCGCGCGACGCTTCGGACAGGTCGACGAGCCGCCCACGGGCGATACGAGCGACCTCGACCTTTCGAGCTCCCACAACTCGCACACCGA
This sequence comes from Nannocystales bacterium, assembly GCA_050633305.1. Taxonomy (GTDB): domain Bacteria; phylum Myxococcota_A; class Polyangia; order Nannocystales; family Nannocystaceae; genus CAJXVA01. The sequence goes on from JBOEGF010000027.1 coordinate 134,245, forward strand.
GCAGCTCACCCAGACCGGAGCGATCGCGGGCACCCCCGCGTACATGAGTCCCGAGCAGCACGCCCGCGGCGAACTCGACGGCAAGAGCGACCAGTTCAGTTTCTGTGTCACCGCGTTCGAAGCGTTGTTCGGTGAGCGCCCGTTCGATGGCAACGGTCGGATGGCGCTGATGCTGCAGGCGACCCAAGGCGAGCGGCGGCCCATCCCCAAGTCAACGCAAGTCCCCGGTCGGATCTGCGAGGCGATCGTTCGTGGCCTGCAGCCCAAGCCCTCCGAGCGTTGGCCCCACATGCGAGGACTGCTCGAGCAACTCGAGCGCCGCCCCGCGTCCCACCGCAACATCGCCCTGGGCGCAACCGCTCTCGTCGGTCTCGCGGGGGTCGTCGCCGTCAGCCTCGAGCACGAGAGCGATCCGCCGTGCCCCCCACTGACGAGCCTTCGCGCAGGCCTGCTCCCCGACGAGATTCGCGGCGAGATTCGAGGAGCATTCACAGGCACAGGGGTCCCCTTCGCCGACCAAGCGCTCGTGCATACCCTGAACACAGCCGACGCCTACGCCGACGAGTGGAGCCGGGCACGACTTGAGACCTGTGAAGCGACGCGAGTCCGGCACGACCGCTCCGAGAACCTCCATGACCGCTCGGTGGCCTGCCTCGATGCCCTACGCCGGGACTTCGATGCAACCCTCGACGTCCTCGCCGAGGCCAAAGCGCAAACCGTCGAGAAATCCGTGGCCCTGCTGGGCAACCTCCGGCCAGTCCAAGGCTGCGCTGACGCCGAAGCGCTCTTGGAAGCCTACCCAGCACCCGCGCCCGAGCTGGCGGAGTCGGTCGAAGCTGCGGAAGCGCTCCTGTCTCGCGGCCGAGCCCTGTTGGGGGCGCGCCGGGACGGCGATGCTCTCGAGGCACTGCGACAGGCCGACGAGGCCGCGACGTCATCGACCCATCCCCCGACGATGGCGGCGGCTTCGCTCGAGTTTTCCATCGCGCTGAGCCGCAACTCGCAGCGGGAGCTCGCCACCGAGAAGTTTCACGGCGCGGGACAGCTCGCGGCTCGGCTGGGGGATGATCGCCTACTCACGCGCACGTGGATCGAGATGGGACGGCATCTCTTTCACGCCGAGTCGGCCCACGCCGAGGCGCTTCGGTGGTTCGACTACGCCGAGGCCGTGCTTGCGAGGGTCCCGGACGCGTACACCCTCGAACTCGACCTCCGAGAGGCTCGCGGGTCTGCGCTCTCCGAACAAGGGAAGTTCAAGGAGGCACTCGCGGAGCTCGACACCCTCGATTCCCACCGCCCGCCGGGCAAGAAACGCGCGTGGGGAGAAGAGGTTCTGCGCGCCAACATCCACACTTGGCAGGGCGACTATTCGGCGGCGGAGGCTGCATTTGGGCGCGCCACAGAGCGCGCGTTGGAGACGATGGGTGAGGACCACCCAGTCTTCGCAGGCATCCACAACGGACTGGGCACCGTCGCCTTCTCCCGAGGAGACCTCGCTGCGGCCGAGGCCGGCTTCCGCCGGGCGCATGAGATCATGAGGGCGGCGCTCCCCGACGACAGCCAAGACCTGTTGTTCTCCCTGGGCAACATCGGAGAGATCCAGCGCATGCGAGGCAACCACGAGGCTGCACACGAAACGATGCTTGCAGTGGAGCGGCTGGTGAAGAATGCGTTCCCGCCCGTCCACCGCGAGGTGGGCACCACCAATCACAACATCGCCAGCAACTATCGAGAGTGGGGCAAGCTCGAAGAGTCCCTGCTCCGCTACGATGTCGCGATCGATGTCCGGCGAGAGATTCACGGCGCCAGGCACGTCTACGTCTCAAACAGCCTCACCGGAAAAGGCCTCGCCCTGCTCGACCTCGGGCGCACCGGCGAAGCGCTTCCGTTGCTCGAAGAAGCGCTGTCGATCCGCAGCGAGACGGGGGCGCCGCCCCGAAAACGGGCCCGCACCGAGTTCGGCTTGGCTCGCGCCCTGGCGCTGACCTCCGGCGACATGACGCGGGCGCGCAGCCTCGCCACAGCGGCGCGGGACCGTCTCCGCGACCAGAACGACGACACCGCTGCCGACCGCATCACGAAGATCGATGCTTGGCTCTCCGAACATGGGGTCGAGATGGGCGCCGAGCCCACACCCCCAGCCCAACCATGAACGCGGCCCAGGCCAGCCCGGAGGCCCCGTGTTTTCTCGCGCGGCAGTTGCAGCCCTCATCGTCACCGCCAAGCCCTTGCTCGGCGTTCCAACTGCGGCGTGTATCGATGACCTGCTCGCTCAGGTCGACAACCGTCATCGCGGGCCCCTGCATGGGGACTTCCTGAACCCGAAGCGCGGCGGGTTGGGCCGGGTCCGGGCTGCCCGCGACCGCGAGCCGGCTGCCATCGTCGAACTCCACGTAGTCGGAGCCTTCACAAGCGAACACCATCGTGGCGTCGTAGAAGTTCGAGACCGGCTGAAGGTCGGGGTTTTCGTGGAAGATGGGGTCCAACGTCATCTCCTGTGGCGACAATGTGGTGTACAGCCGCGTCAGATACGCGTTGTGGTTCAGGATATCCATCGCGTGCTCAGCGGGACCGATGATCCGCGCCTCGAGCTCGTCCGCAAACGCCCCTGCGTCCCACGATTCGCGGTCGGCATCTTCTTCGTAGCACGACAGACACCCGTAGTAGTCCTCGAACGAGACCCCCGTCGGCACGGGGAGGAAACGAGACAGCACCCCCTCGATCAACGGATGGACCGCGGAGCAGGAACCATCCGTACAACTGAGGAGCTGTTGAAGCCCCAGCTCGGCCACCGCCGCCTCGGGTGAGGCCTCCCGATACCGCTGCGCATCCCACAGGGGGTTCAAGATTCCGTCGTCGAGCACGACGTCCGAAGGGCCGGCGTACTCGGTGACGAAGCCATGGCCATCACTGCCGTCCGCATCGACAGCTCGGGTGACCACGGACTCATAGTTGCTGCCCAAGTTCTGCCAGTCGATGGCCGCGAGGTTGAGTTCGACGCTGCTGTAGTTCGTTGGGGCTACACGAGACTCCCCAAGAAAAAACGCCCGTACACCCATGTCGTCCGTCGCCGCAATGCGCGTCAACCGGATCGGGACACACGGCTCGTCCCCTTCATAGCGGATCACGACAGGGTGGATCTCGTCGACCCCGACACCACCGCGTAGCTTGAACGCGACAAAGAGGAACCGCTTGTCGAGATAGGCTTGAAGCTCGCCGGGCGCGTCATCATCCTGCGCGTAGCCGTTCTCATCGAGCCATTCGAGCACCCCATCGATGGTCCCGCCCTCGAGGACCGCGTATTCAAACGCACCGGCCGTCCCGCGAGAGACCACCTGTGGGTCCTCGTCGAATGAACCGCCCACACCCAGGTCCTCGCCCACGCCGCCGTCGGCCTCCAGTGCCGAGTTTGCGGTAAACGAAGCACACCCACCCCCTCGTTCCCGCTGCGATCCGCAGTCTTCAAACACGGTGGTCGTGCGAAATGTCGGCGCGGTCGCGCTCAACAGGTTCCGAAACAACGCGTCGGATCCCGCCTCGATCTCTGGCGCAGCCATCACCGGGACCACCCACGCGAACGCCTCAGGGTCTCCCTGGTACTGAATCTGGACGTGTGCCTCGACAGTGGTTTCGTCGATCACGAACAAAATGTTCTCGCCGCTCTGGTCGACAGGCATCCCGATCGGTCCGGCATCGCAGAACGTGCCCCCGCAGGCGTTCACACGAGACGGAATCGCGGCAAGACCCAACGCCAACCCCACCGCTGCCAGGGCAATACAAGCTCGCATGGACGGGTAGTGTCGGCCGCCCCCGGAACGATCATCCCCCGAGCCACGCGGCGACAAAAAACCCTGCAAACGTGCCTAGCGCGGTCCCTACGGACCCCACGAGAACGGCCGGCAGGACGAGATCGGGCCGGCCTAGGCTGCGTGCAAGGGCGAGCGCCGTCGTCCCACCGCCGATGTTGGCTTGAGAGGCGACGGCCGCCAGCGCCGGGTCGAGCCGAAAGACCTTGGCGGCCGCGAACGACACGGCGCCATGAACACCGACACAGGTCACCGCAAGAACCGCGATCCGTCCGCCGACCGCTCCCAGGGAGCCGAGCGCCTGCACGTCGCACAGCGCACCGATCGCGGCGAGGAAGACATACACCGCAAACATGCCGACCGCCTTCGCACCACGCAGACCAGACACCGCAGGAACCTGCGCCAAGATGAGCGCGAGCACGGTGAGCACGAGCATGCTCGGCAGGCCCAACGGCTCGGCGACGACCGCACTTGCCCAAGCGCATCCCAGACCCAGCGTGAACAACACCGCGAGGTCTCGTGGTGCGACGGCCTCGCGATCGGGGTCCTCCTCCCCGGGCTCGCGCATCGCCTCCCCCACCCGTGCGCCCAACCAGCGCGGAAGCGCAATGGTGACCGCCATCCACACGGCGGTGATGCCAGAGTCGACCGCCATGGCGCCCGCGTAGAGCGGACCACTCTTCATGACCTCGTAGTGAAGCGCGATCGCGTTGAAGTTGGCGCTTCCGCCAATGTACGTCGCCGTGAACATGCCGGCCATTGCGGGGGTCTGCTCCCCGAACGGCGCGTCGTCGAGCAGCCAAAGCGCAAGCGCGACTCCGAGGGCAGTGCCAAGTGCACCCACGAAGAACAACAGCAGCAGCTGCGGGCCAGCCTTGAGAACCGCCCGCAGGTTCACGCCCAGCAACAACCAGAAGATCGACAGCGGCGCCACATGGCCGAAGATGCTGCTGTAGACCGGGTTGTCGCCGGTTGGGATGACCCCGAGGTTGGAGACGAGGGCAGTGACGACGATGACGAGCAGCGCCACCCCAGCGTGTCGAAGCGGCGTCTTGTCGACGAGCCACTGCGAGGCGATCACACAAGATGCGATCACGGCAGCGACAAAGACGGGGTCGGTCATCGGTTCACTTCCAAACGATCAAGCCCGCACCCACACTCATGAGCACAACCGCGGCCACCTTGAACCGGGTCACCGGTTCGTTGAACGCGAGGCGGCCGACGACCACGGACATCGTGACTCCGATCGCACGCTTCCCCGCTTCCACGAGCGCGGTGAACAAGTGTTGGACCGCGACGAGCTGGCTCCCCAACCCCACCGCGCCCAACGAGATCGCAAACACCAGCGGCTTCCATGCGGTACGAACTGCGCCGAGGTCTCGCAACTGGTCGCGAGAGGCGAGAAGGACCAAGCCCACGATCGCCAAGCCCGCATTGAGAACCGCGCCGTGAATCCCGAAGCCGGCGTGCTGGGTCGCGAGCTTGTCGACGACGATCGTCAACGACCAGCACAACGCGGTCACCAGCATCGGGAGGCTCCCGGGCTCCCGAATCAACGCACGGGCAAAAGCGGACGGCCGCCGGTCCTGTGCCGCGCCAGCGTTGAGCACCAAGGCACCCAGGACCACCACCCCAATCCCCACAACCTGACGAAGGCCAGGCATCTCTCCCAGCAGCGGGTTGGCCGCGAGGGTGGTGAACACCGGCACAAACGCCAGCAGTGGGACGGTGAGGCTCAGCGGCGAGACGGTGACCGCACGAAAGAAGCAGAGGTTCGCGACGACGTTCAGAAACAACGACGCCATCCCGGGCAGCGCGTAGCTCCAGCTCGTGATCGTGTCGTCCCCGAACCATGCCCAGAGCAAGAACAGCGGCATCTGGCCAAGCGTGAGCAGGACGAGCAGCGCCACGGGAGAGACCCGTTGGACCAGCACCTTCCGCGACGCATCGAGCCCCGCCCAGCACAAGGCAGAGCCGACCGTGAGGCCAATGCCGACAGAGGGATCCGGGCTCACGGCGAGAGCACCACGTTGTCGATCAGCCGCACACCGCCGTATCGGACGGCGAACGCAACCAAGGTCGGGGCATCGACATGCTCGACCGGCTGCAGGGAGGAGGCGTCGACGGCTTGGACGTAGTCGACCTCGCCCGGGGCAAGCGCCCCCTGTGCCCCCGCCAACAACGCGGAGGTCTGTGTGACACCCGCCTCGAACCGCCGAAGCACCTCGGCCCGGAAAGCCGGCAGCCGAAGCGCATTGGAGCGGGCGGACGAGCTCAGATTGGCGTTGCGACTGGACATGGCCAAGCCATCGTCCTCACGTACGATCGGCATGGACGCCACTTCGCCCCCGAGGAACAGGTCCGCATGCATCCTTCGGAGGATCGCGAGCTGCTGATAGTCCTTCTCGCCGAACACTGCCACGTCGGGGCGCACGAGCATCCAGAGCTTCGTGACGACCGTGCACACCCCTCGAAAGTGATCCGGCCGCGACTCCCCGCACAGGGTGGAGGAGAGGCCTTCGACGTTCACCCACGTCTGTCTGGACGGGTACATCTGGCCGGGGTCACTGGGAATGAACACGACGTCGACGCCAGCGGACTCAGCAAACGCCAGGTCTTGCGCCTCGTCTCGCGGGTACGCCTCGAGGTCCTCGCCGGGGCCAAACTGGGTCGGGTTGACGAAGATCGACAGCACGAGGGAACCGGCGTCCGTGGGTACGCGACGTCGGGCATCGTGAAGCAAGCTCAAGTGGCCCGCGTGCAGGAAACCCATCGTGGGAACGAAGGCGACACGTTCGGTGGACCGCACGGCGGCTCGCCACCGGGACAACTCGGGAACGGTACGGATGATCTTCATGGAAGCGGGTCAGCGAAGCTCGTCGCGGTGTCGCTGTGCGAGCACGCGATCGGCCTCTTCGGGCTCGGGCCGGCCGAGGTAGGCATCCCACAGTCGCGACGCGTTCGTCGACTCGCCGTGTGCCTGGTGCTCGAGCGCCCGCAGAAACATCCGTTCGTGGGCCGGTAGCATGGTCTCCACGGCAGGACGGGCCCTCAACGACCCCGGCTCACGCCGCAGTTGGCGGAAGACCTCACGCGCCGACTCGGAATCCCCGGCGCGATCGAGCACGAGGGCCCAGACATAGCGAGAGATCGACCGCTCCTCGGCATCGAGTGGCGCATCGTCGAGTGCCATCCGCGCCAGCCGGACCGCCTCCTCGAGTTCGCCCTCATGAAGGGCGGCGACGGCGGCCATTCGTTCGATTCGGTAACGCTCCGCGTCGCCGGCTGTGTCGGCCAGCGCCAAGCTCTCCCGAGCGGCGGACGCCTCTGCGAGAACGCTCTGCGCGTACGCACGGAAGTAATAGGCCTCGAACGGCGCCCGGTCCCCGCGCAACTGGGCCTCCTCGATGGCCGCGTTGAGAAACGCTATCGCTTCGTGGGCGGCGGTCTTCTGGGCCTCGATCGTCTCGTCGAGGTTGGGGTCCGACTCCGGCATCCAACCCGTAGGCACCGCCTCGAGGACCGCCTGTTGGGCGGCGAGGACCAACACGTCGGGTTCGCGTGGGCACTGGCGAGCACGCGCTCGCCAGACCCGCTCGAACTTGCCTCGACCTTGGGTGCCGAGGCGAATACCCAGGGCCTGTCGACCTGCGGCGTCGCATGTCCGCCAAGGTCTGGCCCCCGCTCGCGCCCACGCTGTGGGCGGCGGCGCCGAGGCTGGCTTCCACGAGTCTTGCGCCCCGGCCGAATCCCCTGCGGGTCCCACGAGGGCCGCGATCAGAGCGAGGGACGCAGCGCCGGGCACGGTGGGAGCATAACACCGCGGATTCGCCAAAAACTTGACCTCAGGGCCCTGTTCGAATCACTCGTAGTTGATGGACGTCGCGCCCGCAGCTCGGACCACCCTGCGCCTCCTCGACGCGGGGGCTCGCGCAGTCCTCCACGCGGTCGTGTGGACGCTACATGGGGCATGGACGCATCGCAGCCGGCTCAGCGCAGTCTTTGTACGCCTGGCGTGGTGGGCGTCACTTTGGCTCGCCATCGACACCGCGAGCACGCTCGTGGACGTTCGGCTGCCGCTGGGCGTGGACGATACGCTCACGCGCTTCGCGGTCGGGGTGGGGCTGTGCTGGGTGGTCGTCGTCTTCTCCGCGGCCGCACGGCTGCGATGGGCTGCGATCGCCTTGGGTACGATCCACGGCGGGCTTGGCGTCCTGCTGTGGACCCTCAGCGGCGGCGGGTGACGCACGCCCCTTGGACCCGCCGTGCGGATCGGGCAAGCTCGATCCATGCGGCAGGCCGCCATGCTCGGACTCGCGGTGGCGCTCGCCTGCGCCCCCGACGACCCGGAGACCCCATCCTCGGAGATGGAGACCGAGCTCGACGAGGTGTTCGAGATCCCGAGCTTCATCGACCCTCCGAATGACGAGGTCACGATCGGTGTCGATCGGAGTCACGACCTGGTGCTCTCGGTGCGCGACATCCGGCCGGGTTTCACCCGTGTGTTCCTCGATGAGCAGAGCCTCGGAACTGGACTCGACGACCACGGGCCCGTCTCGCTGGACCCCGACGCGCTCACCGTCCACCTCGCCGGCGCTCTGGTGGTCGGCGAACACTCGCTTCAACTGCGCACCCTCACCCCCGAGGAGACCTTGGAGAGCGAGATCGTATCGCTGCGGGTTGTCGACGTGCAGACCGTCGACATCACGGCCACGATGAACGACGCGGTCGCGTTCGAAGCCGACGTGATCGATGCCCAAGGACACGCCGACGCCGGCGTCTTGATGGGCTACGACCTCAGCGCGGACCCCGTCACCGTGACGCTCGCCGCCGCGCAGGACAACGGATGGGCCATCGCCGACCGACTGAGCGTGCCCCTGACCGGGTTCGACCGAACGGACGAGCCCCGGTTCACCGCCACGGCCGTCCTGCGCGAACGGGACGATACGCGCCGCCTCCGAATCGCGTGGCGAACCGGTGAGGAGGGGCGTGCCCTTCTCGGAACCGATGTGCTGTGGCCCGCGGCGACGGTCCATACCCAAGCGGTCGTCGACCTTGCCGAGGCGTTCACCGGCTTCGAGTACTCGCGGCTGGGTCGACCCCTGATCCTGGGAGATACCCTCGTCGTCGAAGCACTGCTGTCTCCGGATGTGGAGCAACCCCTCCCGGGCTCCCGCACCCTCTTGACGAGCTACATCGATCCCCTCACCGGTCGATTTGGTCCGGCCAACGTCAGCGCCGTGGGTGCGGGACGAGACATCGATCGTGTTGAGCCCGTCCGCGATCTGCTCACCCACGCCCGGGGCGGAACCCCCGGGTTCAGCGCCCGGGTCGCCGGCGTTCGGGCTGTGGTGTTTGACGTCGACTCTGGTACCGGAGCCCTCTCGGAGCGTCCGACGGGCGCAAGCGACCGTTTCAGCACCTTGACCGAGGCAAACGGCCCGACACACACCATCATCGGGGCACTCGATTCGCGGCACGTCTTTGCCCCACTGCAGGCCGACAGTCCTCGGGTGTTCTTCCGTCAGTTCGACGACCGACGCAGCGGAGCGTCACAAGACGTCAGCCCCCCGGTGGACACACTCGCAGCGCTCGGCGACATGTCCGCCCCGATCGCGAGCACCGTGCTGGGAGGACTCCCCCTGTATCTCATTCCCCAAGGCACGGAGGCTCCTGTGGCCGCCATCGTCAGCGCGGGCACCCCCCCGCACGTCGTGCTACTCGAAGGTCTCGCCTGCGACGAGATCGCAGTGCCGATCGTGTCCACCGACCCCATGACACGTGAGCTTTCGGCGGCGTGTCGGCGAGGCCGCGACGTCCACCGAAGCACCATCCGACTCGAAGAACCCGAATGAAGAAACTCCTCGCGATGGTCGTACTCGCCGGACTCGGACTCTCGGGGGCCGCATGGTGGCTCACCCGGACTGAGGACATCCCTGAAGTGCTCGACGAGGTCGAGGCCAGCCCCGCGGTCATCGAGATCCCGGGCATGAACGGGCAGCCCCCGCTCAAGCTCGACGCCCTCCAGGGAAAGACCGTCGTCATCGCCGTCAGCGGTACTTGGTCCGCCAAGTCCCCCGAGGGAGAAGCCACCAACCGCGCCTTGTCCCGGTGGGTGTACCCCGAGAGCACAGTCGGCTATGCGGTCGCCGATGCCGGAGGCCTGGGCGTGTTCGCGGAGCGAATCGAGGCCACGATGGCGAGCTATGCCACGGAGATCCGGTTTCCGCTGTACGTCGACTTCGAGGGCGTGTTCATCGAGACCTTCAAGCTGCCCAAGGGCCACCATGGGCTCGTCGTCTTGGGACCCGACGGAAGCATCCTGCAGCGCCACAGTGGCGGACTCGAGGGGGAAGCGTTGGAGGCGCTACGCGAGCAGTTGGGCGCGAGCGAACCGGAGTTGGGGCCGCCCATGCCTGAGCTATCCGCCGGCGCGCTCGACACCGCGGCATGCCAGCAAACCGTCTGCGCATTCCTTTACAGCGGTCCAGATCCCGTCGTACGCGCAGACATTCCACGCATGAAGCCCGGGGGGTTCCAAGGCGACGACGACGTCCGCCTGCAGCAGATGCGAAAACCTCCGGTCCGGCTCATCACCCTCGCGCGAAAGATGAAACTGACCAGCACCCGAGGCGCGTTCATCGGCAACATCGCCGACGACATCAGCAGCGAGGGCTGGGAACGCGTCAACCTCTCGGACGGCGCAGATGCCCTGGCCGCACTCGGGTTCGGCGACGAGCCGGGACTCATCGTGTTCGACCACGGCAAGGAGGCGGTCCGGGTATCCGGGCTGGTTCCTCTGCATCAATGGGGGCGCGTCGCCGACCTGCTGGACATCCAGGGGTTCAACGATCGACGCCCCCCGCGGGAGTGACAGCGGTCCGCCCGGAGGACCGACACCGCACAACATAACCTCCGAGGTCATCGAAACCGGGCCCCCGGAGGCTAGGCCAAGGACCATGCTGCTCCGCGTCCTGGTGCTCTTGACCCTCTCCTGCCTCACCGGCTGCAACGCCCAACGGTTCTTCATGAGCACCGCTGTGGGGGGACTCGCAGACTACTTCGAGCATCCCTCGTCCGCCGAGGAGACCCTGGAGGAAGTTGCGCCCGGCGTGTTCACGTTCCAGAGCCGCTGGGAGCGAGCCCTGGTGGTGCAGACCCGAGATGGGCTCGTGATCACCGATCCCTTCAACCCAACCTTTGCCAGAGCACTGCGCTCCCGCCTCGAAAAGGACGGACTGTGGCAGCCCGTCCAGACAGTCATCTACTCACACCACCACCTCGACCATGTCGGCGGCGCGGCCGTGCTCGAGCCAGCAGAAGTTCTGGCCCACGAGGATGCCCCGGCACACTGGGCCGCGCTCAGTCCCCGGGACCTGCTACAGCCCACCCGGCTCGTCCGAGGGGACACGACGCTACGGTACGGCGGCCGACGAATCGACCTGGTGGCCATTCCCCGTGCCCACGCCGAGACTCACTTCGCGGTTCGGGTCGACGACCGTGTCCTGTATGCGCCCGACACAGTTGCACCAGGCATCATGCTGCTCGGTGGCCTTCCCGGCGTTCCGCTCGAAGGCTACTTCGCCGACATGCAGCGGCTACAGGGGCTCGAGTTCGATGTCTTCGTCGCAAGTCACTTCGGGTACGCCCCGAAGACGGAGTTCGTGCGCACGGTTGCGATGATGCGAGACCTGAATGCGATCGGTCAGGACGTCGTCGCCGAGCATCGAGAGGACGGCGGTTTTCACACCGACAAGCCCACGCTCAAACGCGCATTCAAGGAGTTCTACGACCGGACGCATGCGAAGTACGGGGACTGGCACGGCTTCGACACCCACATCCTCAGCGCATTCGTTCGCATCTACACCGCCGACCTTCTCGGGGACACGGCCCCCCTCGGATCGCCGGTGTGTCACGCGAGCATGCACGACGCAGGCACGGACGCGTGAACCTCTCGGTCCGGCAAACCCGAAGTCGCACGGCTCAAGGCCGCCGAAGCGTCACCAATGAAACACCACCCCGTACTGCGCGGTGTAGGGCTGCCCGGTGCCATATGGGTTGGCGGTCCACACCGCACAGCCGTCGCCAAGGACGAGCTCCCCTTGGGCGACCTGATAGTCGAGGTCGATGTAGTAGTACTCGGACTCGGGGAACTGGTTGTACGCTCGGAGGTGCGGGTAGTTCACGACCTGAGGCGGAAACCCGTAGAGCACCCCGTCGTCGTCCGGGTAGCCGCCGACGCCAAAGGTCTCGTGTTGCATCGACAACTCGGCGACACCGTTGTTGTCGAACAACACCAGGTTCATCGCGGCTTCGAGGTCCGTGTACGCCGTGACCACCCCGCCGGACCACGTGAGGTACGAAATGATCCAGTCTTGGCCGAGTCCCCACGGGCCACAGTCGTCCCCTGTGCAGGTTCGTGTTCGCACCTGAATCGTGGAGCTGGCGAGCTCGTTCCGCGGCATGCCCCCAAGCTCGGCAAGGGCCTCGGCTCCGGTCCACGCGACGCCGTTGCAGGCCGCGGGGTCGAAGGGGTCATCGGAGAGCGGGGTGTCGCCGGAACTCTCGCCTCCGCCAGTCTCCGTCTCCGTGGCGGATGCGCCACCGGTGGTCGAGGTCTCGTCCGCGGACGCCCCTCCCGTCGAGGCCCCATTCGTCGCGCTCGACGACCCGGTCGGATCCTGTGAGTCCCCTGCCGTGTCCCCGTCGCCACTCGTGGGACTGCTCGAGCCCTCGGACCCGGCGGAGGCAGTCTCGGTGGCGGTCGACGTGGCGCCGCCCCCCGATTCGGCCCCACTCGCGCCCGAGGCCCCACTGGCACTGCCGAATGGGGACGAGCCGCCCCCTTCCGCGCCACACGCGGCAAGACACAGACACATCGCGACGGCAGGGACGGAAAGGCGCACGATGCTTTCCAGACGTGCACCGCAGTGCCAGGTTGCAACCAATCGGTGAGAACAGGTGCACGCCGAACTCACCCGCTGGGAAGGAACACGGAGAACACGAAGTCCTCCCCGCCACCATGGCAGCCGATACAATCATCGGGTCGTTTCGACGTGAGCGGAGCACGATCGCCGTCGACCTGGGCCCATGCCCAACCGCCCTCGCTCTTCGCCATGACCTGGACGAGAAAAGGATCGGGCGCGTCCTCACTCTCGTAGCTTTCGCACACCGCAGCGACGCCCTCAGGCCACGCATCCAGCGCGCCCTCGCCGAAGAACGCATCCAGCAGTACGGGGTGCAGATAGACCTCGACCCACGGCCCGTGGGCTCCGGATGCTTGGCGGCGGCGCGGCAGGTCCGCAGAGGTCGGCGGCGCGTCCCATGCTTTGTATCCATCCGACTCGACCGAACCCACAAGCGCCAGCGCGGAGTCGTCTCCTAGCGAGACCCGCTCCGGCGAATCGGCCAAGCATCCGAGCAAGAGCGCTCCGCTGAGGCACGCTGAGGCGAGCAGCCGCACGAGTGCAGCGTACGTGGTAGACGGGCGCATGGCCAAGGGTCCCTCGGCGCGCCGCGTTGCGGTCCGCGTCCTTCAAGACGTCGAGCGCGGCACGGGGTTCAGCAACCGCGCGCTGTCCAGGCAACTCGAGCGCCATCCAGGAATGGATCCGCGCGACCGTGGTCTCACCACGACCCTGGTCTACGGGGTGCTCCGCCACAGATCGCGGCTCGATGCCCACATCGACACCCACGCCAAACGTCCCAAGGGCCTCAAAGGGGAGACCCGGCAGGTCTTGAGGATCGCAACCTACGAGATGCTGGACCTTGGCCGCTCCCCTGCGATCGCGATCAGTGAGGCCCTTCGCGCGCTCCAGAAGGCCGGGCCACTCAAAGGGGCCGCACAGGCGATTCTCGGGGCTGTCGGTCGGGAAGGTCCCGCACTCCAAGAACGCTGGGCCGCGGGAAAACCGCTCGCTGTCCTCGACCGTCGCTGGTCGATCCCACGGTGGCTCGGCGGGCGTTGGATCAAGACCCTCGGCGCAGAGGCGGCGATACAACGCGCGACGATCTTGGCCGAGCCCCCCCCGGTCGACCTGCGGGTCGACCTCGGCCGTATCAGCGCCGACGATGCTGTCACCCGGCTCGAATCGGAGCATCCAGGCATCGAGATCAGCCGCGTCCCGGACCAACCCCAGGCCCTACGGACGCGAGGCGGCGGCGACCTCTTCTTCGGCCCGATGCACGGCGAAGGCCTGATCTCCGTGCAAGGCCTCGCCGCGCAGCAAGCCGCGCTCGCCCTGCAACCTCAACCGGGCATGCGCGTCCTCGATGCGTGCGCTGGCCTGGGCGTCAAGACGCTGCAGCTCGCGGAGCTGATGGACGGCCGCGGGACAATCGTTGCGGCCGACCTCGACCCGCGCCAGATCGAAGAGGCCCTGGCCCAAGTCGGACGTGGGCGACTTGCGAATGAAGAACTCACGCTCACGCACGTCGAAGCCGACCTTGCGGGCGACCACCCCGATCTCGACGATTCTCCGTTCGACGCCGTGCTGCTCGACGTGCCGTGTACGGGGCTGGGCAACCTCGCACGACACCCGGAGATCCGCTGGAACCGAAGCTACGAGGACATCGGGTCCCGCGCTGAGCTACAGCAACAACTCCTACGCCGCAACTTGGCACGGGTCCGCTCCGGTGGAGCCCTCGTGTATGCCGTGTGCAGCTTTGCTCCCGAGGAGGGCCCAGACATCGTCGAGACCGTCGTCTCGGACGGCTCGGCCACACTGGAGGTCTCTCGCACCTGGACACCCGAGGGGGATCAGACCGAGGGGTTCTACGTTGCTCGACTGCGACGGCCCTGAGGCGTTCCCCACCGCGGAGGTTCGGGGTACTGTTCCGCCTCGCATGCCGCGGTCATTTCAGGAGGGTCCACGCTGATGGGCGTGTGGTTGCTCCCCGCGGTCATGTTGTTGGGCGGCCTCGTGTTGCTCGCGACCGCAGCCGACCGGTTTGTGCTCTCCGCTGCGCGCCTTTCCAAGGTTTGGGGGGTCTCTCCGATCCTCATCGGCGCACTCGTCGTGGGCATGGGTACGTCCTCGCCCGAGCTGCTCGTATCCGTGCTCGCGGCGCTCTCCGGTGAAGTCGACCTCGCGGTGGGCAACGCCGTCGGGTCCAACGTCGCCAACGTCACCCTCGTGCTTGGCGCGACCGCGGTCCTCGCCCCTCTCACCGGCAGCCTCCGGGTGCTACGCCGCGAAGGCATCCTGATGTTCCTCGCCGTGTGCGCCTTCGCAGTGGCGGTCTACGATCTCGAGCTGCAACGCTTTGAAGGCGTGATCCTTCTGTCGTCGATGGCCCTCGCAGCCTTCCTCGTCGTTCGTTGGGCCCGCGCGGATCAGAAGGCTGGCTTGGCTGCCCCCGACGACGACGACACCGACGTCAGCGAGATCAGCAAGCCGAAAGAGATCGGGATGGGCGTGCTCGCCTTGCTCCTGACGCTGCTCGGCGCAGAACTCCTCGTTCGCGGAGGGACCGACCTGGCGTCCCACATGGGCGTGGACTCTGCGTTCGTCGGCCTCACGCTCGTCGCCGTCGGCACCTCGCTCCCCGAGCTCGCCACCTCGATCGCAGGTGTGCGTCGGGGCGAGCACGACATGGTCATCGGCAACGTCGTCGGGTCGAACCTGTTCAATGCCCTCGCGGTGGCCGGAGTCGCAGGCACCCTCGGGCCCGGCCCCATCGACCCGAGCTTTCGCCTCGCGAGCCTTGTGATGGTCGGATGCGCCGCCCTCGCAGGTCTGCTCGCGTTCACGGGACGCGAGCTGGTGCGCTGGGAAGGCATCCTGCTGATGTTCGGCTTCGCCGGGTTCGTCTGGTTGAGCTACATCGGGTAGCTTCCGCCACATGGCTGCCCAGGCCCCTCGAATCGCGCCGTCGATCCTCAGCGCTGACTTCGCCCGACTCGGGGAAGAAGTTCGCGCCATCGACGAGGGCGGCGCCGACTGGATTCACGTCGACGTCATGGACGGCCGCTTCGTCCCCAACCTGACGATCGGCCCGGGGATCGTGAAGGCGCTTCGGCCCCACACCACCAAGACGATGGACTGCCACCTGATGATCGTCGAGCCCGAGAAGTACGTGGCCGACTTCGCGTCCGCGGGGGCCGACATCATCACGGTTCACGTCGAGGCATGCCCGCACCTACATCGTAACCTCCAGCAGATTCGCGCCCTGCCCCACCACGCGGGACAACGTGTCCTGGCCGGCGTCAGCCTCAACCCGCACACGCCGGTCGAGTCGGTCCTGCACGTCCTCCCGCTGTGCGACCTCGTGCTCATCATGAGCGTGAACCCAGGCTTTGGCGGACAGTCCTTCATTGAGGAGGTTCGGCCGAAGATTCGAGCCCTGCGCGCGGCGATCGATGCCCAGGGATTGAGCACGACCATTCAAGTCGATGGAGGCGTCAGCGACCTCAACGTCGCCGAGATCGCCGGCGACGGCGCGGACTGCTTCGTGGCGGGCAGCGCCGTGTTCCGCAATCCCCGGCACCCAGACGACTACGCCGGAGCGATCAAAGCCATCCGCTCGGCCGCGAGCCGCTGAGACCGTCGGCTTCTGATTCGCGTCGTTTTTCGCTTGCCAAAGTGACCGAAGCAGCATTACAAACTTCGCGGTCACACGGCCCCATCGTTCAGCGGTTAGGACGCGAGGTTTTCATCCTTGAAACCAGGGTTCGATTCCCTGTGGGGTCACTTTTTGAAGAGCCGAGGCGTACACGCTCTCGGCTTTTCTCTTTTCGTAGTGACCATCAGCCGGAGCAGCGTTCGCCCGGGCTGGCACCCGCCGAACCCCGCCCCGCCTCCCACGCGACCACTGCCCCCCGCGCTCACCAAGGTTCCACCGTCCCAGCAGGCAGCGAGTTGCAGAGTCATCGGTGAGAATCCGGTGCCTCTCCGCCGGTGCTCTTCGCTTCTCCCTCGTCACTCCGCGAAGCCGTGGTTCCACGCGCGGCAGGCTCCTCGGGCACCAGCTCTCGGGCCTGATCGGTCAACGCCTCCGCCCTCCTGCGATCGCTGGACTGCAACACCCCAGCGAGAGCCAAGAGTCCTTGTGCGTGGATCTTCGGAGGCAGTCCTTTCCTCGCCGCCGCGAGTCCCTGTTCGAGGATGGGCTGACCTTCATCGCAGCGGTTCAACCCGCATAGGGCCTCTCCGAGGCGCAGCTGGCTCACCACGATCATCGAGTGGCCCTCGGGATAAACCCGGGTCCGGATCGCGAGCGCCCGACGATGCATACGTTCCGCTTCTGCGACGTCGCTTTCGAGCATGGAGAGCACGCCGAGGTTGTTCAGAACGTTGGCCGTCCGTCGTTCACCGTCGGGGAAGGTCTTCTCGAGCGCCTCGAGGGCGCGGGTGTAGTGTTGACGCGCCTCCTCCATCCGACCCAGGCGGCGCAAGACCATGCCGGTTGCGGTCTGCGCACTCGCGACTGTGGGGTGGTCGGGGCCCAGCTCGGCAGTGAGGATCCGAAGAACCTCGCGGTCCAGCGAGAGGGCGGTTGGGTAGTCTCCAAGACGAACCGAGGCAAGTGCGAGGCTCTTTCGGTATTTGGCCGACACCGTCGTATCGGGGCCACTCGCGGCGTCGCTGATCGAGACAGCCTGTTCGAAGAGCCTGCGGGCATCCGTGAACCGTTGTTGCTTCATCCGCAGTTGCCCGCGGTTGTTTAGACTCCGAGCATACAATGGGTGCGATTTTCCACTGGTCAACGCGTGCACTCGGAGACCCCGCTCCATGAGGATGTCGGCGCGCTCGAGTTCGCGGAGACGCATGTGGGCGATCGCCAACGTCTCGGCCGCGACGCCAACCTCGGGATGGTCGGGGCCGAGTTCGTGCTCGAGGATGTCGAGCGCTCGCCGTAGAAGGTCCTGGCCCTTGGCGTTCTCACTCTGTTCGAGGGCGAGCGTACCTTGCCCGGAAAAGACAACACCGAGCGGGCGGAGGTCGGTATCGGCCAGCGTTCGCGCGAGTCCCTCGGCGGTGGCCAACTCGTCCGCTGCTGCGTCGTAGTCTCCGCGCGAGCGAGCCAGGCTCGCAAGTCGAGTATGAACGAACACCGCCAGCTCTGGTGTCTCCCCACGGTCCAGACGCGCCACCGCCACCCGACTGAATCGTCCCCAGACCTCTGCGACCTCGAAGTTCGCTCGATTGGTATGGGCGACCAACAGCTCCATCGCGGCGCTTGCGGCGATCCTCTCGTGGCCGACTTCACCGGCGCGCTCGGCTGCGTTCTCGAGCATCACGAGGTCCGCTGTTCCATCGTCCCCACGGGCCGCGAACGCACCGGTCCAATACATCGCCTCCACGGTGAGCGGGGCGTAGCCGAGCGCTTCGGCTCGCTCCAGGACGGCGCCTGCGAGCGCCGCCCCTCCCTTGAACTCTCCGGCCGCTGCCAAGACGTCGGCCTCGGCCAGCTCCGCTCGCAGCGCGCCGACGCTCGACCGCTCATCGACGTCGTTGGGCAGGTCGAGTCGACGCAGCAACCCGCTGTGGTCGAGACACGATTCGACCGCATCGAGGCGCCCAACGATTTCGAGCGCCCGCAGGACCACAGCTCCCTCCGGTTCGCTCAAGACCTTGGTCACGGCACCGAAGGAACGGCTGCGGTCGTCGAGGCAGTCCTCCATACGGCCCCATAGCTCCTCTGAGAGGGTCTGACGGACACGTGCCGCCTCGCACTGCCGGACACGGACTTCTGACCAGCGCTTCGCGTATGCGTCGAGTTCGTCCAGGGCGCGTCGGCTAGTCTCCGTTGGGGATCCATCGGGCTGCAGCCCGGCTTCGACCAACGGGCGCCGCCGCGTCCACGCAGCCACCACCGTGTTTCCCTCCTCCACGCATGCCGTCAGTCGTGCTTCGCGGTCGACCCACCACCATCCACCGACGCCCAGACTCGCCACGACCGCGCCGCCTCCCACCCATCGCCACGGACGGCGTCGGGTGGCGCGCTCGAGCGCGTCCAGCAGCGCCCGCATGGAGGGCCACCTCTGAGTCGGGTCGACGCTCAAGCCGCGCCGCAGCGCACGGCGGAGCGCCTTCGGAACTCCAGGTCGAGCGGTCTGCGTCGGCTCTCGGACCCGCCCCGAGCGCACCGCCTCGGAGAGTTCTTCGAAGCTGTTTCCAGCGAACGGCCGTTGGCCGTAGAGAGCCTCGTGAAGGACAACACAGAAGCTGAACTGGTCGCTGCGCTCGTCCGCTGGCTCCCCGCGGTATTGCTCGGGCGACATATAATGGGGCGTCCCCACGAGCGCCCCATTGACGGTGAGTGTGGTCATCCAGACCGAGCGATCCACCAGGGCTGGACCGGTCTCCCCGATGCGACCGCGGGCCAGGCCGAAGTCGAGCACCCGTACCCGACCGTCGGCTCCGATCATCGCGTTGTCCGGCTTGAAGTCGCGATGGACGATGCCCGCATCGTGGGCAGCAACGAGGCCGCGAGCGGCCTGTGCGAGGGTACTGAGGACTTCGGTTGCTGCGTGCGGACCGTCGGCCATCCACGCGCTCAAGGTCGGGCCGTCGATGAGTTCGAGCGCGATGAAGACCTGCTGGTCGACCCGCCCCACGTCGTGGACGGCAACAACGTTGGGGTGCGCGAGCTGAGCCATCGCCTGCGCCTCTCGGAGCAGTCGCGTTTGTTCTTCGGCCAGGCTTCGGTGCAGTAACTTGAGGGCGATGTCGCGGTCGAGCTGTGGGTCGTGGGCGGCGTAGACCGTTCCCATGCCACCGTGTCCCAGCCAATGGATGATCTCGTAGCGGCCTACGCGAGAACCGGGGCGCAGGAGGTCCACCGTGTGCGGGCCGTGAGCTCCCGGTTCCTCATGCCCGAGAGCTTCCCCGTGTTCGCTCCCCGCGGAGCGGGCCATCGCGGCGACGAGAGCCAAGCACGCGGGACAGCCGTCGACGTGGGAATCGACGGCCGCACGGTCCTCATCGGAGAGCTGGCCGTCGACGAACGCCACCACCGTGGTGTCATCGAGGCACTCCCGGCGGTGTGAGGTCCACGATGCCACGCGCGGAGTGTAGCCTGCGCCCACAGGCCTCACCTCTCCGCCGAATGCCTGGGCGAAGGGATGGTGTGTCGCCTCAGTGGTACGATGCTCGGGTGCATGAGGCGTTCTTAGCGGCGCTCCCGCAGGATTCGGGCTGGGCACCCGAAGTCCTCGAAGTGCTCCAGAACTCTCGTCGCTGCTCGAGCGCGGCGCGGGGGCGCATCCAGGCATACGCGGTGCCCCTGCGCTCTTCGCCGAGCGGCTCGGCCAGGTGGTCGCGGGCGACGGACTTCTGACGTGGTTGGACGTTCGGGAATATCTGCGCGGTGTCGACATCGAAGGCATCGACTTGGCCGCAGCGTGTGCCGCGGGGCAGGACTCTGCGATTCAACGGTTCGAGGAGCCCTATTTCCGAGCTCTCCCCGGCACGTTGCGCTCGATGGGCGCCCAGGCGACGGATAGCGACGACGCGGTCTCCGCGGTGCGGGAGAAGTTGTTCGTTGCCCACGGTGACACCGATCGACCGCGGCACAGTCGGGGCTGGACGAGAGCTTCATTCGCCTGCTCAGCCACACCGCGACGGGCCAATAACCGCGCGCGTCACTTCGCGCGAATCCCTCGGAGCTGGATCGGTTCGGTCGAATCCTCGGCACGTTTGACCCGGGTCACCCGGCCCGACCAGGTCTCCCCCGTCAACCCGACATACGAGACCCACTCCTTGGCCTTGATCGCGCCCGCCTCACTCGTCGGGACGACCACCGGCTCTCGCTTCGTCCGCATGGTCTCCGTCTTGCCCGTCGGCTTGCAGCTTTGCTTGTAGTAGACCCGCCCGCCGTCGACCCGGTCGATGCGATTGGTGTCGTGGCAAGTCTCCGGCTTCCACGTCCGGACCTCATCAAAAAAATACAGGGTAGTGGTGTCGCCGGAGGCGACCTTCTTCTTGACGCGATAGGTGTATTGGACGAGCTTTCCGCGTCGGGGCGGCGGCAGCATTCGGTTCCAGGGGTCCTCCCGCTTGCTGAAGTCGAAGGGGTAAACATCGGCGAACTCCAGCGGTTCTACGTCTCCCGTCGCGGCGGTGGCGATGTCCTCGTCCAAGCCGTTCTTCATGCCCCTTTGCATGACCTCAAACGCGGTCCGATGCGTTCGGATGAGCCGGCGCTGCTGCTCGTCGACGTGATCCATGTACGTGCCTTCGGGGAGGTAAGGGAGTTCAGCCACGGCAGCAGGTACGTCGACACGGGAGATGTGGCTGAGGAATAGCTCCTTGGCGATGGCCCGGCCTACCGGGTCCTTCATGCAGGAAAACCCGCCGCAGCGTGCGACGTATGCCCGTCGCAAGTCCTCCAACGCGATGAGGGTCTCCTCCGAGACGCCATCACTACGCTGTGCCCTCGCGGCGGCGGCGATGGCCTCGAGAGGTCCGAGTGCTTCGGCGAACTCTGCCTGCTCTCGAACCCTGTCCTCGGCCAGGTCGTAGGGGGTGTCCAGATAGGTCGCCTTTTCGCCACCCTTCAGCGCGCGCACCACCGCCTCGATATTCTGGCGGGTGGTGTCCACCTCGTCCATGAACACCGTCTGCGCGGTGCTCGACACGCCGGCCTTCTTCACCGTGGCGAGGACCGCGTCACGGGCGAGCGTGCTCGAGTACCAGGCCAGTAACCCTGCGAGGTACTTTTCGTGGTCGTTCGGGTTCTGCGGTTGCAGTTTGCCGAGGCAACCGCTTGACCGCCCGCATTCCGCGAGCATGACCGCCACCGCGTACGGATCCGCGTCCACGGGGTCCAGCCCGTACAGCCGCGGCGCGGTCTCGGACCAGGTGTTGTCCGCGCAAGCGATGGCTAAAATCTGGTGGTCATGCGGCCCCTCCAGCGGCACCACTGCGTCTCTTCGCTCGGTCCGAACGGGCGCGCATACCTCTCCGGCCAGACGCGTGCCTTCCACGTGTTCTTCCCCGGGTCGGACAACCGTGAATAGAACCCCGCAGCCCGTGCTCAGCGCCAGGAGAACGGCGGGCAGGAAACAACGCAACATCTTCACGGCTCGCGATCACCGACCGCCGAGGGAGGTCGCGATTTTTCTCCGAAGAAACCCGCGACATCGCGCCATGCAACCACAGCGTGCTCGAAGCCGCGTGGCCCCTGGATGCGACCCCCCAACACCCCGAAGACCGTGGTCCGCCTCGCACCAGAGTCGGTGTCCGACTCCACGCAGCATGGTCTCCAAGGTGGCAGGGCTTCGGCAAGCGGGCGCGCCACCTCTTCGGCCGAGAGAGGTTGGAAGTGTTCAGTCTCGGACGTCGTCGATCACGCGCTGGAATTCCTCGATGGGGACAGCCCCCCGGAGTTCGCGCCCGTTGATGAAGAAGGTCGGGACCGCGCGCACGCCCTGATCGGTGCACAGTCGAGACTGTCGCTGCACCTCGGCCGCGGTCGCGGGGTCGCGCAGGTCTCGAGCGAAGCGCTCGGTGGCCAGACCGAGTCCGCGGGCGAGCGCAAGCGCGGACGCCTCGTCGACAACCTCTCCTTCGTAGAGTGCATCGTGCATCGACCAGAAGCGGCCCTGCCGCTGCGCCGCGACGCCCGCGCGAGCTCGCAGCTCTGCGTAGGCGTGCGAGCGAAGAGGCAGGTGCGCGTGGAAGAATGCAAGGTCTGGGTTGTCGACGATCAGCGCGTCGACGGTGTGCCGGGCTCTCGCGCTGAACGGACACTGGAACTCCGAACACGCGACGATCGTCACCCGAGCGTCCCGCGGCAACGCCCCCTTGTGCGGTAGCCCCTCGGTGGGAACCCGGTCCCGAGCCGACACCGCATCGTCACGCTGGACACCGGTCCACACCAGTGTCGCACCGCCGAACATCAGTGCGCCCGCCACTGCACCCGAGACCAGTCCGCGAACCTTGGGAACGACCAACGCCATAGGCCAATCGTACACCCCGGTCCTTCGTCGGTCATCCTGTGTCCCCGTCGGACACGTAGAGCACGTCGGTGGGTCGCGCCGACTTCCGGCCGCTTCGACCGGTTGTGCGTTGTGACAGACCTTCGAGCGAACTACGGCCGCGAGGCCGCACCGCGGGTGACGAGACTCAGAACGAGAGCGGGTCATGGTCGCGCCGCCGCAACCAGGCCACCATGAGGAAGAAGAGCCCGGGGGCGCCTGGAGGGAACCAACTCCGTACCCCCTTGGAGGCCATTGCCAGAGCCGAGGATTCCCCACCGTGTACGGCTGATTCCCAGCCGCGCGGAAGCGGTGGCCGGCCCGCGCGAACAACCCATTGCGTGGTCCCCCCGAAAAAGCTCGCGTGATTGACCGTCCGTCGCTGACGGATCCGTGCGGCGTGGAGATGAGGAACCCGCCGAACCATGGTTCGGTCCATCTTCGAGGAGTCCCTTCGCCGTCGCTTCGTACTCGCCATCTGTTGGCTTCACGCCGCGCGTACCTCGCTCGTTCCTTCTGGATGCGGTGGATGAGCCGCTCGACCGAGGAGCCACATCCCGACCCCGGGACAACATCGGTGAACGGGCGCACGTCGCAGTGCATGAGCACAGGCGAGATACGCGGCGGCGACGGGTCGGAGACGACCACCTCGACGCACGATGCCGACCCTCCCTCGGAGAGTTCAACGGGATCGGAGACCGGCGGCGAGGACCCCGCTCCCGCTGCGTGCCCCCCCTGCGCCAGTTGTTTCTCGTGGTGTGGCATCGAACACTCCGACAACACCTTCGGGGCAGTAGTCCAGCGGGCGCCCAGAGTGTCCGGGGGTGCCGTCGATCTTGAAGCGGAGCTTCTTGTTGTGGATCGAGGCGATCGGTTCGAACTCGGTGTTGTGGGTCAACTGAGCGCCCCACGAGTTCAGGCACGGCGGGAAGAACCACGGGAAGGCGAGGTTCTCTACCCGAGGGCGCTCGCTTCGGACCCCCCGGATGGCTATCCCAAGCGCCCTTCGACGAACTCTTTGTTGCCTCGCAGAAGCGTCTGGAAGCCCGACTGCATCCGGCGCCTCATCATCGGCTTGAGGAGGCGCAGCAGAAGCCCCCGCGGCGTAAACGACATCCGCATCTCCAGCCGCGTCCACTCATCCGCGTCGGGCACGAACAAGAAGTCGGCGCGAGCGTGGGCGATCGGAAGACTCGTCCGCTTGAACTCGACCCCGATCTTCTCCATCGGGCGCCACTCCACGATCCTCTCTTCGATGTCGTTCTTCCCATCTGCGAGTTCGCACCGCCGCACCGCTCCCAGGCCACGAGGCGTCGAGGTCGTGAGGATCGTCGTTCGTAGGACTCCTTCGTGAAACTTGTAGATTCCGCCAAAGTCGGCCCAGCTTTCCCACACAGTCTTCAGCGGGGCCTTGACCGTTTCGAAGACAACAATGTCTGGGGTCTTCATTGGGCACCTGGGAAGATCGTGAAAAGCGCCACAGCGTAGAGTCCGAACTGAATCACGAGGTACAGCGTCTCCAGCGCAACGAAGGCCCCTGCGTTGGGGACGTTCTGCTTGGCGACCAGAGCCAGCACATGGGACGTCCAGAAGAAGAGTCCCATCAGTCCGACGAATAGAAGGGCCCGCATCGCGCCCGCGCTGCCGGCGTCGAACAGCGGATAGATCAGGGCCAGGGCGAAGCCCTGAATCACGATGGTCGCCAGACCCACAGGGATGTTGGGCTCACCGTCGAAGTAGCCAAAGCCCTGGTACTTGTCTTTGAACAGCCCCACATGCCACCCCAAAGCCAGCGGAAAGGCGATCAGAATGTAGCTCACCGTGGACAGCAACACGTTTAGCACAGCGCCCCTCGGCAGGCGCTGCGGTCCTCACCGCGAGGATCCGGACGATGCGCAACGGGTTGGTCATCCTCGGCCGCGCAGGGGACCTTCCCCCCGGCAAACTCGTGAAACTCTACGCGCAACGGGACGGTCCGGGGAAGCTCGACCCAGAGGAAGGGAGTCGTCATGACCCGAACGACGAACATGCGCCCCGAGACCCGACAACCAACCCCGACTTTCCGACCGATCGACCTTGAAGCATGACGTGCCAGGTCCGCCGCGCCCTGCGAGAGGGATTGTCGAGATCGGGCACCTGAATGGCAGGTTGGGCCAATGCCGGCCGTCGTGACCCGGTGTCAGGGTGATGGGGTGACGTCTTCCACAGAACACATCAGACTCGGCCTATCGATCGCCGCCCTGTTCTGCGTATTCGGATGCGCATCCGCGGACCCCAGTGCGCCCGAAGAGGCATGCGACGAACGGGCCGCGGCCAACGCGGAAGATGCGCTCGCTCTTTACCTTGAAGCGTGGGACGAAGAGGACCCCGCCCACCGGGCATGTCTGATCCAGCACAGCGTGGCCTCGGACGCTGTCCTGGTTGCAACGGGCGCTCCGAACGACGGTAGCAGGGCGGCGGTGCAGCAAGACCTCGACGAGCGCATTGAGGCCTTGCTCGACCGCACAGGACACCGAGACGCTGTGCGAGCGGTCGAGTTTCGGCATCACGAGGCACGGCTGGCGTGGGTCTCGGAGGACGCGTCGGGGGCGGAGTTGGAGCGCGGCGAAGACTGGATCGAGTTCGACGAGGACGGATTCCTATCGAGGATTCATATCCTCGCCGGGACGGGAGTCAACGCACCTCCGACCGCCCCTTTCCTCGCATGGCAACAAGCCTGGAACACGCGTGACGACACCTCGCGGGCGCGTGCACTCAACGAAGCCGTCACTGAAGATGTCCGCTTCTCGGACGCCGTGACCGACACTCGAGGACGAGACGCGTTGGACATCGAGATCGCGCGTCAGCAGGAGCGCCTCGGCGGAGAACTACGCCTCGACGACCGCGTCGAGGTATTCGCGAGCGTGGAGGGCGAGCCCACGCTCGTTCGTGTCTCCGCCGAGCTCGCCTTTCCTACCGGAGGCACGGTCCGTGTCGTCGACTATGTTCGCCTTCGCGACGGACACATCGAACGGCTGTCCGGATTCCCGAGGCGGCCGCACTGACGACCGCATTCAGGAGCTCGACGCCGCTCTGTGGGCAAGTGGGCGAGGGTGCATTGGTCACGGGGCCGTAGCCCCGTCTTTGTATCCCGCGGCTCGGTGAGCGATCGCCGGGCTTCCCCCTCCTTGGGAAGCCCTCCATTGGACAGCCCACCGTCCGTGGCGCAGATTGGCCCGGGTGGGGATGCTTGAGTTCGTCATCGTCGTCGTAGGAGCAGTCATCTCGGCCGTTCTCTTCGTGGCAGGAGGGGTTCTTGCATCGAAGAGCCCCCGCGAACCGGACGCCCGTGCCAAGCTCCCGGTGGCTTGGCTGCTCGTCGGCGTCGCTGCGGCTGCGGTGGCCCCGGTCGTTGGCTGGGCCATGGCGCCGGGCTGGGTTGCACGGGTTGCTTCGGCCGTCCCGGGCGAAGTGGTGCTCACGGGCGCCGCAGACCCGGGGGCGGCAGAAGCGTACGCCGTTTTTGCCATCACCATCCTGGCCGGCGTGCCGGGCCTAGCGTTCGCAGGGTGGCTCGCCGCGTCGAGCCGAAGGTCACCCAGGACTGCCCTCGTCTTCGCCGCCTCGACCAGCCTATGCTGTGCTGTCGCGGTGATGCTCGCCTGGGAGTTGCACGATGCGATGCTCGCCTCGGTGGTCGACATCAGCTCCCTCGGGACTCTCCCAGACGGCGTTGTGCAGTTCACGCTCCGCGACGCGGTCCGCAGCAGTGCGAGTCTGAGCCTGGGCCTCGGCGTATGCGGGGCCGCGATCGGAGCCATGACCGTCACGGCCGCCTCCTCGGCGATGGGCCTCCGCGTTGCGCTGTGGACAACGGCCGGCCTCCCCTTTGCTGCCGCCCTCATCGCCGCGGTCTCGACCCCCCCGGATCCCAGATCGCAGCTGACGTTCATGGTGTTCATCGTCGCGGCTTGGCTCCCGGGACTCGGCCTCGGCACCGCGGTTGGGCGTGCGATCTCAAGGCACACGGTTCCCGGCTGACTCTGCGAACGATCGTCCCCAGCAGCGGTCCGGCTCACGGGGTGACACCGTGGGTCGGCGCTTCGAAAGCTGTTCAGGAGTCCTGCGAGTCGAGGTCGTGCTGGAGGCGCTGCTCGTACGCATCGTGCTCGACCGCGGCTGGATGTTCGGACAGAAACTCATCCCAACGCGCCTCGAGTTCAGCGGGACTCGGACGTCCCGCCTCCTGTTCCAAGGTGCGAAGGAACGCATCCCGCTCATCGGCCGAGACACCCGGGGGAAGTCGCAGCTCCACGACCTTTGCGACCCGGAGGCACTCTTTGACGCATTCGGCGAATTCCTCTGGGGAGTGGAAGTCGCGAGCCTCAAGATGCAGCTCTCGACCGCCACGGGTCATCATCTGCAGCGTTTGCCCCCCGTCGATGAGACGGGCTCCTCCAATGGGGGCCACATTCACGCCGACGAGCGTGGCTTCGTCGGCGAAGACTTCGACCCGACCACGCCTACGACCGAAGCGACCGACGCGCCACCGTTTCCACTGACTCACGCCCGAGGCGACACCGACTACGATGAGGAGCCCGAACATGCGGTGGCCAGTGGCGCCGATGAGGACGACACCCATCAGAGCCATCACGGCACCGAACAACAACGAGACCGGAAACGGCCGTTGCTGCTGGAACCCAAAACAAGCGACCGGTTCCTCGGAAGGTCCACGATACGGGTGAGGCGACTTCTGCATTCGGCGATACGGACCGCTCGTATCGTTCCGTCAAACACTACCCGTGTCTACCGGGCCCCGTTTCGGTCACATCGCGATCGGTCGGCGTAGCGTCGAACAATCCTGGAGCCAACACGGTCGTGGAGACGATCGATGTCCCCTGCGACGGGCTGCAAACGTTCGTCGTCAACGAAACGGGAAAAAGTCGCGCTACGGATCCAAGGTCTGCGCCTCACTCTCCTTGGACGACCTAGACATGCGCACAAGATCCATCATTTTCGGAGTTGCCGCCTGCATCTCGAGCCTCGTCGTAGCGTGCAGCGCGCAGGAACAAACCACGGAGTCTCGCGGGCAAACCTCGCTGGGGAAAGCGGACACGTTGGCAGGCTCGTGTGCTGGGACGCAGGCGCAAGCGCCCATGTGCGGAGGGGCCGGCAGTGGCCAGTGCTGGTGCGACGAGTTGTGTGCCGAGTATAGAGATTGCTGCGACGACGCGGCCCCCGAGTGTGGGGTGGACGAGTGTGCCGACGACCAGGACTGCGAGGTCGGCCGCTCGTGCGCTGAGGTGGATGGCGTGCTCGACTGCATCCTCATGCAAAGCTGCGCGGCCGGAGAGGGGACCATTGCGTGCCCCGCCGGATGGCGTCTGGCGCCCAATGGCACCGGCCAAGCCTTTTGCCTGCGCGAGAACGTGGACCCCGACCAGGCCGTGTCCGAGTGTGCGGCGATGGAGCTTCCCCCGCACGCCCAGCGCTACTGCGACGACGCGAGCGAGGGCTACTTCGGCTACGTCTGGGACGCATGCCCCGAGCCAACCGAGGCCGCAGTCGGTTCGCAAGGCGAGCAGCTGTGTGTCATGACCCCCGCCCTGCTCCCGCATGGCTCGCACCAGTACTGCCAGTACGTCGAAGACGGCTACTTCGGGTTCTACTGGACGCTGACGGACGACCCGGACTACGTGTGCCCCGAGGGCATGCGGCAGTCCGACAATGGAGCCGGCACCGGGTTCTGCACGATCGGTACCGAGACGATGCCCGGGCCGGTGTTGGCGGCATGCGAAGAGGACGGCGCACGCGTGGGGTTTGCATGGGGAGGTGGGTGCTCTGCGTGACTGCGAAGCACCTACCGAAGTGATGAGTGGAGCCTTCCGATGAGAGTCATCGGCATTGCGGCGCTTGCCGGGCTGGCACTCAGCGGCCGGTGTCCTACGCAGGCGGAACAAAAACGCCCAGATCCCCCGAAGCTCGAGACGCCCACTGACGTCCCAGCTCCGCGGCTGCTCCAGGGGCAGGTTCGGCTGACGGGGCACGCCGAAGCGATCGACCGTGCAGAGATGGACCCGGTTTGTGGCACCGAGGCGTGCGGCAATGCGACGCGCGACACGTGCTTGGCCCGGCACCGGGGCTCCGACATCGAGGTGTACGCCGTCGAACCCTGCGATGGGCCAGCACTTGGGGGCGCAAGCTGCGAAGACCTCGGATACCGAGGTGGAGCACTCACGTGTTCTGCCGACTGCGATTGGGGCTTGTCCGGCTGTGAGCTGTGCGCCCCCGGTGCGTGCACCATTCAGCCAACCGTTGGCGGGTTCGCCGAGGTTCAGGTGTTTTCCGTGACCCACGAGGAGCAGCGGATCCGCCTGAGCTGGGTCACACGGGAGCACCGCGGCGGGTTGATGCAGAGCTGCGCGTACAGTGCATTCGCGGATGAGCCCGTCGTGCCGAACGCCGAGACGTGTTCGGTCATCGGATGGCCGCTGTATCCCCACGACGTGGATGTGGACGGCGATGGCCAGTCGGACAAGACGCCAAGATCTTGGGGGCGAGCGCAGTGGGGAGCAACGGCCGATGAAGAATGCCGCACCGTCGATATCGGTGCTGCCCAGCTACGCATCCTTCCGCGACAGCCAGCACTCCGTGCGTCCGCCCCAACGCCTTTGCTCGGTATGTGGTTCGTCGACGACCAGCCCCACGGCGAGCCGGTTCGCATCGCCAACGACCCGCTGGCTTCCGGCTGCATCGAAGGCGTGCTCGCCAATCGCTCGTTGGTTGTCGTCTGGCACAGCCCCGCGCACGGATTGGTCACACGCCGACTCGCGCTCCCCGAACTGGCTCACGAGCAGACACCGGGGGAAGACCGTTCGGGACGGCCGAGCTGCGAGGAAGCTCCGAGCGTCTCGACCCACGCAGAGCAAGGTCGATGCCACTAGGTCGACCCAAACGAAATCTCGATCCGGCTCTGCAGCGTCCGGAGGAGGCTGCGGCACTCATGCGCTGTCATCGAGGATTTCTCGGTCATCGACGAGACAGCATGCTCGAGGATGCGTTGACGCGCCGCGCCGATGCGGCGGGACAGGGTGACCCGGTGCACGTTGTAGAACCCAGTCAGCGCCTCGAGCGTGACGCCCTGTCGGTAGTGCATGTGAAGCAGGAGGCGGTCGCCCTCGGACAGCGCTCGGACGGCACCTCGGAACGCCTGACGGACATCGTCGAGGTAGATGTCCTTGATGGCGTCTTGCTCGGCCGTTGCGGCCGCAGCCCACCATGCGACCAGAGCGTCCTCCGGGGCTGTCGGCGACTCCGTCTTGCGCCGGTCGTAGTTGGCCAACCGCGCGCCGACGACCCGAAGCCACCCCCCCAGCGGCCCGCGTCCGTCGTAGGAGGCGAGTCGGCGGTGCCCCTGCGGGTCCGGGTCCAAGATGTGGGTCCAGATTCGGGCGACGCGCTCGGCAAGCTCGAGGTCGACCCAGCGGATTCGAGCGGCGACGTCCGCGATGAGGCGGTGCAGCGCGTCCTTGGCTGCCGAATCGCCTCGCAGGCAGGCCTTCGCAAGTCGAAGGTCTGCCTGCTCTCGGTCGGCCTCCGGCTGCTCGTCGCTCACCAACTGCAGTATGTTGGATCGGCTCCTCGATGACCATGGACCCACCTGATCTGGCCTCCGAAGACTGCCCGGGGGACAACACCTTGGCCGCGTTGGCCCACGGTCGTCAGGACGTGGATGCGACGTTGAGCGAGCACCTCGCACAATGCGAGTTGTGTCAGGCGCTGTTGGCCGAGCTGCTACGCGACGACTCGGACGAGGGGGGTCGCTACACGATTCTCGAACTGATCGGCGTCGGCGGGATGGGCCTGGTCGTTCGCGCCCGGGACACGTTGCTCGAGCGAGAGGTCGCACTGAAGGTCTTGCGCTCCGCAGACGGGGTGACGACCGACACGCTTCTGTCCGAAGCCCGCGCGCTGGCGAGGATCGAGCATTCCAACATCGTCACGATCTATGACGCCGGGAGACTGCCACGCCTTGAGACGCCGTTCATCGCGATGGAGCTGGTGCGCGGGGAGACGCTGCGGGACTGGTTGCAGCACCCGCGCGGCTGGCCAGAGATCCGAGACGTCTTCCTCGATGCCGCGCGGGGGTTGGCGGCCGCACATGCTGCAGGGATCGTCCACAGTGACTTCAAGCCCGCCAATGTCCTCATGCCCGAAGACGGGAGCCATGCCCGGGTTACGGATTTCGGGCTCGCGTTTCGGCCCACCGACACCTCGCCTCGCTTCGGCGGCACCCCTCGGTACATGGCGCCCGAGCAGCGGATCGGAGGGGCGAGCATGCTTGCCGACCAGTACGCGTTCGGCGTAGCGCTCTACGAGGCGCTGTACGGCCGGCACCCCTGGCGCGTGGATGTGTGCCCGGCCCCCGGCGCCCCCGGCTCGACCCCGCGGTGGTTGCGTCGCCTCTGTCGGCGTTGCTTGCGGGACGATCCGGCCGCCCGCTATCCGGCGATGGAGGAGATCGTCCGGGCGATGGCGCGAACCCGGTTTTCACGAGCCGGCATCGGGCTGGCCGGTGTCTGTCTTGCGGCCATCCCCGTCACGCTCCAGGTTGCCGGAGACGAGTGCGCACGGGACATTGCGGAGCATCGAGTTCGCTGGAATGAGCACATTCGGCCCGAGCTGGCGCAAGGACTGGAGGGGGACGATTGGGGGCGCGTACGACCTTCCGCCGACCGTTGGGTCGAGGGGTGGCTCGAGGCGAAGAGCGAAGCGTGCCGCGCGGAAGCTGCACCTGCGGTGCACCGGTGCCTCGCGGGTCGCTGGGCCACCCTGGAGGCACTCAGCCGCGATCTGAAGGAAGATGCGCCGCAGCGCCAAAGCACTTGGCAGCTCGCGATTCTGACGCTCCCTTCCGTTCGTGCGTGCCGGAGCGCGACCGGGGACGACGCATCGGAAGGGCCGGAGGCGGAGCGACTCACACAGTGCGTGCTGTCCATTGCGGAAGGGCGGGCGAGCTTGCTGCTCGGCGACGCTGAAGGCGCCCAACAAAGCCTAGAAGAGGCCGTCCTGCTCGCCGAGCGATATGGTTTTGTGGGGATGCAGGCCCGCGCTGAATTGGCGTTGGCCAAGGCGCATTGGCAGCGCGCCCAGCCCGACGCCGCATTCGAGGCATTCTCACGGGCGGCCGCGCACGCGATCGCTGCAGACCTCCCCAATGTCGGGGCTACCGCGTTGGCGGAGTCGGCTCGCTTCGTCGCGATATCCCGGCAGGACTTGGATCTGGCCTGGTCCATGCTCCGTCAGGCACGTGCGTTTCCCGGTCACTCGACCCTCACCGCGATCAACCTCGACCGCGTAGAGGCGTGGCTTCTTCACTTGAGCGACGACAGTGAGAACGCGATCGCGCTGATGCGAAGCGTCGTCCATCGAACGGAGGCGGGCGCTCGAGCCCCGTCCCTTGCCAACGTAACCAATCGCGAAGACCTCGCGCTGGTACTCGACCGGGCCGGCCACTCCGACGCGGCGCTGCGGGAGCTCGCACTTGCCCTTGAGATGCGGGTTGCTCTGCTCGGGCCGCGACACGCCAGCGTCGCCCGAGCGACCGCGATCCGAGCACTGGTTCTGCAGGGGGAAGATCGGCTCGAGGAGGCGGTCGAGATGCTTGATACGGTTGTCGAGATTCTTCGGGCTTCACAGGGTCCCGACAGCGAGGCCGTTGCGAGCGTGTGCCTTCAGCGTGCCGACGTTCTCCTCGACCTGGGCCGAGTCCACGACGCCGCGGTCTCGCTCGAAACACCGCGGCGTGTGTACCTGGACGCTTCGGGTCGCGACGCGGTTCGGGCAAGCTTGACGCGACAGATCGGCGCGCGACTGGCCCGAATGAATGGCGAGCCAGAGCTTGCCCGGACGATGCTGCGTCAGCTCCTCCAAGAGCATCATCCTCCTCTCTCACCACAGCGCGAGGCGCTGGTACGAAGAGAGCTAGGCCTGGCTTCGCTGGACCTCGGCGAGCCGGGCGAGGCCGTCGAACACCTACGGCGCGCCCTGGAGGGCGCGGGGATTCGCGACCCCATCGCACGAGGAGAGGTCGCCTTCGCCCAAGCACAAGCGCTTGCGGCCGCGGACCCCTGCGGCACCGAGGCGATTGGGATGGCGTTGGAGGCCCTGAAAACACTTCGTAGCGCGACGTCGAGCCGGGCGTCGGACAAGGCCGATGCGGTGTCGCGATGGCTCGAGACGTGCGGAGCCTGAGCGGCCCTCTTGGGGCAGGGTGCGGACGTAGAGGGAAGCCAAGCGCAGTCAACAAGACTGCGCGTAAGACTGGGCCAAATCGGAAATCAGTTTCCGATTTGGCGCCCCCCAAGCCTCGCCCTCATGACGCGCTCCAACCGACGCGCACCGTGTTGCAAAGCTTGTCGGTCGCTCGCGAGAGGAACTCAGTCGTCTTTTTGCGTCGTTCCGCTGCGGCATCGGGTGCAAGTCCCCAGTCGGGCATGGTCGCGAGGGCGGCGGCGGCGAGTTGGCCGTCGTGCCGGAGCAGGTTTCCAGGCCAGTCGTCACCGTGCAGGAGCAAGGTCCGGCAGCTCGAAGCTTTGCCCCACGTCGGCAGGGCGCCTCTCCACGAGTCGTTCTTGGGTCGGGACGGCAGGAAGTCGAGCGCCCCCTGCAACGGGTCTTCGCGCGCAGACAACGCGGGCAATGCGAGCGCAGCCACGTCGAGGTCGTGGAGCTGGCGAAGGAATCCTGCCGCCTGGTGTCGCGACGACTCGAGGTCCGCGGGCCCGATCGCAGTCGTACCAACGATGTGCTCCAAACAGCCGGCCCGAGTCACCACGACGGTGCGTGACTCACCGTCGGGGAGCACGACCTCGAGCGCATCGAGATGAGCCGAGCTCGCGTGCCACCGTCCGAAGCTTGTGGTCGGCAGCGCCGAGCCCCGCAATCCCCGGCACCCAGACGACGACGCGGGGGCCATCGGAGCCATCCGCTCGGCCGCCACGACCCACAGGTTGTGAACGGGACCCTCCCGGGGGGATACTCCGGTCGTGGACAAGACCTATCCGTCCCCTGAGGCAGCGGTCGAGGACATGACGGACGGCATCACCTTGATGTCGGGAGGCTTCGGCCTGTGCGGCAACCCGGAGCGTCTCATCGACGCCATCGCTGCCAAGGGCATCACCGCCCTGGACGTCATCTCCAACAACTGCGGCATCGACGACGTCGGCCTGGGCATCCTGCTCGCAAAAGGCCAGATCAAGAAGATGACCTCGTCATACGTCGGCGAGAACAAGACCTTCGCCGAGCAGTACCTTTCAGGGAAGCTCGAGGTCGAGTTGGTCCCGCAAGGCACCCTCGCCGAGCGCATCCGGGCCGCGGGCGCCGGCATTGGGGGGTTCTATACGCCGACCGGCTATGGGACTCCTGTCGCGGAGGGAAAGGAAGTGCGCGAGATCGATGGACGCATGTGCGTGCTCGAGCTTCCGCTGCGGGCCGACTTCGCGATCATCAAGGCCTGGAAGGGCGACACGCACGGCAACCTGGTGTTCGGCAAGACCGCCAACAACTTCAACCAGGCGATGGCGATGGGCGCCAAGGTCACCATCGCCGAGGTCGAAGAGCTCGTCCCCGCAGGAGAGCTCGACCCCAACCACATCCACACCCCCGGTATTTTCGTGCAGCGCATCGTCAAGGGCTCGCACTACGACAAACCCATCGAGTTCCGGACCGTCTCGGACCCGGCGTCGAACTAGAAGGAGCACCGCGCCATGGCACTCAATCGAGAACAGATCGCAGCCCGCGTGGCCCAAGAGCTCCGTGATGGCAACTACGTCAACCTCGGCATCGGCATGCCCACACTCGTGGCCAACAACGTCCCTGCGGGCGTTGAGGTGGTCTTGCACAGCGAGAACGGCCTGTTGGGCATGGGAGCCTTTCCCAAGGACGCCGACGTCGACCCCGACCTGATCAACGCGGGCAAGCAGACCGTCACCGCCATTCCCGGCGCCTCATTCTTTGGCAGCCATGACAGCTTCGCCATGATCCGCGGCGGTCACCTCGACCTGTGCGTGCTCGGAGCGATGGAGGTCAGCAAGGACGGCGACCTCGCCAACTGGATGATCCCCGGCAAGAAGGTCAAGGGCATGGGCGGCGCCATGGACCTGGTCGCAGGAGCACGGCGCGTCATCGTGATGATGGATCACGTCAACAAGGCCGGTGCGCCCAAGATCCTGGACAACTGTACGCTCCCGCTAACGGGCAAGCGCGTCGTGCACGAGATCGCAACCGACCTCGCCTACTTCGTCGTGTCGCCCGAGGGAGGCCTGAAGCTCACCGAGCTTGCGCCGGGCGTCACTGTCGAGGAGGTTCGAGAGAAGACCGGCTGCGCATTCGAAGTTGCGGACCCTCTCGGCTCGATGGGGTGACACGCCCGTGCTCGCGGCGCTACCCCTGCTGGGCGACGAGTTGCCCGCGCAGCCGCTTCGCCCAGCCATCCAGGTCGCTGGTGGTGGTTTGTAGACGGTCCGGGGAGTCCGCCAAGAGCACCAGTTGTGCGTCGAGCTTCTCGCGGGCCCGCCGTACTCGGCTCTTCACGGTCCCCTCGGGAATTCCCAGCAGGTCCGCCATCTCCTGACTCGTGAGCTTCTCCCAGTAAGTCAGCTCGAGGACCACCTGCAGGTCGAGCGGAATGTGCCGAAGTGCCTCCAGCAGTAGCCGTTGCTCCTGGTGTTTCGCGATGACCCGGCTGGGTGTCGGATCGAGATCGTAGACGGACGTCTTGTCAGCATCGAACTCCGTCTCTCGCCGACTCTTGCGACGGTAGTAGTGCAGCAACTCATAGCGTGCGATCCCAAAGAGGAACGAGCGGAAACTGGCCGCGTTCTTGAGGCCGCCGACCTTCTCGAGACAGGCCGAAAATGTCGCCTGCACCAAGTCGCCCCGATCCCCGCTCACCTTGTTGCCGAAGAATCGTGCGATCGCGTCGTAGTAGCGGGCGAAGAGCACCTCGCCGCTGCGCGTGTCTCCCTCCTTCCACAGTCGCAGGAGTTCGGCATCAGTCGCGGGCGCCCGGTCAACCACGCCCATAGTCTAGGGCACGGCTCGGAGGCCGGCTTCCCGCGAAGAGGCTCACTCCGTCGACTCGCTCCACTGCGCCCGCAGCTGAGCCGCCCACCCATCGAGGTCACTGGCCGTCGTCTCGAGCAGCGCCGCGGACTTCGCCAGGCGTCGAAGCTGTGCATCGAGTTTCTCGCGAGCTCGACGAACCCGGCTCTTCACCGTGCCCTCGGGGATCGCCAGAAGGTCCGCCATTTCAGCGCTCGTCAGCTTCTCCCAATACGTCAGCTCGAGCACGAGCTGTAGGTCGATCGGGATGTGGCGCAGCGCTTCGAGCAGCAACCGTTGCTCTTGGTGTTTCGCGATCACCCGACTGGGGGCGGGATCCATGTCGTACGCGGAGATGGTTTCGGGGTCGACCTCCGTCTCCCACCGACTCTTGCGCCGGTAGTGGTGCAGCAGTTCGAACCGCGCGATGCCGAAGAGAAACGAGCGAAAACTCGTCGCGTCCCTCAGGTTGCCGATCTTCTCCAGACAGGTCGAGAACGTGGTTTGCACGAGGTCAGCCCGACCGCGTGTGACCTTGTTGCCGAAGAACCGGGCAACCGCGTCGTAGTAGCGAGCAAAAAGAAGCTCGCCTCCGCCAATGTCGCCGTCCTTCCAACGCCGAAGAAGCTCCTCGTCGGAGTCCGCCACCGGACCAAGATACCCCGGGTGGCGGCCCCTCAGACGCCGAAGCGCACCTACGTGGTCTGCGTGAGCGTGTAGGTCTTCCGCCGGAGTCGAACGTACGGGTCCAGCGTCCACACGCCGTCGCCCGAAGGCCCCGTCCACCCCGACGGTGCATCGGTCGCGGGGTTGCTCTGGTCGCTAAGCTTGCACTTGACGGTGTACGCGGAGTCACACTGCATGACGTCGCCGGGTTCTGAGAAATCCTGGGTGGCGGTTCGAGCCTTGGCATCCACAGTCCAGCCCTCGACCCAGACCTCGGAGATCTCGTCGTTCCACGTGATCACCACACGCCCTCTCATCTCGCTCCCGCGGTCGGCCGAGGACTCCAGGACGGCGGCCGTAGTGCTGTTGACGACAATTCCACCGTGGAACAACTGCGGGTAGTTTCCCGTTCGGTCGGAAACCGTTCGTAGCTCGAGGGTCTTGATGGGTTCGGAAGAGGAGGAGGGGTTGTCACGATCAGTCGTCATGGTTCGTTTTGCTCGCGGAGTGAGTTCAACACACGTTGTGCCGAGTCGTCGTCAGAAGCAGCAAGAAATCCATCTCGGCTCGCCCGAGCCAGAGACTGTCCACGCTTGGACTCAACACCGAGAGCCCGGGCCAGCGCCCATTGGGTTTGCGCCAACAGGACGACATCGCCGGGGTGCTCCGTCGCGATCGCCAACGAGCGCTCGAGAAGCTCTGCTGCCCTGTCGTGATGCCCCTGGGCAACGAGCACGCGGCCGAGTCCCGTCAGTGGGTACGAAAGTCGGGGGTCAGTGGTGGAGACCTCCCCCTCCAAACGCTTCAGCGCGCTCGAGAAGCGAACGCGAGCTTCTCTGAGGCGGTCGAGTTCAAGCAAGCACTCTCCGAGGTTCGAGTGGTCCAGTGCCACCAGACCCGGGATCCGTTCGCTCGTGCTCTCGTGCGCCGCCAACACCCGCTCATAGATCTCGAGGGCTTTCTCGGGTTGCTTCAAGCGCAGGTAGAACGCCGCCAGCGCGCTCTCGTAGTCGGTGCGCTGCGAATCTCCGACCGGGTACGCATCGAGCAGCGTCTCGACGCGCTGCAAGGCACTCAGTTCGAGCTGCCCTCGCATCGAGTCGAGCTGAGCGCGAGCCAACAGCAGCTGAGCCTGCACCCTGGGCAACCTCCCCGTCTCGAGGATGGGAAGCGCCGCGTCGAAGTCTGCCGAGGCCGCATCCAGATGACCCACTCCCATGCGGAACAACCCGCGGTTCAACAACGCCGTCCCCACCGAAGGGTGGGACTCGCCGAGTAGGCGTCGAAAAGCCTGAAGAGCGCGACCGTGCTCGACCTCGGACTCATCGGGCGACCCCGTCCACTCCACGACCCGTGCGCGCGCCTCGAGGGCGTCCGCGCAAAGCAGGCTGTCCTCTCCAGCGGCCTCTGCACAGTCGCGGAGGGCCTCCTTGCTCGCGGCCTCGGCCGCGTCGAAGTCACCGACCACGAGTGCAAGCTCCGCATTCGCGTGTGCGAGTTGCGTCCGTCGCTTGGCGCCAGCGCCAGTCCGCTCGAGCTTGGCTTCGGCCACATCACGCCAGCGACGGGCCGCCTGAAGATCGTCTCTATCGAGCGACAAGAAAACGAGAAGGAGCGCAGCGTCGGCGGCCGCGGTGTCGCATGCGCTGGACTCCGCGAGCTTGAACGCATCCCTCAGCGACTGCCCCCCGCCATCGGCATCGCGCTGCCGACCGATCTCCGCACGACGAAGCCCGATATCGGCGAGCAACGGCGCGTGGCCAACCTTGGTCGCCAACCGCTCCGCGGTCTCCACCAGCGCATCCGCTCGGTCGATGTCCCCCACTGTGAGAGACGCAACACTCTCATCGAGGAGGCTCTGCACGGTCGCGACGTCCGGCTGTGACGCAGGAGGCGGCTCACCTTGGCCCAGCACCGCCTCCGCCGAGCGACAGTCGTCCAACGATGGAAGGCGCCGGACCACGTCCGCGGCGTGATGCCGAGGCGCGTCGGTCCCCGCAAGCCCGTCCAGCAGGACATCCACCGTGTTCTCCCTGCGCTCCAAACATGCGCGCTGACGGGCGAGAACCATCTCCGTTGTCCGCCCGTCGACGCGGGCCGCTTTGCAGGTCGACGCATGCGCTTCGGACCAATCTCTCCCCCATCTGGAGACCGCTGCGTCCAGCGTTTCCCAGGCGGTGCTCCCCTCCATCGCGGTCTCGAGGGTTGAACGGCGCGGTGGGGACCAGATCCTCGTGGTGGGCGGCTCCGCACAAG
Source organism: Nannocystales bacterium (assembly GCA_050633305.1). Classification (GTDB taxonomy): domain Bacteria; phylum Myxococcota_A; class Polyangia; order Nannocystales; family Nannocystaceae; genus CAJXVA01. The sequence continues at coordinate 172,981 of JBOEGF010000027.1, forward strand.
GCTGCTCGGGAAGCAGCGCCGTCCCTGCGGTCGCCAACGCGAGCGCGCCGACGCCGGTCATCCACCATGCTCGACGTCGACGTCCGCGCGCGTTGGGGATCTCCTGCAACGCGTCGACCAACGCGGCGAGGTCGGGCCAGCGATCGCTCGGCGACACCGCGAAGCCTCGCCCAACGATCCGCAGGACCGCCCTCGGCGTCCGGCCCGTCCCTCGTTGCACGTTCCCAGCCTCGATATTGCCGTGGATATCGACGATGCACTTGCCTGCGAACGGACGCACGCCCTCAAGGGCCTCGTACAACGCGACGCAGAACGAGAACTGGTCGCTGGAGGCGGACACGTCGCCACCGCGCAGCTGCTCAGGCGCCATGTATGCAGGGGTGCCGACCGTCGCCCCGGTCCGCGTCACCGAGACATCCAACGAACTCACCGCCGGGAACGTCGCCGCGACATCTTCGTCGAGGAGGTCCGCGGCCCCCCGGGCGAGCCCGAAGTCCAGCACCCGCACCCGCCCCGACTCGCCGACGATGCAGTTGGATGGCTTGAAATCGCGGTGGACCAGGCCGGCCTCATGCGCCGCCTCGAGGCCGCGGCCCGCCTGGATGAACACGTCGAGTGTGGCCTCCCACGTTCGTTCCTCGGCCCGCAACCAGGCGTCCAGCGTCTCACCGCGGACCATCTCCATTGCGATGAAGAGTCGTCCGTCGAGGAGCCCGACCTCGTGCACGGTCACGACGTTGGGATGCGCGAGTTTGGCCAGAGCCAGCGCCTCCCGTCGAAAGCGGTGCTCTGCTTGCCCGACTTCCGCATCCCGCGAGATCAGCTTCACCGCAACCGTCCGCTGCAGCTCGTCGTCCCAAGCCTCGTAGACGACGCCCATCGCACCGTGGCCGAGGGTATCGGTGACCCGATAGCGCCCAATCGTCTGGGGTCGCACAGCACCGCCAAACAGCGCGGCGGCCACCTGCCCCCGCTCACCGAGCAACGAGTCGTCTTCGTGCATCGGAGCCTCGAGGAACCCTGCGTCGTCCGTCGTGGTCACGACCCCCCCACGCTCCTTGTTCGCCGAGTTGTCCACTTCGATAAAGCCCGGTTCGGCGGCCTCGAGATCACAAAAAATCTCGAAGAGCACGCCTACGCGGATTCTAGGGCGTTTCGCGGAGGTCTGTTGCCGACAATCGAACCGGCCCCATGGCCGCCCTCGACCCCCGGCACGCGGTCTCACGGCCCCTGGTCAACCCGGAGCGCCGAAGTTTTGCGTCCAGTAGTGCGTGTAGGGACTACCCGGGGCGTTGTAATAGCCCACGCCCAACTCGGAGAATGCGGCGTTCATCAGGTTCGAGCAGTGGCCGTCGCTGTCGAGCCAGCCCTGCACCACCGCCTCCGGCGACGATTGTCCGGCCGCGATGTTCTCGCCCCACGTGGAGTAGTCGTACTCGGCCAACTGGATCCGCGGGCCGGGCCCTTGGCCATCTAAGTTGGTGTGCGAGAAGTACCCGTTGTCCCCCATGTCCTTGGAGTGGTTCCGGGCCGCGCAGGTCAGGGCGGGTTCATACACGACGGGGTCTGTCGCCGGAAAGTTGCCTTCGGATCCGCAGTCGGTCGGCGTGGACCGGGCTTCGTTGACCAACGCGATCACGTCGAGCTCCCAGTCGACCCACCCGTCGTTCCAATCGTGCACAGGCATGCAGTACGCGTTGTCGGGTAGACCACCGTCGTTGGGAAGCTCGCAGCCATTGGTACAGCTGTCACCGTCGTTGTTGTTGCCATCGTCGCAGTCCTCGCCGGCCTGCACGTAGCCATCACCACACTCGGGGAGTTCGCACCCGTTGGTACAACCATCGAGGTTGCTCGCGTTGCCGTCATCGCACCCCTCGCCTTCGTTGGGCTGGAGGATTCCATCACCACACGTCGGCAATAGGCAGGCGTCGGTACAACCATCGTCGTCGTCGCCATTTTGCCCATCATCGCAGGCCTCACCACCCTCGACCTCACCGTTGCCACAGGTCTCGAACTGACACGTGGGGCTGCACCCATCGTCGGGAGCCGTGTTTCCGTCGTCGCAAGCCTCGTCCCCTCCTGGACCGTCGTGAACGAACCCATCTCCGCATGCTGCGGCCTCGCAAGAGGTCAAACACGCCCCATGGTCGCTGTTGCTCGCCCCGTCGTCGCACGCCTCGCCTGGTTGCACGAAGCCGTCACCGCATGACGCCAGCACGCAGGTGCTCGTGCACTCGTCGTCATCCACTGCGTTTCCGTCGTCGCAGGCTTCGCCCTCGTCCAGCGTCCCGTCTCCGCAGTTGGGCAACGCACAACTCGACGTGCAGGTGTCGCCGTCCTCGAGGTTGCCATCATCACAGCCTTCACCTGGGCCGAGCGCACCGTCGCCGCAGACGTTCTGCGAGCAGTCCGTCTTGCAGGACCCGCTTTCCGAGTTCGCGGCGCCTTGGTCGCAGGATTCTCCCTCCTGCACGACCCCATCGCCGCAGGCTCCGTCCGCCCCCGGGACACCGTCTCCGCCGGAGCTTCCGCCATCACTGTCATAGTCGTCGTCGTCGCTCGAACCCCCGGCTCCGGTCCCCGACGCGCCTGGATCCGCATCGCTTCCGTCTGTCGCCTCGGGGTCCCAGGCTTCGGTGTCGACGCCCTCAGGCAACCCGACGTAGCAGCCGCCAAGCCAGCACAATGCGAGTCCGAGCCAGCGCGACCTCATGCCATAGACTGTCTCCCGACAGTGCCGCTCTCCCAAGTGGGGACTTGGTGCCGGACACTACCAACCCCGCGCCTCAGACGGACCTGGCCCGGTAGGACATGTCGCTATCGAGGCTGTGGCGCCCCACCCATGGCGTGCGATGTGGACCCCGACACCCAGCAGAGATGGTCACGCCACCTACACGCAGCACGATCCGCGGGCGACCCCCGCCCGCTCACCGGCCGAGACCGCGGAGCATTCCCGGCGGGAGCATGGCGTGAAGCCGACCTCCGCCTCGCACCGCCCGGTCGATGGAGAGCGAGCAGAGCCCCGCTTTCTTCAACCGCAAAACCGAGCCATCGCACCCCACCACGTACGCGACCAGCGCATCCAGGCTCGGCGCATGACCGACGCACAACGGCGCGTCGAACTTCTTCGCGACGATCGCCTTGAGCATCGTCGCCGGCTCCCCGTCGGAGACCAGCGAAGACACCTGCTTCAAGGGCACCTCCGGCGCGAGCGCATCGTGGACAATGTCGGCGGTCTGCCGGGCGCGCAAGTACGGACTCGTCAGGATTCCGTCGATCTCCAGCCCGATCCGGCGCAGACCGGTGGCCACGGCACGCGTCCGTGCAACCCCCTTCTCGGTCAGGGGTCGTTGTGGGTCAGGCGGGCAGCGCGGGTCTTCGCGGTCGAACGCGATGCCATGGCGCAGCAGGTGAATCCACACCGCAAAAGTTTACCAGCCCAGCGCAACTCTCATCACCCGGGCGTCGATTCCCCACTTGGCGGAACCTCATGTCCGGGAGTACACCTGCACAGACATGCCGGCACGCGCCAAGCAACTCGCGGCGGTCGACCTCGGGTCCAACAGCTTCCACATGATGATCGCGCGGGTTCGCAGCGGTCAGCTCGAGGTGATCGATCGCCTCAAGGAGCGTGTGCAGATGGCGGCCGGATTCGACGACGCAAACAACCTCACCGAAGACGCCATGACGCGTGGGTTGGCTTGCCTCGAACGCTTCGGCCAACGCCTCGCCGACCTCGACAGCGTGGACGTCCGCGCGGTGGGCACAAACACGCTCCGCAAGGCCAAGAACTCCAGTGAGTTCCTCGATCGGGCCGAGGCCGCACTGGGACACCCCATCGACGTCATCTCGGGCCACGAGGAGGCGCGCATCATCTACCTCGGCGTCGCCCACTCCCTCGCGGACGACACCGGACGACGCCTGGTCATCGACATCGGCGGCGGCAGCACGGAGTTCATCATTGGCGAGCGCTTCGAACCTCGCCGAGTCCAGTCCGTCCACGTGGGTTGCGTGAGTCACACGCTCCGATTCTTCCCCGAGGGCAAACTGCGGCGCGAGGCATTCCGCGAGGCCACCACTGCGGCCCGGGTGGAGATCGAGACGTTCGAACGCGAGTTTCGCCGAACGGGGTGGGTGAGCGCGGTCGGGAGCTCCGGCACGGTCACCGCGATCGACGAACTGCTACGCGCCAACGGCTGGAGCAACGACGGCATCACCCGCGCGGGTCTGCGTCAGCTTCGAGAGCACCTGATCGACGTCGGCCGCCTGTCGAAGGTCAGTCTCCCCGGACTCTCGCCCGAGCGAAAGCACGTGCTCCCCGCAGGTCTGGCGATCCTCCAAGGCGCGTTCAAGAGTCTGAAGATCGACCGCATGTCCGTCTCTCCGGGGGCGATGCGCGAAGGCCTGCTCTACGACACGATTGGCGGCAACACCCACGAGGACGTCCGCGTCCGGGCGATCGAGTCGCTGCTCGAGCGCTATGACGTCGACCGCCGTCACGCCAACTGTGTCGAATCCACGGCGCTGCGCTGCTTGGACCAAGTCGCCGCCCCCTGGTCCCTGCACCACCCCGAGCATCGCTGGATGCTCTCATGGGCTTGTCGGCTCCACGAAGTCGGCCTCAGCCTTTCGTACAGCGGCTACCACAAACACGGCGCGTACCTCGTCGCGAACTCGGACATGGCCGGGTTCTCCCGGGGTTCGCAACATCAGCTCGCCGGACTCATCGAGTCCCACCGCCGCCGCATCAAACCGGCGTTGTTCGATCGCCTTCGCGAGTTGAGCGATGGGGACTCCGGTGCTCGTCTCGCCGTGTTGCTTCGGCTCGCCGTGACGCTCAATCGGAGCCGAGACCCGCAGCCTCTGCCACCGTTTCAGATCACGGCCGCCGGCCAAGCCATCGAACTCCGTTTCGGTCCAGCCTGGCTCGACAAGCGCCCGTTGACCCGAGCGGACCTGACCAACGAGCAAACCTACCTCCGCGCCGCGGGCTTCGAGCTCTCGTTCGAATAGGGCGGCGCCAGGGGCCTCGACTCGCGAGGCTCCGCGGCTCGGCAGCGCGCCTACTTGCAGGCGGATTGCATGCCGCCTTCGCACGCTTGGGTGCGTAGCGCGGCGGCTTGCTTCCTGGATTTCTTCCCGCCCAGGCCCTTCTCCCACGCGAGCGCGAGGCCGTAACAGCCACCCATGTCACCGCCGTCGCAAGCCTGCTGGTACTTCGCGCGAGCGCCCTTGGGGTCCTTGTCGCCACCTTCGCCGAGGATCATCAGGCGGGCCAAGTTGCTGCAGCCGGGCATCTCCCCCGCATCGCAAGCTGCACCGTAGTGACCGCGGGCCTGCGCAGCATCGGCGTCGCCGCCCTTCCCTTGCTCAAACATGATCGCGGCGTTGAAACAGGCGCCCTCCAGCTTGGACTCGCAGGTCTTCGCGAACAGCGTCCGCGCCTTGTCGAGTTCGGGCGCTCCGCCGCGCTCGGTCTGCAGAAGGATCGCCAGGTTGTAGCAGCCCAGCTCATGCCCGCCTTCGCAGGCCGTGTCGTAGTAGCCCCGAGCCTTGGCCTCGTCCTTGGGACCTTCGCGACCTTGCTCCCACATCACGGCAAGCGCCGTACAGACTTCCGGCTTCTTCTCTTCTTCGCAGGCCCGGATGTGGTTCGCACGAGGATCGACGGGTTCCTCCGGCTCGGCGGGCGCCTCCGCCTCGACAGGCGCCGGCTCGGGCTCGGGGGCCACGGTCGCAGGTGCGGCATCCTCCGGGACGGTGGTGGGCGTGTCCTTGTTGCAAGCGCTCAGCGCCGCGAGGGAGCAGAGAAGCACGAGAGTTCGCATGGTTGGCATCCTTAGCACGACCCCGCAGCGCGGAGAACACGTCGCGGGTTCGTTGCGGGGCCCAGTGCCATGGACTCCGCCCCTGGCCGGCCCCCTCAGTGTCTGGTGGGCGTACCGGGTGTGAGCTGGAGCTCCATCGCTGCGCCACCACGGTCGATCATGACCGGGATGGTCTCGCCGGGCACCAGCTCACCGAACGCCGCCATGTAGTCATCGATGCTGTGAATCTCGCGCGCGCCCATCTTCTGGATGATGTCGCCCTTTTGAAGTCCAGCCTGCTCCGCGGGCCCTCCCTCGCGAACCCCGGAGAGCTTCAGCCCATCAACCTCCGCGGCGTAGTCGGGGATCGTCCCAAGCGAGACCTTGAACGCACGGCGGCCCGCGGGCGCCTTGGTCTTGGTCTTCTGGAACTCGAACGCAACCTGCTCGTGCACGACATCGTCGACCACACCCAGCGCGAGGTCCGTGATCTTGGCCATGCCCTCGAAGTCGAGCTTGTCAATGTCGTCGGAAGGCTTGTGATAATCCGAGTGCGCCCCGGTGAAGAAGTGCAGCACCGGAATGCCATCGTCATAGAACGCGGCGTGATCCGAAGGACCCTGTCCGTCGACCTTCGTCGCGACGCTCAGGGAGGTCTCCTGTGCCTCCAGTAGCGGCACCCACTGCGGGGCCGTGCCCACACCCGCGACCACAACCTCGTTATTCTCGAGGCGGCCGATCATGTCGAAGTTGACCATGGCGATGATGCTCTCGCGTCGCACATCGTCAAGGTTCTTCACGAAGTAGCGCGAACCGAGCAGTCCCATCTCCTCCGCCCCAAACGTGAGGCACAGAACGTCGAAAGGACGCTGGGCGTCGGGAAGTCGTGCGAGCGCGCCACACAGCTCCAAGACGCCCGCGACGCCCGAGGCGTTGTCGTCGGCGCCGTTGTGGACCGCAACCTCTCCGGGCGCCAGCGAGCTCGACGTGCCCATGCCCAGGTGGTCATGGTGCGCTCCGACGACGACCATCTTGGAGGACGTGCCGTTTCCAACGATCAAGCCCGCGACGTTGGCGGTCTCATGCACGACCCGCTCGACGTCGCTGCGCATCGACGCGGGCTCCTTGCTTTTCGTCCCCAGCGTGATGCCTGGCGAATCGGGGTCGACCTTGGGCCCGGGTTTGCGCAGGCCAAACCCTGAGAGCAACGCGAGGTTGGCCTCGGACCCGACCGCGAGCGCAGGCATTCCGAGCGCGTCGGCCCGACCGTGGTTGGGGAACGCGGCGGCGGAGGTGGGGTCCCACAGGACGAACCCCACAGCCCCCCGATCCCGGGCGGCGATCATCTTGTTCTGCGGGCGCGTCGCGCCGGGAGGAAGGTGCGGGTTGTTCGAGGGGCCTCCGGCCAGCGCCACAACGATGCTGCCCTCGACCGCAGCCTTGATGCCCTTGTAGTCTCCATCGCCGCCGCCCTGCTCGGTGATGCCGTACCCAACGAAGACCAACGGAGCCTCCGTCGCCCCCTTTGCGGCGGTCCCTTGCGCAAACGGGAGCAGGCTGTGAGGCACGGGTCGGCCCGCGACCACGAGACTGGACTGCCCCCCCTCCACCAGACGGACACCGTCGACAACCTCGAACGCCTGGCGGAACGTCAGCCCGAAACCCGGCTCCAACCCCGCCGCTCTCATTTTGCTTTCGATGTAGTCCTGCGTTGCCTGGTCCCCGGCCGTTCCGGGCGCACGTCCGGCCTGCGCATCGTCGGCAAGAAAGTCGACATGCTGGGTGAGCACCGCAGCCGACACGCCCTCGGGGGCTAGTCGCTGCGCAGGCTCGGGAGGCTTGGGCGGCGGCGAGGGCTGCTGTTCACAACCAGCCACGAGCAAGCAGAACGCCAGAGTACGCGCGGTTCGGACCACGGTCGGAGGCTACTTCAGGCCCGTCTCGCCGGCTACCCGATCGCGAGATTGCCGAACATCCACAGCCCGCCTGCCGCCATCCAAACCGCGGCATATCCGATGATGTCTCGCGCACGCACGCCTGTGATCGCCAACAGCGGTAGGGCCCAGAACGGCTGCAACATATTCGTCCACTGGTCCCCGTACGCCATCGCCATCACGACCCGCCCCGGCTCGATCCCCGTCGCCACGGCTCCCTGCATGAGTACCGGTCCCTGGACAGCCCACTGACCGCCGCCGGAGGGGACGAATAGATTCAGCAGCCCGGCGGAGCCGAACGCGAGTGCTTCGAACGTCCCCGGGCCAACCTGAGAGAACGCCCCAGCCAGCGCAGCTGCGAGTCCCGCGGCCTTCATCACCCCCATCACGCCCGCGTACAGCGGGAACTGAACGATCACCCCACCGCAGCTCCGCGCTCCCTCCTCGCAGGCCCGCAAGAACCGGTCGGGCCGTCCGTGCAGCAGCAACGCGAACGCGAAGAGCGCGAGGTTCACGGTGTTGAAGGACAGCCGAAGCAAGCCCCCCTCGGCGAGCACCATCGCCAACGCAGCGCACAGCGGGAGCGCGAGCAACATCGAGAAGACCCCGGACCGCTCGACCCGCTCGACGAGCCCGTCCGGCGGAGCCTCCGGTGGCAGCCTCGCCCCAGGTGGCTCCGGCGCGGGTTGAGCATCGGGGTCGGTTGCCGGCGTCATCCCCATGAACACCAAGGGACCCAGCACCAGAAGACCCCCCGAAACCACCAGGTTGAGCGGACTGAGCAGCGTCGAGTGCAGGTCGAGGACACCCACCTGCTCGGCAAGCGCAGGACCCAGAACCTCGGCGAGGTCCTCGGCGGTCGTCACCTTCAAAGGAGCGCTCCCGCTGAGCCCACCATGCCAGGTCATCAGACCGCTGTACCCGGCCGCGCACAACAACGGGTAGTGGAGCGAGTAGCCGCGGAGGCGAGCGATCCGTCCCGCCTCTCGGGCCACGATCGCGCCACCGATCAGCCCCAAGCTCCAGTTCAGCAACGCGAGCCCGATGGCGATGAAGGCCGTCGCCCCCACCAGTTGGCGTGGAGACCTCACCCACCCGACCGATGCTGCGATGCCGCGCTGAACAGGCGAGGCGGTCGCCAGCGCCGTCCCCAACACCAACATCACGCACATCTGCATGGTGAAACTCAGCAGGGCCCACAGGCCCGCGCCGCCGCTCCACGCTCGCAGAACCTCCGCCGGAGGCGTGCCCACCGCGAGCGCCGTCACCAAGACCAGTGTGGTGAGCCCGACCGCGATCACGAAGGGCTCGGGAACGATGCGTCCGAATCCGATTCGAGCCCGAGCGCCCACGCGAACCAGGGGCCCTCCAGAGGTCCTTTTTTTCATTCCGAAAGCCCCCTCACCGGCGCCGGCCCAGACCAAGACACTGCGATCGTCTCGAGTTCTTCGAGGTCCTCGGCCGCCCCAGGGCCACTGCGTCGAAGTTCCACACGCGCCCTCGACAACGCGTCTCGGGCGGCCGCGTGGTCTCCCGAAGCCCACAATGCCTTGGCCAAACCCAGCCGTGTGGCGCCGAGCATTCCCGGGCTCCGGCTGCTCATCTCGTACCGCTGAAGACCCTCCCGGTAGGCGCGTATCGCCTCAGTGAACGACTCCTGTTCCAGCTCCAGCCGTCCCAAAGAGACGAAGCTCGACGCCGCCGCCGTGTCCTCCAACCCGTGACGCTGCAGGACTCGAAACGCGTCGTCGAGTTCGGATCGTGCGCGCGTGTAGTTCTTCTGGTCGAGGGCGAGGTTGGCCCGACGCTGGTAGGTCGACACAAGCTTGGGGTGATCGTCGTCGAGCGCCTTGCGCTTGATGCTCAGCTCGCGGTCGAGATGCTCCCACGCCTCCTCGAATCGCTCCGTCCGCCGATACAGCGACGCGATGTCCCCGTACGAGGACGCAACATCGAGGTGCTCGGGACCGAGCTCGGCCTGCCGCATCGCCAAAGCCTCCGCGTGGCGTTGCAGCGCGAGCTCGATGTTTCCGCTGCGCTTCTCCAGGTTCCCAAGGTTCGCAAGCACCATCGCTTCCATTTGCACACGCCCCCCCTTCCGGGCCAGCTCGAGCGCCCGTTCGTAGTCCGTCCGCGCCTCGTCAAGCCGACCTTGTTTCTTGCGCACCACACCGCGGGCCAGAAATGGTCGCGCGACCGCGAGATGGTCGTCACCAAGGATCGACAACAGCGCGATCGACCGGTTCAAGTGCGGCTCGGCGTCGGTGTACTTTCCGTTCTTGACCATGGCCTTCGCGACGTTGAGGTGGAGGGTTCCCAGCTTGGGGTGGTCCACGCCGAGCGCCTCTTCGCGAAGCGCAAGCGCGTCGACAAGCAACGCTTCTGCACGTCGGTCTTCCCCCTTTCGCATGTGCAGCAGCGCGAGGTTGTTCAAGCTGATCGAGTACGTGTACCGCTCCTGAACAGTCTGAGGAGCCTGCTCCGGCAAGGCCGCCTGCACAACCTCCAAGGCTTCGTCGTATCGCTGCTGTCGCGAGTAGAACGACATCGCGCTATGAGCGAGCTTGCGCTGCAAGTGCGCTGGGCGTCCGGCCCGATCCAGCATCGCGTCAGCGTAGGCCATCAGCCGCTCGGCCTCCTCAAAGCGCCGGAACGCGGTGCTGTACAGAAACACGAGGTCGGAAGCCACCGCCGCCGCGACCACGTCGTGTCCACACGCCTCGGCAGCTGCGAGCGCGTCCTCGTACACCTCCGCCGCTCGCTCACGATTCCCCTCCTCCGCCGCGACCTGCCCCTGAGCGTAACGAAGCTCAGCGACCAGAGGATCGAACCCCAACGACATGATACGAGGTGTGAGGTCCGCGAGGGCCTCCCTCGCCAGGCCGAACTTCCCCGCGCGACTCAGCTCAGACACCCTCGACAGCTCCACCCGAACGGCCTCCGCCTCCGCCTTTCGCGCGGGAGACTCAGGTAGAGGCCACAGCACCCCGGCTTCGGCCAAAGCCTCATCGTCCGCACATGCCTCGATCGATTCGAGTTGGAGCAACAACTCGGGGACCCGAGCGGCGCGGGCTGAATCCGACGCAGTGCCTGAGATCAACCGTTCGCGCTGCGTCACCCGACGACGCAGACACGACATCCGCCGATCGAACATCGCATCGTCGATCCGGGCCGTCGCGTACGCGTCACAGCTGCTGAGATACGTCGCGTGCCAAGCCTCGACATCCGCGTCGAGGCGCCCGCGAAGTCTCGCGACAACATCCGCGCCCCGCGGCCCCAGCGATTCGAGAATCGAACTCGAAGTCAGGGCCTGAGCGTCCGCATCCCAGGCGCTGCCCATCCGCTGGGCTCCGCGGACACAGTCACTGTCCTGCGGTGTCGAGGCCGCCACCCCCACCACCGCAGCCGCAAGGCCGAGCGCTCCGACGGCGCCCCCCCACCGCGCCTTGACGCTTCGCCGCTGCAGCGATCGGAGCAGCGCATCCATCGATGGCCAACGGTCGCGGGGCTCCGGTTGGAGTCCCCGAGTGAGCACCTTCTCGAGCCAACGCGGGACCGCAGAGCCCTCGGGACGGGTCTCGATGCGACCCCGAGCTTTCGCGATCGCCATCTCGCGCGCGGTCCGACCTGCGAACACCCTCTTCCCTCCCCACAAGAGACGCAGAAAGGCGACGCAGAAGCTGTACTGGTCTGAGGCGGGACTGACCGGACGACCGACATGTTGCTCCGGAGACATGTAGACCGGCGTTCCCATCACGATCCCGATTTCGGTCAGCCGTCCCTCCACGCTCGACTCCCCGTGCGCCGGAGCAACGCTCGAAACCGACTCGAGGCCCGAGCTGGCGCCGCCGTGTTCGCCCACCAGCGCCAACCCGAAGTCGAGCACCCGGACGCGCCCGTCCTCATCCACCATCACGTTGTCGGGCTTGAAGTCCCGGTGCACGATCCCAGCGGCGTGGGCTGCCGCCAAGCCACGGCCGGCGGCGCCAAACACCTCGAGCAGCTCCTCGGGGGAGCGGGAGCCCTCCTGCGCCCAAGTCCGAAGCGTCTGCCCGCGGACATGCTCCATCACGACGTAGACGGTCTTGCCGTCCTCGCATGTCCCGACCCCGTACACCCCCACCACGTTCGGGTGCGACAGGCGGGCCAGCGCTTGCGCCTCCCGGAGAAATCGTTCGGCCCCCCGCAGCTCGGTCCGTCGTCGACGGTTGCGGACCAGCTTGACCGCCACATGACGCTCCAGCTTTGGATCCCAAGCTTCGAACACGATGCCCAAGCCACCCGCGCCCAGCATCCGACCCAACACATAGCGGTCGACTCGCTCGGGGGGAATGAACGCCGGCTCGGGATTCTCGGACGGAGCGTCGTCAGCGACGGTCCCCGACACGACGGCGGTTGGTGCATCCGCACCGCACTCCGAGCCCTCCGACGTCACCGCTCCATGGTCCCGCGCCTCGCCTCGATGGCGCAATCGGGGCACGAGGCGGCCGTCCGTTCCGTTCGCACATCGTCAGGTGCGCTGTTACGGTGTTCTGGCATGCGCCGCGGCCTCTTCGCCCTCGGGACCGCGGCCCTCGTCGCGTTCATCGGAGCACTCGTCCTGCTCGAGACCCGCGAGGATCCGAATCCTCCCCGCGCGACGACCCCCCTCGCTCGACCCAACGATGGTGCGCGAGAACCCACAGAGGCGCCCACGCGACCCCCATCGCGAGACCCGGGCAAGGCCACTCCACCACCCGCCGGCTTCAAGCTTGGCAAGGCCAGCGGCCCGGATGCTCGTTCCAACGCGCAGGCGATTCTGGACAACACGCTCGTCGAACTCCGCCGGCTGGACACCTCACAGCAGACACTGGCGCGGGATGTCTACATGCGAGGGCATTCGGCCGCGGAGCGCGTCGAGGATGAACTCGGCGACGACGATGAGCCCGGTCGCGCCGCGCTTCGAGCCCACGAGGATGCGCTCAAGGCCGAGCTCCGCCGCATCTACGGCGTGGACGAAGCTAGTCCGCGTCCATGAACGCCTGCATCGCGACGCGAAGATCGTCGGGCAGCGGCATCGACCGCCGGAATTGCTCGGAGTCCGGGTCGAGGTCCATCACCGCACACACCGTCGCCCCCGTCCCCCGGACGTCGTCGGGGTCGTCGGCCCCGCGGATTCGGTAGCCCAACCTCATCGAACTACGGCCCAGGTGCTCGAGCCGGAGTTCGACGACAACCGACTCCCCGAACGCCGTCGGTTTCTGGAAGTCCGCTTCGGTATGCACCGAGGGAAAGCCTACCTTTCGACGGACGATGACGTCGTCGTACGGCGCTTCGAGGCAGGCTGAGAACCACGATTCCATCGCTTCGTGGAACATGTCGAAGAAGCGCGGGAAGTAGACGATGCCCGCGGGGTCGCAGTGGCCCCAGTAGACCTGCAACCGGTGGTGATGGACGGCCATGCCGCCACCCTACCGGCTCGCGTATCTTCGGCGCCAGCAGCATCCGGAGGTTAGACTTGGCGCGTTGTCCGAAGCCGACGGTGAAGCCACGTGAGTCTCAAGTCCACGCTCCAACCCTTCGTCGCAGCCGCGATCACGACCCCCTTGCGGCGTGATGCCTTGCGGCGAGTTCGCGAGCGATGGAGACGCGTCCGAGGCAAGCCGCACCGCCTCACCGCGTTTATTCGGCTCGACGACCCCTACGCGCTGCTACTGCTGCACGCCCTGCAGACCGTACGAGAGCGCTTCGACGTCCAGCTCGAGCTGCGCGTGGTCGGGGCGACCCCATCGTCCATGGACCCAGCACCCGAAGCGTTGCGGGCATGGGCTCGACTCGACGCGGCCCGGGTCGCGGCGCTCTATGACCTGCAGGTCCCAGACTTCGACGCCCGGCGAGCGAGCGAGAGTGAGTCCGCGTCACTGGCCAGCCTCGAGTCGGCGCCCGACCCTCTCCTCGCCTTGCGCTCCGCGCTCGAGGGGTGGTGGCGAGGCGCACCAATTCCCGGATCGGCCAACGCCAAGCGGCTCGCGGAGAACAACCGCGAGCGCTCGTCCCGTGGCCACTACCTCAGCGCGATGGTCCACTATGAGGGGGAGTGGTACTGGGGCATCGACCGGCTCAACCACCTGACCCAACGACTCGACACGCTCGGCCTGCGCACCGTCGAGGCACGGCCAGCGTTCGAGCGTCGGTTCGCGTTCCTCACGGAGCCCGCGCCCGAGACCGGGCCTTCCGCGGAGCTGGAGTTGTTCTGGTCCGGGCGTAGTCCGTACGCCTACCTCGCGCTCGAACGCGCCTACCAGCTCGCCGACCACCACAGCGTCCCTTTGCGGATCCGTCCTGTGCTGCCGATGGTGATGCGGGACCTGACGGTTCCGCTTCCCAAGCGGCGATACATCCTCGGCGACGCCAAGCGGGAGGCCGATTGGCTGGGCATTCCACTGGGCTTCATCTGCGACCCGGTCGGCCTCGGTATCGAGCGGGGCTACGCCTTGCTCGACGTCGCCCGGCAACACGATCGCCTCCGTGAGTACGTGCTCGCATTTTCGACCGCAGTGTGGAGCGAAGGGATCGACGCGGCAACCGAGGCGGGGTTGGAACAGATCGCGACCAACGCCGGACTGCCGTGGGCCCCCTGCCGCGCCGCGATGCGCGGAGACCACTGGCGAGCCGAGGTCGAGGCCAACCGCTCCACACTTCTCGACGCAGGGCAGTGGGGCGTGCCCGTCCTACGATGCGGTGAGAGCGTAGTTTGGGGCCAAGACCGATTCTGGGTCCTCGACCGCGCCCTGCAAGAGCTCGCCGCGTCCCCGACCCCACCTGCGCCCGAACATGCGTAGGCCCGGCACTACAGGGACGCCGACTCGGGCCGCCCGGCTCCGCGGGAGAGCCGAACCGCGACCTCCAAGAGCTCCCCGGTCCGTACCGGTTTGACAACGAACGCGTCCGCTCCCGCATCGAGTGCAGCGGCTTCGGCATCCAAACTCCCGCTGAGCACCAGCACAGGCGGGGCGTCGACACTCGACATCGACGCGAGCACATCGACCCCGGTTCTCCCCGGCATCTCCAGATCCAGCACGACCAGGTCGAACGCCTCGCTGCGAAGTCTCTCCTCCGCCTCGCGGCCATCCGCAGCGGTCTCCACACGCGCTCCGACGTGCTCGAGCACTCGGGCAACCACTTCGCGCACGGTGGCGTCGTCGTCGACGACCAAGACACGTCGCCCGCGCAGCTCCCCCCGACGAGGCAGAGCCGGCTTGGACGGCTCCGATCGGGACTCCCGTGCCTTGGCATCCCAAGCAACTGTGGGACCCGCCAAGGCATCCATGCTCACCCGGAAGCAGAGGCGTGTCCCTTGCGGACTGGTTTCGTCGACCCAGATCGCGCCCCCCATCGCCTCCACAAAGTCGCGAGAGATCGACAGACCCAGCCCCACCCCCCCACCCACTGAAGCCTGCTCGCCTTGCTGCCAGGGCTCGAACACATCTCGGATGACGGTTGGAGCGATGCCCACGCCCGTATCCTCCACGGCGAACGACAACCCTCCCTGCTCGGCGGCACGGCCAACGGCGACCCGAACCTGGCCCTCGCGCGTGTGCTTCAGCGCATTGCCGAGCAAGTTGAGCAAGACCTGACGAAGCCGCGCACGGTCTCCGGACCAGCGGTCGGGGGTCTCGGACTCGACATCGACGACCAATCGGATCCGCGAACCATCCATTTGGGGCGAGACGACCTCAACCACATCGTCGAGCAACTTGGAGACTGAGAATTCCTCCCGTCGTTGGGGCAACACCCCATCCTCGAGCCGCACCAGGTCGAGAATGTCGTCGAGGGTTCGCAGCGTGGCCCGGGCGGTTCGCTGCAGCTGCCCCAGAGACTGTCCCCCACCCCCGGAATCGACGTCGAGCATGTCCGCGGTCAACGCGAGGCTCGTCATCGGCGAGCGCAACTCGTGGCTCAGCATCGCGAGCAACCGGTGCCGTGCAACACGGTCCGTACGAGCTTGGGCCTCGGCCGCCTTCCGATCCCGGGTCTCCGCCTGCAAACGATGCATCGCTCGCTGCAGCGCCTGCTCTCGCCTCCTGCGCTCTCGATGGAACGCGACCGCCAAGACCGCCGATAGACCCAGTACGGCGAAGAGGTTGGGTACCGACAACGGGTGCTGCCACATGGCATCGGCAGGATCCGCCCTCAATGCCGTCCACCCGACTGCAACCGCCGTCGCCGGCACCCACAAGAACAGATGCCGCGCACGACCCCACAACGTCGCCCAGGTTGGCACCAGCAGGAACCAGACGACGCCGATGTTCGGCGTCCCCCTCGTCACGTCGAGGACGATGGTCTGGTAGACGAGGAAGCTTCCCGAAACGATGTGCAGGGCGAGGCTGCGCCCGATTCGCGGGCTGAGCAGGATCGCCGAGCCCATGATCAGGAGTTCGGCCGTCAGGAGCCAGGACTCCAGCGAGCTCGCGAACACACCGACAAGAACCGCAAACGCGAGCCCGAGGGCGCCAAACGACCCGCGCACCAGCGGCCACGAAGGCGTCGCACCGTCGATGAGCGCGCCCTCGTCGACCGCAGATGCCTCTGCCGACCCCACACGCAGAGAATGCCAGCTGTCCTCGACACGCAGTGTGCGCAGCCGGCCCGATCTGGCCCACCTCGGGGAATACACCCCCTGTGCGGCCGAAAGGACCGAAGCGCGCGGAGTCTACTTGACCTGCTCGTCGCGACGATCGGGATGCTCGTTGTACCAAGTCTGCAGGGACTCATGGCTGATCTCGACCCGGAGATCGGCCTCCTGCACGACACACTGGCAGCCTAGCCGTGAACTCGGGCGGACATCAAAGCCCATGTCCAAACGGTCTTCCTCGGCCTCCTCCATCTCCTCGAGCGAGGCGAGCCCCTCCTTGATGTAGACGTGGCACGACGAGCACGCACAAACGCCCCCGCAGGCGGAGCCTAGTTTGACCCCATGCTCTTCGGCAATCTCGAGGAGGTTGGAAGACGAGGCTTTAACCTCGACTTCAGAGGTGGCGCCTTCAGGGTCGACGAACGTGATCTTGGGCATCGTGGATCTCGCGATCAGGTTTGCTGGGGGGTATGGCTTCCGCGTCGCTCTTCGAGCGTTTCCTCGGCGGCCAGGGTCGATTCAATTTCACCGAGGGACTTGCCCTCCATGCCGGACAACAACGCCCGTTCCATGCGACGGCGGGCGAATGCTTCGCTGACGCTCTCGAGATGCTCCCGAGCCTTCTTGAGCTCGGCAGGCGTCCCGGCAGGGTTGGCCATGGCTTCGTCGGTGGCGACGAGCGCGGCAACGATCAGCTCGCGCTCCTCCGCGGGCAGCAGGCTTTCGAGATGTCCGACCTCTTCAAGTGCCGTGCGGACCGCCAGCGACACGCGGCCGGTCTCGACACGTCCCTCCGCGAGGTTGCGGGCTTCAAAGTCGGCCTCAGCGTTGTCCAGGCTCTCCATCACCAACGAGTCGACGGCGGCCTCGTCCAGGCCGTAGGTCGGCTTGACCTCGACGGTCTGTTTGACGCCCGTCATCAGCTCTTTGGCCGTGACGGTGAGCAACGCGTCTGCGTCCAGCTGAAACGACACTTCGACGCGCGCCATGGACGGCGGCAGCTGAGGGATCCCTCGCAGCTCGAACTTGGCGAGCGAGCGACAATCGGACGCCAGCTCGCGCTCGCCCTGGACGACATGGAACACCATGCCGGTCTGCTGCTCGGAGTAGTTCGTGAAGACCTGCCGCGCGCCGATGGGGATCGTCGCGTTCCTCGGAATGAGCTGCTCCACGATGCCGCCCATCGTCTCGATGCCAAGGCTCAGCGGAACGACATCGAGCAGGGTGACGCCCTCGCGAGCGCTTCCCGACAGGATGTCCGCCTGAATCGCCGCGCCGTAGGCCACGACGCGGTCCGGGTCCAGGTCGCACAGTGGCGGCCGCTTGAAGGTCTTCTCGACCACCTCCCGCACCTTCGGCACCCGGGTCGAGCCACCGACCAGCACAACCCCGTGCAAATCGTCTGCGGTGACGTCGGCATCCTTGAGCGTCTGCCGACACGCCTTGACGGTTCGACGCACGATCGGGCTGATCAACCCCTCGAATGCCTCGCGGGTGACCTCGAAACCAGTGAGGCTACAGGTGGGAACATCCACCGACACCGTTTCGGCATCGCTCAGGCGCTCCTTCGCGCTTCGAGCCACGGCCAACGCCTCTTCGCGTTGCCCAGCAGTCGCGGTTGAGACACCCGCGGCCTCGAGCAGATGGGATGCAAGCGCGTGGTCGAAGTCGTCACCGCCGAGCGCCGAGTCGCCCCCGGTCGCGAGCACCTGAAAGACCCCCTCGCGAAGGCGGAGGATACTGATGTCGAACGTTCCGCCACCGAGGTCGTAGATGGCAAACAGGCCTTGCTTGCCGCCGTCGTTTTGATCGAGTCCGTACGCGAGCGCCGCAGCGGTGGGCTCCGCGAGCAACCGATAGACCCTCAACCCTGCGATCCGCCCAGCATCCTTGGTGGCTTGCCGCTGTGCGTCGTCGAAGTACGCGGGCACCGTGATCACGGCGCCATCGATCGGCTCACCGAGTTCGGCCTCGGCGCGAGTCTTGAGCACGCGAAGGATCTCGGCCGAGACCTCCATCGGCGTCACGGCCCGCTGGGCCCCCATGTCGAAACGAACGACTTGGTCCGCCTCGTCCTTGGGCGGCGCCATCGGATACGGGTGGGCACCGACCTCGTCCCGTCCACGTCCCATGAAGCGCTTGACCGAGCTGATGACCCGCGCCGGGTTGGCGACCTGCTCGGCACGAGCCTGCGCTCCAACCACGACGTCCTCTCCGACGTAGGAAACCACCGAGGGAAGAATGTCGTGGCCCTCGGCATCCTTGACCTCGCGCGGCAGCTCACCGTGAGGTGCCAACGCGACCAGGCTGTGCGTCGTCCCCAGGTCGATGCCGATGCCACGGCCGGGCGCTCGCTTGGACGCCGCAGGAGCCGTCGGCTCCTCGATCTGGAAGAGGGCTCCGGGGTCGAAGTCGTCACTCATGATTCAGCCTTCGTCAATCTCATCGATCTCGTCGATGAGGCGCTGCAGGTACCGACGGACCACCAGGTGCCGAGACGCGGCGTCTGTGTCTCCGTCGGCGATGGCGGTGACCGCCGCGGCGAGCGCATCCCCGAGTTGGCCGTCGATGTCTTCGCGCAAGTCGTCCAGGGCGTCGGCCCCCGCCGAGCGAGCCTCAGCGACGCGCTCGCGATGCTCGATCATCTCGATCAGAAACGCCTGCGGCATCTTGGGGGCCCCCACCTCGGGGTCGGAGGAGTCGAGGTCTCGGCCACCGAGCTTCACCAAGTACTCCGCACGCTTCGCGGGGTCCCGAAGCGTCCTGTACGCCTCGTTGATCGCGGCGCTGGCCTCCATCGCGGTGCGCTTGGCCGACGAGTCGTCCTGGTTGACCTTGTCCGGATGCGCGTTGGCTGCGCGCGCGAGGTACTCGGTCTCGAGGGTGTCGCGATCCAGCGCATGCTGGCGCGGCAGCCCCAGCCGTTCGAAATGATCCATGTTGCAAGACTTCAGCGGGTCGCCCAAAGACGCCCGCTTTGCAGAGGGTTGCTGCCGATCGGAGCGCCGGCTCTAGAACGAGACCGACTCGCCGCAGCCGCAGGAGTCGTCGACGTTGGGGTTTTCGAAGCGGAAGCCGTGACCGCGGATTCCGGTTTCGAAGTCGAGGCGAGTGCCTTTGACCAGGACCATGCTCTTGGGGTCCACGTACACGCGGACACCGAAGGCTTCGACCACGTGATCGCTGGATCGCGGCTCACCGTCTTCGAACTGGAACATGTACGAGTACCCGGTACAGCCGCCCCCGCGAATGCCGAAGCGGATTGCGCCGCCCGGGGTTCCGCGCTTGTCGAGTTGGCCGCGCATGACCTTGGCAGCACGAGCCGTGACCACGACCGTGTTGGCCGCGGGCGCAGGAGCCTCGGTGGACGGGGTTGGCGATGCGGGTGCTGCGTTCACTGCGGCCCGTTCCCGTTCTTCTCTTGGTAGTCCTTGATCGCCGCCTTGATCGCATCTTCGGCGAGCACCGAGCAGTGAATCTTCACAGGAGGAAGCGCGAGTTCCTCGGCGATCTGGCTGTTCTGAATCGACCCCGCCTCCTCGATGCTCATGCCCTTGACCCACTCGGTCACGAGCGAGCTGCTTGCGATGGCCGACCCGCAGCCGTAGGTCTTGAACTTTGCGTCCTTGATGACGCCGTCCTCAACCTTGATCTGCAGCTTCATCACGTCGCCACAAGCCGGAGCACCCACGATGCCCGTGCCCACGTCGTCGTCGCCCTTGTCGAGGCTGCCCACGTTGCGGGGGTTGTCGTAGTGTTCGATGACCTTTTCGCTGTACGCCATGGTGTTGAATCCTTGAGGTTCGAGAGTGGGACGGAGCCTAGTGGTGTGCCCACTGGATAGAGTCGAGGTCGATGCCTTCCTGCACCATCTCCCACAGGGGAGACATCTCGCGCAGTCGGCTGACGTGTGTGCGAAGCAGCCCGACGACGAAGTCGATCTCGGCTTTCGTCGTCATGCGGCCGATCGTCATGCGGAGGCTGGAGTGCGCAAGCTCGTCGTTGAGGCCCATCGCCCGCAACACGTAGCTGGGCTCGAGGCTTGCCGAGGTGCATGCCGAACCCGACGACAGCGCAACATCCTTGAGCGCCATCAGCAGCGACTCGCCTTCGATGTAGGCGAAGCTCAGGTTGAGGTGGCCGGGGAGCATGTGCTCGGGGTGGCCGTTGAGGATCACGTGCTCGATCGAACCGGTAAGCTCGGACTTCATGTAGTCCCGAAGCTCGCCGATGCGCTTCATGTCGTCGGCCATGTCCTCGCGGGCGATGCGGGCGGCTTCCCCGAATCCTGCGATGTTCGGCACGGCCAAGGTGCCCGAGCGGTTGCCGCGTTCGTGGCCACCACCGTGGATCTGCGCGGCGAGACGGACGCGAGGCTTGCGGCGCCGAACGTAGAGCGCGCCCACGCCCTTGGGGCCGTAGATCTTGTGGGCCGAGATCGACATGAGGTCGATGCTCATCGCCTCGACGTCGATGGGAAGCTTGCCAAACGTCTGCGTGGCATCGGTGTGGAACAACACCTTGTGCTCCCGACAGACCTTGCCGATCTCGGCGAGGGGCATGACCACGCCCGTCTCGTTGTTGCCGTGCATGACCGAGACCAGGACGGTCTTCTCGGTGATCGCATCGGCGACCTGCTGCGGGGTGACAAGCCCGCCCTTGTCGACCTCGAGGTACGTGACGTCCACGCCCCGTCGCTCCAGGAACTTGCAGGTGTCGAGCACGGCCTTGTGCTCGGTGTTCACCGTGATGATGTGGTTGCCCTTCTCGGCCAGGTACTCGGCCACGCCCTTGATGGCGAGGTTGTTGGACTCGGTCGCGCCGCTGGTCCACGTGACCTCTTTGGGGTCCGCACCGATCGTCTTGGCGATCTCTTCACGGGCGTTCTCGACGGCTTCTTCCGCTTCCCAGCCGAACGCGTGTGTCCGGCTGGCCGAGTTGCCGTACGCCTTGGTGAAGAACGGCAACATCTTGTCGAGCACACGCTGGTCGACGGGACAGGTGGCGGCGTAGTCGAAGTAGACGGGGGTCTGGACGCTCATGGTGCGCTTACGGGGTGCTTGGATCCTGGAAGGATCGGATCTGGACGACGGCCGAGGTGCTCCGGCCCGTCGTAGGGGAATGAATGCCCGCGACCAGCGACGGTGCTTCGGTATCCGAGTGCACGCCGTCGCACGAGACACATCCATCGACGAGATGCTCGTGGCTGCACGCCCGGCATCCCTCGAGGTAGGCAAGGCTCTCGGAGAGGTCTCGCTCGAGCTGAAGAAGCTTCTCGACCTGGGCCCGGGTATCGGCGAGCCGGCCGCGGAAGTTCTCCCGGAGGCTCTGCATGGCATCGGGGCCGGACGAGGAGCTTTCCACCGTCTCGAGCAGGCCCTGAATCTGAGGCAACGAGAAACCGAGCGCCTGGAGCTTGGCGATCCAGTAAACGCGGGCGACCTCGTCGGCCCCGTAGAGGCGGTAGTTCCCCTCCGAGCGCTTCGGCTGGAGCAAGCCCATCTCTTCGTACAACCGCAGCGCACGGACGGTCTTGCCGGTCATCCGGGCAAGCTCGCCGACTTTCATGCGATGCGAGATGTGTGCAGAGGTGGTCATAGACTCTAACCCTTCCGTACGGGCCGGGTTGGCGGCGGGAGTCTGTAGGTACGCCAGGAGTCTGTCAACCCCGCCCTCAGCCTCCAAAACCCTACCCCTTACGGAAGGGTCAGGCAACCCGGCCCGCAAGCATCAGCGCGCTTGGCGCAGAACGAGAAAACGCCGCCCACGGGGACCCGGGGCGGCGTCGAAGCTGACGAGCGGAGCGCTCAGCCCTTCTTTTTCTTTTTCCCTTTCTTCTTCTTGCCCTTCTTCTTCTTGCCCTTCTTCTTCTTGCCCTTCTTCTTCTTGTCGGCATCATCGTCGACCGACGGCTTGGGCACGGGCGGCTTCTTGGGCTCTACGACAGGGCCGTCTTTCTTCTCGTCGGCTTTCTTCTCGTCAGCCTTCTTCCCGTCGGCTTTCTTTTCGTCAGCCTTCTTCTCGTCGGCCTTCTTCTCATCGGCCTTCTTCTCATCGGCCTTCTTCTCATCGGCCTTCTTCTCGTCGTCCGGCTCGACCGGCGTGTGCTCGGGTACGACAGGCTTGTGCTCCGGGATGATCTCCGGCTCGGGGTCCGACGGGTTCACGCCCAGGTCCTGCGCCAGGGTCTCGTTGCCTAGGCCAGACACGGCGGCGTAGCCGATCGCACCCGCCACCGCCATCGCACCGACCCCACTGCCGACCAGGCTGCCGGGTCCCTCGCTGCCCGCCCGCGTGTGATACGCGAACGCCATCGCGGAACTCTCGTACTTGGTCGCCAAGGGCGCGAACGCTTCGGCGGGCGCTGTCCCCTCGGTGACCCGGTGCGCGGCGTCGAGCGCGGCGCGTCCCTCGTCCGTCGCGCGGTTTCCGATCCCTTGGATCGCGAGGTGAGCAACCGGCAGTGCGCTCCCGGCGGGCTTCTCGACCCACATCGAGCTGCTCGAGACCGGCGCCGTCAGGGCCAGACCCGCGATCACAGTCTCGGCATCAACGTCGGGGACGTTCTTGAGTGCCGCACGAAGGAGCTTGTGCAGGTGCTCGCCCTGCATGAAGTCCGCGGGGAGGTGCATCGCGAAAGCGACCTCCTCGCGCTTGAACCCTTCGGCCAGCGGTGCGGGCAGAGAGGCGAGCGTGTCGGCGCTGATTCCATCACCCGAGCCGTCGAGCAGCTTGCCCACGTTGGCGGTGTTGGGCCCGACCGCAACGGTCAGTGCGTTGTTCGCCGCGAACGCCCAGCCGTCGAAATGTAGGCCCGCAAACGCCTTCACGATGTCGGCCTCGGGAATCCCGGTGAGCTCTACGTGGAGCGCATCCGCCATCGTCGTGCCGTGATTCACGGGCACCTTTTCGATCTTCAGCTCGCTCCCCTCGAGCTCTGGAATTGCCTTTGGAGCCTCTTTCGAGGCCTCGAGGGCAAGTTCCCATGCTTTGGAGAACGGCGCGACGTCCCGGATGCCGGCTTGCAGCACCAAGCCACCGGGGTCCACCGAGCCGGCGACCATGAACTCACCGGTCATGGTCTCGAACATCTTGGCCACCTCGGGCGGAGCATCGCCGGCCGCTGCCGCCATCCCCACCCCCACCAGCGCAGAGTTGGCGCGACCCCACGCGAACCCAGCGCCAGGTTGCACGTTGGCCAAGGTGTGGGTCTCGCCCCCTTCGAGCGCTGCGAGCCCTTGCTCGACGTCCCTGTCGACCGGGAACACGCCTGCGAGGTGGACGAGGCCGGGCAAGGTCGTCACCGCGAAGATCGCATCCTCGCTCGGCATGTGGACCAGCACGTTGGCATCGTCGAGCGCGACGGCTGCCAGCTTGTCTTGCAGCGCTTTTCGTACCGCACTCGGGTCCTCCGCCGGTTTGTAGGCGTCGAGCGTGGCCTGATCGTCGGCGCAGACGCTCCAACCCTCGTGGCCAGCGAGCGAGCCGCACGCCATGTCGTCGGCGTCGTCCTCTCCTAGGGCTTTCGCGAGATTCGCGACCGCGTTCGGATCGTCGGCCGCGAACACCATGACGGGGTCCTTGTTGACGTTGATGATCGCCGCGCCATCTTTGAGGCGAAGGCCCGACGCACCCAGCGCCTCGATGACCTTCTTGCCCTTGGTGTCCATGACCTCATAGGCCTCGTTCACTTCCCGAAGGTCTGAGGAGGTCTCGGGGGACGCGGCCAGCTTCTTGAGCGGCGCGTCCACGAAACGCATCCCTTCCTCGTAGTAGTCGGCGAGGACCGAGGCGTCCCGGATGATGGCGAACTCGGCGTCGGCGTCGGGGACGAAGGAGAGCATCAGGTCGAGGCCCGTGTGCATCGGCTCGACGGGAATCGGCTCCGGCGGTGCGACCTTCGGCTCCTCATCGTCCTTCTTGGCCTCGGCTTCTTTGGACTCGTCCTTCGATTCCTCGCTGGGCTTGTCCTTGCCGGCATCTTTGTCCTCCTCGCCGCCAACCTTCGCGGCGATTTCCTCGGCCTTGTCGCACCCTCCGAGCGTGACGGAACTCGACAGGAACGCGACGGCGAGCGGAATGGCCACGGTCGGTCGGTGGGGCGGTCTCCAAGATCGCATGGGCGGAGCATACCGACCGCGGGACCGTCCTGTTCCGCACCAAACCAGCTGTAGGGCCGGAGATCTGCGCGCAGGGGGCCGTAGGTTGTGAGAGCTGCCCGCGCCGGGGTACCGTCATGTTCGGGTCATGAGTTTTTCGGAGAAAATGCGCGAGAGTCTGGGTGCGACGGGTGTACGGCTGCGGGTTACACCGTCGTCGGATCCGCTGACTCCCGGCGCGATGCTGACCGCACGGGTGGAACTCGAAGGAGGCACCTCGGCTGCCCATGTGGAGGCACTCGTGCTGCGGCTCATCGAGGCCGACCGACACTGGACCGCGGACGACGGCGGTCGATTCGAGGAGTCGGAGGCGGCGACGCTCGAGAACCGCGACCAGCTCACCGCTGCGTGGGATCGGCGCGCAGTCGCCGAGACCCGCATGTCTCTCGATGCTGACGTCGAGGCCTCGAGCGCCACGAGTGTGGAGATAGAGTTGTCGATTCCGCACGACTGCAAGCCCACGTCGACCAGCTGTGCGCACACGCTCAACGTTCAGGCCGACATTCGGGGGCAGATCGACCCCACGGCCAACGCGCGCGTCGTGCTCGCCAGCGGTTGAACGCAGAACGGGCCTCCCTCCAGGGTCCGAATGCGGGACCGATACTGGCGGATCAGGGCACGCCCCCGGTACGATGTCTCTCATGGATCGGGTCGGGTCACTCAAGCGCGCCGCACCACTGTGCGCTGCGGCGCTCACACTCCTCGCGGCCACAGACGCCGCGGCCGAACGGGTGGTGTTCATCAACCTCGACCCCGTCACGCTCAACAGCGACGGGGGCCAGGATCCAACCGTCGACTCGTATACCAGCAACGGCTTCACCGCTGGCGCCGTCTCGGGGATGGCGCTGACCGCCGAGCAGCAGGAGCTGCTTCACTTCTATCTCAAGGAAGCGACGACTCCGTTCGACGTCGAATACGTCTTCGAGCGGCCCGCCGTCGCGGGCTACGACATGGTGGTCTTCGGCTCGGAGGCCGATGCAAACGGGCGCTTCGCGGACAGCGACTGCCCACCGGCCATCGGATTGGGAGACTGCGGCGACGGCAGCGCGCAGAACATCTCGTTCGTCTTCCAAGGATGCCTGCCGGTCGCTCAGCAGACCGACATGCGGCGCATCGCCTACTACTCGCTGACCGGCCTCGGCTTCGGCTGGGGGCTGGAGAACGAGTCGACGGTGGGCCAGCTCATGGGCTCGTACAGTGTGTTCGGGCTTCAGTTCGGCAGCGAGTGTGTCGGCATCGTCGGGGGGACCTGCCCTGCCCATCCCGGCTGCCCCGCAGGCGAGCAGAACGCCACCGCAGACCTCACCGCCGTCGTCGGCGTGCGCGTCGATGACGGGCCTCCCTCGGTCACGATCACCGCGCCTGCGAACGGCGCGACGGTCGACCCCACGTTCTCGATCAGCGCGGACGTGCTGGACGGCTTCGGAGGCCTGGACGTATCGCTGTCCGCCGACATCGACGGCACGCCGATCTCGGAAGATGCTGTTGAGCCGCCGTACGAATGGAACTTCAATGGCGTGCCCGCGGGCACCTGGACGTTCGACGTGAACGCCACCGATGCCGACGGAGCCATGGTCACCGCGTCGGTCACCGTCACCGTCGAAGGTGCCGCGACCACCGGAGCCGATACGACCGGTGGCGATGACACGACCGGTGGTGATCCAACGCTCGACCCGACCGACGCCACGGTCGACCCCTCCACCTCGGGCGACCCGAGCGCAGGCACGGCCGATGGCACGGACACCGCCGACTCGTCCGAGACCGAGGACACGGCCACCAGCGCGCCTATCGACCCCACGATGCCTGTCGATCCGGCTGCGTTCGGCGTCGGTGGGACAGGATGCGAATGCCGCAGCGCTCCGGGCCGCGGCCGCTGGGGTGGCGTGGGCGCGCTCGCGTTGCTCGTGCTTGGCGTTACCGCCTCACGCCGGCGCGGACGAACGTCCACACGCCCATCCCGGACATCGAGCCACCGCGGCCGAACGTCCCGGTGATCGTTGTGTCCTCGCGGTTGATCAGCAACCAGCCGCTGCCGACCGCACCACGGCCATCCTGCCACGTGAACGAGCACACGTTGGACGGCGCAGTCTCGCCCTCGCCCATCTCGGCTCGTGATTGCGTGAGCGAGAGGATGTATCGCTCGGGGCGCTTCCGGCCGCGGAAGTTCGCGTAGTAGCGCCCCTGTCCGAGTTGATCGATCCGAAGCTGCCCGGCGATTCCATCGACTTCGCCACGCCACGCTCCGGCGAAGTCGCTGGGCTTCTCGTACGCCTCGGGCGGAGGATGGGGCGGCTCGGACCCTGCATGGTCGCACCCCTCCGCCGCTGCCCAGCAGCCGGCAAGCCCGAGCAGACGCAGTCCGAAGCGTCGTCGTCCTTCGAGGGGTGCCAAAGCGGGGCGCACCATACACAAAGAGAGACGTTGGTGCGCTGCCATCCATGCGATCGCAGTACGTCAACGTGACGAAAACGACGCTGCGTGCCTGCGGCGCTTTCACCCTGCCGTTCCACCGTCTACACTCCGCCCGCCCATGCCCCGTCGCCTCCACGCGCCAGGCTGCTTGTTCGCCGTGCTCAGCCTTGCCACGCCCCACGTGGTCCACGCCGAGCCTGTGTCGACGGATCCCGTCGCGGCGCCGACCGAACCCTCCCTCGACAAACCTGTCGACGAACCGCTCGACGAACCGGCAGAAGAGCCTGCGGACGATGCGCCGGCCGCCGCCTCCGACACGGCGCCGGCGGAGACCAATCCCGACGCCGACCGCGCCGAGCCCGAGCCCGAGCCCGAGCCCGAACCCGACGCCGAACCCGAGCCCGCCGATGACGCCGAGCCCGAGCCTGCCGACGACGTCGAGCTCGAAGGCCCGGAGCAAGATTCGGAGGTCGACGACGCGGTCGCTCCGAGTTCTTCGCTGCCGGACCGCCTCCCGCGACTCCAGCGGATCGGCTGGTACCACGTCCTCGGCGCGTTCACGCTCGGCACGACCGCGGGCGTGCTCGCCGGCCTCGCCGAGCGGGAAGAGGACAAGGCAACGCGAATCGCATCCGGATACGACGGGGAAACCGGCGCTTCGCTGCTCTACGCCGACCGCCAAGAGACCTACGAACGTCGCTTGGACCGCGGGCAGGCGTTCGAGACGAGTGCAATCGTCATCGGGGCAGCCGCTGGGGTCACCGCGATCGTCGCGATCACGCTGTTTGCGGTCGACGCGAAGCGACGTCCCTCGACGACAGCCCGTCGCACTCGAATCGGTCCAGGGTCGCTGGAGGTTTCGTTCTGATGGGCACCACACTTCGCCTCGTTGCCGTCGGGGTCTTGGCCGCGGCATGGGGCTGCTTCAGCGCCCCCTCGGCCGACGTCCTGTTCGCCTGCGACCCGGCCAACGCGCCCGAATGCCCGCCGGAGTACAGCTGCGAGGCCGATGGCTGCTGCCATCGAAACGGTTCGGATGTCGACGCCTCCCGGGGCGCGTGCAACTCCGCCGGAACCTCGGGGTTCGACCCGAACGCCACCGACGCTGGAACCGACACGGATCTGGGAACCGACACGGATCCCGACACAGATCCGGGGACCGACACAGATCCGGGGACCGACACGGGCACCGGCACTGGCGGCGCTGAGGCGTCGACCGCTGCACCCGACACCGACGCGACCGCTTCTTCGAGTGGTAGCGCGACCTCCGGTCGCTAACCAGCGAGCCCCGTCGCGAACTCGGATCACGCCCGCGGTACGGCGGCGGCTCCGCCCCTTTGCGTTGCACCCCGGCCCCAGCTCCCCAATCGCGGCGTTGGAGATCGGCCGGTTGTTGACCGTGGCTCCGCGAGCCCGGAGTCGCGAGATGGCCCGCCCGGTGGGCTTCAACTTCGTGTGAGACATCCCCGCGGGCCTCGCGAGCCCGCCGTAGCCCCCGTGGGGGGGTCGCTGCGTTCGCGCCCATCGCGGCCTTGCCGCCCGGCTCCGCGGTGCGCTAAAGAAGCCGCGAACCGTGGGCCTCAAGGATCTATTCAGTAGTTCGGGACGCGCCAAGTCGCGGCTCGACAAGTGGACCAAGACGGCGACGAGCCCGTACACGCAGTCGGCCGAGCGGTACGCGGCGATGCAGAACATGATCAAGGACGGCTCCGACGAGGCGCTGTTCTGCCTGTTCAAGCGGTTCACGGTCGTCTCGACCAAGAGCATCGAAGACGAGGAAGAGAAGAGCTGGGCCTATCGGGAGCTGTCCGGCCTTGGGCCCAAGGTCCTCCCCGCCGCCAAGCGCTTCTGTATCGAGGCCGAGAGCGTTGCGTGGGCGCTGCGCATCATCGAAGACGTCGCCGACGAGACCCAGGAATGGGAAATTCTCGACGAGCTGCTCAAGAACCATCCGCCCGGTTACGAGCGCGACGCGGCGAAGAAGCAGCAGATTCTCACCCACCTCTCGGAGATCGACGACCCCAAGGTTGCCGAGCTTCTCGCGGGGTATCTCGAAGACCACGACGAGGGCGTGCGGTTCTTTAGCGTGGAACAGCTGGTCGACATCGCGGACGAGTCGGTCAAGCCCGCGATGCTCGCCCGCCTGCTGAACCCCGAAGAAGACTCGCTCCGCCTTCGGACGCGAATCCTCGAAGGACTCGCGGAGCTGGAGTGGGATGTCTCCGAACAGACGGACGCCATCTCCAAAGTCATTGGTCAAGAACACGCCCTCCAGGGCGGAAAAATCGTCAGAAGGTAAGGGATCGGGCAATGCCACGTCGCGGGGACATCAAACGGATTCTCGTGCTGGGATCGGGGCCGATCGTGATCGGCCAGGCCTGCGAGTTCGACTACTCGGGTACCCAAGCCGTCAAGGCGCTCAAGCAGGAGGGCTACGAGGTCGTCCTGGTCAACTCCAACCCGGCCACGATCATGACCGACCCGGAGATCGCGGACCGGACGTACGTCGAGCCGCTGCAACCGGAGTTCGTCGAGAGCATCCTCGAGCAGGAGAACATCGACGCGGTTCTGCCGACCGTCGGCGGGCAGACAGCCCTCAACCTGGCCATCGAGTGCGACCGGATCGGGTTGTTCGAGAAGCATGGTGTGGAGCTACTCGGCGCCGATGTCGACGTGATCGAGCGCGCCGAGGACCGCGAGAAGTTCAAGGCGGCGATGATCGAGCTCGGGTTCGACGTCCCTCGCTCGATGTATCTGCGGGCCGATGGTGACGCGGCGGCCGCGATCGATGCGTACGGCTTCCCGGTGATCATCCGACCTTCCTTCACCATGGGAGGGACCGGAGCCGCGATCGCCTACAACCGTGAGGAGTTCGAGGAGAAGGTCACCCGTGCCCTCGACGAAAGCCTCAACTCCGAGGTTCTCCTCGAAGAGTCCGTGCTCGGCTGGAAAGAGTACGAGCTCGAGGTCATGCGGGACGGCAAGGACAACTTCGTCGTCATCTGCTCGATCGAAAACCTCGACCCGATGGGCGTGCACACCGGTGACTCGATCACCATCGCGCCCGCGCAGACGCTGACCGACAAGGAATACCAGCGGATGCGGGACCAGGCGAAAGCCGTCGTCCGCAAAATCGGGGTCACCACAGGGGGCTGCAACATCCAGTTCGCCATCAATCCGCTCAACGGTCGGATGATCGTGATCGAGATGAACCCTCGGGTGTCGCGAAGCTCCGCCCTCGCCTCAAAGGCCACCGGTTTTCCGATCGCGAAGTTCGCGGCCAAGCTCGCCGTGGGCTACACGCTGGACGAACTCGACAACGACATCACCAAGGTCACCCCGGCGAGCTTCGAGCCGAGCATCGACTACGTGGTCACCAAGGTGCCGCGCTTTGCGTTCGAGAAGTTCCGAGGCAGTGACGACACCCTCACCATTCAGATGAAGTCGGTCGGAGAGGTGATGGCCATCGGCCGCACCTTCCGCGAGTCCCTGGGCAAAGCGATGTGCGCGCTCGAGACCGACAGCCACGGGTTCGACTGGCAGCCCGATCTCAGCCCACAAGACGTCGCGGGGTTGCTCGGACGCCCCTCCCCTGCCCGGCTGTGGCAGGTCGGCGAGGCCATCCGCCTCGGCGTGCCCCTCGACGAGGTCCACGCCCGCAGCAAGATCGACCCCTGGTTCCTCCATCACATCGCGACGATCATCGAGTGCGAGCGACGCGTCGGGGCCGGGCGCCGGGGCAGCGTGCCCTCCACCTCCGCGCTGCGTGACGCCAAGCGCACCGGGTTGAGCGACGGCCGCATCGCGAAGCTGTGCGGAGTGAGTGAGGAGGCCGTCCGGGCCCGTCGACTGCAGGCCGGCATCCGACCGGTCTACAAGCGCATCGACACCTGCGCCGCCGAGTTCGAGGCGTTCACGCCGTACCTGTACAGCACCTACGAGCAAGAGTGCGAAGCCGAGGTCAGCGACCGAAGAAAGGTCGTCATCCTCGGGGGCGGTCCCAACCGGATCGGGCAAGGCATCGAGTTCGACTACTGCTGCGTGCATGCTTCGTTCGCGCTGCGCGAAGCGGGGTTCGAGACCATCATGGTCAACTGCAACCCGGAAACGGTCAGCACCGACTACGACACCAGCGACCGGCTCTACTTCGAGCCGCTGACCCAAGAGCACGTGCTCGAGATCCTCGACGCCGAAGCCCAAAAAGGCACGATTCACGGCGTCCTCGTGCAATTCGGCGGGCAAACCCCGCTCAAGTTGGCCAAGGCAATCGAGGCCGCCGGCTACCCCCTGCTCGGCACGCCCGCCGAGGCGATCGATCTCGCCGAGGACCGCGAGCGGTTCGGAGAGCTGCTCTCCCGACTGCGGATCGACTGCCCGCGCTGGGGCGTCGCTCGCTCGGCCGAGGAAGCCTTCACCATCGCCCACGACATCGGCTACCCGGTGCTCGTACGCCCATCCTATGTACTTGGCGGTCGGGCGATGGAGATCGTGCACAGCGACGAGCAGCTCGACCGCTACATGCGCGAAGCGGTCCGAGCCTCGCCCGACCACCCGGTCCTCATCGACGAGTTCCTGCCCCACGCGACCGAGTTCGATGTCGATGCCGTCTCCGACGGTGCCGATGCGGTGATCGCAGGGATCATGGAACACATCGAAGAGGCCGGGGTGCACTCCGGAGACAGCAGCTGCTCACTACCTCCGGTCAACGTGCCCGAGTCCGTCCTTCAGCAGATTCGCGACACCACCAGCACGCTCGCCCGCGAGCTGGGCGTGATCGGGCTGATGAACATCCAGTTCGCACTTCGAGGACACCGCCTGTACGTGATCGAGGTCAACCCTCGGGGCTCACGCACCGTCCCGTTCGTCTCCAAAGCGCTCGGCGTGCCGTATGCCAAGCTCGCGGCCCTCGTCGCCTCGGGCAAGTCGCTCTCCGAGCTTGGTGTCATCGAGCAGGTCCCCAAACACGTCTCGGTCAAGTTCCCCGTGTTCCCCTTTCGCAAGTTCCCGGGCGTGGACACCGTCCTGGGTCCGGAAATGCGAAGCACCGGCGAGGTGATGGGTATCGGTGCGGACTTCGGGACCGCATACATGCACGCGGGCATGGGAGCTGGCGAGGCCCTTCCCCGCGAGGGCGTGGCCCTGCTGAGCGTGATGGACGAGGACAAGGATGCGATCCTTCCCGCGGCTCGCACACTCCACGAGTCAGGATTTCGCCTGCTCGCGACCAGCGGAACCGCCGAGGCTCTGCGCGAAGCCGGACTGCCGTGCGAAGACGTGCTCAAGGTTTGGCAAGGCCGGCCCCACACCGTCGACGCGCTCAAGAACGGCGACGTTCAGATGGTGATCAACACCAGCGGCCTCTCCGATCGCCGGGAAAGTTTCTCCCTGCGCAGGACATCACTCCTGCAGCGGATCCCCTACTTCACCACGGTCTCTGGCGCCCTCGCGGCCGCCCATGCCGTCGCGCATGCCAAGGCGAAGGACGGAAAACCCTCTGCAAGGGCTCTGCAGGACTATCACGGGGCAGATGGCGGTCCGTCCCCTTCGGATGCACCCCCGTCGCGGGTCGGGTATCGTTAGCGACTCTGGGCGCAAGCGCGCGTCCGAAGGCATCTCATGGCCGACGAAACCTACCCGATGACTCCCGCGGGCCTGCAGACCCTCAAGGCTGAGCTCAAGCAGATCAAAGAGATCGACCGGCCCCACAACGTGCAAGAGATCGAAGAGGCGCTCGAGCACGGCGACCTCCGCGAGAACGCGGAGTACCATGCGGCGAAGGATCGCCAGGCCGAACTCGACGCCCGCATGCGCTTCGCCGAGTACCGGATCAGCCGCTCCAAGGTCATCGACCCCAGCAAGATGAGCTCGCCGAAGGTCGCGTTCGGAGCCACGGTCACCGTGCTCGACATGGACACCGACAAAGAGGACACCTACAGCATCGTCGGCGAGCACGAGTTCGACGTCGATCGTGGGCGCATCTCGTTCAAATCCCCGATTGCCCGCGTCCTGATGGGCAAAGAAGAAGGCGACGAGGCGATCCTCAAGCTTCCCCGCGGCGACCGCGAGCTCGAAGTCGTCTCGATCGAATACAAGGCCCTCGAATGACCAGCATCCGCGCTCTCGGGCTCGCAGCATTTGCGCTGCTCACCACCACCATCACCGCGTGTCGCCCCTCCGAAGGGGAGCGCTGCATCTGTGCGGGTGAGTGCGCAGGCGGACTGGTTTGCGCCGCCGACGGTGCCGTGCTTCGCGGCGGCCAATGTGTCGGCTCCGTGAGTAACGACCTGGAGTCAGGTGTTTGCGTCGACGCGGGCAACGTCGACTTCGGGGACGACGCCCTCACACCCCCGCCCAAGTTCGACGCCGGAGGGTGGGCGACCAGCGGCACGCTTCCGATGACGACCGCGAGCAGCGCATCAGAGACAGAGGCCACGACCACCCCCGAGGAAACCTCATCCTCCAGCGGCGACACGTCCGGAAGTGAGAGTTCCTCGTCGAGCGATGCGTCGTCCGACACCTCGACCAGCACCGGGACCGCCGAGACCGGCGCGACCGACACCACGAGCACCATGTAAGCGCGCTCGGGGCGGTTGGTTGTTCCCGTATGGAATGGGACCAACAGCCTCCGGGGGCGACGAATGCCCCCTCGACGGATATCGTGAGCGGCATGCGCAGCTTCAGTTCGGTCGGACCCCTGTGGGCAAGCCTTTGTCTCGCAGGCTTGGCGGTCTTCGGTTGCCAGCGCATCGGGGACGGTGAGTCCGACGATGACAACGGCAACACACCGGTCGACACCGACATCGACGACGACGGTCTGTCCGGCGGGTCCTTGCTCGAGAGCGGAACCTTCGACGACACCGCGGACGACGACGACGGCGGCTCCGAAGTCAACTGCGACCCGGTGACCAGTGCGGAGTGCGGTGACGACGAGAAGTGCACCGTGGTCCTGCAGGGGGCCGAGCCCAGCTTCACGTGTGTGGGCGAAGCCGGCTCGCTCGCCATCGGAGCGGACTGCACGGTCAGCCTCAGCGACGGGTTGGACGGCTGCGCCGCGGGGAGTGTCTGTCTGGGCGAGGACGCCGGGACCTGCCGGCCCTTGTGTGCCAACTCGTCCGACTGTAGCAGCGCGCTCTGTCTCGACGACCCGCTCTACGGCGTCCCCCACTGCGCACCGGACTGCTCCCCGTTTGAGCCGACGTGCTCCAACTTGCTGCAATGCCGCCGCCAGAACGACCGATTCTCCTGCGTCGATGCGCTGCCGGGCGACGTCGGCGGTGCGGGTGAGCCTTGCACCCTGCAAGGCGACGCAGGCTGCGGACAAGGTCAGATGTGCGTGACCGGAGCCCTGGTTCCAGACTGCACCACCGCCGGCTGCTGTACTCCGCTGTGTGATCTCGACAGCTCGGTCGGGTGTGATGCGCCCGCGACCTGCACCCCCGCGCTCGAGAGTGCCGCGCCAGGATTCGAGTCCATCGGAGCCTGCTTCGTGCCAGCCTGAGGGCGGCGGGCCATGCCGCTCCCCAACGCCGCGGCTGGGTCAGCCAAGCGTCGACGACGCCCGCCCCCCACCACCGGGCGTCCTGTACCCGCCCGCGCTCCTCGTCGCCCACGAGAGTTGCTCGAGCACGACCTGGGCTTCGCGTGGCTCGGTGGGCGGGAGCTCCACGCTCGAGAGTTCGAGGTCGCCTGGCCGCTGCCAATCCACGCGAACCTGACCCCGCTGCATCGAAACCGCCCGGATCGCGGACAGCGGGATGAGGAAGTCTGAGCGCGCGTCGCGACGGCGCAGCGCAAGGACGTCCGCGCGAATCTCGAAGCGCTCGACCGGCTGATCGAGGTGGACCATCGCCGCCACCACGACGCCGAACAGCAGCAGTATTACGCTGACCGGTCCACCAAGGCCCATCAACGCCACGGTCATGTCGTACACCGCTTCAAAGAAGCTGCCCTCCCACGCCCGCTCCCGGAACACCCGGACCGGAAGCGTCGGGTTCCCGACAAAGGGTCGCAAGACCCAGGACAACTGGGCACCGACAATTCCGTGGGTCAGCATCCAAGACCACAACACCCGCCGGGAAACTGCGGCGTCTGCGATGAGGGCGTCGAGGAGCCCGCGGAGTCGAGCGACCGCAACGATTCCTGCGCCCCCCATGATGAGCACGTGTCCGGTCAGCAGCCAGTGCGAGGTTGGGACCGACTGCGCCCCTTCGGGCGGTCCGACCTGCATCGAAACGAATGCCGCGACGGGTGCCAAACTGCCCAAGATCGAGCCGAGGATCGCCATCGCCAACACCGATGCGGTCAGAGCCTGAAGTGGCGCGATGCGGGCCCGGAGCAGGCCGGACAACACCACGTCCAACGCCGCGGTCAGGGCCGCAGTCGCCAAGAACATCAGCGGCAGTTTGATCGCGCCGCTGACGGCCTGAAGCGGGCTACGCCACAGGCCCATCGCAAACCCGTACGCGCCGCAGCCCACCGCAAGGATCGCCAGGGACGTTAGCAGGACGGGGCCGAGACGCTGAGCGTCGACCACCCGCCGCAGCAAGACCCCGTCCAGGCTGAGAACGCTCCGAAGCTGAGAACGCTTCATCGACGCGTCGCCGGGACGGAAGCCTGCACCCAGTGCTCGAGGAAGAACATGCGCTCGGAGTGCCACAGGCCGTCGAACTCGCCGACCAGCGGCCGGAGGGTGGTCGTCATCTGCAGCATCACCACGACGAACATGAGGCCCCACGCGCGTACGCCCGCGATCGTCCGGCCGTTGAGCGCCCGCATCACCTTCGACATCAGCCGAACACCGACCGTCGATGCGACGACGAGGGCGATCACATGCAGGCTCCCCATCACTCCGGGCGCATCCGTGCTCTGCGAAAACAGCCACGTCACAGGCGCAAGCGCGACCAACAGCACGCCAATGAGCGCGATGCCCATCGCCAGCGTTAGCGCGGTCTCACGCACCGACTGTCCCGCCCCCGCGACCGAGGAGAAGACGTAGAGGCTGGGAAAACACAGCAACGCGCAAACCGTGAGCCCGAGGCAGAGCTTCAGCGGGACGACGAACATCTGACTCCCGCCGGAGAACGACGCGACGACCAACCCGACGATGACCATGGCCCCGAGCGTCAGCACGGCCAGGCGAAGCACGGGCCGCCTTCCAGGGCGGTTGGCCTCCGCGAGCAGATCGGCCGGAGTCTGCACGAGCGCGGCAATGATCCCCGCGAACCCGGGCCCGACGGGCCCCCCCTTGCCTCGCAGCGATGGTTCGACGATCGGAGCGTGAACAGTTGAGGACGGTGTTGGGGGATCGGACTGCGAGCTCGGCACCACGGCCCAGGGGTAGCGCCGTGCGTACGCCCGACCCAGCTCAACCCGGGCGAGAGGATGGGGACGTGCACTCAACGGTCGTGGCGGGCGACTCAGTGGCGCCCGCCAACCCTCAGGGCAACCCGACCGGAAGGGGCTCGCAGCGGGCCCGCGCGACGGTAGACCCCCCGCGATCGCCCCCTCGCGGTTCTGAAGCGAAACAGGCACGGGGACCGTCGCCGCACCCGGGAGGCGAGACTTCGCGAAGAGAGCCACGGCTCCATCGCAATCAAATGGAGCAAGCGCGTGCGCAGGACCGAGGCTGATGCCGTCCTCGACCACCAGCTCCCCGGCTTCTTCCCAAAGGTCGACAAACCGGAGTTGCTCACCGAGAGCGATGCCGAGCCAAACCCCCGAGGGGACTTCGGACTCCGCGCCGCCGACCTCGACGACCAGCACCGGGCCGACCTGCGTCTCCACGCCGCGGACCCGACACGGCAACGTCTCGCACGGAACCGGCATCTCCCCTGCGCTGCGCGACGGAGTCTTTGTGGAGTGAACGAGTTCCACGATGGTGTCCGTGGCCGGCCGAAGCGCCCACCCGCACACGGAGCCAGCAAACATCGTCAGCGCGCCGGACGGATCAGCATCGCCACAGGGAGACGCCGGGGCTTCATCGCGATCCTCCGGCGCTTCGGCCTCGGGTGTGCCTGGGGATCCGCCACCGCTGGTGCCGCAGCCGACGGCAAGCGCCAGCGCGACGAAAGCGATCGTGCGACGCATCAACCGGCAGCGGCGTTGACCGTCAGAGCACCGCCATCACCGGGCGCACCCACGCCGGAGTCGGAGACTGTGCTGACCGTCCAGACCGTATCTCCGTCGGAGTTGTAGCCCCGGGTGCCGCCGACCTCGAGGCGGACGCGCGGTGCGAACCCGCCGTCGCATGCCGCGAGTTCCGCGTTGGGCAAGGGCCCGAACAGCAACACACGACCCTCGAGCGGGCCGGTGATGCTGTACGTGACCGTGAGTCGGCTGGAGTCGTCGAGCAGCTGCTGGTAGCCCACGATTTCGCACTCCGCACGTCCCGGAACATCTTCCTGGCACAGCCGATCCATCCATCCCTCGCCGCCCGCCTCCAGGTCTCCAAAGACGAGCTCTCCGTCCTCGCCCTCGAGACCCCAGTTCGAGTTGGTCGCGTAGAAATCCTCGTAGCAGGACTCGTAGCTCATCTGAATCTCGACCTGCGTTGTTCCCGTGAAGGGACTCTCGGCCTCCGAGTCGGAGCGCGAGAACTGGATCTTCACGAACCCGTGGGTGTCTTCGACTGGGGGGTCTCCGCAGCCGCTCAGAGCAAGCATCGGAGCCAGGACGAAAGCTGCTACGCAGGCGATCCTCATCGCGCGGAGCATATCGCACCCTCCTAGGGCCGAGCCACGGGCAAGCTGCCCCGGCGTCGGTCGTGTGCGACCGCAAACGAAGGCGGCTCGCAGTACCGGTGAGGTGACGCCGATCACAGGGGCCCCATGGTGCCAGGGACCGGCTCGAGGGGCGTGTTAAGGTCCGGCACCGGCGGTTGTGCGCGTTTTGCACACCGTTGGTTCGACCTTCGCTTCTCTTACCGTCCTGCGCATCTGGCCATGCTCGACACGCCGCCCCCTTCTGCGTCGCCTTCGACTGTCGCTCCCGTCGCCGCCCTTGGCAGCCCGATCGAGCAAAGCCTCGGAATCGTTCAGCCGCTCGCGGCGTCGTGGCGAGCGCGAGTGGTCGACTCGATGGACACGACCAGTCCCGGAGAACGTTGGTTGGCCGCGGTGCCGGATGTCGGTCCAAGCTGCGAGGTGATCCTCGCGGACACGCTTCTGCACGATCTGGGCGCCGCCGAAAAAGCAGACCTGCTGCGATGGATTCGGGCGACACAAGACGCATCCGGGGCATGGCTCAGCACGGGGGGCAGTCCAGATCTCTCGCTGACGGTCCTCGGCTGGTGGGCGCGTCGCTGCGCTGGCGACGACCCGAGCGAGCCCTCGATGGTTCGTGCACAGAGGGTTGTGCACGCGCTTGGCGGTGCACAGCGAACAAACTTCGAGGTCCGGCTGTGGCTCGCGCTGTGCGGCGCTGTGCCCTGGGACTTCCTCCCCGCCATCCCTGGCGAGCTGTTCTTGCTGCCGCGCTCGATGTGGGTCTCGCCCAGCCGCGTGGCTCCTTGGGCCCGCGGCGTGCTGACGCCGTACTACGTCCTGGCTCGAGCCGGTGCCCGTCTGCGGCTGCCAGACCCCTCGCCGCTCATGCTGCGTCGCGATCCGGACGCATCCATGGTGTGCCCACGACTCACCCGGCCCGGCCTTGCGGGGGATCTGCTGCAGGCCTTCGACCGAACGGTGAAGCTGTCGCAGAAGCTCCCACGCGGTCCACTGCGGCGCCGCGCGGTCGCTCGCGCGGTCGCGTGGATCGAGGACACCAAACAGCGCCACGGAGGATGGTTCTCCACCCGACCGACGCTGCTGTCGCTTCTGGCGCTGCGAGTCCAAGGCGCCACGGAAGACGACCCCCGCGTGGTCAGCGGCCTCGCTCACCTTCGGGCATCCCGAGGCAACGCGGTCGTTCGCCGCGGCATCGGCCAGGGCGAGACAGCGCTGGCGCAGGGGCTCGGCGGCACACACGTCGCGACCGCAGCTCGCCTCGTGCTCGCCGACGGCACGCCCTCCGACATCTCGACGCTGCTCCGCATGGAGCTGAGCACGCCCGGGCCGTGGCAGGACCGGGCCAACGCACTCGCGGGTGGCTGGCCCCACGAGCCGGGTGCCGAACACCACCTCGACCTGGACGCGACCTGCAACGTCCTCGCCGTGCTCGGCGGGATCGCCGAAGACAGCCCGCTGCGCACCCCGGCCTGGGCCGCCCGGCGGCGAGCCACCGACATTCTGCTCGCAATGCAGGAGGGCCCCGGCGGCTTCGCCCGCTTCGAACGCGGAGAAGCGTCCGTGTTCCTGAGGCGTTTTCCGTGGGCCGACGGCGACCTGCTGGCGATGGGGAACCCCCGCGACACCGACCGCGTCCGACTCGCCGCCCATGCCCTGGGCCACCTCGGCCGGACCGGCTTCCGCATCGATGACGACCGAGTCGCCCGCGGGATCGCCTGGCTACGGAGCGTCACCTCCGATGCCTATGACACCCGTTCGATCGCGACGCTCTCGGGCCTGGCGGGTGCGGCGGTCGCAACCTGCCCTCCGTCACACCCGATGCGCCAAGAGATGGAACACCGGCTGCGCGCTCGCCAGCGCGAGGACGGAAGCTTCGGCGACCTCGTCGACACCGCCCAGGCCCTGTGCGCGCTGCTCGAACTCTC
The DNA here is from genome assembly GCA_050633305.1 of Nannocystales bacterium. Lineage (GTDB taxonomy): Bacteria > Myxococcota_A > Polyangia > Nannocystales > Nannocystaceae > CAJXVA01. The sequence continues at coordinate 212,556 of JBOEGF010000027.1, forward strand.
GGGCCCCTGCGTGCAGTGTCATCGCGCCGCTCGGCACCTCGCCGAAGCCGTGGCCCGCCACGGCGATGACCTCGAGCTCGCCAGTCAGGCCTCGTGCCAAGGACTGGGCCTCAGCGCCCGACTGGAGGACCCGTCAGCAACCGCGCGCGAAGTCTCGCTCGCCCTCCGTGCGTTCGTCCGGCAGACCAGCGGCGCACAACCCAACAAACGAACGGGCTCCCGTTCGTCCAACAGGTAGACATGACCGCCCCGACGAACCACTTCGACGTCGTGATCATCGGTGCTGGCCTCGCCGGCTGCGCCACGGCCCGCGCACTGCGAGCCGCCGACCCCACCGGACGCCGCCGGATCGCACTGATCGACAAGTGCACTGACGTGCACCCTCAGTTTTCCGGCGAGTTCATTCATCCGCGGGGCGCGGAGATCCTCGACAGCCTCGGCTTCTACGAACCGCTGATCGAAGCCGGTGCCGTCGACGTCGACGGGTTTCTCGTCTTCGAGCACGCTGATGCTCAGCCGATCGAGCTCGAGTACAGCGACGTCCCCAACCGGCGGGACCGGGGTCTGTCGGTACACCACAAGACCCTCGTCCGGACGATTCGCGGCGAGTTGCGAGCCGCCGGCGGCATCGATATGCGCGAAGGCTGGTCGCTGATCGATCTCGTTCGGGACGATTCAGGCCGGACCACCGGCGTTGTCCTGCTCGATCCCGACAAGACCCGCCACACCTTGAACTGTGACCTCGTCGTTGCGGCTGACGGCAAGAACAGCTCGGTCCGCAAGCTCGCGGGCATCGGCGATGGGGGACGCGAGACCATCGGCTTCACCGCAGGCGTGTCGGTCACCGACGCAACGCTGACACGAGACACGTACGCCCACGTCTTGCTCGGAGCATGGGGCCCGGTGCTCGCGTACCCGATTCAGAACGAGCAGGACGGGACCGTCACCACGCGGATCACCATCGACCTGCCCAAGGAGCTGCCCGCCAAGGGTGCGGCCCTCAAGGACCACCTCCTCGAGGCCTACATCCCTTTCCTGCCCGCACCCCTGTCGACCCAGGTCGCCGAGGCGATTCGCAAGCATCCGGGCAACCTCTACATGGCGCCCACGGTGAACCTCCCCGCCCCCGCCGCCGCACAGCCCGGCATCGCGTTGGTCGGGGACGCAGGTGGCTGCTCGCATCCGATCACGGCGAGTGGAATGACGATGGGCCTCCGGGACGCGGAGACCCTGGGCGAGGAGGCGAGTCGCCGCGCGAATACGCCGACCGACGAAGTCTGGTTCGACACCGCCGCGCTCCGTCGCTACCGCGCGCAGCACGACCGCTACGTCCCCACCCGTCAGGCCCTTGCCGATGCGATCTACGAGGCCTTTCGCGGCGAGCGGGAAGGATCCCGGGCGATCCGGCGGGCGCTCTTCGAATACTGGGGAAGTGGACGGTCGGCGCGGAGCCGGTCGATGTCCCTCCTCTCGTGCAGTGAGGGCCGTCCGTCGGTGTTCCTGAGCGAGTACTTCAAGACCGCTCGACATGCGCTCAGCTCGAGCCTGGTCCCGCAGCACGCCCGCAGATACCCGGTTGCGGACCGGGTCCGCCGTGCGCGCGGTGCCGCCTCCCTCGCCAAAGACAAACTGGGGCTTGTTGCCGCAGTCATGTGGGCCCAGGTCCGCCCCAGTTGGATGCCCCACACGGCCCGATGACGGCCGCGTAGCGTCTTGGATTGACAAAGCTTTTCGCCGAGCCCTACGCTGAAACCAATGGGAGCGCGGGTTCTGGTCGTCGACGACGACCCTTGGATTCTCCGCATGGTCACCGCGACGCTGCAAAAGCGTGACTACGTGGTGGACACTGCGCGAGAAGGTCGACAAGCGCTTCAGCGCGCGAGTGCGAACCCGCCGGACGTGATCATCTCCGACGTGATGATGCCGGTCATGGACGGGTGGACCTTCGTCGAGCAACTCCGCCGCGACCCGAGGCTCTCGACCATCCCGGTCATCTTCCTCACCGCACTGGGCAAGGACGAGGCTCGCATCGCGGAGTTGGGCCTCAGCCCCGACGACTTTCTCGCGAAGCCGTTCCGGTTCGACGCGCTCGAGAAACGCGTCGCGGCTGCGCTCGCGAAGCCTGCGGCGGCACCGGTTCAGCCACATCCGCAAGCGGCGATGCCGGCCCACCCAAACGCCAACCCAAACGCCAACCCACACGCCAACCCAAACGCTAACGTCGATCCGTATGCGCCTCCCCCAGGCTCGACGCCTGTCCCAGGTACATACGGTGGCCAGCCCGCCCCTGCCGCGCGTCCGGCCTACACCTCCCCGGGTGCGTACGGAGCCGCCGCCGCTCCTGCGCCGAGTCCTGGGTACGCAGCACCGCAAGCACCAGTGGCACCGGCTGCGCCCGAAGAGCCTCCCGTCGGCGGGTTCGCTCCAGACTTCCCGGCCCGTCAGGTCGAGGCTGTACCCCCACACCAAGAGCCTCTGCGCGCGCCCCCAAAAACCGCCGAGGTCCGGGCCGCGGCCGCGGGGACCGAGCCGCGGCGCACACGGAGAACCACGGCCCTCAACGGTCGGCTCGAACAACTCCAGCTCTCGAGCCTGCTCGTGATGATGGAGATGGAACGCAAGGACGGTCTCCTGGCCCTCAAGGACAGTCGGACCGGTGTCGTCGGCCGCATCTTCCTCCGGCGAGGTCAGGTCATCTGCGCAAAGCTGGGTGACAACGACACGGGTAAAGAGTGTGTCTACGACATGCTCGGGTGGAAGGCTGGCACATTCAGCTTCAACGCGATGGAAGTCGAAATGGAGGACACCATCAACTCCTCCACGACGCATCTCCTGATGGAGGGTGCTCGGTTGATCGACGAAGCCAATCGCGAAGAAGGGTTCTGAGATTCGGTGGCCAACCCAAACGACGGCCACCCAGACGGCCAAACAGACAGCCAAGACGGGTGGAATGGGGAACCCGGCGAGGAACGGGCCGCCCCCACGATGGGTGGCGCAGACGAGCTGCTGGATGTCTTGCCGGATAGAAGCCCCGCCGAGGGTGCATTCGCAGGCTATGCGGGCTCACAAAAGGTCCGCTGGTTCATCGGCTCCGCGATGGCACTGGGTGCTGTCGGAGCGATCTGGGGCGGGTTCTGGTACGCAGACTACGTTCGTCAGCAAGCGCGCCGCGGCATCAAGCCCGAGTACAGCACCCCACGCACCGACATCTCCACGGAGGACCGGACCATGCACTGGGACAGCGGCTCCGCACGGCTGGGCCTCGCGAGCGACGGGGTGAACCTCATCGTGTTGCCCGACCGAGAGCTCAGGCTCGCCGAGGGTTACGACAGCGCGCAGGTCAGCGTACGCGTGGAAGACGGACGCACCGTGAAGCTTCGGATCCTGACCGGGCGCATTGACGTCACCCGCACGGACAAGTGACCTCAGAGCCCGTCGTCGTCGGGCAGTTGCACGATGTCGGCGAGCATCTTTGGCCAGGGCGCAGAGAACCGCATTCGCTCGCCAGACTCGGGGTGTGGAACCTCGAGCACGTGGGCGTGCAACGCCTGACGGGGCAACCCCACCGTCTCGGAGACCTCCTCCATGCTCAGCAGACCATCGGCCATCTCCCGAAAGAGTCGCTCGTCGACCCCATAGAGTTTGTCCCCCAGCAGCGGAGCGCCATGCAGTGCGAGGTGAACCCGAATCTGATGCTGGCGCCCGGTCAGCGGGACGCAACGAACCAGCGTGACCGGGTCACCGCGAAACGTTGCGTGCACCATGGGGACGACGTCGGTCTGTGCGTGGGCACCCCCGTCTTCGATCGACACCGCGCCCATCTTGATGTTGATGCTCGAGTGGGGATCGAACGCCAGCGGAATATCGATCCGCACCGCCTCGTCGACGGTCCCCCGGGCGATCGCGAGGTACTCCTTGTGAACCTCCCGCCGTGCGAACGACCGCTTGAGGACACCGGCCGGAGACGGCGGGTCCCGGCGCGAACGCACCGCCGTGCCCCGGGCGAGCGCCAGCACGCCGGAGGTTTCTCGGTCGATGCGATGCGCCATCTGCCAGGGGTGGTCCACCCCGAGCCGCGTCCGCATGACCGCGGTGAGGGTGTGACGGTGGTATCGAGCCGTGGGGTGGACCGGCAAACCCGAGGGCTTGTCGATGACCATCAAGGACGCATCGCGGTAGAGTTCCTCGTAGTGCAGCGGAACATCGGGTTCCTCGGGAGCCGGCCGACGCAGAATGAGCGTGTCTGCGGTGCGCACCCTATGCGAGGGCCGCGTGATGACCGCACCTCCCTCGACCCGAAGTTGTCCCAGCCCGATGATCGACTGAATCCGCGTGCGTGAGAGTCGGCGGATTCGGACCTGAAGGAACCGATCGACGCGATATCCGTTCAACCCCTCCTCGACCACGAACCGAATCTCGATCCAATCGGGGTCAGCAGCCTCCCTGGGCGGTTTGGGGTATAGTGTAGGCGTCATGAGCACCAAAGCCGGCAAAGACAACAATCCCAACGCTTCCGGCCCCGGGGATGAAAGCAGCGAGGGAGGACTCGTTCCGGCGATTCTAGCCGGTGCTGGCATCCTCGCGTTGGTCGGTTTGCTTGTGTTCTGGCCCTCGGGTGACGACGACGCCCAGGGCTCGAAGAAGAAGGATGGGGCGGTCGCCGATGGACGCGGCAAGGGGTCCCGGACCAACGGCGGGAAGAACAAACCCGATGCACGCGGCGCTGGCGGCGTGGCGGCACGCAGCGTCGACGACGCGACCCCGGGTGGATCTGCCGCGGTCGGGAAGGTGAACCCTCGCATGCTGCCCAAAACGGTCGGTATGGCACCGGGCCTACCCGCCGAAGAGCCCCCGCCAAAGTTCAAGAACGTCGAGGACGAGATCGCCTGGTACGAGACCAAGCTCGATGCGGCGAACACCCAGGTTGAAGCGCGGCAGAAGAACGTCGCACGTCTCGCCAAGGTGAAGCAAAACGCCGAGGACAGCCCCGACACCGCGACTGCCCTGGCTCGCTACGAGAAGAGCAAGAAGATCGTCGAGGACAACCTCGCAAAAGCCGAAGCCAAGGTGACGACGATCGAGAAAAAGCTCGCGGACCTCCGCGGCGAGTAACCGCCGCACCTCCCGATCGCTCGGCGGCTTGTTCCCCTGCTTGTTCACAGGCAGGGTGCGAAGGATGAAGCGAGCCAGGTTTCAATCGATCGGCTGCAGCGTCGGGTTGCTCGCACTGTCGATGCTGGGCTGCCGGCCGCAGACGGAGCCCGCGCCCCCCGTCGCCACCCCCCCGCTCGCCGAAGCGTCAGCCGAGTCGATCGCCGCCGCCGAGCCCGACGGCAAAGCAGCACTCGCCGAGTACATCGCAGCGAACTACGACAAACGCGAGTCGCAGGTCGCGATGCGCGACGGCGTGAAGCTCTTCACCACCGTCTACACCCCGAAGAGTCCATCCGGGCCCGTCCCGGTCATGCTCAAGCGGACCCCCTATTCGGTCTCCCCGTATGGCGAGGGACAGATGCCGACCAGCATGGGTCCCAGCGAGGCAATCGCGCGCAAGGGCTGGATCTTCGTCTACCAGGACGTACGAGGACGGTTCATGTCCGAGGGACGGTTCCTCAACATGACGCCCCATGTCTCCGACGCCGATCCGAAGGCCGTCGACGAGAGCACGGATACCTACGACACCATCGCGTGGGTGCTCGACAACGTGCAGGGACACAATGGACGAGTGGGCCAGTGGGGCATCTCGTACCCCGGATTCTACGCGGCGGCCGGCATGATCAATGCCCACCCTGCCCTGCGGGCCGTCTCTCCGCAGGCTCCGATCGCCGACTGGTTCTTCGACGACTTCCACCACCACGGCGCCTTCTTCCTTCCGCACGCGTTCAACTTCCTGGCCGTGTTCGGACAGAAACGACGCGGTGTGACCACGCAGTGGCCCCCGCGATTTCAGCACGGGACGACCGACGGCTATGCCTTCTTCGACGCCCTCGGACCCCTCAAGAACGCGAACGCTCGCTACCTGCACGGTGAGATCGCGTTCTGGAACGCAATCACGGAGCACCCGAACTACGACGAGTTTTGGAAGTCCCGCAACTTGCTCCCTCACCTGCACGACGTCGCACCCGCGGTGATGACCGTCGGGGGGTGGTTTGATGCGGAAGACCTCTACGGCCCACTCCACATCTACGAAGCGATCGAAGCGAAGAACTCAGACGCCGACAACATGCTCGTGATGGGACCCTGGCCCCATGGAGGCTGGGCCCGAACCTCGGGGCGACGCCTGGGCAACATCGATTTTGGCGCGGATACGTCGGTCTTCTACCAAGCCGAGATCGAGGCTCGATTCTTCGAGCATCATCTCGCTGACGGGCCGGATCCACAGTTGCCCGAAGCCTACGTTTTCGAGACCGGGCGCAATCGCTGGCGGCAGTTCGAGGCGTGGCCTCCCCGCACTGATGACCGCACGCTGTACTTCGCAGACGGCGTGCTCACGAGTGCCAAGCCGACCGCGAAGTCGGCGTCGGACGCCTACGTCAGCGACCCCGAGCATCCCGTCCCCTTCACCGAAGAGATCGCGGACCGGATGACCCGGGAGTACATGACGGACGACCAGCGCTTCGCCGCCCGACGCCCGGACGTGCTGACCTACCGCAGCGAAGCTCTCACGGAGTCCGTCACGATCGCGGGACCGCTGTCTGCGACCCTTCACGTCTCCACAACGGGCCGCGACGCCGACTTCATCGTGAAGCTCATCGATGTCTTCCCCGACGACGCGACCATGCCCGACGCTGAAGGCACGCTCAAAGCGATTTCCGGCTACCAGATGATGGTGCGCTCCGAGGTCTTCCGCGCCCGGTTCCGCGACGACTATGCCGTGCCCAAGCCGATGAAACCCGGGCGTGTCGAGACCGTCGAGGTGCCCCTGCAGGATGTCCTGCACACCTTCGAACCCGGGCACCGCATCATGATCCAGGTCCAGAGCACCTGGTTCCCGCTGGTCGATCGCAACCCGCAGTCGTGGGTCGAGAACATCTTCGACGCCGACGAAGCGGACTTCATCCCCGCCACGCACACGCTGTGGCGGGATGCCGCGCACGCCTCGCACATCTCGTTCGGCGAGCTGCCTGCGGGCTGAGCCGATATCCGGGCGAGCTCGAGTTAGACCCCGGGGAGCGCGGTCTGCATCAGCGCGTCGTAGACCTGCGCGCGCGGCGTTCCCCCATCCACCATCGCGCGAGCATGGGCGAGCTCTTCGTCGATCAGCTCCGCAAAGCTGTCGAAGGGTCGCGCGCCAGAGAGGAAACGGCCGTTGACGAAGAACGCAGGAGTTCCCCGGGCCCCCAACTTCTGCGACTGCGCCTGCTGGTCCTTGATCTTCTGCTTCAGCCCCTGGTCTCGAAGGTCCCGCTTGAACTGCTTGCGGTTGAGCCGCAGCTTCTTGGCGTACCGAAGCAGGTCCTTCTCTTCGAGCTGCTTCTGATTGTCGAACAGCAGGTCGTGCATCTTCCAGAACTTCCCCTGTCGCCCCGCGGCCTCGCTCGCCATCGCTGCGGGCATCGCCGCCTGGTGGAACGCAAGTGGGTTGTGCTTGAAGACCAGCCGGACGTCCTGGCCGTATTCCTTGACGACCTTGTCCATCGTATCTGCCGCACGGGAGCAGTACGGACACTGGAAGTCCTCGAACATGACAATGGTGACCAACGCGTCGGAGGGCCCCTTGGTTTGGGCGTCGCCAACCGTCGCTGCGTAGCGAGCCGCGGGATCGGGACGTCCTTGCTGTGCCTTCTTGGAGGGCGCAGGCCTCTTGTCCACCTCGAGGTCGGTGACACGCGTCGAGAGGTCGTCGGTGACCCCGCGTGCTCGTCGTCGCTCGATGGCCGCAGTGTCGGCATCGGCCTGCATCGCGCGCTGCTCCGCTTCGACCAACTCGAGTTGAGCCACGAGCGCCTGGTGTTCCTGCTCCATCGCCGTCAGCCGAGACTCGAGGCTGTTCGCGTCAGACTTCGCGGGGCGACACGCTGCGAGCAGAACCAGCGAGAGACCGAACGAAACGTAGGCGCCACGTACCATGGCCCGGAGTCTACCCCCTGAGACGCCTTCGCTCCTCGCCGCACATGGGGCCAAACCAATGACAACGCCACCTCCGGAAGGACCGGGGTGGCGTTGTCGACACAGCGGTGCTCGCTTAGTAGCGGTAATGCTCGGGCTTGAACGGGCCCTTCTGCGGAACGCCGAGGTACTCGGCCTGCTCCTTGGTCAGCGTCGACAGCTTGGCGCCGAGCTTGCCCAGGTGGAGGCGAGCGACCTCTTCGTCGAGGTGCTTGGGAAGAACGTAGACCTTGCCGGCCTCGTACTTGCCAGGCTCCTGCCACAGCGCGAGCTGAGCGAGCACCTGGTTCGTGAAGCTGCTGCTCATCACGAACGAGGGGTGACCGGTGGCGCAGCCCAGGTTCACGAGACGACCGCGGGCCAGCATGATGATCGCGTGGCCGTCGGGGAAGACGAAGCGGTCGACCTGCGGCTTGACCTCGACCTCAGTGATCTCGGGGTCGTCGACGAGGGCCTGAAGCTGAATTTCGGAGTCGAAGTGGCCGATGTTGCAGACGATCGACTCGTCCTTCATCGCGGCCATGTGCTCCTTGGTGATGACGCCCATGCAGCCGGTGGCTGTCACGAAGATGTCGCCCTTGGGCGCAGCCTCTTCCATGGTCAGAACCTCGAAGCCTTCCATCGCGGCCTGAAGCGCGCAGATGGGGTCGACCTCGGTGACGATGACGCGGGCGCCGAAGCCACGCATCGAGTGCGCACAGCCCTTGCCCACATCGCCGAAGCCAGCGACCACGGCGACCTTGCCCGCGACCATGACGTCGGTGGCGCGCTTGATGCCGTCCGCCAGGCTCTCGCGACAACCGTAGAGGTTGTCGAACTTGCTCTTGGTGACCGAGTCGTTGACATTGATCGCGGGGAGGACGAGCTCGCCCTTCTCGGCCATCTGGTACAGGCGGTGGACGCCCGTGGTGGTCTCTTCGCTGACGCCCTTGCAGACCTTCGCGAGTTCTTCAGCGTGGTCGCGGTGCATCATGATGGTGAGGTCACCACCGTCGTCGAGAAGCAGGTTGGGAAGCGAGCCGTCGGGCCACTTCATCGTCTGCTCGACACACCAGTCGTACTCTTCCTCGGTCTCGCCTTTCCAGGCGAACACGGGGACGCCGGTGACCGCGATGGCGGCAGCGGCGTGGTCCTGAGTCGAAAAGATGTTGCAGGACGACCATCGAACCTCGGCACCGAGAGCGGTCAGCGTCTCGATCAGCACGGCGGTCTGAATCGTCATGTGTAGGCAGCCAGCGATCTTGGCGCCCTTGAGAGGCTTGCTCTCGCCATGCTGTGCACGCAGAGCCATGAGGCCCGGCATCTCCTTCTCGGCGATGGCGATTTCTTTACGGCCCCACTCGGCGAGCGAGAGGTCGGCAACTTTGAAGTCCCCTTGGGATTGTGAGCTGGTGTCCATTGTCTTGTTCCTCGGCCCGCGTGGGGGCCCTAGCCGTTGGCGTCGGAGGCGTGCCGATAGTGCGGCACCCACCCCGAGCTGTCCTTGAACAACCTCACGCAGCGGATGTGCTTGCGAGAGGTCAGAAGAAAGCGATGGTGAAGGTTGGCGGGGACCACGAGCAGGTCCCCGGGTTCGACGGTGACGCGCATCCAGCGATCGTCCTGGGAACGCAGATCGAAGATGCCCTCCCCCTCGAGAACACAGCGCACCTCGTCGTCGGTGTGCAGGTGCTCGTCGACGAACTTGGCGCAGACCGCGTCGAGGTTCGGTGTCTCGGGGTTGAGCTCGATGATGTCCTGCTCGACGTACCCACGCTGAGCCTTGAGTTCATCGAGTGCGGGCTGGAACGCGTCCGAGTCCAACTCGAGCTGCTCGGCGAGAACGCCCACGGCCTCGAGGTCGGCGGAGGAGATCGGCTCCTGGGTATCGTTGGGCTCCAGCCACTGCAGTTTCATGATGGGTCTCCAGCCAACCCGAGCCGATGCAGCTCGACGGTGGCGCGGAAAAGATAGTCCAAGCACTCGGCCTGCGTCTTCGCTTTCACCCACGTGTCTCCCCACACATAGACGCCGTGGCCCGCGACGATCACGGCGTCGACGTCTCGGTGGGCTTCCATCGCTTCTGCCATCGACTCGGTGAGCTGCGCCTCGCGGGCTGTGTTCGCGATGATCGGGATACGTACCGTGTCAAAGCAGCCCTTTCCGCGCAGCCCTTTTTGCATCTCCAGGCCTGAAGTCACGAACTCGGAGGGCTCTCCCTGAGGTGAAAACAGCCTGGCGGCCAGTACGGCCCAGACCGAGTGACTGTGCAAGACGGCCCCCGCGCCTCGGGTCCGGAACGCGTTGAAGAACAGCGGCTGGCACTCGGAGACGCGCAGCTGCTCGTTCGCCGGCGCCTTCACCACCGAGCAACCGGACAGGTCGTGGCCGAGCACGAACACATCGGCCGGCGCGATGCGTTCTTTTTGGACGCCCGAGGGCGCCATGAAGATGCCGGCGTCCCCCTTGATCGAAATCCCGCCACCCGTTCCGGAGACCCAACCCAGGTCGTAGAACTGACGGCAGAGCTCGCAGATCAAGCTCGGGATGTCGGCGTCGGGCGTCACAGCGGCCGGACCCTAACGCGCAAACGCGGGCTTGTCTCGCGCCGCGTGGGTCCGGGTTCGGGACAGGAGGTCAGCTGGGCTGGCCCGGCCGATGGTGCGGGCACTGGCGTACGGGGAGCGGGGGATACTTCGGCCAGCCCGAAGCCTGGTCGCTCATCCCGCAGCGCCAAAACGTGGACCCCTTCGCGCTGGTGATCTTGCGAGCGTGTTCGCACCGCTCGCACAAGCCGGGGCTCACGACGAGGCCTTCACGTCGTCGAGGTCCTGGCTTGCTGGCGGCAAGATGAGCTGCTCTTCCTGGGCCAGCAGACCCAGCGCAACTGCGATACGAGCGCCCAGGAGTGCCCGACCACTGACCAGGCCTTGCTTGAGCTGCCAACCTCCCGCCATCAAGGCGAACCCCCAGATGATGCCGGCAACCCACTGCGGCATCCACTGGTACGCGGCGAACCCCAAGATGCCGAAGCCAACGAAGATCTGCAGCGCGAGCTTGGCCGACTCGAGCACCGGGGTGCTCTGCTCGGCGACCTGCTTGGACACCCGTAGCTCGAAGCGCCCGCGAGAGACCTTCACCTTGTAGTCGTCCTTTTGAACGCCCAGGTACTGCAATGCGGGACGCAGTGAGGAGAACAGCTCGGTCTCCTTGAGTACCGTCCGACCCCGGGCGACGATCGCCCCGTCGAGCGGGTCCTGCATCACGATGCCGGCCTTGAACCCATCGGTGAAGAAATCCGCTTCGACAGAGGTGGCGTCGAGCCCCGCCTCCTTCGCTGCAGAGCTGCGGATCTGATGTTCGTCGCCGCTCCAAGGCTCGACCGATGCCTCTCCCTTGGCCACCAGCGCGGTGGTGTTCGTCTTGCCTTTTTTGGCGGAGCTCATTGCGCGTCCAACCGAGCCTTGATCGCTTGCGCCACCGGCTCCGCGACGTACCGACCATAGTCTCCCCCGTGGGTCGCAACCTCTCGGACGAGGGAGCTGGAGACGATCATGCGGTTGGGGCGCGGCACGATGAAGACGGTTTCCACGCTGGGCTCGAGGTCCCGGTTGGCCAGCGCCATCTGGAACTCCGACTCAAAGTCGCCATGCGCGCGAAGCCCACGAACGATGAACCCAGCGCCGACCTCTTTGCAGAAGTCGATGACCAAGTTGGAGAAGACCGCGACGTCGACCGTGGGCAGGTGCTCGATGCTCTGCGCGATCAGCTCCCGCCGTTCCTGCGGCGTGAACCACCCTCGCTTGGTCGGGTGCTGACCGATGCCCACGATGACGCGGTCGAACAGCTTGACCGCCCTCTCCATGATGTCCATGTGCCCGAGGGTCATCGGGTCGAAGGACCCCGGATAGACCGCGGTGCGGCGGACGGCGGGCGATGGGTCGCTCACTCGCGGAGTATACTGCGCCGGATGGCTCGTGCCGAAATGGCCCTGTTCGTTGGATGCCTCTTGGTTGGTTGTGGAGGCGGGGAGGCACCCGAACCCAAGAAGGTGGCCGAGCTCGAACCGGTGATCGAGCCCAGGGTTCGCCCTGTGCGCAAGGGCCCGTTCCGCAACCCCAACACCCAGGCGCCTGGACCGAGGACCGAGGACCAACTCCCCGAAACCGAGCTCGAGGCGGCGATCGCCCGCGGAAAAGCGCTCCGTGCCGAGGGGCGCGCGACCGTCGCGATCCAGGCGTTCCGAAAGTGTGCGAACAAGATCCCGCAGAGCATCGAGTGTGAGGCCGAACAGGCGATCACGATGTTTGGGGCCAAGCAGCAGCTCGCCTTCGCCAAGCACTTCTTGCTCGAGGCGGCCAACGGCCAGCCCGTCTCCACCGACGACACCCTGTACCGCCGCATCGGAGACACGGCGGTCGCCCACGCCCAATACCCCGCCGCCCAAGCCGCGTACGGAGTTCTCCTGGCCCGGGAGGTGGCGACCGTTGGAGACCTCGAGCATCTCGCCCAGGCCCTGCAGGCCGAGAGCGGAAACGCGGACGAAGCGGCGGACGTCTACGCCCGCGCCTACGGACTCGACCCGACCCGCCACGAGCTTCTTCGAAAACGTGCGACGTTGTTGGGCCAAAACGGGGACCACACCCGGGCCGCCGATCTGTTCCAGGCCTACCTCGACAAGGCCAAGCCCGAGGAGAAGATCACCCGAGCGCTCGAACAACGGATCGCGATGCTGCGCGAGGAGGCCAAGACCTCGCCGTCGCAGGGCTCCCCCGAAACGCCCTCGCCCGGCAAGACCAAGACCGCCGGTAAGACCAAGGGCAAGACCAAGACCCCACAGAAACCGGCGCCCGCGAGCGCCGACAAGCCCGGGTGAGTCTCATCCGGCGAGCAGTCGGGCGCGGGCAGCTCTGCTCTTCAGCGCCGCTTCGTGCAAAGACGACTGCCCCTGCGCCCGCACCAAGTTGTGCTCCCCCGCGCTCGCGTATCGCTCTCGATTCCAGCCGAAGTACGACTCGTTGAGGGCATCGGCGAGGAATCGAGCCGAGAGTTCCAAAGAGATCACCTCGACCCCGTAGGTCAACGCCTCTCGTTCGGCAGCGCTGAGGGTCGGGCCGGTTTCGGCGTACCCGCGCACCGAAGCTGCGAAGACGTCGAGATCGAAGACCGCGTGCGTCTCGTCCTCCCCCTTCGGGTTGCACCACGAGCGCCACGCGTCGCCAAGCTCGAGGTGGAGCGGCATGGGAGCCACCGTGTCGAGGTCGATGAGGCCGAGTGCCTCCTCGGCGGCATCGCCCTGCGGGCCCGCAAACATCACATTGTTGAGTTTGGGGTCGCCGTGCGCGACGCGGTGCGGCAGTTCATCGAGTGAGGGAAGCAACTCGGCGGAGCGCAGCAACATCTCGGCCAGCGGCGCGACGATGTCGTAGAGCCGATGCTCACGATGTTCGGCAAGCGCGTCACGAAGACGTTGCAAGTGTGCGGGAGTGTCGTGCACCCCGCTGCGCAGACCGACGAAGGTGTGCTCGAGGTCCGCAAGGGCCCGGTGAAATCGTCCCAACGCTGCTGCAGCGGCACGCGCCTGGCCAACGCTACGCATCGCGTCGAACGTGACGCCCGGCATTCGCGTCATGACCCGCCATGCTCGGCCCGACCGTTCGGACCACAACGTTCCATCCCGTGTCGGCCGCAGTCTCGGCGTGGCGATCCCCTTGGAGGCCAGATGCTCGGTCACGGCCGCGATGTTGTGGTGAATCTGAGGAGAGAAGACCGTGTGCACCCGCTGCAGCACCCAATCTTGCCCACCTGCGCGAACCGAGAACGTGTCGTTGATCAGTCCCGAGCCCAGGGGCTCGACCACAGCATCCCCATCCAGCCCGAAGTCCTCCAGGATGGCCGCCGCCTCTTCGCTCGAAACACCGTCTCTCACCGCCTTCCAGCTTCGCGGAACTGGGCGAGCGACACAAGAGGAAGCCCAGGTGTGAGTCCGCGGCGTCGCCCCCCGCCCCTCGGGGTGGCGACCTCGCGACGCTAGAAGCCCCAGCCCCGTAGCCGTCGACGCTCGTCGCGGATCTGAGCCTGCACCCAACCGGGGAGATTCTCCTGTTGCTCGAGAATGTCGAGGTCGGCCTTGGCGCGAGCGAACGCACCTCGCTCTCGCAGCGCCTTCGCTCGCTCGACGCGGATCACCGGGTGGTCGGGTCGGAGCTCGATCGCACGGTCCATCGTCGCGATGGCCCGATCGGGCTGCCCGACGTACCGCCAGGCGACAGCGAGATTGTAGTAGTGCACTGCCGACGGGTCGGTCTTGCGACTTCTCGGCCAGAACGATGCGCCGAGGATGAGCGCGAAGCAGACGAGGACGACCCAGCGGCGGGAGCGGGCCGCAGCACGCACGGACCGAACTCCGCTGGGGAGGGCCACGGCCAACGGCACCAGCAGCGGGAGCCGGTGCTGGGCCGACGTGAAGTACAAGACGTTGGCGGCGACCGTGCACAAGACCAACCCCAGCAACGCCCAGCCGACAAGACCTGTCCCCCGCAGTCGCCCCACGCCGAACACAGCAAACGCGAGCGCGACGCCAAAGGGGATCCCAATCGAAGGGGAACACCACAGCATCTCGCGCTCACCGAAGTGGTCGTAGTCCTGGGTGAGTTCGTCATTGCCGACGATCAACCAGACCTTGCGAACCTCCAGCCACCCCCACCGGCCAGGACTCTGCGCGATCTCGGACAGACCGCGGCGATACAGCGCGCCGCCGATCGCGGCGATCTCCTCCGCGTCGCTGCCTTTGGGGACACCCAGGAGCTCTCGGAGCTCTTCCCGTTCCCGAGAGACGTCGCCCGAGAGCAGCCCCCCCGCGTCGTTCCAGACGCCACGCGCGTGGGTGTTGTTGCCGATATAGAACGACGTCCCTCCCCCGTGGGCGGGCAGCACGGTGGGCCGTCCTGTCACCGCGGCGTTCCGAGCGGCCATCGGGAGCAGCGCCAACACCACCCCTGCAGCGAACGCCCCGAGTCGCTTGGCCCGATCGTCCGCCGCCCGCCACCCCGCCACCACCAACACGGGGATCAGCAGTGCGAAGTTCGGACGCCCAAGGACAGCAAGACCAACGGCGAGCCCAAGCACCAGCCAACGCCTCGGTGAGGGGGCCTCATGGACCCGCACCGCCGCAGCGAACACCGCCACGCTGACGGTCACCGCGAGGCTCCCGGTCAGGAACTTGTTCTCGTAGAACGCCAGCATCGGGAACGACAGCAATGCGGCCGTGGTCCAGCCCGCCTCGTTCCGCCCCCTCCACCTCGATACAGCCCGGAAGAACCACACATGCGTGAGCCCGGCGAGGACCAGCTGTAGAAGCAGCGCAAACGAGACCCACGCCCGGATCATCATCGGCGCCGCCATCAAGTACGCATACAGCCCCTGAAGATAGAAGGGCTTGGTTCCCCACGGAGCGTGGTCGAGGATGTCCCGGGCCGCGAGTTCGTACTGGGCGCCGTCGGAGAATGTCGCAAGTGCGAACGGAACCTCGGCGAGGTAAGTCGAGTGATACAGCACCCGCAGCAGCCCCAACGCGAGCAACGCCGCGGTCAGAGCCGGGCTCAATCGCTCGCGTGTCCCGTCCAACCTCGCGACGATAGCAGTACACTGCCCGCGTGCCGATCGACGATGCCGAGGTGCACCGCATCCATGCCCGATACCTGGAGGAGGTGGTCGAGGGTCTCGGGCTGTGTCCGTTCGCGCGGCACAGCCGGGAGCAGGGCCGGGTTCATCGCCCGCTGTTTCGGGTCGGGGACGCGGCCCCAGCCCCCGAGGCTGTCGCCCGAGAACTCGCCAGAACCACGACCGCGCACGACGACGCGGAGATCATTTTGGCAACATTCGTCGACCCGGGCGGTCGATTTGCGACCCCCGCCGCGTTCGAGCCGTTCGTCACGAACGTAAGGGCCGCCTACGACACGCTCGATGCCCCGCTTTACTTCATGGTGGCGTTTCATCCTCGACTCGACGAGACCATCGACACCACACGGCCCCTGACAAAGGACACTCTCGTCCCGCTCATCCGGCGCACACCCGACCCCGTGATCCAATGTGTCAACGCGGAGGTGCTGGAGCGGGCCCGCGCGAACGCCCAGCAAGCGGCCAAGCGCAAGCTCATGGAGGCACACGGGCATGACCCCGTCCTGCGGGCGATGCTCGAACGCAGCGTGCAGACCGACTCCGAGCTGTCCGCGGACATCGCCCGAGCGAACTTCGACGCCTGCGGAACCGGAGAGGGACACCGCGAGCTACAGGCCCGGATCGCGAGCATCATTGCGGAGAGAAGTGGCGAACCAGCACCCGCCCCGAACGCGGACGAGGTTTCAGGGGAACCGAGGTAGCCCTTCGCCGAGCAACCCCTCGTATCGCGTCACGCCGTAGACGAGCACGACGCGGCTCGGGTTGCCGCTCCGGATCGTTCTACGCCGGCTTCGCGGGGGTCTGGCAGTGTGTGATGACGGCGCCAGGACCCGCCGATACACTGCGCCCGCATGGCGGATCGATATGCGTTCACTCGACGCGGGCTCTTTCGCGGCATCGGCTCGGCGACGGTCGTCGCGGGGTGCACGACGACACCTCCGGGCGGCAAGACCACAGGGCCTTCCACCGATGCTGCGCTCGTTCCGGGCGAGATCGGACCGGCGCCGTCGCGGCTCTCGTTCGAGCTCAACGGCACCGCAGTCAACGTGGACGTCGAGCCCCGCACCACGCTCCTCGATGCCCTTCGTGTCGACCTCGACACGACCGGCCCCAAGAAGGTTTGCGACCGCGGTGCCTGCAGTGCCTGCACGGTCCTCGTCGACGGGGTGCAGCGAAACAGCTGCATGATGTTGGCGCACGACGTGGAGGGGCGACAGGTCACGACGGTGGAGGGACTCGCCAACGACGGTCACCTGACCGTGTTGCAGCAGAAGTTCGTCGAGCACGATGCCCAGCAATGCGGATTCTGCACGTCGGGCATGCTGATGAGCTGCGTCGCACTGCTGCAGCGAACATCCGGACGCGGGTCCTCCGTCTCCTCCGAGGAGGCCCGCGAAGCCATCAAGGGCAACCTGTGCCGCTGCGGCACCTACCCCCATGTCGTCGCCGCCGTCGTCGCGGCGAGCAAGGAGCGCGCATAAATGGCCAAGACAACCATCCAGGTCGGGTTTCGGGACCAGGTCAACGCCGCCGATGTAGAGCTCCCCGAGGGCGAGGCCAAACCCTGGGACGCGGACGCCAAACTCGATGTCGTGGGCAAACCGCTCCCGCGTCGCGACGGCTCGCTCAAGGTCAGCGGCCGGGCCAAGTACACACACGACATCAACCTCCCCGACATGCTGCACGCAGCCGTCGTTCGCTCTCCCCTGCCGGCCGCGAAGGTGGTCTCGGTGGATACCAGCGCGGCCGAGAAGATCCCCGGCGTGAAGGCGGTCCTCACGGTCGCACAAGACGGTGACTCGATCTTGTTCGCGGGCCAGGACATCGCCGCGGTCGTCGCGGAGCGCCCCGAGCAGGCTTGGCAGGCTGCCAAGGTCGTGAAGGTGGAGTACGAGCAGCGAAAGTTCGTGACCCGTCTCGCCTTTGCCGCCACGCCCGACGCTCCGCTCGTGCATCGCGAAGCTGTCCAGGAGCGGCAAACCGAGGGGCACGTCACCGCGGGTGGCGGAGGAGAAGCCAAAGGCAACGTCCGCCCGCTTCGTCCGATGCAAAAGGGCGACGTCGACAAGGGACTGGCCGGTGCGACGGTCCACGAAGCGGTCTACGAGACCCAGGTCCAGACCCACTCGGCGCTCGAGACCCACGGCATCGTCGCGCGGTGGGATGACGACGAGCACCTCACTGTGTGGGCGTCCACCCAGAGCATCTTCAGCGTGCGCGACGAGCTCGCCGAGGTCTTGGGACTCAAGCCGGCAAACGTGCGCGTCCACGCCGACCACGTCGGTGGGGGGTTCGGGGCCAAGTTCGGCGCGTCCGCGCCCGGTTCCCGCTTGGGAACGATCGCCGCCAAGCTGGCGAAGAAGACCGGCGCCCCCGTCA
The DNA here is from genome assembly GCA_050633305.1 of Nannocystales bacterium. GTDB lineage: Bacteria > Myxococcota_A > Polyangia > Nannocystales > Nannocystaceae > CAJXVA01. The sequence continues at coordinate 230,703 of JBOEGF010000027.1, forward strand.
AGCTGATGTGCAACCGCCACGAGGAGCAGGTCTGCACGGGCAACCGGCCCGACTCCGTTCAGACCGTCAAGATCGCCGGGAAGAAAGACGGGTCACTCACCGCGATCCACGTGAAGTCGCTCGGAACCGCGGGCATCGGAACTGGCGCGGGGGTCGGACGCAATGCGTTTGCCGTCTACACCAAGTGTCCCAACATCCTCGTTGACAGCAGCGACGTCTTCACCAACGCCGGGCCCGGCACCGCGATGCGAGCCCCGGGTCACCCACAAGGTGCCTTCGCCTTTGAGCTGGCCATCGACGAGCTCGCGGTCAAACTCGGGGTCGACCCCGTCAAGCTGCGACTGACCAACGACGAGCACCCGGTCCGGCTGTGGCAGTTCGAAGATGGGGCCAAGCGCTTCGACTGGGATGCCAAGCGGGCCGAGTCCAAGGCGCTGCGAGAAGGCAACGCCCGAATCCGTCGAGGCTACGGGGTCGCCGCATCGATCTGGGGAGACTTCGGCCGACCCAAAGCGGCCGTCGTCACGTGCTCGGTGTTGCGCGATGGCACCATCGAGATCCGAAACGGCGTGCAGGACATCGGCACCGGGATCGCCACTGTGCTGGCGCAGATCGGCGCCGAGGTGTTCTCTCGCCCGCTGGACACGGTCGTGGTGCGCTACGGCGATAGCGAGTTCGGAAGCTCGGTCGGCAGCGGCGGATCACAGACGACCTCGAGCGTGACCCCTGCTGTGCGCAACGCCTGCGAAGACGCCAAGACCAAGCTGATTGCCCACGCTGCAGAGGTGCTCAAGGCCAAGCCTGCCGATGTCACCTGGGCCAAGGACGGCACCTTCTCCGCCGGAGAAAAGAAGCTCACCTTCGCCCAGGTCTGTCGGAAGATCGAAGGAGAGTCGATCACGGCAACCTCGACCCGGCCCCGAACCTACGGTGCCCACCCGATGTCGTTCCTTGGTGCACCCATGCCGCAGATCGCAGGCGTGCAGTTCGCCGAAGTCGAGGTCGACACGTGGACCGGCGTCGTCCGAGCCAAACACGTGCTTGCCATGCATGACTGCGGCCGCGTCATGAACCGTCTCACCTGCACCAGCCAGATCAACGGCGGCGTGATCCTCGGGACGAGCTACGCGCTGATGGAACAGCGCGTGATGGACCATGACGTGGGCCGGATGCTCAACCCCAACCTCGAGTCGTACAAGATCTGCGGCGCCACAGACACGCCGAAGGTCGAGATCGAGTTCACCGATGTGTACACGGGCGCCAACAACACGGGCGCCGCCGGTATCGGTGAGCCCTCCACCATTCCCACGGCCGCCGCCCTCGCGTGCGCCGTGTTCGATGCGCTTGGCGAGCCGGTCCGCCGCCTCCCGATGACCCCCTCCCGCGTCCTCACGGCCATGGGACTCACGAAAGGCCTCGGATGAACCCGTTCACCCTCGTTCGCCTCCCCACCCTCGACGCCGCCCACGACCATGTGGCGGCCGAACCTGCCGCTCGCCTCTACCGCGCGGGCGGCATCGACCTGCTCGACCGTATGAAGGAGGGCCTCGATGCCCCCGACGAGCTGGTCGAACTGCACGCCATCGCGGGCGAGCACGGGTCTCGAATGCGCGGCATCGCAGCAACCGAAGACGGTGGCTGGCGAATCGGCTCGCTGGTCACGCTCGGCCAACTCGCCGGTTTTGAGGATCTTCCATCGGCCTATGGCGCGCTCCGAGATGCGGCCGGCAACGCCGCCACCCCAAGCATTCGCAACGGCGCGACGGCGGGTGGAAACCTGCTGCAGCGCCCTCGGTGTTGGTACTTCCGGCATTCCGATCTGCTGTGCCTCAAGAAGGGAGGCTACGAGTGTCTCGCGGTCAGCGGAGACAACCGCTTCAACGCGATCCTCGGCGGCGGGCCGAGCTTCATCGTGCACCCCTCGAGCCTCGGCTCGCCCCTCGTCGCGCTCGGCGCATCCGTGACGGTCGCGGGTCCGAAAGGGTTGAGGACCATGCCCATCGAGGACCTGTTCGCGCTCCCGACCGTCGACCCGACGAAGGAGCACACGCTCGCAGACGGAGAGGTGCTGGTCAGCATCGAGCTCCCCCCTGCCCTTGCAGGACAGCGCTCGGCCTACCACTTCGCCAAGGAGAAGCAGTCTCAAGACTGGCCGTTGGCCGAAGCGAGCGTCCGCTGCACGGTCGAAGGCGGCGTCATGCGAGAGGTCCGCGTGGCACTGGGTCACGTCGCCCCGGTGCCGTGGCGCAGCAAAGAAGCCGAGGACGCGCTCGAAGGGGTGGCCCCGACCGCCGATGCGTTCGCCAAGGCCGCCGCCGCAGCGCTCTCCGTCGCCAAACCACTCGAAGGCAACGCGTACAAGATCCCCCTCGCCCAGGGCGTGCTGCGGTATGCCCTTCACTTCTCCACATCCACCCCCCTGCCCGCCTGAGGAGGACGCCATGCCCAACTTCGACGATCTCTCCCGCCAGATGTCTCAATCTGATGCACCCGTGTGCCGGCATCTGCGCACCAAGGCGCTCCACGTGTACGGCCAGGACACCCCCGACGCATATTTGACGTCTCACTCCAGCAGCTACCACTGCTTGCAGACCCAGTTCATCGTGGGTCCAGACCAGTCCCCGTGCGTTCCTGAGTCCTGTCAGCCATCTCGGGCCTGCTTCGAAGAACGGTGAGCCACAGGTATTTACGCGCTCGTAGCGTGGACATTGGCCAGACGCAGGCCAGGGCTTGTCAGCTTTCGTTTGCAGTGGGATACGTTCGGCAACGATGGCCAGCGACAACGTGACCAACACCACCGACGGCAGCTTCTCTTCCGACGTGTTGGAGTCCGACACGCCCGTGCTCGTGGACTTCTGGGCCACGTGGTGTGGGCCCTGCAAAGCGATTGCCCCCCACGTCGAAGCGGTGGCGGAGGAACTCACGGGCAAGGCGAAGGTCGTGAAGATGGACATCGACTCCAACCCACAGACCCCCGCCAAATACGGCATCCGCAGCATCCCGACCCTGCTCGTCTTCAAGGGCGGCGAGGTCGTCGACCAGCTCGTGGGCAACCCCGGCAGCAAGTCCAAGATCGCCGACCTCCTCGGCCGTCACGTCTAAGCCTCGACTCTCCGGGCGCACACGATGCGCTGCAAGAAGCCGCCCGAGCGACTGCTCCGGCGGCTTTTGACGTTCGGTGGAAGCCGGAGCGATCCGTGTCTTTGGAGCGCTACGGCTCGTAGCACAGGACGCGAGCGCGAATCTGTCCCGAGGAGAAGTTCGCGCGGCCACAGGCCATCCATGCCTGGCCGTCCTCCATCGCCCGAGATACTTCGAGCGTCGCCGCCAGCGTTCCGCCGTTGCCTCCGCCCGCGATCGCGAGACCGGCCTTGCAGGCCGCCTGGGCGCAGTCGACCGTCGCGAGTTCCACCGGCTCGGTGACCTCCACCAGTTGAATGCTGGCGCCCACCGGAAGCACCGCACACGTCGCGTCCACCTCGACCTGCGGCGCCCCCCCAAGCCCCCGACCGCAGACCTCCCAATGCCCGTCGAGAGTCGGCTGGGAGGCAGTCAATGCGAAGTTGGACCCCCACCGTCCTCCGCCCCCGACCAGACTGGTTCCCATGGGGCAGCCGGCATCGACGCAGACGACCGCATCATCGTCGAGAACCTCGACTTCGGTCACGGTGAGCAGGTCGCCCTCCGCGACGGCACATCGCGCGAAGACGTTCCACGCGTCGGGGTTTCCAGCCGACGCGCCGCAGATGTCCCACGAGCCCGCCTCGAAGTCGGCTGCACTGGAATGCAGGTCAACGTTGTCGACTTCGAAGCCGCCGCTCAGCGGAAGGTCCGGGCCGCAAGATGTGCTCAGGCACGGGGTCCCTTCGTTAAACGGACCTCCGATACCACTCACGCTGAATGCACTGGATATCTCCAGGGGTGACAGACACGTCCCGTCGACCTCGACCTGGCCGGGCGCACAACCGCCGCCGTCCGTAGACTCGCTGGCGGGGCCCTCCTCGGAGCTCTCGACTGCCCCCGTACTGTCGCCGGTCGTGGTGGTACCGGACGACCCGCTGTCCGCCGCGGTGCTGGACGAGGTCGCGTCGGTCACAGTGGGGTCCGTCTGGCTCGTCTCGCCCGACGTCGGTGAGAGACTCGTCTGCGACGACGTCGAGCTGCCGGTGTCACCTCCGGCATCGTTCACCGTTGGGGGATCCGAAAAACAGCCGACGAGCAGACTCGCAGCTCCCCAGACGACGTAGCGGCTCGCCCCGTTCATGCGCGTGAACTCTACCAGCGAGGCCGCACCGATGCCTGGACCGGGATGGGGCAAACCACGCAAGAAGGCCCGCACGTGGCGGGCCCTCTGAGTGCGCCGAGAAGGCGGCAAGCGGACTAGTTGCGCAGACCGACGAGGTCGAACGCAGAGCTGGCCGCGTATCCACGCACCATGACGTGAATGACGTTCGGCTCCGACAGGCTGACCGAACAGTTCTCGGTCGACCCGGACGCATAGGGCCGACAGTCGTAGGCCGAGGTCGTCGGCGCGGATCCGACGCGCACGTAGAGGTCCGCATCGTTGGTGCCGGTCATGGCGAAGTCGTAACTGCCCGCAGGCACCTCGATGGTCTCGAAGCGAACCTCTTCCTGACGAGCGACCGTGCCTGCCTCAGCCAACCCATCCCAGGTTTCGCCCCCGCCGCCGCCGACGCCGGTCACGGTGAGGCGGTAGTGGTTCTCGTCGCCGTAGCCATGGACGAGTGCAGAGACCGTCGCCGGAGCATCGAGCGTGAGCTCGCAAACCTCGTCGCTGCCGTTGAGGTACGGGCGGCAGTCGTACGCTTCGAGTGATGGCTCGGCGCCGACGCGGACGTAGAGGTCAGCATCCCCGCCTGGGTTCGTGGGGTGGTGCGCCATCGTGAAGGTGTAGCGTCCGGGCTCGAGCTCGACCGTGTGAGTCTGCGTACCGTCCCGGGCAACGAAGTCCGTGGTGTTGAGGAAGACCTCGGTTCCGCCCCCGCCCCCCTGCTCGGCCGCACAGCTGGCCGGCTCGTTGGCGCACTGAAGCAGCGAGCGCGCACGGGAGTACGAGATGAACGGGTTGTCGCTGTCGCCGCCCATGTCGTCGGCGTTCTCTCCGTAGCCGACGGAGTCGACCGCCATCCAGATGAAGTCGGGGTGCAGCTCCTTGCTGTTGGACCCCCAGTTGACCGTGGGGTCTTCGACCCACTCGCCGCCGAGGATCCGGTCGTCGCTGTCGAGCTCGAGCACGTAGTTGAGCTCGACCAGGTGCGGGTCGATGTCGCGCTCGTCCGCACGGCGCATCAGCTCCCCTACGGGTACGCCATCGCTGATCATCGAGTAGGTCATCGAGACGAGCATGTAGCGCTCGGCTTCGATGTTGAACTCGTACTCACTTCCCGCCGCCCCGATGAGTTCGTTGGCCGCTTCAGCCGTGACCTCTTCTTGGTGGTCGATCGTGTAGGAGACGATCGGAAAGTTCCAGACCTGGTAGTCCCAGTTGTGGTCGATGATGAACGCCGGGCGAGCATCGGGGTTGTTGGTCGACAGGTTGCGGGCGCCGCGGCCGAGCATGCCTGTGATGGCGACGTGAAATGAGCCGGGGTTGAGGTCACGACACGCGACCTCGGTGGGCCGACCGAACTCGTCGCGCTCGATCTCATCGGGCCGGGTGTTGCAGCGCCGACCGCTGAAGGTCGCCTGGTCGCTGAAGTACAGCTCGGTCATCAGCGCCTCGATGTCGGCCATGCGCCAGGTCATGCAGCCTTCATCGCCCTCGGCACACTCAACCACGCGGCCTTCTTCCATGCGCACGGTGACGTCGCGCTGCGGGTAGCCGAGCGGCTCGGTGGTGGCGTATGACGCCCAACCGTTGCAGTGGCCCCACCAGCTCTCGGGCTCCACCCACTGGTAGACGCCCTGGTTCTGCAGCTCCCATGCGGTGGCAGGACCGGCGACCTCGACTTGCGGGTGCTCGATCTGCTCGCAGTTGTCCGGGTCGTCCGCGTAGTCGGCATAGGTGCAGTGAGACACCGCCGGAACGACCTGCTCTTGACCGGGGTTGAACATCAGGTCGTACTTCTCCATCGGGGAGAGACGATTGATGTCGGAGCGATCGTTGTAGTCCTGGTTGGCGCCCGGCTGCCAACGCCACGCCGTACCGTTGTCGGACTGGGGCCACCACGTGGACGCAAACACGTCCCAGTCGGTCTGCCCTTCCGTCAGGGCGGCGTCGTACAGGTGGTACGCGCTGTCCCGGGTCACGTCGGGGTGGAGGCGAGAGACTCGGTTGGCGTCGTCAATCGCTTCGGTCTTGCCGGCTTCGTCAAAACCGACGACCACGTGCGACCCACCACGGATCTGCTCGCCGTCGGGACCGGAGTAACCGAGCACGTAGAAGTACGAACCATCGCGGAAGTCCGCCGCGGGCTCGTGGTCGGAGGGCGAGCCGCCTTCGTTGGCACAAGCCGCGAGCAGGGTCAGAGCAGTGAGAGCAGTCAGGCGGAGTTTCATGCGAACGACTCGAAGACAGGGCGCCAGGCATCCAACAACGAGGGGCGCGCCCGCCACGCCTCGTCGCACTGGCAGAAGGCAATGTATGTGCCAAGAGCACAGAGAGTCCGGCCGCTGGAATCCCTGAACTTTCTCCGTGCGGGCGCGCACGAGGCTGACCACAACCGTTGCCAATGGCTGGCAACTTCACTTGCCAGCGCGGTCCATCACATCGAAACCACGACGTTTTTCGGGGCGACGCTGCAACCGTGCCCCGCCCGCGCCGTCGTCGTTTCTCCGCGGCAGAACCTAACCGCAATCGCCGTCGAAGCCGCAATCGAACTGGGCTCGAATCGCCGGATTGGGCGACGCGAGAAACTCAAACACGTCTTCGGTCAGCACCTGGTCGGCCAGTTCCTGGTGTTCTGGCGCCATCTCCCGAACGACGATGCCCGGGTTGGCCGTCAAGAACAGTGAGCGCTCGACGTAGCTCAGCTCGGTGTAGTCGATCTCATCGCCATCGAACCATCCGCTCCCATCCAACCCATCACGGTAGGTCGCGTACAGCTCCTCCTCCGGGTCCGCGGTCAGACCGTCGATCAGCATCATCGAGTAGACGTGCCCCAGCAGGCTGATGCGATGAGCTGACGATGCGCCTTGGAATTCCTCCTCGAGGCACGAGCGGGTGTCCGAAAGGGTGTCGGCCGTCGTCCACGACGCGACCATTCCCGCCTGTCGCTCGACCTCATCCTCGTTGAGATGGAACCAGGTCTGCTCGTCGAGCGCGTAAGGCTTGGCCAGGAACGCGACGAGTAGGTTCTTCTCTTCGTCGGAGACTTCGCCGTCGCGCCAGGCCATCGCGGCCAACCCCCGAAACGCGCAGTCTCGGGCGGCGTTGTCCGACAAATACGTCGACCCCTCGAACATCAGGTCCGAGAGCCACCGCTTCGACATGACCTGCACCGAGTTCCCGAGGTGCCAGGTCACCGCCGCATCCACAGCCGCGCTGACCAAGACAGCCGCGCCAAGCGTTGCCCACCCGAGGATCGTCTGCCCGATGCCCCGCGCTGTGCCCTCCAAGGCAGCCGTGGCGATCTGCTCCTGCGCCTTGCGGCTGAAGAGGTTGACGAGCAGGCCAATCGAACGATTGGCGACGTTCCTGGCCACCTGCTCGCCAAGCGTCACGCCGAACCGTGCGGCCAGCCGCTTGGCGAGCAGGGGCACCAGAAGGTTCGAGATGATGACGTCCGCGGCCTCGGTCGCCAGCCCCTCGCCCATGAGCATCATGCTCATCAGGTACAGGTTGTCGCCCTCTCGGATGTCCCAGCCGTACACGGCCGCCAACTCGAAGGTCATCTGCGCGTGCAGTTTCAGCAGCAGGAACGTCTCGCCGGTGATCGACAGCGCAGTTCCAGCGACGGGGACGAGCGCAACGACACCCGCCCCGGCACCGACGGCCGCCGAAGCAGCGACGTAGCGGCGTACGATGTACTTGGCCTTGGCGTCCCGGGTCATCCCAGCGGGACGGATGTGCCCTTCGGCATCGATCACCTCGCCGAAGTTCTCGGCATTGATCACCTCGTAGTTTTTCTCGAGGATGCCAGTGGCCTTGTACATCGTGACCATCGCCGCACCGATCACCCCCGAGTCGTGCATCAGCTGCAAGCTGCGCTGCATGTCGGGCGTAATCCCTACGACGTCCGAGAAGTCCGCCTCCGCGCCGGGTGTGGTGTCGTCGGCCTTGCCGTTGATCGACACGTCGGTGAACTGCCCCAGCTGGACCATGTTCGCGGCGATGTACGCTCCCATCAGATCGCCAGTGACCTCAGCTTCCAGCTTGGCCAACACGCCGACCGCGTCGCGGTAGTGGCCCGCGGGGAGCTCCCCGATGGGCTCACCGAGTTCGTCCACCGCAAGCTCGGGAATCTCCACGTCGCCATCGGGAAGCTGAGAGGCCAACGCGACCACCTCGTCGAGCGCCTCCAGCTGTTCGTCGGTCAGCTTGTGTTCCAGGTAGTTCGCGTGCTGAACCAGGGCATCGAGAGACGCCTTTGGCTGATGGCCGAACAACACCTCGTCCTTCAGGTCGAGCATCGCCTTGGCGACCTCGACATCGTCCCCGCTCCAGCACAGGGTCGCCGACGACGGACACGCAGCATCAGCTTTGCCACCGAGCGCGAACGGCTCATCGGCCTGAGTCTCTTGGGCCGGCTCCTGGCAACCCGCCGTGCCCACACACAGTGACAACATCGCCGCAACGAGGCTCTTCGTAATCTTCATCGTTTCCAGAGCGCGCATCCAACGCGGCATCCCCGGACGACCCTAAAGTGTAGGCCTTCTGAATACAAGGCGAAACGGCCCGCCCGCCGACTTCCGTGCCCGAACCAGGCGGAGGCAAGCGCAATTCCGCGCTACTCGACGTCGATCGTCAGGTCGTAGACGTTGGAGGCGCCCGCGTAGCCTTGGACCGACAGGTAGAACGTACACGGTGCGCAGCCCGGCTCCGAGATCAGCCGCTCGACGTGCTCGTTGGAGGTCGCGCTCTGCCCGTTGGACGTGCTGCACAGCCCCGGAGCATCTGGCGTGCACGGGGTGAGGTCTGTGCCGTCGGTGTCGTGGAAGTGGAAGTCCAGGTCGCCATCGGCGTGCACGAACGTTAGGTCGGCGACCAGCGTGTCCCCTGTGGACAGTTCGACGGCGTGGTAGTCGGCGTCGCCGGAGCAGATCTCGCGGTCGTTCGAGGCAAATGGAACTGAGACAACCGTCGCGCTTCCAGTTCCGTCATCCTCCTCCAAGCCGTCGTCCTGGCAGATGCCCGCGCAGTTCTCGGCGTCGAACGTGTAGAGCAACTCGTAGTCACGGTTGCCATCCCCCGAGGAGAAGACCCGTGCGTAGTACGACCCGGGCGAGAGGCAAACCTCGAGGACCTCATCGCTGCTCCCGGTCTCCGAGGTCTCGACCTCTCCGCCGCTGACGTCGTACAGGCCCAGATCCAAGTTGGCCCTGCCTGCTCCACCCGCGATGAGGAGCCCCAGCGTTCCATCGTCGGTGACGGTCATCCGGAACCAGTCCTCATCGCCTTCGCAGTAGGTGTAGTCCCCGGAAGCTTCGACCTCCAACGCTGGTTGGGATGCAGCCTGCGCCCGCGTGTCGTTGGGCTCGAAGTCATCGTCGGTGCACTCCGGGGGAGGCTCGTCGCTGCACGCCGGAGGCACACATTGTTCGGCCGTGACCCCGCCGGCTGAGGTCACCTCGGTGCAGGTGAACCCGTCGGCGCAGCCGCCATCGCACGCCTCGGTGCAATGCGTCGCCCTGCCCTCACCCACGACAACACAAAGGTCAGCATCGCCGCCGCACTGGACGTCGGCGCTGCACGGCTCGCAAACTCCGGCACCCCCGCTGCCACCAGGGTTGTGCACCTCGATGGCGAACGTCCCCCGATCCGGGAGGTCGGTGAGGTGGTCACATTCGCCTTCGGCGTCGTCATCGTCGACGGCGGAGAGCAGGTAGTACAAGTTCGCGGTCGCTCCCTGGGCTTCACCGGCGACAGGGTTGGGGACCGTGGCGTTCCAGATTCCCAGCTGGAGGTCGCCGCTTTGCAACTCCATCTCGACGAGCGAAAGTTCGCTGAAGTCGAGCGGCTGCTTCGGCTCCTCCAGACTGTAGTACAGCAGCGGCGGTCCCTTGAGGCCCAGATCATCGCTGACTTCCGCGCTGATCTGAAGGTCGAGCACCGTCGAGAGATCGACGGCCTCGTGCTCGATCGTGGGCCCCTTGCCGGGACACTCCGCGTTGTCCCCGGGCCGCAGGACGATCAGGTAGTTTTTCAAGACGGGCTCATGCTCGCCGTCGTCGGCGAAGAGTGTCAGAGGGAAGCGATCCTCGGCGAGTTGTTCCTTGCTGGGGCACCACTGCCAACGGGCGGTCAACCCGGTGTCCTGCTGAAGCACCGCGTCGGCGATCAGCGGCTCTGCTTGTCCGAGGGTGACCGCGGCGTCGTCCTGGTCCTCGACCACGATTGCCAGGTCGAGGCAGTCCGCGCTTCCCAGGTCGAGCGTGGTCCCCGAGCCAAGCGGCTCGCGAAACATCGGTGCGGTGCCCTCGAGCGCGGTGCGAATGTCGATCGTGGCCGTGACGGTGTCGGAGTGCGTCCCGTCGCTGGCCGAGAAGTCGAACGGCCACTCCCCAACGTCAGCCCCTTGAGGCGTGAAGCGAAACACCGCCGTGCCATCGGGGCGCTCGGAGATGCTCGCGCGCGCGTCCAGGTCGTCGAGGTCGGCCGCGAAGTCGTAGCTGAGGTCGTCCCCGTCGGGATCGGTCGCCCGCAGTGTGATGACCAGCTCATTGCCGACCGCCGCCACCTGGTCGTCCACGGTTTCGAGGCGTGGCGGACGACTGTCCTCACCGCACGCAACAGCGGCGAGCACCCCCAGGATCGGGGCAACAAGACGGACGCGGACGTGCAGCTCGGAGGTCATCGACTCGGGTGGGAGGGCGTCGGGCTTCACTGCGCCCGAGACCACTTCGCCCCCATGGTACGCCACCACCGATCGGGGCACTCGGGCGGGCTGGAGCCAGCCCGACGAAACCGCGGACAGAGGCCCCGTACAACCCTGCCGAGGCTCTAGTCGACGGTGCGCAAGAGGCTGGAACGCTTGGGTCCCGTCGCGGAGAGCTTGCTGGTCTCCATGGCCGCCTGTGCCGCGATCAAGCTGAGCGCCTGCGCGAGCTCGCCCTCGGGGGCCGTCTCCACGATCGGCTTGCCGGACTCGCCACCAAAGGCCACCGCGGGGTTGATGGGCACCCGACCCAACACCTCGACGTCGAACTCCTCGGCGAGGCGCTTGCCACCCCCGACCCCGAAGATCTCGTCGTGGTGCCCGCACGACGGGCACCGGTAGTACGACATGTTCTCGACGACGCCGATGACCGGGACTTCGAGCTTCTTGAACATGTTGACCGCCTTGCGCACATCGATCAGCGCAACCTCTTGTGGGGTGGTCACGATCAGCGACGCGGTGATCGGCACCAGCTGCGCCAGGGAAAGCTGGGCGTCTCCAGTGCCGGGCGGGAGATCGACGATGAGGTAGTCCAGCTCGCCCCACTGCACGTCCTCGAGGAACTGTGTGAGCAGCTTGTGAATCATCGGCCCGCGCCAGATGACGGCTTTCCCGGGCTCGACGAAGTAGTCGACACTCATCACCGGCATCCCGCGGTACAGGGCCGGAGAGATTCCGCTCCCGCCTTCGGCCGTGCCGGCCTCCCGATCGGCGGCGCCCAACATCTTCGGGACAGACGGTCCGTAGATGTCTGCGTCGAGCAGGCCGACCTTCGCACCCAACGAGCGCAGGGCCATCGCCGTGTTGACGCTGAGCGTGCTCTTCCCCACGCCACCCTTCCCGGCAGCCACGGCGATCACGTTCTTGACGGTGGGCAGGCGGTTGAGGTCGGCACGCGCCGGCTTCTGCGGCACCTTCAGTCCCCAGGAGAGCTCCAGATTCGGGAGCTCCAGCGGCGCCAGCGCGTCCCGGATCGATGCCTCGAGGCCGTCTCGCAGGGGAAATCCGGGGGAGACGAGGTCCACGCGAAGCGACACAGAGGCGTCGTCCGCCACGTTCACATCGGACAACTGACCCGTGGCGACGATCGCGTGTCCTGTCGCAGGATCTTTGATCGAGGCGAGTGCGGCACGGATCTTCTCAGCATCGATGGCGGTCATAGGAGGGTCGCGGATCTAGCACCCGCTTGACCGCCA
>JBOEGF010000028.1:0-42392 GCA_050633305.1 Nannocystales bacterium
ATCTCTGGAAGCGGCGCGGAGCTGGAGTGGGCCGTCAGGACCGGGTCGGGCCGCGCGGGAGGGCGAAGTGTATGGATCCGCGTGCCAGGGTCAAGCCCCAGGGCGCCCCTGGTGCGAAGCGCGGCGCGAAAAGCCTCACGTGTGGGTGCTAGTGCACTCTGCGGCGCCCGGCGTGCTACGCGCGGGCTCCACGGTTCTTTCGACGACGCGCAATCCCAGCGAATCCGAGCAGGAATAGGGGTGCCAACGACCCTTCGCCGCCGACCCGGCAGCCACCGCCATCGTCCCCGGAGGCATCTCCGCCGCCGCCCGAACCGGACACTGCTCCGCCACTGCCGTCTCCATCGCCGTCGGTACCGCTATCGGAATCAGAGTCGGAGCCGCTGGAAGATCCGTCTCCCGCAGTGTCCGTCCCCGACGCGGAGTCCGAGCCACCACCCGGAACGCCACCGACGTTGACCGTCACGGTTTGGCTGGTGACGTGCTCGTATTGATCTTCAGCTTCGACGGTGAACGTCCAGATGCCAGCCTCGAGGTTCGCGAGGTTCAACGCCGCCCGGAACTCGGCATCGACGTCTCGATCGTAGTCGGGGCTGTCGTAGATAACCTCGTCGTCCTTGGTGACGATGAACTTCCATCCGAAGCCGCCATAGTTGTCGCTGACCACGGCGCGCAGTTCAACGTCCTCCCCCGCTTCCAACTCCGCCCCATCGACGGGCGACTGGATATCGACGGTGGGCGCCTCCATGTCCGGCTCGTTTCCTCCGAAAATCCAGGCCATCTCCGCCACGTCGTCCTGCTGGTCGTTGCCTCCGCCGCAGAACATGTCGTGTGTCAAACGACAACCGGCTGCGCCTTGGCACGCGCCCTCGCAGAGGTCGTCACAGCCGTTCTGGAAGGACCCGTCGCTCGCACCTCCGCAGTAGCTCATCACGGAGGAGCAATTAAAGGTGTGGTCCAGACCGTAGGCGTGGCCGGCTTCCTGCGCGATGGTGTTGGCGGCGATGTTGACGCTCGCACCATTGCTAAACGTGTACACGACGTGCCGTTGGCCCAGCGCGCCGCAATCCGCTCCGGGAGCGACGCCACCTGCCGAGTCGTCGAGGTTCGTGTCCATCCAGGTCCCGCCGACCATCTCCATCGTGTACGGCACGACGTTGCGGGGGCGCGTCTCGTAGACGACACGGATCCCGAACTGGGCGAAGTTGGCCTCGGTCGCCTGAATCACCGCGAGCGCGATCGACTCACCGCCGCCGAATGTTGGGTACACACCGGTCAGTGCCAGCGACGATCGGTTCTCCGCCGAGTTGTCGGTCCCGTTGTAGAGCATGCCCCCCCCGAAGTTCAGGAAGAGGGTGTGCTTGCGCGGATACTGGTTGCCCGGGATGTCCTCGACGGCAAAGATCGGTCCGGTTCCCACGTCCTTGAGACCGTCGGCGACCTCGGATGGGAGAACGACGCTGCCTTGCTGGATCCAGCCCTCGGGCAGGTTCGTGGTGTCGGACGGATCGCGCTGCGTCGGAACGGGCGCATGGATCTGATCGTCGGGTAGCTTGTGCGCGTCGAGTTCGTCGAACGCCGGCTGCGGCTGCGGGACCGCGATGTAGTCACCGCGCTCTCGCGCTTCAGCGCTAACGTCGATCGTCTTGACCTGCGGGTAGTGCACCCACGGGTGGAACTCCTCCCGGGCCTCGGCAAAGGGATCGCTCGCCAATGCGTCTGCATCTTCTTCGGCCTCGGCAGGGAGGCTGAACAAGGCGGTGGGAACCAGGGCGGCGGCGATCCAAAGGTTACGCATGGGGTCCTCGGCAACCCGCGCAAAGCGCGTGACTGCGACCGGCAGTGTACGTTTTGGTAGGCCTCGACCGCAATCGCTCGCAGAACGCGCACTCGCCAGAACCGCGCCGGGGCAGCCGCTCAACGCGACCGAGACCTTTGCACCATAAACGGAGCGGAGAGATCCTCGGGGTAACCGCCACATTTTTGGAGCATCACGCGGGTCGTGCCTACGTTCGCCGCCATGATCCGCGCGAGCAACGCTCGAAAGTTCGCCTGCTTGGCGCTTCTCTCGCCCGTCTTCGTGGTCGGGATCGGCTGCAGTTCCTTTCAGTTCGGCAAGCACCCTGCCCTGCCCGGGGGAGGCTCATCGCGGGTTGAAGCCTCGAACGCCCCCACCCCAGCTTTCAATGCTCCCGAGCGTCAGCGCATCGCCCTGGTCCAGCCTTGGGTCGACTCCGCCGCATACGACTACGAATTGGAGCCGCAACTTCTCAACGCGATGATCTGGGTCGAGAGCCGGTTCGTGGAACGAGCGACCAGCCCCGCGGGCGCGCAGGGCCTCATGCAGCTCATGCCGCCGACCGCCAAGGAGCTGGCTCAAAAACTCGGACGACCTCGCGCCTCGAGCTACGATCCCGAGTTCAACATCACCGCCGGCGCCCTGTACATCCGCAAGATGCTGGACCGCTACGACGGAGACCTCGAGCTTGCGTTGGCGGCATACAACGCCGGCCCCGGGAACGTCGACAAGTGGACGAAACACGGGGCCGAGCTCCCGCCGCGCTCTTTGGAGTACGTACAGCTCGTGCTCAACGCGAAGCAGCGCTTCGAAGAGCACCACGACGCGATCCTGACCCAAACGGACACGATGCTCGCGAAGGCCGTTGTGCCAGAAGTCGCGCAACCGGCGGCCGCGGACCCCGAGCGTCAGTACGTCCCGGAGCCTCCCGCGCCCGCGAAACCCGCGCCACTGCGGCCCAAGGCCGTTCCCCAGCCGGAACCGGAACAACCCCGCGTCACGCCGACCCCACCGCCCGCACCGTCGAGCGCGGCCAAGACCCCGGGGAGCAAGCCGCCCAAGAACGTCGGCAAGGGCAAGCTCCCCTCCGTCCTCGACTGACGCTCGCTCCGCTCGCGCGCCCGCCGAGAATGGGGTGTACTGAGCATCGTGTCGCAGCCGACGGATCCCACAGACGCCACGCTCGTCGACGGAGAACCGTCCGCGACGCTCGTCGATGGCGAACCATCGGTCGTGCTTGGAGAACCTCGGTCCATCCAACGCGGGGACAGCATCGGCCGATACCTGGTCGTCGACACCCTTGGAGCCGGCGCGATGGGGGTGGTCTACCGGGCCTACGACCCTGACCTAGACCGGACCCTCGCACTGAAGGTCGTCAGCCAGCGAGCAGACGGCTCGAGCCGGGGCGAAAAGGAGCAGGCCCGGCTCTTGCGCGAGGCCCAAGCGATGGCCCGGGTGAGCCATCGAAATGTGATCCAGGTGTTCGACGTGGGCATGATCGACTCCGCGGTCTATGTCGCGATGGAGTTTGTCGACGGGACCACGCTCAAGGAATGGCTGGCCCCCAAGCGGACACCGCAGCAGGTCTTGCGACTGTTCGAAGCCGCGGGCCGAGGCCTGGCGGCCGCGCACAGCCAGGGCCTGATCCACCGAGACTTCAAGCCGGACAACGTCATGGTCGACCGCAACGACCTGCCGCGAGTGCTGGACTTCGGGCTGGCGCGGACCTCCGACCGAACCGACACCGACGAGATCACACAATCGCTGCGAAGCGCGGAGCGCTCCATCTCGCTCGAAGCCTCGATGACCGAAGCGGGGGCGCTCATGGGGACTCCCGCGTACATGAGCCCCGAGCAGTATCGGGGCGAGCCGGCGGATCAGCGCAGCGACCAGTTTGCATTCTGCGTAGCGCTGTTCGAAGCCCTCGTGGGCCGCCGACCGTTTGAAGGGCGGACCCTCACCGCGCTTGCGGCGTCCGTCACCCGAGGCAAGGTCGATCTTCCCGACAACTCCCCCGTGTCCCGGGGGGTCATGCAGGCGATTCTTCGAGGACTGAGCGTCGAGCCCGACGACCGGCATGCGTCCATGGACGCGCTGTTGGCCCGGCTTGTACGGAGCCGCTCGGGGTCCCGGGGGCTGGGCATCCTGGTGGGCGGTGCGGGACTGGCGATCGGAGCGGCGGCCCTGGCTCGCGGTAACGGGTCTGTCCAGCCCCCCACGCCGTGCCAAGGCGCCGACGCTGATGCGGCCGCGGTGTGGTCGCAGCCACGGCAAGAGCGAATCGACATCGCCTTTACCGCAAGAGCGGGAGACCGAGGGCACCGCGTGTGGGCCGATGCCGCGACCAAGCTCGATGCCCACCTCGCCCGATGGGTCGCGGCACGAACCGACGCATGCGAGGCAACCCGGGTGCGCTCCGAGCAATCGGAGGCGCTGCTCGACCTGCGTATCGCGTGTTACGACGCCCGACTGCGTGACATCGATGCCACTTTGCACGCGCTGGAGTCCGTGGACGCTGTCGGCGTGAACAACGCCCGAGACGCTGTCGCCGAACTCGATGGGCTCGTCGCGTGTTCACAAACGAAGCGTCTGCTCGAGACCACACCGCGACCGACCGACCCGGCAAGACTCGAGGCGCTCGAAGACCTCGAGGCTCGCCATGCCGATCTCGCGGTTCAGCTCCGACTGGGGCACTACGAGGACGCCCTCGAGCCCGCCCGGGCCCTCGCCAAGGACGCATCCGCGGCCTCGTACGCGCCCATTCGCGCCAAGGCCTGGACCACGCTCGCGGACGCCGAAGCGGAGGCAGGCGCCGACGATGGTGCCCTCGAGGCATACGAGGAGGCTCTGCACGCCGCCATCGAGTCCTCGGACCCCACCGCCGCAGCGCGGGCGGCCATCCACCTCGGCCTCACCGCGGGGCACTTTGCCGCCGACGTCCCTCGAGGTCTACGCGCCCTCGAGCTCGCCCGGGCGTTTGCCAAGAACTCCCCCGACAAGGACCGCCTCGAGGTCACCGCAGCCCTGCACGAGGGCGCCATCCGGGTCACTCAGGGCGACATGGAGAAAGCACTGATGCTCCACGGACAGGTCCGTGCCTACTGGACGGGACGGGCCGGCGGACAGTCTCAACTCGCCGCTTCGCTGCTCGACATCGGGTCGATCTACGCATCCACCGGCCGGGCGGACGAGGCGTTGGAGCTGCAACGCCAGGCGGTCGCACTCAACGAGACCGCCTACGGCTCGGACCACCCACTCATCGCCAATGCGCTGCGCGAGCTGGGAAACACGCTCTCCACACTCGAGCGCTTCGACGAGGCGAAGGTCGAGCTGGAGCGAGCCTTGAAGATCCAAGAAGGTGCGCGAGGTCGCGAGACTCGCGAAGTGGCTCACCTGCTCGACGACCTGGGTCGACTCGAACGCGCGGACGGGAATCTCGATGGCGCGATCAGCAAGCACCGCGAGGCCTACGAGATTCTCGCGGCCGTGCATGGGGGCGACAACCCTGCCCTGGTCGTCTCAGGGATGAACATCGGCTACACGCTCAACGCGGCTGGGCGCTGGCAAGAGGCCCTCGACACCTTCGTGCAGGCGCTCGAGATGGCGGAGAAGGTCAGCGGTCCGACCCACCCGCACATCGTCTATGCAGCAAACGCCGCCGCCTCTGCCCTCGTCGACCAGAAGCGCTACGACGAGGCATACGTCTACGCAAAGAAGGCGCTGGATCTCGTGGGCAAGGCCCAGGTCGCGCCCACGCTCTTCGCCGAGACGCGCTTCATCGCGACCCATGCGCTGTGGAAAGACGGAGACGTTCCGGCGGCGACCCGAGCGCGCGCGCGAACCCTCGCGCGTGAGTCACGGGCGATCTACGCGGAGGGTGCGGAGCAGTGGGCTCCGTACATCGAGAAGATCGACGCCTGGTTGGCTGAGAACGGCCCCTGAATCGGGCCTGACGGGTTGCGTGGCTACGCGCCGGGCAGCAGCGTCGTGACAAACGTGGCCACTCCGCGACGCGCCTCGATCGCCTCGGCGTACTCCGGCGACTCGTACCAACGCTTGGCCGCCGCTTCGTCGTCGAACTCCAGCAACACGGTAACCGCGTGGCTTCGTTCCCCCTCCAGCATCTGCGGCGCTTTCGCCTTGGACAACAACCGTGCCCCGTAGGTTTTCATCGTGGGACGCGCGAGTTCTTGATAACGACCAAAGCGGTCGGGGTCGGACACGTCGATGTGGATGTGCAGATACGCTGCCATGGTCAGAGGGTGCGTCGCCGCCCGCGCTTGGCCACTCGAAAGAACGAAGAACTGTTCTGCTATTTTGTGGGGCGATGAACTGGGACGATCTTCGGTTCCTGCTGGCGATTGTCCGAGCCTCGACGCTGACCGAAGCCGCGAAATCGCTCGGAGTCACGCAGACCACGGTCACTCGACGGCTGACCGCGCTCGAGGAGCGTGTAGGCGTCCGGTTGGTCTCGCGCACCTCGCAGGGGATCGTCGTTACCGAGCATGGCCGTGCCGTGGCCTCCGCTGCCACCGACATCGAGGAGCGCGTCGCCGAGCTCGACCGCATGCTTCTAGGCCGCGACGACACGCTCGAAGGTCGCCTGCGCGTGGCGACCGTGGACATGGTCGCGCACTACGATGTTGCGCTCTTTCGCTCCTTCAACGAGCGATACCCGGGGGTCACACTCGAGATCACGACCGGCCTCGACAACCGCGACCTCGGAAGAGACGAGGCCGACGTCGCGATCCGGTGGACCAATAACCCGTCCAAACCGCTGGTCGGGAGGCGGATTGGGCCGGTGCCATTCGCCCTGTTTGCGAACAAGGCGCTGGTGGAACGCATCGGCGCCGATGCCCCGCTCGAAGCATTTCCGTGGCTCGCCTGGATGCGCGAGCTCGACACGGTGGTGACCTCGCCCTGGATGCGAGACCAAACCCCCGAACACCGCGTGGTGGGTCGCTACAACTCTGCCCTCTCGCTTCACGCTGCAGTCCGCGGGGGCCTCGGCATCGCGTTCATGCCGTGCATGTACGCCGGAGCTGACTTGGTCTGCCTACGCCCGACCCAGCCTGGCTTCGAGTACGACGTGTGGCTCCTCGTCCACCCCGAAGCTCGATCCGCGGCCCGGGTTCGAGCCTTCCTCGACCACACGACCGACTACTACAAAGCCCGCGCTCACCCTGAAGCGGACGCGGGCTGATTCACGGGCGGCACGGGCCGCCGAGCGCTGCTCAGTGCGCGTAGACGCCTTCTTTGGCGCGGCCGGTCTTGGTCAGGAACTCCTCGTAGCCGCCAGGGAAGAAGTCGTACCCGCCGCCTTCCTTGAGTTCGAGGACGCAGGTCGCGACGTCTTCGAGCATGCACTGGTCATGGGTGACGAACACCAACGTGCCCTCGCACTTCTGCATCGCTTCGGTCAGTGACCGGATCGACTCCAGGTCGAGGTGGTTGGTGGGCTCGTCGAGCAGGACCAAGTTGCTGCCGAGCAACGTCAGCTTGCACATCAACAAGCGTGCCGTCTCACCACCCGAGAGCGCCTTGACGGGCTTGTCCGCGTCTTCGGACGGGAACAGCATTCGCCCGAGCAGTCCGCGAATCTCCTGGACGGTCGCTTTCTCGTCCCACTGGTACAGCCAGTCGTACGCCGTGCGGTCGTCGTCGTTGTGCACGCCCTCTTCGTGCTGCTGCGGCATCATGGCCACGCTGACCTCATGACCCAGCTTGAGCTTGCCGCGGTCAGCCACGTAGTCCCCGCCCTCCCCTGCGATCAGCTTGGCCAACGTGGTCTTGCCGATACCGTTGGGGCCGACGATGGCCAGCTTATCCCCGCGTTGTAGCGTGAAGGACAGGTCCTTGAGCACCGTCTGGCCGTCGAAGCTCTTGTGCACACCGTCGACCTCAAGCACCAGCTTGCCGCCGGGGATCTTGGGCTCGAAGCGGATGAACGGCCGCTCGATGTTGCTGCGCTTGAGGTCCGTGACCTGGATCTTCTCCATCTGGCGCTTGCGCGAGCTGGCCTGAGAGGCCTTCTTCGCGTTGGCACCGAAGCGACGGATGAAGTCTTGAAGATCGTTGATCTTCTTCTTCTTGGCCGAGTTCGATTTCTCTTCCTGGATTCGGTACTGGACCTTCTGCTTGAGCATCATGTCGTACGCGCCCGGGTAGACGATGATGTTCTCGTAGTCGACGTCCGCGGTGTGCGTGCAGACCTCATTGAGGAAGTGCCTATCGTGGCTGATGACCACGAGCACACCTCGGAATTGGTGCAGGAAGTCCTCAAGCCAGCGGATCGAGTCGACGTCCAAGTGGTTGGTAGGCTCATCGAGCAGCAGCACGTCGGGCTCGCCGAACAACGCCTGGGCCAGCAGCACGCGCAAGCGAATCCCGCTGTCCAACGTCGAAAGCGGTTCCTCGTGCTCCGCCTTGGCGATCCCCAGACCGATGAGAAGCTGCTCCGCCTCGTTCTCGGCGTTGTAGCCATCCTCCTCGGCGATCACGACCTCGAGGTCGCCGAGCTTCATACCGATCTCGTCGTCGAACTCGCCGGCCGCGAGCAGCTCGTCCTTCTCGGCCATCGCGGCCCACAGACGCTTGTTGCCCATCAGCACCACGTCGCGGATCCGGTCGTTCTCGTGCCGGTAGTGGTCCTGGTGCAGCATGCTCATCCGAGCATTGGGAGGAATCGAGATCGTCCCTTCGTCCGCCTCGACCATCCCAGAGATGATCTTCATGAACGTCGACTTGCCGGCACCGTTGGCCCCGGTCAGGCCGTAGCGCTTCCCAGGGTCAAACGTGGTGGTGACATCGTCGAAGAGGACCTTGCCCCCGTAAGCTTTGCGAACTTCCGAAACCGTAAGCATGGCGACCTTGCGGGGCTACGTGTAGGCCAACCCGGGCCCGTTGGCAAAGGGGTCGCTCACGCCCCAAACATCGCGTGATACGGTGCTTTCGTGGACCGGGCCCGGCTGCCTCGCGCGCTCTGGGTGGTGATCGCCCTGCTCATCGCCTGGGCATCGCCGAGCGCTGCACGCGCGTGTTCCTGCCTGAGACCCCCTCCTCCGCTGGCCGCGGCCGAAAAAGCCGACGTGGTGTTCGAGGGTCGAGCCGCTGCCCCCACCACCGAGAGCATGCGCATCCGAACCCCGTTTGAAGTCTTGCGCACCTTCAAGGGCGACACGGGCACCTACGTGGACGTGCTCACAATGAGCAGCTCCGCAGCATGCGGACGCAGCTACGTCCCCGGGGAGACCTACCTCGTCTACGCGTTCCAATCGAACGGGAGCTTGGCCGACAACCTCTGCTCCCGAACCCGGCGCTCCTCGGAAGCCGGGGTGGACTTCGAGGTCCTCGGCGGCGGTCAAGCTCCGACGGGCCTTCCCGAAGACGACGATGCGGCCACGAATGTCGAGGCGCCGCGCATCGAGCCACCCGCGACCAGCCCGCCGCCGGTCCAGCCCGAGCGCCGCGGCTGCGCAGCATCGGTCGCAGGGTTGCCTCACACCCGCGGCGCGGTCCTGATGTCCGTCCTGCTCCTCCTCGGCGTTGCCTCGCACAGGCGTCGCGCCTACCGTGGCTGCGGCATCTCACCGCCCCGGAGGCCGCATGTCGCACGGACTGTTCGAAACCCCACCGCCCGTCAATGAACCCGTCTTCGCCTACGAGCCTGGCTCGCCCGCTCGCGCCGAGCTGCAAGCCGAGCTGAAGCGTCAACGCGCTGAGAGCTTCGAGCTCGGCCCGGTCATCGACGGCAAGTCCGTCCAGACCGGCACCCTCGAGACGCTGCTGTCTCCGCACGACCTCGCGACGCCGATCGGCCAGGTTCACCAGGCCGGACCCGAGCACGCCCAGCAAGCGATCGCCGCCGCACAAAAGGCAAAACCTGCGTGGGCTGCCCTGCCCTGGGAGCACCGAGCCTCGGTGTTCTTGCGCGCCGCGCATCTGATTCGGACCAAGTATCGCGCCGTACTCAATGCCGCGACGATGCTCGGCCAGAGCAAGACCGCACACCAGGCCGAGATCGACGCCGCCTGCGAGTTCATCGACTTCCTGGCCTTCAATGCGCACTACATGACGCAGATCATGCAGGACCAGCCGAGCTCCCCCACGGGGCTGTGGAACCGGGTCGAGTCCCGCGCTCTGGATGGCTTTGTCTTCGCGATCACGCCGTTCAACTTCACCGCGATCGCAGGCAACCTGCCCACCGCCCCCGCGATGTGCGGCAACACCGTGGTCTGGAAGCCTGCCGCCACGGCGATGCTCTCGGCGCACTTCATCATGAAGATTCTCGAGGAGTCGGGCCTGCCGCCGGGGGTCATCAACCTCATCCCCGGGGACGGCCCCGCGATCGGTGGACCCGTGTTCGCATCCCCGGACCTCGCCGGACTCCACTTCACGGGCAGCACCGGGGTGTTCCAGACGCTCTGGCAGCAGATCGGCGAGAACATCCGCAACTACCGTCAGTACCCCCGCATCGTCGGTGAGACCGGTGGCAAGGACTTCGTGCTCGTGCACCCCAGCGCCGACGTCGAGACGGTCTCGGTCGGCCTGCTGCGAGGCGCCTACGAGTACCAAGGGCAGAAATGCTCTGCGGCCTCGCGTGCGTACATCCCCAAGAGCCTCTGGCCCCAAGTCCGCGAGCGACTCGGTGCGTTCATGGCCGACGTCAAGGTCGGCGACGTCTCGGACTTCCGCAACTTCATGGGTGCGGTCATCGACGCCAAATCCTACAAGAAGCTCAGTGGCGCCATCGATGAAGCCCGCAGCAACGTGGGCTCGGGCGTCACCGAAGTGATCGGCGGCGAGTACGACGACAGCAAGGGCTACTTCATCCGACCCACGCTGATCGTCGCCGACGACCCGAAGTACCGCACGATGCAGGAGGAGCTCTTCGGCCCCGTCCTGTCGGTGTTCGTCTATGACGACAACAAGTGGGACGAGACCCTTGCGTTGGTCGACAGCACCAGCGAGTACGCCCTGACCGGGGCCATCTTCGCCACCGACCGCCACGTCATCGACCACGCGATGAACGCCCTGCGCTACAGCGCCGGAAACTTCTATATCAACGACAAGCCCACCGGCGCGGTCGTGGGCCAACAGCCCTTCGGCGGGTCGCGGGCCTCGGGAACCAACGACAAGGCGGGCTCGGCCCTCAACCTCATGCGTTGGATCAGCACCCGGACGATCAAAGAGAACTTCTCGCCGCCCACCCAGTGGCGCTACCCGTCCATGGCCGGCGAGTAACACCAGAACGATGCCGCCCAACGAGCGCACAGCCCGATGGTTCTCCTGGGTCGCCATCGCTGGCGCGCTCGTGGCACTCGTTCAATTCGTGCTCCAGCACGCGTTCTCGATCTACGACGACGCGTACATCTACTTTCGGTACGCCGACAACCTGACCGCAGGGTGCGGCTTGGCGTTCAACTGCGGCAGCTCGCCCGTCGAGGGGTTCACCTCTCCGCTGTATCTCGGGTTGCTGTGGTTGGGCGCCCTGCTCACCGGCGACGTCGAAGCCTGGTCGCAGCTCCTCGGAACGGCCAGCCTCGCAGCCGCCCTCGTCCTCGCGATTCGACTCGCCCGAGTCCGTGGCGAGACCGCGTCCGCCTCCATGGGGGCTGCATGTGCCCTCGCGGTTGCCGGCGCCCTCGCGGCCGACCATCACCTCCTGCTCAACGCCGTGAGCGGCCTCGAGACGCCCCTGGCGGCAGCGTGCATCGTCGCGCTCGCCGGGGCCGTACTCCGCAAAGACCGCGCTTGGACCGTCACCTGGGTGCTGGTGGGCGTACTGCTGCGCCCCGAGTGTGGCGTGTTCGTTCTCCTGCTCCCCACGCTCCCCTGGATGCGAACCCGTCGCGCGGTCATCACCGTGCTGGCCGCACTGGGGGTCATCACCGCCCTGCGTTGGATGCTGTTCGGCGATGTCCTGCCCAACACCTACTGGGCCAAGTCGGGCGGCACCACCCAGCACGCCGAGCTGGGACTCAGCTACCTCGAGGAGTGCGTGCGTACCTTTCCCCTGCTCGTGCTCGCCCCCTGCGCTCTGCTCTCGCGTGAGGGTCGGCGAGAGCACGCCTACCTGTTGGGCGGGATGGCGGTGTGGTGCGCGTACTTTCTGAGAACCGGTGGGGACCACTTTGCGTACGCGCGGCTGGTGGTCCCTCTCGTTCCGACCGCGACCGCCCTCGCGTTCATCGGCATCGCGAACCTGCCCCGTCCGAAACCGGTGCGCATCCGGATGGGCCTGCTCGCCGCGCTCGCGCTCGCGACCGGTCTGCACGCGGCGCTCCGCCACAACCTTCCCTCCGCGCACGGATTCCCCAACGTGCAACGTTGGAGCCGCGTTGGACGCTGGCTCAAAACGCACCATCGCGGCGACACCATGGCGACCATTCCCGTGGGCGCGATGGCCTACACCAGCGGCTTGCCAACGCTCGACCTGGTTGGGATCACGACCGCCGAGGTCGCACGCAGTGGCAACGGGCTGCCCCCCGAGCTGGTCCGCCGCGCCTGGCTCGGACACGAACGCCACAACACCCCCTGGGTCCTCGAGCAAGCACCGGAGCTGATCGTCACCACGAAGTTCCGCGACCATCCCTGGCGGCACCTCGGTGAGGTCAAGGCCGGCTTCTACGCCGACTGGCTCGTCCTGCAGGAGATCAAGGCAGGCCGCGCTCCCTACGACCTCTACAGCGCCCAGATCGAGCCCGGCGTGCACTGGCTGATGTACCGCCGACGACCGAGCGCAACCCCCTAGAGCGACTCAGTCCGCGGCGGGGGGCGGAGCGGGGTTGAACCCCTCGACTCGCTTGACCACGCGGCCGGCCTCCATCACCTCGTCCGCAGCAACGTGGTTGATGCGTGCGAGTTCCACCACTGGAATCGAGGATGGCTTGGAGGCGTGCAGCGCTGCCAACGTCGTCGGAGCCGACAGCGTCTCGAGCTTGATCCGCATCGGCTGCACATTGCGCAGCGCGGGGTCTTTCAACGGACGAAAGCTGGCGACCGTGGCCGCGATGCCCTCCGCTTGCTCGGCCCAAACCTTGTCGGGTGCAGCCGCAATCATCGCGACGACCTGGGGGCCACGCTGTGCAAAAGCAACGAGCCCCGTGAGGTTGCCGTCTCGCGCGGCGATCGAGAACGCCGCGGTGACCACGTCACTCCCTCCGATGTTCCCTTCCCAGACCTCGCCTTGAGACAGCTTCGTCTCCTCGAAGAACGCCGTCAGAGCCTCGGCCGCCGTGTCTTCGTCGCTGGGCCCGAGGATGAACAGCGCGTCGTCGTTGGGCGACACGGCGACCATCCCCGAAGGCTCCACCGTGGACGTCCACTCCGCAGGGAGGTCGACACGAAACCCCGCCCGCGGCTGGACGTAGCGCTGTCCCTGCATGAACCCATCGCGAGCATCGGTTCCGTAGACCACCCCCTCGAGCAACGCGAACCACTGAGGCTCCGGGCCGGGTAAGCCCGAGGTTCCCAGCTTCTGCGCGACGCGGTCGCGACGCAGCTCGGGCTCGGGGTGGGTCGACAGCCATGTCGGAACTCGGCCCTCGGTCTCGGCGACACCGGCCAACACCGCGAACACTTCCGGCACCCCACCGGGGTCATAGCCCGTGGCGGCGACATAGCGCAGCGCGAGGTCGTCGGCCTGATACTCATCGTCGCGGCTGTACTTGAGCAGCGCCAACCCCGCCACGCCCGCCGCAAAGCCGCCGATGTGACGCAGCCCTGGGTCGACAACCCGAAACACGCCCACACTTCGGCGCGCCACGTTCGTCTTCCGGAGTTTCACCGCCCCATGTCGTGCGGTCACATGCCCCACCTCGTGGCCGAGCACACCCGCCAACTCCGCTTCCGAGTTGAGGTGCGTCAGCAGCCCCCGCGTGACGTAGACGAACCCTCCGGGGAGTGCGAACGCGTTGACCGCCGGATCGTCGAGCACGCGGAACGTCCACGGCAGCTGCGGTCGCTCCGACGCCTCGGCGATCGCCGCCCCGACCTCCTCGACCTTTTCGACCAGCTTGGGCGCCTCGGTCAGCGGTCGCATCGACGAGGTGATCTCTTCGTCGGACTTGCGACCGAGCTCGACCTCCTCGCTTTCGGAGATCAGGAATGCTTGGACACGCCCCGTCGCCGGGTTGAGCGAACACGCCGACAAGGCCAGCGTACCGACGAAGATCGAGCGTGCCGCGATGCGCATGTTTCAGACTCGTTTGCGGCGCTTCTTGCCGAACCCGAAGAAGCCCGAAGACCCCTTCGAGATGTCCTCTTCACGCTCTTCTGCGATCTTTTGCAGTTCGACCAGGTGCTCTTCGCTGAGGTCGTCCGGGACACGAACCTCGACGTGCACGATGTGGGTTCCGCGACCGCGACCGCGACCCAAGATCGGCATGCCCTTGCCCTTGAGCCGAATCGTTGCGCCCGGCTGCGTGCCAGGTTCGATCTCGAGATCGACTTTGCCCTCGAGCGTGTCCGCCTCCACATCGCAGCCGATCGCCGCCTGAAACATCGTGACGATCACGTTGCTGTGGATGTCGAACTCGTCGCGAACGAATCGCGGATCTTCTTTGACCCGGACGATCACGTAGAGGTTGCCTGGCGGCCCTCCGCCAGCACCCGGCATGCCCCGGTTCTGGATGCGAAGCGTCTGCCCGTCGTCGATGCCGGCCGGCACGTTGATCGTGAGCGTGGACTCGCGTTCGACCGTGCCCGTGCCGCTGCAATCGCCGCAGGGATTGCTGATGACCTTGCCTTGGCCTCGACAGGCTGGGCAGGTTGTCTGCAGCGTGAAGAAGCCCTGACGGTGAACGACCTGGCCTTGGCCGTTGCACTGTGGACACGTCTGCGGGGACGAACCTGGTTCGGCGCCCGATCCATCGCACGGGTCGCAAGCCTCCGGCTTCGAGACCGTGACGTCGTGCTCGCCGCCTTCGAATGCATCGCTGAGCCCGATCGACAGCTCGACCTTCATGTCCTGGCCGCGCCGAGCTCCGCCTTGGCGCTGGCCGAACCCGAACAGACCTCCGAAGAGGTCTTCGAAGTGGGACATCACGTCGTCGGTTCCCGAGAACCCCGAGAACCCAGCACGCGCCGGACCCTCGTGACCATGACGGTCGTACAGCTCGCGCTTCTCTCCGTCGCTGAGGACCTCGAACGCTTCGGCGGCTTCTTTGAAGCGCTCCTCGGCCTCGTCGTCGCCCGGGTTCCGGTCCGGGTGGAACTTCATCGCGCACTTGCGGTACGCGCGTTTGATGTCGCTGGCCCCAGCTTCTCGGCTGACACCTAGGACGTCGTAGTAATCTCGCTTCGCGGACACCGCGCGCGGAAGCTAAGCATCGATGCCCGACCTGTCAACGGGCCGGCGTGCCTTTGACGTCACATGCGCTGTGGTACCGTCCCGACCGGCCTGAATTCGGCCCCTTTTCACCATGTTTGCCCCCGCCCCCCGCTCGTCGTCCGCTCTTCGCACTCTGATCCGTGGCGCTCTCATCGCGGCCGCCCTCACCATGACCGGCTGCAAGGACGAGCCTGGGCCCGGCAAACTCTTCGAGGAAGACGGCGTCTTCGAGCTGTTCCGCTTCGACCTGGATGGCTCCGGCCTCGAAGAGGTCAGCGGCAGCAGGGAGAAGACCTTCTTCCTCAACTTCGACGAAGAGGCCGGCGTCGTGCAAACCGCCATGTGCAGCGACGCCGACTCCGACGACCCCAACAACGCCGAGTGCACCGAGATCACCGACTCCATGTGGATCTGCCAGTGCTTCGGCTACGACTTCGTCGAAGACCAGATGGGCTGGCAGGAGTTCGAAGCAGGCGGCACCGTCCCCATCGTCAAGCTCGGCGAGACCGAAGAACCAGAGGGTGAGGAGTCCACCGTCGGTGAGACCGACACCGACGGAGGCAGCGGTGGTGGCGACGAAGAGGGTGGAGACGAGCCTGCCCCTGCGGGCAGCGTCCACCAGTTCACCGTCGCCGAATCCGCCACCGAAGCGGCCACCTTCGATTTCACTCCCCTCCCCGCCGGAATCTTCGGCTCCGACGGCGTCGTGTCCAAGTTCGTCTTCCAGAAGAAGGCCAGCTCCGTCTACGCCCCCGTCCTCGAAAACGAAGACCGTCCGGTCTGCGCGCCCTGCATTTGAACGTCCGCACTGGACAGCGCCCCCACCCCTCAGCTAGGTTCCGCCGCGGAGGCGCTTGACGTGCTGGTGCTGTCTGCGGACTTCAAATCCGTTATGGGGCGCGAGGAGCGTCCCGGGCAGGTTCGATTCCTGTGCGCTTCCGTTTTTGATCGGCAGTTAGGGTGACCTAGCTGCCGATTCTCGTGGTTGGTGCGGAGGTGTCACCACTTGTGTCACCACCTGGGGTGTCCAGCGCCTTCACCGCGTCGCGATTGATCGCCGGCGAGAGGTGGGCGTAGCGCATCGTCATCTCGATCGACGCGTGGCCCAGGAGTTCCTGGACCGACTTGAGCGGCACGCCGCGCATCACCACATGCGAGGCGAACGTGTGACGAAGAGCGTGCCAGCTGAAGCCGCCAAGCTGGGACCTTCGTTGAGCGCGCCGCAGGACCGTGTCGGCCTCGCGGCGCGTGAGCATGCGGCCGTCGTCCGTGCAGAACACGAACGGGCCACGCAGGTGCCGCCAGCGCGTGAGAGCAGCGCGGGCGGTGTCGTTGAGCGGGACTTCGCGACTGCGACCGCTCTTTGGGGTTTCGACCTCGTTGCGCGAGGCCGCTTGTCGAACGTGCAGCCGTCCGGCTTTGAGATCCACCGCGTCCCAGGGGAGCGCGCGGAGTTCTCCGATCCGCAGGCCCGTGTTGAGGGCGAGGGTGATCATGGCGGAGCCCATGGGATCTTCGCGTGCGCCCTCGCGGAGTCGAAGCGCTTCCTCGAAGTCGAGAAAGCGGATCGGCGGTTGGACCGTGCGGGCGAACTCCAGATGCGGAACCGCGGGGATCCGCTCCCAGCGGGCTGCGATCACCAGCGAGTGCCGGAGAACCGCGAGGATATTGTTCGTCGTCTTGGGGCTGACCTTCCCGAGCAGCTGGGCACGGAAGCGATCGATGACGCGGACGCCGATCGAGCGCAGCGGCATCGGGCCGAAGTACGGGCCCAGATGGTTGCGGTAGGCAGAGCGCTTCTCTCGAAGCGTGCTTGGTTTGTTGGTCGTGGCTGCCGCATCCCGGAGGTATTCGTTCCAGTGCTCGGCAAATGTGATGCTCTCCTCTCTCGGCGCGGGGACGTGCTCCCCCGCCAGTGTTTTGCGTAGTTGTTGTTCGGCATCCAGCGCTTCATCGCGCCGTCGGCGATAGGCGGTCTTGGTGACACCGCCTATGCGTACGCGGGCTCGCCATTGCAGGCGGCCGCGTACGCGGACCTTGCTGCCCCCCATAGGGCTACTCCTTGGTGGGTCGCAGGCCGTCAGCACCACAGGACGATATCAGGGGGCCGGGCGGGTCGTCATGGGGTCGCGCTTCGCCGCTGAGGTGGGCGCGGAGAGTGGCGGCGTGGATTCGGATCGCGCGGCCGAGGCGGATGACGCCAGGGAGCTGGTCGCGGCGGATGGCTTCGTAGATGGTCTTTCGCTCGACGCGGAGGAGCTTGGCGACTTCGGAGACGGTGAGGAACTCGGCTGGCGTGTCTGTTGGGGACACAGAGTTTTCTGGGGGCATGCACTTGGGCTGATGCGGGGCGGCCCTGGGCGCACGGATTTTTCACTTGGGGTTTGGTTGGGGATTCACTTCGGGATTCACTCCGTTTTTCGCTCTACGAGCCAAGGCTCGGGTCTTTGGGAAGGAAACGAGGTGGTTCTGAGGCGGATATTGATCGCGGTCGGTGGTTTGGCGGCGGAATTCGGGACTTTGTCGGGAGCAGAAGCCACCAGGTTTTTGACCGAATCCGACCCCCCATGAATGGTTGTTTTTCTGCGTCGAGGGTGCCGTAGGAGCACTGTCTGGCACTCGTCAGGCCGACGCGCTCGTCACGCAGGGCGCTCGTCACGAACGATCCGGCTGCATGTCCGGCTCAACACTCTCGTTGATGGAGCGTTTCCGAGGTCGGTAGAGTCCACCGGTAGGTCGGGCGATGCCACCCAGCGATAGGAAGCCAAAACACGAAAACGCATCGCTCGCCCCGACGCCCGGACACGGCTTGAGCGAGGGAGGCACCGACCAATCCTCCCGCCCGAGCGATGCGAAGCATCCTTCTGGCGAGGGTCTGCTGCCGAGCCTTGGCGTCCCGAAGAGTGGAGGGGCGATCCAGGGAATGGGAGAAACCGTGTCGTTCAACCCTGCGACGGGCTCGGCGTCGGTCTCGGTCCCGATTGCCACCACACCGGGTCGCTCGGGGTTCGAGCTTGGGCTGAGCCTGAGCTACGACACGGGCAACGGGAATGGTCCGTTTGGGATGGGTTGGTCTCTGTCGACGCCGTCCATCACGCGAAAGACACAGAAGGGTCTGCCGCGCTACTTCGACGACGAGCACAGCGATGTGTTTGTGCTCTCGGGCGCAGAGGATCTCGTCCCCGTCGCGACGCCCAGCCAGCCTGCGGACGGTATGCATGAGGTGCAGCGGTACAGGCCGCGCGTCGAGGGGCTGTTTGCACGCATCGAGCGCTGGATGGCCACAGACGGAACGAGTCACTGGCAAGTCACTACCCGGGACAACGCCCTGAACGTCTACGGGCGTACGGGGCAAGCTCGTATCGCCGACCCGGACAATCCCACGCGGATCTATGCGTGGATGCTGGAGGAGACTCGCGACGACCGCGGAAACGTGGCCCGATACGTGTACCGCGGCGAGGACGGACTCGGCGTAGTTCCCACCGTGGAGGAGACAAGTCGATTCCGCGGTTCCGGCGGAACGTTCTCCGCGACTGCGCAGCGGTATCTGCACCGCGTCCAATACGGAAACGCGAAGCCCGTTGCTCCCGACGACGAGACCCCCGTCGATCCGAGCGCCTATCGCTTTGAGCTGGTGCTCGACTACGGCGACTTCGCACTCGAAGACGAGTCGGTGTACGCGGAGACCGCTGCGATTCCGGAGGACGAGACGGCACGTCCGGCAGTCCTCGGCGCCGGAGCCTGGACCAGGCGCGCTGATCCGTATTCGACCTACCGACCCGGGTTCGAGGTTCGCACCTACCGCAGATGCCGCCGGGCACTCATGTTCCATCGTTTCCCGGCAGGCACGCGCGGTTTGCCGGTGTCGCCATGTCTCGTGCGCTCGACAGACTTCTTCTACGACGAGTCCGCCTCGGTCTCATACCTCACCGACGCTGTGCAGTGCGGCTATGCGTTCGATCTTGCGGCCGGCCGATATCGCCGAGAAGTGCTTCCAGCCCTGAGCTTTGGCTACACGCGCGTGCCGGATCAGCTCCATCGAGTGCCCCACTCGGTGGGATCCGACGCGTTCCCTGCACTGCCCGGCGGTATCGACGGGCAAACGCATCGGTTTGTCGACCTCAACGGAGAGGGACTCCCCGGCGTCCTGACGCAGCAGGCTTCGTCGTGGTGGTATCGCAGCAATCGGGGTGACGGGAGGCTCGACCCGCCTCGTCCACTGCGAACGCTGCCCGTGGAGTCCGACTTGAACGGCGGCGTTCAGCTGATCGACATCAACCGAGACGGACGACTGGACCCGGTCACGTTCCAGGGCCCTTTTCCGGGCTACTACACCCGCTCTCGCCACGCGATCGCCTCGCCACTTGGGCTCGAAGGCTGGGAGGGGAAACGTCACTTTGAGCAGCTCCCGAATCTCGACTGGTCCGACCCGAACATGCGGACCATCGACCTCGATGGTGACGGGCAGCCGGACCTCCTCATCACCGAGCAGCACGCTTTCGTTTGGTATCGCTCCAAAGGCACCCGAGGCTTCGAGAGCGGTGGGCGCTGGCGCAAGCCACTGAGCGAAGATGACGGACCTGCGATCGTCTTCAGCGACGGCACGGAGACCATCGCGCTCGCCGACATGAGCGGGGATGGGCTGACGGACATCGTCCGCGTACGCAACCGGTCGATTTGCTACTGGCCGAACCTTGGATTCGGACGGTTTGGCGCCAAGGTCGAGATGGCGATGCGCTCCGCGGGTCCAGCAGCGATCCGACCTCACTTTGACGCGACCGATCAGTTCTCGCCGCGCCGCGTTCGATTCGCCGACATCGACGGGAGCGGAACGACCGACATCCTTTACCTGCACGCTGATGGTGTCGACGTCTATGCCAACGCCTCGGGCAACGGCTTGCTGCCTCGGCAACGGTTGGGGGTCTTCGCCGCCCTTGGTCCTGCGGACCGGCTCGATGTCGTCGACCTCTTCGGGCGCGGCACCTCCGTCCTGGTTCGGTCGAAGGGCCTGAACGCGACTCGGCCGATCGAGTGGCTCGACCCTCTGGCGGCGATGCCCGAGGGCGGTCACAAGCCGCACTTGCTCCGATCGGTTCGCAACAACCTCGGTGCCGAAACCCACATCGCGTACAGCACGTCGGTTGTTGACTACCGCCGGGATCTCGAAAGCGACAGCCCGTGGCTGACCCGGCTGCCCTTCCCGGTCCAGGTCGTACGAAGCGTACTGCGCATCGACCACATCAATCGCACGCGGCTCGTGTCCGAGTACGCCTACCACCACGGCTACTACGATCCGCAAGAGCACGAGTTCCGAGGATTCGCCTCGGTCGAGCAGCGAGATACCGAGTCGGTCGAAGCCGCCCAGGGCGCAGGGCTGTTCGGCGCCCTCCCCTACGACCTCGATCCGGACGCCGAAGGCCTTTCGCTGCCGCCTGTCCGCACGCGTACCTGGTTCCACACCGGTGCGTGGCTGGAGCGCGAGCCGCTCGAGTTGGCGTTGACGCGCGAGTACTACGAGGGTGACGCCCGGGCCCCGACGCTTCCAGACACGCTGCTCCCGCCCGACCTCTCGACGCGTCACAGCATCGAAGCCGCCCGGGCCCTGCGCGGCAAGACCCTGCGCCAAGAGGTCTACGCGGACGACGGCCCCCCATCGCAGGAGCACCCCTACTCCGTCACGGAGGCGAACTACCAGATCAGACTCCTGGACACCGCGAACGCGGGGCCGGAAGACCGCCAACATGGGGTGTTCTTCGCCACCGCACACGAGAGCCTGACGCTGCACTACGAGCGCGAGCCCAACGACCCGCGGCTGACCCAAGAGGCGGTCCTCGCATTCGACGACTACGGCAACACGACGCGCACCGTCTCGGTCGTGTACCCGCGTAGAGGGGCGCAGGTGACCGAGCAACAAGCGCGTTGGGCAACCGTGACCGACGCCCGCTTCGGCAGCAGCTCGGCGCCCGGGACGTATCGCGTGACATCGCCCGATGATCCGCTCGGGCAGCCGCGGCAGCAGGACCCGGACTATGCCTGGTATCGCATTGGGGTCCCGATCGAGTCGGCGACGTGGGAGCTCCAGGGGCTCCCTGCGCCGCAGGATGACGCCCAGCCGCACAGCGTGGAGACCCTCCGTGCGTGGCTCGAGCAAGCGCCACGTGTTGCACCCGCGACGGGCTCAGACGTCAGCAGTGCCCCTCAGACTCCGACGCTGCGACTCCTCTCGGCGCAAGCCCAAACCTACTACGACCACGCGCTCGCGCCGCTTCCGGTCGGGCAGGTGGGCAACCGTGCGATCGGCTACGAGACCTACGCGCTCGCGATGACACGGGCACAGGTTGCCGACAGCCTGGAGCACGCTTGGACCAACAAGACGACCGGCGAAACCACATCGTTCTCCGTCGATGACGCGCTGCTGCAGCTTGGGTGTGGGTACACCCCGGGTGCTGCGATCGACCGAACCGGTGACTCCGCTTCACTGGTCCCCCCAGCACTGTGGGACGGCACGTGGTGGGCGCCCAGCGGACACGTCGAGTTCGCCTCGGTGTCGTCTGCGACGGCGGGATTCTTCCTCCCTCGCTCGGCCATCGACCCTCTGGGCAGCAGGTCGACCGTCACGTACGACGACGACTCGCTCTCGATCACGGAGGCCGAGGACGCGGTCGAGAACCTCACGTTGGCGTACACCGACTATCGCGTGCTGCAGCCGTGGCGGGTCCGCGATCCCAACGAGAACTTCACCGAGCTGAGCTTCGACGCGCTGGGAATGGTTCGCGCGACGGCGCTTCGAGGTACGGGGGACGAAGGAGACCTCCTGCAGGGCGTGCCTGAGCAGCTCACGTTGGTGATGCAAGAGGACCCGTTCACGCATCGCGCGGAGCTGTTGGGGCAGGCAAGCACCCGGTTGGTCTACGACCTGCACGCGTTCCGACGCTGGCAAGACGCAGGAGGCGATCCGGGCGACGGCCCCGTGCCTCCGGGCGCAGCGGTTTGGAGCGCGGCTCTCGCTCGCGAAACCCACGTGGCCGACTTGCGTCCAGGCGAGCGCAGCAAGATCCAGGTGGCGTTCGCGTACTCCGATGGAAGCGGCCGCGAGGTGATGACCAAGGCGCAGGCCGAGCCCGGCATGGCGCCCGCGCGGCAGGGCGGCGTGCTCGTTCGGGACGCGGACGGCGCGTTGCGAGAAGAGCACGTCACGACGCGCTGGGTGGGCACGGGACGAACGGTCTTCGACAACAAGGGCAACCCGGTCAAACAGTACGAACCGTTCTTCTCGAGCTCTTGGCGCTACGAAGACGAAGACGACCTCGTGCGCACCGGGGTCACGCCCGTGATGCACTACGACCCCCTGGGCCGGCTGGTTCGCACCGACTTACCCGATGGCACCCACACGAGGGTGGAGTTTGGGCCGTGGAGCCAGACAACGTGGGACGCGAACGACTCTATAGTCGCAGTGGAGAACAACACGGTCGACCCGAGCGACGGGACGCCGTGGTGGCATCGATGGCATGAGGCACCGACCGCGTGGGCGTATGTGCTGGCCTACGTCGAGGCGCCGTTGCCGGGGTCGCAGGAGCCCAAATGGGACTCACTCGCGAGCCTCGCAACCGAGCTGGCCGTCCCGCTGCAAAACCCCGAGAACCCGAGTACCAGCGAGCAAAAGCAGTTGCTGGATCAGCTTGGCGCGCGCAAGCGGGCAGCGCGACTCGCTGCGGAGCATGCCGGGACCCCGACGATGGCCGAACTGGACACGCTGGGGCGTGCATTCGTGACGATTACCCGGCCGCAGCGTGGGCAGGACTACGTCACTCGGGTCGTGTTCGACGTGGGCGGGAACCCGCTGCAGGTCACGGATCCTCGCGCGCTGGTGGTTCAGCGACAGGCCTACGACGCGATGGGGCGACCGATGCGGATGGACTCACCGGATGCAGGTACGCGGCGCACGCTGATGGATGTGCGCGGCAACCCGGTGATGGTCTGGGACGCTCGCGGGGTTGTAACGCAGATCGAGTACGACGCCGCGGCGCGCCCGAGTGCCCGCTGGGCAACCCGGCCCCAGGAGCCAAGGAAGCTGATGAGCCGGACGATCTTCGGGGAGGCACTCGGGCCTGGGGCGGCGGCCAATCTGCGCGGGCTTCCCTACCGGGTTTACGACCCGGCCGGCGAAGTGACGACGCTGTCGGCGGACTTCAAGGCCAACGTGGTTCGTAGTCAACGACGGCTGTTCGATGCGCAAGCCCCTGCGAGCGAGGCCATGAGCGACAAGGAGACGCTGGCGCCAGACTGGTCCGCGGTGGCTCCCCCAGGCGCCGCGGCCGGGGACTTCGTGGGCGGGGCGCAGACAATGCTCGAGCCGACGGGATTGGCGTACCAGACGGTGTTCGAGACGCGCGCCCTTCATGACGCGCTGGGTCGCGAGGTGCTGCGCCAGGCGCCCGATGGCACGGTGCACAGGACGACCTTCAACGAGGCGAATCTGCTCGAGAAGGTCGAGCTGTGGCCGCAGTATGCAGGGGTTTTCGACCAAAGCTTGGTCCGCGCGGCGGGTGGATGGTGGCAGTCCTATGTCGAGGGCATCGAGTACGACGCCAAGGGTCAGCGAACCCGCATCGAGTACGGCAACGGAGCCGTGACGACGTACCGCTACGACCCGCAGACCTTTCGCTTGCTCCGGCTTCATACGCGGAGCGCGAACCGGACGGTGCAGTCGCTTGCGTATACGTACGACCCGTCGGGAAACATCACGCAGATCCGCGACTGGGCGCAGCAAGACCGCATTGCCGCCGGCGAGGTTGTGGTGGCGGTGGGGCGGTATCGGTACGACGCGCTCTACCAGCTCATCGAGGCCACGGGAAGGGAGCACCCCGGCCAGCAGGGTAGCCCCGGCGACAGCACCGGAACAGCGGCAGGTGACGCGGGGCATGGGCCGCCATCGCAGGTATTCGATGCTGCGGACAACCATCAGCTGAGGAACTACACCGAGACGTATCGCTACGATGCGTCGGGGAACATCGAGGCGCTCGCGCACGACGTGCCGAGCGCGAACCGCCGGTTTGTACGTGACTACCTCTATCCGGAGGACGCTGACAACAAGCCTCTGAGCAACCGGCTGGTTGCCACGCGAAGCGGGCCGACAGGGGCGACCGACCCGGAGCCTGCGTACACCCACGACGACAACGGGAACCTGACCGCGATGCCCCATCTCGTGGAGATGGTCTACGACGTGTCCGACCGGATGTCGTATGTGGACCTCGGGGGTGGAGGGTCTGCGCACTACGCCTATGACGAAGCGGGAGAGCGCGTTCGGAAGGTTTGGTCCAAGGGGAGCGGCGGTCACGTTGCGGAGCGGATCTACGTGGGCGGGTTCGAGGTGTATCGCGAGCGGGTGAGTGGGCGGATCGAGCTGGAGCGGGAGACCGTGCATGTCACGGACGACGCGCAGCGGGTTGCGATGGTTGAGCGGAAGACCCGGGATGGCGGGGCGGATGTGCCGGGCGCCGTGGGGCGCGTTCGGTACCAGCTGAGCAACCATCTGGGGTCGGTGGGTTTGGAGTTGTCCTCGGGCGGGGAGGTGTTGAGCTACGAGGAGTACCTTCCGTTTGGGGGGACTGCGTATCGCGCTACGCGGAGCGGCGGTGCGGAGGACTTTGTGCGGGAGAGTCCGCGGAGGTATCGGTACAACGGTAAGGAGCGGGATGAAGAAAGCGGCCTGTATTACCACGGGGCGAGGTATTACGCGTGCTGGCTGGGAAGGTGGTGCGCCGCAGATCCGGCAGGACTGGTGGATGGGACGAGCCTATTCGTGTATGTGCAAAACCGGCCAGTGTCACTGGTGGACAAAACTGGCCTGTACTCCGAGGGCGGTCATTACTACACGACCTACCTAGTTGCGCTTGCAGTGGGCATGGATCGCAGAGACGCCCAGAGGGTCGCGCTGTTCTCTCAAATCCCAGACGAAGTCGATGAGTTCAACGCTGTGCGGCTGCTAGCGAACAACGGCGCGCTGTCTGGTGCTGCAGCCGATAGAGCACTGACGCTGAACTCGGACTGTCGCTTCATCTGTACTGATCCCGGACGCATCCAGAAGCTCGAGACCGACTTCGCAGAGGCACTTTCGGAGTCGGAGGTCGGTGCACACATTCTCGATGTGCATGGTAGCGTGCACTCACTCACGGGGCTTGACGCAAAAAGCGAGAGGGAGGAGAGGTTCAGGCAAGTGATAGCGAGTTCGGTAGTGCCCGGCAGCCCGACTCAAGGGTTCGCCGTACATGCGCTTGCAGACTCGTTCGCACACACCCGTTTAGACGGATCAGGCGCTCTGTTTGCGGCAGGCATCGGACACGGGCTCCAAGGCCACGCCCCTGACCATGTTAGCGAACGGCCGCTCCTCTACATCCAGTACGTAAAGACACTATATCGCGCACTGTCTTCAGCAGGACTAACCCCAGAGATGTCCGAGAATGACTTGATTTCTGCGATTTGGAAAATAGCCCCGCTCTCGGGCGACGACGCTGACCTGATTGCCGGCCTGCGGGTCATCGGCGATGCAGTTGGAGGCATGTCAGAGTACGCTCCGGAGGATCACCCCTCGAGGCCACTCTTGGACTATTTGGACGAGGAACTATCGCCCGTCGAAGTACCATCCACGATCGTGGCGGACTTCCGTGAGTTCGTTGAGGGGGCGAAGAAGTAGCAGGATGGGACCCACTCGCCGAGTCAGCCAACGTCAGCTACCCGCGACCGCCCAGACTCATCAGACGCATCTACGCCCAGCACTAGCGCGAAGACCGAGTTTTCACTGCCCAATACGGGCTAAAAAGCTTGTGCCATGTCCGGAGGCAGCTTGCTCGCGTGTCGATCGTTCCCTTCTTGAGCGAACTTCGTGCATGGAGGAACGCGGCGGCCGTCGAACGGTCGACGTCTGCAAGCCGCGAGGCTCCTGTCCATGAAACCCACTCCTGGGCGACCTTCATCTCCTCGAACTTCATTGCGATTCGCAACATCCGCTCATCGGGGTCTTCGGCGAACGCAACTCGCCCGACTGAGGTCATTCGATTCCTGCGGTCCAGCAGTCCCAAAAGTCTGGCCGCATGCAGATAGTAGTCGACGTTGCGCTGGCTCTTAACGTTGACGGAGGCCGGGGTCGGTCGTTTGCCGAGGAAAACAAGCTCCGCGACCTTCAGCGCCTTCTCTAGCTTTGCCTGGGGCACATCTCCCTTGCCCACCGGGCGCTCTGGGGTTTCAAAATCCTCATCGTCCCCATCCGAGTCATCGTCCTCAAGCTGGAGCAACACCCACGTGTCAAGATCCCCTACGAGACGACTCGCCCTCGTTAGCTCCAGCCGGAAGACATATGGGCGGCCGAGGCTCACGCGCTTGAGGGCAGCGATGGACGCTGTGGTTCCGTCCACCTCTCCATGGTTTCTCAGCTTCGCTGTGAAGGATCCGGCCCGGGCGTTTGCCGCAATGAAGAACCCGCTGTCGCGGACCGTGGTTTCCGATGCGTCCACCTGCTCTGCCAACTGCTCGGCCATGCGACCAGCGTCAGTGGGTGCCGTTCGTGTACTAGCTCGCCATTCTGGGGACGTTGCGCTGTAAACCGTCGCCTCTACGATCCCTGCCTGCCTCGCGATTTGGTCGAGGAGCGCCTTGAGCCGCTTCCAGGGCTCGGGCTCTGTTCCCAGAACCCCTCTAAGTTGTTCAAGGCTCGAAGCGCCCGAGATCAACTCGTGAGTCAACTTCAGCGTCCGCTTGTCTGTCGTTCGTGACCCCGATACAGCTCGGAACGAGAAGGAACCTAGTCCAGCAGACAGCGGTGCGAGAACAGGAGTTCCCGCCTTCGGAACGAGCGCTTGGCCTACGGCGGAAAATAGGGCTTCGAGTGATGACAGAATATCCGCTACAGAACGTACGTTCGCCGCCCCCTCGAGCAGCCGTAGCTCAACGACATTTCCCTTGTGGCTCTCCGCTGCAGCCCCCGCCTCTTCGAGGAAGCAGACGTGCCCAAGCCATCCATTCAGTCTCTGCTGTGTACGATGACCTATGCGAGATTGGACCGCTTGGCCAACTTCGTCCGCGAGTTGGCGGACCTGAGCTGGTTGGAACGGGATTCGTCTGGGCACTGAGCTGTCTCGAAGACTCTGTCGTATCCGCTCCGCGTCGTTCTTCATCAACTGGTCTTCGGACGAGGCGAGAGTGGATACGCGATTGCGAACCGCCTTCGCGAGCAGTCGAGGGAACAAAGCCCTCGCGGCATCGCCCATCTCAACCAGCCCGTCGAGAACAGAGAGTTGTATGAGTGGCGCAGCATCGAGCGCATCGTGGAGGAACGCCCCGGCTGCGCGCCTTACCAACGCCGGCGGAGAATCACTCTGAACCACGTCACGGGTCAGCCAGGAGATGAGGTTCGTTGCAGTACTTGCATCAGACAGGGAGCGCGGGGAAACCAGCAGCGAGGCGCCAACAAGCCAACGGTTCCCTGACAAGTGTTCGGTCCGGGTCGCTAGCAGGAAGGCAATTGCACGCTCGACCGCGGGCTCAGGGGGTGCGAGGGCAGCCAGGAGCGGAAGGGCATCGGGGTCCGCCAGCAGCCCCTCCTCGAGCAGTTCGAGCCACGCGTCAGCGTCGTCGGCTTCCAAGTCGACGACGCGCGCACCCAGCTGCCTCAGGACCGTCACGAAAATGCCTCCCCTTTCCGGACCTCGAGGTCTACCCGATACTCAAGAGGTTCGCCATCCGTGATGAACCGCTTGCTCACCGGGTACTGAAGCCCCGTCCCTGCTGCCCGCTTGATGTACCGCTCCGCGCGTGGGAAGGCTTCTCTCCGCCGCTTTCGCTGCCGAGGCGTACAACCCTCTCGGAGCTGCTCAAGCCATTCGAGTCCGGCGGCGTTACCCGGCGGATCTTCCTGCGCCCACGCTCGGGAGGGCTCGGGCTGCCCCATGTCCGGGCCTTGAACCTGTATTCGTCCGCGGTGCTTCGCACTCATTTGGTCTCCTGACAGCAACGGTGACGCGCTCGAGGACTCTAGGCGGGATCCGAGGCACGCTTCTACCGTCGAGTTGATGATACCCGCGCTTGGCTCGGACGGACACGGCTAAACTAGGGGCCGTCCCAAGTCGACGAAGCGGCCTTACGCTCGTCCGTATGTGCACCGCTGCTGACGAAGCTCGAAGAGCACGTTGGGCAGACAGGCTTGTCGGCCGCGCCTCAGGTGTTTCGTCCGATTCCGTTTTCTTTTACTCCGCGAATCGCGGAGCGCCGCCCGGTGGAGCCCGAGTTCGGCGCTCGCGCTCGATTCGGTCCCGCTAGTCGCGACACGCCGCTCGACAAGTGCGACCATACGCCGCCTCAGAGCCGCCGTGTACAAACGACGCCGCCCCCTGCATCGGCAACGCGCCCACCTCTCGAGCAAGCTTCTCCGCCTCACTGTCCATCGGCCAAACGGGCAACCGTTTGTGCGGTTTGGACGGACGCCCCGAAGTGTTCCCGCATGACAGGGGCGAGCCCGTCCGATTCGTAGTTTGCCTGCACAGAATCGATGTCGCCCCACAGTAGCCCTTCGGACGGCATGCTCCTCGTGGACGTCGAGTCCATTGGCAAGGCGGGCCCCGCTGACCGCATCTTCGAGGCGCCCCCAAAGCTCGAAGACGGAAACCGGTCGTATCCCTGCTCCCGCAAGACGCCTCCTCGGGTGTGGCCGCGTTCTTCGGCTCCTGGCCGGGCGACGAAACCGACCATGACCCGTAGCGCGCGCTTCAGGCCGTGAGTGGCCGCCTGTTCTTGCTGGATTACAACGTCGTGTTGGCTCTGCGACGCGGCAAGGCACTGGCGAACGCCCTCGACCAGAGACTCGGCCTGAAGGCATCGAGCGTGCGTCCTCGTTTGTCTTGTGAGCCGCGGCGAGTTCGGGTCCTGGCCAGCGGCAATGGCCGGGCACCCCGAAACTTGAGGCCTTGCAGCACGCACTCGACAACCTCGTGACGGTCGACATCGCCCACCCAGACGTGCTCGACACCTATGTCGAGATCGCCTGTCCTCGCAGGCACACGCCGACGGCGCACGCAACATGAGAAAGAACGACCTGTGGATCGTCGTCTGTTCGAATACAGCAGCGCGACTCTGCTCTCAAAGGGCAAGGACTTCGACCACCTCGATGGCGAGTTCCTGTCCGTGGCGTACATCGACCCGGCTGTTCGACGACGTAGAACTCGAATGGCACCGACCGTGCTTCGAGAACTACCACGCCATCCTGTTCCGGAACGCCACGTCTTCCGCTTCGCGCCTCGCTTCTCGACATGATCGTCTCGCGGTAGCGGGTATCGAGGTGTCACCACGAACGGAGCCGTGCACTGGCACCGCGGTCTGTGCCGCAAGTGGTCGACGCCAAACTCAACTGGTCGTCGCTCAGGGTCCACGCCGATGACCTTCCAAGGCCCTCAACACCGAGAATTCGAGCGACAGCTCGCGGTCTGTCACCGGACAGCATCATGCCAGCATCACACAGGTTCCCGAAGCGCTGCAGCGGCAAGTGCTCTCGGTTGAGAGGGCTCCGAGTGCGCGTGCGTGCGTGCGTGCGTGCGGCCGACCGGCCGTTCTGAATTTCCCAGCTGAGCAACCTCCTGAGCCGAGTTTGGTGACCGCAAAGACCTCATTGCGGTTCGAGCAGTGTCGCGGACTCAACGCGGCGTCAGAGCGAGTGGGACCGTGATAGGGATCAAGGAGCCACTGATGCAGTCCCAAGCCAACGGAGAGCCATGAACGACCCAATTTCCGCAGAACAACACACCCACATTAGCGCGGCAGTCATCGACGAAGCTCAGAAGACAGGGACTCTCCCTCCTGAAGTGTTGCCCATCCGCGAGGTCGCTCGAGCGACAACAAGCGTGCCAGAGGAACGGGTTGTCGCGAATCGACTCGTCGAAGGCCCAACAGTCACGCTGACGGAGGTGTCCGTACCAGTATCGTTGTCGGTCTCGCAAGTGGCGGAGGCTGATCTGGCTTCGGCGGTCGCCCGCTTTCGTCGCGCCGCAGCGACGCTGCAGGCGACATGCGACCAGCTGGTGTTACGTGCCGGAGCGGCGCCCGCAGCTGCTGCAGTACGTCACCCAATCGCCGCAGCACGAACGTTTGTGGGTGTCGCTACCGCGTCGCGGGCCATCAACGCACTCACGCCAGGCGCCGGAGCTCCTCCGTATCCTGCGGATGAGGTGGTGCGTGCCGTGGAGGAGGCGATTTTCGATCTAGATGCGGCACAGCACTTCGGCCCCTACCACGTGCTGCTGGGACGCGACATGTGGCGCTTCGCAAACCAGCGACCTCCCGGCGCCGCGACGCTTGCTCGTGACTCACTGAGCGCCCGGCTTGAGGCCGAGGGGGGCACACTCAGTCGCGCACGGGGTCTTCAACCGGACCAGGGTCTGGTTGTTGCGAGGAGCGGCGACCCATTCGACCTGGTCGTGGCCGTCCCCCCGACCGTGCAGTACTTGCGTCACGAGGTTGATGGAGGTGAAGAACGGATCTCCTATCGTGTCTGGTGCCGGTTCGGGCTTCGCGTGAAAGAAGACGCTTCGGTTCGACTCCTGACGCTTCCCCCTCCTGTAGCCGCGGCAGCGGGAGCGGGCGGAGGTCTCGCTGGCCCGGCCGAGCCCGAATAGCGCGCTTTCACGGCCCGTACATGACTCCCGGCTCGCGCGTCACGATCCGGATCGTAGCGCCGCAGTACCTCGACGCTGCGGGGATGCGCACACCACTGCCTGAGCGCCGCAATGGCTGACCGAACGAAAAAAGATCCCCCAGAACTCCGAATCGATTTGGCATCACTACGGCGAGCAATCGGCTCGCGTGATGACGCGATCCCGGTGCAAGTACGATATGAGGTCGTCGGGGAGCGATTGGGCGCGGCGACGTCCGTACAGGTCAGGACAGGGGAAAACGAATGGCGGGTCGTCGGTACGCCCGTGCAACTGCGGAAGGGTGAGGGCAGCAGTCTATACGCCGTACGAGTTCCGCGGCGTCTGTTGCTCGAACGCTCAGAACTGCGCGTTGTACTCAGAATAGGGGAACACGAGACATCCTCAAGGATTGTGGCTGTCGCCGCGGTTCCTGCTGAGGGAGAAGCGGCCGCCGCACGACTCAGCCTCGACCGTGCGCCGGAAGTGGCAACGACCGCGTCAGGGCCGAATGACTCGACAAGAACACCGACGGCTCCCGTAGCCGGACGTGCACTCGAACCCGCTCAGCTCCCCGAGAACCGTTTGCTCGTCCGTTCCGACCCCGCGACATTCGACGAAGGGCCTGCATCGTTTCTGAGCGGACGCGTCGTTTCTTCCATCCCCGACTCTGGGACTTCGAAGCACGGCAAGGATCAACCGTTCGAAATCCATGTCTTCTCCGACCCTCTCCGGCAGCATCAAGTGGGGTCGGCAGTCCGCGGCCACGATGGAAGTTTCCAGATCCGGGTACGAGCGGTCGAGAAGGGAGACCCACTGTGGGTGAGTTGGCGCTGTGGCGAACAACAAGGGCACCTCCCCACATTGACGCCTGTAGCGCTCAATGACTTCGTGGAAATATTCCCTTACCAGCTCGATTTTTCGCCGAGCCTAGTCACCGACGCCCAGGTTCAGGGCCGAGTGCTGGGCGGTGGTCGGTCAGCTCGTTCGGTCAGGGTCTGTCTCGTTGAGCGAGGGCTGAGGCACTGTAGACTGCTAGCGCTCGGACGGAGCGACGGGAATGGACGCTACCAGCTGCCCTATCTGAGAGCTCGGCTATTGAGTAAGCGGGCTCCCAGGCTTCGTGTCGTGGTCTTCGGCGAAGATCGCCTCCCACTCGTCGACACGGACCGACTCGATGTGCTGGTGCCGAGAGCATTGGTCGAGGTCGATGGCGTCTTCGAGCGCGGGGCGAAGGCGATTTCGGCCCAAATCCGCAACCCTGCCAGCTTGAACCGTGCCGAGGCATACGCTCTCGCCACGTGGTCAGGAATCCCGGCGCGGCAGCTACAGGGAATCGCGGCTGCGTTTCGCCTTGGGAACACACCTGCTGACGCTCAGGCCTTATACGCCCTTCACCGGGTCAGATCCGCCGAGGGCCTCGAAGAAGCGCTCCAGCTTGCGGCTGCGTCCGGCCGCGTAAACGCGA
Organism: Nannocystales bacterium; assembly: GCA_050633305.1. Classification (GTDB taxonomy): domain Bacteria; phylum Myxococcota_A; class Polyangia; order Nannocystales; family Nannocystaceae; genus CAJXVA01. Next base: position 32,271 of record JBOEGF010000028.1, read on the forward strand.
GGGCTACGACACAACTGAACTGGCGTCGGTTAGGAATACAGACGGAGCTGCGTTCGCAGGGGGACCGACCACCAAAGACGCCGACCGAGGATAGTGCGGCTCGCCGGGAGTTATTTCGGCTCGCCGGAGACTCAGCTCGCCTCCTTGAGGTGGCTGAGGCTAGGACCACCAACGGCCGCGCCGAAGAAGTCGCAGCTCTCGGCACCAACGACTGGCTCGCAGTCGTCGCTGCGGCTGGGGCTCCAGTTCCGCCCAAGTTCGGGAATGGCAGGGACTCGGCCCAACGCTTTGCTCGAGATCTTATGCGACGATTTGCGCGAGCTCGGCCTGAGGTGGCACTGCGCCGGGTGGCGCACGAGCTCGGTTCGGAGGCCCCGCAAAGTGTCCTCGACGGAAGGGACGTTCGCCGATTTCGATCTCTCCACAAGATCCTCGACGATCCGGAAACACATGTACTCCTAGAGGGCAAAGGGATCCGGGGGGCCTCCAACATTATTGCGCGGCGAAGCGGTCGCTTCGCCCAGGAGTTCGGGAGCGACTTCGACACCCCCGAAGGCGCGCACGACGCGTATCTTCGAGCTCGCTCGGTCGACGCGGTGGCAACTGCCGCAGTCGTAAGCCGTTTGGTATCACGGCCGCCGGTCGGTGGGTGCGACGTCGGAGGGGGCGCCAACGCACTCGCGTTGCCCGGACCAATCCTCTTGCGCCCACCACCTCAGAAGCTCTTCAAGTCTCCGTATGATGCCGCCGCGAACGCTGACGATGCGCTGGCAATCGTCGAACGAGACAGTTCCTGCGTTTGCTCACATGATCTGAGCGCAATCGGTCCTGCAGCATATCTCTTCGATCTTCTTTCGCTGCTTGGACGCTTTGAGAGCCCGAACGGCGAGAGCCTCCTGAGCCACTTTCGGCAGCGCCGCCCAGATGTACCGGTTCTTCTCCTCTCGTCGGCCAACGTCTCGATAGGCGTGCCCACGATTGATCTTGTAAACGAGCTCCTCATGGCTCGCGTGGAAAGCGAGCCCTGGACACCTTCGTGGACGCCGAGTCCCGACAGCGGGTCAGGGGAGGGCGTCATTGAGGCAGGAGGGCCTATCGAATGCGGGTCCGACGGAGCGTCCCCTGGCGCCGACGAGCCCGAGCCCCCGCCGGAGCCAAACGGCTCCGACACGAACGTCTGTTCCGGGCTGGAGACCGCTGGCACGACCGAGGAGCGCCGAGTTTCCCCGCAGTCCCCCCCGACCTTTCGCCTGCTCTCCCGCCTGAGTGGTGCCGCCTACCCGTGGTCACTCCCCTATCGCGACGAAGATGTCCGAGAGGGTCTTCTGGCTGAGCAGCTTGACCTTGACCGTGCCGGGCTCGCCCTCTTCCGTTTGGAGGAGAGCTATTTGGCAGGTGACGCTGCAGCATCGCTGGTTGCTTCGCTCTCGACGGACTACATCGGGGCGAACCAGCAGACGTTGAACCTCTTGCTGGAAGTTCCCAACTCCCTCGCGGCATTCTGGGGCCCGGCAGTCGCCCATGCAGTGGCAAGCGGGATGGGGCCTTCGGTTGCCAACCTCCTACGCGCCAGCGGCATGTCGTTTGAGCGCTTTGAGGAGTTGCTCACGACAGAATACGTCTCGCCTGCGCGGCTTTGGAAACTCGAGCCCAGCGGCGAGTGCGATCTCGAAAGACTGAGACTACGCGGCAACAAGGCCGAACTCTGCTCGATCCTTCTTCGGCTACACAGACTTGAGCGTCTGACGAAATTGGTCAACTGGCCGGTTCACGTGGCGAGTCCTCTGCTTACTCAACTCGGCGGTGGCCTTACTGCATCGGCGTTAGCCATATTCGGAGGGCTTCGCTGGATTCAAGATCTCTGTTCCCTCTCGCCCGAAGAGGTCGCGCTGTTCGTCGTTTCCCCATCCAGACACGCGCGAAAGACAATCAAGGGCGACAAGACCTTCGACTCTCCCTTTGAAGTTCTCTATGGACAAGACCTGGCGCGGTGGGAGCTGCCCTCTCCCGACGATCACGACGCGAAACGCCGCGCGTCTCTCTCGTCGTTCTTGGCGTCGGCTACACGAGCGACGCCGAGAGAGGTTTCCGCAGTCGTCTCGCGCCTCCGATCGCACAATGGGCGGTGGTTCGACTTGCCCCAGTCTGTGGCCAGCGCGGCGACCATAAGACTCGACTTGGCCGCGATTCACAGGCTCCTCGCCCAAGTGCATCGGCGAATCCTTCTGGCCTCAGCGCTTGGAATTGAGGCGTCGGAGCTTCCCGTCGACGAGGTAAGGTTCGCCGACATAGATCCATTCATCGCCGAGCTCTCACCCAATGAGACCGTTTGTCGACTCTTGAAACTGCTCGCCTTCGCGAAGCGTGCCGAGCTCGTCGCGCTCCCGTTTCGTTCGGTTATGGAGTCAGTGGTGGGGCCAGAGCTTGGTACTCGCGAGCGGCAGGTCCGGAGCTTCAACTCTGCGCTGATTCCGGCACTGGACGCACTGGAATCGGCGAAACCCGCTCAAGCCGCGTACGAAAGAGACCCCAGGGTGGCGTTCCGGCGAGAGCTTGAGCTCCTGCTCCCTCCTCCTGTTGAGGCCGCAGGCTCGAAAGAGCGCGAGAGAATCATCGAACACTCTGTACGCGGACTGTCGTGGCTTCCCTTCTTCGGACAACGGGCGGAGCTCACGTCGCTCCTCGGGTCTTGGGAGATTGAGGCAAGCCCCGAGCTAGACGAGGTCCTCGAAAGCTTGGAGGCAGACCAGCAGGTCGCGCAGACATTCCTTCGCCGCATTCGAGAGCGAGAGACTGTAGCCACGGAGACGCAGCCCGAAGACCTGAACGACGGCGAAGGTGGAGACGAGAGCATCGGAACGGCGACAACGTCCGCAACGCCGCAGATGCTTCTAGATGCTGCTGAGGCGATGCTGGTCCGTGGCGAATCGGCCGAGCTGCCTCCCAGCGTCACGGCAACGATGGTCGCGAAGTTCTCGGACTTCCTGCTCGACGAGTTCGGCGATTCCGTGGCCGCATATCAGTCCAAGATCTTGCCCGAGCTGCAGGATACACGGGCGAGACTAGCCGCATCCGCTGCTTTCACTGATTCGCTGTCGACGCTCACCGGAGTCGATCGCGCCCTGGTCTCCGAAGTCTTCCGGGCCTCGCTCGCCTTTGAGGCCGACACCTCAGTCGTGTCCGCGTCGGAGTTCTTCGGCGAACGGTCGCTTGCCGAATCCATCCCGACATTTGCTCTCCACCCCTCAAACGAGGGAATGACTCCGCCAAGACAGCGTTGGGCCGAGTTCGGGCTGAGAGCCGGCGGAGCGGTGGCAGACCGCCTCGATCAGTTGGGCTCCGACCTCGAGGCGAGCTTCGAAGTCGCAGTGGAGTTGCAGGAGCTGGTTGATCACCCGGACCTTTGGATACAGGTTTCGGGCCTGTCTTCGTTGCGCGTGAGCCTGACGCGCGGGTCGACTACGCAGTTCGTTCCGGCAGGCCTCAGCCCCGACGGGGGAACGAGCTACCTGGCGTCGGTCGGCGAACACCTTCAGAGCTTTCTCGCTCAGGAGGGAAGCGATGCCTCCAGCAAAGTCGTTGCTCGCGTTTGGGGCAGGGTTGACGCGATACACGGCGGTTCCCTCTCGGCCAGAATCCTCTGGGGGTCCGAAGCCGAGGGATTCGCACCGGTGTGGAGCGGCCGGCATGCAACAGTGGGAGAAGGGTTCTTCCGCCTGCTGGCCTTGGCGACCTCTGAGAGGCTCCCAGCTTCACGGGTCCGATCACTCGCTCGGGTTACTGGTGCCCCCCAAGGCGGTGGTACCCCTGAACAGTACTCCTGGAGGTGGATGGCTGGAGTGACGCTCGTAGCTCGAGCCGGCAGCCCCGATGCACTGCACACCATCTTCTCGGCACTCGACGGTGGGATTGTCGACCGTGAACAATTCCGAATCGCGTTGGCCCTCACTTCCATCGAGTTCGAACAGCTTCGTTCGACCATCGAGGACGGAGAAGGCAGTGGTTGGCCATCCGACACTGGCTTCTGGGAGCTCGGGCACGCGTGTTCGCTTCTAGAGTTCTGCCGAGAAGCGCAAATCGATTTCACTCAAGCTCGGCGGTGGTACTCGACCCCACAAGCGGCCCGACTCTCGGCAATGCGGCACGCGCTGCGCAGGCGCTCGGGCGCCGGCAACTGGCTGGAGGAAATCACCAAGATTGAAGACGTCCGCCGCGTGCTCCTCAATACGGCGCTTACCGATTGGCTCGTGGGGCGCTCGATCTCCGCCGACGGAGAGCCGGCGCTCACGGAGGAGTCCCTCGCTCAGCAGCTTTGCCTCGCGGACCTGCATTTCGGCCCCTGCCACCAGACGACTCGGGTTCAGTTCGCGTACACGTGCGTGCAGAACTTCGTGAACTGGAGTCTTCTCTGTGACGAGATACAGCCAGTTGCCGTAGCGGACATGAGCAGAGAGTGGGAGTGGCGCCGCGACTACCGCTTGTGGGAAGCGAACCGACGCATCTTCGTGCACCCTGAGAACTGGCTCCAGCCGGACCAACGAGCAGAGAAGAGCGAGTTGTTTGTGGCCCTTGAGGACACACTCTCATCGGGACCGTTAGACGGATCGCTCGGTGAGAAGGCGCTTCTTGGCTACCTGCGGGGGTTGGCGGAAGTCGCCAATCTCGAAGTTGTCGCTGTGGCGAAACACGACGAAGCGGACTCGGACGCTCGACCGTTCGGGTTTCGCGACGAGGAGCTAGTCGGGGTGCACGTGTTCGCCCGGACCCGAACCAGTCCGAGGGGAATGTACTACCGCCGAAGACGCGCCGACAGGACGTGGACCCCCTGGGAGAAGATGCCTGTGGAGTTGCCCGGGACCCACTACGTCGCGACTGTTGTCTTCGGCAAGGTTCGACTCATCGCAATGGAGTTCGAAGGCGCTCGGCGAGCTCGAAACCGTACCGAGGCGCAGTGCAAACTGTCTCAAAAGAAGCCAGCGGACGTCGGTGACAACATCTACAACCTGGTAGGGCGATGCAGCTGGATCGACCGGCACAACGACGAGTGGTCCCCCATCTCGAGAGGTGGTCAGCATCATTTTGCCGTCGAACTTCACGGATCAACGTACCCCGAAGTCCTGAAATGTGCCTTTCCCGCGACAGCATATGACAGCGTCGAACTCTCCGCTGACCGGTTTACTCAGGTTCGAGTCGAGGTAAAGATCTGTGACTCCAACAAGGCGCTTCCCGGCAGTGCGCTAGGCTTCCGTCTCATCCAGCATGTCCCAAACGAAGCTGCACGAACGACCGTCTCGTCCACGGTATTCGGACCAAGCCAGGGTTCCTCGGAGCGTGGCGGCGTTCGACGTTCGGGCTGGGTAAGCATTCCAGAGAACTTTGACCTGGAAAAGGAGATCGAGCTGCAACTAATCTGGGCGCCCGCGGATGAGACAGGTTTTTTCAAGGGGCTGTTCGGCGAGGACCACGACGATCTGGATCTCGACCGAATCACTGTAGAGTTCCGGAACTCCGGATCGACGCCGCGAAAAGTGTCGATCGAAGGACTACTCGATACGGAGACTGGCGAACGGATTGCGTCGGGAGACACGTGCATGCGTCTCGACGTGCCGTTCGAGGCTAACTGGGCGAAAATCCTGTCTATATTCCTCGCGACCGCTCCAAACATTCTTCCGGGATTAGGTCAGTATACGGCTGCTGCGGTATTACAGGCGATCGGCAAGATTCGGGGCGAGCTCGGACTCACAGACTCCGGTCGAACGAAGCTGTTTCAGTCGGATGAGTTCTCGGCGCCATCCTCCGGCCCCTACACCCCCCCGTATACGAGCCCACACTTCGACCATAGACTCAGATTCCAGACCGAGAGCTTCGAAATTTCCGAGGCGTTGGCTCTCGCGGTGGAACCGACGGCAAACGGGATTCAGCTAGCAGTCCATTGTCAGCCGACCAGCTTCTCCGGCCTCGGCGTAGCAGAAACGTACTTCGCGCCTACTGCCGAACTGTTCGAGGCGTATCCCGAGGGAAAGGGGACTTGGGGACCCGGCGAGGACAAGGGCAAGACGGTCGAAGCGTATCCGGAAACCGTGACAAACGGGATCGTGCTTCTCCTGGCGTATTCCGCCGAATCAGAGGCATCGCTTCCCCTAGAGCGACAGGTTACCCCGTGGCTCGGTGGCGTGGATCACCTGAACCGTCTGGGGCAGGAGTTGGTGGGGACATCAGAGGCCGTGCTCTTCGATGACGAGCTCGGGGTGAAGGTCCCCACCTCGTATCAGTACGCCTCTAGCTATCGCGTGGTGCATCCCCGGCCGTTCGGGGTCAGCGGTCACGAGTCGCCCCGGATCCTCGAAGACAAACGAGACGGAGCGACACAGCGTGTCCACTTTGCCGAGCCGACCGATGAGGTTGTGTTTCATGCGTTTCATCCGATCGCTGTGCACCCCGTGGCAAGCTACACGGCTGCACTGGCGGCGGATCCAAAGATGCTGACTCTCCTCAAACTCTTGGGGGTTTCCGTCTCGGAGGAGGGCGCCAGCGCAACAAGCACGAAGAAAGACGAGAAGGCCGAGGTAGCGCCTCCGGCGCGGCGCTGGAAGTTCTCGGCATTCCATCACGCACAGGCGGTCAATATGGCTAGGACCGCGGCGGCGGAAGGCATTCCGAAGTTCCTAGCACCGGAGTCACAGCGTTCCGGTCTTGAAAGCAACATCCCCTCACTCCTCGACTACTTCCCGAGCTACCAGCCAACTGCTCTCGTCGACAGGCCGTACCCGAGCGACCATCTCGCGTATGACACCCGGGAGTCGTACGCACAATACAACTGGGAGGCGTACCTATACGGACCGTTGCTCATCGCCCAGCGGCTTTCCGACGCGGGGAAGTACGACGATGCTGAGCGGTGGTTTCGCTTGCTTCTAGACCCGGGGGAGGAAGGCCGTCTTGCGTTTCAGACCGCGCCTCTTCGCTACGGCCCCGAAGAGGACCTTGACGATCTCGTGGAGAACCGGGAGGCGGGATCGACGGCGGAGCGCCTCCAGCTGCAAGTCGAACTCTTCAATCGCTATCCTTACCAACCGCACTACATTGCGCAAGAACGGCGGTCTGCGCTCCGTCGAGCCGTCGTCATGCGCTATCTCGACCATCTCATCGCGCATGGAGACAGCTTGTTCCGACGTGCCTACAACGCCGATCGGAAGACGGATCTCAAGTACGCAGCCCTGATCTATAACCGTGCCGCGCGGATCCTAGGAGAACGCCCTGAGGCCGCATCCATCGGCGAAGACCCCTGCCCAGGCTGCTACGACTCTCTCGCGTCGGGACGCTCCTGGATTGACGACTTCATGCCCGTAGCCGTGGAAGGCTCGCATGCCGGGCCTGAAGTCGTCGGGCCCGGGCTGCCGGAGCCGCAGTTCTGCCTGCCAGAGAACGAAGTCGCCCTCGCCTACTGGGACGAGCTCGCGGAGCGTTTCTTGAATCTCCGAAACTGTCGCGACATCAACGGTGTGGAGCGAGCGCTTTCGCTCTACGGAAAGCGAATCGACCCAGCGTTGCTTGTTCGTGCCGCGACAGAAGGGATCGATTTCGACGTCCTTGTCGACTCGCTCAGCACCCCCGTTTCTCGCTTCAGATACAAAGCACTGCTGGCGCAAGCCATCCGCGCGGCTGAGCGTGCGGCAGGCTTCGGTCAGGCGCTGATCGCCAGCATTGAAAAAGCCGAATCCGAAGAGTTGGCGCTGCTGAGATCCGAGCACGAACAGAAGTTGTTGACCGACAGCCTCGACGTTCGAAAGAACCAGGCCGAAGAAGCACACGAGGGTTTGGAAGCGCTTCTCGTATCTCGTGAGCAAGCGGAAGCGCGATTGGAATACTACAGCACACGACAGCGAGAGAACTCGCTGGAGCGTGCAGAGGGGGCATCGCTCCGAGGGGCGGCTCAGCTGGAGCAGCAAGCCGCACGTTCATCAGAAGCGGCTGCAGACTGGGCTTGGATACCAAGTCTGACCGTCGCTGCGCGAGCGGGCTACGGCAGTAGCGGATGGTTTTGGGACGCCTCGCTCAGTACAAGCTACACGCTCGGCGGTGAGACCGGAGTTAAGGTATTTAGGCAGAAGGCGGAGGCGACAGGGCACGCGGCGTCACAGAAGCGAGTTGCCGCCGCGCGGCTCGGTCGTCAAGGGAGTTTTCTTCGACGTTGGGAAGACTGGGAACTTCAGGCAAAACTCGCCCGCAAGGACGTCGACCAGCTCTCGCGGCAGATCAATGCAGCGGAGATTCGGCTCACCGTTTCCGAGCTTGAGCTTGAGAACCACCGAACCCAGCTCGATCAGTCGAGAACCGTGCATGCACTACTCAAGGGAAAGTTCTCGAGCGCTCAACTCTACCGCTGGATGGAAACACGCCTGAATCGAATCTACTACCAGCAATACCGGATTGCCCACCGCGCAGCCCAGAAAGCCCAGCGTTCCATGGAGTACGAGTTGGGATCGGACTCCAGCGGCCCCATCCGCGATGGATGGAAGACTTCAAAGAGGGGCGCCAGTGCGGCGGAGGAGCTACTCCACGAACTCGAGCGGCTCGACGAGCGATACGAGGAGTCCCGAACAGCGAGGGCGACGCAGGAGTCCACGCTTGAATGGTCTCTGTGTGAGCGTGATCCACTGGCATTCCTGCGCTTGAAGTACGAGGGTAAGTGTCGTTTCGAGCTGCGCGAGGTCGATATCGACTGGGATGAACCTGGCACCTACTACCGCCGAATCACTCGACTCGGGGTGACAGCCCCGGGGGTCGTGGGGCCAGGGATGCGTATGAACTGGATGCTCACACAGCAACGTAGCGTCGTTCGAAGGAAGGCCCGGACTTCGGAGGAAGACGACTACGAGGTCAGTGAAGACATCAAGAAGTTCACGACCATGGTCGGAGGAGAGCAGCTACTCGGCACCCGCGGCACCTCAGCGACCACGTCGCGCGGCGCGAGTCGCGGCGAAGAACTCGAGCGATTCGAAGGCACGGGCCTGGCGAGCACTTGGTCCATGGAGCTACCGGTCGAATCCAACTACTTCGACCGTTCCTCGTTGTCCGATATAGTGCTTTCGGTTGAGTTCGAGTGTTTGGTCGGTGGGCCAGACGCGCAAAGAGCTGCTGTGAAGGCTCTCGATGGCCTGCTGGCAAAGCAGGCGCAGCCGGTGCTCGTCGACCTGCGATCCTGGGACCCGGATGCCTGGCACGAGTTTACGAGGTCAAGCGAACGAGAGCTTCGGCTCGGACTGACGACAGAGATGCTTCCGCTTCGCTTCCGGCACCACACGGCGAATGTCCGCGGGGCTGAGGTGTACCTGGAAGCGGACCCATCCGAATCGGTTCTGGCGCCGGCTGGCTCCGTCGGTCGGCGCTTTGGGCTGCTTCGGTTCGAGTTTGAAGACGCGCCGCAGCTGTCCAGCGACCTGAGCGTCCGGCTTTCTGGCTCCGGGGGGCCTCCGAAGACCGGCTACCTCGTGCTGTGGGTGGCACTTACTCGATGAACAGCGAACCACCGGCAGGAGCGAGCAAGACCTTCAACGGACCAGGTGGTCCCAGTCCACTTCTGCATCTAGCTCGGTCGCGGCACCCGTCTCGCGGTTCCAAACGGTCCTGCGGAACGGTAGGGCATCGCGCTCAAGCGGATACTCGGCCGTCGGCGGCAGCCACACAAGCACTCCGCACGACTCATCGCTGAACACGTTGACCTGACGGCAGTAGAGCACCGCGCTCAACCGCCTTGCGGCCGGATCCGCAAGCAGCCCGTCTCGGTTTCGCGAAGCCACACGCGTACCGTCCCCCCGGACTACACAGGTTGGGGTCCCAAGAAGCCCTGCCAACCCCTGGCTCGAACCGCTGAGCGGATCCCGGTCCCACACGCCGACGGCCAGCGGCGAACGGAGATCGCCGTACTTCTTCACCTTCTTAAGCACTTGCTTTCGTAGGTTGCCCCCAGCTGCTGATATTCGCATGTTCTCTTGAAAGACCCCGACGCAGTGGGTTACGGGCCCGTCTGTGGCCTCAAAGGCAAGCTCTACGCGCCACCCTCGATCCTCCCAAACAAGCGACCCCGTGTTGGCTCGTCCAAGTGCGTATTCCGGAGCACTTGGG
>JBOEGF010000029.1:0-44121 GCA_050633305.1 Nannocystales bacterium
GATCTGCGCAGACGACCCCGAAACCTGCGAGGACGCCTTCTTGCAGTGCGAGATTCTTGCGGAGTCTTGCTGGGGCGAGCCTCCGCTCGACCCCTGCAGCGAGGAAGTCAACGCCTGCTTCTCCGACGCCGACCAGATCTGCGCCGAAGACCCCGAAGCCTGCGAGGACGTCTTCTTGCAGTGCGAGATTCTTGCAGAGTCTTGCTTGGGCGAGCCTCACCCCTGCCCCGACGAGCCGGGTGACTCCGAATGTGTCGACGAAGCGTTCGCATGCTTCGACCAAGCCGAGCTTGCGTGTGCGGAGGCCCCCGAAACCTGCGACGACTCGTTCCTGGAGTGCGAAGCGATGCTCGATGCCTGCGCCTAGGGCCGGAGGAACGACGAGCAGCACGTGTCGTGGAACCGTTCCGCGACACTATTCAGCGGCGTGCTCGACGAGCAGAGCGTAGAACTGAACCGCCGAACGCAGATCCTCTAGAGCGATGCGTTCGTCGGTTCCGTGCATCCGGGCCCGGTCACTTGGAGAGAGACGGACGGGAAGAAACCGGAATGCCCCCTGCTCGGTGAGCGGTTGGTAGTAGCGGACATCGGTACCGCCAATGACGAGGTACGGGGCCACGACGGCGTCGGGATAGACGGAGCTGAGCACGCGCCGAACCAGCGCAAACGCATCTCCGTCGATGTCCGACTGCGGCGTGGCCTCTCGGCATTCCCCCGCGCAGCGGACCTCGACCTCTGGATCGTCGACAACGTCCACGACATGCTCGAGTACATCTTGAACCGAGTCGCCCGGCAGCAGACGGAAGTTCACGATGGCCCGGGCCCTCGACGCCACCACGTTGTCCGCAACGCCCGCATCGAACCGAGTCACAGCCGTCGTTGTCCGCACACTCGCGTTGCTGGCCTGTTGCGTCCCCAATCCCCAGGCGATGAGCGGATCGAACAGCCAACGGTTCGCCAACACGAGCCGCCACGCCCAGGGTGTGTGCGGCGTGATGGCGTCGATCATCAAGCCGGTGCTGCCGCGAGCCTGCGTCGGAAAAGGGTCGGCCTCGAGCCGGGCGACCGCAGCCCCGAGCCGCCCGATGGTGCTCTGCGACGGCGGCATGTTCGAGTGCCCTCCCTCCCCCTGCAGCGTGAGCTCGATCGTTGCGTAGCCCTTCTCCGCGACCCCAACGAGCGCCACCGGCTTCTCGATGCCGGGCAGCATGTCGGTGATGACGGCCCCGCCTTCGTCGAACGCGAACCAAGGCCGCACCCCACGACGCTCCAATTCCGCGGCCACGGTCGCCGCGCCAGCCTTGCCGCCCGTTTCTTCGTCGTGCCCGAACGCGATCAGCACGGTCCTTCGGGGCGCATATCCGCGAGCCACCAACGACTCGACGGCTTCGAGCAAGCCCACGGTTCCAAGCTTGTCGTCGATCGCCCCACGGCCCCAAACGTAGCCGCCCTCGATGGCGCCCGAAAACGGCGGATGTGTCCAATCGGACTCGGTCCCCGGCTCGACCGGGACCACATCCGTATGGGCTGCGAACAGGACCGGGGCCGCGTTGGGGTCGGAGCCGGCCCATGTGTAGAGCAAGCTGTCTTCGATCAACTCGAGCGACATCGCGGCATGTGCTTGCGGATAGAGGTCGGCGAGCGTCCGGCGCAGGCGCTCGAAGGACGCCCGGTCGGCGCCGGCCTGGGGCTCACCGGTGGTCGCAAACACGGTGATGGTTTGATGCCGAACCACCGTACTCATGCGCCGAGCGACGGCCTCCGCATCGACCTCCGGCGGGGCGAGCAGGTCTCGAGGCGCGGGCGGTGCCGACACCATCGTCGCGCGAATCGACAGCACGACAAACAAGCCTCCGACCGCAGCGCCCGCCCAACGAAGACCGCGGCGCCAGCGGGACACCGCAGGCTTTTCGTCCGTGCTCAGGGAACAGCCCCCGGCCCGGCTCCGGTCAAGTCGACGGACTCGATGACATCCCCGCTGAGACCCACAACCTCGAGGTGAGGAGGCTTGCCTTCCTCGAACGTCCACAGCGTCACATGCTGCTGGGCGCTGAAGGCCTGAACTTGGCCAGCGTATTCCTTGGGCGGAACCTTGGCGTAGTACGGGGCCCCGCTCCCGCCGCTGATCACCGAGTAGACCGAGTTTTTTGCGCCCGACACGGTCTCGGGACCGATGAGCGCGCGGGAGTAGTTGTGCTCGTCCCCCGACACGTAGGCCAGCACGTCATGCTCGGCGAGGATGCTCCAGAACCGCTCGCGCATCGTGTTGACGGCCTCGATCTCGCCGTTCCACCACATCGCGTCTTTGATGTGTCCGCCCACGGGGAATGAGGGCTCGTGTCCCATCACGACGATCTGCTTCGCGCCTGCCGCTCGGGCGGCCGAGAGGTCCTCCTCCAGCCACTTCATCTGGCCGTCCATGATGAAGCCCTCCCGGTTCCCCTTCCCTTCATTCCGAGGGTGCCCGGGGTGACTGGTGCGCCAGTAGTTGGTGTTGAGCATGACCAGGTGCACATCGCCGAGGTCCACGGAGTAGACGGTTTCGTCGTAGCTCGGAGCCCCCTCGGTCTCTGGTGCGGGCGCGCCACTGGGGTTGACCATCAAGGACGCAAAACGAGCCTCCGCGGAGTCCTCTCCGGGCTTGCTGAGCGAGACCCCGTCGGCCTTCATGTCGACGATCGCCTCATGGTTTCCCATGCCCGTGTAGATCGGGATGCTGCCCGCAACGGGCTCGGCTACGCGCTGCCACGTTCGGATCTCGTGAACGTAGTCGTCGACGTGGGTCGAGTAACCGTCGATGAGATCGCCGGGAAAGAAGACCGCCTCGACGCCACGTCGTTGCGCGATGCCAAGCAGGCCGGCCAAAACGGTCGCGTTGACGCCCGCGTACGCCTCGCGACCGGGGCCCACCCCACTGCGAGAATCCGAGAGGATCGCGATACGCACCGGGCCCGTGCTCCGGCGTGTGCGGACCGTACGTGGGGGCGCAGCCGAGGTCTCGACCCCATCACAGACCGCCACCTGATAGGCGTACGCCGTCCCCGCCTCGAGTCCGTCGACGGTGATCTCGTGACGACGGCTCGGCTCTTTCGAGACGGTCGGGGTGCGGTCGGCGACTGCGACCGCCGCGGTTGTCGCGACATCGGTTTCAAAGCTCACGATGAAACGGGACTGCGAGACCTGATGCACGAAGGGCCCAAGAACGACGGTCGGGAGCTGTACCAGCTCGAAGTGCTCCCCCTTGGGCTCGAGCCGGAATCCCGACCGGCCCTCGGCCAGTACCGTAGTTCCAAGCTCTGGCTGGAACTGCTCGAGTTGCCATGACAGCTCACCATAGCCGCGTGTACGTGCGTTGTTGACGTCGTACTTCGGCTTGAACAAACCGGAGATGTCGCCCGAGATCTCGTGCACCCGCCCCTTGCGGCGGCGCGTCTCCAACTCCTGGTTGCGATACCGCGGTGGCGAGAACGGATCCTCCTCCACCCGAAGGCCGACGTATCCGGATCCGGCGGGCGAGGATGTCCGCGTCTCCCATCGCATCGTCATCATGCCTTCGGGAGACAAGGTCACCCACGGCAGCACCGTGAAGTACATCGCCGCCCAGTCGACGTTCTGCGGCTCTCCTTTGGGTTTGAGACCTCGCAGTGCCCTCCAGTTGGCGATCCGTTGGACGCCCTTGGACGGCATCGCGCGTCTGCGGCCAGCCTTGCGCGGCTTGGGCTGCAGCGCTGCGACGCCTGCCGCTGCAAGGGCCGCGGCGCGCAGCGACTGCACATCTGGCTTCACGGGCTCGGCCTGGATCGACGCCGTCTCCCGAACCGATGCCGCGGCCGGGGTCTCTTCGTCGCAAGATGCGTCCGCGGCATCCTGGGTCTGCGGTGGCGTCGTGGTCGTGGGCGCGGGCTTGCAACTGACGAGCAAGCTCGCGACCAACGGCAGGATGCGCAACGGGACTCGCATGCGGCAAACCTACCCGTTCATTCTGCACGGCGAGGCCGGAATTCTCTGCGGCCGTCCGGCAGCCGAGTCGGGCCGACTGAGGTGCGCTTGACGGCTCCAGGCGCCCTGTGCCAAGTCTCGAAGAGCGTCAGAGAGACTTGAATATGCGAAAGATCAGCACCAGCGCCCTCATCCTGGCTCTTGGCTTGGCCATGGGCGGTTGCCACCCGAACCTCGCACCTGTCCTCTCGCCGCAGAGCGCCGTGCTCGGCCCGACGGGTGAAGCGCTCACGGAAGAAGAGGTCGCACAAGCGATCCTGCGCGCCTGCGCGATCAAGACGTGGACCGTCGCGCAGAACGAAGGTGGAACCATCGTCGCGAGTGTCCGCGCGGGCGGGCACACTGCAACGATCCAGATCCGGTACAACGCCGGCGGCTGGGTGATCGAGCACCAGGAGAGTAGCGAGGGCTTGAAGTTCGATGGCGAGCTGATTCACCGGCGGTACAACAACTGGATCAACTCGTTGGACGCGACGATCAAGAAAGAGATCCTGACCCCCACGATCGCAGCGGCTGCACCAGCTGCGGCCCCCGCGGAAGCCGCAGCGCCAGCCGAGCCCGCAGCACCCGCAGATGCAGCTGCGCCTGCGGACGCGCCTCCGCCCGCATCCGCTCCTCCGTCAAACACGCCCGAGCCCGATCCCAGCTGGAACGACGGCTAGGGGCCGTCCCTAGTCCCGGGACTCAGTCCTCGATCTCGTAGCCCGCGTCGATTTCGAAGTCGAACTCGACGACAACCGGCGGTCCGTCGTATCCGGGGTACGGCGCCGAAGCGGTCGCCGCCCGCAGACACTCCACCAGGCCGGTGTCTTTGGGCGCGTCTTCGGAGACCTTGCCGTTGATACCCAACGGGCGCTTGCCCGCCGGGTTGAGCAGAACCTCCATCGTCGCCGTGCCCTGCAAGGAGACGTCATCGCCAGCCTTGGCATCCTCGACGCATCGATCCATCTGCGCCCGCTGACGCTCGAACGCGCCCAGCAAGACGAACTCGTCGGGTCGCTCAGCCCCATCGGCGACCAGTTCCGTGCTCGCGTTGGGGTCGAAGGTCGGGACGGCGGCGACGTTCGCCGAGGCGGTCGCTCCGCTGAGGCCGACGACGGATGCGAAGAATGCAGCAAGTGCTGCCTGTGCGACGCGGCCGAAGCGAAGCCCAACGGCGCCACCACGGGACCAGCGAACCTCAGCCTTGGCAGCGAGCGGAGCCGATTGGCCCGGTAGGGCGACACTGACGTTCACCTCTTCGCCCACCGGGAGCCCGCCATCTCCGACGATTTTGGCCCCCCCAACGCTGAGGTCCTCACTGGTGAACGACAACGTGGACTCCCCGTGGGTCGCCTCGATCGCGACTTGAAGAGGGAATCTCTCGTGCTCTCTCCGTTCTGCGTTGGCCCCGACCATGATGGAACTCACCATGCCAATTACATGAACAGGTATATGTAACCGAAACTACATATCAGAAGGATTTCATTGGCCGCGTCCGAAACACCCACGTCGCGACCGACGCCGAGAGCAGCACGAACAACGCGTACAGCATGGGCAGCCACAGCACCTGTCGCTGCTCCGCTTCGGGAAACGCGGCGAGAATGATCGCAAAAGCCAGCGGGCTGTTTTGGATGCCAGTCTCCAGCGCAACGGCCCGGCGCTGAGCCTCTCCCATCCCGAACGCTCGACTGACCGCGTAGCCCAACCCCATCCCTGCGATTCCAAGCCCGACGGCTGCGGCGTATCCCGCGGCGGGGATCTGCGAGAGGTCCTCGTGGTTGGACCACAAGCTCGTCGCGATCAACAAAACGAGAACGATCACCCCGCAGGCCGACCCCAACCGTTCGGCCCGCAGTGCGGCCGTTTCGCTTCGGGCTCGGATCGCAACGCCGATCCCCACAGGGACCAAGACCAGCGCCAGCGTCGTGGCGATGTTTGCCAACGGCAGGCTCAACTCGGTCGAGGTCAGCGGCGTCGCATAGACCAGCAGCAGCAACGGCATCACAACCGTGGCCACCGCGGTGGAGACAACGGTCATCGACACACTCAACGCCACGTCGGCGCCGGCGTAGTAGGTGAACATGTTCGACGTCGTTCCGCCCGGCGTGCATCCGATGAGCACCAGACCCACCGCCATCGGTGCGGGGAGGTCCAAGCCCTTGGCCAGCCCGAACGCGACGAGCGGCATCCAGCCAAACTGCGAAGCGAGGCCGATCAGCACGCCTTTGGGCGACTTGAGCACATCGCGAAAGTGGCCAGGGCTGAGCGTGGCCCCGATGCCGGTCATCAGAACCAGCAGCAGGACCGCCAGCAGAGCTTTTTCGACCGGCCCCAGCATGGGCTCACGAGCAGACTTCGCGGAACGCCGCGAGTGCGCCATCGACCGCAGCATCTGGGGTCGCCATGCTCAGCCGCAGGTGTCCCGGGACTCCGAACGCGGTGCCCGGGACAACGATGGTTCGCTTGGCGAGCAGCGCGTCGGTCAGCTTGACGTCCGCGTCCTCATCTCCACGAAGAGACTCGGGCAGCCGCGGGAACAAGAAGAAGCCAGCGCGCGGCTCGGAGACCCCGAACCCTAGCTCCTTCAGGCCTGCTGCCATCTTTCGGCACCGACGCGCGTACACCTCGACATCGACGCGACCTTCGGGCGTGCCCAGGACCTTGGGCAGGACACGCTGCATGAGCGCGGGTGCGTTCACGAAGCCCAAGACCCGGTTGCAGAAGCCCAGACCGCGCGCCACCGTTTCGACACCGGCCATCTTCGGAGACAGCGCGATGTATCCGATGCGCTCGCCGGCCAAGCCGAGATCCTTGGAATGGCTGGTGAGCAGCGCGGTGTGCTCGTACAGCCGCATCATCGAGGGGACGTCCGACCCGTCGTAGGTCAGGTCGCGATAAGGACTGTCCTCCAGCACGACGACCGGGCGTTCGCGAGTTTCGTTGACCGCGCGAAGCGCATCCGCGAGTCGGCGCAGAACAGCCTCGGAGTAGATCGCACCGGTCGGGTTGTTGGGCGAGTTGATGAGGATGGCCCGGGTGCGGTCGGTCAGCGCCGCCATCATCGCGTCAACGTCCGGCTCGAACGCGTCGGTCGCACGCACCGGGACCAGCTGAGCACCCACGTTTGTGCAGTAGTGGTCGTACTCCGTGAAGTACGGCGCGGGCACCATCACGGTGTCGCCGGGGTCCAAAATGGCCCGGAAAAACACATTCACGGCCCCGGCAGCGCCCACCGTCATCAAGACATGGCCCTCATTGAGCTCGAGTCCGTATCGGGCCGACTCCCGCCCCGCGAGGAACTCCCGGACCTCCGGAAAGCCCGCGTTGGTCATGTAGCGGTGCATTCCCGGCGGTTCGTCCTCGAGGACCTCCACGACCGCCTTCTGCCACGCGGTTGGGGGCTCGAGACTGGGATTCCCCAAGGAGAGGTCGTGAACCGGCCCTCCGCCGTCTTTTTGGAGCTGACCTGCGAGCTCGAACATGCGGCGAGTCCACGACTCTTTCGACCCGAGGAGGGTGTCGCGAACACGAGAGGAGAGCTGGGCTGCGCCTGCGTCGACCACGGCCCGGAACATAGCAGCGAAAACCCCGTATTGGGTCCGGCCGCGCTACACTCCCGTCCGCTAGCCCCATGGACGCCGAGCGATCCCTCAGCAGCCACAACATCGCCTTCCTCGAAGCGATCTACGAGCAGTACGAGCAAGACCCGAACTCCGTCAGTGCCGACTGGCGTGCCCTCATCGAGTATGAGAACGGCCGCAGCAGCAACGGAGTTTCGTCGACGGCCACCGGACATGTACTCCCCGATCGCGGCGGCGCTGTCACCCGCAACCTTCCTCCCGGCACCGACCCCACCGAAGTGGAACAGGTCACGCTGCAGAAGCAGGTCGATCGACTGATCGAAAACTACCGGCTCATCGGACACCTGCGCGCGGACATCGACCCGTTGGACCGACCGCGCCCGGTCGTCCGAGAAGGTCTCGACCTCGACTACTTCGGTCTGGGCGAGGAACACCTCGGCCGAGAGTTCTCCCCTGGCCGACTCTTCGATCGACCGCTCGTCTCGCTCCGCGAGATCATCGCCAAGCTCCAGCGGACCTACTGCCGGCGGGTGGGCGTCGAGTACTGGGACGTTCACGACGTCAGCATGCGGAGCTGGCTTCGGGAGCGCATGGAAGCCTCGGAGAACGAGGTCGTCCCTTCCAAGGAGGAGCAGCTCGAGCTGTGGCGCTCCCTGGCGCGCTGCGACGAGGTCGACAACTTCCTGCACACCAAGTTCTTGGGTGCCAAGCGCTTCTCCATCGCTGGGGCGGAGAGCGTGCTCGCGCTGCTGCACACCCTAATCGAGGCTGGTGGTGCGGAGGGCGTCGAGGAAGTCTTGATGGGCATGGCGCACCGCGGGCGCCTCTCCGTGATGATGAACATCCTCGGACAGACGCCTTCGCAGATCTTCGAGAAATTCGAGAGCGGCGACCCCTGGGCCAACCTCGGCTCGGGTGACGTCAAATACCACCTCGGCTGCTATCGGGACTACGTCACTCGCGAGGGCCGGAACATGTACCTGGCGCTGGCGTTCAACCCCAGCCACCTCGAGGCGATCACGCCCGTCATCGCAGGCCGGGTCCGCGCCAGCCAGGACAAGCTCCCCG
Source organism: Nannocystales bacterium (assembly GCA_050633305.1). Taxonomy (GTDB): domain Bacteria; phylum Myxococcota_A; class Polyangia; order Nannocystales; family Nannocystaceae; genus CAJXVA01. Next base: position 8,631 of record JBOEGF010000029.1, read on the forward strand.
CCGGCGAAGAGACCAAGGTTCTCGGCGTCACGCTTCACGGCGATGCCGCCGTGATGGGTCAGGGCGTCTACGCCGAGACGCTCAACCTCTCGAAGCTCCAAGGCTACGGCAACCACGGGACCATTCGCGTGGTGATCAACAACCAGGTCGGCTTCACCACCGACCCCAGCGACTCGCGGTCCACCGTCTACCCGACCGCGGTCGCCGACATGCTCAACGCGCCGGTGTTCCACGTCAACGGCGACGACCCGGAAGCCGCGGCCTACGTGGCAAAGCTGGCCGTCGAGTACCGGCAGAAGTTCGAGAGCGACGTGATCATCGATCTCGTGTGTTTCCGAAAGTTCGGGCACAACGAGGGCGACGAACCCACGTTCACGCAGCCGGACATGTACCGGCGCATCAAGGACCGCAAGGGGGTCCGCGCGCTGTACGAGCAGCGACTGCTCGCTCGCGGCACGGTCACCGAGCAAGACCTCGTCAACGAACGCGAGACGCTCAAGGCCGAGTTCGAAGGCGCGCTGGACAAAGTCCGCAGCAAGAACGGCAACGGCAACGGTCACGCAAAGTCCCCCATGCATGGCGTTTGGGAGAACTTCGCGGGTGGCCCCGATGCCGAGGTTCCGACCGCCGATACCTCCGTGCCCGCGAAGCGTCTCGACGAGCTGTCGGAGCGTGTCGTCGCAGTCCCCGAGACCTTCAAGCTCCATCGCAAGCTCCAGCGCTTCGTCAAAGAGCTGGGCGAGATGACCCGCGGCGAGGCTCCATTGAGCTGGGCCGCAGCCGAGCACCTGGCCTACGCCTCCCTGCTCACCGAGGGGCACAGCGTCCGCATCTCCGGGCAGGACGCCATTCGCGGCACGTTCACCCACCGCCATGTGGGCTGGACCGACAGCGACAGCGGCGTTCGCTTCTTCGCGATGCAAAACCTGTCGGACACTCAGGGCCGCTTCGACTGCTACAACAGTCCGCTGTCCGAGTTCGGTGTCCTCGGCTTCGAGTTCGGCTACAGCCTGGCTTCTCCGGACACCCTCCTCATCTGGGAGGCGCAGTTTGGAGACTTCGCCAACGGCGCACAGGTCATCATCGACCAGTTCCTCAGCAGCTCGGAGGACAAGTGGAACCGGATCAGCGGACTGGTCATGTTCTTGCCGCACGGCTACGAGGGCCAAGGCCCCGAGCACAGCAGCGCCCGCCTCGAGCGGTTCTTGCAGCTGTGTGCCGAGGACAACATGCAGGTGTGCAACTTGACCACGCCCGCGCAGATGTTCCATGCGCTGCGTCGTCAGATTCACCGCAAGTGGCGCAAGCCGCTCATCATCATGACACCCAAGAGCCTGCTTCGAACCCGGCAGTCCTTCTCGCCGCGCGAGGAGCTCAGCGACGGCGGTTTCCAGCGGCTCATCGACGACAAGAGCATCGATGACAAGGGCGCAAAGAAGGTCCGCCGCGTCATGTTCTGCAGCGGCAAGATCTACTACGACCTAGTCGCGCACCGCGAAGAGCTGGGGCGCAACGACGTCGCGATCGTGCGGCTGGAGCAGTTCTACCCCTTCCCCACCGATGCCGCCAAAGCCGCCCTCGCCCGATACGCCAAGGCGACCGAAGTGCTCTGGGTTCAAGAAGAGCCCAAGAACATGGGTGGGTGGTCCTTTGTCCGTCCCTTCTTCGAAGAGGTGGTCGGCAAGCTTCCGCTGCGGTACGCAGGGCGTGCCGCCAGTGCCTCTCCCGCGACGGGCTCCTCCGAGTCCCACAAGCTCGAGCAACAGATGAACATGCAAGGCGCATTCGCCGACCTTGCCTGAGCTGGGGCCCCCCTAGCTCCCTGCGACTCAACTCCCGCCAAGCAAAAGACAATGGCTATCGACATTTTGGTTCCACAAATGGGCGAGTCGGTCACCGAAGGTGTGATCGCCCAATGGCTCAAGAACGAAGGCGACACGGTTGCCGCCGATGAGCCCCTCGTTGAAATCGAGACGGACAAGATCACCGTGGAGGTGCCCGCCGCCTCGGCAGGCGTGCTGCTCAAGCAAGGCGCGGGCGAGGGCGACACCGTCAACGTTGGCGATGTGATCGGCTCGATCGACGGCAACGCCTCGGCAGCCGCACCGGCTCCCGCCGCCGCTCCTGCTCCTGCCGCTGCTGCCCCGGCTCCTGCTGCCTCCGCGGGTGGTGCTGCCATGCCCGCCGCCCGAGCCGAAGCACAGCGCTCCGGCGTCGACGTGGGCTCGGTCCCGGGCACCGGCCGCGGTGGTCGGGTCCTCAAGGAGGACGTCCAGCGTGCGGCCTCAGCTCCCGCCGCTCCCGCCAAGGCAACCCGGTCCACACCACCCACCGTCACCGCTCCCAGCGCTGAAGGTCGTGAGACCCGCAAGAAGATGACCTCGCTGCGTCGTCGTGTGGCCGAGCGCCTCGTGCACTCGCAGCAGACCGCCGCCATCCTCACCACCTTCAACGAGGTGGACATGTCGGCCGTCATGGCGCTTCGCTCCAAGTGGAAGCAGAAGTTCGTCGACAACCACGGCGTCAAGCTGGGCTTCATGTCCTTCTTCGTGAAGGCGGCCATCAAGGCGCTCAAAGCCTTCCCGCCCGTCAACGCCGAGCTCGACGGCGACGACGTCGTCTACAAGCACTACTACGACATCGGCGTGGCCGTCGGCGGTGGCAAGGGCCTCGTGGTCCCCGTCATCCGCGACGCGGACCGACTCTCCTTCGCCGACATCGAGAAGTCGATCGGCGACTACGGCCGCCGCGCCAAGGACAACAAGCTCACCCTCGATGAGCTCACGGGCGGCACGTTCACCATCTCCAACGGTGGTGTCTACGGCTCGATGCTGTCCACCCCGATCCTCAACCCGCCGCAGACCGGCATCCTCGGGTTGCACAACATCGTCGAGCGCGCAGTCGTCATCGACGGCAAGGTCGAGGTCCGCCCGATCATGTACCTGGCGCTGAGCTACGACCACCGACTGATCGATGGCCGCGAGGCTGTCCGGTTCCTTGTGACGATCAAAGAAGCCCTCGAGGACCCCGAGCGCCTCTTCCTGGGCGTCTAGTCTGTACAGGGGCCTTTTTGCAAAGGCCCCTCGCTGCGGCAGCCAAGCTGCCTTCGCTTCACCCCACACGCGCGGCGTCTTGTCGCCGCTGACTCTCTGAGTCCAGAGCACCATGAGCAACACACAGGAATTCGACCTCGTCGTCATCGGCGCGGGGCCTGGCGGGTACGTCGGGGCCATTCGTGCCGCACAGCTCGGCATGAAGGTCGCGTGCATCGACAAGGAAGCCAAGCTCGGAGGTACCTGCCTGCGGGTGGGATGCATCCCGTCCAAGGCCCTGCTCGAGTCTTCCGAGCGCTACCACGAGGCCGCAGACGGCGTGTTCGATGAGCACGGCATCAAGCTGTCCAAGGTCGCCCTCGACCTGGACACGATGCTCGGGCGCAAGGACAAGATCGTCGACCAGCTCACCTCCGGGGTCGCGGGCTTGTTCAAGAAGAACGGCATCACCCGATTCCATGGGCTCGGCAAGCTTGCGGGCAACGGCAACGTCGAGGTCGCACTCGAAGACGGCGGCACGCAGACGCTGAAGGCCAAAAACATCATGATCGCCACCGGCTCCGAGCCGACGACGATCCCCGGTGTCGAGCTGGACTACGACCGCGTCGGAAACTCGACCACCGCCCTGTCCTACCCAAGCGTCCCCGAGCACTTGGTCGTCATTGGTGCCGGAGTCATCGGCCTCGAGCTCGGCTCGGTCTGGAAGCGCCTCGGCGCCAAGGTCACGATGCTCGAGTACATGCCCACCTTCTTGCCCACCGTCGACGCCGAAGTCGCCCGGCAGGCCATGAAGGCCTTCAAGAAGCAGGGCCTCGAGTTCAAGATGGGCGTCAAGGTCACCGGCACCAAGGTCGAGGGTGATTCGGTCACCGTCACCTATGAGGAGAAGGGCGAGACCAAGACGATCTCCGGCGACCGTGTTCTCGTCGCCACGGGTCGCCGTGCCAACACCGATGGACTCGGTGCCCAAGAGGCCGGCATCGAGATGGACAAGCGCGGGGTCATCCAAGTCGACGACCACTTCCGCACCAACGTCCCCGGTGTGTGGGCGATCGGTGACGTCACCCCCGGTCCCATGCTCGCGCACAAAGCCGAGCACGAGGGCGTCGCTGCCGTCGAGACCATGGCCGGCCAAGCCGGGCATGTAAACTACGATGCCATCCCCGGCATCATATACACCCACCCCGAGGTCGCAACGGTCGGCAAGACCGAGCAAGAGCTCAAGGACGCGGGCATTCCCTACAAGAAGGGCAAGTTCCCGTACATGGCCAACGCGCGGGCGAAGGCCATGGGCGAGACCAACGGCTTGGTGAAGATTCTGGCGCACGCCGAGACCGACCGGATTCTTGGGTTCCATGTGTTCGGTGCGCACGCGAGCGATCTGGCCGCCGAGGGTGCGGTCGCGATCGAGTTCTCCGCGAGCTCGGAGGACCTCGCGCGTAGCGTGCACGCGCACCCGACCTTGTCGGAGATCATCAAGGAAGCCGCACTCGATGTGGCCGGGCGGGTTGTGAACATCTGAGCGACGCGCACGCCGTGGACGAAGCCCCGACCGTTTCCGCGGCCGGGGCTTTGTCGTTCTGCCGAACTCAGGCTACGAGGCCGGTCTGGGGACCTGTCCTCGATGGAGTCCCGCGTTTGCCAGTGGCCCTGGGCGTCAGTACAGTTGTGTGCATCATGGTTGCAGGACGCTACCGACTGAGCGTGTCATCGATCCGGCCGACCTGAAGTGACAACTCAACGGCGACATCGCACATTCGTTCATCGCCGATCCGACGTTCATGGACCCCCGAGCAGAACTCTGGTCCTTCGACCCCGGCGATGGGAGCGGGTTCTGTCTAGCCGTAGCCCGAAGGGACGGTGAGTTCTCGAGCGATCTGCAGACGATTTCGGTTGTTCAGGAGTTGCCAACCTGCGCGCCGACGAATGCCTACACCATCGTGGTGCAGAACTAGGAGACCGCTGATGTATCGAAGAACCATCTCCGCGCTCCTGTCTTCCGGTCTGCTCCTGGGCTGTCCCACCGAGAAGACCTCCTCGTCACCTGGCCTGTCGTCGTCAACCGGAGATGAGACTTCGGGCACAGGAACACTCCTGCCGACCTCGTCGCCCGATGACACGGCCGAGTCCAGCACCTCCGAAGGCTTCCTCGACCCCGTGCCCTGCAGACAGGCGCAGGGGCTCGTCTGCGGCGATGCCGACGCGCAGCTCGGAGCCGGTGTCGACCTGCGCGCCGTTGCGGGGTGCGAGGTCTGGCTGGGCAGCGTATTCCTACCGCGGAACGCGACGGATGAAGAACTCGCCTCGTTCTCGAGCCTTCGCTCCGCCGAGTCCCTCTTCAACGTCGGCTCGAACGAGTTCGGAGACCTGCGTGGGTTGGAGTGCCTAGAGTACATCTCGCTGTTGTCCGCGCAGTTGAACCCCAACCTCGTCTCCCTGGACGGACTCGAGGGGGTGACGCGAATAGGAGCGCTGAGCCTTCTCAGCACAGGAGCACTACGTGACATCCGAGGACTTCGCTCACTGGAGGAATTGGACGGTCTCGCCGTACAGGGAACAGAGCTGCTGGAGAGTCTGGAGGGACTCGAAGGACTCACCAAACTCGTCGGTGTGACGATCGGATCCAACGCCACACTCGTCGACTTGGGGGGTCTAGACAACGTATCGATCATCTCGAACGACGCCGTCATCGCAAGCAACACTGCGCTCACCAGCCTTCACGGACTCGAAACCCTGCAAGAGATCGGCCGCGACCTCGAGCTCCGCGACAACCCCGTCCTCGAAGACCTCTCCGCGCTGGAGAGTCTCGAGCACGTCGGTGGCGACTTGACCATCACCGGCAACCTGATGCTCTCTCCCGCCGAAGTCGACGCGCTGCTCGAGGGTATCGAGGTCGGCGGCACGGTGACCCGCGACTAACCCCCGTACACAAGTGGACGACCTCCTCAGTCCTCTTCGACAAACGCACGCAGTCGATCAACGGCCGCGTCCCACTGCCGGGAAATCGTCTCGAGGTGGCGCTGCGCATCGTCCAGAGCGTTCGGCTGCAGCTCCCAGATGCGCTCCCGCCCGACCCGCGTACTTCGGAGCAGACCAGCGCCCTCCAGCGCGCGAAGGTGCTTGGTCACCGCTTGGCGACTAATGTCCGTCCCCTCTGTCAGGCGGACGATCGGTTGCGGCCCCTGCTCGCTCAGGCGCGTGACGATCCGCAGACGATGCTCATCTCCGAGCGCAGCAAACATCGGAGCGGCTTCGAGAAGTCTGGCGGTTCCGCTACGTTGCATCGTCCAAGTACTTCCTGATGAGCTTGGTCTGAGCCGACCAGCCACCGTCGTTGTCGGTAAATGCTTTTGCGCGGCGCTCGAGTGGAACCCGGTCAAAGCCCGACTCGGTGATCGTCAGCAGGACACCATCCTCCGCATCGGCGAGCTCGAACGCTACGCGCGTCATCTCGTCGTCGGTACTGCTGGCGTCGGTCGACGAGCCCGGATGCCAGCGGAACGAGAAGTGGTCCATCGGCTCGATGCGGTCAACGCAAACGTCGAACTCGAGGCCCGCGTAGGGCTCCTGGCTCTTGGCGACCTCCAGATCGACCCGGGTCGGCACAATACGGCCATGGACTCGGTGACCAGCCACAAAGGCCTCGTCGAACTCGACTCCGAACCAAGTCCCAAACTGCTTGGCGTCCGTGATCGCCTCCCAGACCCGCTTGCGTGGAGCCCGGAGCACGATCTGCTTGTGGATCTTGTCGGTGTCGTTCATAGGCAACCCTCAGGTTGCCTATCTGTAGCGCGCCGGGTCGAATCAAGCAACCCTTTGGTTGCACATAAAGCAACGAGTCATCGTGGTGCCAAGCCAAACAATCACCCGAGCACCAGAGGTCGTGGTCGCCCTACGACCCGAGGGCGGGCGCGAGAACGATGTGGGTGGGCGCGTCGAGGCCCGCCGCCGCCGCGTCCACGAGCGTGTCGAGGGGCGTTCCGTCGGCGCCGAAGCGCAGCACGGTGTTGTTCCCAACGCTCACGACATGCAGCACGCCCGCGGGGTCGAAAACCATGCCCGCAGGGCTGCCCAGCTCGCCCGCACCCACGAAGACGTCTACGAACTCGCCGTTGTCGGCGTCGAATCGCAGTACGGCGCCGCTCCCCTCGTTGGCCACGTACAGGTGTTCCCCCTGAAACACCAGTGTGCGCGGTCGCGAAAGTTCGTCGCTGGACGTGAAGTCTCCTTCATAGTCGCCGGTCGCACCGTCGAAGCGCGCGATCGTGTTGCTGTAGTAGCCAGGGACGAACAGGTCGCCGTCGGGACCGAACACCATGCCAGCGTCGGGTCCGTCCAGCCCCCCGGTTCCGGGTGGGACGAACACGTCGACGAACGTGCCGTCGGAGCCGTAGCGGAGGATCGCGTCAGAGTCGAAACTGGAGATGTAGAGGTTGTCGTCGGGACCGAACAGCACCGCGGCCGGGCCCTGCAGGCCACCGGTCTCATCCTCGGGCGTGTCGGGGTCGTCCCAGATGAAGCGGTCGAGAAGGGCCCCCGAGGACCCGTCAAAACGCAGCACCATGTTCGACTCTTCGCTCGCGACATACAGCGCGCCGTCGGGACCCACAGCGATGCCCAGCGCCCCATCGAGTTCCTTCGCGGGTCCGAGATCGCCCAGATGGGCGCCGTCGTCGAGGTCGAATCGACTCACCGAGTCTGCCGTGAAGTTGCAAACCAGCAGCTCGAGCCCGGACCCCGCTCCTTTCCCCGTGGAGTCGTTCCCACTCGAGCTGTCGGCGTCAGTCGTCTCGCTGGACGTTGTCGACCCCGAGTCGTTCCCGCTCGTCGATCCGGAGGTCGGCTCGGGTCCCCTCGTCGAGGAGGACCCGTTCGATCCGGTCGCCGAGTCGCCCGTCGACCCGTCTGCAGTCTCGGACGAGCCGGAGTCCGCACAAGCGACCGTCAGGGTACAGAACAACGAAACGTGCAGGGCTCTCACGAGCGCAGCATGTCCCCTCCCCCTTTGGGCACCAAGCTCCATGGGGCCGTTTTCGGATGTCGACCGCCCAGACCCGCTCTTCCCGGGGGCCTGCGCCGAAGGCGGGAGGCAAGACCAACGAGTCGGGGAAGAATTCGGACTCTCGGCACGCTCCGGGCAGAACGCCGGCCGCCTACGCGACCGGTGCTCTGTCGTGCCATCTGCGCTCGCCGCCGCCGTACGACAGCGCCAGTACACGCACCAGAGAAACCCCGTGAGCACCCTGTTGCACCCCAACGTCTGTGCGCCCCAAATACGACAGCGCTGTCGTATTTGAAATTCGCCAATCCTGGCGCATCACCGACGACAGCTGCACATGAAGTCCCCCCATACCTCCCGAACCCACGCGGCGAATCACGCGAAAACGATCGATCGTCTTGGGGAGGTCGTCAGGGAAACCACGGCCATCGCCGGGCAGGGTCGGTTCGTCCGACGGTCGGCCCTCCGTCCGCGTCCGTGTGGTGTCGTCGAGACCGATGCGTCGAGCATGCCAGTCCGCGGACTCGCCCGGGAGACTCATCCGAGCCTCATGGGCGAGCACTACGTCATCGGCGAAGGGTCTCGGGCCCCTGGCGGAGCGTCAGTTGTCCGGCGCCCCCGCTTCGATCCACGCCCGCACCGTCTCCAGCTCCGCCTCAGCCAGAGGCTCGTACGACGGCGGCATCGGTCCCCCAAACGCCCCGGCCGCGGTCGCTTCGACCTTCTGCACCAACACGCTCCCCTCCGCGTTTCCAGGCTCGATGATCATCGAGGTGGAATCGAACAGGCTCGGGACTCCGACCGCACCGGTTTCGGGGTCGAAGGGATCCGTCAGGTTCGGACTCTGGGCCCCGAAGGAGTTGTGGCAGTAGGTGCACTTGCCTCCGCGCGCGCCCAGCCGCGTCTCGTCCCCGAAGATGGGCGCGATGACATCCGTGAACGTGTCGTCGTTGTTGGCCCCGGCATCGATCCACGCACGAAGGTCCGTGATCTCCTGGTCGGTGAGCCGCTCGAGGTTGAGTGGCATGGGACCACCGCCGATCGCAGGATCGGTGACATACGGATCGACGAGCTTGTCGATCAAGAAGCTGGCGTCCGCATCTCCGGGCTCGACGTTGAGCTCGGGTGTGTTGCCCTCGGGATAGGCTTCGGCCCAGGTATTGATCGACCCGACGAGACCGTTGGGGGCGGAGAACGGGTCCACGATATCGACATCGACCGCCGAGTCATCGTGGTGACAAGCCAAACAACCATGCGAGGCAAAGATCGGACGCACGTCCGCGCTGTAGCTGACCTCGCCACCGCCCGTGCCGCTCTCCTCTCCGCTTCCCCCCTCCGGGAGTTCGACGCCCGCGACCCAGCCGACGATCAGGGCGAGGTCGTCTGCCGCGAGGACGCCGGGTGCGAGCGGCATCTGACTGCCTGCGCTGGGGCTTGGAAACATCTTCTCCACGAGGTAGCTGTTCTCGACGTCGCCGAACGAGACGAATGGGCCTCCCGCACCCGACTGCGTGACCCATGCGCCTGCACTGGCAACGGAGAGGTCCGGCGCGACGGCTCCGGAGTGGCAGCCGGACAGGGCGCAGCTCTCGGTAAGGCGCTGCTGGACCGCCGCCGGTACCGCGCTGTCCGATCCGGAGTCTGTGCCTTCGTCGATCTTCTTGACCTGGTTGCAGCCACCGATGGCGAGAAGGGCTCCGAGGACGAGGTGGGGTTTCATGAGCAGCCTTTCCGCGGTTGTTGACCCGCCGCGCCTTCAAGCCACCGCGGCTGTGGACGGTAAGCACGCCGATGCACAACGACCGTCACCTTCACCTGGCTTAGCACCGAACCCGACGGGGCGTCACTATGGCCGCCATAGCCAAAGACGATGGGACTCCCTCATGGTCGGCGCGAGCGCCCTTGACATCCCTCGAACTGTCTTCATACTCCAGACACTTCAGTGCCCACGGCGCTCTCCAGCACAAGCTTCTCCATGGCGATCCATCTGCTGACGCTGCTCGCGTTGGCCGAGGGCGAGTTGCTGGCGTCGTCGCACCTCGCGGAGAGCATCGGCACCAATCCGTCCTTTCTACGGCAGCTGGTCGGCAAGCTTCGGGACGCTGGGCTCGTAGAGACGAAGCTCGGCAAGGGGGGCGGTACGCGCCTGATCCGGGACTCTCACACGGTGCGACTTCTGGACATCTACCGGGCCACCGAAAAGGCCCCCCCGATGGCTCAGCACGACTGCTCCGACGACTCCAAGTGCAAGGTCGAACGTCGTATGAGCGAGGTCTTCTCCACGCTCAATCTACGCATCCAGCGCGCCGTCGAACGCGAGCTCGCCTCGACCAGCCTCGCCGATGTCGTGCAGCAGCGCGACCTGAACGACCGAGACTAGCGAACCAGCACGGGCAGACCTGAGCGACTTTCACACGCCTAACTGTATCTCTGTCACAGACAGACAACCATAAAACACACGCCGAGATCCAACATGTCCACGCCAACCCTCTTCGACCCCCTGAGCATCGGAAGCATCCACCTTCAGAACCGCGTCGTGATGGCTCCGCTCACCCGCGGCCGAGCGGAGCTCGACGGTACCCCGACCGACCTGCTCCGGACCTACTACCAACAGCGCGCCAGCGCCGGGCTGATCGTCAGCGAAGCCACGTCGATCTCCAACCAGGGGAGCGGCTGGGTCCGTGCTCCTGGGATCTACACCGACGCACACGAACGCGGATGGAAGTCCGTGACCGATGCCGTTCACGAACGTGGAGGGAAGATCGTTCTTCAACTGTGGCACATGGGCCGCGCCTCCCACCGCGACTTCCACGATGGCGAGTTGCCCGTCGCCCCGTCCGCGATCGGTCTGAGCGGAACGATCAACACCCCCCAAGGCGAGAAGGACTACGAGGCCCCCAGAGCACTCGAAGCGAGTGAGCTTCCTGGCATCGTCGCGGACTACGTCGCAGCCGCCAAGCGGGCGATCGCCGCCGGATTCGACGGTGTCGAAGTGCACGCTGCCAATGGCTACCTGCTCGACGAGTTCATCCGCGACGGCTCCAACAAGCGCACCGATGACTACGGCGGCTCGCTCGAGAACCGGTGGCGTTTCCCGCTTCAAGTCGTCGAGGCGGTGGCCAGCGCGATTGGGGCCGACCGCACCGGGATCCGGCTCTCGCCGACCAACCCCTTCCAGGCGATGAGCGACAGCGACCCCGTGGCCACGTTCGTGCACGGCACCAAGGCGCTCGCGGCCCTGAACCCCGCATTCATCCACGTCGTCGACCCACCGCCCGGACACATGTTCGGTGGAGACACCCCGCTGTACCCGCACATGCGCCCGCTGTACGACGGCGCGCTCATCCTCAACGGCGGCTTCGACCGAGAACGTGGAACCGCTGCACTGGCCGAGGGACACGGAGACGCGATCGCGTATGGCATTCCGTTCATCGCCAACCCCGACCTGGCGGAACGACTGCGCGAAGGGGCCGAACTGGCGCCGCCCCGGCCCCAGTTCTTCTACACCCCGGGTGCCGAGGGATACACCGACTACCCGGCGCTCGCGAGGTAGACACCGCGAGGCCGCGACCGACGAACCGCACTCCGGGGACAGGGCGCGGTCGTTGCCGCTCTCATCAAGACTGACCCCAGACGCAGATCTCGTTGTGAAACGAGTGATAGGTGACGGCGTTGTGCTGCTGGAGGTCCTCGATCCACGCGGACCACTCCCAACCCGAGAGCGGGCGCCATCCAAAGTCGACATCAGCCTCGGCACAGAGCTTCCCGGACCCATCAGGACACGGCGTGTAGGCGTGATTGAAGAACTCCAGCCGATGGTAGCTGTAGTTCGGAAGCTCGACCCGCACCAAAACAGGACCCTCCGGAATGGTGTTGGCGTCGTCTTCGTAGCCGTCGAACACATAGCGGCCGCTGCCGTCGGTCTGGGTCGTCCAGGTGTCCCCGTTGCAGGTCTCGATCCGGACATCAGCAGCGACGACCGGGTCCCCACCCCACTCCACCTCGCCGTACGTACAAGCCGCCGGGCCGACGACCGGAAGCAAGAGCAGGACCGAACGGAAGGCAGTGGTCAGTGTCATCGCCGGAGGTGGTACCGGTGACCCCTCCGGCGTTTCAGCTTTTCTTCACGGGACCGGGGTATGACAACCAACCCGTGCCACCCAGTTCCGATACCCGATGGGGCCGAGAGTTCGAGGGTCTGCATCCCGACGAGCACGCAAGCGAGCCTTGGAGTGACGTCGCCAAGGATCCTCGACACCACGAACATGGACGTCGAGCTCGAGCCGATGCTCTACGCGCTTGGCGTCCAGGAGCCGAGTTGGGTTTCCAGGCGGAGCGTTGCGAGTTCCCCTCCCGACGTTGGCATAGATGGGCACACCCCCCGGAGCCTCGTCCACGCCCTCGCCACCGCGATGGATGTCTCCCCCGCGAGTTTCGAAGGCGGGCTGATTCTCCCTGACCCGCCTCGACGTACCGACGACGAGTGGACGGAGCGCAAGGCGAGCGGCGACAAGGCGTTTACGGAGTGGCTTCACACGGTGTCCGCCGTCGGGGCTGCGGCAGTGGGTCTTGCGTGGGTGCTGTACCAGCTACTGTTTGGCTGAGTACGGTTCCACGCTGGCTGGGCCATCGTGTGCCTACATGGCGCCCCGTGCAGCAGTCCGCGCGAACGTCGAGGTCTGCGCTGGCAACGCGCCCTGGCTTTCACGACGAGTTTCGCATAAGCACACAAGGCCGTCGGGCTCCTCCAAGCCTCGTACGATCCTTCTGCCGCTCGTCGGTGGCCGTCCTCCCACCGACCGCACACGACGACCTCGCCCATGGGAACGCGACCATCCGCTCTCGCTCCACACGCCTCCCCGCCTACGGGAGCCGCCCGGCAACCCGCGCCCACAGCCACTGCGCTGGACGGCGTCGACCTCGACGCCTTCACCCGTGACCTCGAAGCCATCGCCGCCGAGGCCCGAGCCGACACTGGCGAGGCCGACCTCCAGCACCTTCGGAAGATCGAGTTTATCGGTCGTGTCGCTGGGGTCATCGGCCTTGCGACGGCCTTCATCGCCCCCAACCCCGTGTCGGTGTTCGGTATGTCCTTCGCTCGTTTCGTACGTTGGACCGGCGTCGCTCACCCCGTCGTCCACAAGGGTTACGAAGGGCTCGAGGCCACGCCGCACGCCCGAACCTCCAAGGGCTTCGCAAAGGGTTGGCGCCGAGTCGTCGACTGGTTCGACTGGATCGACCCCGCGGCCTGGCAGGAGGAGCACAACATCCAGCACCACTACCGCCTCAACGAGGAAGCCGACCCCGACTTGGTCGAGCGCAACCTCAGCTGGCTGCGCGAGTCGAGCATGCCCAAGTGGATGCGCCGCGCCCTCGTCCCCTTCATGGCGATGACCTGGAAGTTCGTCTACTACGCGCCCAGCACTCTCGAGGCCCTGGCCCGCACCGAGGCTCGACGCGGTAGTGGGCCGCAAACCGACACGCCCGAGGCCCTGCGCACCCGTTGGTCCAAGGATGGCAAGTGGAGCTTCCTGCCCTCGGTCAACCGCCGCCTGTGGCTGCGTTCGTGGGGTCCCTATTTCCTCGCCATGTTCGTCGTGCTGCCGCTGCTGTTCACCCCGCTGGGGCCCTGGGCCGTCGCCAGCGTGCTGATCAACTCCCTGCTTGCCGAGGCCCTGACCAACGTCCACTCATTCCTGACGATCGTCCCCAACCACGTGGGCGAGGACCTCTATCGCTTCGAGGGCCGCACCCGAGGCCGAGGCGAGTTCTACCTGCGCCAGATCGTCGGCAGCACCAACTACAACTGCGGCCGCGATTCGATCGACATCGTCTATGGCTGGCTCAACTATCAGATCGAGCACCACCTGTGGCCCGACATGTCGCTACTCCAGTACCGGAAGATCCAGCCCAAGGTGCGGGCGGTGTGCGAGCGGTATGGCGTGCCGTACGTGCAAGAGCCGATGTGGACTCGGGTTCGCAAGACGGTGGATGTGATGGTGGGCGACGCGAGCATGCCCGTGCTGGATACGGGCACGCTGTTTCAGGGCGGCGGCTGACGCATCGCAGCGTAGTACACGAATCTCAGGTCCCGGCGAATCCAACGCAGCGGTATTCGGCGCCGAATCCGGACGAACTGACGACGTCGGAGCTCCACGCCTGCCCATCGACTCCGAGCGCATGCACCTCCGGGCAGTGGTTGAAGTCCACCTCGCGCACGATCGTGCCGCTGGAATACCCGAGCGCAGCACACAGGGCCGTCACCATCTCGCCCCCTCCGTCGAGCGCGACCTCGTTGTTGTTGCCATCCGGCGCGTTGTACATCGCGTGCGGGAAGATCTCGTTGCCGCAGTTCCCGAGGTCCGCGGCCGTGGGGAGCGCGTCGCCGTACTCGTCGTTCCGGTCATACACGGCACGCATCACGGACTCGCCGACACTCCCAAACTCGAGCGTCTCCGTCCTCTCGTCGAAGGTGCAGTAGAATTCGTTCGGCTCGCAGCCCTGGCTGGGGCAACCGATCCAGTCCAGCGTGCCATCGGTCCAGCCCCGCAGGTCCACCCCCATTGCGGGCAGTCCCCAGACCATCGCGTTGGTCAGGAGCGCATCGCACGTCGCGGGCTCGCGGGTGATGCATGCGTTGCTGCAAGCGTCGTCGTCCACGGTGTTTTCATCCTCGCACTCTTCCCCTGCGGCCCGGTTGACGACCCCGTCGCCACAGATCGCGATCGTGCAGTCAGCGTTGCAGGCTTCGGAATCGCCACCGTCATCGCACGCCTCACCCGCCGCGGCATTGAGAACCCCATCCCCGCACTCGACCGCCGTACAGTCGGCGTCGCAGGTCTCGGACTCCCCCCGTTTCTCGCACGTCTCTCCAGCAGCCGCGTTGATCACCCCGTCACCGCAGCTCGCCGGGGTGCAGTTCGCGTTGCAAGACTCCGACTCAACACCGTCGTCGCAAGACTCACCGGCCGCGACGTTCACATGACCGTCCCCGCACACTGCCACCGTGCAGTCATCGTCACAGTCTTCGGAGGGCCCGGCGTCGTCACAGTCTTCCCCATCGTCGATGTCACCGTTCCCGCACAGAGGGTCCGCGACCCCTGTCGAAGCGCCGGAGCCTGCTGTCACCGTGTCTGCGTCACCCGTGGTTCCGGCCTCCGTCGAGGATGCAGTGGTGGTCGATCCCCCAGACGAGGAGCCCTCGGCGCGAACCATGGTCACATCGTCCCCGCAGCCACCGGACGCACCGAGAACGGCGATAAGCACGAGAACGTGTGGAACACGGCGATTGGAGGCGCGCATCCCGGACACGATACCGGCGTGTGAGCGTCGCCCACCACATCGCCGTGACCATTGAGGCGAGATGCTGTCGAGCGCCAAGGCCCTGACGCCGTGAGCACGACGAGCTCTTGTTGCGCGCCGCCCGAACCACGACGAAGCCCCGACCTCGTTCACGACCGGGGCTCGCGTTGCTACGCGCGAAGCGAAAACTCGCTAGTGCGCGCCCTTCTTCGGCCGCAGCGGCTTGCCGTCGTTGACGTGCTCGTTCCAGGTCGCGCGCCCAAACCCGTTGTCGACCTCTTCCATCGTGATGCAGTCCGGAACCGGGCACACGATCTCGCACAGGTTGCAGCCCACGCACTCGCTCTCATCGATCACGGGCACGCGCTTCTTCCCTTCCTCAGCGGGGAACAAGCACTGGTGCGCCCCGTCCTGACAAGCGACCACGCAGTCGTAGCAGCCGATGCACTTGTCGGCATCGATCTTGGCGATGGTCTCGTAGTTGAGATCGAGGTTGCCCCACTCGGAGTAGCTCGGCACCGCCTTGCCGATCATCTGATCGAGGCTCTCGAACCCCTTGTCGTCCATGTAGTTCGACAGCCCCTCAATCATGTCTTCGACGACGCGGTAGCCGCGAAGCATGACCTCAGTGCAGACCTGAACCGAGCTTGCGCCCAGCAGGATGAACTCGACGGCGTCGCGCCAGTTGGACACGCCTCCGATCCCGCTGATCGGGATGTTGAAGTTCGGGTCCTTGGCCAAAGAGCCACACATGTGCAGCGCGATCGGCTTGACCGCAGCACCGCAGTAGCCGCCGTTGCTCGACAGTTCCCCGACCCGTGGGTTGAGGACCATGCGGTCGATGTCCACGCCGATGATGCTCTTGATCGTGTTGATCAGCGACACCCCGCTGGCCCCTCCGGCCTGCGCGGCGAGCCCGTGCGGACGGATGTCACCGACGTTGGGCGTCAACTTCACGAGGACAGGCACGGAGGAGTACTCCATCGCCCACGATGTAATCTCCTGGTTGACCGCGGGCTCCTGCCCCACGGCCGAGCCCATGCCGCGCTCGCACATGCCGTGCGGACAGCCGAAGTTGAGCTCCAGGCCATCGGCGCCCGCATCGATCGAGCGCTTGATGATGTCCTGCCACTCCTCCTTGGTCTCCACCATCAAGCTCACGATGATCGCGTGCTCGGGGTGGCTCTTCTTGACCTCGGCGATCTCCTTGAAGTTCACCTCCAAGGTGCGGTCGGTGATCAGCTCGATGTTGTTGAAGCCGATCGCCTTGGTCCCCTTGTAGTGGAGGCCGCCGAAGCGGCTGGAGACGTTCTGAATGGGTTGGCCCAGCGTCTTCCAGACGGCGCCGCCCCAGCCGTGGTCGAAGGCGCGCTTGATCTGGTCACCCGAGTTCGCCGGAGGGGCGGACGCGAGCCAGAACGGGTTGGGAGAGATGATGCCAGCGGTGTTGGACTGCAAGTTCGCCATGTCGTCGAATCCCTTCAGGCTTGGCCTTTGAAGTAGGCGTCAATGGCGTGGGCAGCCTTCTTGCCCTCCGCGGCGGCGTAGACCACCTCGGTGCCTCCGTTGGCAGCATCCCCTGCCGCGTACACCCCCGGACGACCGGTGGCTCCTCCTGCGTCGACCTGCACACAGCCCTGCTCGACGACGACGCCAGGCAACGATGCCGCGAGCTCGCCGAGCTTGCCCTGGCCAATCGCCAGCAACACCAGGTCTGCGGGCAGCACGTGCTCACTGCCCTCGATGGTCTTCTTGTTCTCGTCGAGGCGTACACACTTCACGCCCTGCACCTTGCCTTCGCCCTCGAAGGCGACCGGCTGGGTGCCGAACGCTGCACGCACGCCCTCGACCTTGCCTGCTTTCCATTCGTGGGCGTAGCCGCTCATGCCCGGCTCTCGGCCGCGATAGGCCAAGGTCACCGAGTCGATGCCCAGCCCGCGAAGTTCACGAACGGCATCGAGCGCCGTGTTGCCACCGCCGACGACCACGGCGTTCTTCACCGCGGAGACGTCGACGGTGCCGACCTTGAACAGCTCGATGTACTCGACGGCGCCGTAGACCCCCTCGAGGTCCTCGCCATCGGCCGAAAGTGAGCTATCCGGGCCGAGGCCAAACGCCAACACGAGCGCGTCGTGCTTGGCGTCGAGGTCCTCGAGCGTGGCGTCCTTGCCGACCTCGAAGCCGGTCTTCACCTCGATGCCTCCGATCGAGAGGATCCAGTTGACCTCGTCGACGGAAGCGTCGGCCTTCATCTTGTACGGCGCAATTCCGGTGGTGTTGAGTCCACCGATGACGTCGCGCTTCTCATAGAGCGTGACGGCGTGGCCCAGACGGCGCAGCTCATGAGCCGTCGCGAGCGCAGCCGGTCCGGCCCCCACGATGCCCACGTTCTTGCCCGTGTCCTCGCCGGCTTCGAAGTAAGTCCAGCCCTTGTCGTAGGCGGCATCGGTCGAGTACCGCTGCAGCTTGCCGATCTGAATCGGCGGCTGGTCCATCTCGTTGAACACGCAGTCGCCCACGCACAGCACCTCGACCGGGCACACCCGGGCGCAGCTCATGCCGAGCACGTTCGACTCGAAGATCGTCTTCGCGGAGCCCTTCACGTTGTCGGTCGCGATCTTGCGAATGAACGTGGGGATGTCGATCGACGTGGGGCACGCCTTGATGCACGGCGCGTCCTCGCAGTAGAGGCAGCGGTTGGCCTCCACCGCGGCCTGCATCTGGTTGTAGGGGGGCTTGAACTCCTCGAAGACGGTCTCCGAGCGGTCGGGTGTGATGTCGGTGCGTTTGGTCGTCATGCTCAGCCCTCGAAGACTTCGTCGGTGATGTCGAGCCCTCGATCGATGATCGCAAAGCCCTCCCGCAGCTGCTCTTCGTTGATGCACAGCGGCGGGTTGCACATGAAGCTGCTCCACTTCACGAAGGTGAACATTCCACTGTCACGGAAGTGCTTGGCGAGCTTGCCCATCGCCGGGTGCGTTCCGTTGTAAGGCGCGAGCAGATCGCCCTTGCTGTTCTTCTGAACGTCCATGATCCCGAACAGGCCGATCTGTCGGCCTTCGCGAGCGGACGGGTGTTTTTCGACCAGACGGTCCATCTCGGCCCGCATGATCTTGCCCATCGCCACGGCGTTGTCGATCAGCTTCTCCTCCCGAAGCACCTCGATCGCCGCGATGGCGGTGGCCATCGACATCGCGTGCGCGTTGTAGGTGAGGCCGCCCCAAAAGGTATTGGTCCGGAAGTGCTCGGCGATCGGGTCGCTGACCGCCATCGCCCCCAGTGGGATGTACGAGCTTGTCAGCCCCTTCGCCATCGTGACGATGTCCGGAACGATGTCGCCGTGTTCGAACGAGTACATCTTGCCGGTGCGGCCAAAGCCCGCCATGACCTCGTCGGCCACCATCAAGATGCCGTGCTTGGTCAGCAGATCGCGCAGGCCTTTGAGGTAGCCCTCCGGGGGCGGCATGATGCCGTTGGTCCCGGTGACGGGCTCGATGAACATCGCGGCGATGTTCTGCGGCCCCTCGTACATGATCACCTCTTCGAGGTACTGCAGGTTGTTCCGGGTCTTCTCCTCGTCGGTCTCCCCGAACGAGTAGTTGTACGGACGCGGGTCCATCACCCGAACGACGCCGGGCATGCCGGGCTCGTTCATCCAGCGCCGCGGGTCTCCGGTCAGCTGCATGCAGGCGTTGGTGGCCCCGTGATAGCTGCGGTAGCGGCTGAGGATCTTGTGGCGCCCGGTGTAGAGCCGAGCGGCCTTGATCGCGTTCTCGTTGGCTTCCGCGCCCCCGAGTGTGAAGAAGAACGTGTTGAGGTTTCCGGGCGTGATCTCAGCCAGCAGCTGACCCAGTCGTGCCCGCACCTCGGTCGCGGTTCCCGGGTAGACGTAGGTGAGCTTGTCGACCTGCGCCTTGATCGCCTCGCGGACCTTGGGGTGCCCGTGGCCAATGTTCACGCACATCAGCTGACTGTTGAAGTCGAGGATCTTCTCGCCCTCGGGTGTGTACATGTACACCCCCTCCGCCCGCTCGATCGGGAGGGGCTGGACTGCATCCGTCGCAGCCCACGAGTACATCGTGTGCTCCTTGCAGAGCCGAATCATTTCGTCGGATTCCATAGTGTGTCTCCTTTGCGCCGGGCACGTGCGCGGGCCGGTACGAGGGTGTCTCTTAGAAAGAGAGCGAAGCGCCCTGAGGGCGCGAAGCGGAAAAGAAGAAAGGGGCGAGCGTACGGCTGCCAGTGAGAGGGGAGTGGAGGGCCGCCCTCGCCCCAACGGGGCGGCCCGGAGAATCCCGTCTCCGACCGACGCGAGGCCCTAACTCATCCAGGTGGAGTCTTTGGCCATCTCCCAGCGGGTGGTGACCTTGCGCGGACGCGTCCAGAAGCGGTAGCCGTCGAACCCGGTGAGGTCACCGGTACCGAGCTTGGAGTCGTTCCAGCCACCAAAGGCGAACGGCTCGCGCGGCACGGGCACGCCGATGTTCACGCCGCACATGCCAGCGCTGAAGCGCTCGACCGCGTACCGAGCCACCCCACCGTTGGTGGTGAAGATCGCAGCGGCATTGCCGTAGACATTGTCGTTCTCGATCTGAATCGCTTCGTCGAGAGTCTTGGCGCGGATGATCGACAACACGGGCCCGAAGATTTCCTCGCACCCCGCAGGCATGTCGGGCGAGACGTTGTCGAGAATTGTGGGACCGACCCAGTTGCCGGGCTGCCCTTCGACGCTCTTGCCGCGACCATCGACAAGGACCTTGGCGCCCTTCTTCTCGGCCTCGTTGATGTAGTTGGTGATCCGCTCGACGCTCTGCGGGTTGATGATCGAGCCCATGTCCTCGCCGAGCGTCATGCCCGAGGTGGTCTTCACGATGCTGTCGATGATCGGCTGCACGTCACCCACTGCGATCATCACCGAGGCCGCCATGCAGCGCTGGCCCGAGCATCCGTAGGCCGAAGCCACGACGGTGTCGGCGGTGAGCTTGAGCTCGGCGTCGGGCACGACCACCAGGTGGTTCTTGGCGCCCCCGAGGCAGACGACCTTCTTGCCGGTCTGCGCCGCCCGGGCGTAGACGATGCGCGCCACCTTGGTGCTGCCGACAAAGCCCAGCGCCTGGATCGTGGTGTTGTCGCAGAGCGCTTCCACGGTCTCCTTGCCCCCGTTGACGATGTTGAGCACACCATCGGGAAGGCCAGCTTCCTTGAAGATCTCCGCCAGTCGCATCGCGCTGTAGGGGACCTGCTCCGAGGGTTTGAGCACGAACGTGTTTCCAGCGACGAGCGCCTGCGGGAGCATCCACAGCGGGACCATCGTGGGGAAGTTGAACGGCACCACGCCCGCGCACACGCCCACAGGCTCGTGGGTGACGGCGCAGTTGATGCCGCGGCTCACGTCGAGCTGCTCGCCCTGACCGAGGTTGGGAATCGAGCATCCGAACTCGACACACTCGATGCCCTTGAGCACGTCGCCCTTGGCCTGGGCCAGGGTCTTGCCGTTCTCGTGGCTGAGCAGCCAGGCAAGCTCGTCCAGGCGCTCGGTCATGATGTTCTTGACCCGGTACAGCACCTGCGCGCGCTCCTTGAGCGGCGTGGACTTCCAGCCTTCGAACGCTGCGGTTGCTGCAGCGACGGCACGGTCCACGTCGGTGCCATCGGACCACACGACCTTGCCCATCTCCTTGTCATGCCGTGGGTTCATGACCGGCTGGCTCTTGCCACTGGCCGCATCCGACCACTCCCCGCCGATCCAGTTTTTGCAATCGACGTAGGGTTTGAACTCGTAGCTACGGGGGGTGAAATTCGTGTCTGTCATCGGATCGTCTCCGGGTGTTTGTTTGACCGTGACGGTCAGGCGGATGGTTCCGCCGAGAGGGGCACTTCGACGTCGGATCCGTCGTCAAAGTGCGCGAGGCCCCGCTCTTCGTCGGTGCCAGGAACGAGGTTGTCGAGGGTGACGGCAATGACAGCGCCCACTGCCATGCCGGTCGAGCACAGGGTGTTGACGATCCCGACGAGGGCTTCCACCACCCAGTGCGCACCCTCGATCGCGATCGGCGAAGCGCCGATGTACGCAGGCAGGCTCAGCCCCATGAAAAACGCGAACCCGATGATGAACAGGTTTCGCGGGGCGTTCATGTCCACGTACTGCAGGTTCGAGAGCCCGATCGCGACGATCATGCCGAACAGGGTGCAGTACATGCCGCCGACGACCGGCTGCGGCACGGTGGTGAACAACGCGCCAAACTTCGCCGTCGTGCCCAGCACCAACATGATGATGGCGCCCGCTTGCACGACCCGGCGCGAACCGACGCGTGTCAGGCCGATGGCGCCGATGTTCTCGGAATAGCTGGTCGTCCCGTTGCCCGAACCGATGATCCCGGCGATCACGCCACCAAGCCCCTCCGTGCCGATGCCGCGGCTGACAACCTTGGCCGTGGGGATCGGTGCGCCGCTGAGCCTCGCACAGGCGTAGTAGTCGCCTACGGACTCGACGATCGATGCCGCGACCCCGGCCAACATGCCGACGATGGCCGCTGCGCTGAAGACCGGCATGCCCCACTGGAACGGCAGCGGAAGCCGAAACCAATCGGCTTGAGCGACCTTGTCCCACGACGTGTACGCCGGATGTCCGACCTCAAACACGCCGGCCTCCGTGAGCACGATGGCCGTCAGCCACGCGCCACCCATGCCCAGCAGGATCGGGAACAGCTCGAACACGCGATGCTTCTTGCGAAGAATCTGGGAGAAGAGGATCACCAAGAAAATCGTCAGCCCGCCGATGCCCCAGTGTTTTCCAGCCGTGGGCGCGCCAAACGGAAACAGTGCGAGCCCGATCAGCGCGATCGTGGGCGCGATCGTGACCGGGCCGACAAAACGCAGCAGCTTCCCGATCAGCCCCGAGTAGCCGATGGCCATCTGCGCGAGTCCGCCGATGATCACCGCCCCCTGGATGTGCTGCATCCGAACCTCGAAGCCCGCGGTCTTCAGCGAGGCCATCCCGCAGATCGCGATCGCGGGCGTCAGAAACGAGAACGTTCCGCCCTGCACAATCGGCAACCGGTTACCAATCGAGGTTTGCAGCAGGGTGGCGATGCCCGACACAAAAAACATCGTGCCGATGAGCCAGCCCACCTTCTCGGGGTCATTCTCGATCCCCAGTGGCCCTGCCATCATCAGAGGGATGGCGACCGTCGACCCGAACATGGTCAGGTAGTGCTGCAGACCCAGCACCGCCGTCTCGCCCAGCGGCGGAACATCGTCGACGCCGTAGATCAGCCCGGTCTCGGGCTTGTCGGTAGACTTCGACATGCTAGCCGCGGTCGACAGCCGAAGGCTCGGCAAGCGTGTTCCGCTTGGACTGGCCAGCCCAGTAGTCGGGGAAGCACGGACGCTCGATGTGCTTGCCCGCGCCCTTCACCGTTCGAAGCTCACCATCTGCCCACACCACGGTGCCGCGGCTGAGCGTGGTTGCGGCGCCTCCGGTGACTTCCATCCCCTCGTAGATGTTGAAGTCTACGTTCTGGTGCGAGGTCTCCTTGGAGATGGTTCGTGTCTGCTCCGGGTCCCAGATCACGATGTCCGCGTCGGCGCCCGGCGTCAGTGACCCCTTGCGCGGATGGATGTTGAAGATCTTCGCGGTGTTGGTGCTCGTGACCGCGACGAACTCACTGGGGGTCAGGCGCCCCGTTCGGACACCGTGGTGCCACAACACGCTCATCCGATCCTCGACGCCACCGGTTCCGTTCGGAATCTTGCGGAAGTCGTCCTTGCCCGCGGCTTTCTGTGAGGTGCAGAAGCAGCAGTGGTCGGTGGCCGTCGTCTGCAACATGCCGCCCTGAAGCCCGCGCCACAGCGCGTCCTGATGCTCCTTGCTCCGGAACGGCGGGCTCATCACGTAGTGCGCCGCGTGCTCCCAGCTGGCGTTGCGGTAGTGCGAGTCGTCGATCACCAAATGCTGCGCAAGGACTTCGGCGAACACACGCTGGCCCTCGAGCCGTGCGCGAGTGACAGCCTCCAGAGCATCGATGCACGAGGTGTGCACCAAATACAGCGGTGCGCCCAGGACCTCTGCGATGCGAATCGCACGGTTGGCCGCTTCGCCTTCAACCTCGGGAGGACGAGACAGCGGGTGCCCTTCGGGGCCCGTGATGCCCTTGTCGAAGATCTCTTGCTGCAGCCGATAGACGAGTTCGCCGTTCTCAGCGTGCACCGTGGCCAAAGCGCCGAGGTCTCGGGCCCGCGAGAAGCTGTTCACCAGCACCTCGTCGTCGCACATGATGGCGTTCTTGTAGGCCATGAAGTGCTTGAAGCTGTTGACCCCGTGCTCGGTCGTCAACGTGCCCATGTCGTCGTGCACGCTCTGGTCCCACCAGGTCACCGCGACATGGAACGAGTAATCAGCGGCCGACTTCGCGGCCCACTCGCGCCACTGTTTGTAGGCCTCCATCAGGCGCTGCTGAGGCGCTGGGATGACGAAGTCGATGATCATCGTCGTGCCGCCCGCAGCGGCAGCCGATGTGCCCGTGAAGAAGTCCTCGGATGCCACCGTGCCCATGAACGGCAGCTCCATGTGGGTGTGCGGATCGATGCCGCCGGGCATCACATAGGCGCCGGTTGCATCGATGACTTCCGCGCCTTCGGCTGCAAGGTTCGTCCCGACCGCGACGATTGTCTCGCCTTCGATCAGCACGTCCGCCCGCATCTCGCCTTCGGCCGTGACGACCGTTCCGCCTTGGATGATCTTCGTATTCGCCATCTGAGAAGCCCTACTTTCCGTCGACCAGTTCGTCGTATGCGTCGGGACGACGGTCTCGATAGAACTGCCAGGTTTTGCGGACCTCGTCGATCAGCGACAGGTCGCAGTCCGCGACGATCAGCTCGTCGTTGTCCTCGGACCCCTCGGCGATGAACTCACCGCGGGGGTTTACGAAGTAGCTGGTGCCGTAGAACTTTCCGATGTTCCACGGAGCTTCGGTGCCGACGCGATTGATCGCGCCGACGTAGTACCCGTTGGCCACGGCGTGTGCGGGCTGCTCGATCTTCCAAAGGTACTGGCTGAGCCCAGCCACGGTCGCGCTGGGGTTGAACACGATCTCCGCACCATTGAGACCCAGGCAACGCGCGCCTTCGGGGAAGTGGCGGTCGTAGCAGATGTACACACCGATCGTGGCGTAGCGGGTCTTGAAGACCGGGTAGCCACCATCGCCGGGCTTGAAGAAGAACTTCTCCCAGAAGCCCGACGTCTGCGGGATGTGCTGCTTGCGGTACTTGCCCAGGTACGTGCCATCCGCATCGATGACCGCGGCGCTGTTGTAGTAGACGCCTCGCATGGCCTCCTCGTACAGCGGCACGACGATCACCATCTCGTGTTTCTTGGCGTACTCCTGCATGACCGACGTGGTGGGCCCAGGGATGGGCTCCGCGGCGTCGTACCAGCGCTTGTCTTGGCCGGGGCAGAAGTAGGGTCCGTTGAAGATTTCCTGCAGGCAGAGGATCTGAACGCCCTTTTTTGCGGCCTCCTCGATGAAGGGGATGTGCTTGTCGAGCGCAGCCTTTTGGATGTCTGCCACGGGGACAGTTTCATCGTTGATGGGGTTACTGCACTGGATCAAACCGCAACGGACCGTATCGGACATCTGAGATTCTTCGCCTTGTCAGGCCGAGTCGCTCCGGACCACGGAGAACTCGGCGAAAGAGCGAAGGTATACCAGAGCGGAACAGTGGCGGACAAGGCGACGGAACGCTGTTCCGTGTCCTCTTCGGCCGAGGTGCCCCCTTTGCGTCACCTCGATCGGACCGACGCACGAAGGTGATGGGTGCTCTACGATCGAGCCGTGCGCTCGCGTCTGCAAGCCGCGTTCGTGCTCGCTGCCCTGACGTGCTCCGCCCCACCCGCGGACCCCGAGCATGACGACGTTGTCGAGTCCACGCCGAAACCCAAGTCAGGTCCCGGCGCGGAGATCGACGTTGCGACGTTGCGAAGCCTGACCGCCGAACTGTCCTCGGACGCGTACGAAGGTCGCGGAACCGGAACGCCCGGAGGACAGCGAGCCGCAAAAACGGTCGCATCGGAGATGGAGGCGCGAGGCTTCGAGACAACAGCGAACGGGTTCGCCCTGCCGTTGACGCTGCAGGGGTCGACGGCAGGCGGCGTGTCGTTGCGATGGTCGCAGGGAAAGCACTCGGCCGACGTCACGGGCTTCGTGGCCCAGTCCGAATCCCCGGCCGGCCCCCACGACTGGAGCCGCGCGTTGGTCTTCGTCGGCTACGGCATCGACAACGGGCCGCAGTGGAACGACTACGCGGGCGTCGACGTGACCGACAAGATCGTCGTCGCCCTCGTCGGCGAACCCGATGCGGAGCCATTCCGGGCTCGACCCCCCTCGTCTGTTGGACGCTGGACCTCGAAGCTCGACTGGGCCCGGGCCCACGGCGCGGCCGGCTGTCTCGTCGTCCACACTCCCGATGCCGGCTACGACTGGGCCGTAGTGCAGACGAGTTTTTCTGGCGAACGATTCTCCCAGCTTCCAGCTCCAAGTCCCCCGATGGCGTTGCGTGGCTGGCTCTCCGCGACCTCGTTCGAGTCCCTCGTCGGCCTGCCGATCTCACGAGCCCAACGCAGAGCATCCGAGGCGGGCGGAGCCACGCGAGTGTTGTCTCGCAAGCTGGAGGCCTCGTACGAGCAACGCATTCGGCTCGTCGAAGAGGTCAACCTCGTGAGCAGGATCGGCTCTGGGTCGGCGCCAGTCGTGATCGTGACGGCGCACTGGGATCACCTCGGGCGGGTCCCCTTCCCCGTTCCAGCGCAAGATCCGATCTTCAACGGTGCGGTCGACAACGCCAGCGGCGTCGCATCCCTCCTCGCGCTCGGCTCGGCCCTGGCCCGTCGACATCGGGAGACCCCGTTGGCAGGCACGGTCTACCTCGTCGCCACCGCTGCGGAGGAACACGACCTGTTGGGGAGCCGAGCGTTCGCGCGCGACCTGCCCGTCCCGCTCGAATCGGTGGCGGCCGCGATCAACCTCGACGGCATGAACGTCGGCGACGCGACCCCGACCGTCGAGTTGGTCTCGGCCGGGTACTCGACCTTGGACGCGCTCTTCGACTCTGCGCTGGTCCGACAGGGACGTCGCGCCGTGCCAGACCGGTCCCCCCAAAGCGGTGCTGCCTACCGGTCGGACCACCTCCCGTTTCTGCAGCTCGGCATCCCAATTCTCTACCCAAGCCCCGGTTTTTCGGGCTCAGTGGACCTCATCCGCGCGGGTCAGAAGCGCACAGCCCGCTACCACGCGGTCTCCGACGACTTCGATCCAGCGTGGTCCTTCGAGGGAGCCCTGGCGGATACACAGGCGATCTACGACGTCGTGATCGACATCGCGGACGGCAAGGTGCGCCCGCGGATGCTCACCGACCCACCAAGCCCAACAACCCGTTGAACGAGTGTTATCGTCCGCGAATCATGGCCCGCCGCGTTGTCACCAAGGGCTCCGGCCGCCGTACGGTGGCTGCGAAGAGCTCCCAAGATGTCGTCGACCTGGACGACCGGCCGCTGTCGCTTCGGCGCAGCCGCGACGGAAAGCGCGTCGTCGTTTCGCTTCCGTACGAAGCGTGGGTCATCAACCTCAGCTCGTTGGAGATCGAGAAGACCATCGAGCTCACGACGCCGCGACCCACGGCGTACGAGGGGCACGAGGATGGCACGCTGTGGTTTGGCGGAAGCCACCTGCACCGCGGCAGCCTCTGGAACGCTGCCACCACCAAGGCGGGTACCAAACTCGGCGGTGTCGTGGACCATGTTTGCATCGTGCGGCCCCGCCTGTTGTGTGGCGTCGGATCCGTCGGTGAAGTCCTGTGGGACACCGAGAAACAGGAAGAGGTGCACCGCCGCAAAGCGAGCGAGCGTGACGTGCACGCCATCGCCGCCAGTGCCGACGGCCGAGCGCTCTTTGCCGACGGAAGCCCGCACGTCTGGGTGATCGATCCCGATCATCCCTCGGGCTACATGAAGCTCAAGTTCAAGCGCAGCAGCGCGGTCGACGTGGAGCACGAGGGCATCGTCGCGGTCACCGTGGCCGACAACGGTCGTGCGCTGCTGGGCGCGCGTGATGGAGGTGTCGCGTGGACCAGCAAGGCGCTTCGTGTGGTCGAGGAGCGCTTTCCCAAAGGTTCTGCGCGTCCGCCTCTCGCGCTGGATGCTGCAAACGGGTGGGTCTACGCGTTGCGGACCGGCGGTGTCCTCGATCGGTTCTCCATTCCTCGCAAAGGCGACGACGAGGATGCTCGGCCCGCCGCGCAGACGCTCCGCCTAGAGCGCTCCGCCACCTGTATGGTGACCGCGCCGGGTGGGATGCTCGTCTTGGCGGGTCCCCAGTCCGATGATCAGTTGGGGCGACTGTGGACCGTGCAAACCGAATCCCTCGCGTGGGAACCGCTGGGGCTCACCGAGCGCACGCTGACCGAGGCCCCCCAAGGTGAAGAAGGCGGACGCAAGAAGCCGGACTTCACCCAGGTGCGAAGCAAGCTGGCGGGGCCAGCGATCTCCACAGTGTCCGTGGATGCGGTCATCTCGGCCGCTCCGGCGTTCTGGGTCACGCGAGACACGAGCGCGATCCTCGAACGTCCGACCACCACGATGGAGGCCGCAGATGTCCTGCCGGCCGACGCCTTGTTGCTGCCAGCGATGTTTCGACTCCGCGAGGGCACTGCCCGCCCCGGCCTCGTCCTGTGGCCGGGAGCTCCCAAGGGACGTCGTCGCAAGGACACGCAGCTCCTTGCGTGGGGGGATGAGCCGCGGCAGTGGCTCTGCCTGGACACGCCGTCCATTCGAACCCAAGGCTGGTCTCGCCGCGACGTCTTTCCGCTTCAGGTGGCTCTACGACATCCGCTCCCGGAGGTCGCTGGCCAACGTCCGCGCATCCCGGGGCGGTGGGTCGACGCGGAGCTCTTCGATGCGCTCGCCGCCGAGTGCAAGAAGCTGCTCAAAGTTCTGTGGTAGCCGTCATCGGCCGAGCGCTTCAGCTGCGAATCTCGGCCGCTGCGGAAGACTGCAACCCGGAGCTGAGCAGCGCCTCGGCGAACGGGCGCACCGTCTCCCGCAGCGTGACGGCCCGGATGTGTTCGACGTCCTGAGCCCCGAGAATGCCGTAGGCCTCGCACCCCACCGGGGGTGTTTCCTTGGTCGCGACGTCGAGCGCACTCGAGGTCGCGAATGCTCGGGCGATGGCACGCGACAGCGATGGATCGACTCGAAGTGCCCACTGTACGACTCGCCAGGCGAGGGCAGCGTGTTCCGCTTCGTCGGCAGCGATCTCTTTCAACGCGGCCACAACCGAGGGGTCCGAAGCGCGCTGCGCCGCCAGCTCGGCATGCGCGGCGGCGAGCGTCTCGCCGATGCATCCCTCGTGGACCGTCGCGACCACGACATCCTCCAGAGATGTGCTGCGAGAAGACCCGGCGTGCAGCGGGCCGGGTTGCAGAGCCTCCGCGCCGAAGCGCCCCGCGAGCGCAAAGGCCAGCTCCGCGTGCCGGACCTCGTCCCGCATGGCCGTTGCTGTGTCTCCAAGGAGGTTCGCCGGTGCGCCCACGGAAACAAGTTCGAGCGCGAATCGGGCGAAAGATGCGACCGATGCGTGCTCTTCGAGACCGACATCCAGCCAGTATGCCGCGACGTCCGGACGCGCCTGTGCGGCGCTCTGTTGCCCCCACCCGTCCCCAGGAACGAGCGAGGCCACCTTCGCGTGCTCGTCGACCATCAACGGCCGCCCCTTCCCACAGATGTCATCGAAAAGGTTTGCGGTGTAGCAGCACTGACCGTCCCAGAGTTCCGTGCACAGCGTCTGGTTGTAGACGAAGCCGCAACCGGGGTTGGGGAACGTCTCCCCGGCATGGGCCACAGCTTGCCACTGGCACTCGCCGTCACACGTGCACTCCGCGACGCTGTTCGCGGTGCCGAAGCAGAAGTCGACGTTGGGATAGCCCGAAGCGGAACATGTACGAAAGGGTCCCCCACTGGTTTCCAGAGAACCCGTCGAGCTGTCCGCACCCGTTCCACTGGTGGCCTCGACGATCGGCCCCGTGCTTCCGGCCGTCCCGCTGGAGGACGACGACGCCCCGCTGCCGCCCCGCGAGGAACGGCCGTTGTCGTCCATGACCCGTTCGGTGCACCCAGCCAATGCGGGAGACAACCCTAGCGCCAGCGCGATCGCCCTTCGAACACCCTCAGCCCGACCATCCATGCGTTGAGCATAGCGCGCGGACCTCCTCGATCACGCGAGCAGCAGCGCCGAACCGCATGCGAACGCCAGCCCGACCACCAGGGGCGAGTAGAGCGCGTCGTCGGCCTGCGCGAAGTCTGTGCTGTGGTCCGCCTTGGAGAAGCCCACCTGCTTTCCATCGCCCACCGCCCGGACGACGAACACCGCCAGCGCGATCCAAAGCAACACGCGGACCGCCCCCGGAGCGACGGTGACGCTCGGCCAAACCAGCAGCGCGGCAAGGACTGCGCAGGCCCCACAGACCGCGAAGCACGCGAGCGGCCCAGGCTTGAAGGCCGGTGAACCGTCGTCGCGTTGCGGGACAGCGGCGCCCATGCCCCAGCGTCCACCGACGCCCCAGTACGCGTGAAGACCCGCCAGCAGTACGGCCAAGGCAGCACCGCAGAGCGAGAGCCCTTGCACGGCCACGGCCGGCACTGCGCCAGCCGAGACCCACAGGCAGCCGGCCGCCGCGAGAAACAGCGGCCACGCCAAATGGCCCCGCAACAGCGCAAAGATCACGACTCCGCTCAGAGCGCAGACCATGGCCGCCGCGTGCATGAGCGGTACACCCGCAACGGCCGCCGCCAACCCGACCCACGCGATCGAAGTCAGGTGCCAAGCAAAGCGAAAGATTCGTTCCGCAGCGTGCCGTGGGATGCCGATATCCCACGGTTTTGCGAACAAGGGACGCAGAAGTGCCGCCTCACCGAGGACGGAGTGCAGCACAGCAATGAGCGAGAGAATTGCGACGGCGACGTAAGCGAGCATGATGTCCTCCGCACGACCATACGCTGCCGTATGTTTCGTACATTGCCCACGTACCATACGCTGGCGTATTGTCCACCGTGGCCAAGCTCTCCGCCGACGATTGGATCGCCGCTGCCGCCGGTCGCTTTGCCGAGCAAGGCGCGGACGCGGTCCGGATCGAACCGCTCGCAAAATCGCTCGGGGTCTCCAAGGGCAGCTTCTATTGGCACTTCAAGGACCGGGCGGCCCTGCTCGGTGCGGTCGTGGATGCATGGGAGCAGCGCGGCACGCTCGAGATCATCGAAGGTGTCGAGGCGGAGTCGGACGACCCCGCCGATCAGCTCTGGGCGCTGTTTGAGCGAACCTTCGGCACACCAACTGCCGTCGACATGTTCGAGACCGCCGTCCGCTCATGGGCGAGCCAGGATGCCCACGCACGCGAGGTCACCAAGCGCGTTGACCGAAAACGGCTCGCCTTCGTGGCAGGCCTACTGCACGCGGCCGGGATCCCAAAAGCCGAGTCAAAACGCCGCGCCGACCTTCTGTACTGCACGCTGATCGGCGAGTTCCTCCAGCGAAGCTATGGCAAGCCCAGACTGAGCCGCGCTTCGCTTCGCTCGCTGCATCGCCTCCTGCTCACGCCTTGAGATGCGCGGGACCGTTCGGCGAACCGGATGGAACTTCGGCGCCAAAGCACGTCGACTCTTCCCCGTGCACATCAAGAACGTTCACGCATGTCGTCGTGTTGCGCTCCTGCTGCCGTAGGTCGCGGTCCATGTGCCGGACACCCGGCCCGGTTACTCGGTCGGTCGGCAGAATCCGGTGTCCACGTGGGCTTCGTCGATGCCCTCGAGGTTGACGAAGTAGGGCTCGCACGTGAAGCCCTCGTCGCAGTCGGGCGCAGCGAGGTCACAGAAGGTGGTGCAGCACGGCTCGTCTGCGGGACACTCGCCAAGCGCGGTTTCGGTCGCCATGAACGAGCCGGCCGGACATGCCGGGTGCAGAGTCGAGGCGTCTACGTAGGCGGGCGTGTTTTCGCGGATGCAGACAAAGTCGTCGTACGTCCCTGGGTAGCACCCACTCCCATCCTCGCAGTCCTGAAGCAACGGGCTGCACGCGGGCAGGCAAATCGGCAGCAACTGCTCGTTCCCATTGAAGCAGGTCCGCGCCGGATCCATGCACGTTGGCCCGGCGTCGTTGGTGCAGAAGTCAATGCAAGTGCCTTCCAGCGTGTCGCTGTCCACATCCCAACACATGGAGCCACCGATGCAGGTATCGCTTCCCGACATCGGACCACCTTCGACAGTGCAGAGCTCTCCGGGCAGAGATGGGGCATCGGAGATCGCGGTGCAGAGGGGACTCGACCAGGTGCCCGATTCTCCGAGGTCCGCAACCTTGCACCCCTCCCCGCGGCTACAGTCTTGCTGCCATGGGCTGCAGTCCAAGCTGCAGTGTGCGCGCACGCTGTCGTCGGGCTGAAAACCGCCACACCCACCACCGTCCGGGTCGGTGATGAAGCCAGTGCTGATCCCCGTGTCGAACGTGTCGCCTGATGAACTCGACCCGCCACTGGAACCAGACGTCCCTGCGGTCACTCCACTCGTGGGAGATGCGGTCGTTTGGGACGCACCCGTCGCGGGGTCGGCCGCTTCCGTCGTCGAGCTGGGCGAGCCCGTCGTCGGCACCGAGTCCGTCTGGCCCGAGGATCCCCCTTCGTCCGCGACCGGACCCGTGCACCCCACGACCAACACGAGCACCAGACTCCCCCTCGACCAAACCATGCACCCAAGGTACCGCGGTCCTCGCCTGAGCACCACTGAGACAGCAGAGGAAAGGCCGAGCGGTGTCACATGGGACACCAGCGAGGGGCAGTCTACAACATGTCCCAGAGGTACACTCCGGTCTCATCGGCTTCGACCTCGTCGGCGACCGCGCCTCCTCGTGTCCGGTCCTCAAGTCAGAACCCGACGGAGAAAACCGACTTGACGCTCCCGGCACGCGCCGGAGACTTCGGCCTCCGGCGCGAGTGTCACGAAGTCGTGAAACGCACCCAAGACCTCGTCCAGCTGCACCACCCCGCTTGCTTGATGGAGGCGAGCCGCGTAGCTCCGCGACTCGGCGGCAAACAGGTCGAGCGTCCCGACGCCAATCCACGTGGGCGGGAGCCCGGTGACGTCCTCGCATCGCGCTGCAGCGGCGTACTCCGGAATCACGGCGGCTCCAGGAGCACAGCCCAGGTAAGCCCCCCACGCCGCCGCGTTGCTGCGGTTGTTCCACACGACGTGCGACGTCGGGTCGATCGAATCATCGGCGGCGGTCCGGTCATCGAGCATGGGCCAGCACAACAGCTGCCCGTCGGGCTGCGGTAGCGCACCGCCGCGAAGACGCTGACACAACACCGCCGCAAGACCGCCCCCCGCACTCACGCCGCCCACCGCCATTCGCTCGAGCCCGAGGGAGGCGAGCCAGCGCCAGCCCGTGAGGCAGTCGTCGCTCGCCGCCGGACAGGGATGCTCGGGAGCGAGCCGATAGTGCACCGAGGCAACGACGATCCCGAGGTCTTGGGCCCACGCTGAGCAACGCACGTCGTCTTGCAGTGGCGAACCCAACAGCAGCCCACCGCCATGCATCCACAGGAGGCCGGCGCGCACAGCAACGCCCGCCGGCCGATAGACGCGAAGCACAACGCCTTCGAACTGGGCGGTCTCCACCGTGACCCCCTCGGTCGGCACGTGCTTCGCCATCGCCGACGCCGCCCTGCGCATCAGCGGCAGTCGTTGCAGCTTGTGATACGGCAGCTTGGGCGCCCTGGTCCAAGCCTCTCGCAGCTGCGGGTGAACTTCGTTCGGCGCCGTCGCCATCAGCTGTTGATCACAGCTTCGATCTCTTCGCGGCTGAGCGTGTGGTCGCCCTTCTTGGCGAAGGAGAACACCTTGTCAACCATGGCATCGCTCGTCTCGAAACCATGGGTGCGCAGCCAGTGCACGACGTTGGACTTGCCGCTGTAGTGACCGATCTCGATCTCTTGCTGCCGGCCAAACACCCGGGCGGGCACGGACGAGTAGACACGGTCGGCGAGGTCGAGCTCGCCCTTTTTCTCGGCCTTGATCACCGCCGCCGCATGCACGCCGGTTGCGGTTCGGAACGCGTCCCGCCCGCTGAGTGGATACGCGGGGTGAATCGGAACGTCGGTGTACTCGCTGACCTTGTTCACGTACTCGACGAGGCACGACAGGTCGTGCGCCTCAGCGTCGAGCTCTCCGAGCAGGTAGAGGTTGAGCAGCAACAGGTCCATCGACGTGTTGCCGACGCGCTCGCCGATCCCCAGGCCACAGCCGTGCACCCGGTCCACGCCGTGCTCCAGCGCGAAGAGGGCCAGAGGCAGCGCGTGCCCGCGGTCGTTGTGGCCGTGCCAGTCCAGCTCGACCGACTCCTCGACGTCCATGCCCCGGAGCAGACCCTTGGTGAAGCTCAGTAGGTTGGCCACGCCATCGGGCGTCGCGTGGCCGCACGTGTCGCACAAGACCAACCGTGTCGCGCCTGCTTCGATCGCCGCCCGGAACAGCCGGTCGAGCGTGCTCGGGTGGCTCCGGGTCGTGTCCTCGGTGACGAACGACGCCGGCAAGTTGTTGCGGACCGTAAACGCGACGGCGTCGGCCGAGAGCTTCTCGAGCCGGTCCACGTCCCAGTTCTCGGCGTAGCCCCGGATCGGACTGGATCCGATGAAGGCCGTGACCTCGATCGGCAGACCCACCCGCTGCGAGATCTCGACGATGGGGGCGATGTCGGCCTCCATCGTTCGCGCTGCACAGTTCGGGAGGATGTTCAGCTTCTCTTCGACGATGCACCGCGCCAAGCGCTCGACGTCGTCTTGCGCCCGCTTCCCCGCACCTGGAAGACCGAGGTTGACCACATGGATGCCGAGGCGATCCATCAACCGCAGCAGCTCCATCTTTTGCTCGATGGAGGGATCGCGGACCGAGGGAGACTGCAGCCCGTCGCGGATCGTCTCGTCGACGAAGATCGGCTTCTTGCGCAGCAGTGGACCCCTCCGGTCCTTCTCGTTCCAGTCGTAGATGAGCGCGGCGGTGTTGGTCATGAGCTAAGCCTGGGCAACGATGATGTCGTCGCGACGGAAGAAGTGCTGGATCTGCTCCAGGAGGCTGTAGAACAGCTCTTCGTCGATCTCGTCGTCTTCGTCGACCTGCGTGAGCAGCAGGTCTCGCATCACGACGATGCCCTTGAGCTCGGCCTCGTCCTCGTCGCTCTTGGGCGAGCCAAGGAAGATCACGGTGCCGCGAGGGTCAACTCCGCCGACGACTTGCTCAACGGTGGCCCGGGCCTGAACGGTGATCGGCGTCGCCGCCACCAGCTTGAGCACGGGATCGGGAAGCCCTTCGAGGACCTCCTCGAGACGCGAGCGGAGCTCTTGCGTCTCTGCGAAGTCCGGCGCCGGAGGAGCGTCGTCACCCAGTTCGGCCCACTCTTCGGTATCGAGCTCGAGCACCTTCTTCATGGCCTGACGAGCGCCGTCGTTGTCCCCGACCGCCTCGAGGCCGATCCCCACCTGGTAGTGAAGATCTGCGTCAGCGTCGTCATGCTCGAGCGCTTTGCGAAGGGTCGCGACCGCCGCATCGAACTGCTCGTCGGCGAGCTGCGCGGAGCCCAGCGCACCGAGGTATGCGGGGTGGGTCTTGCGCACTGCGTCGATCGCCTCGAGGGTCTCCAGGGCCCCCTGAGGGTCGTCGACGGTGAGTCGCAGTTGCGCAAGCAACAGCCGGGCGTCGTCGGCCTGCTCTCCGGGGACATCCGAAAGCTCGAGGACCTTGCGGACCTGGTCCTCGGCCTCCTCGACCTCCTCCATGGAGTAGAGGCACTCGGCGCAGTCGAAGTGGATCTCGGGACGACCGGCTTCTTGGTCGGCTGCCTTGAGCAGCATCGCAGTCGCATCCTCGAGGTCGTCTTGCGCCCAAGCGAGCAAACCGCGGAGGTGGAGAACCCGAGCGTGCTCCGCTCCAGCCGTCTCGGTCGCCTCTTTGAGGACAGCCGTCGCGGCTTCGATGTTTTCGTCCTCGACGGCGGCCAGGCCACGGTCGATGAGGGCGTCGATCTCGGACATGGGCGCACCGTAGACC
>JBOEGF010000030.1:0-26701 GCA_050633305.1 Nannocystales bacterium
ACCGACGTTGACGCTGAGATCCCGAAACTCTCTGAGGGAAAGAGATACGCGGCCCCCGTCGGGAAGCTCCGCTGCTTCTACGGCATCGACACAACGACGGCGATGACCATCGCGACGGAGTTGCACGGCAACATGGCCCGCTTCCCCTCGGCGCCGCAGCTCATGTCCTACATCGGCGTCGTGCCGAGCGAGTACTCGAGCTCGGATAGGACGCGGCGAGGTGCGATCACGAAGACCGGGAATGCTCATCTACGACGAGTCCTCGTCGAGGCCGCGTGGCACTACCGACATCGCCCCGCGGTCGGCAAGAAACTCGTCGAGCGTCGTCTCGGACAGCCCAGCTCGGTGATCCAAATCGCCGACAAGGCACACCACAGACTCCACCGCCGCTATCGGCGGATGACGGAGGCAGGAAAACCGGCCAACAAGGCTGTTGTGGCCGTCGCAAGGGAGCTTGCCGGTTTCATCTGGGCGGCGTTGAAAGAGGACGCGGCCTAGAACACTGGGTTCGAGAACCGAAGCTGAGGGACGAGTGGGCACGAACGGAAAACCCGCGACGCTAGCTATGCGAACAGCCGCCCTTGGCGCCTGTACTCGCGATTCTAGACAGCGGCACTTCCAGGCGAAGCACGGTCATGCGGCGCTGCGGCGGCTCTCCGTCGTAATCCGCGAATATCAGAGTGACTCGTCGTCGAAGAGACCCATCTCGTCCCTCGCCTTCGGGGCTCGAGCCGGGCCCTGTCCCTGCCCCCCGAACAACGAGGTTGACAGGGGGTCGTTCCATATCAGCTAGAGCTAGAGCGCTGTCGGTGGAGCTTCAGCCGCAGATCGTGCTCGAGTTCACGGCCTGCGGCCCGGGCACAAGGGGTCAGCTCCAGGAGTAGAAGAATGTCGACTGATGCTCCTGGTACCGATGGCGGAAGGCGACGTCCTCGACTCCGCTCACCGTGAGCGCGGCGGCAATCACGAGCCCTTTCTCCAATGCGAGGCACTCGGGGTAGAGCTTCTCTGGATACGCGAGGTAGGCTTGGCCAGCGTTGCCGTCGATGCGAGCGTGCATGGGCGCGTTCCTGTGAAAATGCGCCCATCGACCGGCGGCTCCGCGAACGAGCATCGAAGTGCTCACGACGCGGGTGAGCGCTCGATAGAGCTTGGACTCGAGCATCTTCGTGTTCGCCCGCTCGCTACACTTCAAGAACGTCGACATCCCGATACGGCCGGCGATGAGGAGCTCGAAGACGTTGAGGTTCACGGTGCTGTACCAGCCGGTTCGGCTGATCGCGTCCAGGTCGAGGCCGGTCAGGCTCCGCAAGTCGTCGAAGACCAGCGGAACTTCGGCGTGGCAGGAGGCATAGGTGGTGAACAGCGCGCCGCGCGACTTGCACTGAGGGTACGAGTCCAGCCCCTTGGGAAGCGAGGCGATGTAGTCGCTGGGCGTCATGGCTGGGTGCATACACGGGTTCGACCAGCGTGCGCGTTGATCGGCCTCCATCGTATCAAACGCCCCCATCATGCGGAACGTCCGGCAAGAGGCACGGTGGTATCCGATTTGGCCCCCCCACACCCCGCTGCGAACGAGCTGTCCGCGGTGTTATCGGCTCAGGAGGCCGGCAGCTGCACCGGGGACGACGTCGTCGAATCCGGCCATACGGTTCTGTACTACGGTGTCTTGTCGGCCCGTCACGCCCTGCGCTCGGCGGTCGTGCCTCGCGCGGAGGAGCCTGCGCCCGAACCCAAGCAACTCGCGCTGTTTGTCCCTCGGGGGTCCATCGAGCTCCCGGGCACCACAACCTTGCTCGGGGCTCAGCTGCGGGATGCGGCTCCGTCTCGGCTGTCTTGGATGACGCTGCTGGCCCGGGTGTTCCGCATCGACATCTCGGTGTGCGCCCGCTGTCGCGGGCCCATGCGCGTCACTGGAGCCGTCACCACGCCGCAGGACATCGCGGGCGAGCTTCACGGTGCTCGGCCACCGCCGCGTGGGCCCGTGTCCGGACAACTCCCGCTGTTCTCGGCAACGTCCTGAGGGGTCTGAGCTGTGGCTGTGGATGGGCACCGCTTCGTGCGGGGCTGGTCTCGGCGTGCCGGGATTCTGGGCCTCGGGCCTCGGCGGTCGCTTCGGGCCGGCTTTTCGTCACCGATGCCTTCGCTCCGGCACGCTTTGCCTCAATCCACAGCCTCCCGCTGGCCCGCTGCGCGAGCACCGCCCTCGGCGGCGAGAGACCGTACTCCTTCGCATCGGCTTTTTCCCACTTCGTTTCGCTTAAACGCGGAAATTCATGGTGGTACTCTTGGGCTCGGGTGTCTGGTCTGTTCGGTTTTCGCGCGCACAGGTTGGTGCCATACATCTCGATGATCGCGTCTGTCGGTTGCGCGCCTTCGGTGTACGTGTGCGAGGCCGACGCCCAGTGTATGAACGGCAGCGAAGCGGGAACGTGCGAACTGGGCTACTGCGCCTTCGCGGACCCGGACTGCGCGTCTGGGAAGCGATTCGGGTCGCACTCGGGCAGCCAGACCGGTCAGTGTGTCGACGAGGTGCCAGACGCCACCACCTCTGTAGCAGGGGACGAAACGACAAGCTCACCCGTGCCAGGGTCGACCTCGACGGCGATCAGCACTTCGGCAGGCACCGGCAGCGACAGCACCGAAGCGCCTCCGGACGACACGGGAGAGATCAGCGGAACGGCTGGGAGCACCACATCTGGGAGTGCCGGTAGCTCGACCACGGGGTCCTTCGACGACCAACTGCACAACTACGTGTTCATCACCTCAGAGTCTTTCTCCGCTGCGATGGGAGGCATCGATGGGGCAGATACGATCTGCCAGTCGTTCGCGGACGACGCGGGCCTTCCAGGGACCTACGTCGCGTGGCTCTCCACCGACGAGCAGAACGCAATCGATCGGCTTGCCGATGCCCGAGGCTGGGTGCGCGTCGATGGGCGTCCCTTTGCCATGTCTGCGCAGGACATCATCTCGAACGAGACGTTCTACCCGATCCGCATCGACGACACCGGCAACGACCGGCGATTCTCGAATGCCGTCACCGCGACCGACACCGACGGGACGTTGGGGGGGCCAGGGAACTGCGACGGTTTTACGAGCACCGCGGGCCTGGTACGGAGGGGGGTGGCCGATGGACTCGCGACGGCTTTCACCTACGCCTTCGAATCGTCGTGCAGCGCGAACACGCGCCTGCTCTGCTTCGGCATCGACGATGCGATCGGCACCCCGCTCCTCCTCGATCCCACAGACCGTCGCGCGTTCATTTCGTCTGCCGCCTTCCCTGGCAACGTGGGGTTGAGCGTCTTCGACGACGCATGCCAGGCTGATGCCGAGGGGGCGAACATCGAAGGGACGTTCCTTGCGTTCGTATCCACCGTCGACATGGCAGCTACCGAGCGCTTCGATCTGAACGGGCCGTCGTGGTCGCTCGTCAACGACGTGCAAATCGTCGAATCGCCGGCCGATCTCCTGGACGCGGACCCGGTCATCCAGGCGCCGATCTGGCGAGATGCTCTTGGCGTTCCCGTGACGAGCGGGCAAGTCTGGACGGGTTCCGAGTCCCCGAGCTTGGCCGGCAGCCCGGCCTCGACCTGCGAAGGGTGGACATCCGCCGCTGGGGTCGCCCGGGTCGGTCGCCCCGTGCGTTCGGCGGACATGTGGTGGACCGCCGTCGACCGAGACTGCACCGAGCAGAAGCGCGTGTACTGCCTTCAAGAGTGAGTCCGGGGTCCTGTCCGGGCGGTGGGAGCGGGGGACCTCCGCCAGTGCAACGCCCGAGATCGGGGCGCGGCCTCGCCCGCTCAGTGGGTGTCGATCCAGCGTTGCACTTCGTCGCGGGCCTGGGATGTCACCGCTCCTGTGTCGGTGTAGGCCGCGAGCGCGAGCTCGAGCTCCCGGGCACCACAACCTTGCTCGGGGCTCAGCTGCGGGATGCTGCTCCGTCTCGGCTGTCTTGGATGACGCTGCTGGCTAACCGCGAGCCCGAGCTGGCCCCTGTCCTCGAGGTGTCGCTCGAGCTGGTCAACGATACCGAGGAGACATTCTATCTCGTAGAGGAAGGTTCTGGGTGTACTCCGTTCGGCATCCGGCGTGACGGAATGTGGCTCTCGGCCGAGACGGGATTCCACTGTGGGTGTGAGTGCAATCCGCCCGGCAACCAGATCGGTATGGTCTCCGTCGCGCCCATGCAATCGCTTTCGTTGTCCTGGGACGGTCGTGCGCTGGCGACCTATACAAGGCACACTCTGTGTGAGGAGAAGCCCTTTCCCCAACGTTGCATCTCGGAAACGGATGGGTCCCCACAACCGCTCGAGCCGGGTTCGGTTGAGGTGGTGATACCGGTCCTAGGCCCCGACTCGCCGATGCTGATCCCCGAGCGGCCTCGGATCACCGAGATGTGTCCAGGGGAGGCATCCTTCTCGATCGCCCTCGAACTCGAAGGCGACGACATCTCCGTTCAGGTCCCACTGAGCACAATCGTCCTGAACTGACCCAGCCGCGATCTCGACCTCGGACTCCTCTTCGTTCCGCGGGTGCGAGCCTCAGCGCCGCGAGGTCGGGCAACGACTCCGCGTCGCCCCCGAGAAGCCCTGCGGCCTTCAGCGCTCGCCGATACTCGCGCTCGGTGTTGGGGCTCATCCTCAGCTGGCGAGCGATGCTGAGGGCGCCCTCGCCAAGTGGGTACAGTCGAACGAGCTCTTGAAGCCGATGCATGCTGATCCTCCGCATTTCGGCAGCATCACCGCATCACCGGTCGCGCCTACGCTGTGCGCTGGCCTCCCCTTCAGGAGGGAGGGGTCAGTTCTGCCGAGCTGAGGTGGATCAGTTCAGGCGAGCTGGGCCCGGATCAGTTCTGCCGAGCTGGCGTGGATCACATAGCCCGAGCCACAACACTCTTTGTGCATGTCAAGACATAGGTGATGTGCATGTCAAGACATAGGTGACACTTCCGATCATTTCATCGGTGACACTTCGGCGTCGCCAACAGGTGACATCCGAGCCACGCCGGGCGGGACAACGCGGCCACAATCCCAGGTCACGCTGCGAGCTCGAATGTTCCCAGGTCGAGTTCGTAGAAGTGAATCCGAACGCTGTCGGAGGCGATCGTCTCGATTCCAACTTGGTACCCACGGAAGCCGGACCCGACCTTCAGAAGCTGGCCACGGTATCGAACACGCCCCGACGACTGGACCTTGCGAACGACGAAGCTCGACGGGTACCGGGCATTTCGCGTTCTACGGTACAGCCTTGGAGAGCGACGGTAGATGTCGCCGGGCGTGCGCATCTCCAGCGCCTCATGGGGCCGAACGTGGTTGAACTCTTGTCGCCACTCGTCGAGCTTCGCTTGCTGGGCAGTTTTCGACTTCGCGCCGACATCCTCGACTTCGTACCGCATGTCGAGATGCATGCGCTCGTGCCCGCCGTTGTCTTGGGGGTGTCCCGGCCGACTTCGATGCACGCGAATCCCAAGCGCAACCCACCATGCTGAGAGAGTCGTCGTGCCATGCCGCGCCCGGGTCGAGGCGAACGGAGGGCCGTTGTCGACGAGGATCGCGCGAGGAAGCCCGTACGCGTCGAAGAAGCCTTCGAACGCGCTCCTGACCGTTTCGGCGGACGAGTTGTCGAGGAGCTGCGCGCCAAGAACGAATCGGCTGTATGCATCTCGGACCGTCAGCGGCTCGCACTTCGCACCGTCCTTGGAGTTCCACCATCCCTTGAAGTCCACCGTCCACAGGTCGTTGGCGTCCTCCACGTTGGGCGAGGGCGCATCGGTGGGACGGTCGCACTTCACCGCGCGACGCCGCTTTCGAGCCTCGCCCGCTCGGTCGAGGATGCGTGCGATCGTTCGGACGCTCGGAGCGTCCTCCTGCCCTCGAGACAGTACTTTGTGGAGCTTCTTCGGGCCCCACCGTGGATGCAGCGCTCGCTGCTCGAGTACCTGCAGCACCATCTCGCCCGAGGCGCGCAGAGGCGAGCTGTGAGGGCGTTTCGACAAGTCCTCGAGCCCTTGGACCCCCCGCGCTTTGAAGCGCTCCAGCCACTTGTACGCAGTCTTGCGACTGATGCCGTGCTCCCGGCACAGCTCCGAAATGTTCGCGTCCGGCTCAAGTGCCATGAGCACAAACTGGTGTCGAATCTTCACGACTGACGTCTCCCGCCAGGGCACGGTGCAAGGAGAACATCCCCCTGCGCGAGCGACGCGAGGTGTTACCCATGTCCTGGCACTGATGTGTCACCCATCTCATGGCACCAGACCCGAGGGTCATCGAGCGAGCGCGGAGCGGTGAGCGTGTGTCACCGGTGCCGCCGCGAGACCACCACATAGCGAAGCACACCGCCCACCAAGAGTGCCGCTCCGACCCCCGTGAGGGTGAAGCCGACGCGTTCGTAGCTGCGACCTCGGTCGACCTCGCGGGAGAAGGCGCCCTCGGTGGGCTCAAGGTCCACGCGCCGCGCGATGCTCCGTGCGCCGACCAGCAGGCCGACTCCGACGCCCGCCGTGACGAGTCCCGTCCCGCTCAGCACGCCTCCCCAAGGATCCTGGAACCACCGTCGTTGCGGCTCAGCTCGAGGCTGGGGGAGCGCGACCGTTGGCTCGGGGACGACCGGCGGCGGCGGCTCGACCCTCTCGCGGGGTGGTGACGGCTCGGTGGGTTCGAGTTCGGCGGCGCACTCCTCGACGTGCGCCTGCGCAATCGCGGCGGCGGCATCGGTCGTCTCTCCCCCCATGAACAGCTCAAACAGCTCGACCGCGACCGCGCAGTCGCCCAGGCGTTTGTAGACGACGGCCCGCGCGTAGAGCACCTCCGGGTCGGGGTGGGTGCGGTAGAGCGCGTCCAGCACGGCCCTGGCCTCTTCATAGCGCTCCTCGTCGAACAACTCGAGCGCCACCCGCTTGAGTTGCGCCGGATCTGGAACCAGGGCCAGCGTGAGAGCTAGAAGGAGGTGGACCACGAGCGCGCCCTCAGTCGACAGGGTACAGACTGTTCATCGCGTCGGGGCGCTTGCGCTGTTTCGTGGGCCGGCGCGTTCGTCGTTTTGGCTTCACCACAGCTTTGGGCTCTCGTGCGTTCTCGGGCTTCGTCGCGTCGGCGGGCTCGAGCCCAACCGCCACGTCGGTCTTGGGGGCGGACTCGACCGCGACCACCGAGTCGGGGTTCGGCGCCGGATCGGGGTTGGTCGATTCCGCCACGCGGGCGTCCGTGGACTCCGCCGCCGCCGCCGCCGCCGCCGCCGGTGGGGACGTGTCGATGGGTCGCGGTGATGCCTCGGGTGATCCGAACGCCAGGCTGGCCACCGTGATCGCCGCCCCGACGACGGCCGCCCCGACGACGGCCCAGCCCGACCATCCGCGACGCACCGGGACATGGTCCTCGACCGGATCGGCAACCGGGGTCACCGACGCGTTCACCACCGTGACCGCCGGTTGCTCCGCGAGCGTCATCTCCGGCAGGGCGCCCATCAACGCACCGATCGTCGAAGCCAGTCGCTCCGAAGACCCCCGCAGCCCCGCGCGCTCCGCGAACGCCTCGAGGTCCCCCCGAAACGCGCGCGCGGTCGGGTAGCGCTCGTCGGGCTCCACGCAAAGCGCCCGCGCAACGATCCCCTCAAGCGCCTCGGGATAGCCGGGTACGAGCTCGGATGGCGCGGTGTACTTGCCTTCGACGATCGCATTGAGGATGACGAAGTCGCTGTCGCCCCAGAAGCACCGCGCGCCTGTGGTCACCTCGTACAGCAAGATGCCCAGGCCAAACACGTCCGTCCGCGCGTCGACCCGGGCACTGCGCGCCTGCTCGGGCGCCATATAGCCGACCTTGCCCTTCATGGTCGACGCCCGGGTCTTGGGGGACTGGGCCACGGCCTTGGCGATGCCGAAGTCCGCGAGCTTGACGATGCCATCGTCCCTGACCATGACGTTCGACGGCGAGATGTCGCGATGCACGATGCCCAGCCGCTTGCCGCGGGCGTCGGTCTGCTGGTGTGCGTAGTGCACCGCGGATGCGACGGCCTCGACCAGGTACACCGCGCAATCGAGCGGTAGGCGCTTCCGCGTCGCGGCTGCGGAGAGAATCTTCGAGAGACTGCGTCCGTGCACGTACTCCATCGCGATGAAGTGCGCACCCCCAGCAGATCCGACCTCGAGGGTCTGCACGATGTTGGGATGGAAGAGCATCGAGGCCAGCCGTGCCTCGTTGAGGAACATCTCGACGAACTCGGGCTCGCTGGCGAGTCCCGGCAGGATCTGTTTGAGCGCGACGATACGTTCGACGCCCGCAGGTCCGATCGCGCGGGCCAAGAACAGCTCCGCCATCCCGCCGACAGCCAGGCGCTCGAGCACGTGGTACGGCCCGACCTTGGCCCCTGGCCGGATTTCGCACTCTGCCTGCGTGAACACCCACGCCAGCGTACGCAGGTCGGGCGAACCTCTTCAACCCTTCGGTTCCGGTCCCTCGAGACGTTTGGGCGCGGAGACTGCGCTGGCATCCATCGTCACGGCGACCTCCTGGGTCCACCGCTCGTGCTCGTTCTTCAAGGACGCGCTCAGAGGATGAGGCAGTCGCAGGCGCTCGAAGTGCGAGGCCATTTCCGCCCGCGCCTTTGACAGCCGGCTGCGAACGGCGCTGCCTGAGATCCCCAGGACCTGTCCCACCTCGCGCGCGTTGAGGCCCTCCCAGTACACCAGCTGCATCGCGACCTGCAGGTCCATGGGCAGCGCCGCCAGGGCTCGC
Organism: Nannocystales bacterium; assembly: GCA_050633305.1. Classification (GTDB taxonomy): domain Bacteria; phylum Myxococcota_A; class Polyangia; order Nannocystales; family Nannocystaceae; genus CAJXVA01. The sequence continues at coordinate 8,730 of JBOEGF010000030.1, forward strand.
AGGACGTAGTGGTGCTCCTCGCGACGCGCGAAAAGCCCGGTCAGCGACGTTCGGGTCTCGGGCGAAAATGCTCGGTTTACGCGAGGTTGCGCCGCGCCGCGCTGCTGGGTCTGGCGCAGCTGCATCAACATCATGTTCCGTGCGATTCCAAACAGGTACGGACGAAACCCGACCTCGGGCGAGCACTCGGCGACCCCCTCGAGACAGGCGAGGAACGTCCTCTGCGTCAGGTCGTCCGCGACCCGGCTCAGCCGAGCCTCGAAGAATCGCCGGACCGAGACGTAGTGTTGGCGAACGAGCGCATCGCCAGCGGCGTTGTCCCCGTCCTTCCACCGTGCCAGTAGCTCGAGATCGTCCACCCGGGCGCATCCTGGCACAGGCGCGGCTGGGTCGCAGCCTGCTATTGTTCGGACCGCGTGCTGCGTGGATCGGCAATTCGATGTGCGAGGACGGTCGCCTTGCTCCTTTCGGTCGTTGCAGGGTGCGCAGACTTCGGGGCCTTCGGCTGCGACGAGGCCGCCGACTGCGACGCGCGGGCAGGTGGGCGATGCGAGGCGTCGCGGTGGTGCAGCTACGACGACGCCTCGTGCGACAGTGCCCGCCGCTATGGCCCCTATGCCGGCGACGGCCTCGCGGACGCCTGCCTCGAGGCGGACGCGCCCACGAGCACCGGCGACACGGGCTCGACCGGGTCCTCGGAGACCGACCCCACGGGCGAGTGTGACGCGGAGTCGTGTTCGGGGCTGGGCACCTGTGTCGAGGTCGACGCCGTCCCCACCTGTGCATGCGACGAGGGCACGTATCGCGAGGGGCTCGCCTGCCTCGAAGACCCCTGCACTCCCGGAGCGACCTGCCTCTTCGTCGACGCCGAGGCCGGCAGCGACGACGACGAGGGGAGTCGTGAGCGCCCCTGGCAGACCCTCGCGCCGTTGCAGTCGACCGCGCTGCAGCCGGGCACCTTCGTCCTGCTTCGTCGCGACCGCACCTACGCCAGCCCAGCGGAGCTCTCGGGCATCTTCGCCACCCTCGAGGCGCCGGTCACCCTGGGCGCCTGGGGTCCGCGGAACGCCGCCAAACCGGTGCTCAACGCCGGCCTGGTCGTCTCGGAGGCCGCCGGGCTGGTGCTGCGCGACCTGGAGCTGAGCAACCCAAGCGGGCCCTGCCTCCAGGTCGAGCGCACCGATGGCGTGGTCGGACGCAGCCTCAGCATCCACGACTGCGCTGGAGAAGGCATCGCCGTTCTCGACGGAAGTCAGCACACGGTGTGGATGGACAACGTCGTCAACGCCACGCAGAGCACGGGGATCGCCGTCCGCGACGTCGTGCGGTCCGTCGACGGCGTGGACACCGACATCTTCGTCGGGCCCCACCACTACATCCTCGACAACGAACTCTCCGGAACCCACGGCGTGTTCGTCCGCCTGCGAGGGCCCGGCAGCGATGGCGACGTCAAGCTGCTGGGCAACACCCTGCTCGCCTCCACGTTCTCGGGACTCAGCTCGCTTCAGCGTGTGGGCTGGGTGGTCGGAAACACGGTCGGTGGACTCCCAGACGGCGCGGGCCTCACCGGGCGCCCGCACTCGCTGCTGATCGACTTGTCAGCGACGCAGCAGATCGCCGGCAACGTCTTCTTCGACAGCGGCCTTGGCGCAGAGATCGACCTGAGCACACTCGGCGTGCTCGAGCGCAACACGTTCGCCTTCATGGCTCCTGACACGTCCGTGACCCGCCCGATGCGGCTGCAGGCTTCCACCACCCCACAGCGGCTGGTGATCCGTGGCAACCTCTTCCTGACGTCGGTTGACGAGCAGATCTCGACGGAGCCCGGCGCGCTCCTGACCGATATCGACAACAACGCCTTCGTCCCGCAGTCCGGCACCTGCGCGTTCGATGAGGGGGGAGACGTACTCTCGTTCGAGGCCTGGCAAGCCTTGGGCCGCGACCTCGCCTCGACGTGCGGAACCATTCCTGGGGTCACGGGCGACCTGCTGGCGGGAACCGATCCCGCGGCGCTGGAGGCCGAAGGCTTCTTCGCTCCGCTCGTCCCCGCGCCGGGCTGGGAGGGCTGCGAGGTCGGCGTTGGAGCCTTCGACTGCTCCGGGGCGCGGCATTCGGCGCCCCTGCTCGACCTCGGCCTGGCGGACGACTGGGACGGCATCCTCGAGGTGTGGCAGCGCTACGCCCGGGAGGGCTGAGCAGTTCGCCGCGACCGCGATCGCGGCTACAAACTTCCTTGGACACCTTCGTCGGCTCGGGCAACCGAGTGTCCGAAGGCTGACGATGCGCGAACCCGAGACCCCCTGTTGTCGAGCCCTCATCTGGGCTTTCCTGCTCACCGCACCGGGGTGCTACGCCGGCCTCGAGCTCGACGTTGACCCGTACCCCGACGCCTCCGGTGGCGAGGACGGCGAGGACGGCGAGGACGGCACATCAGGCGAGAGTGGCGGGGAGACCGGGGGTATCTCGGACGACGCCGACTCTGCGTGCGGTCCGGCGGGGACCAACGTAATCGCGACCGCGCCCATGCGACGGCTCACTCGCCACGAGTACAATAACACGGTCCGCGACGTGCTCGACGACCACACCCAGCCCGCGGACGCCCTCGGCGTCGATATCAAGACGACCGGACGCGGCTTCGATGCCAATCGCCTCAACGACCTCACCACCGACGGTGTGGAAGACCTGCTCGGCACCGCCGAGGCCGTTGCCGCACGGGCGGTCGTCGAGCACGACCTCCCGACGTGGTTGGGGTGCGACCCGGACGTAAAGATCTGCGTTGAGAGCTTCGTGGCGGAGAAGGGACGCCTCTTGTACCGCCGCCCCCTCACCGACGAGGAGCGGACCGCGGTCATGAGTGTGTACGGCGACGCGGCTGAGGAGGGAGGCCCGCAGGAGGGCATGGAGGCCGCGCTGACCGCGATGCTCGCCTCTCCGCACTTCACCTACCTCGTGGAGTTGGGTGAGCCCGTCGAGCCGGGCAGCCTCGTCCTGCGGCTCTCGTCCTACGAGGTCGCGGCCCGGCTTTCCTACTTCCTATGGTCATCAGGTCCGGACAGCACCCTCCTGGACCGGGCCGAAGCCGGAGCACTCGACGACCCGGCGGCGATCGAAGCGGAGGCCCGACGCATGCTCGCCGACGACCGGGCCCGCGACACGATCGGAACGTTCACGAACCAGTGGCTGCGGATCGACACCCACCTGGCCGAGGTGGACGACGCAGGACGCGACGCTGCGCTGTATCCGATGTGGTCCGAGACGCTGCGTGACTCGATGCTCGAGGAGCTCACCCTCTTCGTCGACGATATTGTGCGCATCCGCGGACTGGGCGTCGACGAACTCCTCACGGCCTCCTATGGCTTCGTCGACGCAGACCTCGCCGAGGTCTACGGCGTCGAGGCTCCGGCTCTGCCGATGATGCGGGTAGAGCTCGACCCGCAGACCCGTTCGGGGCTCCTCACGCGCGCGGCCGTGATGGCCTCGAGCGCCTCCTCTCCCAACGAGCCAAACCTCATTTATCGCGGGCTCCTGGTCCGAAACGAGCTGATGTGCGGCAACCTCGAGCTGCCGGAGATGGATGTCGACCAGCAGCTGTCCTCCGCGGAGCGCGTCGCCGACCCGTACTGCGGAACGTGTCACAGCCTCGTAGACCCCTTGGGACAGACGTTCGACGCGTACGACTCGATCGGTGCGCTTCGAACCATGGACAATGAGGGGAATCCGATCGACGCCACGGGGGTGTTATTCCCGCCTGAGACTCTCGCCGGTCCCGGAGCGCTCATCGACGAACTCATCGACTCCGAGACGGTCGATGACTGTCTCTTGGAGCGATGGACCGAGTTCGGGCTGCGAACCGAGGGCGGTATCGAGAACGAGGAGTGCACGCTGGAAGTCGTGCGTGAGGCCTACGAGAGCAGCGGCCACGACCTGCGCGAAGCCATCGTGGCGTTGACCACGACGGACGCGTTCCGGTTCCGCCGACTCGCCGAAGAAGACTGATCGAAGCAAGAGGAGTTTACGAAGGTGCGACATACGAAGATCCGACGACGAACCCTGATTCAAGGCCTTGGCGCGAGCACGCTGGCCGCCGCGCCGTTCCTCAGCCGCATGGCGCACGCCGAAGACGGTGCGCCGAAGCGGTTGGTCATCCTCGCGACCGGACAGAACTCCCTGCAAAAAGAGCTGTGGGGCCTCGATGGCCTCTCCTCTGGGGCGGACCTCCCCGCTCAGGTCTCGCCGGCCAACGCTCATCTCCCGCTGGAAGGTCTGCAGGACTACCGAGACAGGCTCAACGTTCTGCTCCAGCTCGACGCGATGCCCGGCAACAGCGGGCACCGAAACTCCCCGCAGATGTTGACCGGCGTGCAGGCGAAGGTCAGCGACATCTATTCGGCAGGCATCTCGATCGACGCCCACATCTCTCAAGCGCTGCTGGGCCGACCTCCCATGGCGCTCGGCGCACTTGCAGGACGCCCGCCCGTCGATGAGCAGTCGTACCTGAGCTACGCCGGCGGAGGCCTGCCCATCGTCCCCGAAGACCATCCCATGGATGCCTTCGACAAGTACCTCTTCTCGGTCGACGCCGACGACCCGGCAGAGGTGAGACTCGCCGGACGTCGTCAGTCGGTTCGGGACCTGGTGCGCGGAGACCTTCAGCGGCTGCGAAGCCACGTCTCCAAAGAGGATTTCGAGCGGGTGCAGCGTCACCTCGAAGGACTCGACGCGATCGAGGACCGGCTCAGCGGTGGCCTGAACTGCTCGCCGGTGGCTCCCGTCCTACCCGCGGGCTACGACCCCATGTCGGCGCAGCACTACCCCGAGACCATGCGCATGCAGATCGACATCGCAGCCGCCGCGCTGGCCTGTGATGCTCACCGTGTCGTGACCCTGCAGTTCGGCAAGAACGGGCCGAACTACATCTATCCGACCTGGCCCGAGCACGGGATCAACTACAGCTTCAACGAGCACCGCGCTGCCCATCGTGTCGACATGAACGACAACGACGTGGGGAACGACCCGAAGATCCACGTCGAGGCTTGGTACAATACGTTCGCGCTCAAGTACCTGCTCGACAAGCTCGACAGCGTGCCCGAGGACGATGGGAGGACCATGCTCGACAACACCCTCGTCATCCGCCTCAACCACTTCGGCGCGACGATGAACAACACGCACAAGGGTCCGAGCTCGATGATTCTGGCGGGGGGCCTCGGAGGCACGATCGAGACCGGCCGCGTCTACGACTTCCCCAGTTGGACCAACAACGACCTGTACACGGCGCTGTGTCAGAAGTTCGATCTCGAAGACGAGAGCTTCGGCGACGCCGACCGCAACAACGGGCCACTTCCCATCTGAGGCACCAGCCCATTGCGACCACAGCCCGGGTGACCGACTGCCCAAAGTGCAGGAAGTCCGGCGCTCGGAAAGCGCCCCGCACGGTCACTCCTGGCAGACGGTCCCGCTGTCGTCTCCCTGCGTGTAGTCGGCGCACCCGTCGCATGCGTCTTCGGACCACGTGAATACGATGGGCTCCTCGCCGCCGGTGACGGTGATGGTCCCGACATAGAACTCGTCGTCGCAGGCGGTGTCCTCGGCGTTCGAGACGATGCCCGACACGGCCAGGGTGGCATCGTCAAAGACGATGGTTCCCGAGATGTCGCTGGTGCCGCTGTCATTGAAGGAGGCTGCGAGCCAGCCCTCGCTGTCGCTGTAGGTGAGGTCCTCGTAGGACCAGGCTGTGTCGAAGGTGTCTGCGATGAGGGATCCGTTGATAACGAGGCTACCGCTGCTGTTCTGCCGCATCTCGCCGTCGTAGACAAACCGTCCATCGATTCCGAAGCCATCGAATTCGTAGGTGTCGGCGTCGGCTCCTTGGCTGACGACGACGGTCCCCACCCACGCCTGGTCGTCGTCATCGGTACAGTCACCGGTGATGGTCATCGCCGTCTCGGTCTGGGTGATGGCCGGGCAGGCATCTTGGGCGAGCACGAGGACGTTGGTCAACACCAGCCAGACAGCTGGAAGCGTGACGGCGGCGAGGGTCTGGGCGGGACTGACTGCGTTGGAAGATGCAGGGCTCTCGTCGGTGAATCTCGTTGGCGGGCAGCCACCCGAACGCCGGGTTGGGCAGCTTGAGAATGTGGGTGGAGGGCGCGCCGGCGAGGGGCAACAGGATCGCGTCGGCGTGTACGCACACCGGGAGCTTGTCTTGCGCACCCGCGAGCGAGAGCCGATTGCTCTCGTCGAGCGTGGCTGCGACCGCGACTGGCTCGACGAGGCGCGCGAGTTCGGCGGGGGATAGCTGCCGGTAGTGCCCCACAGGCTCGCTCGCAGCTGGTTCCCGGTCGACATCGAGGACCAACGCACCCGCACACTCGCCGCCCAGTGCGACCAGGAGCCGCCAGTCATCGTCGGGCGCGATCCTCAGGCGTCGGGCAATTCGCTCGCGAGTGCTGCCCTCGGGCAGCAGGTTGTCGAACCAGGCATGGACACCCTCCTCGATCGCGGGCTCCTGGAGCTGCAGCGAGCTCGAGACCGGCCACGCGTCGTCGGCCCCCAGCCAGCTCGGCGCATATGTGAATCGCCAGGGCTCGAGCACTCCGACGAGGGTGCCGCGGTAGCGGACGAAGAGACGCTGCGGCGACTCGTTCATGCGTCGGCTCGATCCGAAAGGCTCAGCGAGACGCGGACTCCGAGTATTTCGAGGACGGCGAGCACCTTCCCGAGCTGAAGCGATGCCTTGCCGGCCTCGAGCTCACCAATGAAGCGCGGACCTACGAGCGCGAGCTCACCGAGCTGCACCTGTGTGAGCTGCTGCGCCTTGCGTCGCAGGCGGACGACTGCACCGATCGCCTTGGGGGAGCGAGCGTCGATATGTTGGAGGGCCGCCATCTTCCCGAGCGGGAAGATTAGCGGAGAGATGCCCTCGATTCCAGAAGAAACTTCCCGCTCGGGAAGATCAGGACTCGCCAGACGGCTAGATGGAGACAATCTTCCCGATCGGGAGGATTTGGGGCGAGCGCTCGCGTCCGAGCGAAGCGGAGCGTGGCGGCTCGTCGTCCATCCCGCGAGCGTGACGCCGAGGGTCGGATTCATCGCGTCCGTAGCGTAGCTGCGCCTACACAAGTTCCTTGGACACGGATCGCGACCCGGGCAACGGATGGCGTGACGCGGCGGTGTGCCGCACCACCCCCACCAAGGAAGCGCTCCCGTGAACACGCCAATTTCTCATCTCCACACGCTGGTTCTCATCTCATCGGTCCTCTGCGGTTGCGCGGAGGGGGACGTCGTCGACCTCGACGCCGACGACACCGACCAGGCCGCAGAGACGGACGAAGACTGGGACCCCGTGGCCGCAGCCTCGCCTGCGCCGACGCTGCGCTTCAAGAAGGACGCGTACTTCACTAACGAAGGCACCGGCAAAGCGAACGTCGTCGTACAGCTGAGTCAGGCGAGCAGCAGCGAGGTGTCCGTGGCGTACAAGACGCGCTCCGGGACTGCGCGGGCGACCGACGACTTTCATTGGGGGAACGACGTCTTGGTCTTCGCGCCCGGCCAGACTCGGAAGACCGTCACCGTGGATCTTCGGGATGACGACAAGCCGGAGGACGACGAGATCTTCACGGTACGGCTGTCCAATCCCAAGAACGCGAACATCACGACGGGATCCGTCAACGTGACGATCGTCGACGACGACGGTGGTTCGGGCGGTGGTTCGGGAGGCAGCTCGGGCAGCGCGTGCCCCTCCGATGACGACCTCCTGTGGGAAGACGACTTCACCCCGTTCGACGTGTCCGACTACCACAAGCAATACAGCTGCGCTGCGAGCTCCCTGGACGTGGTGAACGGCGCACTGCGGATCACGACCGACGCAGGCCCGGTGACGCCCGGATGTTCGTACTTCTCGAACAACGAGTACGAGCAGAGGAAGCACCGCACCGAGCTCAGCGTGAACGCCTCTCGAACCCCGGCCGGCGAACCTTTGTGGCTGAAGTTTCGCTTCAAGCTGGCCTCCGACAATCTGCCGGTGGGCCACATCTTCCTGCAGATGAACGGGAGCGAGCCCAACGTGAGATCCAACCCGGAGATCATCTTCCACCGCCAGGGCTCCAACATCACCGTGAACATCATGGCAAGGGACGGGAACCTCACCGTAGGCCCGGCCCAGACCGACGAATGGGTCGACATGGTCGTGCACGTCAAGCAGTCGCGCGGCAACGACGGCTTCTTGAAGGTGTGGATGAACGGCGAGAAGCGCATCGACTACACCGGGAAGACCAAGCGCTTCGCGGATCAGACGGAGCAGATCTTCAAGTTCGGAAACTACTGGGGCGAAACGAGTGGGTCGGGCAATCGCGTGGCGTTCTTCGATGACCTGAAGATCGGCTCGGGGGCCCCGCCGGCCTGCGTGCTGGAGTAGGGGCAGCCCTGTGGAGACTTCGGTGCCCAAGCAGGACTCGCGGCGTATGGTCTGGACAGCCGGATGCTGGCTCGGAGCCGCGCTCGCGGTTGCGTGCAGCCCAGGCGAGTTCGAGTGCCAAGACGACTCGATGTGCGGTCGGAGCGGGTCTTGCGAGCCCAACGGGTTCTGCAGCTTTTTCGACCCTGACTGTCCTTCGGGTTGGCGATATGGGGAGCACGCAGCGCCGTCCCTCGCCTCCACCTGCGTCGTCCCACCGACACAGACGGACGGCGAGACGGAGTCTCCTCCCCCCGTTGAAACGACCGATGCGTCGTCTTCGACGGGCGCGTTTGATCCCGGCTCGTCCTCAGAGACGACGGATGAGCCGGTGGTCGATGCGGGGGGGAGCACGACCGAGTCGGAATCTGGGGTCGAGGTCGATGGCGAGCGCATCGAGTTGCCCGAGGGGTGGGACGCGGGCGTGTGGTTCGACTTCTCCGACGCGTTCACGTTCGACCCCGCCGCCTTCCCTGATCCACCGTCGACGACCTATAGCAACCTGCCCCAAAACCTCTTCGTACTTCCGGATGCGTTCCCGGGCGAACTCGGCATCGTCACGGCACATACGCTCATCGAGCTCGGAGAGGAGTACGCCGAACGCAACTTCTACGACATCACCGGGGCAGGCCCATATGCGATGTGGCAAGGCGTGGATTGCTCCGGGTTGAACGCGATGCCGGCCGCAGTGTGCGTGGGTGCGGGCGCGTTGGGAGCCAATGGTGATGGCGTGTTCGTCGTCGATCCGAGCTGGACGATGTCCGCGTTGTCCTCGCTCAACAACAGCAATGCGCTGGGTTTCGATCCCGCTGGGCTGTTCGACGGCGTGGGTGAACCGACGCTCTACATCGGGACACCGTCGAATCTGATGCGCTACCCGGCCGACCCGATCCTCGGTTCGAGCCTACGACCCCGGCAGGTGCTCGTGGACGGTTCTTTCGCCATGATTCGCGACAACCTCGAGGTCGGCTTGCAGCAGCTGGTGGTGTTTGCTTCGTCCGTTCGTGAACCGAGCGTCTTCAAGAACCAGCCGCTGCCCGAGGTCGTGCTCAGCGCCCAGAACCCGGGCGCTCTCGAGATCGTCACGGGCGATCCCGCGGCCTTCGGAGGCTACCTGCACGCCATCGTCGATACGCATCGACTCGTCGAGTTCGGCGCGGACGGGGCAGAGACGGAGCTGGCCGAGTCCGACCCGCAGCGGGGGTGGCGTTGGGCCTCGGCCGTGGTTCCGCCGCTGTCTCACCCGTTGGCGGACGGTCGGACCACCTTCTACGTGCTCGAGTCCAATCGTGACCTCGACGTCGACCGCGTGATCTGGATCCGTCCGCCGCTGTAGATCTCGTGTAAACTCTGCGGCGACCGAGATGCCGCACTCCGACTACGCCTGCAGGGAATCGCCGCGCGCATGAGCAGCGGGCCCACCCGAACCGTCGAACGCGACGTGCAGTCGAGCACGCAGGCCGCGACGGCGCGCCTGGTGTTCGTGCATCCTCCCGAACGGGAGACGGCGATCGATCTTCGGCTGGGTGCGACGACGATCGGTCGCGAGGCAGCCGACGGGGTCGCGGTCGTTCCCCATGCCGCGGTGCCTCGCCGTCATCTGCTGATCGAACGCACGGGTGCGGCGGTTGTCGTCTCTGACCAGGGAAGCCACAACGGAACCTGGCGCGGGGGTGTCCGCCTGCGGGGGGCGCCCACGCCCCTGGGGCATGGCGACGTGCTGCGTTTGGGCGATGTCAGCGGGGTCGTGGAGATCGCGGGCGACGGCGACGCCCCCCACACACGACTTCCAGACTGGTCTCTCCCCCCCCCCCCGCGATATCCCCGGACCGCTGCGGACGTTGCATGAGTCGTGAAGACATTGATTCCTACGCTTACCGTGCCGCTTTCGGTGCTGCTGACAACCGCCTGTGGTTCCGCCGTTGCCGACAACGCCGACGGCACAACCAGCGGAAGTGGTGCTTCCGTGGAGACCTCCGAGTCCTCGAGCTCGGGCGACGTGCTCACGCCCCAAACCACCACGGGCGGGTCGACGTCAGGCGAACCCGCTAGCAGCTCCTCAGACACCACAACCGGGCTGACAACCTCCGCCGAGTCTTCGTCCACCGGGGCCCCCGTATTCTGCGGCTCTCCCCTCCTCGACCCCGACGACCGCCTCCAGCTCGCAAACGCCCCAACGCGCGGCAATCCGGACGCTCTGGTCACGCTGGTGGTCTGGACCGGCTATGCCGACCCGTTCTCGCGCTCGCTGCAGAGCACGTTGTCGGGGCTGGCGGACGGACCGCTCGGCGACGAGCTTCGTATCGTCTCCAAGCAGATGCCGCTGCCGTTTCAGGACCCCCGCAGCCGGCTCGCGCGGGCCGGCCTCGCCGCCCACGCGCTGGGGTTGTACTGGCCATTCCACGACGCCATGTTTGCCGCCGAGGATGACCTCGAGCCGGACGTCGTCGACGCGATCGCGCTCGACGTGGGCCTCGACCTGGACGCCTTTCAGACCGCGATGGACAGCCCCGAAGTCGCCGAGCAGCTTGCTGAGGACATGGCATTGTTCGCGGCCGTCGGTGGCAAGGGCACGCCGTCCAGCGTCGTCAACGGCCAATTTCTCTCGGGCGCCCAGCCGCCGGAGGTGTTCGAGGAAGCCGCCGAGTCTCAGCGCGCTGCGATGGAGGAACTCATCAACGACGGCGTCCCGGCATGCGTCGCGTTCGAGCAACGCCTCGACGACCAACTGCCGTAACGAGGTCGAGCGAACCGTCGTGCCCAGGTGCTCAAGGCCCCGGGGCCGCGGACCACGAGAATCTCGAGCTTGGCGGCGACCTGATCGCGGCCATCGTGGTGGTCGAAGACGAAACGCTCCTGGTCCCTGGCGGTGACGGGCTCACGGCGCTGCGCGTGCGGTGATCGCCCCGGGGCCGGAGCAACCCATGGCCTGAGGGGCGTGCGCGTAGGGGGGTGCCACTCTCTCGCCCCATGCACCGCGCGATCGCCCTCATCGCCCACGACGAGAAGAAGCCCGGGCTGATCGCCTTCGCACGCGCACACGCCCAGCGCCTCGCCGAGCACCCGCTGGTGGCCACCTGCACCACGGGCAAGTTGCTCGTCGCCGAGACCGGTCCGCACGTCGAGGCGCTGCTCTCGGGGCCGCTGGGCGGTGATCAGCAGATCGGTGCGCGCGTCGCCGAGGGGCGCATCCTCGCGGTTGTGTTCTTCCGCGACCCGCTTACGGCCCAGCCACACGAGCCCGACGTCTCCGCGCTGATGCGGATCTGCGACGTGCACGACGTCCCGCTGGTGACGAACCGGGCGGGCGCCGAGGCCCTGATGCCGTGGTTGGCCACGCTCGCGTCGCCCGACCCCGCCGGCTGAGCGAGCGTGTCGATCATGGCCATCCCGTCAGCACCACGTCGAGGCGCCGCTGGGTCACCCTCTCCCAGGCCGCCGCATCCTCGGGCCGGACCCCGTCGCGTCCCATCGCCTCCCAGTCCGCACCCGCCGAGCCCAGGCCGAGCCACTCCAGGGGAGACCAGTCTGGAAGACATGTTCTGTGAAACGGCCGGGCGCCGCGGTCGACCCCTGCGGTGCAATGTAGAGCCCCCGAAACCTCTATCCTGACACCACGCTGTACATCACGGTCGGCGCTGTTCGCCGCAGCTACCGCCTCGTCCCCAAGAATCGCGTCAATCGCGTCATCCACTATGCCTTCGCGGTCGTGTCCTCAAGGTACAGGGAAGAATGGGGCATGGAGTTCTATGAGTTCGAGGCGTTTAATTTATTCGCTTCGCCCGAGATCGTTGCGCCAGATACTCGGCCGACGCGGCTGGGCTGCCCGCGAGCGAGGGTCCCACGGCGGCTTCGCGAGAGCGCCGGCGCTGGCGACCTCGGTTGGCGTTGAGGCCTCGTCGGATCGCGGTCCGCAGCAACCAGGCGCGAATGTCGTCGTGATGAGGGTCGAGAGGCTTCTCGCCGAGCGTGATGAACACCTCCTGCGCGAGCTCCTCCGCTTCAGCCCAGCCGGCACAGACCCGGGCCAGCACGCGCACAACGAGCGGTCGATATTGGCGGAATGCCGCCGCCAGCGCGTCAGGCCTGTCGCGCAACAGGGTCGCTCTGCATCGTTGTGAAGCCACCATACATGTGGACACCGCGGGCCCGAGGTCTGTGACACCGGGTGGTCCGGCCCCAACGGAGCGCGGCCTCCGCGTGCGTGAGATCCGTACAAGAAGGGTACGTCGGCGGGGAACTCGGATGCTCCCGTTGGGCCGCCCGATTGGCCCAACTACTTCGTGCCTCGAGACCTCCTCGTTCACAGAGGCCAGCGGGCCAGGCCCCGCGGCCGAGCCCGGTCTTGCGCCGATCCACCTTTGGCCGCTATCCGGCGGGGATCGGCGAGTCAGATTCCGGTTGTGTAAAGGCCGGCGCAGGTCCAGAACGTCGGGGCGACACACGAGCCCGGGAAGGAGGTGTTGTTGCGCGCGGTCTGGACAATGAGGACGCCCTCGCCAAGGCTCACGCGGAGGAAGGCCCCGTCACCAGACTGGACTCCGTACCCGAAATCGTCCAGCTCGACGAGCCCCGACTTAGCCTGAGTGTTGCGCAACGTCAATCGCCCACCGCCGCGTCGGCCTGCGTCCGGACAACTCCTGCTGTTCTCGGCCCCGCGCTGAACGCTCAGGGCTCTGCCGGTGGATGCGCGCCGCTTTGCACCGCGCTGGTCTCGGCGTGCCTGGGTTTTGGCCCCGGTGGCTGCGCGTTGCGCTTCGGGCCCGCCTTTGGGCCCCTATGCCTCTGCTCTGCCAGGCTCAGCCCAAATCCACAGCCGGCCGCTGGCCCGCTGCGCAACGACCGCGCTCGCTGGCAGGAAGCCGTACTCCTCCGCCCCTGCTTTTTTCCATTTCATTCCGCTTAACCGCAGAAGCTGCACACATCGGTCATCCTCCCAATCGTGGAGGATCCACGACAAGACGTAGGCGTCGGCGGAGGGTAGAGGATCGTTGAATGCATCCAGTGCGCTCAACGTGGCTCGTGGTCGCTGCGCATCCCCCATCGCAGGCGCATTGGCGGCGATGACCTCGGGTCGGTCGATGAGGGTTCCGCGTAGTTTCGGAGTTGCGGTGAGGATCGCTCCGCTTAACCGCTAACCGCCGAGGCCGAGGCATAGGGTGACAGCGAGCAGTGTACGGGGAGACTGGTGCGGCATCGCTGGGGTTGTTCCGCCCCAGGCCGAGCGGTTTAAGCGTTCCCGAGAAATTGTTTCGGCCCCAGGCGCAGCGCAACGCGACACGGCAGATAGACCCGCTGGTGCTTCCGAGATACCCTCGTCAGGGATGCGCAACCTTGGACCTGCCGGCGTCGTCGTCGTCGTCGGAGCGGCGTGCTCTCAGGCCCAGCCGGCGAACGAGACTCCGAGCACCGGTGGGGGGAACTCGTCATCGCTGACCGGAGACCCGGTCTCGACCTCTGGCGCAGAGGATTCAAGCGAGACCTCGTCCGCCAACTCGACCACGCTTTGGACGACCACCGACGCGATGAGTTCGAGCAGCGACGGATCGACCGGGGGCCCTCCGCCCGTCGTTTCGTGGTCTCCGGCGGTGTTGGACTACCAGTTGCGGTGCAAGTTGATCTCGGGCGCGGACATCGAAGATCCGACCGCAAACGATACGCACCACCGGGCAAACCTGCGAGGGACCGATCTCGGCATCCCGCTGGTGGTGGACGATCAGCTGCTGTTGTTCTTCGGGGATACACAGGGCTATCGGACGATCTGGATGCCGGGTGAAGACCCCGACACTGTCGGGCGGGTAGACGCTGCGCAGGCGCGTGAGGACCCCGGTGTGTTGTGCGACAGCCTCGAGTTCTTGCTGACCGCCGACGACCCCTCCGTCGCCGCTGCGAGCGACCCGTCGATCCTGCGCGACTTCGCGGCGAGCACGATGCTCGTCCCACCAGGGGAAGTGCTCTCGGACTACATCGGCGATTCACCGCCTCCGTTTCCGAACATCCCGGGAACCTTCGAAGTCCCAACCGGGGCACTTCGGATCGGCGACGATGTCTACACCTGGTGGGCTGGGAAGACGACCTTCGACCCGCGACCGCAGATGACGTTGAGCTACCTCGCGCGCTGGGATCGACCTCGCACGCTTCCCAACCACCAGATCATCCGGCCTTTCGACGCGCTGGAGGGGGGCGCGCTGGGGGGCCACTTTCTGCAAGCGTGGCCGATCGTGCTGCAAGAGTCCGTGTACGTGCTGGGCACGGGCGACTATCGATTCGGCGGTGTGTCGCTGATGCGCTTCCCCGTGGCGGAAATCGAGACGGGAGACGAAGCGGCGGTGTTCGACCCTTCGAGCGGAACTTGGGTCGACACCGCAGGGGCGGATCCCGGTGGGCTCGGGTCGATTCCCACGTTGTTCGAGGACGACGGCGTCGGCGAACTCGGCGGCGTGTTCTTGGAGGCGTCGGGCGTCTTCATCGTGATGTACCAGCGCGAGCTGCACGACCGTGGTGGTGCAGTCATCGACAACCGCGTCGTGTTGCGGACCGCCGCGCAGCTCGAGGGCCCGTGGAGCGACGCGGTGACGGTCATCGACATGGCGGACCCCGCGTTCACCGCCCAGCATTGCTGCGGGGCGGATGGGTGCCAGGGCAACCAGATCTTGAACTGCTTCGTCGCGGGGCTCTATGCGATCTATCCGCTGCCGTCCCCGACCGTAACCACCGGCGACGACGGCACCCTCGACGTGGACTTGGCGTTCGTGGCGTCGACGTGGAACCCCTACAACGTCGTGCTGTTCGAGACCCAGGTCGAGATCACGCCCGGGTTCTAGACCGCCCCTCGCAGGCTGACTTCCAGTACGACCGGTACCGCCGCGTTTCGGCTCTCCTACCCCGGGGCGAAAAATCCTTCGCGATCCGCCGCTCCGGGTTCTTCCTCAACCTGCTAGTGTCCTGAGTCCGTAGCGTCGAGAAAAAGTTAGGCTTCCTCGCCGAGGTCGAGGAGCGTCTGACAGTGACGCTGGACAGCGGCGATGATCTGGTCGGCGGACTTGGTCCAAATGAAGGGCTTCGGTTCCTCGTTGTGTTGGTCGATGAACTCACGGACAGCGTCCTCGAGTTCTTTGGTGGAGCGATGAACGCTCCTTCTCAGGGCGCGTTCGGTCAGCATCGCAAACCATCGCTCCACCTGGTTCAGCCACGAGCTGTAGGTCGGGATGAAGTGGAAGTGGAATCGCTTGTTGCGTTTGAGCCACCGCTGGATCTCGGGTGCGGAGTGCGTCGCGTAGTTGTCCATGATGAGGTGGACTTCGAGGTGCTCCGGGACCTCGCGTTTGATCTTGTTGAGGAACTTCCGGAACTCGACTGCTCGGTGCCTGGGATAAGTCTGTCCAAGAACAGACCCGGTCGCGACGTCGAGCGCGGCAAAAAGGGTCGTGGTCCCGTGGCGAAGATAGCTCGGCGTCTTTCGCTCGGGCTTTCCGAAGATCATCGGTAAGACCGGCTGCTTGCGTTCCTGCGCCTGGATTTGAGACTTCTCGTCGACGCAAAGTACGACTGCGTTGTCGGGTGGACTCATGTACAAGCCGACGACGTCGCGTACTTTTTCGACGAAGAAGTCGTCGGTACTCAACGTGAAGGTCGACTGACGGTGGGGCTGGAGTTTGAGGGAGTGTCTGAAGTTTTGTGTGTGAGGCCGACTGGCTGAAAATGGGCTCCCGAGAGGAGCAAGCATGAACACCAAAAACGAAGAAGTCGAAAAGCTGCTGGACCAGCTGAACATCACGAAGGACACCCAGATCGTGGGCGAGGGCGGGCTGCTCAAGGAACTGACCAAACGGCTCCTGGAGCGGGCTCTCGAGGGCGAAATGACTGCGCACCTTGGCTACGAGAAGGGCGAGCGGGGCCCTGAAGGTCGCAGCAATCCGCGCAACGGCTCGTCGACCAAACGGGTCAAGACGGGCAGCACGGAAGTCGAGATCGAGGTTCCCCGCGATCGCCGAGGCACGTTCGAACCGGAGATCGTCAAGAAGCGCCAAGGTCGTCTCGACGGCTTCAACGACACCGTGATCTCGTTGTACGCGCGTGGGATGAGCACCCGAGATATCCGCGGCCACCTCGAAGAACTCTACGGTATCGAGGTCTCGCCCGAGCTCATCTCGAAGGTCACCGACGCCGTCCTCCAAGACGTCGGAGCATGGCGTAAGCGGTCTCTAGCGGCGGTTTGGCCGATCGTCTACCTGGACGCCATGGTCATTCGCGTCCGCGAGAGCGGCAGCGTGCGACGCAAGTCCGCGTACCTGGCGATTGGCATCGGAGTCGAGGGGCAGAAGGAAGTCCTCGGCCTATGGCTCGAGGAAACCGAGGGCGCGAAGTTCTGGCTCTCGGTCGTCACCGAGCTCAAGAATCGCGGCGTCGAGGACATCCTCATCGCCTGCGTCGACGGCCTCAAGGGCTTTCCCCAAGCCATCGAGGCGGTCTTCCCTCAGGCGACTGTCCAGACGTGCATCGTGCACATGATTCGGAACTCCACCCGGTACGTGTCCTGGAAGGACAGGAAACAGGTCGCCAGAGACCTCAAGCCGGTCTACACTGCTGTGGACCGGGAGGAGGCCGAGGTGGCACTGACCGTGTTCGAGGAAGCGTGGGGTCGCCAATACCCCATGATTACGCAGTCCTGGAGGTCGAACTGGGAGCGCGTGGTTCCTTTTCTCGACTTCCCGCCGGACCTTCGGAGGATTCTGTATACCACCAACGCAATCGAGTCCTTCAACGCTCGAGTCCGCAAGCTCGTCAACGGTAAGGGACATTTCTCGACCGACGACGCCGCGTTCAAGGTCATCTACCTCGCTGTCGTCGCCGCTGAAAAACGATGGACTCGAAGACCCCAAGGCTGGGCTCAAGCCGTCAACCAACTCGCCCTACATTTTGAGGGCCGACTGCCCATCTGAAGCCGCGGGGTCTCCGCAAACACAGAAAATCGGACACACTCGAGTTTGAACGCGCGCCACACTCTGCTCACCGAGCTCTGGCTGACGCCGAGTTTCTTCGCGAGCCCCCGGGACGACCAGTGCGTTTGCCCCTTGGGGGTCGTCTCCAAAGTCGTTCGGACGATGGACTCGACGAGTTCGTCCCCGAGTCGTCGTTCCACCTTTGGCCGAGGAAGATCGTGGAGCGCCGAAAGCCCGCCGTCCAGGAAGCGCCGCTTCCAGTTGGACACCGTTGCCACGGCGACGCCGAGGTCGGAGGCGATATCGCCGGGACTCTTTCCTTCCGCACACGCGAGGACAATTCGCGCCCTTACGACAAGCCGGTGTGAGACGGTCCGGGAACGCGCCCATCGTTCGAGGTCGGCACGGTCGCCCGCATTGATCGTGACCGGTGTGAGAGGACGGCCCATTCTTCGCGTTGATGCTGCCACACCCCCGCAACAGCCTGAGGATGTCGAAATTCCCCATTCTAGAACGTTTTCTCGACGCTACGGACTCAGGACACTAGACCCTATGAAACGACCGGCTCTCCTTCGAGG
>JBOEGF010000031.1:0-752 GCA_050633305.1 Nannocystales bacterium
AACGACCGGCTCTCCTTCGAGGGATTTCTCTCTCGGAGGAGAGAGCCGACAATGGTCGGTGTCATGAAGACCGCGGGTTGGGCAAGCCCAGAGCCGCACACGAAAGGAGCCGGTCATGGAGAAGAATAACAGCATGTGGGTGGGCTTGGATGCCCACAAGAAGTCGATCAACGTCGCGGCGTACCGCGGCGTCGAGTTGGTGCTTGAGGTTGTCGTCGCCAACGAACCGCGAGCCGTCCGACGTCTGAGCAAGAGGCTCGTGAAGCTCGCGGCCGGCGGGGAGGTCCGCTGCTGCTACGAGGCTGGGCCGTGTGGGTTCATTCTCAAGCGCCAGCTTGAAGACGCCGCGCCCTTGGTATGCGAGGTCATCGCTCCGTCCTTGATTCCGGTCAAGCCCGGAGACCGTGTGAAGACAGACCGGCGGGATGCGCTGAAGCTTGCGCAGCTGCTCCAAGCCGGGCTTCTGACGGAGGTCCAGCTACCCACAGAAGAGGAGGAGTCTGCTCGCGATCTCGTCCGGTGTCGGGAAGACATCAAGGAGGAGCAGACGCGAGCCCGCCATCAGCTCGGGAAGTGGCTCCTTCGCCGCGGCTTCCGGTACACGGCTGGGAAGAAGGCGTGGACCCAAGCACATGCCCAGTGGCTGAAGTCGCTCGAGTTCGAGCACGCAACTGATCGGCTCACACATCGCGCGTACACAGAGCGCCTCGATGCTGTCGGTCGTCAGCTGACCGACGTTGACGCTGAGATCC
>JBOEGF010000032.1:0-321221 GCA_050633305.1 Nannocystales bacterium
CTGACGAGGGCTCGACGGATCCGGGTGGCCACGGCGCTGGAAATACGCCTTGGCCCCCGGCCGGTCAACCTCGCGCGAGTCGCCCGATCGAGTCACGTCGGCGCACCTCGGGACACGGACGCATTGTCGCGTCCATGTCACAGTCCGGCCACGGGACGTTCACGTCGGGAGCGGTCGTCGGCTACTCGGCGGACCGCGCCAGGTACCCGAGCAGCTCTTCGCCGCCGGCTTCCTTGAGCTTCATCAGGCCACGGACCTCGACCTGGCGAATCCGCTCGCGGGTCAGGTTGAGAATCTCGCCGACCTCTTCGAGCGTGATGCCACCTTGCTCAGCGACATCCAGGGCGCAGCTGTTGCCGAGTTCCCAGACTTCTCGGTCCGGGAAGTTGACCTTGATGCTGCCCGTCGCCGGGTTCACGTCGATGTACAGGTGGTACTTGCACGAGACGTACGGGCACGGGCGCGCGACGTTCGAGCACTCACCACGAGCGCTTGGGCGCCAGTAGCTTCGCTCCGGGTACAGGAGCGCGCCGATGCGGAGTTCCTCCTTGGTCAGGCGCTTCATGGCGATCGTCTTGGCGCGGCTGCGCCGAACGATCGGCCTCGGATCGCCGGTGGGAACGGCGTCGTCTTGGATTTCGGTTTCGGGAGGGGTCGCGGTCGGTTCGTACTTGAGCATGAGAGTCCTGATGCGAGGCCGGGGAGCAGACCTCGGGCACAGAAAGAGGTTGAGAAGGAGCAGGAGTGGGTCGGTGAGGACCCGGGAATTCTTCAGAGCAGCTCGGTGGGGCTGGCTGCCCCTCCGCCGCGCGGACGGCTCGTTTGAGCCGAAGAGACGAGCAGCTTCTCGAGGCGTAGGACGCCTTCGAGCAGTTTTTCGGCGGTGTCGCGAACGGTGGAGAGTTCGCCGCCAAGACGCGTCCGTAGACGATTGGGAGGTTGTTCTCCGACCTTCTGCTCGAAGAGCTTGAGCAGGTCCGAGAGCGCCTCGTCGAGCGTCTCGATGTTGTCCTTGAAGGTCAGGAAGCGGGACTGGATTTCTTCGATCGTGTACCGCTCCGCCATCAACCGTTTGATCGTGTTGATGCGGCGGACTGCGCGAGTCGGGTAGACCCCGCGGCTTCCGAGGTTCTTGCCCTTGCGCCCGACCCTGCGGGAGCGAGGGACGAGCCCGAGCTGAACGTACTTCCGCAGCGTCGCCTCGCTGAACTTGATCTGCGCGCCCGAGAACGCACCGACCAACTCAGCGGAGGTCAGTCCGTCAGGGTGGGCCGCTTCAATTTCGCGGACCTGCGTCTCGGTCAGAGCGAGGGACATCGACGTGGGGGGGAGCGGAGGAGAGAGAGCGCCGGTGGTGTGGCGCGGAGAAGAACAGAGGGGGGGTGAATGGAAGGTTTCCCATTCGAGAAGTCGCGCGAGCGGAGTCCTGTGACGACCTCTTCTTTACTGTATTCCATTCAATGTAATTGAGGAAGCACTTTCCACTGCATGGGCTCAACTTTTTATCATATTACCGCTGTCACAAGTTTCAGTATGCGCATTTGACACATGGACGTACGTGCGGGGCGCTTCGAGAATTCGCGAACGCGAACGCGTGCGTGCACGAGGTCTCAACACCCCCTAGAACCCCGAATTCGCTTCCGAACGGGTGCGCTCATGCGCGCTTGCACTCTTGGGCCGGTGTCAGAACGGGCCAGGGCCGCAACGCAAGGTTTCGCGCGAGCGAAGCTGCGCATCGGGTTCGAGCCGGATTCGCGTGACGCGAAAAGGGTTCGAGCGGGGCTTGCTACCCTGCGCGCTCCGGTCGTCTCCTACCTGCGACCGACGCGCTCTCGTGCCGGATCCCGACCCGAACTCCACACCCGCCTCGAACGCCCGCCAACGCATCCTCACGATGCTGACCCTGATCATCGCCGGCGAGGCGACGTTTGGGCTCCCGTTCATCGTCATCCGGGTGTTCCGCCCCACCCTGCTCGATGTCTTCGACATCACGAACCTCCAGCTCGGCTCGGCGTTCGCGCTCTATGGCCTGCTCGCGATGGCCGCCTACTTCCCGGGCGGCCCCCTAGCCGACCGGTACTCGGCCCGAAAGTTGATGACGATCGCCTTGTTGGGGACCGCGATCGGCGGCGTCGTCTACTTCCAGATCCCCTCGGCCGGCACCCTCACCCTCCTGTTCGGCTACTGGGGCATCACAACGATCCTGCTGTTCTGGTCCCCGCTGATTCGCGCGACAAGAAGCTGGGGCGGCGTGGATGCGCAGGGGCGTGCGTTCGGCATCCTCGATGGAGGCCGTGGGTTGTTCGCAGCGGTGCTGGGCTCGGCGACGGTCGCGCTGTTCTCGGCGCTGATGCCCGACGACATCGCCAACGCGACCCTAGCCGAGCGCGCCGCGGCGCTTCAGTCGGTGATCGCGACGTTCACGATCTTCACGGTGCTCGCCGCAGCGCTGGTCTGGTTCGTGCTTCCCGACACCACGCGCCAGGAGTCCGAGCCCCGCGGCTCGACCCGCGAAGTCTGGGCCAACGTCTTGAAGGTGGCCCGCAACCGCGCCGTGTGGCTGCAGATGTTCATCGTCCTGACCGCGTACTGCGGATACAAGGCGCTCGACGACTACAGCCTCTATGCCCGGGACGCCTTCGGATTCGATGATGTGCAAGCCGCTCAGGTCGGAACGGTCGCGCTGTGGGTTCGACCGATCGCTGCCATCGCGGCGGGCATGATCGGCGACCGGGTTGGGGTGGCCCGGGCGGTGTTCGTCTGCTTCGGGGTCTCGACACTCGGCTTTGCCGGCATGGGTGTGGGCCTGGCCGGACTCGGTCTGCCCTCAATGCTGTTCTTCATGGTCATCACCACCGCCACGGTGGTCTTTGGCCTGCGGGGGCTCTACTTCGCGTTGTTCCGAGCCGCCCGAGTCGACCCCGCCCTCACGGGCACAGCCGCGGGCATCATCTCGGTCCTGGGATACACGCCCGACATCTTCATCGGGCCGCTCAACGGGGTCCTCACCGATTCGTTCCCCGGGGCGGCGGGCCACGAGTACTTCTACGGCTCCGTGGCGGCGTTCATGGCGATCGGCTGGCTCTGCGCTTGGCTCTTCCAGCGGGAGGCCGCAACCCAAAGCTGAGACCGCGAGCAGGAGTCGGCCACGCCGCCCGCACTCGCGGCGCCTACTCGAGACGGGCGCCTGAAGACGTGATCCGAATCGTCGACTTGCCGCCGGCTTTGAGCGTGATGGGGTTGCTCTGCACGTACGGCTGGTCCCGACTCGGGCGCCACATGATGGAGTGCTTGCCGATCGTGAGCTGCACCCGACGCATGGGCTCGAGCACCAACTCCTTGCCGCCGTCGATCTTGACGTAGGCGACGGTCAGAGGCTTCTTCAGCTTGAGCGACACCTTCATCTTGGGAAGGACCTTGGGCGGGAGAGGCTTCGCGACCTTGTCCGCGGCAGGCTTGGAACCACCGCCGGAACTGCCGGATTTGCCGCCCCGGGACCGGTTGCGCCGCGCCGGCTTGGCGACGGGCTCTGGCTCTGGCTCCGGCTCCGGCTCTGACTCTGACTCTGGGGTCGGGCCGGTATCGGGCTCAGCACCGTCGTCGGCGGCCGCCCCGGGTTCGGCATCTCCGACCGGCGCAGGGTCGGCCGCAGCCGCCTCCGGCGTGCCTGCGATCTCCAGCGCGCTGCCGCCCTGGCCCGGACTCGGGTTCTCGGGGGTGTCTGCGCCCGAGTCGGCCCGCTCGGCCACAGGTGTGTCGGCGACCTCGGCCGCAGCGACCTCGGTGTTGCCCGACGTGTCTCTTCCGCTCTTGACCGCGAGCGCAACGCCGACGGCTCCGGCCGCGCAGAGCAGGCCAGCACCCACGCCCAGCAAGAGCGCCGAGGTGCCCTTCTTGCTGGGGACCACAAACGCTTGCGAGGCCGCGGTCGCAACCCCGGCCGGAATGCCAGGGTCGGTGCCGGCGCCCGGCATGGAAGACGACATCTCTGGCGAGGTGGCGCCGGTCTGCCGAGTGTTGGTGGCGGCGGTCGGCGGCGCGGTGTCGGCCATCGCGTCGACGGTCGCGTGGGACACCGCCTGCATGTGAATGCCCGAGCGAGGCGTGTTCACGCCCATGTATCCGCGAACGAGACGTCCCAGCTCCCCCGCGGCGCTTCGGTACCCGGGCCAAGCCTCGAGCTGCTCGAGCGCGAGGTCGGAGGACTGCACGCGCTTGTGTTCGTCGGGGTCGAGCATCGCGGCCCGCAGCGCCAACACCTCCGGTGGCATGCCCTCGCGTTGAAGCGGCGGGGTGTGGCCGCCGAGGATCTGATTGTACAGCTGCATCTCGTCGGCACCGTCGCGGTACTTCTGGCCTTCGAGGAGCTCGTGGAAGATGGCGCCTGCGCCGTAGATATCGACCGTCGGTGCCTTGGAGCTGCCGCCCAGGTGCTCGGGCGCCATGTACCGGAGCTTGCCCTTGATGTGGATACCTGAGGTTTCCTCTTGGGCGAGCCGAGCGACGCCGAAGTCGAGCACCTTGACCTCGCCCGAAACACTGACGAGCACGTTCTGCGGCGAGATGTCCCGGTGGACGACCGTGATCTGACGTCCCTCGTGATAGAGGTTGTGCGCGTAGGCGAGCCCCTTGAGGACCTCTCCGATGACGAACCCTCCGAGGGAGAGAGAGGGAAGCTTTCCCTCGGTGCGCATGTGGGTAAGAAGCTGGGACAGGTTCATCCCGTCGACCCACTCCATGACCATGTACAGGCGTCCGTCGTCCTCGCCCGCGTCGAACACCTGGATGACGTTGCTGTGGGACAGCATCATCGACAGCCGCGCTTCCGAGAGGAACATCTCCCGGTGCCGCTCGCTGTTGGTCTTGGACGGGATGATGAACTTGACCGCCACCGACTTGGTCGCGCCACCCACTCCCTGACGTCGGCCCATCCAGACCTCCGCCATGCCGCCGGAACCAATCCGACGTACGAGCTCGTAATCTCCAACCCTCGGTGTCACCGGCTGCCCAGCGTGACCGGATGTGCGGTCCCCGTCAAGGGCACACCGCGGGGGAGGACAGGCGAGAAAGCCTCACAGGAGCGTGCGGACCGGGGCCAGCAGCAGCCGCCACGCGACGGGGTCGTAGCGCTCGGGCCCCTGGTACTTGAACGTCTTCTTCTCGTGCTGCCACACCGGCCCAGAGTCTTGGCAGCCATGAAATCGGTCGGCGCGGGTGCAGTAGACACGGACGTGGAAATGGTCGTCGTGCGGTGCCGAGTCTCCAGGCTGACGCATGATCGTGCGGGCGTAGTCGACCAACCACGGTGGCCGCTTGTGCCGACGCGCCCAGTGCAGCAGGTGCGCCTTGATGTCGTCACTGACGAAGATCCACTGCACCCGAATCGAGCCGTCGGTGAGGAGTGCCTCGACGAGTTGCCAGTTGCGACGAGCATCGAACAACCGGGATTCCCAGTCCGCGTCCTCGTAGGGATTCTTGTCGTTGCCGACGGGCTTGCCTTTGCGGTCGAACTTCACCATCCCCTCTTGAAGCGGAGCCATCGGCCGCCCCTTTCCATCGCGGGTATAGAAGAGGAGATCGACGTCGCGACCGGCGTGATGCGAGCTGTGCCACGCAGAGCGTCCACCCGTCTTTCGCGAGAAGTCCGCCACACCCAGAACCGCGCGGCGATCATGACGACGAACCCGTCCCGCCGCGCGTTGGACCGCTGCGATCAGTTCGTCGGTCGCATAGTGGAACCCCCGGCGCTTCCACCGCGGCGGCACCCGCCAGCCCTTGCCGGTGATCGGCATCCGCGCGGGGCTGCGGATCCGGCCGCGATTGACCGTGCCCGTCGACACGCTACCGAGGTCTGTGAACAGGTTTGGCCCCGCACAGCCGAACGCGGTGAACGCGAACAACGCCAGACTTGCTGCGATCGGTCGACTCCGCACAGGTCTCGGGATTCTAGCAGGCCGGCGGCAGCGCCCCCTTGAGACTCGCGCGATTTGGAGAGGCCGGCGCGCAGCCGCTATGCTGTCGAGTTCGTGGATCGGATTGGCTTACTTCGTAGCTTTGGGATTTGCTTGGGCCTGTCGGGGTGCAGCGCTGGCGTAGAGGGCGCAGCTTCGTTCACCTTCGCACCGCCGGAGTCGGAGATCGGCGACACCACGGGCGGGGTCGAAGACACCGGGGGGACCGATGACCCGACGGCGGGCTCGGGTGGAATGTCGGACTCGGCATCCCCGACCACGGGGCTCGAAGAGACGACGGACGACGGCTCAACCTCGTTGCCCGACCCAACTTCGGACAGCGATACCCCCTCCACGACCGGCGAGCCCGGGGAGTGCGAGCCCGGAGAGACCCGCGTTTGTTACACCGGCCCCGACGGAACCGCCGATGTCGGTCCGTGCGCAAGCGGTACCGAGGCATGCGGCGCCAACACGATGTGGACCGGCACGTGCGAGGGCGAGCTGCTTCCCAGCGACGAGAACTGCGACGGCGAAGACAACGATTGCAACGGGGCGATCGACGACGGCAACCCCGACGGTGGCGACGCATGCAACACCGGCCTCCCTGGCCCCTGCCAGCCTGGCGTGCTGACCTGCGTCAACGGGGCGCTGATCTGCGATGGCGACGTGAACCCGGCTCCCACCGAGACATGTGGCAACAACATCGACGACGACTGCAGCGGCGTGGTCGACAACGGATGTAGCTGCGACCCCGGCAACCCGGGCCTCGATTGTGCAGCCAACGAGTCGTGTTTCCCCACCGATACGGGGGACACGGTCTGCGCCGGACCGGTCGGTGTGGGCGGCCAGTACACCCCGTGTGTCGACAACACCGCGTGCGCACCAGGCTACACCTGCGTGGACACCGGGGTGGGCACTGCCTACTGCATGGAGTGGTGCACATCGTTCCTCGACTGCCCTGCGGCCCTCGACGACTGCGTCTCCTTGAGCCCGATGGTGTACGCCGACCTCCAAGAGTGGGGCGTCTGCTACGACGGGCTCGGTTGACCCCTCGTAGGCCGTCGCCAGGGGCGGATTGTCCCTGGCTGAGTGGTCCTCGCTTCGGCCACGAAAAAAAGAGCGTGCCCCCAAGGGACACGCTCTCTTTTTCGTCCGAAGACGCGACCGAAGGCTAGTTTTTCTCTTCGAACTCGGCGTCGATGACCTCGCCGTCATCTCCACCTTCGCCGTCGGCGGGAGGCTCTTGCGCTCCGCCCTCGGCTCCAGCTTCTCCAGCGGCACCTTCGGCGCCAGGAGCACCTTCGGCACCCGGCTGGCCTTGGCCCTGCCCGTACATGGCTTCAGCCAGCTTGTGCGATGCAGCGGTCAGGGTCTCCTTGGCTGCCTTGACGCGGTCGGCGTCCTCGCTCTCGAGCGCTTCCTTGGCCGTGGTGACAGCACCTTCGACCTCGGTCTTGGCGTCGTCGGGGAGGTTCTCCCCGTTCTCGGAGATGAGCTTCTCGGTCTGCAGGACCATCGCCTCGAGGGCGTTGCGCTCCTCGACCGATTCCTTGCGCTTCTTGTCCTCCTCTTCGAACTTCGAAGCGTCGTCGACCATCTCGTTGATCTGGTCTTCCGAGAGCCCGGAGCTCGCGGTGATCTGGATCTTCTGCTCCTTGCCCGTGCCCTTGTCCTTCGCGGACACGTTCACGATGCCGTTGGCATCGATGTCGAACGTCACCTCGACTTGGGGGACACCACGCGGTGCGGCGGGAATGCCGACCAAGCTGAACTTACCCAGCGTCCGGTTGTCAGCAGCCATGGAGCGCTCGCCCTGGCACACGTGCACCTCCACCGAGCTCTGGTTGTCGGCGGCCGTCGTGAACGTCTCCGATTTCCGGGTGGGGATGGTGGTGTTGCGGGGGATGAGCGGGGTCATCACGCCGCCGAGGGTCTCGATGCCCAAGGAGAGCGGAGTGACGTCGACCAGGACGATGTCCTGCACGTCGCCCGAGAGCACGCCGGCCTGAACCGCAGCACCCAGACCCACGACCTCGTCGGGGTTCACGCCTTTGCCAGGCTCGCGACCGAAGAACTCGGAGACGCGCTTCTGGACGAGCGGGATGCGGGTCGAACCGCCAACGAGGAGGACCTCGTCAATGCCCTTGATGTCCTTCTTGGCGTCCGCAAGCGCCTTCTTGCAGGGGCCAAGGCTGCGCTCGACCAGCTCGCTGATCATGTCCTCGAACTTGGCGCGCGAGAGCTTGACCTGCATGTGCTTGGGGCCCGACGCATCCGCCGTGAGGAACGGCAGGTTGATGTCGGTCTCCGGCGCACCGGAAAGCTCGATCTTGGCTTTCTCGGAGGCGTCCTTGAGGCGCTGCATGACCAGCTTGTCGCCGGACACGTCGATGCCAGTGTCCTTTTTGAACTCCTCGAGCAGCCAATCCATGATGACGATGTCGATGTCGTCACCACCGAGGGCCGTGTCGCCGTTGGTCGAGATGACCTCGACAACGTTCTCGGCAACCTCAAGGATCGAGATGTCGAAGGTACCGCCACCGAGGTCGTAGACCGCGACGACTTTCTCTTCTTCAGTGCCCTTGGACAGGCCGTACGCCAGTGCAGCCGCGGTGGGCTCGTTGACGATGCGCTTGACCTCGAGACCCGCAATGCGGCCGGCGTCTTTGGTGGCCTGGCGCTGGGAGTCGTTGAAGTAGGCCGGGACCGTGATGACGGCTTCGGCGACCGGCTCGCCGAGGAAGTCCTCGGCGGCTTTCTTCAGCTTCATCAGCACGCGAGCGCTGATCTCTGGCGGCGGGTAGACCTTGTCTCCAGCCTTGATGTGCGCGTCGCCGTTTTGCGCCTTCACAACCTCGAAAGGCACCCGTCCCTTCTCGCCTTCGACTTCTTCGTACTTGCGTCCGATGAAGCGCTTGGCCGAGAAGATGGTGTTCTCAGGGTTGGTGATGGCTTGGCGGCGGGCCTGTTGACCCACCAGCACGTTCCCGTTCTTTTCGAACGCCACGACGGAGGGCGTGGTGCGGCCGCCTTCCTCGTTGGCGATCACCTTGGGCTCTGCGCCCTCCATGACGGCGACGACTGAGTTGGTCGTTCCGAGGTCAATACCGATGATCTTTGGCATCTGCAGGCAGTCCTTTCCGATGAAATTCGTTGTTCTCGATGAAGTAGGGGGAAGCTTTGGCGCTCAACCCTCGGCAAACCCCGCATCTGCGAAGCTGTGCTGACCGAGGTCGTGGCCGAGGTCGTGGCCAAGGGAGAGATCCAGGGGGTCAGGTGCCGGGGGTCGACACCTGACGACGGCCCGAACCTAATGCTCGGGTTTGGGGTGTCAACCCCGGCGGGGCAACACCGTTGCCCGTTCGAGACGAGGGCACCCGGTGTTCGCACACGGCCCGCGCGGGTTACGCGGTTTTGGGTTGTAGGACGGCTGCGAGGACGTCCTGCACCTTCTTGGCGTAGACGATTTCCATCTCGTCCCGAATCTCCTCGGGCACATCGATGACGTCCTTCTCGTTGCGCGCGGGCAACACGATGAGCTTGATGCCAGCACGGTGTGCCGCGAGCATTTTCTCTTTGATCCCACCCACCGGAAGCACCAGGCCTCGCAGGGTGATCTCGCCGGTCATCGCGGCATCAGCCCGCACGCAGGTGTCGGTGAGCAGGGACGACAACGCAGCGATCATCGCCACACCCGCCGAGGGGCCGTCCTTGGGGATTCCCCCAGCCGGGACGTGCACGTGCAAGTCGTGGCCCTCGATCCGGTCCTTCCCGATGCCGAGCATGTCCAGGTGCGCCTTCACGAACGAGAGCGCCGCCTGAGCGGACTCTTTCATGACGTCACCGAGCTGGCCGGTGAGCATGAGGCCGCCCTTGCCCTCCATCCGGGTACATTCGATGAACATGATCTCGCCGCCAACCGGCGTCCACGCGAGGCCGGTTGCGACGCCGGGCTCGGAGATGCGTTCCTTCATCTCGGGCATGAAACGCTGAGGACCGAGGTACTCGTTGACGCGCTCCTTGCCGATCGTGACTTCGCCCTCGAGTTCGCCTTCGACGACGCGCACGGCGACGCCGCGAATGACGGCCGAAGCCTCGCGCTCGAGGTTTCGAACGCCCGCTTCACGGGTGTAGCTGTCGATCAGCTCCAACACGGCGTCGTCGGCGAAGTCGACTTTGACGTCGGCGCTGTCGAGTCCGTGCTCGGCGATCTGCTTGGGAATGAGGAAGCGCTTGGCGATCATGCACTTCT
The DNA here is from genome assembly GCA_050633305.1 of Nannocystales bacterium. Classification (GTDB taxonomy): domain Bacteria; phylum Myxococcota_A; class Polyangia; order Nannocystales; family Nannocystaceae; genus CAJXVA01. The sequence goes on from JBOEGF010000032.1 coordinate 10,204, forward strand.
CCTGCCGCGTGTAGCCCGGCAGCTCGATCATCTCCAGACGGTCCTTGAGGGCCGGCGGGATCGGGTCCATGTAGTTCGCCGTGGCGATGAACATCACCTTGGACAGGTCGAACGGCACCTCGAGGTAGTGGTCCGAGAAGGTGTGGTTCTGCTCGGGGTCGAGGACCTCGAGCAGTGCCGAAGCCGGGTCGCCGCGGAAGTCGTGGCCGAGCTTGTCGATCTCGTCGAGGACGATGACCGGGTTGTTGGTCCCTGCCCGCTTGAGCCCCTGAATCAGCCGACCCGGGAGCGAGCCCACGTAGGTGCGGCGGTGGCCGCGAATCTCGGCTTCGTCCCGCACGCCGCCGAGGCTGATCCGAACGAACTTGCGGCCGATCGCCTTCGCGACCGACTTGCCCAGCGAGGTCTTGCCCACACCAGGAGGGCCCATCAAGCACAGGATCGGCCCCTTCTTGGAGGCGTTGAGCTTGAGCACCGCCATGTACTCGACGATGCGCTTCTTGACCTTGACCAGGTCGTAGTGGTCCTCGTCGAGAATCTCTCGAACCTTCTTGATGTCGATCTGGTCCTCGGTCGAGACCGACCAGGGCAGTTCGACAAGCCACTCGAGGTACGTCCGCGTGACGGTGTACTCGGCCGAGCTCGGCTGCATCTGACGGAGACGATCGAGTTGCTTGACCGCAACCTTCTCAGCCTCCTCGGACATCTTGGCTTCGGCGATCTTCTGCGCGAACTCGTCGGCCTCACCGCCGTCTTCGTCGTGCTCACCGAGCTCGCCCTTGATCGCCTTGAGCTGCTGACGCAGCACGTACTCGCGTTGGCTGTGGCCCATCTCCTCTTGGACCTGCGAGTTGATGCGCTCGCGAACCTTGAGGATCTCCAGCTGCCGCGTCAGCAGCGTCAGGACCTTGCGAAGGCGCTCCAACACCTCGATGCTCTCGAGGACGTCTTGCTTCTCGCTCGACTCGATGTCGAGGTTGCTGACGACCAGATCGGCGACTTGGCCTGGATCCGAGACGCTGTCGAGCAACGCCGCCGCTTCGCGGGGGAGCTCGGGCACCAACGAGATGAGTTTCTTGGCCGTCTCCCGAATGTTCGCGACAAGCGCGTCCGCTTCGACCTCAGCGCTCTCGTCCAGCGCGTCTTCGAGCTCGCTGACGTTGGCGGTGATGAACGGCTCGGCGTCGATCAGGGAGTCGATGCGGATCCGCATCACGCCCTGCAAGATGACCGAGTAGTTGTCCTTCGCGAGCTTGATGACCTTGAGGATCCGTGCAGCGCAGCCGACCTCGTGCAGGTCGGCCTCGACCGGGTCTTCGGTGGCAGCGTCACGCTGGGTGGCGATGCCGATGATCGGTCGCTCGTGCGCGATCGCCTCTTCGATGAGGCGAACAGACTTGGGTCGGCCCACATCGATGGGGATGATCGATCCTGGAAACAACACCGAGTTGCGCAAAGGCAACACCGAGATGGTTTCCGGAAGCTCGGGGACCTCTTCGACGGGCTCGTTCGACGACGTACTCATGCTTTGCAGCCGTTTTGCAGGCGCGCAACGGTAACACCCGGCCCCTGCGTGTCAACGGAGCGACCGCACGCGTGCAAACCGTCGGCTCGCCGAGCCCGACCCCCTCCCAAACGGCCCGGGGACCTCGGCTGTGGCTTCGCCCGGCCCCTCTTCCACCTCTGAGGTCTGCGCCGACGCACCGAAGGTGTCCCGGTCCGAACCCCCCGAACGACCCCGAGAACGAGGATCGGCTCCCCCGATTGAGCGACGCAGCCTGGGTGCCGACCCCGCAGGACCCCTCTCCTCCGCTGCTGGTGCGTTCAAACCCACGGAGATACAGTGGGCTGTGCCTTCGATGAACGTCGTCGTAGTGGCGGGCCCAGACAAGGGACGGACGCTGGAAATCGGCGAGTCGCCGGTCTCCATCGGGCGCGGCGTCGGTCAGGGCCTCCAGCTCAGCGACGCCGCGGTGTCCAGGCACCACCTCACGATTCAGATCGTGCCGGGGCCGGACGGCCAGGCCACCGCTGCGCTCGCCGAACTCAAAGGCGTGAACCCGGTGTGGACACTCCGCGGCGGCCAACGCACCAACCTGGCTGCCGGCGCGACGCTGGCCGCCGGCGAGACCCTGACCCTGGGCAACACCACGATTTCGTTCGAAGCCGTGACCCAAGAGCCCACCGCCAGTACGACCGTGGAGGTCGATGCGCGGCTTGGCGCTGAACCGCAGGGCCCCAACCGACTCGCGGCGCTGGCTTCGCTGGGCGACCGGTTGGCCCGGTGTGCTTCGCTCCAAGCCGTCTACCGCGAAGCAACGCGATGGGCGCTGCAGGCTCTGCCGGCCTCTCGAGCGCTGGTACTGAGCACCGATGGCAACGACGTCCTCTCGGCCAGCAGCGACGGCACGGTCCTGGATCTTGCGGTCTCCAAGGCCTTGCTCGACCGGGTGGCCCGGGAGACCAAGGCCTTTTGGGTGCGAGATGTGCTCTCCGAGCCGGACCTCGCCGACCGACGCTCCGTCCAACTACGCGGCATTGTCGGGGCGATGGCCGCCCCCACCTCGGGTCTGGTCCTCTACGTCGAGTGGGGACCGACCGAGGCGCTCAAGGGGCGGCACGACGAGAACGCCTTGCTGCTGCTCGTCTGCGCGGCGCACCTGATCTCCGCCTTTGGCCAGGGGGCCAGCGAACGCAAACAGCTCGAGGCTGCGAGTCGCAGCACGTCCACCCACAGCGGTGGGGCTGCCCTGCCCCGCATCATCGGCCGTTCCGCTGCGATCACGCGGTTGCAGGTGTTCGTCGAGCGCGTCGCCCCCACCCAAGCCACCGTTCTTGTGCGGGGCGAGAGTGGAACCGGCAAAGAGCTTGCCGCCGCCATGCTGCACGCGATGTCGAAGGACGCCCGAGGGCCGTTTGTCGCGATCAACTGCGCGTCGATCCCAGAACAGTTGCTCGAAAGCGAGTTGTTCGGGCACGAAAAGGGAGCGTTCACGGGGGCCGTCACGACCCACGAGGGCGTCTTTTCCCGGGCCGATGGCGGCACGCTGTTCCTCGACGAGATCGGAGAGATGAGTCTTCCGACCCAGGCCCGCATGCTTCGGGTGCTGGAGACGCGCAGCTTCACTCCCGTAGGCGGCACCAAGGAACAAACGGTCAAGGTCCGGCTCATCGCCGCCACCCACCGAGACCTCAAGGGCATGGTCGAGGCCGGCACCTTCCGCCAAGATCTTCTGTATCGGCTCTCCGTCATTCAAACCGAGCTCGCCCCGCTGCGAGATCGCGCCGACGACATCGAGCCGCTCGTTCAGTTCTTCGCCGCGTCGATCGGAGAAACGATGGGCCGACGTATCGACACCATCGCCCCCGACGCGCTCGCCGTCCTGCAGCGCTACCCCTGGCCGGGCAACGTCCGAGAGCTGAGAAACATGGTCGAGCGCGCCTTGGTCTTGGGCGACGGCGGATGTCTCGAACTCGACGACCTGCCCCCCGAGATGATGCATGCCGCACCGCGCGGGGATGCAGCGACGACGATGTCTGCCGGACCTGCGGTGACCGCGGGCACGATCCGCACGCTGGCCGAGCTCGAACGCGAGGCGATCAGCGCTGCGCTCGAGGCAACCGGCGGCAACAAGGCCCGCGCGGCCGCCCTTCTGGGCATCGATCGCACCACGCTGTACCGCAAGCTCAAGGACCACAAGGGATGAGCGAGGAGAATCTGCGGTCACACTTCCTTCGGAGGCCCAACGTTCTCGACGCGTTCAGCGTCCAAACCTCGACATCCCAATCGGGCCGGGAGGTGAGGACCCGCGACACCTTCTGTTGACCGGGCCGAACGGCTCCGGGAAGTCGACGATCCCCAGGGGGCTTGAGGCTGAGCTTCTCCCCCCCGGCCAACGACGCCAACGCGAGGGGGCCTTCCGCCAGCAGCTGGCTACGTTCCAACAACAGCTTGAGAACCTTCCGCCGTCCGATCCACGTCGCGCACAAGTCGCTGCTGCCGGCAAGAACATGTCCAATGCTCTTGCTCAGCTCGCGACGACTGGGCACGTGCGTGCGCACTTCGGGCCCTACCCGACCGAGGAGCCGTTCATCCTGCGCATTCCAGCGGATCGGACGCTCCGGCTGCAGCCAACGAACGGACCGACGCCACTGGGAGACCACGTTTTCACCCGTGGGCAAATACAGGTCGGACAAACACTCCAACACCTGGTGAACCTCAAGACCGAGGCTGCTCTCGCGAGGGACGACGGAGCCAACGAAGAGGCCTCGGCACTTTCCGCACGGCTCTCGAGGTTCGAAGATGGCCTTCAGACCCTATTCGATGACCCGGACACACGGCTGGCCTTCGACCGGCGCGCACTGAGTTTCGCCCTTCACAGCCGCGGCAAGAGCACATCCTTTGAACACTTGCCCGATGGTCTCTCAAGCGCAACCTACATCTGGTCTGGGCTAACGCTTGCATGGGAAGGTCAGCGTCGAAAAGGGGATTTCGCCGGCCGCGGCTGGGCGTTGCTGGACGAACCCGAGTTGCACCTGCACGCAGAACTCCAGAAGAAACTCCTTCCGTTCCTCGTAGCGTCGTTCCCTAACGTTCAGTTCATCGTCGCGACCCACTCGCCCGCGATCCTTGCGAGTCTTCGCGGCGCGACGATCTTCGACCTACGAACCCGTGAGGCGTACCCAAGCGAGGAACTCCGCGGCGTCCGCTACGGTACGATCCTGACCGAACACTTCGGGATCAGCAGCGACTTCGACCTGCAAACAACCCGTGCTCTCGAGCAGCTCTACGCGCTGTACGACTCGAGCCCCAAGCCGGGGTCGGCTCAGTTCAGTCAGTTCAAGGAGATGCGGATGCTGGCCGAGTCCCTGGGCGACGTCCCACACGTTCTCGTCTCGGCCGCCGGGAAGCTCACATCGCGAGCCTCGGATTCGGATGATTGACGTCGACCGTGGCCCGGCCCCGAAGTCGTTGGCGGCAGGTGGGAAGTACGGTGCGGACGATGTTGTCGTCGCGCTCCACAAGGCGTTCTACGGTAAGTGCTACCTCTGCGAGCGCCCCGTCGAGCTTGGCGACCTGGAGGTCGAGCATCGTCTAGCTCAGAACGAGCGGCCAGAACTCGAAACCGAATGGTCGAACCTGTTCCCGAGTTGCGACCGATGCAACGCTCAACGGGCCAACCGATCCCCAGAGGGCGGCTATGCGTCACCGGGTGAAGGGGTCGAGGAACGGCTGCGGCAACAAGCCACGGCATCAGCCAACGTGAACATCGGCGTCGAGTGCCGACCCGACCGACCTCCCTGCGGCGAATGCTGCCCAGGAGCTGGAACGGTTGCACAGCGTCCAGCACGGGCGAGGGATCCGTAAGCGGTTCAAAGGCGTCGCCCTGCTCAAGGCGATCGCAGAGCACTACACGCGCGAGATCAGCCACCTTGAGCTGCGCGTCCTCGACGCCCGATCGACAGGACACAGCGCGGACGAGTCTGAGCAGCTCCTCCGCGCCCGGCTCTCCCGCAAGTCGCGCTTCACAATGCTGATGCGGAGCCTCGTCGATCCAAGCCTGAGCGACCTGTTCGACTGAGCCGCAACGGGGTGCAACCAAAAGGACAAGGGCCACGACACTCCTCGGTATTGAGAAGGCGCAGCCCCTGCGATGCGAAACACGACCACGACCCGAAGGCCGAGAGAGGTCTAGATAAGTTTCAAGCTAACGACGGGTTGCTCCCACACGCCCCGTCAGACGAATCGACCGAAAGAAATCTTGTTGGGACCGCCTGGGTCCCGGTGCCGCCCCGCGATGCGGGTGCAGCGTTGCGGAGTCGGGCGTCAACCGCGGCTCCGGCGGACAGGCTCACCCAGGCGTTCGCCAGAGCCGCGAAGGTCGCTTCGCCCCGACCTCCAGCCTCCGTCGTCTCGGGAGCGACCCCCAAGGGGTCGCGAGCAAGCCCGACAGGGCGCCCGCCAGAGGGTGCTCCGCAAATCCGACGGATTCGCTCGGCACTTCCGCGAATCCTCGGGATTCGCTCCTGTGAAGCGAAGGGGGCTCTGCCCCCGCAGCGAGGGAGACCGCGAGGTCTCCCTCTAAAGCTAGTCCCAAGGGGACTTGTACTTCTGAGCCCGGTCCGGGTCGCAGAAGTCGTCGTCTTGCTCGAGGGCACGGAGGAGCTCCAGCTCCTCTTTTCCAAGGCGGTCCCCGCCGTACATGCCTTCGCGCTGGAACTCGGCAAAACTCGTGAATGTACTTCGGAAGTAGCTCATCGTCCCCGTTCTCCTTGGTTCCCTCCGCCCCAGGGGCGTTGGTGTTTGGAGAGTACGGGCAGGTCGCACATGTAGGCAAAAATCTCACTCATTCTCGGGAAGGCGCGTTGTCGGCCCCCGTGACCCGGTGTCGGTGGTAGGACTGCGGGCCGTGCCGGCGCCGACGGTCATCGCGATCAGCAATCAAAAGGGAGGCGAGGGAAAGACCACCACGGCGGTCAACCTCGCTGCTTCCATTGCCGCGGCAGAACACCGCGTCCTGCTCATCGACATGGATCCGCAGGGCAACGCGAGTAGCTCCGTGGGCTACCCCAAAGGTGTCGCCGAGCAGGGAACCTACGATCTCCTCATGGGGTTGGCGGGACCGACCGAGGTGGTGCAGACGACCGAGCTTCCGATGCTCGACGTCATCCCCAGCTCGATGGATCTCGCGGGCGCCGAGGTCGAACTCGTGGAAGTGGAGCAGCGCGAGACCGTGCTCCAACGCGCGATGGCGGCGATTCACAAACACCGCGAGTACGAGTACATCCTCCTCGATTGCCCGCCCTCCCTGGGGCTGCTGACGATCAACGCCTTGGTCGCTTCGAGCAGCGTCATCATCCCGATGCAGGCGAAGTACTTCTCCCTCGAGGGGCTTGGAGCGCTGAACAACACCATCGAGGCGGTGCGCGAAGCGTTCAATCCCGACCTCGCGGTCGAAGGCATCGTGTTCTGCATGTTCGACAACCGCACCAACCTCGCCCGCCAGGTGGTCGAGGAGGTCGGCTCGCACTTCGAAGGGCTCGTGTACGAGACACGCATTCCGGTGAACATTCGCCTCAGCGAGAGCCCGAGCCACGGGAAGCCCGCGCTGCTTTACGACATCGAGAGCAAGGGCGCCCAGGCCTACCTTCAGCTGGCCCGCGAAGTGCTCGCGCGCCGCGAAGGACCGACGCAGGAGGCCCCAGCTCAATGAGCAAGGCCAAGAAGCGCCCCGCATTGGGTCGAGGGCTCGGCGCGTTGCTGCCGGGTCAAGCCAAGCAGCCCAAGGGCGAGGCAAAAGCCAAGGCCGCCTCGCCCTCCGCGTCCTCCGAGAGCACCGACGCCCCGCGGGTGGGTGTGCAGACCCTGCCGATCGAGCAGCTCGAACCAAACCCCGAGCAGCCTCGTAAATACTTCGACCCCACCAAGCTCGAAGAGCTCACGACGAGCATCAAAAACCAAGGCTTGCTGCAGCCGATCGTTGTCACGCCGCACACCAAACCCGGCGGCGAGCGGACCTATCTCATCATCGCCGGTGAGCGCCGTTGGCGGGCCTCCCAGAAGGCCGGCCTGCACGACATCCCCGTCGTCATCCGGGCGATCGCCGAGGAAGACCGCCTGGAGCTCGGGCTGGTCGAGAACATTCAGCGGGCCGACCTCAACCCGATCGAAGAAGCGCAGGCATACGCCGAGCTGATCAAGCTGCGGGAGTACACCCAAGAAGAACTCGCGACCCGGGTGGGCAAGGACCGCAGCACGGTCGCCAACGCGATCCGCCTGCTGCGACTCCCCACGCGGGTGCAGGGCATGGTCCAAGTCGGCAAGCTCAGCATGGGCCACGCGCGTGCGCTGCTCGGACTCGAACACGAGGACGCCATGAACTCGATGGCGACCGACGTGACCCGGGGAAACCTGTCGGTGCGGGCGACCGAAGCTGCGGTGCGAAAGCACAACAGCGAAAGCAGCGCGCAGGCCCCCTCCGACGAAGAGTCCCGGCGTAAGATCATTGTTGGCGAGCTCGAGGCGCGCCTTCGCCGACGCCTTGGCGCCCGAGTGGCACTGAAGTCCAAAGGCAAGAAGGGCCAAGGGATGATCGAGATCCCCTATGCGTCGCTCGACGAGCTTGATCGGCTGCTGAAGATGCTGCTGGCCGACGCCTCGCTCTGAACCTGCGCGACCCCGGGTCAGTGCCCGATATCCCCCACTGTGCGAGCGGACCGCCCCCGGTTCCACGGCCACTCAGAAGAGCCGGGAAGCCGTTGTGTCCGCTTTCGCCCAGGGCTGCTAGCATGCTCGGCGATGGTGGATGATGCCGGTCGCCGTGGAACCGAACGAGCGGCCGTCGTCCTCCAGTTGGAGTACCGGAGCGCGGGCCACTTGCTGGTGAACTACTGCACCAACCTTTCACGAGGTGGCGTCTTCGTCCCGTGTCCGGACCCGCTTCCGGTTGGGACAACCCTGCAGCTCGAGCTGCTGGTCCCCGGACACGACACCCCGACCCGCCTCGACGCCGATGTTCGGTGGCTGCGTACGCAGGACGAGTCCGATGGCCCGACCGGGATGGGGCTGTCGTTTCGCGACGTCAACAGCGCCCTAGGGATGCGCATCGATGGGCTGGTCACCGACTTCGAGCCACTGCGGGTGTTCGTGATCGGACGACACGAAAGCCTGCGTACAGCCATCGCCTCGCAGATCCGCATGCTCGTCCACTGCGAGACCTCGGAGTACGACAGCCCCGTTGGGCTCCTCGACGACGTGGGCCGGGCGGACTTGGTCGTCGTCGATGGCAACCCGGTCCCGGAGGAGACGCTCTCGTTCCTCAAGGCACTTCAGACGCTCGAGCGCCCCCCACCCCGGGTGGTCTTGTGCAGCTCTCAGGCGCCCGAGCGTCGGGCGATGTTCTTGCCGCTCGCACGGCTTCTCGACACCCCCGTCGATCCCCGCGTGCTCAAGGACGTCATCCTCGGCGGACTCTCGCAGGTCTACGCCGAACGCTTCGGCTAGGCCACGTCTACCGGCGGCTCGCCGCCAAGGCGACGTTGTGCATGAGGCACGCGATCGTCATGGGACCCACGCCGCCGGGCACTGGGGTGATCGCCCCCGCCCGCTCGACCGCGGTGGCGAAGTCCACATCGCCACAGAGCTTCCCATCCTCTCCGCGGTTGATGCCCACGTCGATGACCGTTGCGCCGGGCTTGATCCAAGCGCCCTGAATCATGCGCGGGCGGCCGACGGCAGCCACGACGACATCGGCCTCCGCCACGACCGCTGGAAGATCGCGTGTTCGAGAGTGGGCCATCGTCACCGTCGCATTGGCGGCCAACAACAGCTGCGCCATCGGCTTGCCAACGATCGTCGATCGCCCGACCACGAGGGCTTTCGCTCCACTGAGTTCGGTCCCGGTGGCCTCGAGCATCTTCATGCAGCCCAACGGCGTGCATGCGACAAAACGAGGCTCGCCGATCATCAACCGACCCAGGTTCTCCGGATGGAAGCCGTCGACATCTTTAGCCGGATCGATCGACAGAAGCACCGCGTCGGCATCGATCTGCGGCGGCAACGGAAGCTGGACCAAGATGCCGTCGACGCTGGGGTCATCGTTGAGTTGGCCAACCAGCTCGAGCAGCCCCTGCGTGGTCGTATCGGCCCCCAGGCGGTGGTCCGCCGTTTCGATGCCCGCCTCGGCCGCCCGCTTGCCCTTGTTGCGGACGTAGACCGCCGATGCGGGATCGTCCCCCACGAGGACGACGGCCAACTTGGGCTGAACGCCTCGGGCCTTGTGCTGCTCGACGGTCGTCGCGACCTCCGCCAGCAAGGACTTGGAGATTGCACGGCCGTCGATCAGCTGAGCCATCACTCCCCCGATGCCTTGCCCGAAGAACCGCCGCTGTCGGAGCCGCCGCCGCTGTCGGAGCCGCCACCGCTTCCACCGCTGCTGGCGTACCCGTCCGCGTACCAACCGCCGCCCTTGAGCGCGAAGGCCGTACCTGTGATGATTCGCTTGGTTGGCCCTGCACAGGACTCACACTTGGAGATCGGGTCGTCGGAAAAGCGCTCGATGTGCTCTTCTTCGTGGCCACACTTTTCGCAGCGATATGCGTACAACGGCATCGTTTTGAGGTCCCGGTTCGGGAGGGTGCGAACGTAGGTCCTCACCAGACTACGTCAACCTGTTTCTGGTCGCGGCCGCGCCAAGTCCGCAGGGACACGCGAGGTCGCTGCGGAGCCCTGCGTGCGAGCGGCCCTGCCTGAAACGACCGCGACCGGCAGCACCTGCTAGGCTGATGTTGATGAGTCTCACGCGTCGCGTCGTCGCGCCCGTTCTCGCCCTTGCGCTGGGCGGAACCGCTGCGAGTCCGGCACAGGCCGGCGACGACTGGTCCCTCGAGCGTTCCTCGAGCGATCCCGCTCTCGTCTCGGCGCGACTCGCCAAGCTGCGACGCAACCCCTTCGACAGCCGGCACTGGGGCGCCCTGCGCAAGTCGATCGGACTCCAGGGCCTGGCGAAGAAGATCGCCGCAGGCCGAGCCCGATCCCCCTCGGACCAGGGTTGGAGGATCCTCGAAGCCCGCATGGACCTCGCGCAAGGTCGCGCAGGCGAGGCCGCCGACAAGCTGGCCGCGCTCCAGCTGGCAACCTCGGGCAAGCGGGCTGCGCAGGTCTTCGAGATGCGCGTGCAAGCGCTGGCCTCGGCCGCCGATTGGGGGACCGTGGTGGGACTGCTCGAGCGCCGAGCCGAGTCCAGCACCGACAAGAAGACCCAAACCCGGCTGTTGGTCCGCGCCCACGGATTCGCGGAGCGGGGCCGTCGTTCCGAGGACAGCCTGCGCGTCGCCAAGAAACTCGTGGAGCTGGCGCCCGGGGACAAGACCGCGCGGGTCCGGCTGGCCCGGGCTGCCAGTGACGCCGATCAGCCCGCCGTCGCCGATGCGGCCTACGCCGAGGCCGCCGCCCGCTCCAAGGGTCGAAAACGGCTCGAGCTCCAAGCTGAGCGCGCCCGCGCCCGGCTCGCCGCCGACCAGGCCGCGGGGGCGGCGGACCTGCTGTGGTCCATGCTCGAGGACCCCTCGCAAGGCTCCCGAGTCGCACGCGAGACGTGGTGGTCGACCCTGTACAACGCGCACCGGAGGGCGCGGACGACCGATGCGTTGCTGCGAAAGCTCGGCACCTGGCTCGGCTCGAATCCGGATGAGCCCGCAGCGTGGAGAACGCTGGCCACCGCCCAGCAAGGCGCCGGCATCGATCCCATCGACAGCTGGTCCAAGGCCCGCGCGCTCGCCCCCCGAGACGCGGAGACTCAGACCGCGCTCATCGAGGCACTCGAGGCCAAGGGCCGGCACGACGACGCTGTCGCCCAGACTCGGGCCATGATGGAGGGTCCCGGGTTCGACCCGACCACCGCGATCGAGCTTGCGAGCAGCCTCGCCGCCGCGGGCGAGCGAGAGCTGGCGTTCGCCCTCGCCGCCGACGTGCGAGAGCACTACCCCCGCAACGCAAAGGCCATGAGCGGCCTGCTCGACTTCTACAACCTCAACGACGACGCCCCCACCGCGCTGGAGATCGCCCAAGCGCTGGTCAAGATGTCCCCGCGCAAGGCCGACGCTCGCATCGCCCTGGGCGAGCAGCTGTTTCAAATGCGCCAGCGCGAGGAAGCCCTGGCCCAGTGGAGCCTGCTGCCCAAGTTGACCCGGCCCACACACAAGGGATGGGCACGCTTCGCCCAAGTGCTCACCGAGCACGAGCTCCACGCCGAGGCCATCACGGCGATTAGCAAAGCCATCGCAGCCGACCCCAAGGCGCCGGAGTACGCGAGGCTCCGCGCCGTGCTCGCGGAGGAACAGCGACGGCCTCGCCCCGCCCTCGCGCACTGGCAGCGGACTCGCGATCTTGCATCCTCCCCGCGGCACAAGCTGCTCCGCGATGAAGCCCGCACCCGGATCGTCGAGCTCCTCGTCCGTGACAACGTCCTGCGGACCAGCGCCCTTCCCGGCTGGCAAACCCAAGCCCAGGCACAACTCGACAAAGGCACCCCGACGCTGGACGCCCTCGAATCGGGTCGTTTCCTCGCCGAGCTCCACACCAGGCGCGAGCACTACTCCAGCGCCGTCGCGGTCCAGCAACGCATGCTCTCGCTCATCCCGAACGACCCCGGCCGTCTCGAGGAGCTGGCCGCCGCGCAGCGACGGGCCGGCCAGATCGAGTCCGCCATGGGCACGCTCGAGGAGCTGTTGGCCCTCGACCCATCCCGAAGTCCAGACGTACTGGCCGAGATGTCCGAGCTCGCGTTCGAAGCGGGTGACAGCGACCGAGCGCTCAAGAACGCCACCACGGCTGCACAGAAGGACCGCAGCCACGTCGACGCGATCGTTCGGCTCGGTGAGATGCACGAGAGCAAAGGCGACATGGACGCCGCGGCGGACGCATACCGCCGCGCCCTCGAAACGAAACCCACCGCGCTACGACCCAAGCTCCGACTCGCCGAGCTCGAGCTCACTCGCGGAAATGTCGCGCGTTCTCGGTCGCTGCTCGCCGAGGTTCTGGACGCGAGCGGGCCACCCGAGCTGATGGAAGATGCGGGCCGCCGCGCGCTGGATCTCGCAGAAGCCGACGGCGAACTCGACGAAGCGCTGTCCCTTGCGGTCCGGCGCTGCGCCCAGCATCCCGAGAGCGGTGAGCCCCGGCGATTCCTCCTCGACGCCCTCGACCGACTCCCGCCCACGGACGTGCACACATGGATCAGTGCAGGCAGCACGGGCGACAAGACCACCGCCGAGCAGCGACGCCAGTCCCTGCGTGCGCCCCTGCTCTCCTCGCTGCGACGCGGTGCGATCACCACCCGGCTCCGCGCTGCCGAACAACTCGGTCGCTTGAAACTCCCTGGAAGCGCTGCGGCCCTGGCCGCACTCGGCAAGAACTTGGCCGCGCCCCGTGATGCCACGGCGACCGTACAAAACGCGTACGAGCAGGCTCGGATCACCGCGCTGCGCTCCGCCGGCGCTCTGCAAGACCCGGAGGCGACCAAGATCCTGCAGGAGGTGCTCGTCAGCAAACGCCACAGCTGGAACGCCCGACGCACCGCTGCGTGGGCCCTCGCGCAAAGCGACGACGCTCAAGCACTCGAAGACTTGAGCCCTCACCTCCGGCTCGGCGAAGACACGCAGATCGTCGCCCTGGCATGCCTGGCCATCGCTCGTCATCCCGAGCCGACCCGCATCCAGCCAGACACCAAGATCCGAGTCCGGCAGCTCGCAACCGAAAGCCGCACCACCGTCGTTCGTCACGCGTGCACCTTCGCGCACGCCAGCTTGCAGCCTGCCAACGCGTTGGACGAACTCCGCCAAGACATCGACCACACTGACCCCTTGGTGGCCGCGATCGCGGCGTGGCGCATCGGCAACATCGGGGCACCGTCCCGCGCAAACGTGGCGCCACTGCTCACGCGGGCACTCGGGCCCGGAGGCTTGGCCCGCGATGCGGCATCCGCCGCGCTCGTTGTGGTGCTCGAACCCAGCCAACGAAGGGCCCAGACCCACGCTCGGTTTGTCCCGCCGCCGCGCGGCACGGGATGGGACGCTTCTTTCGGACGCTGGCTGCAGCAGTCCGTGGTCCCCACGCTCGAACCTGTAGATCCGTCGCTGCTCAACGCCTCGGGCGAGGCGATCACCGACGCCCTTGGTGCTGCACGGACGGGCACCCGAGCCCAACGCGCAGCGCTGGAAAAAGCGCGGTCTCGGTGCGCAGAGCCCTCCGCCCAGACGATCTGCATCCCGGCCGTCGCGTCCGGCCCTATCAGAATCCCAAATTGACAACCAGAGCCGCCCAGCGCAGGATGCGAGAGCCATGGACCCGGGCCTCGTTTGCCACGTTTGTGGCGCGCAAAATGCTTTGTCCGCAGCGGCGTGTAACCACTGCGGAGCGGCTTTGTCCCAGCATCCTGAGGGTGCGGCGGGGCCCCCAGCGAGCGCGCCTTCGTCCGTGCCCCCAGTGAGCGCGCCTTCGTCCGTGCCTACGGGGCGCGACGTCGATGCCACGATGATGGCACCCGACGGGGGTGCACCCGCACCGCTCCGCTTCGACCCCGCGACGGGACAACCGATCGCGGCGCCTCCGGGAGGCGAGGACGCTCCGCCTGCGCGCACGCTCTTCTTCGGAGCCCTGCAACAGCAACCGGTCGTCCCGCGACTGGTCGTGATCAAAGGCGAAGGTGGCGACGGTGCCACGTACCATCTGCAGCAGACCGCCACGTCGATCGGCCGCAGCGAAGGCGACATCACCTTCGTCGAGGATCCGTTCCTCTCGCCCGAGCACGCGCGCTTCTCCTCCCAGGACGGCCGCCTATTTGTGCAAGACGCCGGCAGTGCCAACGGCGTGTTCCTGCGCATCAAGAAGCCCACGCCGGTCGGAGATGCCACCCACATGCTCGTTGGAGAGCAGCTACTGCGACTGTGCAAGCAGCCGTTCACCGACGGGAGCCCCAACGAAAACGGCACCTACTACTACGGAAGCCCGCGCCCAGACTCGCGCTTTCAAGTCGTTCAGTGCCTGGCCGGAGGCGGCGAGGGTCGCGTCTGCAGTGCCGAGATCGGCACGATGAGCCTGGGTCGTGAGGGCAACACGATGAACTTCCCCGACGACCGCTTCATCTCCGGGCACCACGCCCGGCTGGAGTCGGCCTCCGATTCGGACGAAGTCATTCTCACCGATACCGGGTCCCGCAACGGCACCTTCATCCGGCTCGCTGGCGCCCAAGAGCTGTTCCACGGGGACTACCTGTTCCTCGGCCAGCAGCTACTCCGCGTCGAGATCGCCTAGTCGTCAGGCAAGAGGTTCGCCCGTGATCGTTTGTCCGAACTGCGCCAAAGAAAACCAGGACCACTACAAGTTCTGCCTGTCGTGCGGCGCCAAGCTGCCGGCAGCCACACCGGCGGCACCGCCTCCGGCCCCCCCCGCGATTGCCACGCCTGCTGAGGCGGCCCCTCCGTCCCAGCCCGCACCGCCTCCGGTCGTGACGCCCCCGGGACCTGCCCCGATGGCCCCGCCGCCTCAACCGGGACCCCCCGCGCCGCTGGGAGGACCTCCTGAGGGGCCCATGCCCGCGCACGCCCCCTCGGGTGGGACCGCAAGCCCGGGACCCGATCTCGCGCCGCCGGCCGCCGTCTCCGCCGCACCGCCCACGCCAGCACCCCCGGCCCCGGCAGCACCGCCCGCGCCTGCGCCTGCGCCTGCGCCCGTGGCCCCCGCTGCTCCCGCCGCGCACCCGCCCTCCTCGTCGACGGCCCCCGGTGGCGGTCCCTGCCCGAGCTGCGGCTTCCAGAACCCCCCCGGCTTCAAGTTTTGTGGCCGCTGCGGAGCAGTCCTCGAAGAGGACGAACCCGCTGCGGACGTCGGCAACGCCAACACGATCTTCGTCGCGGATGCGTCCGAGGTCCAAGCCGCTGCTGCTGCCCACCAGGCGCAGCTCCAGGCGGGACCAGCGGTGAGCCCAGCCCCCGCGCCCGAGCCAGCTCCTTTGTCGGCTTCGACACCGTCCGAGGCCCCCGTCGAGCCACCCACGACCCCGCTCGCCGACTCCCCGCCTCCCCCCGATCTCGACGAGGGGCCCGACGATCCTGACGAGCTAGACGCTCGTGGCCCCGATGCCGTCACGGCGCCGCAGCAAGCCATCCCGCCCGAGCCGTCTGCCGAGGACCCTGAGGGCGCACCTGGCCCCGCGGAGGCGGCCGAACCCCTCGGTCCCCCGGCCAAGCTCGTCATGCTCGGTCCCGATGGACAACCCGTCGGAGAGCGAGCGCTGACCCCCGGCGAGCGGCTCGAGGTCGGTCGGGAAGTCGGTCCACCATGGGATGACGACGCCTACCTCGACCCAGCGCACGCGAGCATCGGAGTGACAGACGCAGGTCTGCAGGTCCACGACAACAACTCGCTCAACGGCGTGTTCGTCAAGCTCACCTCGCGGGTCGAGGTGCAGGACGGCGACTTGTTCCGGGTCGGCCAGGAACTCCTGCGGTACGAGGACCTGCCCGAGCCCACGCCGACCAACGACGGCACCGAGCGAATGGGCAGCCCCAACCCAGGGTACTGGGGACGGTTGTCGATTCTGGTCGATCCCAACGCCGCGTCTGCCGCGTTCCCTATCGAGGGAGAAGGCATCATGATCGGGCGGGAGCACGGCGACATCACCTTCCCGCAGGACGGCTATGTCTCTGGGAAGCATTGCCGCGTCGTCGGTGACGACACCGGGGTCTACATGGAGGACCTCGGCAGCAGCAACGGCACGTACATGCGGGTACGTTCCGGCGTGACCCTTCCGTTCGGAAGCCTCGTGCTCATCGGGCAGAAGCTGTTCCAGGTCGAACGCCTCGACTAGAGCACGACGCTCGGCACCCCGCGAGAGACGGAGCCCATCGGGCCCCGTCTTTTTCGTTTTGGGTTCACAAAACGGCGCCCCAGCGAGGGCCCAACGAGACTCGGAGGCGCCGTTGCGGGCCCGTCGGGGAGCGCAGCCAGCGAAGCTGGTACCCTAGAGGCCTATGATTCGCTTGCGATGGGCGACGGTCTGCGCCTGCTTGGGGCTCGCATGCTCGAGTGGTGATACGGCTCCGGGCACGGGTACTGGCGCCAACACCACGACCGGGTCCGGACCGACGACGTTCGCGACATTTTCGACGACCGCACCACCGGTGACCACCGATCCTGGGACCGGCTCCACGACCACGGATGGCTCCGAAGACTCCAGCGGCACGGAGACCGAGACAGACACCGTCGCAGACGCCTCGTCGTCATCCTCGGGCGGTGATGGCCTCTGCCCGGGAAGTACCCACACGTGCATGGAGGGGGCGCCCGAGGGATGGAACGGCCCCGTCGCCGTCCACCGGGTCGCCGTCGACCCCAAGGTCGGCAAGCCAGAGCCACCGCCCTGCGGCGCGGCGTACCCCGAACCCGCGACCACCGGCTTTGAGGGTTTACTCGCCGAAGCCGCGAGTTGCGAATGCTCGTGCGGCAACGCCAACGGTACAGCCTGCGACAACTCGACAACGCTGCGCTATTGGGGCGATGACGCGACCTGCGGAGAGGGGATTGCACAAACCGTGACGGTCTTCGCATCCTCCTGCAACACCCTTCCGGCCGAGTTCCCCGGCAACGGAAACTACTCCGCGACACCACTGGTCGCCGTCGGCGGCGCGTGTGCGCCGAGCACAGAAGAGACCCTCGAGCCCGCCCAGTGGTCGTGGCAGTCCCAAGCGTGCGAGGGCGCGACGATCATCGAGGACGCTGGCTGCGCCGACGACCGGGTCTGCGCGCCCATGCCCGAGTCCGAGGATGCCGCGATGTGTATTTGGCAGACGGGGGAGCACGAGTGCCCGGACACGTTCGACACCACCCGGACGCTGTACGAAGACATCGACGACAACCGCGGCTGCGAGACGTGTTCGTGCGGCTCGCCCAACGGGCTGTGTGACGCCGCGACCGTCTCGCTGTGGAACGGCCCGACCTGCCTTGTCCCTGCGGCCGGCGTTGTCGGTGCGAACGGCGAATGCGACGCCACGGGGACCGGAACGAGCGCCCGCGCGGCCAGCCTCAACGGTGGCAGCCCGACCGCGTTCTGCGTTCCCAGCGACCCGGAGCCTGCGGGCGAAGCCGTCGGCACCGAACCCATCACCGTCTGCTGCGTCGACCGCAACTGAGCGGCGGCGGACGACGGCCGGTGTCGCCTACGGAGCCCCGCCGCCGATTCGGGGCTGCAAGACGATGCCCGGCTGCTCTTCGTACTCGAACCCTGACTCGAGACTCTGCTCGCTTCCATCCCCGAACCGAAGCAAGACATCCACCGAACCGGTCCGCTCTGACTGCGGAGCCACAACGCGGATCGCCCAGGGGCTTTCGATGACGACCCCTTTGGCCGCCCGGCTTCCGAAGTAGACCACCAACGGGCCGTGCCCCGTGAAGTCGTCTCCCTCGATGAGAATGCTCTGTCCGCCGCCCTGACGAGCCTTGGCCGGGCTCACGCGGAGGTTGGGGTCCGGTGCTGCACAACCAGCGATGAGGAGGCCCACAGCCAAGCACGCGCGAACGAACACGGCGGGAGCGTAACAGCCCCCCGCGCCGTGCTCCAGCCGGTGCCCGAGCGCACGAGAACGCCGCCGGTGCTGGGAACAACCGGCGGCGTGCGGAACGGACCGAACCTAGAAGACGTCGCGTCGCTGGAGCTCTTGGCGAATCTTGCCCAGCGCCTGCTCCTGCAACTGTCGGATCCGCTCCCGAGACAGCGAGTACTGCTCGCCGATCTGCTTGAGCGTGAGCTCGGTGTCTTCGCCCAGGCCAAAGCGCTTGCGCAAGATGTCCGCCTCGATGGGCCGCAACCCCGTGATCACGTCGCGGACCTGCTCGCCGATCGCGGCCGCTTCGAGTTGCTCTCCGGGCTGCTCCCCCTCCTCGTCCCTGAGTAGGTCGACCACCTTGCGTCCGTCGTCCTCGGACAACGGCCGATCGAGGCTGATCGGGGGGTCGACCACGAGCGTGTCCATCTTCTCGATCTTCGCCGCGGTCAGGCCAGTGTGGCCGGCGAGTTCTTCGTGGGTGGGCTCGCGACCATGCTTGGCCTCGAGTTCTCGCCGGGCCTTGGTCACCTTGTGATAGGCATCGATCATGTGGACGGGCAGGCGGACGGCGCGGCCCTTGTCGGCGATCGCTCGGCTAATGGCGTGACGGATCCACCAGCTCCCGTAGGTCGAGAATCGGAACCCACGGTTGTGGTCGAACCGGTCGACAGCCTTGAGGAGCCCGATGTTGCCCTCTTGGATCAGATCCTGAAGCGGCATGCGGCCGTGGTTGAACCGTCGAGCGATGGACACGACCAACCGGAGGTTCGACTTCACGAACCGGTTCTTGGCGTGACGCAACGTCATGCACCGCCGCACGGCCTCCGCGACGTAGTCGTGAAATGGTCGGCTTCCGCGGCGAGGAGGACGAACCTGGAGATGGATCAGCTCGCGACCGCCGTCGTCGAGGATGCTCAAGTCCGCCAACACCTTGTCCGCAGATACCCCATCGCAGTCGAGCCTACTGAGCCGCTTCGCCATCTCGGCACGATCGCGCTCGTAGGCATCGCGGTGTGCCCGTGTCTCTCGGTCCCGCAGGGCGCGAGACGACGTGCACAGCTGAAGCCGGTCAGCCTCGGAGAGCTCGTCCTCGTCCACATCCGCGCCGACCACCGCCATGATCCCTTCGATGAACGGCGGGTAGGACAGCAGCTGTTCCCACAGCGATGTCCGTAGATCCGAGATGTGCACGGCCGAGGAGAGTTCCTCCTCCGGCGACATGATCGACAGGTCGGACATCTCTCGGAAGTAGACCCCGAGGGTCGTGTCGCTCGCGTCGCCTTCAGCGCGCGCGCGTGAGCGCTTTGTCCGTTTTGGAGCGGCGGACCCTCGCGGGCGCCGGCTCCGTGCGATGCGGGGAGGTGCCCCGCGGGTGACCTTTCGACGTGCCATGTCAGTGCCTCGATTCCTTGCGCCAAGCCTTCTTCCGAAGGTGCGAGCGCAGTCGACGCGGACTGCACTCCTCCAAAAAGGGGTACGGGACAAGCCCCGCACTGGTTCCCTTTCGTTAGTTCATGCAAGTTGAGAACCGTTTCCGTGACAGGAATTTCAGGAAGTACGCCTTCACCCACGAGATGACCCGCGTGCGGCCTCTAGGACGGGCGCAGCGGGTCTTCGGAGTGACGTGGGGGTTTTGATGGTGCGGCTGCGTCCGCCAACGGGCACGGCAGCCGGGTCAGGTCAGTGCGACACATCGGTCATACCCGCATGTAGGTGCCGGGACACGGACGTGCGCACCAAGGGCGCCGCGGTGTTCGTCGCGGACGCCCGAGGCGGGCAGCTAAGCCTTGGGCTCGACGAGCAACCAAATGTCCGGCGACGACGCCCCGTAGAACCGGCCGCGCGTCGTCCGGCTGCCGGAGATCTCCACCACCCGCAGGCCTGCATCGACACACATCCGCCCGAGTTCATGGGCGTTGTAGCCGCGGATCTGAATCCGGTGCTCAAACTGCCGACCGTCCTCGAACACCAAGGTCCGATGCACGGCGAGGCGGTTCGTGAAGAAGTTCATCTGAGCCTCGTCGAGCACCAGACACCCGTGGCCCTGCCACCATGCGCGGCTGGGCAAGCGTCCGATGATGTGATCGCGGTTGAACACGTGCAGCAACAGACGGCCGCCGGGGGTCAACATACCCGCCAGGGATCGCAGCACCGCGCGGTTTTCTTCGTCGTCGTAGTACCCGAAGGTCGTTCCGACGCAGAGGATCGCGTCGAAGGGACCGCCGCCGGGCATGTCCCGCATGTCGGCTTTGACGAAGGAGGCACCGACCCCCAGCGCGTCCTTGGCTCGCTCGGCGCGGGCGATCTGTGCCGGCGAGATGTCGAGGCCGGTGACCCCGAAACCACGCTGCGCCAACACCAGGCAGTGCGCACCATCGCCACATCCAACGTCCAGGACGCGAGCGCCGGGCTGAAGACCCGCAGACTGGATGAAGAACTCGACCTCCGCCTTCGCCAGCTTGGCGTGGTTGGCCCGGGTCATCGCGGCGCAGTGCTCGTCGAAGACCTCCTCGGGCCACCCGGGCGCCTTCGGAGTCAATCCCGTGGCTGGTGCGGACGGGGTCGGAGCCACGTGGGGCTCGACTCGGTCTTCGACCGGAGCCTTGGCGGCCGGCGGATCGGGCAACTCGGGAAGTTCGGAGAGCTCGGCTCGGACCGGGGGGGCCGGAGGCGGCTTGGGGGCATCCTTGGGCGGAGGTGGCTTGGCGCCCTCTTTGGGTGGGGGTGGCTTCGCGGCCTCTTTGACCGGTGCTGAAACCTCTGGAGGTTCCGGCTCGGGCCCGGGCTCGAGCATCACCTCGGCCACGTCGGCGACGTCGGTCTCTTCGACGAGGTCGTTGGCGTCGATCTCGGAGGTGTCTTCCCCCGGCGTCGCTTGTGGAATCCCGATGACGACCTTCTGCTTGGCAGGCACCGGCCCGGAGTCGTCGTCATCGTCGTGGATGTCGATCGACCGGAAGACACCGGAGCTCATCGCCTGCCCTGAACCCGGGGAATCGACGTCCGCGATGGGGGGCAGCGTGCCCCCGCTCCGGACGGGCTCGGGGGCCTCGGTCGGGACGACCGTTTTTGCCAGCGGTGCCTCCTGCGGGAGTGGAAGCGGAGTCGTCTGCTCCATCGCCGCCGCCGCTGCCGTCGGTTGCGACTGCGGTGCGGTGGGTGCCGGAGCGATCACCGTTTGGGCGGACGGTGCTACCGGGCTCGGTGCGACGACGGTCCCACCTTCGGCGGGCTCGAGTTCGGTCATCGCCGCAATGGGCGTCTCGGGAAGTGTTGTCAGAGACGGGAGCACCAACCCATCGACGGGGTCCTCGGGCGGCGGCTGGGGGGGCGCCGCAACCACGGTGTGCTCGCCGCTAGGCTCGGCTCCACTCGCCGCGGGCTCCGTGGTGTCGAGACCCACCTCGAGCCCCGACTCTGGCGCCTCCAAGGAGACCTCCAGGTCGTGGTCGTGGTCCTTACGGTCGTGGACCAGCGTCTCCGCCGAGTCGGAGAACGCCGCGCCCGTCCCGGCGATGTCGGGCGACGGACGCACCAGGGTCGCGTCGCCGTCCTCGGGATCCGGCGGCGTAGCCCCCATCGCGTCCACGGTGGTGATCACGGTCTCCTCGAGGTTCGCCCCGAAGCCAGAGGACCCAAGACGCCGGGCCACTTCAGCATCGAAGGAGTCCAGAACGTCCGTGGGCGTCGCCACTGCCTGCTCTTGCGTCCACGCGGCCCATTGAGCCGCCTCGGTGGTCCAACGGCTCACGGCTTGGCCCCCTCGAACAGTGCTTCGCCGAGCTTGACCTTGCGCGGCAGTACAGTCCCGCCCTCGGCTGGGCCGACGGGTTTCTCCGTCAGCATGATGACCGTGGATCCGAGATGAAACACGCCCAGTTCCGCGCCTTTACCCACCCGCGAGGGGGGCTCGAGTCGAGCCACCTGGAGTTCCCGAGGATGAGGATCGAAGCGGTGGTACGGACAAGACATGTTTCCAACCCCGAACGCGGCGACCATGACGACAGCCACCCAGCCGTGCCCAGTCTCGAGCAGGTGGACCATCCGCTCGTTGATCGCGAAGACCCGGGGGTCGTAGTCGACGCTGGCATCGTTGACCGGCAGCAAACGGCCGGGAATGAGGCTGACGCGATGCGCCAGCGCGTCACACGGTGCGTGGACGCGGTGGTAGTCACGAGGGTGCAGGTAGATGGTACTCGCCGTGCCACCGACGAATCGCTCCGCGAGTTCCTGATCGGCGAGCAGCTCGCCGATGCCGTAGCTGTGCCCTTTTGCGACGACCTCGGTCACGCGTTCGATGGGCGCCACCTCCCGAAGCTCGCCATCACAAGGCGCCACCAGGATTTCGGGGCTCCGGTCGATGGACCGTGCACCCGCACGAAGCGGGCGCGTGAAGAATGCGTTCATCGTCTCGAAGCCTTCTTCGAGCACCAAGGGGTCGACATCCCGCAGATTGACGCCGAAGAGTCGAGCGTAGGTCGACACCGCGAAGCGACCGACACCTGGGGTCATTTTCACACGTGCGGCCGCACCCACCAGCTTGCTGG
Source organism: Nannocystales bacterium (assembly GCA_050633305.1). Lineage (GTDB taxonomy): Bacteria > Myxococcota_A > Polyangia > Nannocystales > Nannocystaceae > CAJXVA01. Next base: position 32,850 of record JBOEGF010000032.1, read on the forward strand.
CCAGAATGGACGACCAGTCCGGTGTGGCGTGCACGATGCGTGCAGCAACCCGTGCCCCGAGGGGAGTGGAGCGGCTCGACATGAACGCGGCAAGCCTATCTGACCCCTACTGGCCCCGGCAACTGCGCAACCGACCGCCTACCCCCTCAATCCGGGCCACAACGCCCCAACCGGGCACCCACCCAGACCGACACCACAGGGATCCTTCTCGAGCACCTCCCAAAACCTCCACACCCCGAGCGATCGCCAGGCCCCCTTCCCCCTCGGGAGCGAAGCGGCGAGCGAGACCGACGGGGGTGCGAAGGGGGCTACGCCCCGCGGCGAAGGGGACCGCGAGGTCCCCCGCACACTAAACGTCGAAGTAGAGCTCAAACTCGTGGGGGTGTGGTCGCGAGCGGACCGCATCGACTTCGTTCGTACGCTTCCAGTTGATCCAAGCGTCGAGCAGGTCTTGGCTGAACACGTCCCCTTTGAGCAAGAACTCGTGGTCGGCTTCGAGGGCGTCGAGTGCCGCATCGAGGCTCGCAGGCGCCGAAGGGACGTCGGCGAGTTCCTCGGGGGCCATGGAGTAGATGTCCTTGTCCAGGGGCTCGCCGGGGTCGAGTTTGCGCTCGATGCCGTCGAGACCGGCCATGAGCAGCGCCGCAAACGCCATGTACGGGTTGGCGGTGGGATCCGGGGTCCGAAACTCGATGCGCGCCGCCTTGGGCTCGCTTGCCGCGGCGGGGATGCGGACCGACGCAGAGCGGTTACCGCCGGAGTACGCGAGGTTGACCGGCGCTTCGTAGCCGGGGACCAGCCGCTTGTAGCTGTTGGTGCTCGGGTTGGTGAAGGCACACAGCGCGGGGGCGTGCGCGAGGATGCCAGCGATGTAGTGCATCGCCAGGTCGCTCATGCCCGCGTACGCGTCCCCGGAGAACAGCGGGACGCCGTCCTTCCACAGGCTCATGTGCGTGTGCATGCCGTTCCCGTTGTCGCCGAACAGCGGCTTGGGCATGAACGTCACGGCCTTGCCCGCACGGCGTCCGACGTTCTTGATGATGTACTTGAACCAGCACATCTTGTCGGCCTGGCTCAGCATCGAGTCGTAGCGGATGTCGATCTCGGCTTGGCCTGCCGTGGCGACCTCGTGGTGGTGGCGCTCGACGGTAATGCCGACGTCTTCGAGCGCGAGGCACATCTCGGTCCGCAGGTCGTGGGTGGCGTCGACCGGAGGGACCGGCACGTAGCCGCCCTTGGGCTTCACCTTGTAGCCGAGGTTGGGGAACTCCTCGCGGTCGCTGTTCCAGTGGCCGCTGACGGAGTCGACCGCGTACATGCCCTGGTTGGTCGACGTGGAGAAGCGAACATCATCAAAGATGAAGAACTCCGCCTCGGGGCCAAAGAAGGCCGTGTCGGCGATGCCCGTCGACGCCAGATAGGCCTCGGCCCGCTTCGCGAGCGTACGGGGGTCACGCTCATAGTCTTGGCCGGTCACCGGGTCCTGGATGTCACCGAGCAGGACGAGCGTGGGCACCTCCATGAACGGGTCGATCTGAGCCGTCGAAGGGTCGGGCATGACCAGCATGTCCGAGTTGTTGATCGCTCTCCAGGCTCGGATCGAGGAGCCGTCGAAAGCGAACCCGGCCTCGAAAGAAGCCTCGTCGAGTTCGTGCAGGGGCACGGTGAAGTGATGCCAACTTCCGAGCAGGTCACAGAACCGGAGGTCCACCATGCGGACGTCCTGCTCACGGGCGTACTCGAGGATTTCGCGGGGGGTGCTGGGAGGATGCGCGTTGCTCATCGGTAGCTTCCAGAATCAGAGTGCAGACTCGCCGCGTTCGCCGGTACGAATTCGGATCGCATCGAGAACAGGGAGAACGAAAATCTTGCCGTCGCCAACCCGGCCGCTGGCCGCGACCTCGCGTAGCGCCTCGACGACCTCTTCGACCAGCCGGGCTTCGAGGACGACTTCGACCTTGATCTTCGGGACGAAGTCGATGACGTAGGCGCTGCCGCGGTGGACCTCTCGCTTGCCACCGGTCCGGCCAAAGCCGCGGACTTCAGTGATCGTCATCCCACCCACGCCCAGTTCGGTCAGACGCTCTTTGACGTCGTCGAGCGCGAAAGGACGGATGAGGGCTTCGACCTTGAGCAGGCCCGTCGAGGTTAGGTCCATGACGTCTCAGGAGCGTACGTTGGCTCGGGGTCGTGGCGGCCGATGCAACCCACGATCTCGGGGATGTTCGAGATGCCGAGTTCGGCCATGAGTGCGCGGAGCTCGTCCCGCACCCTCAGGGCGGCGGGCGGCTCGGAGAAGTTGGCCGTGCCCACTTGCAGACAGCTGGCGCCGGCCATCAAGAACTCGAGCGCATCCTCCCCTGACACGATGCCCCCCATCCCGCAGATCGGGATGTCCGGGTGCTTGGTGTGGATCTGATGCACCATCCGCAACGCGACGGGTTTGACAGCAGGCCCTGAAAGGCCGCCGTACATGGTCGCGACACGCGGCTTGCGGGTCCGGACGTCGATGCCCATGGCGGTGATCGTGTTGATCAAAGACACGCCGACCGCTCCGGCTTCATAGGCAGCCTGCGCCATCGCGGGCACGTCTGCGGCGTTCGGCGTCAACTTGACCACGATGGGCAGCGACGTCGCCTCGACGCAGCGTTTCGTGAGGCGATGGGCGACCTCGGGCACGGTGCCGAACTCGATGCCGCCCTTCTTGATGTTGGGGCACGAGATGTTCATCTCGAGCACGTCGATGCCGCGGTCCGCCCCTGCGCTGAGCATCTCCGCGCAGCGAACGTAGGCATCGGCATCCTCCCCAAAAAAGTTCACCCACACGCTGACGTCGAGCTCGGCGAGATAGGGGAGTTTCTCGGACAAGAACGCCTCGGCGCCGACGTTCTCTAGGCCGATCGAGTTAATCATCCCGGACGCCGTCTCGCAGATCCGCGGCAACGGGTTTCCCATTCGCGGCGCCGGCGAGATGCCCTTGGTGGACAGCCCCGCCAGCTGCGAGACATCCATGAAGTGGCCAAACTGCTGGCCATACGCAAAACACCCCGAGGCCGTCATCATCGGGTGCGGGAGTGACAGGCCTGCAAACGTGGTCGTCAGATCGACCGCGTCGGGGGAGACGGGGTTGGTGCGGACCGGAGCGCTCATGACCAGCGAACCTCCCGGGCATCAAAGACCGGGCCATCAGAGCAGCAGTATTTGTAGGGTTTGGGTCCACGAACTGGAACCGCGCACCCCAAGCAGACACCGAATCCGCAGGCCATCTCCTCTTCGAGGCACAGCAGGGTGCGGACCTCGTGCGCCAGACCCATCGTGCGCACAGCCCGAAGCATCGGCGTGGGCCCGCAGGCGAGCACCTCGACAGCCTCACCGGACGCTTTCGCAGCCCGCAACCGCTCTTCGAGGGCGACGGTGACGAAGCCCTGATGGCCGCGACTGCCGTCCTCGGTGGCGTACGTTGTCTTCACGCCCCACTCGTCGAGGGCTTCAGTCAACACCAAGTCGTCGGCGTTGCGGCCTCCGTAGAACATCTCGACCGCCTCGGCTCGGCCCGCCTGGACTGCCCGGTGCGCCTGCAAGTGCAGTGGCGGCAGCCCAACGCCACCGGCGACCAGGAGCTGAGTCGCCTTCTCCGGAGCGCTGAAGCCTCGGCCGAGGGGACCTGTGATGGTCACCGCATCGCCGGGACGAAGGGCTGAGAGTGCGGCGGTTCCGCGCCCGTAGATCTTGATCAAGATCGAGAACGATCCATCGGGCTGCGCGTCGAGGACCGAGAAAGCCCTGGGGTTGAGCATCTCCCTCCCCCACTCGCCGCGGACCATGATGAACTGGCCCGGCTCGATGCCGGAGAGCGGAGCACCGCACGCTGCGTCGGCGTTAAAACGCAGCGTGAAGTACCCCCCGGACAACGCTTGGTTGTCCACCAGTTGCGCGCCGAACTGGGAGGGAGGCACCTGCACCTTCTATGTCAATGCGCCACCGGGGACAACAGCGGCCGCACGGCGATTTCTCAGGCCGACACGGACCTCATGCCGGGCGCGCCATCACCACAGCGTCATCCGGGGGCGCCTTGTAGTACCCCACCCGGCGCCCGATCTCGGCGAAGCCGAGCGCTTCGTACAGCGAACGAGCGGGCCGGTTCGCGGCACCGACCTCCAAGAGGACGCGGGTCGCGTGGGCCTCGCCGGCTCTCTCAACCACGGCGGCCAAGAGATCTCTCCCGATGCCCTTCCGCTGCTGCGCGGGGTCCACGGCGATTCGAAGTAGGTGCGCCTCGGTCTCTCCCGCAGCCACGACGTGCCACGTGCAGGAAAACCCCAAGACGCTCCCCATCGCGTCGACCGCGAGTTCGACAGTCGCCATCGGACGCTCGATCTCGTCGATGTAGGCCTTCGCGGCCCAAGGATTCCCGAACACGCGCGATTCGATGCGGAGGATGGCCTCCAGATCGTCGCAGGTCGCGACGCGCCGGGTCACCTCCGCCACCTCTCAGGCCTTCGGTTCGGGCATCGGCTCGGTTTCGGGTTCCCTGTCCGCCTCCGCCGCGGCGGCCTCCGGCTCGGACCCGGCGAGCACCATCGAGCCGATGTCGGCCGCCAACCCATCGCGGCCGTGGATCCCGGTGGAGGAGAGCGTGGACGTCAGCAGGACGTCCCGGGCTGAGATTCCGATCGACTCCGCCAGCTTGCGACGCGCGAGCCCCCGCTTGGATGCGCCGAGCTTGTCGGACTTGGTCGCGACCAGCAGTGTGGGCAGGCGCCGAGCGGCCAAGAACGCCATCATCCCGCGGTCGAGGTCCCCCACCCCGCGGCGGATATCGACAAGCAACACCAAGCCGCGCAGGTTTTCGCGCTTCTCAAGATACCCCTCGATCATGGGGGCAAACCCCTCTCGCACGGACTTCCCGGCGGCGGCGAACCCGTACCCGGGGAGGTCACAGAAGCGTAACGGGAGTTTGTCGTGCCCGGGGCCGCGCAACGTCAGCGAGAAAAAGTTGAGCAGTTGGGTCCGCCCCGGAGTCCGGCTCACGCGAGCCAGACCACGCCGATTGCACAACGCGTTGAGAAGGCTGGACTTGCCCACGTTGGAGCGTCCCGCCACCGCGATCTCGGGGAGGTCGGGGGGCGGGCACTGAAACACCTTCGAGGCGCTCTGCTCGAACGCGGACGTGAGGACGTGCCATCCATCTTCAGGTCGTTGCGCCACGGCGACGGACTATACAGGAGCACCGCGCGCGCCGTACTCTCGCTCCTACCCGTCGCGGGCGCGGGTTTGACCAACATGGACGTGTACGGACTCACGGGTGGCATCGGCAGCGGCAAGTCGAGTGTCGCGGAGTTTCTCGAAGACTTCGGGGTTCCCGTGGTCTCCGCGGACGAACTGTCGCGCGTGGTGGTGACCGCGGGAAGCGAGGGTTTGGCGGAAGTCGTTCGCGCGTTCGGCAGCGACGTCGTCGACGAACGGGGGGAGCTCGACCGCCGCAAGATGGCGTCGATCGTGTTCCGCGAGCCCGCACGCCGCCAACAGCTGGAAGCCATCCTCCACCCGCGGATCCGCGAGCGCTTTGAGCAAGTCTTGGACGCCCTCGAGAAGGCCGGACATCCGATCACCGTCTACGAGGTTCCGCTCCTCTTTGAGAAGAACCTTCAGTCGGACATGAAGGCCACGATCCTGGTGACCGCGACCGAAGAGACCCGGATCACACGGGTGATGGAACGGGACCAGACGACGAAAACCGAGGTCCGGGACCGGATCGCCTCGCAGATGCCAGAGTCCCTCAAGCGCAAGCGCGCCGACTACATCATCGAGAACGATGGCTCGGTCGATGAGCTTCGTCGCGAGGTGCGATTCCTGCTGGAGCGATTCCTCAGGCTCGACGCTCGAGGCCCTCACGTCGTGCCCGTGCAGACGCCTCAACCTCCAGAGGCCCCGTCCTCCACGGTGACGCAGGTTCCGACAACCCCAGCCGACACGCCCAGCCGGACTCCAACCCAGGTACCCGGCGAGCAGCACCAGCCCCCGTCGTCGGTGGGGACGCAGCCCCAAATCCCCCCAGCGGAGTCGACGCAGATCGCCCCTCCTCCGGCGCCACCGGGCGCGCGCGTGCCGACTCCGAGCGGGGCACCCCCGCCGCCGCCAGGCCTCCACGTGCCCGTCCCGACGCCCGTGCCGGGCACCCACGCCCCGATCACGCCGCAGCCAAGCGCGACTCCAGCCCCGCCCCCCGCGGACCCCGCCGCCCTGCCGCCCACGACGACCCAACGGGCTCCGGTCGTCAAACCCGGCAAGCCCAGCTAGAGCCCAGTTCGCCGGGTTCCGCCGGGTTTCGCCGCGGCCGGATCAGACCCCGAGAACCCCTTCGATGGCGTCCATCATCTGCACGCGGCGCTGGGTGATCGGGCTCGTTCCATCCACCAACGCGTCGCTCTCGGCAAGCACACGCTCCAGTGGGAATCGGAAGACCGAGGGATCCGAGGTCTCCTCTCCCCCTTCAACCAGCGGCTGCCACGCGACCATCGTGTCGGTATGGCCACGCAAGACCGAGTCGACCGCAACCATCCCCAGTCGGCCGGCCACCATCCGATCGCGGAACGACGGAGCGCCGCCGCGGACGAGATGGCCCAACACGGTCGCCCGGACATCGACATCCCGGAGGTCCGACAACCGGTCGGCGACGAGCCGGACCAGACGCGTGCAAGGCGTCTTCACCCCTTCGGCCTTCAAGATCAGCACCCGCCGCTTGCCGCGTTCGGAGAACGCCTGACGGATCGCGGACTCCACCGCGACCACGAGGTCGTCCTCGTCCCGGCCCTGTTCGCGGAACAGCACCGCCTCCGCCCCCATCGCGACCGCGGCCGCCATCGCCAGGTAGCCGCAGTCGCGCCCCATCACCTCCACCACAAACGCGCGATGGTGAGCGCGGGCGGTGTCGCAGATTCGGTCACAGCTACTCACAATCGTATTGAGGGCCGTGTCCACACCGATCGACAGACCGGTACATCCAACATCGTGATCGATGGACGCGGGGACACCCACGATGGGAATGCCCGATTCTCTCGCCAAGGCGTGAGCACCCCGCAGCGAGCCGTTGCCACCGACCACGACCAGACCACGCAGCGAGTTCAAGGCTGTAAGCGCGGGCGCGCGGCCTTCGGCGGTGAGGAATCGCGGCTCGCGAGCCGAACCGAGAATGGTCCCACCGACGGCCCCCAGGAGATCGATATCAGCATCGACCCCGAGCCCACGAGCACCGGCGGCCTCGGTCAGAGGCCGCAAGCGGCCCTCGAGGAGACCGGTGTAACCATTCTCCACACCGACGACCGGCACGCCGCGAGTCACCGCCAGCTTGGTCATCACACGCAACACCGCATTCATCCCTGGGGCGTCGCCGCCGGAGGTCAGGAGCCCGATAGGCAGAGACATCGCGCGCAGCATAGCTGCGACCGGCCGCAAACCCACCGAGACTTGCGTAGCCAAGCGCACGATTGTGTCGCGGAGCGAACCTCCCACGAACAGCCTGGCAACCCGGACATCTGCCGCGTACCCTGATCTCCCACGATGGCGTCGGATGGTCCTCCAAAACGCCCCGGTCCCAGCTCCCGGGCACCTCGCGTCCCACCCCCTCCCAAGCTCAGCTTCATGGAGGAGCCGGTGTTCGAGCCGATCGGCGAGCCCGCCGATGCGACTCCCCCCGACGCCGAGGCACCCGCCGAGCCGTCTGTCGGCGCCGACACGCTCGAGGCCTCGGAGCAGCCCGAACCGAAGTCCGGGCCGACCCGCCGCGGGGTCCTGCCGCCACCCAAATCGGGTGGCAAACGGGTGCAACCACTCGCGGCCCGGCACCCACGCTCCCGTGACCCCCAGAGGCGACCGTCGGCCAGCGGCCTCCCCTCGGGCATGCGCGCGCCGGGGATCCCAGACAAGACCGAGTCTGCGGACACAGACATCCTGATCGCGAGCGCGGTCGCCGTTCTCACCGAGGGCGAGGACCCGGCCGACAACAGTTCAGCGTTGCTGACGACGCCCGATCCGCAACCTGCCGCCGCGACCTCGGTGTCGACCCTTCCCGTCTCGGCACCCGCCGAAGACCCCCCGAGCGAACCCCACAAACGCGGTGGGCTGATCTGGTTCGGCGTGGCGGCAGTCGCTGCCCTCGCGGTCGGGGTGCTCGCATTCTCGGGCGGAGGCGACGTTCAACCCGAAGCCGCATCTGCCGCAGCCGTGCTCACCCAGGATGGACAGGCCGCGGCTCCGGAGCGTGTCGCGGCGGTGGTGGCAGAACCGGCGGTGGCCACCCCGGATCCGCCGCCTCCCGTCCCCGAAGCTGCGCTGGATGTTGGCGATGCCTGGGTTGAACTCGAAGACTCGGCCGACCTGGGCGGCGAGCTCGCTCTCGACCTCGGATCGCCCGAACCCGCCGACTCTGACGCACTCATCGAGGATGCCGAGGACGTGGCGGTCGTCGCGGCCGCCGAACCCCACCCGAAGAAGTCGGCGCGCAACCGAAAACGCCAGAGGAAAGCCAAGCAGGTGCCCACAAGCGCCCCTCGGCCAGCGCCCGCCGCCCCCGCGAAACAGCCCGAAGATGCGGCCGCGTTGCTTGCCAGCGCGCGCAAGGCCCTCGCCGCCGGACAAGCCCGAAAAGCATACTCCCTCGCGTCCAAGAGCCGCAGCGCCAAGCGGAGCTCAGCCGCACTCGTCGTCATGGCCAAGGCCGCGTGCCGCTTCGGTGGCTCGGCGCAGGCCAAGTCTGCCTTCAACCAGCTCTCGGTCAGCAACCGTCGGGGCCTGCGCGCCGAGTGCCGCAACCACGGCGTCCGCCTCGGCATCTGATCCGAGCCGGTCGTCCGTCCTCCTCGAACGACCGGGGCACCGCGGAGACGCGGCGGCGGTCTAGCCGTCGATGCGGTGACGCACCGCCCACAACACCACGAGCACGGGAAGCACGACTGTTGCGTGCCCGGCCCACAGGTGCTCCGGGTGCGTGATCGGGCAGTGGAAGTACAGCGCCACCAAGCCGATGAGACCCGCCGCCCACACCCCGAGGGCGCCTGGGAGCCAGCGCTTGGCTCCGTTGCGACTGAGGAGCCCCATCCCCACGGTGGCCACCGCAGCGAAGGCGAGCCCGAAGCCAAAGCATCCCCCGGCCCGATGGGCGAAGGCGTCTCCGGTCCCTTCCATGGACGCGGGGTGCAGCGAGTGCGCCATCGGAAGTCCGACCAGAAGCCCGACTCCGAGCAGCCCCGCGATGACTGCCAGCAGCCGATACGAACTCGGCACCGCGCGGCGCGACAGCGGACGCAACGAGAGCAGCATCGCAACGGAAAGCGGGCCGAGCACGAGCAGCAGGTCGAGCACCAATCGCCCGCGTGGGTACACCTCCAAGTCCGGGCGACGCGTCGCGACCAAGACGACCGCGACCAGCCCCACCAGCAACGACACCCCCAACAGCCCTCGCACTCGCGTGGACAACACCGCCGCACGATCGAGCGGACCCTCGGCGTCGAGCGCCGCGTGCAGGGCCGCCAATTCCGGACCAGGGTCGGAGGATGCAGGAAGTCTCCCCACATCCGCACCAGGTTCGGCCGGACTCCAGGCCTCGGCGAGGTCCGCGGGGACCCCTTCGTGTTCGAACGCGTCGGTCATTGCGTCGTCCTTCCATAGCCCCGCCCACCAGCTTTGGTTACAGCGGGATCGACAAGACGGGTGCGAAGCTTCTCGTAGCCGCGGTGCGCCCGCACTTTAACCGCCGATTCACTTGCCCCGACCACCTGTGCAACCTCCTTGAACGGTAGCCCCTCGAACCAGTGGAGCTCGATCACCTCGCGCTGCGCGGCAGGGAGTTCCGCCAGGGCCTCCCGGAGCTCGCGGGCGACCGCCGGCCGCTCCGGGTCCCCCTCCTGGCCACGCTCTGCCGGCTCGACATCCCCAAGGCCGGTCTCCGGACGACGCCCCTTCCGCCGGAAATACTGACGCGCGAGGTTGAGCGCGATCGTGTACAGCCACGGTCGCAGTTTCGCACCCTCGCGAAAGTCCGCGCGGGCGCGATGGAGCTGAAGAAACGTCTGCTGAACCAGGTCCGCCACGTCGTCGCGACGCTGGATTCGCCGGCCCAACGTCTGCCGCAGCCGCGGCGCGTAGCGAGAGAAGAGAGCATCGAACGCTGTGCGGTCGCCGGCCTGATACGCCGCCATCAGCACCTCGTCGGATCGCTCTTGATCGGTCACAGCGCCAGTACCCGTGACAGCGCGTCGAACGTTGCCGCCGCGGTAGCCCGGATCCGCAAGTCGACCACCGACGACACATCGGTCGTGCCCGGGTTGATCTCGACCGTCGGCTTGCCCGCCTGCTTCGCGATCATGACCGGCGCCGCGATGTAAGGGAACGCGCTGGTGGTCCCGATCGAGACGACCGCATCGAACCCTGCCACCAACTCCCGCTCCAGTGCGGCGACCGCCGCCGTTGGCAGCATCTCGCCGAACAAGACGACCTCGGGACGGATGAGAGACCCACACTTGGGGCAGCACGGAGTCGTGGGCGCGTGAGCCGTCCCCAGCTCGGGCTCCAGGGTCCGGAAGTCGTCCACACGCGAGGTCCAAGAGCAGGCCAGGCAGTGCAGCTTCTGCAGGTTGCCGTGGATCTCGATCATCGGGTCCGACCCCGCGCGTCGATGCAGCCCATCGACGTTCTGCGTCAGCAACCAGCCGCGTTCGCTCCGTGCTTGCAGAGCGGAGATCACATCATGGGCCCGGTTGGGTTCGGCACCCCGACACGCGCGCTCGATCTGCAGCATGTACTTCCAGCAGACCTCGGGCCGAGCGCTCAGCATCTGGCCGCTGAGCGCGGCCTCGATCGGGACGCCCTCGTCCGTCGTCTCAGCCTCGTACAGGCCACCCACGCCGCGATACGTCGGCAACCCCGAGTCCGCCGACACTCCGGCTCCGGTGATGAACAGAACGGAATGCGCGGCGGAGAGCGTCTCCGCCAGCTGCTCGATGAGCAGGGGATCGACCGGCACCGAGGCGGCCTTCGAAGGCAGTCGCTCGCTCACCCGCGCCTCCCCGCCCTCGCCTCAGCTCAGGCCCGTCTTCGAGACCACGCCGCGGAACATGTTGAGCGTGCGCTCCAGGCTCTCAATGACCTCTTCGAGGCTGTGGGAGTCCTGGGTCCGGATCTCTTGCTCGGCCCGCTCCAGCACGCCCTCGGCCTTGGCAATCGCATCGCGGCCGAAGCTGGTCCCGGACATGATGCCTTGCACCTGCGGGAACAGCTCGCGGACGTCGGTGATCAAGCGCTCGGCCTGCTGCCGCTGTCGCTCGAACTCCTCCGAGGCGCGAACCTCGACCATGTAGTTTTGGCTGCTCTCGACGAGCTTTTGAAGCTCCTCTTCGGTCAAGCCCGAGGTCGCGGTGACGGTGATGCTCTGCTCGCGTCCAGTCTCGAGGTCCTTGGCCGAAACGCTGACCAGCCCATCTGCCGAGATGGAGAAGGTGACTTCGACCTCGACCTCTCCGCGCGGCGCTTTACGGAGGCCGGAGAGGATGAACTCCCCGAGCAGCTCGTTCTCGGCCGCCTTGTCGCTCTCGCCTTGGAGCACCAGGATCTTCACCGAAGTCTGGTAGTCGCGGACGGTCGTGAAGATGTGCGAGGCGCTGGTCGGGACCGTCGTGTTCTGATCGATCAGCCGGTGGAAAAAACCACCGACGATCATGATGCCCAGACTGTGCGGCGTCACGTCCAGCAGGAGGACGTCCATCGACTCGTCGACGAGTGCGGCTGCCTGGATGGATGCGCCGAGGGCCACGACCTCGTCCGGGTGGACGCCCTTGCACGGCTCGAGTCCGAAGAACTCCGCGACGCGTTGCTGGATGAGAGGCATGCGGGTCATGCCGCCCACGAGGATGACGTCGTCGAGATCGTTGCGATCGATGTCGGCTTCGGCGAGCGTCTTCTCGCAGATCGAAACCGTGCGGTCGACCAGATCGCGGGTCAGTTCCTCGAGTTCGTCGCGGGTGAGCGATTCCTGCATGTGGAACGTCTGGCCGCTGGGCGTCGTGTACAGGAACGGAAGATCGATGAGCGTCTCGCGGGCCACCGACAGCTCGCAGCGCGCTTTCTCGGCCGCATCCTTGATCCGCTGCAACGCCATCCGGTCGTCGCGAACATCGACACCGGACTTCTCGGCGAAGCCTTGGGTGAGTCGGTCCATGACGCGGATGTCGAAGTCCTCCCCTCCGAGGAACGTGTCCCCAGCGGTCGAGACCACCTCGAACACACCGTGGCCGATGTCGAGGATCGAAATGTCGAACGTACCGCCACCGAGGTCGTAGACCGCGACCTTGCGTTCGAGGTCCTTGCCGAACCCGTACGCCAACGCGGCCGCCGTGGGCTCGTTGATGATCCGGATGACGTCGAGGCCCGCGATGCGACCGGCGTCTTTCGTGGCCTGACGTTGGTTGTCGTTGAAGTAGGCCGGGACTGTGATGACGGCCTTCTCCGTGCCGCCGCCAAGGTATTGCTCGGCGACGAGCTTCATCTCCTGGAGGATGAACGCGCTGACTTCGGGGATGCTGTAGACCTGATCGCGAAGCTTGATGCGCACGTCACCGTGCGGGCCTTCGACGATCCCGTACGGGCAGGACTGCTGTACCGCTTTGGACGCCGGGGATTCCCAACGACGCCCAATCAAGCGCTTGGCCGCGTATACGGTGTTCTGGGAGTTCGTGACCGCCTGACGCTTCGCAATGTGACCCACGAGGCGTTTACCGCTCTCGGAGATCGCGACCATCGAAGGCGTGGTCTTGTAGCCACCCTTGTTCGGGATGACCGTTGGAACCCCATCTTCAACGATGGCGACGCAAGTGTTCGTGGTTCCGAGGTCGATACCAACGACGTTTTCCATGAGTGTTCCGGTCGGACCCGGCGGTCGAAGCGGCAAGCCGCGTTCGCGCCAGCTGTCCCGTGACAGAGGCTACTTTGCTTTGCACGCCTTGAGAAGGGCACGAACGTCAGCGTCTTCAGGCTTAAGCTTGAACGCCTGATCCACCTGATGCTTTGCAGTGCTCACTTGTCCCGCGGCCAGGAACGCGTACCCGATCCAAACGTGCAGCCGTACGGCGTCGGCGGGCCGGACCTTGGTCCCTGTGGCCTGGGAGACCCGAAGCGCCTCTAGAGCCCGCATCGCCAGGTCCCGGCCCATGCTGGAATCCCCCTGACGGACCGCAAACGCAGCGTGCGCCAAGTGTTCAGCGGTCGGCATCGCGTCGGCGGCTTCGAGAAGCCAGGGGAGCGCCTCCGCCAGCTGTCCCAGATCGAGTCGCTGTTGGGCGCGGGCGTAGGCCTCCGTCCCGCGCTTCTCCCGCGCGGCGAGGCGCACAGCATCCCACTTGGCGGCGAGCTGTTCGTTGCCGGGATCGGCCCGCTTGGCGAGGAGGTAGAGGTTTGCCGCTTTGGCGAGGTTGCCCTCCTTCTCGGCTGCTTCAGCCGCGTGAAGCATCGCCCCCGCCTCGGCCTGCATCTTCTCCTGCATGGCGACGCGCTGCCGCTTCGCACGGGCCCGAGTCCGGTCTTCACGACGAACGGCGGCGGCGGCCTCCCGAGCCTCACGAGCTTCGGCGGCCTCGGCCTCGAACTGAAGGCGCGCGCGAGCATCGTCCTCGATTCGGCGGTCGACCCAGGGCGCGCGGACGTCCTCTCGTCTGAGCTCCGCGTATGCGGCCTTCGCCTCACGGAACAACGAAGCCAGAATCGGCCGGAACGAGCCGAGATCTCGACCGTGATACGCGTCCGGGTGCAGGGCGCGGCTCGTGTCGTGAAACGCCCGCTTGATCGCTTTCGTATCGTGCGTCGGCAGGATCCCGAGGATCTCGAACTGAGACATCGACTCATGGCCGTCGGCCATGGCCAGAATCCAACGCTGCCGTTGCGCATCGATCGGCCCGGACGGGTCCAGCCGCGGATCGTCGCGGCCCACCATCTGACGCTCGATCCGCTCCAGTGAGTCGGTGCCTTGTGCGGAGCTCTCGTCGTCCTCAGGCTGCCCCTGCGGGACAGGCTCAGGCTCGGATCGCACTGTGTTCTGCGGGGCTCGGCCCCCGTTGCGGAGCCTGTCCGTCAGCGCCTTCAACTTGCGGGTCTGCGCGGCCGTCCGCAGCCCTTTCTTGCCCTGAGCCGAAGAGGCTGCAGCAACCGGCGCCGAGGGCCGGGCGGAGCAAGGCTCGAGTGCGCCAGCCCGGACGAGTTTTGCGACGCTCTTCGAGGCCTCACCCGACGGCAGGCCGCACGCTCGCACGAGATCGCCGACCTTGACGGGCCCCTCGACGCGACTGAGGACGAAGTAGTCCTGCGGTGTCAGGTCGAGGTTGGCCGGGAGCGGACTGCTCTGCCGAACGTGCTGCGCGGGGTCGAGGTCCATCGGCGGCCCCCGATTGTAGCCCACATGCGGTCACATCTGGCGTCATGTCCGCCGGAACGTCCGGTCAGTCCGGTCAGTCCGGCACGGTGCCGTCGACTCGGTACCGCGCCATATCCAAGTGGAAGTGATTGCGATGCAGGCGGTCGAACGCGGGCGTGAGGACGACCGAGAAGATGTCCTCGTCGACCGCCCGTCGCGCGATCCCCTGCAGGAAGCGCTCGGACGGCGTGTCGGGAGCGCCTGGTTCACCGTAGTGCCCCAGGACAGGGATCTCCTTGCCACCCTTGAGCGTGAAGCTCCGGATGTCGATCGCGTTGGCGTAGCTATGCTCGCTGACCCAACCCGGGTACGCGGCCATCTCGCGGCAGTTGTAGGTGCCCATGTGACGGATCTTCGCCACGGGCCGGCCCAGGTGCTTGCGCGCCTCCTCCTGCACCACGACCTCGAACCTCGACAGCGCCAGGGCAACCGGGCACGACACCTTGGGCTTGCCGGTCCACCGGATCGCTCCGGGTCCGGACCTGAAGCGCACGGCCTGAGGCGCGCCGCAGGTGATGCCCGACTTGTTCTCGTGGACCGGCAGTCGGCTGGAATCGAACTTGACCCCGGCAGACTCGAGCCGTTCTTCACAGGCAGCGATGACCTCCGGCGGCCCGACGATCCCGTCGTCCTCCGTATCCTCGGTCGAGGGCGCTCGGAAGACACCGTCGTCCGGCTCGAGCTGCTCGCCCGGTTGGACCTGCTCGGGTGTGTCCGCGGGCGCCTGTTCCTGTTCCCGCTCCGGGGGTTCGGCGGCTCTCAGCGCGGCCAATGCCGCCACGAACGCCGGGCCAAACCAGATCTTCAGGGGAACCATCCAACGTCAGCATACGTCCCAGGGACGCACTCCGATCTAATCGGCCGCCGCGAGCGTCGAATTGGGGCACGATGTCGAGGATGACGCGTGCGTCCGTCGTGCTCCTGCTCGCCCTGACCGCTTGCCGGCCCTCGACTTCGCCCACGGCGCCCGCAGCGCAAGGCTCCACGGGCCCCCAAGTGTCGTCGCTCTCGCATGTGGATGCCGAGCGCGCCGAGGCCATGCACCGCCTGCTCGAGGCCGCAAAGACGAACGCCGTCGCGCCCGTGCTCGACAACGCCTCCCCTCGCCTGACGGACGAACTGACCGCCGCGACACTCCAGGCGTCGTTGGTCGAGCTCACGACGAAACTCGGTTCGCCGTTGGGCATCGTGGAGGAGCAGGTGTTCTCCGAGGGAGACGCCCGCTGGTACTCCGGGCTGGCCTTGCATGGCCAGCCCAGCGGCGGCGGAGTGCTGACCCCCGTCCTGTATCAGTTCTCGCTCGACACCCAGGGTCGCCTCGACACGTTGCTCGTCCGTGAGCACTGGTTCATCGAGAACGTCCGGCATCCCGCCGAGGCGTACCTTCCGGTCTCCCGCTTCCGCCTGCCTTCAAAGGGCACGTGGTACGTCCTTCATGGCGGCCGCGCCCGTGCGACGAACTACCACCACGGCAACACGCACCAACGCTGGGCCTTCGACCTGGTCGTCAAGCGTGACGGACGACAACGAGAGCGCGGCAGCGACCGCCACCGCAACGAGAGCTACTTCGCCCACGGCCAAGACCTCCTCGCCCCGGCTGCCGGCACCGTCATTCACGTCGTCGACGGCATCCCGGAGAATCGCCCGCCCGAGCGTGGCCGAGCCGGGGGCAACGGACTGATCATCGACCACGGGTTTGGGGAATACTCCGCCCTGTGGCACGCCATCCCAGGCTCCCTCGAAGTCGAGGTCGGTGACCGCGTCGAGACGGGGCAGCGTGTCGCCAAGGTCGGGAACAGCGGCCGCTCGACGGGCCCCCATATCCACTGGCATGTCTCCTACCGGCTTCCGGGGGAGACCACAGAGGTTTTTGGTCTCCCCGCCGACATGACCAACATCGTGGTCGACAACACCTGGCACGAGCACAAGATGCCCGTCCGTGGGCAATACATCCGCGCCGCGGGGCGACCGAAGATCGAGATCAAACCGGTCGCGCGCGCTCCGGTGGTCTTCGTCGACCTCTAGCGGCCGCCCCGGGACGCCCCCGGCCTCACAGACTCGGGGAGCAGCGCTGGATTAGCGGGGCTCGTTCTTCTTGGCCCGGGGGTGGGCTGACTCGTACACATCGAGCAGCTTGCCCAGGCTCAGGTGGGTGTAGCGCTGGGTGGTCGACAGGCTCGCATGACCGAGCATGGACTGAATGGTCCGCAGGTCCGCACCGCTCTCGAGCAGGTGGGTCGCAAAGCTGTGCCGCAGCCCGTGCGGTCCGACCCGCGCCCGCGCACCCGTCTGCTCGCATCGGCGGTACACCAAGCCGCGAATCGAGCGAGGACCCATCCGCCCCCCCCGATCGCCGAGGAACAGCGCATGCGCTGGAGATTTGGGCCGCACCAGCGCCGCACGAACATCGAGGTAGCTGCGCAGTGCATCCGCGGCCCGAGTTCCCAGCGGCACAAGTCGCTCCTTGCCGCCTTTGCCACGGACCACCCGCACCTTCGGATTCGCATCACGCAGCTCTACGTCGCCGATGTCGAGCTGCGAACACTCCGAAACCCGGAGCCCTGCCCCGTAGAGCACCTCGAGGATCGCCCGATCTCGAACACCTCGCGGACCGGGGCGATGCGCTTGGTCGATCATGTCGCCGACGTCTTCGACCGGGAGTGCGACGGGCAGCTTGTGGCGTCGCTTCGGGCTGCTGACCAGCACGACCTCGTTCTCTTCGAGCTCCCCGCGACGTAGGAGGAACTCCCCAAAACTACGAAGCGCAGACAGTTTGCGCGCGATCGTCGACGACGCGGTCTTGCCGTGGAGGTCCGCCAAATGCGCTCGAACGTTCCGCGCACTCAGATCGCGCAGGGTTGGCTCGCACTCCCGCCGCTCCTCCACCGACGACGCGAACGCGTTGAGATCCCCACGGTAGGCGCGCAACGTGTGCTTGGACGCCCGGACTTCTGCCCGGAGGTGTTCCAAGAATCGTTCGATCGCTGCACGCACGCTCCGATCCTAGCAACTCCAGTCGCCAGGACGAAGTTCAGCGCGCATCGAAGGGCGCGAACGCGTCGTCGCGGCGAAGCTTCGCCAACAGCGCCAATCTGGAGCTGAACCCCAGCTTCCGCAGAAGGTTGGCGACATGGAACTTCACCGTTCGAGGGGTCACTTGCAGGGCTTCGGCCATCCCGATGGTTTGTCGGCCGTCCAACAGAAGGCGGAGGATTTCGCCCTCGCGCGGCGTCAGCTCTGAGATATCCAACCCCGGCGCCCGGCGCTGCGGCTGGGACTCCCCGACCGCATCCAAACACCGCCTCATCACCGCCGTGCCCTCCGCGGCGCGATGCAAGGCGCCGCGAATCGCGGCGGCGGAGACCGGCTTTCGCAGGCAGGCGTAGACCCCGACGAAGAACGCCTCTCGGACGACGTCGGTCGAAAGATCGTGACCGACCACCACCGCCCGGCACGGGCGTTGCGCCTCGTGCAGCTGCAGCAGCACGTCGTACGCCTGCGGGTCCTCGTCGACGTCGAGCAGGACGGCATCCGGTTCTTCGGATGCCAGCAACGAGGCGGCCTCGACCGCCGCATGCGGACCCCGGACGTTGAAGTCGAACTCACCCAGGTTGCCGCCGGGGAATTCCGCGCCGGCGTGAGCGATGAACAGGATCTTCGGTCCGGACATCAGGGGTCTGATTCTACCGCGGGCTCGCACGCAAAGTAGTACGAGGATCCGTAGTCGAAGAACTCGAACATTTCCCCGTAGACCGCGTCGACCGTGTCAGGGTCTCCGATGTACGGCGCATGGCCAGCCCCGGGGAGGACGCGTAGCTCGTGGGGGCCTCCGTAGTCGGCCGCCAGTGCCTGGACATCCTCGTACGGCGTAATGGGGTCTGCATCCCCCCACAACTGGAGCAGAGGACGAACACCTGCTTCCGCGGGGAGGACGGGGAGCTCAAATCCCTCGAGCGTCGGGCCGGTCGCGTACACCTCGGGGAACGTGCTGAACCCGACTTCCGCAGCCGCCGGATCGGCACCAGCCAGAATCAGCCCGTAGGCCGCCGGATCGGTTTCGACATACCCATCGGGAGCGGATTCGAATAATGCCAGTACCTCGGGGCTGAAGAACACCGATTCGAACAATGGTGTGACCGACTCGTACACCATTGCCTGGACTGCCACCCGACCAATGTGCGATGGGGACGTTGGGCTTTGTGTACCGGCCAGCCCGACGGCAAGCGACGCTCCGAAGCTTGTTCCGAAGAGATCGACACGAGGCACCCCGCGTGCGTACCGAATACGCTCGACGATCTCTGCGGCGTGTACCAAGGAACGCTCGGTCGTCACATCTGCGCCGTCCTCGGGAATCGAGCTGCCTGGATACCCTTCGTACGTGACCGCGTAGGCGAAGAACCCAGCCTCTGCGACCTCGTCGAGCGCATTGAGCCGGCTCTGCGGATCGACGTCCAGGTCATACATTCCTCCGGTGACCAACGTTCCGGGCAACATCACGACCGCACGCCGCGGAAACCGTAGCGCGGCCGCCGGGGTGAAGCGCTCGGTCACATGCAGGACCGCACCGTCCTCGAGTTCGACGTCGTGCTCGATCGTCCACGATTGTTCACAGAACGCACCGCCGCGATGCACGGCTTCTTCCGCGAGGCCTTCATCAATCCACTGTTCCGGCACCAGGGCCGCATTCGTGCCGGCCGGCTCGCAACCAGCCAGGCAAAGGAGGAGAGGAAGAAACGAGCGTGAAGTTTTCGACATATTGATGTATCCCCGGATACACACAATGAACCGCCCAATCGTCGGCCGCCATGGTCTTCACAATTCAGTTCGCGCGGGCCGGTGCGGTCCGAGGCTGCGCGAGCGCCCCTCGCCTCCGTGATCGTCTCCGAGCTGATCTCACCGGTCCTGTTCGTACGCTGGCAGTCTCGCTGCGATGTCGCCGACGTCGACCGCATTACGCAGGCGATCGAGTCCGCGTACAAGAGCGTCGGAGAGGACCTCGTGTACATCGCGTCGATCCCCATCGGCGTGCCTCCGCCGGAAGCCGATGCCCGTGCAGCGATGCGTCAGGGAGCGGAACACGCGAGCCAGCGCTGCGGTTCGGTCCACGTCGTCATCGAGGGGCACGGCCTCCGTCGGGCGATCATCCGAAGTGTCTCCGCAGGACTTCTTCTTGCGACACGTGCGTCATTCTCCATCCACACGGACGCAGAAGAGGCTCTTCAAGCGGCGAGTCAAAACATCCCGTTCGAACTCCCGCACGTTCTGGCCGTTGCAAAAGAAAAGGGACTGGTGGCTGCATGACTCAACACGACGACCCCGCTGCGCATCTGGCGACGATGCTCGACGGATTCCGGATTCCTCAATGCCTGTATGTTGCGTGCCAGCTCAACCTGGCGGCGCTCGTGCCACCGACGGGCCTCGAGACCGACGCTCTAGCGCAACTCGCCAGTGTTCACCCCGACGCGCTTCGGAGGCTGCTTCGCGCGCTCGCTACGGTGGGCGTTTTTCGTCCGACCGGAGACGATGCGTGGCTCCACACGCCCGCGAGCGAAGCGCTCGACCCCGAACACCCCGCAGGCCTCCACGACCGTGCAATCGGGTTGGGTTCACTCGCCTGGGCATCATGGGGAGACTTGCTCAGCGCCGTGCAGACCGGCAAACCTTCGTTCGACTCGGTTCACGGGGCGCCATTCTTCGACCTACTGGGAGCCCAGCCTGAACTCGCAGCGGCATTTGGCCGAACGATGTCCTCGTGGACCCGTCAGACCGCGCGCGATGTCATTTCGACGTTCGACTTCGGCGCCTACGGACACGTGGTCGACATCGGGGGCGGCCACGGCATCCTGCTGGACGCGATCCTGGCTGCCGCTCCGAGCGTGAAAGGGACGCTGGTGGATCGCCCCGAAGTCATCGGCACCAACGCCCCCGCCATGGGCGATGCACAGCGCTCGCGAGCGACCCTGAGCGCACTCGATGCGTTCAGCGACCCCCTCCCCTCCGCGGACGCCTACGTGTTGTCTTGGATTCTGCACGATTGGGACGACCAACGGTGCGTACAGTTGCTGTCTCGTTGTGCCCAGGCCAACCCGAGCGCCGACATCGTCGTCGTGGAGATGTTGGTCGATGGCCCGGGGCCCGCGGCCACGTGGTTCGACCTGGAGATGCTCGTTCAGACCGGCGGTCGGGAACGAACGACCGCCGAGTACCAATCACTGTTCCGCGCGGCAGGCAGAGAGGACGCGGAGGTCCTGCACACACCCGGAACCCACGCGGTGTTGTGCTCACGGGGAAGCTGAGAGCGCCACGTCGCCCCAACGCAACACCATCGCCATCGCGGTCGAAGCGCTTCCGACCGAATAGATCAGCACGAGTTCGCCCGGCTTGATTCGACCCTGCGACGCGGCGTGGTGAAGGTTCGCCATCATGAGCGCCGGACCGATGTTCGTCGTCCGCGGATAGACCGAAACCGTCTTTGACCGCTCGACACCGAGCACGTCCGCACAGAAGTCGGCATACCAAGCCGTCGGTGTGTTGAAGACAAATAGCGCGATGTCTGAGACCGAGACACCGGCGTCGGAGAGCGCGCCGTCGCACGCCGTTCGAAGGTAAGGTTCGGCCGTTTCGTGCAAGATGGCGCCAGCCCCTCGGGTGGTACGCATCTGCATTCGCGGCTCGCCTTGCTCGACGACGAGTTCGTGCACGAACGCGCCGCAGGTCTCGCGCGTGGAGATTCGGTGGGCACCCAGCGGGATCGCGACCCGATCCCCTCGCTCTACGACGAACGCGCCTGCACCATCGCCGAGAAACCAGGACAACGAGTTCGTTTCCTCGACGTCGCGCGCGTAAGTACACGAGACCGACACGAGCACTCGGTTGGCGCGACCGCTCTCGACCAGGCCGCAGGCGAGGTCCACCCCCATCACGGCGCTGGAACACGCGGTCTCCAGGTTGATCGCGGGACACCTCAAGTCGAGCCGACGTCCGAGCCACGACGCGTCTCCGACGGCGATCGTGTCGGGGCGCATGGACGAGACGATCGCGAAGTCGCAGTCCTCGAGCCGACCCGACCACCCTTGTGCCAGGGCTTCGATCGCCTTCACGTGCAAATCGACACTCGCCGTTTCGCTGAGTTCGACCCGGCGCTCGACGCTCCCCTTGAACGGGTCCGCGCCGTAGGGCGCCATCGCCCGCTCGAACAAGCTTCCCTTGCCCTCAGTCGCCCACAGGCGAGCCAGCGCATGCTGCTCGGCGTCGGCCACCATCTGCGGATGATGCTCCCGCCAGTAGTCGTTGGTGCGAAGGGTCGCTGGGAGCGCGACGGAGAGTGCGGATAGACCAACTTTTTTCATGCGTCCCTCTGCGCAGCCAGGCTGCGATTGCGCGCGCCAAACGGCGCGGTTTCGTCGGAGTCGACAAGCACGTCGACCAAACATGGACCCCCACACCGCAGCGCCTCGCGCAGCGCCTCGTCGAGCAAGCTGGGGTCCCGCACGGTGATGGCGTGGGCTCCCATGGCCCGCGCGATCGCAGCAAAGTCGACCGCCGGAATGTCGAGGCCGTGCGGGGTGTGCCCCAAGCCCTGCATGCCATCGGCGACGAGTCCGTATCGGCCGTCATTGAGTACGACCCAAACCGCCGGCGCCCCCTGCTGAACCGCCGTGGTGATCTCGTTGTTCATCAGCATGGAACCGTCTCCAACGATGGCGACCGCAGGACCACCAACCCCCATCGCGGTGCCCACCACGCCGGCCGCCATGTGCCCCATGGAGCCGAACCCCATGCTGACGCGAAACCTTCCGGGGTGCTCGAAGCGAAGGGCATGGGTCGCCCACACAAACGCGTTCCCAGCCTCGGCGAGGACCTTGGCTCGCGTGCCGTCCACCACCACCCGCTGGACGCTCTGCATCACGGCCCGGCATGGGACGCCGCGGCCAGTCGATCGCGCGTAGGTCGGCGAAACCGCGCGCATCGTGCCTCCGCCCCGCGGTGCATCGGAGGCTGGCAACACCTCGAGCAGTCGTGACAGGAGTCCCCGGATCTCAGCGGTCACGCCGACCGTTTCGACGTCGGAGTACGCGGCGCCGAAGACCGTCGAGTCGACGTCGACATGAACGATTCGAGTTCCCTCCACCAGTCGGGGATCCCAAAACGATGTGAACTCACCGAGCCGACTGCCCAACACCAAGGTCGTATCTGGTGCGAACCTTGTTCGGCGTTCGAACACGCGCTCATGTCCCCCAAAGCCAGTCACACCGAGGAACCTCGAGTCGGAAGCGGGGAAGATGCCCTTGCCACGCGGAGAACAGATCACCCGAGCGTCCAGCCGGTCGACTAAGGCACGTACCTGGGCCGATGCTTCGCGTGCTCCGTGTCCGACCCAGACCACCACTCGCTCGCCCAACGCAGCGCGAACGGCACGCGCTCCCTCCACCGAAATATCTGCATCGATATGGACGGGTGCCGGGCCAAGCGCCAAGGACGGCGCGTTCTGAATCTGTAGCGGAACCGCGATGTGGGCGACGAATCCCTGCGGCCGCCGCAGCCCCTCGAGGAGCCGGGCTCGAACGCGGGGGAGTTGCTCCGCAGACTCGAGTGCGATCGCGTCGTCGAACCACCCTCCTGCGCCGTAGAGGCCACAATGAGCGTAGTTCTCTGCATCACTGGCTTGGAACGAATATCGCCCCCGCAGCGGTGCGCCAGTCAACGCAGACACCAATATGACGCGACCGCCTTCGGACCGCGCTGCCGCGAGGCCGGTGATCGCGTTGGTCATCCCCGGGCCGGTTGTCGTGAACACCAACCCTGGGCCGCCACCGGCGAGGTCGTGTTCAAGCGCCATGAAGGCCGCGCCGGCCTCATGCCGCGTGTGGATGGGATCGAGACCCGATTCCACCAACGCGGAGAACATGGGGACCGCGGCCCCGCCGAGGATCCCGAACGCACGTCGGCATCCGATGTCCACCAGTGTCCTTGCGAGTTCCGACGACACCGTCGTCATTCGCCCGTCGTCCACATCCACGGAAGGCTGGGCTTGTTGTTTAACCATCATCATCCTTGACGGCGTCATGCCGTTTCGACCAGCATGGATCGGCGCGGCTTGTTTCGCACTGTATGCAACACGGATTGACTGCAATGAGCGCCCACACTGCCCCGGGATGTCGCACCTTTTTCATGCTACCTGTCCCTTAGGACAGCTCCCCTTCAACGGCTTCATTGCTACCGTATTTTATCGATGCAGGATGCGGATGAACGCGCACAATTGCGTGTATTGGTCCGCCACAGAGCGGACGCCTTTGCCGCCGCGGCAATGGTCAAAGCACTCGCTCACGGGGTGGGCTCCAGTGCCGTGCAGGCTTCCATGATCGCCACCGCGACCACCGAGCTAGCCCAGAACATCGTCTCGCATGCCGGGGGAGATGGTGAGGTGATGGTTTGGCTCGAGGGCGAGAACATCGTCGTGCAAGCGCGGAGCGTTGGGGTCGGTGATGGCGGTCGCGAGGCCCCTGCTGCACCGACGCGCGGAGGGCTCGGTCAGGGGCAGGCAGCCGTGCGCCGCATGATGGATTCGGTGGTGTTCGAGTCCGCAAGTGACGGTGGGCTGGTGGTCACCGCCCGCGTTCGCATCACCCCGCTCGAGAGGTCCGTATGCTGGTGAACGAACTGCTCGAGGAGCGCCTCTTCGGCATGCTGGTCCGGTACACGTCCGAACCCACCGCGCGCGGCATTCTTCAGCGGGCGCGGCGGGGACAGAACGCAAAACGTGGAGACGCCAAGGCGTACTTCGACATGGTGATGTTCGGCGCAAAGCTGTTCGTCGAAAATACGCGCCACGCCGACCTGACCGAGTCTCTGCAGCAGGTGTGCTTCGGGGCGATTCGCATCGAGCCCCCGCGCACAAGTCCGCACGAGGTCGAGATCGAGGACGAGCACTCCTCTCGACGCGCCCGACTCCTGGTTCGCAGGCTGGTGCGGGCCGCAGGCGGTCGGGAGCTCACCGCGGTACGAGCCGCCACGGCACTGAGCGAGCTCACTCGCAACGCGCTGATGTACGCAGGTGGCGGGTCGGTACGGGTCGAGATGAACGACCGAGACCGGAAGCTGCGCGTGGTGGTGCGCGACGACGGGCCGGGCATCAGCGACCTCGACCGAATCATGGCGGGAAACTACCGCAGCAAGACGGGGCTGGGCCGCGGACTCCTTGGCGTCCGAAAACTCGCCGACCACTTCAACGTCCAGACGTCGGAGTCCGGCACGACGATCTGCTTTGAGATGCTCGTATGAGGCTCACGACCGCACAACGCATGCGGCCCTACCCCGGGTTCAGCTCGTCCGGTGACCTGGTCGTCGTTCGGCAGGGTCGCTCTTGCACGATGCTCGCCGTCATCGACGTGCTCGGTCATGGACCCGACGCTGCCCAGGTTGCAACTCAGGCCGGCGAGTACCTCGGCCGGGCAGACCTCGACGCGGATGTAGAGGCGTGGATGCACGGCTTGCACGAAGCACTAGCTCGGACCCGGGGCGCCGCGGCAGGATTGGGGCGAGCCGAAGACGGCGCGCTGCAGGTCACCGTTGTCGGCAACATCGAGGTCCGCTGCTGCGGCACGCGTGTCGGGGTCATCGCGACGCCGGGAATCGTGGGGCGGCGGATGCGACGACTCCGCTCCTTCTCGTTTCCCATGCAGGCCGGGGACCGTCTCGCCATGCACAGCGACGGCCTCCGCCACCTAGACCTCGCGCCGACGCGCGAGTTGCCCCTAGAAAACGCCTGCGACCACCTGATGCGCGAGTTCGCCGTCGCGATCGACGACGCTTCGCTTCTCCTGACCGACTTTCACGATGCTTGACCACCTCGACGACGACCTCGAGTCCCCCCTGCCGATTATCTGGCTGTGGGACTGCATGCTCGTACCCTTGCAGGGCGAGCTCAGCGACGCCCAAGCCGCTCGCTTGAGCCAAGACGCCCTCGACGGGATCCGAGCCCGCGGGTGCGTCGGCCTGATCATCGACGTGTCCGGGCTGTGGTTGGTCGACAGCCATCTGTGCGCGGTCCTGGCCGACATCGCCCGCGCGGCACGACTGATGGGGACCCGCACCATGCTCTCCGGGCTTCGGCCCGAGGTCGCGCTCACCCTCCTGGCGATGGACATCTCGTTCAGCGGATTCGAGACGGCACTCAACCTCGAGCAGGCCCTCGAGGCTCTGAACATTCGCCGCGCCGAGGACCCCTCCGACAACCCCTTCGACGGCAACGTCCCCAAGCTGCAACGCGATGACTGACGCTTCACCACCCATTCAAATCGAGCCGCCTCGCGTCGCGGCGCTGCTCGATGTGCTCTCCATGATCGCAGTTGGCGAGCTGGACATGGAGGCCATCAACCTCAAGCTTCCTCCCAATACCGACGCGTTTGGTGAGGTCGAGACGATGCTGCGCACGCTCGCGGCCGACCTTGGCGAGGTGCTGCAAGCCAACGAGCACTACACCCAGCAGATCGAAGCGACGGCCCGGGAGCTCCAGGCCAAGCTCGATACGATCGAGCGTCAGCAGCTTGCGATCGCCGACCTGTCCACGCCTGTCCTCGAGATCTGGACCGACGTGCTGGCCCTCCCCATCGTGGGTATCGTGGACACCCAGCGCTCGGTCGAGATGACGGAGCGACTGCTTCAGGCGATCGTCATCCGACAAGCCCGCTGCGTCATCATCGACATCACAGGTGTGGATGTCGTCGACACCGCGACGGCCGACCACTTCGTGAAGATGGTCCGCGCGGCGGCGATGCTTGGTGCTCACTGCGTCGTCTGTGGCATCAGCCCCGATGTCGCCCAAACCCTCGCGCGCATCGACGTCGAGCTCACCGACGTCACCACGATGCGCAGCCTCAAGGACGCGCTTCATCACTGCCTGGCACACATCGAGAACATGGAGAGACCCCGTGCCCGCCACCGCCGGGCAGCGCTCGCCCGAAACGAGGAGAACGAACCGTGACATGTACCCGTGGAAACATCGACAATCTCTACTTCGTGCGCTGGATTCAACCTGAGGTCTCCGATGCCGTCGCGATCGTGGACGACATCCGAGCCTTGCGACGGTCCTCGGAGCAGGCTCTGCACTACTTCGCGATCATCGGCCCCGACGTCGACCCTCCGGGCGACGACGTGCGGGCCTCCATGAAGGAGAGCATCGACGACTTGCTTCAGCACTGCGCCACGGTGCACCTCGTGATCGAAGGCAAAGGGTTTCGCAGGGCGATGGCACGAAGTATCGGGACGGGCATCTTCTTGCTCTCCAAAAACCGGGGTCGCACGTTCGCCCACGACCGCGTCGAAGATGCGCTCGCGCGCGCAGGGCTTTCGAGCACGGAGGTCGAGTCGGTCCGCGCCAAGGCGGCGAGCCGGGGCCTGCTCAACGATGCCGCGGCCGAAGCGGCGCCGCCCAACTAATCCAGCATCCACGCCCCGCGCCATCTCGCGGCACCCGGGGCAAGACATGGTGCAGGACAGCAGTAGGCTCAACCGCAGTCGACGTCGACATCCGCCAGGCCGCCACGACTCCGGATGACGAGAATGTCGGTGCAGTCGTCCGCGTCCAAGGCCGTGTTCTTGGCCCGCAGCCGATCGTTGTTGCGGAACGTCTCGTTGTTGGCCAGCCCCTCGACGTTGCGAAGCTCTGACCCGCGCGCATCGACGTCGGTCAGGACCTCGTGCAACTCGAGTCCATCGAGGTTTCGGACGCCGGAGTCCTCAAGCGTGAGCGACGTCAGGCGCTCCCACGTTGCCACGAACGCGACGCTGCGCAGCGGGTTCCCCGAGACATCGATCGACTCCATGTCCGTGAGACTGGCCAAGGGGGAGAGGTCCTCGACGCCCGTATTGGCTAGCGCGAGGCTCTGAAGCCGTGCTCCAGCGGCGATCTGCTCGACGTTCTCTGCCGACACGGGCGTTCCGGACAAGTCGAGCGCTTCGAGCGTCGGAAGCTCGGCGACCACGGCGAGCGAGGTCTGCCCCGCATCTGCGTAGATGATCCTGCGCAACACCTCTCGTCCCGCGAGACCGGAGAGGTCGAGCGTTTGCCCTGCCCCTCCCGCCGCAAGCTGCCCCAGCAGCGGCAACGTCGCGACCGCATCCACGGAGGTCACCGACGGGT
This sequence comes from Nannocystales bacterium, assembly GCA_050633305.1. Lineage (GTDB taxonomy): Bacteria > Myxococcota_A > Polyangia > Nannocystales > Nannocystaceae > CAJXVA01. The sequence continues at coordinate 60,446 of JBOEGF010000032.1, forward strand.
TCTGACGCAGGTCCAAGTTGCGCAGCTCCGGTAGGCCCTCGACCGCCGAGATATCCGAGAGTTCGTTCTGAGCGACGGTGAGCCGGCGCAGACTCACCAGAGTCTCCACGCCTGCGAGCGAGACCAGGCGGTTATTCCCCAGAGACAGGGTCACCAAGTTCAGCAAGCCCGCGACCTCGGCCGTCGTGCTGACCTGGTTGTCGTTGGCGGAGATCTCAATGAGCCCTGGTTTGTCCTGGACGCCGTCGAGAGTGGTCAACGCGTTTCCACTGACTTCGAGTTCGACCAGTCCCGTCGCGCTTCGTAGCGGCACGAGAGACGTGATCTCGTTGGCATCGAGATCGAGATAGCGGAGCTCGCTTAGACCATCGAGGCCGTCGATGTTCGACAGCGCGTTGTCGGCCAGCGACAAAGAGACGAGCTGGTCCAAGCTCCCCAGCGCGGACACATCCGTGATCTCGTTGCGCGACAGCATGAGGTTGGTCAGTCCGCTCAGCCCGGCCAACGGAGAAAGGTCGCTAACCGCGTTGCTCGACGCGTCGAGTCCTGTCAGCGTCTGAATCGAAGCGAGCGGTGACAGGTCGGAGATACCGTTCCCGTCAATTGCGACAACCTCGAGCCTCTCGAAGCCCTGCAACGCGGTGAGGTCGGTGAGTTCGTTGTTCGACAGCTCGAGCTGCCGGATTCCCGAGAGGTCCTCGAGCGGTGAGAGGTCCGTGATGGCGTTGCCGGAGAGGCCGAGGGTTTCCAGGCGTAGCCCGCACTCCAGACCGCGAAGGTCTGTGATGCCAAGGTCGGTGGCCCGCAGACCGGTGAGTTTCTGGAGTTCCTGCGCGAGCACGACGGGCGGCGGCTCTTCCTCGGCGTCCTCGGGTGGCTCGGGCTGCGGGAGGACTGATTCGAGCAACGCACGAAGGGCGGGATCGGGGACCTCGACCTCCCCGACGCACAACGCGACCTCGTCGTCGTTCGAAAGGATGTAGCCATCGCCGGGCACCTCCTCGGCGCAACCGACCGATGCGAGCAACAAGCAAACAGCCGCACAAAGCCCCCCTCTCATCGCAAGGACGCTACCACGCGTCGTATCCGGAGCTCACTGCGGTCCTCGCCAAGCGGCGCGCAAAGAGCCCCCGCGCCAGCGTCGGTTCGCGGGGCGGCGGCCCGGCCCGACGGAGCGAGACCGTGGCACAACGAAAAGAGGCCTGCGACACTCGCAGACCTCTCGGTTCGGCCCCTCATTGGCCGTGCGGCGCCCGAGCACCGCCACATCGTCGTCCCCTCAGCCTTCGGCCGCCGGGGGTGCCAACGCCTTGAACAGCTCCGTGCGCTCCTTGTGGACCTGCTTGAAGCTTGCGTCCGAGATCACATAGAACCATTTGTCGAACCGAAGACGCAGCTTCGCAGCCTTCTCCGCGCCCAGGCGAGCGGCCTCTTCATCGATCACGGGAGCGGGTGCAGGCGGCTCCCCTTCGGCCGCAGGCTCGGCGGGCGGGGCCGCGGTTGTGGCGGCCTGGTCGAGCGTCCCGTCGTAGCGAACGTCCACGAACATGTAGCGATTCGCGGTCTTGCCCTCCTCCCCTTCTCCTCCGCCAGCGGCGCCTTCATCCGGACCCCCTGCGGTGAGAGCGGTTCCGGAGTCGAACGTGACCTCACCGAAGTACAGCGTGTACACGATGCCGCCCTTGGTGATGATCGACGCCTGGCCTTCGTTGCCAAACAGCTGACGTCCGTCGGGCGTGACAAAGAAGCCCTTGGACTGTAGCGCCGGAAGCGTCAGGACCTCAGGTCGAGGGCGGACACCGACGATCTTGACGTTGGCCGCCGAGGTGACCATCTGTCGAACCTTGCTGGCGTCGAGTTCCGTGCCCTCAGGCGCGAGCGTGGGCGCGACCGCAGCCCAGGCGTCTTTCCCGTCGGCGCCCGGCTTCAGCGCGGCCACGACCGGGTTGGAACCCATGACCTTGCCTTGCGCCTCGTCGACCGAGTACGGGTCGTAGACGACCTGCACGATGTCGTCTTTCTCGACGTGCAACAGGTCCTTTTCGATCCAGTCGCCGAAGTCGGTCGACACATCGAGGGTCAGCTTCGCGCCGTAGACCCGCTTTTCCTCGGGCAGGCGAACGTAGTAGACGCCCTGTTTGCCCTCAGGCTGCTTGCCGACGATCACATCGACCAAGACCGTGCCCGAAGCATCCTTGATGGTGATGCGCTGGCCTTTCTCGTCGCCCTTGCCCTCGGTCCCCTCGGGATCGAGCACACCAAAGTTGGCGTGCTCCTCCACCTTGTCGCCGTAGTAGACGTCCTTTTTGACGTCGATGAACGATGCGGCAGCCTTGCCCATGCGTTCCGTACCGTCCGCCGGGTAGTCGTTGTGGCTGGGGATCACCCACAAGCCGGCCTTTTGCTCGACGGCAAACCGGGCCACGGTCGCCTGGTCCTCGTCCCACGACACCACGGACAACGACGTCGCGAGGGCGGGGTCCGAGAACGCTGAGAAGAGCACCTCACCGGTGTCTTCGAACTGCGCCTGGGGCAGGTTCTTGGGCCGCATCGACCACGCACCGCCTGCGGTACCCAGCGCGATGGCGACCACCATGATGGTTGCGCGGTTCATGCTTTACCTGCTTTCGATGCCGAAGCCCCATGCCGCCGCGCCGCGGGGATGTTGTCCCGCTCTCTGAGGCGTTTGCGCATGAAGATGAAGATGCCCATCAACAGGGCCGGGATTGGAGGAAGCAGCAGCGACCAGATCCGAATGCGGTTTTGGATCTCGTCGACGCTTCGTCGGTGCTCCGTCTCCGTCCGGGCGACCGCGCGCTGTTTGTCGCGCTCGATCGTTTCGGTCTTGGCGATGAGGCGGCGGTTCTCCGTCTCCTCAGCGCTCTTGAGCAACACCTGTTTGGTGGTCTCGTCGAGGTCTGCTCGCTCCTTGACCGCCGCGACCGCAGCTTCGAGGGCGGTCTTGGCTTCTTCGAGTTCGGCGTCCGCGGCCTTGTTGGCAGCGTCGATCTGCGCCTGCCGTTGCTCCCGAGCATCCTTGGTCTCTTCGTCGAGCTTCGTCAACCGACGGAAGGTCTGTCGCCGCCTACGGAGTTCGACGAACCGGTCGTCCCCGGCCAGCGAATCGACGGCGTTGAGTAAGAAGGACACGTTGTCGAAGCGCACGTCATCCAGACCATCGCCATCGACGTCGCCGCCACGGGAGTGCATCTGGAAGAAGAGGTCACCGAACAAGTCGAGGTCGGCCAACACGATCAGGTTACGATCGGCGTGGCCCCCTGCCCCGTCCTCGCCCTCTCCGGCGACCGCTCCGCCCTTGATCCGTGCGCCCATCACGTAGCTCTCCGCTGTCGCCTCACCCAGCGCGCGCGGAGGAATGGGACCCTGCATGCCGAACAGCGGGTGACGCTGCACCATGTCGTCGAACACGTTGACGCCGGAGGCCTTGGACGTGGTCAGCAGCGGCGTGAACTTGTCCTGATACCCGTCGGCAGCCTTGATGGCGCCGGGGTAGAGCAGCACCACTTGGCTGAGCCCATCCACAGTGGCGTCGATACCGTCGAACTCGGTGACGCCGCTACCGTCCGAGCGATGCGCGAAGACGATCTGCGGCTGGATCCCCGCGAACACGGGGTTGGGGTTCGTGCGGTCGTAGACGATCTGGTCGTCTGCCCACTCGACACCGAAGTCGCGCAGCAGGCCCAGGTAGTCACCTTTGGGCTCCGAGGGCGGGCCGCCGCCGAACATGTTGTTCTGCTGCTGGCCCGGCGGAGGAAGCTTGTCCTCGCGGGGCGAGAGCCGAACGTCGAACAACGGCATGGGGTCGGCGGTCAGGAGCGCGGGCCGACCGGCGTCCACGTAGACGCGCACCGTGTCGAGCTCTTCCTGGGAGCAGCTCGCAAGCTGCGGGACCAGCAGAACATCGACGTCTTCGGGGATCTCCGCCTTGGGGTTGAGGCTACGAACCTCGTACTGCTTCTTCAGCTCGGCGATGATCTGCCACGCCGGCTGCTGGCGCTTGGCCTGCAGATCGAAGTTGCCCATGATCGTCGCGTCGTTGCGCAACACGCCGACCACGCGCTTTTTCTCTTGCGTGACGACTCGAAGCGCGCGGGCCACCTCGTACTCGACGGACAGACCGCGATCGAGGAACGGCACGACCTCTTCGCGCGGTCCCGAGACGAAGGCGAGGCCCATGAAGACCTCCATCGCGTCGACCCGGCCCGCCGAACGATCGGCGAGCTGGCGCGGCACGATACCGAAGTTCTCCATCGCGTCTTCGGCCTCGAGCGAGAACGGCTCGGGCTCGACGATGCGAACGATGAGTCCCTCTCCCCCCTGCGCTTCCATGGTGCGCAGGATGTTGAGCAGGCGCGTGCGCGCGGTGACGTACTCGCGGGGCACCTCCTTGGAGATGAACGCATGCACGGTGACCGGACGCTCGACACCGATGCCTTGGATCACCCCGAGCGAGTCGGGCGTGATCTCAGAGAGGTGTTCTTCGGTGACGTCGGCGAACGAGTTCGCGCGCGCCCCCATGTATCCGACCGACGCTGCGGCGGCGACCAAGGAGAAGAAACGGACCAGCTGATGGTTGCGGCGGGTCATGACTACCAGTGCCTCCGGCCAAGCAAGAACGAAGCGAGATACAGAAGGACGGCGATGCCGCCCGCGAAGTACAGGACGTCTCCGAGCCGGACGACGCCTTCGCCGAAGCTTGCGACGTGGTCGGTGACCGACAAGGCATCGAACACATCGACAAAGCCGTTGCCGTCGCGAAGCGCCGCGGCGCCGGCCTCAGAAGCAGCCTCAGAAGCAGCCTCAGAGTCGGACGCCGGAGCGCTCTGTGAGCCGCGCCCGGCGAGCAGCCACGCGAACGTCGCCGCCAAACCGCCCACAAGACCCCCGATACCGGCAGCCGAGCCCTTGTTGGTGAGCGTGAAGGTGGTCAGCGCCGCTGCGGCACCGATGAGTGCCGCGCCGAGCAACCCGCTGGCCCACGGCTGCGTCCCTGCGAACACCAGACCTGCACAGCCCAGAGCGCCCAGGATGAACGCAACGGTGGCGTTCTTGGTCAGCATGGACGCCACCAGCCCAATGGCGCAGAACAGCGCCCCCATGAGCAAGTAGCCCAGGTAGGTCGAGACCATCAGCCCCATGTCGGGGTCGCCCAGGTACATCAGCACCCCGACGTTGGACAGCGAGAACGCCAGCGAGATGGCGTACATGCCCAGCACTCCAAAGTACTTTCCGAGAACAACCTCGACATCGCGGACCGGCATGGTCAACAGCAGTTCGTCGGTCCCACCGCGACGCTCCTCGGCCCACGCGCCCATCGTGATGGCGGGGACGAAGAACATGAGGATCGCCGGCATCATCGCGTTGAGTTCGGCGAGGTCGGCGAGGTTGCGTGCGAAGAAGCCGTCCTGAAGGAACGCCGCTGCGGCGGTCGTCGCGATGAACAGCGTGAGGAAGACGTACCCGGTGGGATTGCCGAGGTACTGGCGCATGTCCTTTCGGAACACGGCCGAGACGACACCAAAGTCGATACCCATCATGCAGCCCCTTTCTTGTTCTGTGGCTTTTTCTGTGACTTGTCCTGGTTCTTGCCCTCGGTGAGGTCATAGAACCGGTCTTCGATCGAGCCAGCCTTGAGCAACTCGTCCTTGGACCCGGTGAAGGCGATCTTGCCGTTGTAGACGAAGACCACATCGTCGGCCACGGCCTCCACCTCTTGAAGGATGTGGGTCGAAAGCAGGATGGTCTTCTCTTGACCCAGCTCTCGGATGAGCGCTCGCACCTCCCTGATCTGGAGCGGATCCAGGCCTGAGGTGGGCTCATCGAGGATCAAGACCTCCGGGTCGTGGAGCAGGGCCTGCGCCATGCCGACCCGCTGCCGAAAGCCCTTGGAGAGCTTGTCGATCGGCTTGTGAAGAACCTCCCCGATCGCACACCGCGAGACGACGTCGCGGATCCGCTTGGCCGAACCGTCCAGCTTGCGGATCGAAGAGACGAACTCCAGCGACTCCTGCGGGGTCATGTCCCGGTACAACGGGCCCGACTCGGGCAGATAGCCCAGTCGCCGCGCCAGCTCGATGCGGGTGTCCGCATCGGAGGGGTCGAACCCCAGCACCTCGGCTCGACCCGAGGTGGGCGAGGAGAAGCCGGTGAGGATCTTCATCGTGGTCGACTTGCCGGCACCGTTGGGGCCCAAGAACGCGGCCACGGTGCCCTTGCGGACCTCGAAGGAGACGTCGTGAAGCGCGGCAAACTGGCCGTAGATTTTACTCAGTCGGTCGGCCCGGATGGTGACCGGCCGATCGCTTGGCGTCCGGTAGGGGCTGTCTTTTTCGCTCATGGAAAGCGGTTCCTCCTGCATCAAAGAACGGTCGAGAACGGTGTCTGGCCGAGCATGGCTTGACGTTTGGACCGCGTGCCCGGCGCGGCGCACATGGTAAAGCCCGGTGCTCCAACGTCAACCGACAACCGACAAAAAGGGCACCTCAGGCTCCTGGCCGAAATTCCGTCTGGAACGTCGCGTGGCCTACCATTCACGCGATGCCCAACGTCCGGACGCGCATTGCCATCGCCACGCTTCTTGCCGTTGGCGCCTGCGACAAGGGGGCGTCTGAAGAAACGCGTGGATCGCAGACCCCCGAGGAGCCGGCCGCACAGCCCGCTCCGGATGACGCTCTCGACGCCGCTGCGCGTGATGCAGCAACCGAACCGGAACCGGGGCCGGAGCCAACACCCCCACCCGAGCCCGAACCGACGTTTGGCCCCGCGGCGCTCACCGCCCTGACCGACACCCAGCGCCAAACGCTGGCGATCGGGAAAGAAGATCCGCCGCTCCCGGTCGACATCCACTACGTCCAGAGCAACGAGAAGCGCCACGACCTGTTCTTCCCCTACATCGAGGACGTCGGCGGCTGCGCCATCGGAGTCGGCTCGGACCAGACGTTCACCGCAGCGGCCAAGGCCCGCTCCACCCTCCTGTTCATGATGGATATCGACCGCCGCATCGTCGACCTCCACCTCATGCACCGGGTTTTCGTGCTGGCCTCGGAAACCCCAGCGGAGAACTGGGCCTGGTGGGATGCGAAGAACGCGGATGAGGCGAAGGCGCTGCTGGAGGAGAAGCTCCCCGACGGCGGCGCCACCGAGGCTACCGTCAGACGGACGCTCCGCGGCTACCATGCCTATCGAGAGACCGTCTATCGCCACCTGCGACGCGTCATCGAGCGGGAGCGCAACGGGGCCCAAGTCACCTGGCTCTCCGACCCCGAAAGCTACGCCCACATTCGTGCGCTGTACCAGACGGGTCGAGTCCGGATCATGCAGGGCAACCTCGCGGGAGCGCACAGCATGCGGACCGCGGCCGCAGCCTGCGAGGCTCTCGGCGAGACGATGCGCGTCGTCTACATGAGCAACGCCGAGGAGTACTTCACGTACACCCCTGACTTCGTCGCCAACGTGCAGGCGCAGCCCACCGACGCCAAGAGCGTCCTGCTACGCACGATCTACTCCAAGAAGTGGGAGCACGCCGATCTGTGGGCATACCAGGTCCACAAGCTGTCGGACTTCAAGGAGCGGTTGAGCGACCGAAAGAACCGCAAGCGCACCGCGATGCTCCGCTACGCCAAGAAGGACGGCGGGCTCGAGCGGGAGTCACTGAGCATCAAGGGCTTCTCACGCATCGGCTACGTCGGGGACGACGACGCGCCCTAGCATACTGTCCCTGGGGGTCACAGATCTTGGACCGCGTGTCCGCGCAGCGGATCCTCGAGCGGACCCACCGGCGGCCCCAAGACTTCGGGCTCTCCGCTCGTCACCGCGACGATGTCTTCGATGCGGACCCCGAATGCCCCCGGAACGTAGATGCCGGGTTCGTTGGACATGGTCATGCCCGGGCGGAGGACCAGCGCGTTCTCCGGACGGAGGTACGGCGGCTCATGGACTTGCAGTCCAATACCGTGACCCAGGCGGTGGGTGAAGTGCTCGTAGCCACCGCCGTGCCCCGCGGCATCGATGACCGCACGAGCAGCGGCATCCGCAGCACGACACGGGACGCCATCTCGGAGCTCCAGGAGCGCCGCAGCTTGAGCCCGAGCGACAGCAGTCCACGCCTCGACGAAGGCGGGCACCGCAGCCCCGACCGCCCAGGTTCGGCTCACGTCACTGCGGTAGCCGTGCAGCCCTCCCCCCGTGTCCACGAGGACAACGTCGTCTTCTGCCAGGACGCGGTCGTCCTGCGTCCCGTGGGGAAAGGACGCGGCGGGTCCGAAGAGTGCGAGACACCACACTTGCTGCAGCCCCGCGGCTTCCTGCGCTGCCGTGACCTCCGCCGCAAACGCGCTCTGGGTCATCCCCGGTTGCAGGGTCTCCGCGGCAGCCGCGATCGCTGCCTTCGTCGCCTCGTTGGCGCGACGAAGGCGGTCGAGTTCGGCCGAGGTCTTCCGCAGCCGAACGCTCCCGATCGGCGTCGCGTCGACCACCGTCCGGGCCACGTGAGTCCGCATTCCGGCGTAGATGAACCCCCGCGCGTCCGAGTCGACCGCGAGCTTCGACCGCTTGCCGACGAAGCCCGTCGCGACCGCGAATGGATCCTCGTGCTCTTGCCACAACAGCACCTCAGCCCCCGGCGGCAGCCGCTCGTCTGCAGAGCGCCGCTCGAACGCGGGACAAACCCAGGCCATGGCCCCGTCCGATTTCAGCAGGCACAAGAACGGACGCTCGCTCCGACCCCAGCGCACTCCGGCGAGGTACTGCATGTTCGGGCCCGGCTCGAGAAGCAGCGCGTCGAGTCCCACGGTCTGCAGCGCCGCCGCCACGTTCCGAACCCGCGCGGCGTACTCGTCAGGGCCGACCGCCTCGATGCCATCACAGAACCCGTGAAGCATCGCGTAGCGCTCTGGCGTCGTGGAGGTGTCCGTGGGCTTGGCCCGGGGCCCCGCGACTGCCGAGGGCGTCGCGATCACACCTGCGACGCCCGCCGGTCCGCGACGGCAGCCCGACAGAACCGAAGCCATCGTCATCGAGGAGAACGCGCGCCTGGAGAGCCTCATCCCGCTGACGGTCGCGCCACAGCGCGCCGGCGTCAACGTCCGCCGAGGATGTCTTGCGCTCGGGCGACCGCAACGACCGCGGGAGGCTGTCCCAGCCGGACCGAGGTTTCAAGCACCTCGAGCGTCGTGGCTTCGATGCGGTCGATCGCCGCCGCAACAGCGTCGCGGTCCGGCTCAGGAGCGCCCGTCACGGTCAGCACGCCTTCGATCACCGCGCCCGCGCTGACGATCACGTCCGGGGCGTGTGCGATGCCAGCGGCGTGCAGCAGCAGGCCGACCTCCGCGGTCCGAAGCTGATTGTTGGCCGAGCCGCAGATCGCTCGACAACGCAGTCGTGGGACCAACTCCGCCGAGATGATGCCTCCGACCGCGCACGGGATGAGCACGTCGCACGGCGTCTCCAGGATCCGACTCGGCGCCACGATCTGCGCGCCCGCATCCTTCGCGGCACGAACAGCGGCGGCCGACGTGTCGGCCGCGACCACGCGAACCCGCAATGCTCGCAACGTGCGAATGAGCGCCAGGCCAACTGCTCCACAGCCCTGAATCGCGACCGAGCTCCCTCGCCCCTCGATGTCGAGGAACGACCACACCGCGCGAAGACCCGCCATCACACCGCGCGCCGTCGCACGCCCCGCATCGTTGTCGAGCGGATTGACGTGCTCGGTCGCGGTTCGGATCCACCCGAGTTCCCGGTCGCCAGTCCCCAGGTCGGGTCCGCAGACATACCGTCCGCCCAGGTGCTCGATCGCGCTCCCCAAGCGACGGTAGACCTCGGGAAGGTCGAGCCCTTCTCGACCGATGACCACGGTCTTCGCGCCGCCGGCCGGAAGCCCCGCGAGCGCGGTCTTGAAGGTCATCGCCGAAGCGAGTGCGAGCGCGTCCGACAAGGCTAGCCCTTCCGAGCCGTACGCGAGTCGTCGCACGCCACCGAACGCGGGTCCTCGACGGGTGCTGTCGATCGCGATGATCGCATGCAGTCCCAGCGCCCGGTCGTTGAGGACGACGAGTTCTTCGTAGTTCCAACCGGGACCGGAGCGGTCGAACAGCATGGCGGGAACCTACCCCGAAAACCCCCGAAGGTGCGAGAGGGGCACAGGTTCTCAGGAGGCCTCAGACTTGGCCGAGGATCCGAGCTTTCTGCTGGTTGAATTCCTCTTCGCTCAGGAGTCCAGCAATGCGGAGTTCGTTGAGTTTTTCGAGTTTCTTGGCGAGGTCCTCAGGGGACAGGCTCGCCGCTGGCGGTGCAGCAGGGCCCAAGGCCGGCTGTGGGGGGTAACCGGGGGCGCCGTGAGGGGGCGGCGGGTAGCCACCATGCATGTTCGGCTGCGGCGGATACCCCGGCGCGCCGTAGGGCGTTGGCGGATACCCCGGCATGTACCCTGCGGGTGGCAGCATGTTGACCACTACCTGCGGCAACATGTTCGCGCCATTGAACCGACGATTGAACTCGTCGGTGTCCATCAGCGCGAGGACGAAGAAATCGATCACGGCCAGCAACGCTGGGATCATCGTGAGCGAGAAGAGCAGGTACATCAGTCCGGCCCCGGTCCGCCCGAGGTAAAATTTGTGGACCCCGATCCCGCCGAGGAACAGCGCGAGGATTGCCGCGACGTTCTTGTCCTTCATCCGTGGTCTTTCGCCATTTTGGTTCGTCGAGTCTCGGAGTCAGCCGTTGCGAGCGTCACGCTCGGACAACATCAAGGACGCCGCGGTGCCCGTCTCGGTTGCAGTCTGCATACGATAGACCCACTGACCGGTGTCGAGGTCGAGATCTTCCTCAACAACGCCGGCCTGTTTCATATGCAGCAACGTCTCGACGAGCGCCGATTCGGTCCACCGCAGCGCCTGGGCCAACTCCTCGAACGTCGCCTGACGACGCTCCTGGAGCCAGCCTTGGACCCGTCGGCCGCGTTCGGCGAGCACGGTCGGGCTCACTGTGGGCGCAGGTGGTAGCGCCTGGGTTTGAGCGGCTTCGAGCTGAGACTTCCGTTTGAGCGCACCGAGAAATGCGACGCCGCCCCCGAACGTGACCATCCCCCCGAACAGCGTCGCGGTGCCCAGGGTCAACGGCAGCGCGAGGCCAAGTCCAAGGCCCACCATTGCCAGCCCCACGCCGCCGAGCAGGAGGCCGCCAGGCGGCAACGGTGACTTTTCGACCCAGCTGCGGAGGTCTCCGGTGCCTTGGGTGCGCACCGGAGCATTCCCGGCACTTGGTTCGATGCGCTGAAGTGCACCCGCCGGTCGCATCTGCGTGCGGAGTTCTTCCACCGGGAGGTGCGCCATCGACGTCAGGCTAGCAGCCCCTGCGTCCCGCGACCATGACTGCACACAACGGTGTCAGGTTCGGCCCCCAAGGTGCGGTACGTCGCCCCCCGGGTCCCGCCTTGGTTTGAGCCGCGTGCGCTGCATCTGTTAGCGTGCCCCGGCCTGCCCATGCGCTTGCGATTGCCCTTGATTCTCCTTCTCGCCGCTGCGCCCGGTTGTCTCGATACTGGCAAAGGTGAGCTCATCACGATCTTCGCAACGCATCACGCATCGCCCGAAGACGACAGTTTCCCGTTCCGCGGTGACGACTTGCAGCCGCGAGTGTTCGACCTGGAAGACGGTTGGGAGCTCACCCTCGCCGAGTCGTACGTCACCATCGCCTCGACGACGCTGGTCAGTTGTTCGGGGAGCGAGCACGAGTTGCAGATGTTCTGGGGTCCTTGCCCGGAGGATCTGCGGCGGGCAGACCTCGAGGCGCTGACCGTCTCCGGTCTAAAGGTTCCCCCCGGCGACTACTGCGGTCTCGAGATCCAATACGCCCCGTACGAGACCCCGGTCATCGAGGACGACGCCGAGACCCGGCACGTTGTCCCCACCCTGGAGGACGTCGAAGGCGACAGCGTGTTCCTACGGGGTATCGCCCGCCGCGGCGAGGACGAAAGCGTCCCCTTCCAGCTCGAAAACGGCGAAGACTTCACGGTCATGCTCGATCTGAGCGAGCTCGAAGGTCCGGGCAACCCGCTGACCGTGAGCCGAGGGCAAGCGTTCCCCACCGAGGTGACAGTCACCAAGACCTACGACCGATTCTTCGACGAAGTCGACTGGGAGAACTTCGACGAGCAGCTGCTCGAAGACTCGATCGACGAGGTCCTGGCCGACCAAACCCGGGTCACACGCGGCCTGACCATTCCCCCTGATCTCTACGACGAGTAGTCCCTCCCCCGGCGCCCTGCCCGTTTGCACACATGGAGCGCGAACGGAGCGAGCCTACGGCGGGTCGGCGGCGGCGGACTCTTCGTCCTCGTCGGGGAGTTCGTCGTACAGACCGAGCAGCACATCCCCCTTGGGGAGCGCTGCAGGAACAGCCTCCTCGATGGGCTCGCTTCCTTCGAGGAAGTACTCGTCGAGCGTCTTCCCCTCGTAGCCCTCCGCCGCTGAGCCGGTCGGCACGAGCAGGCCGGATTCCGCATCGATGGTGCGCACGCTGACCGACGCGGGCGGCACGAAACTCTTGGCCGGTCCAACCGAGACCGCTTTCATCGCGCCCAGCCAGATCGGAAGTGCCGCCTTGCCGCCGGTCTCCCCTTTGCCAACCCGCTTGGGCTGATCGAAGCCGACCCACGCCACGGTCACATGGTCGGGGGTGTAGCCGGCGAACCAGGCGTCGCGGCTCTCGTTGGAGGTCCCCGTCTTGCCCACTGCGTCTCGTCCCAACGCGCCCGCCTTCCGGCCGGTCCCTTCGGTCACCACACTTCGCATCATGCTGGTGAGCAGAAACGCGGGGCCTTCCTCGAGCACACGTCGCTTCGGCTGTTCCGGCACCCAGTCCTCTGCGCCAACGGCCTCGACTCGAGTCACGATCCGCGGCTCGATGCGCTCGCCGCCGCGGGCAAACGTCGTGTACGCGTGCGCCATCTCGAACGGCGAGACTTCGCCGGTGCCCAGCGCGAGCGAGAGGTTCTCCGGCAGTGTGGAGTCGATGCCCATCTCGTGGGCGAACTCGACGACGGTCTTGGGGGTGAGTTCGTCGATCAGTTTGACCGGAATCGTATTGACCGACTTCGCCAGCGCGACACGAGCCCGGACCTTTCCAAGGTAGCGGTCCCGTTTGTAGTTGGTCGGCTTCCAGTCCTTGTAAACCTCGGGGCTGTCATCGAGCAGCGTCGCGGGGGAGATCGTGTTCTGTGCCAACGCAGCGCCGTACACGAAGGGTTTGAAGGACGAGCCGGGCTGCCGCTTCGCATCCATCGCACGGTTGAAGTCACCGCGGTCGTGCGAGCTCCCGCCAACCATCGCGAGTACGTCACCGGTGGCAACATCGAGGACGATCACCGCGGCCTGCGGGCCCGCATCGATGCGGGCCTGCGCGGGGGCATCCTTCGTCGCGGGTTTCGTAATGCGAACCGGGACGACCGCGCCGACGGGGAACTCGGGGAGTTCGTCATCGGCGTCCGGCGTCCGCTCTCGATCCGTCAGCGCCACCGTGAGGGAGACCGCACCCGCCTTGGCCTGCAGCGTCTCCGCGCCCACCTCGGCGATCACCACTTCGAGATGTCGACCGGCCACCAGCGCGCCGGAGGCTTCTGATGCGACCCTCGCCAACGCCTCCTCGTCCGCCACCTTCAGACCGCGGGCATACCCATTGCGTCCGTCGATCGCGACGAGCCCCGCGATCGCAGCGCGACGAACCTCGCCCTGAGTCCGCATCGAGACCGTGGTGTGAACGGCAGCGCCCACGGTCATGAGGTCGTCCCCGTAGTGCTCCCGGAGGATCGCAAGCGTGGCATCGACGAACTCCTCGGCGCCGCCCACGACGACGTCGCGTTCCTGCGGCGTTGCGAGGTCCAAGGGAGCGTCGATGTAGCGCTGCGCGTCGTCGGAGGTGGCAAACCCATGCTTGACCATCTGCCGCAGGACGTAGACCTGCCGGGTCTTGGCCTTTTCGGGGTTTTGCAGCGGGGAGTCACGGCCCGGGGCCTTGGGCAACGTCGCAAGCAATGCAGCCTGCCCCATGTCGATGTCCGAGATGCTCTTGCCGAAGTAGAACCGACTGGCTTCCTCGATGCCGTAGCGGCCATGCCCGAGATAGATCTCGTTGAGGTACAGCTGAAGAATTTCGGTCTTGGAGAACGCCTGCTCAAGCCGTCGCGCCAGCAGCAGCTCCTGCACCTTCCGCTCGAGACTTCGCTCCGGGCTGAGCATGAAGGTCTTGACCACCTGCTGGGTGATCGTGGACGCACCCTGGGTCACCTTCCCTGCCCGAACGTTGGCGATGAGCGCCCGGACCATGCCCGCGTAGTCCATCCCCTCGTGCCGATAGAAGTCGGCATCCTCCGCGGCCAAGAATGCGTTCTCGACGTGACTGGGGACCTGTTCGTACCGAATGATGGTTCGGCGCTGCTCGAACACCTCGCCGATCACCTCGCCGTCGCGCGCGTAGATCCGCGTGACCTGCGGGGGCGCGTAGTTCTTGAGCCCGTCCTCGTCGAGCGCTTCGAGGTCCTGCCCGTAGTACCAGAACATCCCGACCACCCCGCCCACGCCCGCGACCACGCCGAAGACGCATAGCGAAACGAACGAGATGATGATCCGGCGGACCCAGACGTTCTTCACGAAGACTCCATCGGGATGCCGAGCAACGAGGACCACAACCGCTCGTCCACGCTGTCCATGTAGTGGCGCGCCCGCAGCTGGTCGCGTTGCTGCGCATCGAGGCCAACCGCCCCGGCCGCACGATGCCGGGAGGTCAGGTTGTACAGCGTGATCGCGGCGCTCACCGACAGGTTGAGGCTCTCACTCATGCCGAACATGGGGATGCGGAAGCCACCCGTACATGCCGCTCGCGCCTCGGCCGAGAGTCCGCGCGTCTCGTTGCCGAACACCACGCAGATCGGGCGGTCGACGGGAAGCTCTTCCACCGTCCGCTCGGCGTCCATCCATGCGCCAAATATCGACACCCCGTTCAGCGTGTCCTGGCCCAGGAAATCCGAGAGATGGTCATGGTGGTGCGTACGCACCCAGCGGAACGCGCCCTGCGTTGTGTTCTTGGCATGAAGTGCTCTGCGCTCGCTTGCCACGAGGTGGACGTCCAACACCCCCAACGCTTCAGCAGTCCGCACGACGGCCGCCGCGTTGTGAGGGTCGCTTGGGGCCTCGATTGCGACCTGAATCTGGGGCAGACGTCGGTCGAGGAGCCGCTCGATCTTCTCCCGCCGGACCTCGGTCACGTAGGGGGTCAGCGTCTGAGCAATGTGCGTTGCGGTGTGGGCCTGAGTGAGGCGCGCAAAGGTGCGATCGTCCATCGAACGCCGAGACAATGGCATGCGTAGCGCGGGTTGCACACCCCACCAACGCGCGAGCGAGCCGTTGTCATCCCGCGCCGCCGACCCCCGCCGCGCATGCCGCAGAACCCGGCCCTAGCCGTCCATGGCGGGACTTCCGAGATCGTCGACGTTCGCGGGATCCTCGCTCCCAGGAAGGTCTTCGAGGCTCGGCAGCCCGTCATACCCGTCCGCCGGATCGAGGTCGAGATCGAGGTCGGAGGGGACCTCCGGTGGTGGGTCATCGAGCACGGCCGCGCTGCTCAGCAGTCCGGAGAGCGGCATCTGGGTGAACGTGCCTGCGCGCATCCGCTTGATTCGGGCCTGGCACGTCTTGACCGATCCCCGACGGCGGAGATCGAACACCACGGGCTGCTCCTTCCAGAGTTCATACTCGAGGTCGGACAACCGGCCGCGCTCGTTCATCAGTCGCAGGATCCGCTGCACCTTGATGTTAAAGCGCTCGGACAGCTCCCCGTTGCAGTAGTAGACGCTGCGCTTGACCGGGCTGGGCAGCATCAGCGCCAGGAACACCGCCTCTGGAGGATCGAGGTCACCGGGGTGTTTTCCGAAGTAGTAACTCGACGCATCGACGATCCCATAGATGCCTGGGCCGTACTCGATCCCGTTGAGGTACAGCTCCATGATCCGGTCCTTGCTGAGGACCTTTTCGACGTACCAAGTCAGGAACATCTCTTGGAACTTCCGAGACAACGTCCGCTCGTGCCCGAGCAGCACGTTCTTGACCATCTGCATGGTGATCGTCGAGGCACCGAGCCGCACCCGTCCCGCCGCGAGGTTTCGACGCAGCGCCACCTCGAACTGTGAGGGCATGAAGCCGTTGTGCTTCCAGAATCCTCCGTCCTCCGTCGTACGGATCGCCGCGGTCACCACCGGAGAGATCTGACGGATCGAAGCGAACCCGCGAGCGCCGGGGAACATCTGCACCGAAGAGGTCCCACCGTCGTTCAGCAGCACGCGGTGCGTGAACCCGCTGGCGAGACGATCGCGGTCCGCGACGATCGGCGTGGCTCGAACCTCGCACCCCTCCATGTCGACGAGTCCGCCCAGAGCGAGCGTCTCGAGGTCGGCGTAGTCGACTTGCAAGGTGACATGCGCGCCAAACTCTCCGCCCAACCGGAACCCGTCGAGCCCAGGGGCGAAGCCGTCGGGCACCGCGTCGAGCACCGACTGGCAGGCCACGTGCGGCAGATCAGCCACAACATCGTAGCGACGCCCCCGCTTGCGTTCGGGGTGTTCCAACACCGCAGAGGCCGTCAGCTTCACGCCCCGACGCTCCACATCGACGTAGTGCAGGATCGCGCGCCGGCCGACGGGGTCGACCTCTGCGGCGAAGGACACATCCATCCCGAGGTCGCGGACCGTCTGCCGCGCCAGAGTTGGGGACGAAACCCCAAAGCCCTGCAGCGAAAGATCTCCTTCGAGGGCGGCCACCCCATCGCCGAACACGACCGCGAGGTGGCCCCCGACGGTGGCCTCATCCGACTCCACCAGCGGCAGTTTTGCGATGACGTCTTGGGGGACGCGGGCGACCTCGAAGGCGTCCATGTCGAGCCGTAGGACACCTTCGGAGAGATCGCGGCGAACGCGGCCCGCGACCGACCACAGCTTTTCGACAGCCGACTGGGTCTTGGCGTCGCCGAACGCCCCCGCAAGGTCGAGCGAGATCTCGGTCCCGTTCGCATCCGAGGCCTGCACCCACCCGTCGACTCCAGCCACCGCGATCCCCTCCTCGATCGGGGCGGCGACACCTCGGACCTCGACGCGTTGCGGAAAGCGGATCGCGTAGCCCTCTTCGGTCTTGTCCGCCTGAACCGTCGCGCTGAGTGACCTCGCGAGAATCTCCGCCCCCTCGCCGTTGTCGAGTTGGATCTCCGAGGCCGAGCTCACCACGCGCAGCGCAGCCACGTCGATGTTCGCGTCGAGCGTCGCTCGAACCCGGCGCGCACCCCGAGTCACATCCAGCTTGAGGCCCTCGATGCGGAGCTGCTCTGGCCGCATTTTCACGCGGCCGGTCGAGACCTTGGCGCCCGGCTTGCGCCCGGAGCGAATGCGTCGGACGAGATCCTGGAAGCTCTCGACCGTCCCGCTTGCGAGGCCACCGTGGACTCGCGCCGCCGTGACTTGTGCGACCCCGGACCACAGCGCGTCCTCATCGAGGCTGACCTCGACGCGGTCGAGTGTGATCGTGGGCTCTCCGTCCCCGCCCCCGACTCGAACCGACGCCAACGAGACTTGTCCCCACTCGACGGTGACCTTCTCGACCTCAAATCCGACCTTGAGTCGGCGCCGAATCCGTTCCTCGATCTGGGCTTCAGCATAGGGAACCGCGAGCAGCGGGATGGCGGCCGCGCTCAGGCCCAGAGCCACGACCAACGCGACCAACAACACCCCGACGACGACCGGCCAGCGGCGTCGTTTGGGTTTGGGGGCAGGTGATCGCGCGGGGGGCATCATCGGTGGGCCGTTCCTCGTACGCGGGCTGCAAGCCCGGGATTCCGCGGCCAGGCCGGATGGTAGACGAAGCCGAACCAAAAGAAACGCCGCGCTCAACGAGCACGGCGAGTCTGGCTACTTCGTGGCGAGGACTGGAGGGCTCAGCGACGGGCGCACTGGATGGCCCAGAAGATCCGTCCTGTCACCTCACCGGACTTGTGCTCGCCGCCCTGGACAAAGAACAAACCGTTGTCTTCGATGCTGTAGTCCATCGCGACGAGGTTCTTCTTGCCGTCGCGGTGGGTCAGATCCAGGTGCAGCTTGAGCTTCTTCTCGTCTCCACCGAGAAGGCTCAGCTTCATCTTGTGCCCGGTCTTGAACTCGGCTGCCGTGGCCTTGCTGACCTTGAGTTCGACCTTCTTGGACCCCAGGAGGTGGAACGACTTGTAGCGGTCGTACGGCTCGTCCGTGAGCCACTCCTTCATGAACTCGAGGTTCTTGGGAATCTTACCGTCGCCCTCCTTGGAGGCGAGGACCGCGTGGACCTTGCAGACGGCTTTTTCGGCGTTGGTGCTGGCCTTCGGTTTGGCCTTCGGACTGGCCGGCTTCTTCGCCGGCGCCGCGTGGGCGCTCGTGGAAACCGAGGCGACTGCCGCGAGTGCAGCAGCAGGCACGAGGAGGGAGCTGAGGGCCAGGGAGAGCAAGCTCTTGGTGCGTCGGGGCTTCATAGCGAACGCTCGGTGTCTTTGGGCTGGGCCTCTTCTTCGAGGTAGAGGACGGTGACGGTCCCGGTCTTGGAGATGCGGCCGGTGTGTCCCGAGAACTCGACCCCGTGAATCTCTGCCTCGACCTTCTTGGGGCTGGGCAGGTCATCCTCGGCACCCAGTGCAGGGTCCGGGTTGGGAAGATCTTGGGCGGCGGCCATGCGTTCTCCGAGTGGGAGAGCCGAAGGAGCATCCTTCGTCTCGGCGCCCGGAGCGACAGCCGTGTCCGGCTCCTGATTCGCTGCGGGCTCCTGTGCAGACGCGACAGCGCCGGGATTATTCTCGGCGTCCGGCCCTTTGTTGGGGTCCGGGTTCGGAGTCGACACCACCACCAGTGTCACAGCCGCGGCAGCCGCCGCCGCCGCGAGCGGGAGACGTGCCGGCCGGAGCGCAGTCCAGACTCTGGACCACAGCGAGCCCGCGGAAGACGGAGCCGCAGCAGCCGCCTCGCGGTCGAGCTGACGGTCGATGTCATCCCAGATCTGCTCAAACCGGGCCTGCGGGATCTCTGCCGCCTTGGTTTTGAGCGTCTCTTGTACGAGACCGCGAACAATCCCCATCTGCGCGAGTTCATCGCGCAGGTCGGGATCGGCGTCGATCTGGGCGGCGAGCTCGTGGGCCTCGGCCCCGGTGCTTTCGCCGTCGAAGTGAAGCGCGAGTTCGTCACGCGACACGCCGGAGGTTCCAACTTGGTTGGTCATGATGCAGCCTCCTGTGAGACGGACCCGGATGCCCCGGTGTTCGATTTGGACTCAGGTTTATTTCCGGCCTTCGCCTTTTTCGGTTTGGGACTCCCATCCGGGTCGTCCTCGGTCGTGCTCGGGACGTGCTCTAGGCGCGTCTTGAGCTGCTTTTGCATGTTCCGGCGGGCGTGGAACAGCCGGCTCATGATCGTGCCCTTGGAGCAGTTCATCGCCTTGGCCATGTCCGCATAGGAGAGGCCTTGCAGCTCGCGCATGACGATCACCATCCGATGCTTCTCGCTGAGTTCGTCCAAGCTGTTCTCGACCGCATCGAGGATCTCCTTGTTGCGGACGGCCTTGGAGGGGTCCCCCAGCGTGGAGGCTGGAAGACGGTCGGACGATGCATCGGTCTCGCCGTCATGGCGCAGCTTGTCGTCGAACTCGACGTCCTTCTTGCGGCCGGCGCGCCGGAGGTGGTCGATGCAGAGGTTGGCGACGATTCGATACAGCCACGTGTAGAAGCTGGATTGACCCTCGAACTTCGGCAGGTAGCGGTGGACCTTGATGAAGGCCTCTTGGGTGACGTCCAGCGCATCTTCCTGGTTCCGGAGGAATCCATACGCAACGGCGTAGACCTTGCGCTCATAGCGCTTAAACAGGATCTGGAACGCACGACGATCCCCACCCTTGCAGGCTTCGACCAGCTCGTGGTCGTCGGCTTCGTTGGAAACCACGTGTTGCTCGCGCTTCGACGGCCGGCGATGGGGACTATTCAGGGGCGAATGTCTGTCCCGTTAGAACCCGGCCCCGGAACGGGGCGGTGGGGTCGCGGCAGCCCGGCCAGTGACTGCGTGGCGAAGCGCGGTTATACCTTTCCTCGCCCCCCGCGCGCCAACCCCTGGCCAGCGCGAGGCGCAATGTGGAGCTCCGCTTGGCTGTCCCGCCCTCGAATACCGTTGCGCCGCTGACGCGGTTTTTGGTCTCAGCGTCCCGCATCGCGGCTCTACGCACCGCTGGCGCGGGGCTGTTCGATGCCGCCCTGATCGCCTGTGCATGCGCGGGAGCCGGCGCTTGGCTCGCAGGATGGACACTTCGCGGCGACATCGTGGCCCCGGTCGCGCTCGGGGCGGCCAGCGTCAGCCTGCTCGTCTGGGTAGGGCGCCACGCACTCCATGCCTGGCGGGCCCACGGGCGCCCGATGCGAACCGCAGCTTCGATCGCCCGCCACCGTGGGCCGCTCGGCGAGGACGGTCCCGGGCACGTCGCGGCCGATCGGAGCCTCCGTCATGAAGTGATGGGGGCGATGGAGCTGGCCAGCGGCGCCGAGGTCCGCTCGCCCGATCTCGCCGCGGCCTACATCGACGACGTCGCGCGCCGCGTCCGCCAACCGAGAATCGACGCGGCCCTCGCCCTGCCCAGTCCGCGCTGGCGAGCCCGCGCCGCGGCTTCGATGCTCGTCGGGGCACTCGCGGTGTCCTGCGTGGTGGCCCCCACGGCCGTCGGTGGTCTGGCCCTGTTGCTCTCCGGTCACGACGGTCGCCCCCCTGCCCCTCCCGAGCCCGCGTGGTCATCGCTGACCCTGGAGCTTCGGTATCCGGAGCACACGCGCCGGCCGCCTCGGGTCGTCCCCAACCCCAGCGGCGCCCTTCGAGTGGTCGCTGGAACCGAGGTCATGCTGACTCTAGAAGCGTGGCGACCCGCAGCACAGGCCCGCGCGGTCCTCAACTACGACCCAAGCGCGGAGCTCGAGCACCCCGAGCCCGAGGTCGTTGAGCTCACCGCCCTCCCCCCCGACCCCGACAACCCCGAGGCGAAACCTGGCCTCCGCTTCGAGGGCACCTTCGTCGCACGTGGCGCCGGCACATGGACCGTCGTCCTGCTCGACGAACCCGACGCCGAGGACGACGCCCGGCATTCGCCACCGATGCCGCTCGTGCTCGAAGACGACCGCGCTCCGGATGTCGAGCTGCTGCCGCTGCCCGCGGCACAGCGGGAAGTCAGCGAGCAACAGAGCGTCGATGTGCGCTTCGTCGCCCGGGATGATTTCGGCGTGGCCTCGGCGGAGCTCGTCTATCAGATGCCCGACGGGACCACGCACCGACTCAGTGCGGGGACTCCAACCGCGTCCAACCGCGCCTGGCGACAACGCTACACCTGGGACCTCTCCTCGGTCCCCATCGAGCAGCGCAGCGAGGTCCTGTACTGGGTCGAGGTCCGCGACAACGACCCGGGATTGGGCCTGATCGCCCTCGCCGACCCACCGGGAAAGATGACGCGCTCGGCCACAATGTCGCTGGTCGTCCAAGACGATGAAGCCGAGCACGCGGCCAACATCGTCAAGCTCGCGGAGCTCCGCGATCGCGCCGTGGACCTTCTGGCCGCCCGTATGACCACGCGGGCGTTCGAGGAGGCCCCAACCGACCCCGCGGGCTTCGAGATCCCGCTCCCTGTCCAAGCCGCCGGCGCTCGTGAGCTGCTGGGGGGCAGCGGACAGCTCCTGGCGATGCTCGCGCTGGCGATCGACTCACTCAGCGTCGACACGCTCACCCACGAGCGCGACGTCGCGATTCTGACCAAGGTTCATAAGCGCCTCAAGGGTCTGCACGACGAGGCGCTGAAGCTGCACGTCAAGATGCCGACCGGACTCGAACGGCGAGACCCCGATGCCACCGACGCGGCGCTCGACAAGCTCGGGAAACACAACGAAGAAGAAATCACCCAGCTCGAGGACGAGATCATCCGTATCGACGACCTCGTCGACGGTCAGGTCATCGAGCGGCTCGAAGCGCTGGTCGCCCGGCTCGAGGCAACACAGCGCAAACTCGTCGACCTGCTCGAGCAGCTCAAGGCCGGCGATTCGTCCGCACGCGCGCAGATCGAACAACTCGAGCAGCGGCGGAGGGACGACCTGCGCCGGATCGCCGAAGCGCGCGCCATGCTCCGCGAGGAGCTCGATCCCGAGTTCATGAACCTCGACGCATTCAAGGCGTTGGAGGACATGAAGAAGCAAGAGCAGCTCTCCGAGATGCTTCGCCAAGGCAAGACGGACGAGGCCCTCGAAGCCGCCAAGGGGCAGCTGGGCGAGGTTCAGCAGCTGCGCGATGCCGTCCAGGAGAAGCTCGGTCAGCCCCAGGGTGAAGCGCCTGCCCTCTCGGAGGAGGAGCGTCAGCGCATGGAGCTGCTGCGTGAACTCAGCCGACTGCAGGACGAGGAGTCGAGCGTTCGCTCCAAGACCCAGGAACTCGAAGAGGCCTACCGGTCCAAGGTCAAGTCACAGGCCGCGCAGGAGGATGACCGGAAGGATGCTGGTGCACAGGCGCAGGCGCTTCGAAAGTCGCTCGAGGAGATCAATGACGCCCGCCTGGGACGCGACGCCCGGCGCGGACTGGAAGATGCACGCGCGGCCCTCGAACGCCTCGAGGACACCGCTGAGCGCGAAGACGCGACGCAGCTGCAACTCGATGATGCGGCTCGGGCCGCCGCGGAGGGGTTGCAACGCGCGCAGGCGGGCTCCGAGACCACGGAGCGGGAGGGCAAGGCGCTGAAGAAGGCTGGGAAGAAGGCTCAGGCGCTGCGCACCCAGACACGCAAGCCGCTCCCGGGCACGTCCGATGTCTTGGATGCGACCCAACAAGCCAAACTCGAGGAGCTCGAGGGCCGGCAAGAAGGACTGCGGACGAGAGCCTCGACGCTGATGGAGTCGGACAACGCGAAGCTGCTCCCCAAGGAAGGCCGCGGCGCGATGCGAGACGCCGACGGCTCGATGGAGCGAAGCGCGGACGAGCTCGGCAAGGACGGAACAGAACGGGCTCTCCAAGCCCAGAACGGGGCCTGGAACGCGCTGCAGCGCGCGATTGACAGTCTCCGGGAAGGTCCCCCTCCGCCCCCTCCGCAGGGCGGTTCCCACGATGCCAGCACCGAGGCCGAACGCGACCGCAGCCTCCGGGACGCGCTCATGGAGGCGATGAAGGAGAAGTCGCCCGATGGATACGATGCGCCCGTGAAGCGTTACTACGAGGAGTTGCTCCGATGATCCGCGCACGAACGCTTCGCCCCCTTCGCTCGACGATCGCCGCAGGTCTCGTTGCCGCGCTCGCCGTCATGCCATCGTCGTCCGCGCACGCCACCGTCGGTCCGGCCGCAACCAGCCCAGCGCTGATCGCCGCGCAACCCCTGGCTCTGCTGGCCTCCGACGCGCTCGACGACGTCGACGCCGCCCTCCTCGCGTGGGACCTGCCTGCCGCACGTGCTGCGATGAAGCGAGCACCAGATACACCGCAGGCCAAGGTGAAGCGCGGCGTCGTCAAGCTGTATGAGGCCGAGTACACCGAGGCCGAAGCCTTGCTCGCAGAGGTCATCGCCGCGGGCACCCTGCCCGAGGGCAGCGCGGCGCTCGAGGAGGCCACACACTACCTGGGCTTGTCCCGCGGCGCCCAGACGGCGCTCGATCAGGCGATCGTCGTTCGAAGCGAAGATGGCAACTTTGAAGCGGTGTTCGCCAGCGATGAAGACGCGCTGTTGGCCCCCTACCTCTTCGACGCCATGAAGGACGCCCGAGAGCGCATCGGGGCGATCATCGGGGTCGTCCCCGCGCACACGGTCCGGTTCGAGTTCCTCGACTTGGCCACCAAGCTCGCCCTTGTCACCCCGCTCTCCGTCGAGAACATTCGGACCACCGGCACCGTCGGGGTGACCAAGTACCGCCGCGTCATGATGATCTCGCCGCGGATCATGGTGTACGG
The DNA here is from genome assembly GCA_050633305.1 of Nannocystales bacterium. GTDB lineage: Bacteria > Myxococcota_A > Polyangia > Nannocystales > Nannocystaceae > CAJXVA01. The sequence goes on from JBOEGF010000032.1 coordinate 84,465, forward strand.
CTACGGATGGCTGGACACGGCAGTCCACGAGTACGTGCACTACGTACTAACAATGCGCACCGACAACCTCGCCCCGGTCTGGCTGCAAGAAGGCCTCGCCAAGCTGCTGGAGACACGATGGCGGCGGACCGATCCCGAGCCGTTGAGCCCCACCATCGCCTACCGGCTCCATCGGGCGATCGTTGACGATGACCTGGTGACGCTCTCCGAGATGTATCCCTCCGTCGCGATGCTTCCCAGCGCGGAACGGGCCGCCCTCGCCTACGCCGAGGTCGAAACGATGCTGGGCCTGCTTCACGAGCGTAAGGGCAACGAAGGGATTGCGCGGCTGCTCGACAAAGTCGCTGCGGGTGAGGACGCCGAGGCAGCCTTGGCGCACGCGTGGGGAGACGACTTCGAAGCGTTCATGTCGGAGTGGAAGCGCGTCACCAAGGCGCGCACCGCCAGCGGGGAAGACGGCGAGCTGTCCACGCCCGAGTTCAAGGACGGCAAGCCTGCACCCGAGCAATTCGGAGACGTCTTCTCCGAGCTTGGCGGGGGCGTCGCCCGCCAGCACGCTCGTTTGGGCGCGCTGCTCCAGGCCCGCGACCACGACCACGCCGCCGCCGCACAGTACGAAAAGGCGCGCAAAGCCGACAAGCGGGCCCGCAAGGACCCAACACTGGCGCGGCGACTGGGGCGTCTGTACGTCGACCTCGAGCGATTCGCGGAGGCGGTGCCGCTGTTGGACATCGCCGCCGCGCTCGACCCCGAGAACGCCAACCTCGCCGCTGCCCAGGGGCGGGCGAGACTTCGCAGCGGAGATCGGGATGGGGCGAGCGAGGCCCTGGACCGGGCCATCCGCAACAACCCATTCATCCCCACCCTGCACTGCGACCTTGCAGCGCTCGCGCCCACGGAAGCGCGGAAGCTGGCCGAGCAGAAGCTCTGCGATCCCAAGGCCCGCTGAGAGGCCCGCAGTTCGTACCCAGACCTACGGCGAGATCGTCAGACGCCCGGCGGAGCGAGGTCCGTCGGGCGTCTGTCGTGAGTCGGTGTCGAACGCGACCGGGCGCTAGGCGACGCCCACGGAACCGTGCGGGGAGTTCACCGCATCCAAGGTGGGGTCCGCACCTGAAACACGGCGCTTCTTCGCCGCGCGCTGGAAGGTGCCATCGATCTGGCGGAGCAGTCGCCGAAGGCTCTTGCACACGGGTGCCGCCTGCCGGACCAGCACCCCAACCTGAAAGCCGATCTCGGGGGGTCCGATCCGGTCGATGACCAGCCGGACAGTCCCGACCACGGCTTGAATCTCCCGCCCCGCATCCTCCGTCGGCTGAGCGTCGACGTCAAAGAACACGTGCGCCAGTCGGCAAAGAGCTCGAGCCGCGAGGGCTTCGTCGACATCCGACGTGCAGCGACCGGTCACGACTTCGGCATGACGCAGTAAGAACGCGCCGAGCACGTCCGGTGTCTGGGAGAGGCGCGAGAGTTTCTCCACCACCTCGGGGTATGCGACCGCCACGACCTCCTCGACCGGCTCCGCGTTCCCCCCCGGGCGCGCCGTGAATCCACGCGCCAACAGACCCTCCCATCGACCCACGATCGTTCGGGCGCACCGGGTCTTGCCCGGCAGCCACGTGGCCTCAGCGTCCAGCCAACCGAGCATTCCGTGAACCGCCTGCGAGCCGACCAGCTCCCCTGCGGTGGCGTGGATCGGCTGTCCACCATCGAGGTAGATCGTTCCGAAGCGCTCCGGTCGGTTCGCCGTTTCCGCGCAACGCAGGTGTAGGGCGCCGTGGGCTCCCGCTGCGCAGTGCAGGGTCAACAGCATCGGCGTGGGCACACCGGTCGTCGTGCCCGAGAACCCCGCATCCGGAGCCGGCTGCCGGAGCAGCTCCTGAAGCTGCTTGGCGCCGAACGGACGTGCGAGCAGTCCGGCGGCACCAAGGTGGCAGGCGGTGGCGACCCGGTCGTCGTCCAACCGCTCGGCATAGGCGATGACCGGAAGACCAGGAAACCGCGTCTCGATCTCCGCCACGAGTTCGGTCGCAGCATCCGACCCGAGGTCCAGGTTCACGACCACAGCGTCGAGCGCTCCTCCTGCCTCAAACACCGAGATGGCCGCCGCGACGCTTGGCACCACCTGGATTGCGAGCGGTTCGGGGAGCGCCGCGCCGTCCGCACGAAGGCCTTCTACGGACCCTGGGGAGGGGTCGACCAGCAGGATTGGGGTATGGGCGGAGCTGACGTCGTTCATGGAGCGGCCTTCGACTCCGTGTATCGGCAGACGGCGCGATCGGTTGAGGCGCTGGGGCGTCCCGACCTCGGCCGTCCCTCAGCACCGGGTTCCGACCGCGCAGGACCACATCCACATACCCGTTCCCAACGGCCAACCCGCCAACGAACCGAAACGGGACGCAGAGACTGGGCGTCAGAGGATTGACCCCAGTGGTCCAGAGTCGAATGATCGGTGTGTGATTGCGGCCGATGATTCGATCCTTCCGGGGAGCTCCGTCCTTATCGTGGACGACCACGAGCCCCATCGGACGCTTTTGCAGAACTACCTGACCGCCGTCGGGTGCCAATGCATCGGCGCCGGCGGAGGAACCGAGGCGCTCGAGCAGCTGGGTAAACACGAGTTCGACATCGTGTTGTTGGACCTGCGCATGGATGACCTCGATGGCATGGAGGTTCTCAAGCGCGCTCGGGCGAAAGGACACACCGCGCCAACGATCATGATGTCCGCTGAGGGCACGATCTCCCACGCGGTCGACGCCATTCGGCTCGGCGCGAAGGACTTCCTGGTCAAACCGTTCGAGCTCGAGCAGCTCCACGACACCGTGACCCGTGTCCTGGGGAGCGGGCGTGGTGGTGCGGCGTCCGGGCCCGACCCGCGAGCGTTGTGGCGAGATGCCCACGCCCCCGGCCTGATCGGGGACCACCCGAACCTGTTGGAGATATTCCTCGTCCTGGAGCGGATCTCAGGCACGGACTGCACGGTCCTGATCACCGGTGAGTCCGGCACGGGCAAGGAGCTCATCGCCCGGGCGATCCACCACGCCTCGGGACGCGCGAAGAACCCCTTTGTCCCGGTCAACTGCGGGGCCATCCCGGAGACGCTCATCGAGAGCGAGCTGTTTGGGCACGCCAAAGGGGCGTTCTCGGGCGCGACCCAGGCCCGGGAGGGACGGTTTGCGGTGGCCGATGGAGGCACCTTGTTTCTCGACGAGATCGGGGAGATGTCCCTGTCGGTCCAGGTGAAGTTCCTGCGCGTCTTGCAGGAGCAGGAGTTCGTGCCCGTGGGGGAAACGCGACCGCGGAAGTGCGATGTCCGGATTCTGGCCGCCACGAACAAGGACCTCGAACAGATGTCCGCCGAGGGGTCCTTCCGCGAGGACCTGTTCTATCGACTGAACCTCATCCCGATCCACCTGCCGCCCCTGCGCGAGCGCTCGACCGACATCCCCTTGTTGGTCCGCTACTTCCTCGACCGTGATGCGCCCAAACGCCCCCGCCGCGTCGACGAGATCAGCGAGCGCGCGCTTTCGCTGATGGAGTCCTACCCCTGGCCTGGCAACGTCCGAGAGCTGGAAAACACCATCGAACGCATGGTGTTGCTGCACCAAGGCACCGGCACCCTCGACGTGGGCGACCTGCCGCCCAAGGTCCGCCAAGGGGCTGCGACCCCTCAGGCTCCGACCAGCCCTCCGGTGGCGGATCGCCCCACCCCGTCCGCGGCCCGCAGCGTGTTGTCCTTTCCGCTCTCCGCCCCCGCACCCGAGGCCCCGCCGCCGGCCGCCGCCCAAAGCGGCGAATACACCCTCGTACCCGACCCGTCCGAGTCCGTGGTGGCACGCCGCGTCGCGACGACGCCGGATGGTTTCTTGCTCCCCGAGAAGGGCCTGAACCTCCGCGAAGCCGTGGAAGCGTTTGAGATGAGCCTGATCCAGCAGGCACTCGAACGCACGGGCGGCAACAAGAACCAAGCATCGATCCTCTTAGGCATGAACCGAACCACGCTGGTCGAGAAGCTCCGCAAGCGAAAACGAAAAGCTGGCGGTTCGTGACGGTCAGCGGGCTCCCGGCCGAGAACGGGACACAGGACCGCCGACCGCAACCGGCGCTTTGACGCTGCGGCAGTTCGCCGGCGTCCCTCCCCAGGGCCGCCGGTTTTCTCGTTCCGGCGCACGCGCAGGAGCACTGGTCCGGTCGGCGAGATCGGAGGCCACGGGTCGGGCCCGGAGTGCATGTGCGGCGGCCCGCGTGAGGGCCACCGTCGTTGGCTCTTGGGTCCTGGCCCACGGTTTGCACAAGCTGTGGGGTGCGGAACAACCCGCCCCCTCGCGATGAGCCAAGAAGTCCCCCAGTCCGTCTCCGCGACACAAGACGCCCCCGTCATCCCACTGCATGGTCGGCCTCAGCCCGCCCAAGCACGGGTCGTGGCAATCGCTTCGGGTAAGGGCGGCGTCGGCAAAACCAACCTCGCCGCCAACTTTGCCCTCGCGCTCGGCCGCCTCGGCGCTCGGGTGCTGGCCGTCGATGCCGACCTTGGGCTCGCCAACCTCGACATCGTGTTGGGCCTCGCGCCCTCGCATACCTCGCTCGACATCCTCACTGGAGATGTCGACATCGAAGATGTCTTGGTCCCGGCCAAGAACGACGTCTGGCTGCTGCCCGGATCCCCGGGCAACTACGACGCGAGCAACATCGAGGAACTTCGGCGATACGAACTCATGACCGCGATCGACACCCTGGACTCCCGGTTCGACACGGTCGTCATCGACACGGGATCCGGGCTGGGTCCGGGGACTCTGGGCTTCTGTGCCGCCGCCGAAGAGGTGTTGCTGGTGATCACCCCCGAACCGACTGGGCTTTCCGACGGGCTTGGCATGCTTCGAGCGCTGCAAGCGAAACACGGCGTGCAGCACGTGAAGGTCGTCGCGAACATGGTCGGCAGTCCCGCCGAAGGTGAAGTGGCGTTTGAGCAACTCCAGACCATGTGCAACAGGTCCCTGGACGTACGCCTCGAGTATCTCGGCGCCGTCCCCTACGACCCCAACGTTGGACGCGCCATCATGCGGGGCCAGCCGACGAACGAGGCGTACCCCGACAGTCCTTTTTGCCAGGGCATCGCCCACGTTGCGGACACGTTCCTGGCATCGACCCAACGCGGAGCGCGACCGGGCGCCTCGCAGATCTTCTGGCGCAGACTGTTGCGCCAGCGAAACCACGGAGGCGAATGATGAGTGCAGCAGTCGAGAAACTGATCCCCCGTTCGAGCCAGCCTGCGAGCAATCCTGCCGCACAGGCGGCCAACACGGCACCTGCAGGCTTGCACCGGGTCGACGACGGCGCTGCGCCAGCCAACGAACGTCCGCCCGCGGTCGACCCCGCGCAGTACATGGAGTTCGTCCGTCGGCTCGCCCGCCGCCTCGCCCGCAATCTCCCCAGTCACGTCTCGTTCGACGACCTGGTCGGCGCGGGCATGCTTGGGCTGATCGATGCCAGTCGCCGCTTCGATCCGTCCAAGTCCGACCGCTTCGAGACCTTCGCCGAGTTCCGGGTCAAAGGCGCGATCCTCGACGAGTTGCGTCGCTACGATCTGATGGCCCGCAACGCGCGACTCGCGACGAAGCGGATCGCCCGGAAAACCCAAGAACTGACCGCCAAGCTCGGCCGGCCTCCCGTCGAGGAAGAGCTCGCGGCAGGCCTTGGCATGACCGTCGGGGACTACCGAGAACTCGTCGCGCGCGTAGGCAGCGTACGGATGCTCAGCCTCGACGAGATGAGTCGCAACGACGACGACGGGGGCCGCGGCATGGAGCTTCCGTCTCCGAGCCCCCGACCCGACGAGCTGAGCATGAAGCGGGAGATGGTCCGGCGGCTCGGTCGTGCCATCGGGAACCTTCCGCCGCGGAAACAGCGCGTGCTCGAGATGTACTATCAGCGGGAGATGACGCTGCGCGAGATCGGGCTGGAGCTTGGGGTCACGGAATCCCGAATCTGTCAGATCATGGGCGAGGCCACGGCGAAGCTGCGCACCATGCTCCGCTCCGACAGTTCACCGCGCTGAGACCTGCGCGACGGAGCGATGTCACAGTCAAACGCGGCCTTCGGGCCGTTTTTTCAATGCGCATTTCCCGACTACCGCATCGAGCCTGTGTCATACTTGTGGAACCACTCCCTCCCACGACCCGTCCGGCCCCGTTCAACTGCGGGACTTCATCCGGCGACGATGGGATACGGCGATGGCGCCGGCCTGAAAAGGTCGCGAGAACCGACGGACCTGAACCAAGATGAGCAAACGGGAGAAGCCGAATCCTTCGACCGACCCCTCGGGAGACGCAAATGCTGACACTCACGCGGAAGATCGGACAGAAGATACTCATCGGCAACGGAATCGAGATCGTCGTCCGGGAGGTCCGGGGACGGCAGGTCCGGCTGGGAATCTCGGCGCCGGCGGGACTGCCGGTGTACCGGGAGGAGCTGTACCAGGGCATCGCGGACGAGAACATCAAGGCGTCGAAGACGCCGACTCCGGACGAGCTGTCGCGCCTCTTCGCGCAGTGGAAAGTACTCGCTTCGGGCGAATAGAAGTTCCGCAGGCGCAGCTCATCACACTCCCGATGGGCTTGCCCGGCTTCCCGGAAGCCAAGACGTTCGTCCTCATCGACGGACACAGCGACAACCCGTTCCGATGGCTTCAGGCCTTCGAACGGCCCGACCTCGCGCTGATCGTCATCGATCCGCTCGAAGTCGCGCCCGACTTCCCGCTCGACCTCGTCCGGCGCTCGGCGTCTTTCGCTGGGATCGATCCTGACGAGGACCTGGTCGTGCTCGTCGTCTGCACGGTCGCGCAAACCGAAGAGCCCACCGCAAACTTCCTCTCGCCGATCGGCATTGGGAAACGATCGCGGCTCGGAGCGCAGGTCGTCGTCCACGAATCCGGCTTTGGCTCGCAGGAGAGATTTCTTCACCTGCTCGCAGCCCCAGACCGCGCGTAGTCGCGGTCCAAACCCGGACGTGCCCACCCGCGGCCGCCGAGCCCACGACAGTCGCAGCACCAATGTGCTGGCGGTTGTCGCGGGATCTTGCCGTCCGGCCGACCGTCAAATGCACCGGTCAACCGGATCGCCATGAATTCGGCGATCGTCAGCGTCCCGGGGGCCCGATCGCCATCGTCTCGTCGATCGTCGAGCTGATGGCGTCCGACGTCCAACCACCGCAACGCCGAGGACTCGACACGTGTGTACCTGTCGGTGTCGCAAGCGCCAGTGGCCCAGGATCGGCGCGTAGCCCAGTCAAGGACGCCTTCACAGGCAGTTCGTCCCCTCCCAGCGAGCAAAAGACGAAACGGAGCCCACGTCAAATAATCGGCTCGTTCGCGCGAGCGCAGGGTTGGCACGCTTCGAGCAACTAGTGTTCTCGCCTACCGATTCTTCGAGGACCGCCATGCATCTCGTAACTACTCCCTCCGTCACCACTCCCGTCCGCGTCCTTCCCTTCAACGGTGCTTGTCGAGGTGAATCCGCGAACGACTCTGGATTGATGACACCGCAGACCCGTACCCATCAGGTGAACATGCTCGTCGCCGGGTTGGTCGGTCGGGTCGCGGCTCGTGTGCAGTCCAAGAGCGTCAACATCGCCCTACGGCTTGCGCCCGGCGACCCGGCGGTGACGACCGACCCCGGCGAGCTCTCCTTCGTCATCGGAGCCGTCCTGGGTGCTGCCCTGCGGATCGTCGAAGAGGAGCGCGGTGAATACGTGGGAGTGCATGTCTCCGCGGCCCGCTCGAAGGTTCGTATCTCGATCACGACCGACGGCGTCCCACCGCTGCGCTTCGTTCGAGCACTCGACCCCCGTGGCACCAGCGGCGATGTCGACCCCACCCTCGCCCACTGCCGCCGGCTCGTCGAAGCACGCGGCGGTGCGTTGGTGCTGACCGAAGAAGATGGACGCCTCGGCTTCGCACTCGAGCTTCCCCGCGCCGTCCTCTCCCCCGGAATCCGACTCGTCCCCGGGCTCGCCGAATCTGTCCGCGAAGCTGCGTGAACGAACCGTGATCCCTCCAAGCGCCAACGGACCGCCGGCGCACGTCCTACTCGTCGATGACGAGCCGGTCGTCGCGCGAGAGCTGCGTGACCTCGTCCAGTCCTACGGCCATCGAGTGACGGCCTGCAACAGTTGGACCGAGGCCTTACGCGCCTTCGGAAAAGGAGACGTCGACCTCATCTTGATGGACGCCGTCATGCCCACCGTTGACGGCTTCAAGCTCACCCGGATCATCCGGTCCCGAGCGAAGACCTACGTCCCCATCGTTTTTCTCACCGGCCTCGCCGACGACAAGGCGCGCGCCAACGGTATCGAAGCGGGCGGCGATGATTTCCTGACCAAGCCGATCGATCCGCTCGAGCTGCAGGTCCGCATCAAAGCGATGCTTCGGATCCGCTCGCTGACAAAGGCCCTCGAAGAGAAGTCGCGCACCCTGAGCCGACTTGTCGCGATGGATGCGTTGACGGGGATCGGAAACCGTCGGTCGTTTGACGAGCGAATGCAGACCGAACTGGGCGAGACGAGTGCTTCGAACGAATCGGTGTCGGTTCTGCTTCTCGACCTCGACCACTTCAAGTCGGTCAACGACACCTTTGGTCACACGGTCGGTGACGACCTCCTTCGTGTGTTCGGTCGACTCCTCGCAGACAACACCCGCGCTCGTGACCTTCCGTATCGATACGGAGGAGAAGAGTTCGCGGTCGTCTGTCCCAGCTCGACGACCGATGACGCGTGCACCCTCGCGGAGCGCATTCGAGCCGCGTTCATGCGGATCAGTCCGCACGCGACTGCCGCAGGGGCCCGCACGTGTTCGATTGGCGTCGCGGGAACCGACATCTTGCCCGGAGCGACCAAGGAGGTCCTGCTGCAAGCCGCCGATGCGGCGCTGTACCGGGCCAAGGACTCAGGGCGCAACTGCGTCTGTAAGTTCGACCCGATGTTCGACCAGAAGGTCGCCTAGCACGGTGGCAGGACGCCCGTCCTGTTCCGCCCCAACGTCAACGTCGGGCGTCAACGTCGGGCGTCAACGTCGGTCGTCAACGTCGGGCGCCGCCTAAAAGTCGTGTCGTGACCAGCCGTCGGCCTCTTGCGCGAACCAAATTCCAGCGTGGACGGCGAGCCACTGCTCGGCGCGACGAGTCCCGGAGGTTCCGAGCAGGACGCGTTGGGCACCAGGCGCGGTGCGAGCCCGAGTCTGCACCACCACCGTCGACCCTTCTTCGAGCCGACGAAGAATCCATCCGAGCACCAGGCTTGGATCTTCAAGTCTCACCGCGAACCGGCTGCCGGGTTCCAACTCGGCCGCCGCAAGCAGCACGCCATCGGGTGCGGGGTCGTCGATCAGCGCATAGTCCCCCTGGGGCAGCGCTGTCGCGAGGGCCTCCGCCCCGCCCTCTCCCTGAACGATGCACAGCGTCCCCATCGCGACATCCTCGGCAAACGCTTCCAGTGAGTCCCGAACCTCGAGCGGGCGAGGCTCATCGGAGTCATGGGATTCGTCCGAACGCGGCGGGACCACGAGCTCGGCGAGATCGATGCTGTCCTCGTCGTCCTGGACATCGACACCCAGATCGTTCGGGGCACGTGGGCCGGCCGGTTGCCCGCCACGTTGCCTGTCTTCGAGGTCATTTCCGCGCGACGAGATGTCGTGCGCGTCGACCAGGTTGGCCGGCTGCTCTCCGGTCGGAGTCCGAAGTTCGAAGTCCGATCCTTCTTCCCCATCCATCTGCTTTGACCAGCTTGGCTTCGATGGCGGAGGCGTTGGGGCTCGAGGTGGCGGTACCGGAGCTTCCGGGACACCGATGTCCCACGCGGTGCGGCGCTTGGTCGGCCGGAGGATCGACTTCCCGGTGGACGGGACGGACGGCTGGCGGTCGGGCTCAGCCGTGTCGAGCTTGGGCAGGTCGAGTCCGCGAGTCGAGGGCACCGGACTCTCGGTCTCACCCGAGCCCGCAGCACCCACCCGTCCGCGAACGACGATGCCTTCGGGCGCAGGCTCGGCGAGGAGCGTCCAATGCTCGCTCCCAACGTCCACGCCAAATGAAACGACGTTGCCCAACGCGAGTTCGGCTTGCTGGTCAGGACCGAGCACCATCGACAGCGCATCGAACAGCTCTGACTCGGAGAGTGGGTCGCCCACCGTCACGGAACCGGCGTCCGTCTTCACCATCGGATGCTGGTCCGATTCAAGCGTGACCTCGGTTGCGCCGCGAAGGCTCGCCTCGTGCAGCACCTGGGGGAGGGAGGGCATCCAAGCAGAATCTAACAGGCTCCTCGCCGTCGGGTTCGGCTTCCCGCTTTCGCGCGCAGAGCGCTCATCCGGCTGATCCTGACACAAGCGTTTCGTGTGACGTCCTAAACTCTGGGTGGCCGGCGTCCGATGGTCCCTGTGAAGCCCCCCTCGAGGAGTTCGACCACCCATGATGCGCGCACTGACCCTGTGTTCCCTGCTCCTGTTACCCATGAGCGCCTGCGACGACGCAGCGTTCGATCTGGTCGAGTCGGCCGAGCGACCCTCGCCGATCCCGGATCCGCCAGATGCGTCGGTGCTCGACACCTGCGAGCTCTACTGCTCCGAGTACCGAGTCGCCTGTGGGAGCGAGCACTTTGGTTACGCCTCGCTCTCCGAGTGCGAGAGCTTGTGCGGGTACTGGGAGGCTGAGGAGGACTCGGACTGCCGTCTCGAGGCGCTCCACGAGATCGCAGGAGGCACCGTGAAATCCCTCGCAGAGACCTGCGCCGATGCCGGGCCCGACTCGGACACCTGTGGCTCGGCCTACGTGGTGACCTGCCCCCGCTACTGCGACGAGTTCCGCGCCACCTGCGGCGGCGAAGGCAGCTTCGACGACGCCTTCGAGTCCCGGGAGAAGTGCCTGGCGTGGTGTGACGGCGAGCCACTGCACCGAGATGACGACTCGATCTCGTGCCGCCTGGGCGCGTTGGAGTCGGTCGCGGCACCACCCGACTGCGTGGCCGCCTCGCCGGACACCTCCTGTAAGTAGGCCGCAGCAAGCTCGGCCGCCCCCACGGAGCCGGTATAGTCCACCGACTCCGTGGAGTTTATCGAGCAGATCCCACGCTGGGTCCTCGAACTAGGATTCGTCGTCTACGCGGTGGCGGTCTCGGTCGTTGTCCTGCTGGAGCGTCGGCGTCCGACAGCCACGCTCGCGTTGGTCCTGTCGATGTTGTTCGTGCCGGTCCTCGGACTGCTGACCTATGCGTTCTTCTCGCAACGGAAGGTCCGACGAAAACGGAAGAACCGGCGGCGCCGCGTGATCGACCCGGTCGCCGGAACGGAGTCGCTGGCGACCCTGGACGCGCTCCCGCAGGGGCTGTCGGTCCACAAGCGCGGCTTGGTCCGCCTGGCCCTACACGCCACCGCTGCCCCGCTGCGGCGCGCCAGTGACGTCCGCCTCCTCATCACCGCGGACGACGCACGAGAGGCCGTGCTCGCAGCCATCGCCAGTGCGACCCGCTGCGTGCACGCGGAGTTCTACATCTGGCGCGACGACGATTCGGGCCGGGCGATCACCGCTGCGCTGGCCGACCGCGCACGAGCCGGAGTTCAAGTTCGCGTGTTGGTGGACCAGCTGGGCAGCTGGGGGCTCGACCGAGACCACTTCGGCGCATTGCTCGACGCTGGCGGCGAGGTCTCGGTGTTCGGGCCTGTGCGAGTCCCGATTCGCTTTGGCCGCTCTCGCGTCAACTTCCGCAACCACCGGAAGATCCTGACCGTCGACGGGTCCACCGGTTTCGTCGGTGGGCTCAACGTGGGAGACAAGTACTTCGGAAGCGGGTCCGAGGCGGACGGATGGCGTGATCTATTCGTTCAGCTTCACGGCGACGCCGTGCTCGGGCTCGAGGCCACGTTCCTCGACGACTGGCTGGTCACCACCGGGCAGGTCGTCGACCTTCAAGGGAAGCGACCCGAAGGAACGCAAGCCTTGGACGCTCGGGAACAGCTGGGCCAGTCCCCGCCGCGCAAGATCCTTGAAGAGGCCAACCCGTTTCGGAAGACCGAAGCCCGCCCGATCCGCTCCGAGGGGCCCCTGACCCAGGTGATCCCCAGTGGCCCCGACCTCCCGGTCACCGGAGCGATCGCGGCCCAGTTTTCCGCAGCCATCGCGGCGGCCCACCAACGGGCCTTCATCGCGACACCGTACTTCGTCCCCGACGAGCCTCTGATGCTGATCCTTCGCACCGCGGCACTGCGCGGCGTCGACGTTCGCATCCTCGTGCCCAGCCCGGACAAGAACGACAGCCGGTTGGTGGCCTACGCGTCGCGGAGCTATTACGACGAGTTGTTGCAGGTCGGTTGCCGCATCTTCGAGTACGACGCCGGCATGTTGCACGCCAAGTACCTCATCGCAGACGATGTCTGCGCGATCGGGTCGGCGAACATGGATGTGCGTAGCTTCCACATCAACTACGAGATCACGGCGATGTTCTACGACGCCAAGGTGACCGCGGACCTCGTCTCCGTCTACGAAGCGGATCTCACAGAGTCCACCGAGGTCCATCGTCGGGACCGGACCGAACCGAGCATCTGGGTCCAACTCCGCGAGAACTCCGCCCGGGTGCTTTCCCCGCTCCTGTAGCCGTGCCCCGTTTTCCTTACTACGCGCGGCTGCGGCCCAAGCGGCAAGCGATCTACCGGAGGTCGGACGCGATCACCGAGGTCCCGCTGGGACCGCTCGCCGACGAGCCCAAGACGGAAGCGATGCTGCGCGGCATCGAGGAGGGACTTACCCAAGATGACCGTCGCGGCGTGCAGCGAGAGACGGCCGCTCTCGTCCGGCACCTGTGCGATGAGCTCGAGGTCCCGCGCGTCGTGTTGCGGGTGTTGGCTCGCCGTCCGAGCGACGCCACGGCGGAGCTTCACGGACTGTACGAACGCGAGGAGGGCAAGCGCCCGATCATTCGAGTCTGGATGCGAACCGCGGCCCACGAGCGACCCGTCGCGTACCGGACCTTCGTCCGAGTGGCCATGCACGAGTTGTGTCACCACCTCGACTACGACAAGTACGCGCTCGACGACTCGATGCACACGCACGGGTTCTTCGCACGAGAGTCCTCGCTGGTCCGGCAGTTGCTCGGCGCCCCAGTCCCCGTGGAGGCTGAGGACGACCCTCAGCTCGGCTTGTTCGACGTCTGACCGGGGGCCGGTCGAAGGACTGCCGCGGCGAGCAACGAGCTGAGCATCAGCAAAGCGCCCGCAGGGACCAGCAGCACGACGGGACCGGGGTCGGTCGGCCCATGCCATACGGCCCCGCCCACGAAGCCGAACCCGACGAGCAGAGTTCCCAACCATGCCGCCAGCCGGATGCGTTTTGCCCACCCGGGGGGGGTCGCCAGGTGCTGCAACGCCCAGGCCAGAGCCACGTTGACCAACGCGAGCAGGCCTCCGTGCGCGTGCCCAAGGCGGAGGAACTCGCGCCGCAGCGCATCGTCGACGAGCGCGGGGACCCTCAGCCCCAGCATCACTTCCAGCCCCATCCCCATCCCCAAGAACAGGGCGAGGCTCCACAGCGACGCCCGCAGGTGGGTCGAGGGGGACATCCGCGGAGTCTACCGTGTCATTCACCGATGGCGATCGCGACGTCGTCACGTTGACCAAGCAGCTGCAGCCACAGCTCAGACTGTGAAGCCACAACACTGGGGCCGAGCGTACGACGAAGCTCGTCCACCACCTCGATGCGCTCGGCCGCGTCCGCCATGAAGTCGTAGCGCCGCAGCGCCGCCTGCATCTCGCTCGTCCTGGCCATCGCGAGCAGACCTTGGTGCCCAAACCACCGCACTGCGGGGTAGTCGTCCTCGAGAGCATCCACCAGCGCCTGCATCCGTCGGGCACGAGACCCCACCGCCTCGGGGCGCGCGAGGGCATGAGCCGCCAGAGCGCGTTGGACCGGGTCGCCGCCGACGAGGTCCCGCTCCACCCGAGAGACATCAGACTCGGCAGACTCCGCAGACTCCGCAGACTCCGCGGCCAGCGTCCCCTGCAACCCCAGCGAGGAAACCGAAGCCGCAGCCCAGCTCCGAGTCTGATCCACGTGGCACTGCGTACACGCATCGGGCATGTCATCGCGCCCCACCAGCGCCCCGGGGTCGGGCGAGGTGACCCGGTGGCTGATCATTCCTCGCAACAAGCCGTAGGTGACGCGGGGCATGTGGCAGTCCTGACATCCGACCGTCTCGTGCCCGCCGTGCCCGGCCAACGACGCGGGGTCGTGGCACGAACCCAGGCACGCCGCGTCGGTGTCCGCGCCCGCGCGAAGCTGCATCGACGGTTCTTCGCCGTGCATCGTGTGACAGGTCCCGCACGACATCCCCTGCCCCTCGTCGTAACAAGGCGAGAGCAGCAGGCCTTGGTACTCGTACGCCGAGAGTCGGGGCGTTCCGTCACGCCAAAACCGAGGTGCAAACGGGCGAGCGCCTGGTGGGTCGGAGGCGAGTCGACCCTCGGCCAGGATCGGGCGCGAAACCTCGCGCAACGGCATCCCGGGGATGAATCCGTCTCCGTGCGCCAACACCTCCGAGAGGTCCTTGCCGATGCGTTGCCCGTGACACCGTCCGCAGACTTCGCTGTGCCGATCGGGCGCGAGCCGCCCCGGATGGGTCACCGCTTGATCCCCCGGCTCACCAACCCCCGCCAGCACCCGGCGTAGCGGGTTGGATTGCCGAGCGAGGTGGGCCTGGGCCGGTCCGTGGCACGCCTCGCAGCCGATCCCCACCTCGCCCATCGTGGTGTCGAACGTACCGTCGTCACCCAACCCGGGCACCGGCTCGGTGTTGTGGCAGAACACGCAGTTGTCGTTCCATCGGCTGAAATGCCGCAAGTAGGCCTGCGTATCCCCTTCGGCCAGATCGGGAAAGAGAAATGCCCCGCCGAGATGAATCCATCGTTGCGCTTGTGGGTGCCACGCAAACGGAAGCCGCCAACGTTCCAAGGCACCACCGCCACGGTCGAGTCGTGCGACGTATTGTTGGTAGCGATGCGTGCCGACGGTCAGCTCGACATCGGTATCGAGGACCTCACGCCCATCCGATTCTCGGACAACCGACACATGCGGTCGCCCGGATGCGGCCGTGCTGAAGGTCGCAACGAACCCTGCGACACGAAGCGTTTCCCCACCGAACGGTGCGAGGACGATCGCCTCATCCGCCGACACCGACTGCGTCATGGTGCGGTGATAGCTCGCGTGCCACGACGCATGCTGCTCGGGATGACACCGGCGGCATTGTTCGCTGCCCACCACCTCGCCGCGGGACTCGACGACGGACCATGCATCGTCATCGGCGAGCGTGGCTGCGACACCGATCGTGGCCGCCACGGTCCAAGCCAACGCGGGGCCGAACAGCAGCGCGGAGTCTGCTCTCATCCCGGCAGCGTCCGAAGTGCGATCTCTTGGTCGTAGAGCTTGAGCGTCGCAGCCCCCGCATCATTGCGCAGCGGCACCGGCACGCCCGGCGTCAGCTGGCGGCCCATGTACTGGCTTCCGTTCTGACTCTTCAGGTCGGCGACCCAGATCCGGCCCCGGTGCATGAAGATGCACGAGTGCAGTCGACTCATTCGCGGTGAGGGCACGATGAACTGACAGGCCTCGTGGCGCCCGAGCACCACGGGTCCACGCCGAATGTCGAACGTTTGCGGCGGGTGCCCGGCCAAGCACAACTCGACACGAGGGTGCATCAGCGGATCGAAGAGCATCTTGGCCTGCACCGGGGGCTCCCAGATTCCGTCGCGTCCGGCCGCCGTGTGGAACGCTTCGGCCATCTCCACCCCCGAGCTGAAGCGGTCCGAGGGGTTCTTGGCCATGGCGCGCCGCATGAACGCGTCAAGCGATGCAGCCCCATGAAAGCCTCGATCACCGCCGCCGCCGGAGCTCTCGATCGTCGAGCCGCGCCGAGGCGCGCGCACGGGGATCTGAAGTGGAGGGATTTCGGCCTCCATGTGTTGCTGCAACAACTCGGGCAAGCTTCGCCCGTCGTACGGCAGCCGGCCGGTGAGCAACTCGAAAGCGATCACGGCCAACGCGTACCGATCGGTCGCCGGGCCGACGTGTTTCGTATCTCGAAACTGCTCGGGGCTCATGTAATGAGGCGTCCCGAACACAGAGCCGGTCGCCGTCGCCGCTTCGTGGGCGAGCCACTTCGCGATCCCCAAGTCGATGATGACGGGCTCCCAACTTCCGCCCCCTGGGCGGAGCAAGACGTTGTCGGGCTTGAGGTCTCGATGCACCACGCCCAGTCCGTGCAGCTCGTCCAGCGCCTTTCCGACGCCGTCGATGAGCCGATGCACGCCCCATCCATCACCCTCCGAAATCGCGGTGGCGGGATTGACCCCGTCGACGAACTCCATCGTCATCCACGTCCGCCCGAAGTCGTCGCTGCCGAAGTCCTCGACCTTGATCACGCCGTCGAACTCGGCGCCCGCCATCCGCTTCGCCTCGAGCTGAAATCGGGCACTAGCCTCGCTTCCCGTGTGAACCTCAGCCCGAAGCCATTTGACGACGACGAGCCGTCTCGCGAAGACGTCGACACACAGGTGCACGTCCCCGACCGCCCCCTCGCCGAGCGGTCGGACCTTTCGGTGGGGGCATCCCGGCACGGTGTCAGACTACCAAGACCTCCGCCGAAACGGAGGTCTGCATTGGGCTCCTTCGACGCAGCGGGGCTCGCGCGCCCCTCGTGCGTCTTGGGAGCCGCGACCTACAGGCCGAGGGTCACTTCGGTGTAGGGCTCGGCCACGAAGGTGGCCGTCTTGTCGCCGTAGGTCATCTCGAAGAAGCCAGGGTTCTTCAGGGTGACCTTCTTGGTGTCGCCTGGAGCCACCTTCGCCCGCTTCTTCCAGGACCGCCCGACCATCTCGACAGCGAGCTCCGCACCGCCCTGGTTGGTGATCACGATGATCGCCTTGGGCTCTCCGAAGAACTTGACCGGGAAGGTGTAGAAGCCCTTGATCTTCTTCTCCAGGGACTCGAGCTCATCCTCGATCCCGGGTGCCCGGTAGGGGTATCCCGCACCCAAGCCTTCAAGCTGCTGGCGAGACCAATCGAGCTCGGACAGCGCCTCCGCAGCCCGGACCACGGTGCCGCCGGGGTACTTGACCAACCCCGCCTTGCGCAGCGCCGACTTCTCTTTCTTGTACAGCGATGGCTCCTTCGCAGCGAGATACGCCGCAATGGCCACGTGAACCTCCGGGAGGTCCTTTCCGTTGCGCTTCGCCAGATCGAGCTCGGTCTTCGCCGCATCGAGCTTGCCACCGTTGACGTAGTCGATGGCCCGCAGCGCAGCGAGGATCGCGGTGACCTCTTTGTGCCCTTTTGCCGAGGTCTCGACCTTCGCAAGCTTTGCCCGTGCGTCTGTAAGCTTGCGCTTCCCGGCGAGCAACAGCACCTCTTGGAGCTGCAGGGACGACTTGCCCGGCCGCATTCCGAGGGCCTCCTTGATGTCCGCATCAGCACCCGCGGTGTCGCCTTTGCCCAGCCGGATCTTTGCCCGCGTGGCGTAGATCGTGGCGACTTGGTCACGGATCTGGTCGAGCCGCTCGGGGGTCAGCTTGAGCTTGCCGCCCGCGGCCGCATCGACGATCGCCATCAAGCGCGCGAGGGCCTGGTCGGGCTTGCCCTGCCGGTTGAACTCCATCGCCACCTCCATGGCCAGTCCAACCTGCTCTTCGGGCTCAACGCCGACCGGTGCGAGGTCGAGCAGCTCGTCCGCCAGCGGCACGTCCCCTTGCTCGAGTGCGAGCAGGACAACGGCACGCCGCATCTCGAGATACTGGCGGCGGTTCTCGAGGTCGTTCTGCATGACGAGCTCGGTCGCGGACTTGAGACCTTTTGCGGAACCCGCGAGGTCCTTCTGTGCGTACCGAGCTCGGACCACCGCGAGCCAGATCGCCGCGTCAGGAATGATCTCCAGCGCCTTGCCGTAGTCGACTTCGGCCTCTGCCCAGCGGCTCTCCTGCATGAACGCGTCACCCCGCCCGATCAGGAGCACGGCGGTTTGGCGGTGACAGTTGCGACAGTCGGCCTCTTTGTAGCCGCGCTCCGCGACCTCGAGTGCCTCGGCGAACTTGTAGAGGTCCTGCAGCGCACCGACGAGACCGGAGTATGCGTCCGCGCTCTTCGGGTCGAGCTCGACGGCCTTGCGAAAGTACTTCTCCGCATTGATCGCCTTGCCCGATTTGTCGGCGGTCTTGCCGAGCTCGAGGTAGATGTCGCGAAGCTCTTCGGTCGCGAGGTCCCCGAGATCGGCGTCGTTCATCGCCTCGCGATACTTCGCGTCGGCGTTGTCGAGGTCCCCCTCGCCATCAGCCCACGCAAGTCGGGCGTCATCCAGCGGCGTCGAGCAACCGGCGGTGCCTCCCAAGGCGGTGATCAGAGCAGCGCCCGCGACCCACCGAAGCAGGGGGGTCAGGCGTCCAACAGTGCGTAGCGGTGTCCGTTCCATTCGTACAGTTCGCGGGTGAAGCCGGAAGAAGAGACGTCGTATACCGAGAAAGCGGCCGCACGTCCCGGTTTTTGGAGCTTGGACGTACCCGAAGCGATCCCGTGTACGGGTACCGCGCCGGCCGGCCCGGCGAGCTCGGTGTCGGTGCGCACATGCTCATGGCCATGCAGGATCAGCTCGGCCCCGGCAGCCGCGATCACCTCCGCGAACGCGGAGCGGTCCGTGAGTGCGTGCTTGGGCTTCGACAGCCCATCGACCGGCGGATGGTGCACCAAGACAACCCGCGCGAGCCCTTCCTCACCCAGGCTTTGGAGGATCCGGCGCAGACGGGCCAGCTGCTTCGCCCCACACTGCCCTGTGGCATCGAACGGCGGGGTTGCGACGGCACTCGAGACCCCGATCAACGCCACATCGTCAAAGCGCTGAACGAAGGGATAATCGCCGGACTCACGCTCCCCCTCCATGTAGGGCTGCATGTAGCGCTCAAACCGCTTCTCCCGCTCGCTACCCCGCGTGTAGGTGTCGTGGTTGCCGGGGATGACCGTCACCGGGACCGGGATCCTCTCGAACTTCTCGACGCACAGCTCGAACTCCGCCTCCAGGGCGAGGTTGGTCAGGTCGCCTGTCACGACAAACCGGTCGAGCCCCAGCTCCCCGGACTGCTCGACGATGTGGTCGAAGAGCGCCTGGTCGTGCTTCTTTCCGCGGTGCAGCGCGAGGTTGAGCCGCCCCGTGAGTCGCTTGCCCACGTAGCGCCACGGCATCACGCCGTCGAGACGAAGGAGGTGAATGTCGGAGGTGTGGAGGAACCGCAGCATGAACCGGCCGGGGTCGTTCATATCAGACCCGGCGGGTCCGCTTCTCCTTGAGTTGCATCACACGCGCATCTGCAGGTCGGAAACGACGAAACCGAGCCCGCGGGGTGCTGCGTCCCGCGAGCGGGTGGCATACGCTCCGCGTCATGTCCTTGCTCGAAGTCGGCCGCACACACACGTGTGGTGAGCTGCGCCGCGACCACGCTGGTGCTTCCGTCGTTCTCTTCGGATGGGTGCATCGCCGTCGCGATCTCGGCGCCCGCATCTTCATCCAGCTTCGCGACCGCGATGGCGTCACCCAGCTCGACTTTGCGGCCGAGCTTGGCGAAGAGGCCTACAAGCTTGGCGAGTCGCTCCGTAGCGAAGACTGCATCGCGATTCGCGGCAAGGTGACCGACCGGGGCGAAAACGCCAACACCGAGATGGCCACCGGGGAGATCGAAGTCAAGGTCAGCGAGGTCGAGGTCTTCTCCAAGTCCAAGACCCCGCCCTTCGTGGTCGCCGATGACGACCGCCTCGACGCCACCGAGAACCTGCGCCTGCAGTACCGCTACCTGGACCTGCGTCGTCCGGTGATGCAGCGCAACTTCCGGGTTCGCTCGCAGATCGGCTACTACACCCGCAAGCTGCTGACCGAGGCTGGCTTCTACGAGCTGGAGACCCCGGCAATGGTGAAATACACGCCCGGTGGAGCCCGCAACTTCCTGGTTCCCAGCCGGATCCACCCCGGGCAGTTCTACGCACTCGCCGAGTCGCCGCAGATCTACAAACAGCTCTTCATGGTCTCGGGGTTCGACAAGTACTTCCAGATCACCCGCTGCTTCCGGGACGAAGACCTCCGCAACGATCGCCAGCCGGAGTTCACCCAGATCGACGTGGAGATGAGTTTTGCGACGCCTGAGCGGATCTTCGAGCCCATGACCGCGCTGATGCGGACACTATGGAAAGAGGTCTTGGACGTCGAGTTGCCCGAGACGTTTCCCCGCATGAGCTGGGACGAAGCGATGGCGCGCTACGGATCGGACAAGCCGGACGTCCGCTTCGGCCTCGAACTCCAAGGCGTGACCGAGCTGGTGCGCGACAGCGGGTTCAAGGTGTTCGACGGCGCCGAGTGTGTCAGCGGCCTGTGCGTCCCCGCCGACAAAGCGGGAAGCCTGTCCCGCGGGGCCATCGACAAACTCACCGACTTCGTCAAGCAGCGAGAGAGCGGCGGCGCAAAGGGACTCGCCTGGACCCGCATCGGCGAGGACGGGAGCTGGAGCGGAGCGGTCGGCAAGAACGTCAAGCCCGAGGTCCAGAAGGCCGTTGCCGAGGCGATGGGCGCGAGCCCCGGCTGCGTCCTGCTCTTCATCGCCGACGAGTGGCACACCACCCACACGGTGCTCTGCAACCTTCGCCTCAGGCTGCGCGACCAACTCGACCTGCTCGCGGGCAACGACAAGCCCTGGCAGTTCCTTTGGATCACCGACTTCCCCATGTTCGAAAAGAACGAAGCGGGACAGTTCGTCGCGGCGCACCACCCGTTCACGTCGCCACATGATGAGCATGTCGACATCCTCGTGAGCGACCCGGGTGCGGTGCGAGCCAAGGCGTATGACCTCGTGCTCAACGGCAACGAGATCGGCGGAGGCTCGATCCGGATCCACCGCAGCGACGTACAAGCCAAGGTCTTCACCGCGCTGGGGCTCACGGACGAAGAGGCTCAGTTCAAGTTCGGGTTCCTGCTCGAAGCATTCAAGTACGGTCCTCCACCCCACGGAGGCATCGCGCTCGGCCTGGACCGTGTCGCCATGTTGATGACGGGCGCAGAGAGTCTTCGTGACGTGATCGCGTTCCCAAAAACGCAACGGGGCCAGGACCTCATGACCGGCGCCCCCACGATCGCCGACGAACCCCAACTCGCCGACCTGTACCTCACGCACCGCGACATCCCGGTCAAAGACAACAGCTAGTGAACGACCCCAAGCCCGGTCTCACCCGCGTGCACCGACTGGTGCTCGCGGCCCTGTCCATCGTGCCGATGGTGCTGTGCGTGGCGGACTGGGACATCTGGGTCTTGGGGTACGTCGCGTGGATTCCCCTGCTCGCCGCCGTGGATGGACTCCGGCCCCGCCAAGCCCTGTTCTGGGGTTGGCTGGTCGGCACCTTCACGGTGTTTTGGGGGTTCTTCTGGATCACCGAGCTCCTGGTCAAGTTCGCGGGCTTCCCGTTGGCGTTGGGGGCTCCGGTCACGCTGTTGTTCGCGAGCTACCACGGTCTGTTGTGGGGCTTCGCCATGATGCTCACCGTCTGGCTGACCGCCCGTACACGGCTGCCCCTTTGGGTCACCGCGCCGATCTGTTGGGTCGTCGTCGAGGCGACGCTGCCGAACATCTTCCCGATCTACATGGCGCAGGGTTGGGCAGCCGAGCCGGTGATGATTCAGACGGCCGAGCTGGGCGGAGTCACCACGGTCAGCTTCCTGATGGTCGCCACCAACGCGGCGCTCTACGCCGTGGGCCTGCGCTTCTTGCAAACACGCGCCCTCGACAAACCGGCCGCGATCGCAGCCGGCGTCCTGCTGTTGGGCGTCCC
The DNA here is from genome assembly GCA_050633305.1 of Nannocystales bacterium. Classification (GTDB taxonomy): domain Bacteria; phylum Myxococcota_A; class Polyangia; order Nannocystales; family Nannocystaceae; genus CAJXVA01. The sequence continues at coordinate 106,340 of JBOEGF010000032.1, forward strand.
GCTCTATGGCTCGGTGCGGATCTGGCAGGTGGAATCCACGATGGCCGCCGCCGAGCACCTCAAGGTCGGAGTCGTTCAGGGCAACATGAGCATCGCCGAGATGACACGCCCGCGGCTACGCGACCGTGCCTTCAACGGTGAGCTTCGCAAGAGCCGAGAGCTGGTTGCCGAGGGCGCGGAACTCATTTTGTGGGGCGAGACCGCCTACCCCAACAGCCGCATCTTCCATCGAGGCAGCAAACAAGAGCCGCCTCAAGGCCACCCGTGGCGCCTGCACCAAGGCTTCGATGTTCCGATCATCTTCGGCACGGTGACCCGTGAGGACCCCCGCGGACAGAACTGTGGCTCGATTCACAAGTGCTGGAACACCGCCCTGCTGATCGGCAGCGACGGAAAAATCTCCGACCGCTACGACAAGGTCTATCGACTCGTGTTCGGAGAGTACGCACCCGTGGTCGACCCAGAGTGGTACCTGTCTCAGATCCCGACGGCTTCACATCTGCAACAGGGCGAAGGGCCCAAGGCACTGCAGATGGGCGAGCACCGGTTGGGCGCGTTCATCTGTTACGAAGACATCCTCCCGCGCTACGTACGGGAGACGGCGAACCAGGGCGTCCACGCCTTCGTCAACCTCACCAACGACGCGTGGTTTGGCAAGACCCATGAGCCGGCGCAGCACTTGGGCCTGGCCGTCTTCCGGGCGGTCGAGCACCGCAAGGGCATGCTGCGCTCGGTCAACACGGGCATCAGCACCTACGTCGACCCCACCGGACGCAAGGTGCACCGGACGGAGGTCACCGACCCCGACATCGAAGGGCCGCAGGAACCCGATGGATTCGTCGCTGACGTGCCCATGATGGACCCCGACGCCAAGACGCCGTACATGCTCACCGGCGAGCTGTTCAACGGTCTGTGCATGTTGTCGCTCCTCGTGTTGGGCTGGCGATTCCGCCGAGAAGACTCGCCGACCGCTCCGCGCGACGCGGCCGATGTGGCCGATGTGGCCTAATACGGCACCCACGGGTGCTTCCTCCGAGTCCCGATGAGCGCCGAGAACACCCCAATCGGGGGGTCGTGCTCGGCTCTCGGAGAGGACATCCTGGTCTTTTCGGGAGTGTCGAGAGTCCGCCGTCTCTGCGGCAGCGGCACGCCGCCCGCAGTCGGCGGCGGTCCTACGCGGTACGCTCCGCGCCGATCCATGAAGCCCACGGACGAAGACGAGCGCTCGGCCGACGCGCAGGACCATTGGCAAACACTCAAGACGCTCTCGCGCCACCTGTGGCCCACGGATCGTCGGGGGCTTCAGCTACGGGTTGTCGTGGCGCTCACCTGCCTCTTCGGGGCCCGCGTGGTGAGTGTCTACGTTCCCGTCATCTACAAGGATGCGGTCGACGCACTCACGCCGACGGACATCGCCCTCGTCCTGCCCCTTGCGGTCATCGTCTCGTACGGGCTCGCGCGCCTGTCCAGCACGTTGCTCGGGGAGCTCCGAGATTTCGTGTTCGTCCGCGTCTCCCAGCACGCACAACGCACAGTCGCCCTCGATACGTTCAAACACCTGCACCGCCTGTCGTTGCGATTCCACCTGGACCGGCAGACCGGCGGCCTGTCGCGCGTCATCGAGCGAGCGTTGCGCGGCATGCAGTTCGTTCTGTCCTTCATGCTGTTCAACATCTTGCCGACGCTCGTCGAGCTGCTCCTGGTGATGGGCATCATGGCGCTGTACTTCGACTACCGGTACCCGCTCGTGACGGGTGCAACGGTCGTCCTGTACATCGCGTTCACGCTCGTCGTGACCGAGTGGCGGCTGAAGTTCCGCAAGGAAATGAACGAGAAGGATTCGGCGGCCAACACCAAGGCGATCGACAGCCTGCTCAACTTCGAGACCGTTAAGTACTTCAGCAACGAGAAGCACGAGTACGGCCGCTACGACGTCTCGCTCGCGGGATACGAGTCCGCAGCGGTCAAGAGCCAGAGTTCACTCTCGCTGCTCAACGTGGGCCAGGCCAGCATTATCAGCGCAGGCGTCGTTTCGCTGATGTACATGGCCGCCTCCGGGGTCGTCGATCGACAGCTCTCGCTCGGCGATTTCGTGCTCGCCAACACCTACATGATGCAGCTGTTCCTTCCGCTGAACTTCTTGGGCTTCGTCTATCGCGAGATGAAGCAAGGCTTCATCGACATGGACAAGATGTTCGAGCTGCTGAGCGTTCAGGCCGAGGTGGAGGACCGCGACGACGCCAAATCGCTCGTCGTTGAGGGTGGCACGATCGTCTTCGACCACGTCACGTTCGCCTACAACGAAGACCGGGTGATCCTCGATGACATCTCGTTCACCGCGAACGCCGGCGAGACTGTGGCGATCGTCGGTCCTTCGGGCAGCGGCAAGTCGACCGTGGCACGACTGCTGTTCCGGTTCTACGACCCCCAATCGGGCACCATCTCCATCGACGGCCAAGACGTACGCTCGGTCACCCAAGCCTCACTGCGAGAGAGCATCGGTGTCGTTCCCCAGGACACCGTCTTGTTCAACGACTCTGTCGGGTACAACATCGAGTACGGTCGCCCCGGCGCGTCGCAGGCCGACATCGAAAAGGCAGCCCGGCTGGCCCAGGTCTACGACTTCGTGACCAACCTCGAAAAAGGGTTCGACACCCCGGTCGGTGAGCGCGGGCTCAAGCTCTCCGGCGGCGAGAAGCAACGGGTGGCGATCGCGCGAACGATCCTCAAGGACCCGCCGATTCTGATCCTTGACGAAGCGACGTCGGCCCTCGACACCCACACAGAGCAAGACATTCAGACGTCCCTCGAACATGTTTCCAAGGGTCGGACCACGGTCACGGTGGCGCACCGACTCTCCACGATCAAGGACGCCCACCTCATTGTCGTGCTCGACCACGGGAAGATCGTCGAGCAAGGAACCCACGACGCCCTGCTCGCCGCGGACGGCGAGTACGCCTCGATGTGGAACCTGCAACAGCAAGCCCGAGAGTACGAGGACAAGCTCCGCGAGGTCGTCAAACGGTAGGCTGCGGGGTCATCCGACGCTCAAGACCCCAGCCAACGGAGCAGGTCGCTTCGCATCCGAGCGAAGCTCGGCGCGACGTACAGGTGCTCCTGATAGTTCGTCGGGTCGAATGCATCGGCCGCCATGTCATCGAGGTTCCACGCTCGGTGGTCCACCGCCTCAAACCGGCGCATCTCCCCGAACGAGGACAGCATGCCAGCGCCGTAGACCTTCAGGCGCTCGTCCTCGACGAGGACCCCGAACTCGATCGTGTACCAGTACACCCGGATCAAGGCGTCCAGGCGTCTGGTGTCCGTGGCCCGTAGCGCTGCCATCCCAAAGGCGTGGTTGAGTTCGGCCAACTCGGCGTCGGCGAGCCACGGAACGTGCCCGATGTACTCATGCACGACATCCGGTTCCGGGGTGTACAGCGGCTCGCTCTGATGCCGCATGTACTGCGTCGCAAAAAAACGTCGGCTTGCGAGCGCCTCGAGGAACACCCGAGGCTGCACCAAGCCTGCGACAGGGAGCAGCGTGAATCCCTGCAACGGTTCGAGCCTCGCGTTGACCGAGGCGAAGCTGGGGATGACCTCGTGGTCGAACCCGTACGCCTCGCAGGCTTGGCGGTATTGGTGGCACCCAACCCGTGCATGCTCGGCCTCCAGCTCGGCCCACACGCTTCGCCACACGCCCTGTTCGACGGCGTTGTACTGCACGTCGGGGAACGGGTCCCCTTCGGAGAACTGCCTCGCGTGCGTGGCGATGGCGTTGCGTCGTCGCCGATACACCGCGTCGTTGAAGCCGGGATGGTCACGCTCAAGTTCGACCAGTTCGATCTGCTCGCCTGAAAAACCGCCTGGCCGGAGCGTTGGGGCAGCGGTGTCGTCCAGCGGCTCCACGTCTCCAAGCGTAAGCTCGTTGTTCGTCCGTCGCCACGTTGCGCTTCGCGCCAACGGGCTTGTTACCCTCTGCGCCATGCGACGCGCATCGCTCCTGTCCCTCGCCGTCCTCCTGCTCGCGTGCGACAAGTCCGGCGACACTCCCGCCGCAGACCCGAAAGCTCCCGACGAGGCCAAGGCCGAGGAGACGGCCGCGGCCGTACCGGCTCGCAAGACCGCCACCCCACCTCCAGTCACCCCGGCAAACGCCCCACCAGCCGAGGTTGGAAAACCCGCGCCCGACTTCACCCTGCCGGGCTTGGACGGAGTGGAGGTCAAGCTCTCCAGCTTCCGAGGCAAGACCGTTGTCTTGGAGTGGTTCAACCCGAACTGCCCGTTTGTGAACAACGCGCACGCAGAAGGATCGCTCAAGACGATGGCCAAGGATGAGGTCGCGAAGGGCGTCGTCTGGTTGGCGGTCAACTCCGGGGCCCCTGGCAAGCAGGGACATGGGGTGGAAGCAAATACCGTGGGGGTCAAGACGTTCGGACTCGAGCACCCGGTGTTGCTCGACGAGTCCGGTGCGGTCGGCCGAGCCTACGGAGCCGAGAAGACGCCGCACGTGTTCCTGATCGACGGCGACGGCACGCTCGTGTACCGCGGGGCGATCGACAACGCCCCCTTCGGCGAGGTGGATGGCGGCGGGGACGTGATCAACTACCTCGCCAATGCACTCACGGAGCTGAGTGCGGACAAACCCATCACAACACCACAGACCGCACCGTATGGCTGCACGGTGAAGTACGGGTCCTAGAACCGGGTGGATTCAGACCGGGTCCTCGCCCCGTGCGTTGACGTTTCGACCACCTGATACGCTGAGGACTCCAATGCCCAAACTGCTCGCCTGCCCCCATTGCCAGTTTCACGCACTCTCCAGCGAGTCGCGCTGCCCCCACTGCCGGGCGCAGCTTCGCCCCGCGAACGGCCGCCTTGCGCTGACCGCGGCTGCCGCCCTGCTGGGCCTGTCTCCGGTGGCGTGTGAGAAGGCGGGACCCGAGCCCGCGCCTCCCTCCGACAGCGGAGGCGTCGCGGAGCCCGAGTACGGCGTCCCGGACACAGGTGAGGCGCCGAGCGATCCCGACGCCCAGAACCCCGACGCTCCCGCAGACCCCGACGGCGACCCCGCCTTCGAGGCGGAGTACGGAGTCCCGGAGCCCGACTACGGTGTCCCCGAGATAGCGACCCAGGACTGAGTCAAGCGGGCAGGGGCCTTCAACTCGCCGCGGCCTGCTCATCGAGGGCGGCGGCAAAGCGGCGTACGATTTCACCGGCGGACTCGACCTCGTGTACACCCGACACGCTTCGCCCAGCCTGGAAGTAGTTCTTGTATCCGCTGCCGTGAAGGTTGGCCTTCTTGAGCTGCCACACCGAGCGTAGCGAGTAGTACGTGCGGATGTAGTGCTTGAGCTTGGGATGCCGAAGCATTCGCTTGGCGATGAAACCCGCCTCCGTCCCCACGGCTTCGACGTACGGAGTCTTGATCACCGCGACCGGAACGCCGGAGATGCGCTCGCTGAGCACGATGTCCTCCTCCTTGGCCTCGACGATCGCGGCCTTGTAGTCGGCGTGGGCCGTGCACTCGGACGTCGCGATGAATCGGGTTCCCATCTGAACGGCCCCGTAGCCTATGGACAGGGCATCGACGAACCCTGCCGCCTCCCCCACCCCGCCCGCGCACACCAGTGGCAGACCGAGGTCTTGCATGGAATCGAACAGTTGCTGCGGCGTCTGACTCCCCGCGTGCCCACCGGCTCGACCGTTGACGCAGATGAGGCCGTCGACCCCGGCGTCCTTCGCCTTGAGCGCAAACTTCCGCTCGGTGACGTCGTGATAGACGAATCCACCTGCCGCGTGAACCTTGCGAACGACCTCCCCCGGGTCCCCCAGGGCTGTGATGAAGAAACGAACCCCTTCCTCCAGCGCGATGTCGATCCACCGCATCATGCGGTCGAGGTAGACCTTCGAGCTCTTCTCCACGATCGCGTTGAAGCCGATGGGCTTGTCGGTGAGCGATTGAATCTTCCGCAGCCCTTCCCGGAAGTCGTTGCCGTGCACATACGTCAGGGAGATCGGCTGAACGATGCCGATACCACCGGCCTCCGACACCGCCGCGACCAACTCGGGGTTGGAGCACGGATACATCGCCCCACAGATCAATGGGACGGAAGCTCCCGTGTGCTCCTCGAAGGCACTGCGCGCGTTCATACGGTCGACGCTAACGGGGAGCACCTCGTGCGACCACCCTCAATCCGGCGGGCCCGTCCTGCAAAGCCGCCGGAGCGCTGGTAGCGTGCCATCGTGTTGGCGCGACAGGGTTGGGGCGGATGGGTGCTGGCAGCGGCCGGGTTGTGGACCACGGCGGCTTGCGGGCCTGCGGTGGGCAGCGGGGAGACCGACGGGGAAACCGGCTCGGGCAGCGTTGGCACCACCACCACCGCGCCTGATCCCAGCACCACGGCTCCAGTGACCTCCACGTCCACCTCGACTCCAAGCACGGTCACAACCGCGCCACCGACCGAGGACGAAAGCGGTGACGCTGGGTCGAGCGAGACCGGCAGTACCACCGGGGACGTCCCGCCCTGCGAAGAGGGCAACTGTCGGATCGACATCGTCATCGTCGTCGACAACTCCGCCCGAACGGCGGGGGCCCAAGAGGCACTCGCACTGGGGATGATCGAGCTCGAAGCTCAGCTCCGAGGAATGGGCGCCGACTTCCAGGTGATGTTCACAACCACCGACTTCGGCAACCCGTCGTGTACTCCGTTCGAGCCGGCGGGATACGACCCGGCGCGTGGTGAACCCGTCGCAAGCCCCTGCACGGCCCGGCTGGACGATTTCGTCGGCCTCGGTGGCGCTGCGGTCAACGCCCAAAGCGCCTGCACCAACGTTTGCCCGGATGGCATCGGCCCCATCAACGACCCCTTCGTCGCGTTCGACGGGCTCAACCACAATCTCCCGGAGCTGACCGATCCCGTCGATATCGATGGCGATGGCGTCCCGGAGAACGAGGTCGCGCGCGCCATGGCTTGCCTCGCCCCGATGGGCATCAATGGTTGCGCCTACGAGTCGCCGCTGGAGAACATGCTCCAGGCGCTCAACCCTGCGGCGGCTTGGAACACCGCGGTGCGCCCCTTCCTGCGCCCCGACGCCGCGGTCGGACTCGTCCTGCTCACCGACGAGTTCGACTGCTCGGTCTCGGACTACACGATGATGTCCGACACCTCGCTCATGGAACTCTTCCCCGCGACCGGTCAGCCCAGCGCGAGCAGTGCGCTGTGTTGGAACGCCGGCACCGATTGTGACGGGCCGTTGCCCGACGGAACCTACGATTGCACCGCGGTCGCCGACGACAACCTCCAGCCGCTGACGCGGTACACGAACTACCTCGAAGACACACTCGCCCAGGACATGCTCAAACCCGTGTACATGCTCGGGTTGTTGGGCGTGCCTGCGGTCACCCAAAGGATGAACCGCGCCCCCTTCACACCGCTCGCGGGCGGGATTGCCGACCTTCAGGTCCGAGACTGGACCGAAGCGGACGTACTCCCCGAAGACGCAGCGATGGGGGTCACGGCCGCAGATCAGCAGTTCTCGTACGGCGTTGGCCCGTCGTGCTCACGACCCGAGAGCACGACGGGCCGACAAGGGATTCCCCCGCTGCGCATCTCAGAGGTCTGCGAGGGCCTCTCGGGAGCCGACAGCCAGCGGTGCTGCATCGAGTCGATCTGCGACGACGACTATGCTGCTGGGATGCGGTGCCTCGCCGGTATGTTCCAGGCCGGCTGAGCCCGAGTCACGCAGGGCGGGCTCGGGGCCCGCGCAGCAGCGTCCCTCCGAGCACCCCCGTGTGCTCGCCATCGATGTAGACAACCTCACCGCCGATGATCGTGAACCGGTAGCCGGTCGCATCCTGCAGAAGGCGGCGCCCGCCTGCGGGCAGGTCCCAGGCCATTCGCGCGGGCCCCAGCTTGAGATTGTCGAAGTCGATCACGTTGACGTCGGCCCGCATCCCCGGTGCCAAGACCCCCCGGTCATGCAAACCGTAGATGTCTGCGGTGTCCTTCGTCTGCCGCTTCACCACATGCTCGAGACCCAGCTTCGGGCCGCGGCGACGGTCTCGTGCCCAGTGCGTCAGCATGAACGTGGGCATGCCCGCATCACAGATCGCCCCACAGTGAGCGCCCCCATCTGCCAGGCCGAACCTCGTGTTCGGATGGGCGTGCAGCGTATGGAGCGGATCGAGACTTCCCGAGGCGTAGTTGAACAGCGGAAAGTAGATCATGCCTTCGCCATCGCGTTCCATCAGGGCGTCGTAGACGAGCTCCAATACGTCGACACCGGACCGAGCTGCGATCGCGGCCAGACTCTCCTCCGGCTCGGGTTCATAGTCGAAACCGGCGACCATCGGAAACATGCGGCCGAACGTTTGCGTGATGAACGACTCGAAGGGGCCTACGGTGACCGCCGTCTCTGCAAGGAGCTTGGCTCGAAAGCTCGCATCCCGCAGCGTCGCGAGCTGTTCCTCCCACGGGCGCGTCGCCAGCGCTTGCCACGACGGATACAGGGCGAACGGATGTGCTGTCCCGCGCCAACACATGCACAACCCAATGCTTCGCCCGGCGACCTGTCCCGTCAGCGGGATGCCGTCCGCGGACGCCTGCTCCAAGACCGCGAGCGCCTGCATCCAGCCTTCGGGGTTGGGGTCGGTCTGGGTGAGGTTGAACAGCACCGACGTCCCCTGCTCGCGTGCCATCGCATCGAGCCACTTCACCTCTTCGTGAATCCGGTCGTTGTCGCAGGAGATTTCGAACAGTGCCCCCTTGCTGGCCAACACCGCAGCGATGGCCGTGAGCTCATCCATGCTCGCGCTCGTTCCCGCCACGAGTACGCCCTGTGCCGTCTTGTGCAGCGGGGTTCGAGACGTCGAGAAGCCCAACGCGCCCGCCTCGATGGCGTCCCCTACCAACGACGCCATCTGAGCGATCTCCTCGGGCGTTGCGTCGTCCTGCTCTGAGCGCTCGGGTCCCATCACGTAGCCCCGGATTGCGCTATGCGGAACCTGGGTCGCGTAGTCGAGGGCGTGCGGCCGCCGCTGGAGCGCGTCGAGATACTCCGGGAACGACTCCCAGTCCCATTGAATGCCCTCGTGCAACGCGGCGCCAGGAATGTCCTCCACGCCCTCCATCACGTTGATCAGCCAATCTCGATGCTCTGCGCGACACGGTGCGAACCCAACACCGCAGTTCCCCATCACGACCGTGGTCACCCCGTGCCCACTGCTGGGAGAGAAGTGGGGGTCCCACGTCGCCTGGCCGTCGTAGTGGGTGTGCATGTCGACGAACCCCGGCGTGACCAGCATGCCCTTGGCGTCGAGCTCGCGACGGCCAGCGCCCGAGACCTCCCCCACCGCAGTCACGACCGAGCCTTGCAGCGCAACGTCGGCGACCCGCGCGGGTGCTCCTGTCCCATCCACCACCAGGCCACCTCGAATGACGACGTCGTGCTCGCTCATCAGAAGTGAACCATATTCACTTTTTGAATCACATTCAACCTGGATGTAGACTGTGGCCGTGAGTTCGCCCGCCGCGCAACGTTCTCCTCGTCGAGCGCGAAAGTTCGCTGCCAAACACGAGGCGATCCTCGACGCCGCCATGACGATCGTGATCGGAGACGGTCTCGCAGGACTCACGCTCGGCAAGGTCGCAAAGGGCCTGGATGTGGCCGTTGGAGGCCTCTACCGCTACTTTCCGAGCAAGGAAGACCTCGTGGTGGGTCTGCAACGACGGGCCGCCGAACGGTTCGGGATGCGGCTGAACAGCCACCTTCCGGCCAAGCCCCCCACCCGCGGGGCCCTCGCCCTGCTTCGCCACGCCTTGGCGCCGTTCGAGTTCTACGCATGCAATGCGAAGGCCGACCCCCTCGAGCACCGCCTCATGGACATCATGCTCTCGAACCTCGCCCCGGCCCTCGACGAGCACCAGGCGCGGCTCGTCGAAGGCGCGCTCGGGCCGATCCTCGAGCAGGCGCAGCAGGGGCTCGAACTCGCGTGCGAGAAGGGTGCCCTCACTCCGGGAGACGGTCGGCAGCGAACGCTCCTGCTGTGGAGCGCAACCCATGGCCTCGGACACCTCCGGAGTCGCGACCGGCTCGAGAGCGGACCTCACCAGGTCGACGCCCTGCGTCCTGCGATGTTCGAGGCGCTGTTGATCGGGTTCGGCGCCGAACCGAAACACGCCCGAGCCGCGTCACGGCCCGCCCCGTGAATCCGACTCGAAGAAGCGGGCCGACGCGAGCATAGCGGCCTCCACGCCCCCTACGCCCACGTCGGCCCAGCGCAGCCGGAAGCTGCACAACAACCAACGCAAACGAGGCGCCGAGGTTACGGAGAACCTGGCGCCTCAGGAGCGACTGCAATGCGCGGAGGCTACAGCGGCTCGCCGCCCTCAGACGTACAGTCGGCAGCGGTGAGCAGGATCCAGCCCTTGCCCTTGCATTCGTTCAACCCTCCACAGGCGTGTCCTTTGGAGCCCGCTTCGACGCGGCCGTCGGGGACGTCGCACCCGGATTGACCCGAGCAGTCGTTGGCGCCGAAGCACTTGATCTTGGCAGCGGCCTTCGCATCGCCTCCGGGCGCTGCTTCGTCGGGGACCGCTGAGGTCTTCTCTTTGTCACAGCCGCCGAGGAAGAGTGCGGCGGCAGCGAGGGCCAGCGTGGTGGGAATGCTCTTGGACATGGGTCTGGTGTTCCTTTGAGGTTACTCGGTGGGGTGGCAGCCGAAGCAGCCGAAGCCCTTGCCCGTCTCGGGGTTGTAGGGCTCCATGTCGAGCAGCGCCGCCGACTCCGGCACGACCTTCTCGACCATGAACTTGGTGATCGCTTCGTCGTACTCCATCGCGGCGCCGACGGGGTCCTTCGCATCGAGGGGGAACAGCGAGTCGGTTGGCATCGCGAAGTTGGTCTCCTTCATGTCGTCGCCATGGCAGGTCTGACACTTGAACCCGGAGAACTGCGCTTCGTCGTGCGCCTTGAAGGTTTTCTTTTGAGCTTTGAGGAACGTGATCCCCATGTACTCCTGCCGCTGCTTGAAGGACTTGTCTGCCCACTTGACGCCGGGAGCACCGGGCTCGGTGTCGTCTTCGGCAGGGGTCGCGGCGCCGGCGTCTGCGGCGTCGGGGGTGGCGGGCGTCGCCGGGGTGGCATCGGCGGGCGCAGCTGGTTGGGCCCCCTTGTCGCAGGCGGACAGGCCCAAGCCGAGGAACGAGGTCAGAAGGATTTTCGCGAGCGGAAGCTTGGCGTGCATCAAGAACTCTCAGAGGGTGCGTAGGGTTCGGTCTCGCCAGCCGTCAACGTCTGGCAATAGTGGTTGTTACGCGGGCCGAAGCCGACTTTCAACCCACCCGGCGACGCCTGGCCTGCAACAGCCTGTTACGCTGTCTGCAATGAAGCAGGACCGGCCCAGTCTCGGTCATGGCGTGGGTCTGAGGGTCCCCCACTACGAGAGGGCCCTCGACGGCCGCCTCGACGTGGATTGGGTCGAGGTGATCACCGAGAACTTTCTCGGCGAGGGCGGCCGGCCCCGTGCAGTCCTGGACGCGACCCGGGCCCAGGTCCCCGTGGTGCTGCACGGTGTTTCACTGGGTATCGGATCCGTGGAGCCGCTGGATACGGCCTATCTCGCCCAAGTTCGGGCGCTCATCGACCGAACCGAACCGGCGTGGGTCTCGGATCATCTGTGCTGGGGACGCATCGACGGGCACCACGCCCACGACCTCCTGCCCCTCCCCTACTCCGAGGAAGCCCTGGAGTTGGTGGTCGGTCGTGTCGGGCAGGTGCAAGACGCCCTAGGCCGGCCGCTCGTCCTCGAGAACGTCTCGAGCTACGTCGGCTACGCGCAGAGCGTGATGCCGGAGTGGGAGTTTCTCGCCCAAGTCGCCTTGCGCAGCGGCGCTCGGGTGCTGCTCGACGTCAACAACATCGTGGTCAGCGCGAAGAACTTCGGATTCGATCCCGAGGACTATCTGGCCGGTGTCCCGACCGATGTTGTGTGGCAGTTCCACCTCGCCAACCACACCGATCGCGGACACTACAAGTTCGACAGCCACAAAGGTGCGGTCTCGGATGAGGTCTGGAGCCTCTACCGCCTCGCAGTCCGGCGTTTTGGCGAGGTCTCGAGCCTCATCGAGTGGGACGAAGACGTGCCTGCTTGGGACATCCTCCGGGACGAGTCGCGCAAGGCGAGAACGATCGCAGACGTGGAGCTTGGCCGATGACACTCGCGCAGCTTCAGGCGCTGTTTTGGGAGGCGATCCGGTGGCCCACCGGCGTCGAGGATTTCCTCGCCCAGGCCAGCGTAGAGACCCGCCGAGCGTTCTCGGAGACATTTTCGGAGACTCCCGTGTTTGCCCGCGCGGCGCGGGTACAGGTCTACGCCGAGGCCTACTTCTGGCGCCTGTACGAGGTCGCCGTCGACCAGCACCCCGTCACGGCATGGCTGCTGGGGGGTCCGCGGTTCCACGATTTCGTGACCGACTTCGTGCTCGCATCGCCCTCGAACACCCCCGACATCCGCCGGTTCGCGGCGGGACTGGCCGCCGCGATACGCAGCCACCCCCTGGCACAGGCTCACCCGGGGATCGCCGATGTCGCGGCCGTGGATTGGGCGATCAACGACGCCGTCGACATGCCCAACGAAGCCCGCCTCACCGCGCATGCTCTTCAGGCGGTGCCTCCCCAGGCTTGGCCGACTGCGCGCTTCGGACTGACGACCACCGCGTCCCTTCACGCGTGCGCGCTGCCCTACTCGACACTTCGGCGTGCGTGGGCCCAGGAGCAGCCGGTGCCTGAGTTCGACGCTACGCCGCGCACGGTCTTGGTTTGGCGTCAGGCCGACCACGACGTCTACCAGCGCACGCTCGGCGACCCCGAGGCCCGAGCCCTGGCGAGCATCCGCAACGGCGGGACGTTCGCCGAGGCGTGTGATGCCGCGGCCGGGCCCCACGCAAACGAAGCGTCACCGGCCGACGTCGCAGGATGGCTCCAACGATGGCTCGGCGACGAGCTCCTCGTCTCGCTCGACTATTCGTAGGCGCAACTCGAACGAACCTGCCCCGCCAACGCGGAAGCCTTGTGCCGCGCCAAGAACCGGTCCGCGGCTTTGCGAGCCGCATCGGTGCGACCCAGCTCGCACAGCACACGAACCTCGAGTGCCCGGCGGACCTCCACGAGTTCCCCCTTGGGGTGCCGCTTGGCATGAAGACGCAAGGCCGCCAAGGCCTCAGTGTTGCGGCCGCCCGAGCTCGCAACACGTGCCTTGCCGAGCAGCGCGGACTCGGCCGCGAGCGCCGATGCGGTGGGGGGTTCGGACTCCGGACGGTGCCTACGAGGACGAGCCTTCGCCTTGGGGGCCCGCGGCGCAGCGGTGTCGACCTCGGACGTCTCGGTCACCTCCGGTGTTTCGATGACCGAGAGGATCTCGACGTCGTCCTCGACCACCGGCTCCGGCGTCTTCGTGCGCAGCTTTGCCCCTCGTTCAGGCTCTGCCTTCGGGCCGGCTTCGACTGCGACCGCTTGGGTCGTGACCTGTGGTTCGGGAGGCGAAGCAACCGTAACAACACCGACGCCCACTCCCGCCGTCACCGCCAGGACGGTCGCGACCTTCGCCACCGTCAGCGCAATCGAGGTCGTCGCAGCGCTCGATGCTGCCGCTGTGGACACCGCGGCGGTCGAAGCAGCGGCCGTCGACACCGCTGCCGTCGAGGCCGACGCGGTCTTGGCCCCAACCGTAGCCGCCGCCATCCCCAACACCGCGGCCCCGCCAGCCTGTGCCGCGATCTTCCCCCACATGCGCGTCTCCGCTTCGGGCGGGGGTGCTTGGTCGTCCAGCGACTTCGCCGCCGACACGAGTTCATCGAGTTGAGTCATCCCGCAGCCATCCTTTTTCGTCCCTCTCGTTGCGACCGGACCCGCAGTCGCTCGGTGGCCCGCTCCAGATGCTCACGCGCTCGGCGAAGTCTGGAGTAGACGGTGTTGATTCCGGCCCCTGTGGCCTCGGCGACCTCGGCGGGGGACAGTCCCTCGAGTTCGGCCATCACAAAAACGACACGTTGCTCTTCGGGCAGCTCGGCGAGGAGTTCCCCCAGCAAGCGCGCAGCTTGGACCCGCTCGGCGTACGCGTCCGGCCCCGCAGGACTCTCCGCGGGTGTTTGCGCGGTGCGGGCTTCCTTCACCCGGCGCCGGTGGTCCTCTTGCGCCACTCGAAACGCGATGCCGTACAACCACGTGCGAATCGAGGAACGCCCCTCAAACGCGGCGAGCTGCCGGCCGACGACGATGAAGACGTCCTGCACGACGTCTTCGATCCGAGGGTCGGGGATCCCCATCTTGCGGACCGACCGCCAAACGAAGCGCCAGTGCGCCTCATAGACGCTACGCAGCGTCGGCGCGTCACCCACCGCTCGCCTCCCAGAGCCGAACTTGAATCCCGACGGTGACCCGAGCGGCCACGGGGCCCTGTGTGACCGCCCCGTCGGCGCCCTCCACCACAAATCGAGGACGATACAGCCCCACGAGCATCGCCGGCTCGAGCCACAACCCGAACCGCTCCGTTGCCCACCACCCCAGGCCCGTCGACACGACGGCATCCACAGCCAGGCGACGCGCAGCCTGGGTTCGGTCGACGGCCACGCCCTGCGCTCGTACAACCCCGACCCCCACACCACCGCAGCCAAAGAGGTCGACCGACGCGCGTCGGAACGAGGGGCATGCTCTGGCCTCCGCACCGACCGAAAGCAGAGATGCGGCGACATCACCATCTCCCAGTGAGATCGGCGCCCACCCGGAGAACGTCCCGCCCAGCTCCAGCCGCACGCTCCCGACCGAGAAGGAACCCGCGAGGCCGGCGGCACCTCCAGGTTGCGGATACGTGGCCACCACAGCCCCGCCACTCGCCCGTAAATCGAACGCGCGTCGAGGCTGGCTACGTTCCACCGTCCTCTCGACCGCGGGCGCCGGCTCAGCTTCGACCGCGGCTTCAGCCTCGAACTCAGGTTCGGGTTGCGGTTCGGGCGCGCCGCCGACCATCGCCGCGGGGTCGACCGCCATCGCGACGTAAAGCGCAGCGGAGTCGACAAGCGGATCACAACTGGGGGCCGACAGACGTCGCTGCGTTGAACCGTCGGCCGTCTCGACCACCAAGGTCAGTCCGTAGCCCTCGGCGGTTTTCTCAATGCGGCCCTCGACACGGACCACCGACCAGTCAGGATCGGCGCCGCCGAGCAGACGGCGGACCTCGCCTTGAAGGGCCGCCTCCGAAGGGCACGCGGTGGGCACGTCCCACCGCACCGCGTCGGCGTCTCCCGCCACGGCCTGCATCAACATCCAACCAGCCATCCAAGCTCCGTGCGCCGCTGCACCCTCCCCACGCCAAGGGTATCGCGTATGAGCAGTGCGCTCACGTCGTCAACAACTCGGGGATAGCGCCTGGGGCGAAGCCCCCCAGTCCAAATTCGTCGACCGGTGCACCGCCAGCGTCGGTGACGCAGGCCATCTGCAGCAGCGAGTTGAGCACGCGGTTGACGTTCTCTCCCGAACCATCGAAGTGGTACTGACGCCGCCCAGGCCCGCTTCCGCCAGCGATCAAGAAACACAGGTCCGATGCTCCGTGGCCGTCCCCTTCCCCGAGGTCGGAGCCGAGCACACACAGGCTGTTGTCGAGCGCGGTCTGTCCATCGGGTCCCTCCACGATCGCGTCGAGCTCGGCGCACAGCTGAGCGAACTTCTCGACGAAGAACCGCAGACCTGTGACGCGGACCTCACCGTCCTTCTCCCAACCGTCCGAGGCGTGCACCACGGGGTGGTGCCAGTCCTGCACGGTGGCCACGGCGTCGTCGACCAACGGGATCCCGAAGAACGGGTTCTGCTGCTGGAAGAATTCCAAACGACCCACCGGAGCCACGCGACAAGCCATCGCGTGGGCCATCAGCCGAATCTGGATGTCAGCGTAGTCCCCCATCGACCAGTCCGCGTACGCCTCGGGGTCTTCGGAAGGGGCGTCCGGGATCGTGCACGCCAGCGGCGGCGGCATGTCGAGCTCGATGTCGCGGATCTTGTCCGCGTGGTCATCGAGGACGGCGCGGTCCGCTGACGAGAGCCCCTGCCGCAAGTCGACGAAGCTGTCCCGGACCGCGTCCAACACGCTCTTTCGGCGCCGCTGCAACGTCAGCAGAGACTCGTCGACCTCCCCATCGGGCATGACGCCTGAGAAGAGGCTTGCGAACGCCAAACCGGGGTTCGCTTGCAGGGTGACTGGGTTCTCCGGCGCCTCGTAGAAGAACTCGCTGTCGACATTGTCGGCCAGCTGGCGACCCGCAACGCCGAGATCCACCGAGGGGCGCAGGTGCGAGCCATCGCTGAGGAACTCGCCGATCACATGGTCCACGGACGGACCGTTGGCGGTGCGCTGGTTGCCATCGGGCGACTGCTCCACGACGTTGTCGATGTGGTTCTCGCCGCTGGCCCCGAACGCGTGCCGCATCAGCGTTCCGGTGAAGACCGACTCTTTCTTTCCCGGGTGGCCGTAGACGTATCCCGACCCGCCGACGTTCAGCACCGCGTTGGGACAACTGCTCACCACAAGCGTGCGGTCCTTGAACGGCTCCATCGACGCCGTGATCGGGCCAAAGTCAAAACTCGACCCGGTCGCTGTGGGCCGGAAGAACGGGACGTGGGTCCCCATCGGGTAGGCCATCGAGATGACTCGGCGAGGCCCGTTGGGGTCGCCGGCCGCCCGCGCCTCATCAGCGGCGAACCTGGACAACATCGGCAGGCCCACCGTCAGGCCACACGCACCTTGCAGGAATCTTCGTCGTCTCATTCCCCACCTCCATCACCGGTGTTACGGAACCGGAACCCGTCCGACACTGCGATCGCGATGAGGAGTTCACGAACGTCGCCCTCACTCGCTGAAAACGCGGTCCGAATCTCGTCCAACGAACAGGAATCGAGCTCGGTCTCCCGCCGCCCCATCGCGTAGCGGTACCAGTGCGTCGCGTAGCAGTCCTGCGCCAGCTCGGACTCTGCGAGCGCCACTACGAGCTCGGACGCGTTGGTGAACGACCCGGCAAACACGGCGATGTCGATGTCGACCGCCGTGTCGATGTCCGCGCCGTTCTCTTGGGTCCGATGAGCGCCGACCCAGTCGTACGCCTCGAACGGAAACCCGAACGGGTTGAGACCAATGTGGCACCCAGCGCAGGAAGGCTCGATCATCAGCGGCTCGAGTCGCTGGCGTGCGGTCGGCAGGTCGCCGTACTCGCCCAGCGTCCCTTCGATGTCGACATCCCCTGGAAATGCGGGGACCTCGAGACACAGCACGTGCTGGCGGACGAACGCGCCCCGCTCGACCAGCGACGTGGAGTCGCTGTGTGCAGCCGATGCCATGGCCGCCGCTGTGGTCAGCAACCCACGTCGCGGAGAGGTCCCCGGGTCCCCCGCGTTGTAGATCGCGTTGAGACGGCCATCGCTGGGGAACGCCTCGGTCGTCAGCAGCGTTCGAAACGAACCGTCGGTCTCATCGATGAACCATTGGCCGAACGCACGCAGTTCCTCGGACATCGCCGCGCGAGCCTCCTCGTCCCACAACGCGTGGTTGCGCTCCGCTCCATCGAGCGAGAAGCCGCGAAGCCACTCGTGGTGGAACGTCGTCATCGCGTTCGAGACCTCGGAGGATGCGGAGAGCCTTCGCGCCTGCTCTTCCACCCCCTCGCGGGTCAACAACCGACCGTCGGCAGCCGCGGCAACCAACTCGTCGTCGGGGAGTCCACCGGTGAACAGCAGCGAGAGACGTGTCGCGACCTCGTGCCCGGACAGGGCGACCACCATGGGGTCGTCGGTGGGAAGGCCCGGCTCGGTCACGTACAGCAGCGCCGGAGCCTGGAGAAAATACTGCAAGACCGCGGCGAGCGCCTCTTCCACTCCATCCTCGTCCCGGACCCCCGCGTAGAGGTCCAACACCAGGGCTCGCTCGGCGTCGGTCGGCGGCCGCCGGAACGCCCGCGTCGCAAAGTCTTCGACGAACGACGGCATGCATCCGTCGACCACCTCAGCCGAGAGGCCCTCGGAGACACACGGGATGAGCATCGGAGCGAGCGTGCTCAGGTCCTCTCGGAAGAGGGTCGCGATCGCCTCCGCGTTGTCCTCGATCTGAATCGACTCCGCGGTCGAGACCGTGTTCGCGCTGGCGAACGTCGTGAAGTTGTCGTCGATGCGCGTCTCGGGGAAGGCATCGATCTCCCGCGCCGCGGCCGCCAACGGCCCGGGTAGAAGACCCTCGACGACCTCCCAGTACTGAGCCCCGGACAGTCGCCGCAGGGGCTGCGCCCCCACGCTTTCGCAGGTGAGCGAGGGCGGTTGGTCCGGGTTTCCTGTTCCTTCACCGGAACCGCTCTCGGTGGGTCCCATGGGCCCGTCCGTTTCGGCGCCACCCTCAGTCCCCGATTCCAGCGCCACGCCCTCGTAGCAGCCACCGACCCAAAGTGCGAGACCGCTCACTACCCAAGTCGCGGCCGCGCTCCGTACCCCTCGCATGGTGGTGGGTGGTGGCCGGCGGTCCGTTTCATCCCCCGAATCACACCAGTGCCGACCCGGTAACCGGCATCACCGGACACTCTTTCGAGGCCGTGGCAGCACACATCTCCGCACCTCGGTCCTGAGCTCCGGCCGTGTGGGGTTCAGGGGTCGATATCGCAGCCGATCGGAGCCGTCGCGACGACGATGTCGTCGATCCCGTAGGCCGTGACCCCGGAATGCGACGGGGATCCGATGCCGCCGATCTCGATGTTGGCGACGCCCTCGACGGGCACAGTGTCGATCCCGGGACCATTCCCAAGCACCGGGACATCATCGACACGCACCTCCACCTCGCCCTGCCCCTGCGAGATCTGAACTCGAAGTTCTACACAAGACCATGCGCCCGGGGTCAGCAGGTCGTTGCCGATCACGTTCGCCTCGGGGCTCAGGAGATTGACGAACATCAAGCCGGCCTGCGGCCGGAGGTCGAGCGAGAACCGCTCTGTCCCCGCATCGGTCGACCCGAAGATTTCGAACAGAATCGCCCACGTCTCGACGGTGTCGGCGGCAGGCAACCAGACGAATGCACGGATCGCCAGCAGCCCCTCGTCCATCGGGGGATCCAAGTTGAGCTGGAGTTGCTCGCGCTCATCGGGGCCGACCGTGACCCACCCCGCACCGAGTCCAGAGTTGAGCGGATCTTTCGACCGCATGATGGACCCACCGCTCCACGAGGCAGAGAACCCCTCCTCTTCGAAGCCCTCACAAACGAGGATCGAAGGATCATCGCATGCAAGGGGGGAGGCCTCGCACCCCAACGGCCCGCACACTTTTCCCGGCTCGCACAGCGCGTCGAGAAACGAAACGACACACTCGCCGTCACGACAGCGCGCCTGCTGGCAGTCATGGAAGGCGACACACGCGGGTTCGCACCCGGCCGGGCTCGTGGTGCTCGTCGAATCTCCGGAGGCTTCCGCGCTTCCGGTGCTTCCGGTGCTTCCGGTGCTCACGCCCGCCGAGCCCCCCCCGGAGCCGTCCTGGTCTACCGCGCCGATCGTCGCGGCCGGAGCGATGCAACCCGACAGCGACACGAGCATGAACGCCCGTACGAGCCCTCCCCTTGCCATTCGCTCAACCCTATCACCACGGCCGCCGACCGCTCGCGGCGACCGAGGCGCGCTTGAAACCCGGTGGACCCCCGAGCGTCGGGCAGGGGTCCGCATGGATCCGCGCTGTCGCTCAGTGTCGGTCAGTGTCGCTCGACGATCGCTCCGGCCCCCTGCGCGAGGAGGTCTTCGGCGATCGCGGTTCCCAGAGCCTCGGCCTCGGCGCGTGGACCTGTCCGCGAGGCCTCGTAGCAGGGCTCTCCGGTGGGGTCGACGACCATGCCACGGACGCTCACCGTGTCTGCGGAGAGCGTCGCGTAGCACGCCAGCGGGACCGTGCAGCTCGCCTCGAGCCGCACGAGGAACCCGCGTTCTGCAGCCGCTCTCACGGTCGTGTCGGGGTCGACGAGCGCAGTGAGCAATTCGCGGACGCGCGCGTCTTCGGACCGGCACTGCAGCGCAAGGATCCCCTGCGCGGGCGCGGGCAAGAACGCCTCTTCGCTCAGCACCTCGCTGATGCGGTCGCCCATCCCGAGTCGTCGAAGACCGGCCGCCGCGAGGATGACCACATCGACCTCCCCGTTGTCGACCAGCCCAACCCGGGTCGGGACGTTTCCACGGATTGGGACGACTTCAACGTTCGGGTTGATGCGGCGGACGATAGCGCCACGGCGCAACGACCCGGTGCCCACGCGAGCCCCGGCAGGCAGGTCCGCCAACGAAACGGATTCGCCCACACGACCGACGAGCGCATCGCGGGGGTCCTCCCGCTTGGGGGTGCAGGCGATCTCGAGGCCAGCGGGTCCCAGCGCGGGCATGTCTTTCATGCTGTGCACCGCCAGGTCGACGCTGCCGTCGAGGAGCTTGGCCTCGATGCTCTTCACGAACAAACCCTTCCCGCCGATCTCGTGAAGCGGACGGTCTTGAACCTGGTCCCCCTTGGTGCTGATGACATTCAGATCGATCTGAAGTCCTTCGCCCCAGTGCGCGCGCAGCTGGTCGCGAACGTGGTTGCTCTGCCACAGGGCGAGTGCGGATCCACGGGTGCCAATTTGAACGGGTGAAGCGAGAAGTTCGTCGCGGTTCATGACGGTTCGGGTCGGGGCTTGGCGGCCGGAGCATCGCCTTCAGCCTTCGAAGATTGGCCGCGGGCCCGCGGATCGGGCTCGTCGAGCGCAAACAGCACAGAGAGCGACTCGGCCAGCTGAGCGCCGTCCAGCCCCTTCACGGGGCCGTTCGCACCTTGCCGGACCGCCGACATCGGCGAGTGCAGCAACTTCTGAGCGACGGACTGGGCCAGCTTTTGGAGGACCTTCCGCTGTGCGGGATCGAGATCGGGAAGCTTGGTCAGCGCACGCGCGACCTCTGCATCCACAATGCCGCGGGCGCGTCCTTGCAGAGCGCCGATCAGCGGGCCGACCGCGCGAGAGCGCATCCACTGGACGAACCCATCGACCTCCTCGTCGACGAGCGCCTCGGCCCGGCGCGCCTCTCCCTGTCGGGACCGCAGGTTGTCGTGAACGATGCTCTGCAAGTCGTCGACGTTGTAAAGGAAGACGTGGTTTGCACGGGAGACGTCGGACGCGACATCACGGGGAACCGCAATGTCGACCAGGAACAGCGGACGTTGACGCCGCTTCTTCATCACCGGCTTGAGCGTGGACTTGTCGATGATCGGGAGCTTGGATCCGGTGCTGCTGATCACGACGTCGGCCCGTACCAGCTCCGCCTCCAGTCGATCCCAGGGCTCGAATCGGCCCTCGACGGCGCGCGCGAGGGCCTCGCCCCGTTCGACCGAGCGGTTCACCACGACGATCTCCGGCACCCCGGCAGCACGTAGGTGGACGGCCGCGGCCTGAGCCATCTCGCCTGCGCCGACCACCAGAACGGCCGAGTCGGTCAGGTCACCGAAGATGCTGGTCGCCAGGTCCACCGCAACCGAAGGCACGCTTGCGCCACCGCGGGCGATCTCGGTCTCGGTGCGGACCCGCTTGGCGCCCTTGAATGCGAGCGAAAGACAGCGGTCGAGCACCGGCCCCACGCGCCCATGGTCCTTGGCGTGTTGGTAGCCCGCCTTGACCTGGCCGAGGATCTGCGGCTCCCCGATGACGATCGACTCCAGACTCGAGGCAACACGGAAGATGTGGCGTGCCGCATCGAAGGACTCACGGACGAACGCGGCGGTCCGCAGCTCCCCGATCGGGACGTTCTTGCACCGCGCGAGAACATCCAAAGCCGCCGTGCCGCTGCTCTTCGCGTCGTCCGAGACCCCGTAGATCTCAACCCGGTTGCAGGTGGAGACGACCATCGCCTCGCGGAGGTTGGCGTCGTGCTCCAGTGCGTCGAGCAACGAGGCACGCTCTTCTTCGGACACGGCCAGCCGCTCCCGCAGCTCGACCGCGGCACCGTTGTGGTTGATCCCCAACGCGACGAGATCGGTCACGATGCGTTCACTCCGTACCAGATGACGATGCCAAGGATTGCAGAGAACGCGATGAGCGTGAGCATCGCAGCTCGTCTGCCCCGGGTACCCCGAGCTGCTCGTGCGATGAGCAGACCGACCGACGCGACCCAGGCAACGCCCGCGGCCGCCAGTTCAAACGCGCGTCCCTCGAGCGAGTCGGGTCCTCCCAGCTCCAGGATCCACAACACGCCGGTCACGATCGCGAGCGTGAAGATCGGGGTGACCACCAGCACCAGGCGATGATGCAGCCGATCGAGGCCGGTGAGGGACATGCCGCCGCGTCCGGGCCGGAACACTTTGTTGCGAAGCCGGCGTTCAGCGAGCAGGTACAGCGATGCAACGCCGGCGGCGAGGGCGAAGCCAGCAAGGCCCAGCGAGGCCAGCCCAACGTGCGCGGACGCCAACCCCTTCGCGCCAGGCACCGCGCCCTCGCCAAGTCCGCTGAACACCACCCCCAGGACCAGACCGATGAGCCCGAGCGGAGCAAGCACCGCACCAAGCGGGACCAATCGGCCGCGTCGTGACAGCGGCAAGTAGCAGCCGACGGCGATCATTGTGCCGAAGCTGGTCGCGAGAAAGATGTTCTTGAACGGGTGGTCGCCCTCGACACACTGAGCCCCGATCGCCCCCACGTGCAGAGCGCCGGCGACCGCGAGGGCGAGACGACCCCAGCGGTGCGGGCCCGCATCACGGCTGCGGTCTTCGCTGCGTTCCGCCCCGTAGGCGAACGTCGCCGCGCCATAGGCGAGCGCGGAAAGGATGAACAGGACAAGCGTCATCGCGGACCCCTTGAGCGTATCTCACAACCCCGACTCGGAGCTGAACTCGTACGCCACAGACTCTAGATCGTCAGCACGCGCACCGCAGCGCAGGCGGCCAAGGCGCAACGGGGAGGTCACAACTCCAAGGGGAAGACCGTCGCGATCGCCCACCCTGCCTCGGGGTCGATCAACGTGTAGCTGAGGCCGAACGACGGGAGTTCTTGGCCGTCTTCGGTCGAGAACGTCCACTGGACATCCGCGCGCGTGATCCGAGGAGCGAGCCGGCGGGTCGCGAGGACATCGAAACTCGCCTCGCCGACCTTCAATTCACGATGGCGGGCGAACTGTCGCTCGAAACGAGACCGAAGTTCGGCCTCGGACTGCAGCGCGATGACCTCGGGGCCGGAGGCCACCAAGCACGGACGGTGGACGAGCTTGACCACCGCGTCCACATCGTACGCGGCGAAAGCCTTGGAGTAGCGCTCGAAGAACGCATGCAGGGTTGTCGCCACGAGTTCACGGTACCAGGACAGCCACAAGCATCAACCCGGGATGAACCCCGGCCCGACGTGGGATCTGCTGAGGACCTGAAGTCGTACTCAGTCGTAGGACCCGGCGAACTGGTCGAAGGCCCGAGTCCACGCGTCGGCATCGACCTCGAGTTCGGCAGTGTGGTTGACGAAGAACTCGACCGTTTCCCGGGCACTCGCCGTCACCCCAAGCACAGAGCGATCCCGTAGGTGCATCATCAACTCCGAGAGCTGCTTGCGGTTGAGCGCACCGGTGAAGCCACGGTTGCGGACCCACATGACACCGGCCGAGGATTGTGCCTGCACCTTCGGCCACAGCTCGGCGACACGTCGCTGCACGTCGGGGTCAACCGAGGGGTTCTTGGCCCCCGGAATGATCACGTAGAGCACCCGAGGCCCATACTCTCGCAGGAGCGAGGTCGTCGCGCGGAACAAGGCGTCGAGCGACGCGGCTTCCATCGGCTTGCGAGTCCGAAGCAGTGCGACCTGACCAAGCACGCCGACCGCGAAGCCTTCGGACTCTTCCACCACATCGACCCAGGGCCCATCCCCTGCGAGCAACTCGTCTACCACCACGGACTGCGGAGCATACCGGCAAACGGTCACGGGGCTGAAAGTGGTGTCCCCAAATGGACACTCACCGGCCCGAGTGCCGGTTCGAGGACGGGTACAAGCGCGGTCGAAGAACGGCGTTTCTCATTTTCGTCCGTCGGGCCGACTTGGTCGTCGGGGGCCCGGGCCGGCGCTCGAGCTCGACGCTGCACGGGGCTCCGGATGTCCCCGAGCGGGCGCAAACCGAGAGTGTCTCCGCGTCGGACTCCGACGGCGCTGGTGTCTCCGCCGAACGAACGCTCGGGCGCGGGGCACATGCCCCTAAAGGACAGAACCACGAAGAAGCGCCTCCCGGGCACAGGCCACAGGAGACGCGATCAGCGATGGGGTCCGCGAGCTAGAAGCGGAAGCTCGCGCCGACCCCCTGAGTGTCGCGTGTGAGGATCGGCGAGACCCGGACGTCCGACACCGCGCGAAGCGACTTCTCTTGTTGGATGAAGTTCTTCGCGTCCCGACGGTCCTGCCAGATGATGATCCCGAGCACGGCCCCGAGCACCACGGTCCCCCCGAGGAATGCATCTCCGAAGACGGCGCGACGGCGCATGGTACTGCCGGTCGAGCTGACCTCGGTCGCAAGCGCGACGTACCGGCCGTCGTTCTCTAACCGGGGGTCAAGCGAAGGGTCACCGCCGAGTCCGTCGGTGTAGTCGTCAACGCTCTTGACGGCATCCTTGTACGGACCACGAGCGGCAAGCGCGGCGCTGTAGAACGCGATCGTTCCGATGGCAGCACCGCCGGTCAGGGTGAGCGCGACCCAGGCACGAGGCTGCCAGTAGCCCCAGAACGCGCCACGCTGGCACTTGGGTCGGAGATCTTTGGGGTCGTCCCGGCTCTCCCGCTTCTTGCGCTTGCCCTCGCGGCAGAAGTCCTTGAAGTCGGCCTTGAGGTCGACCTCAGCGTCGGCGACGGCGGCGGCAGCACCCGCGGCCTCATCCTCGGCAGCAGCCTCGGCGTCCGCGAGTGCCTTCTCCTCAGCGGCGATCTCCTCCGGGGTCTTCTCCGGCTCGTCGAGCGTGGCGATGATGTTGAGTTCTTCCTCGGTCGCGGCCGCCGGAGGCTCGCGGTGTTCATCGAGGGTGCGTCCCATCGCGCCGCCCAGGACGATAGGCAGGATCAGGTCGCCGACGCCCAACATCGGGCGGAGCGTCTTGACGCGCTTGTTCTCCGCGACGGCGTAGACGACGATCTCGGCCTGCTTCTGCGGGCCTGGGTCGACGTTGCCGAACACGATGAAGTCGGCCGCCGTCTTCGGGCTGTTGTTGAGCCACTTGCCGAGCGCTTCCAAGCAGCCGTCGCTGGTCGGATCGTCCTTACACTTGATGCGCTTGGCCGCATCCGCGACGTCGAGCGCAACGGTCGTGACGGTGTAGCCGGCTTCGGTCAGGGCGGTCTGCGTATCGACACGCAGCTCGGTCGACTTGGGGTCACCGGTGAACCGCATCAACGCGACGGTCTTTCCGTCGGTACTCGGCGCATCTTTGGCAGGCGCGACGACGAGGTTGAGGGCTTCGGCGGCCGAAGCCGGAGCAACGGGAAGCGCAGCCACGCCAACCGCCGCGGTGACGGCGATGCTGAGGATGCGGGACGCGAACGGGGCTGAAGTCTTGGCGGACATCACGGAAACGGGGTTTCGAGAACAGGTGCGCGGTCCGCTCCGGTCTCTTGGGCCGCGGCATGATAGCGGCCCCCTCCACCCCACTCAAGCGCTGCGTTGGCAGGGCGTAGAACTGGCTCACGGTGGAGATCAATCGAGCGTGCACCGCACGGCGGCGACGTTGAAACGGCGCGGGAGGAGCACCACGAACGGCCCCCGCAACCGACTGTACAGATGGATGCGGTCCAATCACACCGCTTCGAGGGCCATCGCACCTGCCATCAACGTCGGACTCCGGCTGGACTTACGGATCAACCGACACGAACCGGCACGCGGCGCGACCCGCAGCAACCACACGACATGTCGACGCGCGGGGCCTCACACCGGAAGATCGCTCCAAGCGATCACGGCTTGGGCCGTGGCAGCAGAAACAGAAAACCGGACAGCGAGACGAGTACGCCCAAACCAGAGACCACGAGGACATATCCGTTGCTCGGATGCGTCGCGTTCTGCACCGCGGCGACCCAAAGCCAGGCCGAGAGGATCGTCGAGCCGACGAGCAACACCCCGCGAAGCGGACTGCGGCTCCGCGCCCAGGCCAGCCCGCTATGCAACACGACGGTCAGCCCGATCGCGCCAGGCAACAACGTCGCGCCACCCAGCGTTTTTCGGCTCCAGATGAACGAAGCTGCGGCCGCGACGATCGCGACGACCGCGACGGGGACACGAACCCGCTGCGGAGCGGACCGCAGCGGTGGCGAGTGCTGGGCGACCGAGACCCCGGCCCGCGCGACGATGGCGAGACTCCCGCCAGCGAGCACCGCCACAACCATCGAAGCGATGCCATGCTCGGCCTCGAACACGTCGAGCCCGCGAGCCATCGACAGGACATCCGCGGCCCCCAGAATCCAGCGCTCGAGCGGTTGACCGGAGCCCGCACCGATCTGAGGAACGATCCATGCCGAGTGCGCGACCGTTGCAGCCACAGCAGCGGTCGCGACCACAAGCACAGCGACCGTCCAGCTGGTCCCCGCGCCCGCCGCCCGAGCCCGGATCTCGGGCATGCCGGCGAGGAGAAGAAGGGCCGGCCACCATGCGCTCCACGGGCCCGCGCCACCGGTTTCCCAAATGCGTGCTCCGCCAACGCCCGGCGTCGTTTCGAACGCCAGCACGACCGCGGCGGTCAGCCCCGCGACCGCGACCGCCGCGGTGAAACGCGGCGCCCCGCGTTCGAGCAGGCTCCGGCCCTTGGGGACGAACAGGACCAGCAGGCCCAGCCCCAGCCAGACCAGCGCCCCGGTCCGTCGCTCAGCGCGGACCACCGACACATCAGACCGCGTCTGCGCGTTCGCCGGCGCGATGCCGACCCGCGGCTGCCCTCGCCCCTCCGTGTAGCCAGGCCAGCGTCCGGTCACCCCAAGCCCCGCGCTCGCCTCCGACGCGTACTTGTTCGGGCACATCCGACTGAGCAGCTTATCCGGCTCGGGGCCGCCGGGCTCATCCCGTTTTCCCGGACAGAGGAATTCGACCCGGGAGTGCTGCCCCCACCCCCCGGAGCGCACGATGATCCGGGGCTGAGTCTCCGCCCCGGGCGAGACGCCCAACGTCTCCTGCACCGCCGGGAGCGTGATCGCTTCGACGGTGGCGTTCGCATAGGCGGCTTGGGCCCGGGCAGGCCCCTTTGCGTAGTGCACCTCCGCGATGTCGTGCAGCGCTCGCTCGAGCGCATCGGCGAACGTCTCGGGGTTGTAGCCGCGACCGGCCTCCGGCTCGACGTAGTCGTTGATCGGGACGTCGAAGGGCCCGTAGCCATCGATGCGGATCGCCGTCATTTGGAAAGGGTGGATCCCGTGGATCGGGCCGCTGTGCGCCCAGCCCGACGCGTCGGAACCGGCGGCTTCGTGCCGCGCTCCGAGGACCCCCGCCGCGGGGACGAGCAGGGCCATGCCGATCGCGACGGGAAGCCGCGCGCGAGGTCCGACCCACCCGGCGATCGCCGCTCCGGTCAGGATCACCGGAACGGCCCAAATCGAGCCGGGAAACGCGACCGTCACCCCCACCGCGACGCTGGCTGCGATGGCAGCGAGCGCGGCGGCCGAGAGCCATACCAACAAGGTCGCGGAGTGAGCACCCCGTCCCAGCGCCGGGACCGAGTGATACGCCCCGCCCGCATCCCGCCAGACCGACACCAAGCCGAGGATCGCGACCGCAGCCACGGGCAGGCCCCAGCCCTGCGATACGGGGAGGGCCGGGCCCATCAGCACCACCCCAACCGCCGCGAGCGCGACTGCGGCGGCCTTCGAGGTGCGAGCGGCATCGGTCGAGGCGATCACAGACGCCCCTTTTACCAGCTCGCGTAGGTGATGCACCGCCAATGACGCCCTGCGCCCGCGCCTGCTACTGTCCCGCCATGGTCGCGCGCTCGCCGTCCCGCCCCGCATCTGGAGAGTTGCCGCTGCTCCCGCTGCGATCGATGTCGCTGCTGCCAGGGCTGCCGCAACCGATCGAGCTCGGCCGTTCGACCTCTGTGGGCGCGATCGAAAAGGCGCGCAGCCTTCGAGAAGGCGACCCGTTTTCCAAGCTCGTGATCGTCGCCACCCAGCGCGACCCGCTGGTCGAGCGTCCCGAACTCGAGGATCTCTACCCGGTCGGTCTCCTCGCCGAGGTCACCCAAGCGCTCCACGGTGTCCCCGGGCGCATGACCGCGATCGTCCGCGGCTTGCATCGTGTTCGGTTGCTCGGTCTCAACCGCGGTCCGGACATCAGCACCATCCAATACCAGCTCGCACACGAGACGATGGGCGACCCGACGCTCGCCTACGCGCTCGCAGGTGCCCTCCAGGACCTCGTCCGCTTGCACGACGAGTCGCTGCCCGCGGCGGCGAAGAACCGCAACCGAGCACAAACCCTCGCGGTGCTCACGGCCGAGCGTAGCCCCGGTCCGATCTGCGACCTCGCCGCGACCCATGTCGACCTGGAAGCCGAGCAGTCGGTGGAAGTGCTCATGGAGCTGCAGATCACAGAACGTCTTCGCAAGATGCTCGAGCAGGTGAGCCAGCGAATCAACGTCCTCAACGTCAAGCGCGACCTCGACAAGCACGTCCGAGACCACCTCAGCCAGCACGAGCAGGAGGCCTTGCTCCGCCACAAGCTTCGGGCGATCCAGTCACAGCTCTCGAGCGACAGTAACGACGAGGAGGCCTGGCTCGACGCGTTGGCTGACCGGCTGGAGAAGAAGGCCCTGACCGAACACGCGCAAGGCGAGGTTGCGCGGGAGCTCGATCGCCTTCGGCGCATGAACCCACAGAGCCAAGAGGCCAACATCGCCCGGACTTACGTCGAGTTGATGGCCGATCTGCCGTGGGGTGAAGAGGACGCAACCGAGGACAAGCTGGACCTCAAGGCCGCCCGAGAGCTACTCGAGCGCGAGCATTTCGGCCTCGACAAGGTCAAGAAACGCATCATCGAGTACCTCAGTGTTCGCAAACTCGCCCCGGGCAAGCGCGGGCCGCTTCTGTGTCTCGCGGGCCCACCGGGGGTGGGCAAGACCTCGCTCGCGCGCTCGATCGCAGAGTCGTTGGACCGCAGCTTCGTCCGGATGTCGCTGGGCGGCGTCCGTGACGATGCAGAGGTTCGTGGACACCGACGCACCTACGTGGGCGCCCTGCCCGGCCGCCTCATCCAGCTCATGCGGAAAGGTGGCACCACCAACCCGGTGTTCTTGCTCGACGAGATCGACAAGCTGGGCGGCGACGCCAACCGAGGTGACCCCGCATCGGCGTTCCTCGAAGCACTCGACCCCGAGCAGAACGACGAGTTCGAGGACCACTACCTCGGCACGCCGTACGACCTCTCGAAGGTGATCTTCATCTGCACCGCGAACGACGTCTCGAAGATCCCCCTCGTACTGCGGGACCGGCTCGAGTTCATCGACCTCACCGGCTACACGCTCCACGAGAAGGTCTCGATCGCGCGCGAGTATCTGGTGCCCCGTGCCCTCGCCGAGCACGGTATGAGCCCGGCGGCCGTGGAGTTCGAAGAGGCTGCGTTCGACCTGCTCGCCACCCGCTACACCCGCGAGTCCGGGGTTCGAAACCTCCAAAGGCAGATCGAGGCCATGCTACGCGACGTGGCCATGGGCCTGGTCGAGGCCGAGGACAAGGAAGGCGCCGCCCCGGTGCGAATCACCGCCGAAGAGGTCGAGCGTGTGTTGGGGCCACCGCGGTACACCGAAGACCACCTCGAACGCGGCCCCGCCGTCGGCGTCGTGACGGGACTCGGCTGGACCTCCACGGGCGGACGACTGCTCGTCGTCGAAGCGGCGACCACCCCCGGTGAAGGGCGGCTGCGCCTCACCGGACGCTTGGGCGAGGTGATGAAGGAGTCCGGCCAAGCCGCGGTCAGTCTGATCCGAAGTCGTGCACGCACGTTTGGCATCGACCCCGCCGGGATCCGAAAGCTGGACCTGCATGTGCACTTCCCCGCCGGCGCTGTGCCCAAAGATGGCCCCAGCGCGGGCGTCACGGTCACCACCGCCCTCGTCTCCAGACTCACAGGGCGGCGGGTTCGGCACGACGTCGCGATGACCGGCGAGATCACCCTGCATGGGCGCGTGCTCGCGATCGGTGGTGTGCGGGAGAAGGTCCTGGCGGCTCACCGCGCCGGGGCGAAGACCGTGATCCTCCCCGCGCAGAACCGCAAGGATGAGCCCGAGATCCCCGACGCGGTCCTCGGAGACATCGAGCTTCGCTACGTCGAGCGGATCGACGAGGTTCTCGAGATTGCGCTGCTTGAGGCGGACCCCGTCGTGGCCGCGAGCTAGCCCCTCGGCCGGGACATCCGGCCCCACCAGGCGATGCCTGGTACCGCCGCTTACATAGGCTTACGCGCGACGAGGAAGTCCGTTTGCCGCGCAGCGCCAACATCAGGGGTTCGCAGGTCGGTGAATCCTACGTCCTTCACCTCTTGGTGGAGCGCCGCCTTGGACAACCGACTCGCCACCCACGGTGCTTTCCCGACCAGCCGCATCGCGAGGAGCAATGGTGAGTACGGAACCCACGACTCGCCCAAGCACACCGTAGAAGCGACAAAGTAGCCCCCCGGGCGCAACAGATCGAAAGCCCGCTGCAGGGCGGCGGTTCGGTCCGGGACGAGATGCAGCAGGCTGTACGCGAAAAGCCCATCGAGTTCACCGGGACCGAACGCCTCGAACGTCTCGTCGAAGGGCCCGATGTGGAAATGCACGTTCTCGGACGTCTCGGCTTTGGCCCGCGCAATACGGATCATCTCGTCGGAGAGATCGAGCCCGTGTACCTGTGCGCCGGTCGCTGCCAGACGAAGGCAGAACGATCCAGTGCCGCAGCCGATGTCGAGAACCGTGTGCCCGCGCTCGATCAAACCAAGCGTAACCTCGGTCTTTCGGTCGAAGGCCTCGGGGTTGTCGACCGGCTTGGCGGCATAGGTTTCGGCGAGGTCGTTCCAGAATCTTGCGTCTGCAGTGGCGGTCATGGCGAACAGCCTCAAGGTAAGGGGCCGTCGCCTCCGGCGCCCGGTGCGAGTTCAGGACCGTGCGTTGCATCCGCGGGACACGTTCCCTGAAACCGCCCTACGTGTGACGTGATGGCCGTCTCGACGCAGCTTCGGGTCGCCCGCACGCGGGCGTTGAGACGTAGGTCAGGGTGGTAGAGCAGCCAAAGATCAGCAACATGCCGCAGGTCCGGCTTGGCCAGTCGACACAAGCGAGGGTCGGTATCGCCCACGTACGTCGGCAGCATGATGAGGCCCAGCCCGGCATAGGCGGCTTGTGCGATTGCCTCGATGGATCCGAACGCCCCCCACACCGGCAGCGTCGCGTAGCTGGATCCGTCCACCATCATCTGGCTGCTCTTGCGGTCGTCGAAGGCGATCCAGCGCGTGCCAGCGTTGGCCGGGTCGAGACGTTCGGCGTGTTCGAGCGCGACGTAGCTGCAGACGGTGATCGGCGCGAGGACTCGGCCGATCAGCGTCTCAGGGGGAGACGCCCCACGAGCCAGAATCCGAAGCGCGATGTCGGCCTCACGCTTGGAGAGGTCGAACGACCGCGAGTCCGTGAAGAAGGCGACCTCGAGACCAGAATGCTCCTCGCACAGCTCCGCGACCGCAGGAATGACGATGCTCGACACGAAGGCATCGCAGCATGTGAGCGACACGGTCCCGTCCATTCGGGCATCTCCGCCGGCCAGTCCTCGCTCGATCTGGTCCAGCTCCTGTTCGACCCGCTCAGCGCCTGGGAGCATCTCCCGACCCGCTTCGGTCAGTAGGTACCCATCGCGATTTCGATCGAAGAGGCGGGTGGACAGACGGGATTCGAGCCCTTCGACGCGCCTGGCGACCGTGGAATGGCTGACGCCCAACCTGGCCCCGGCGGCGCGTACAGAACCTGTGCGGGCCAAAGCCAAGAAGTGCCGGACGTCGTCCCAGTCCACCTGCTCGTTGTAGCACCCTGCTGCCGACCCCGTACCGATCGCGCAGACCGGAAACCGGAACCCCCTGCCACCGTGACCTTGCTCGAGGCTCAGCGCCTCCCTCGGGCCCCGGAGAGCCGCCCTCCCCAACTAACGGACGTAGTACTCGATCGCATTTGCGCCCCGAAAGGCACTGCCGTTGATGGTCGGCTCCGCCGCAGCGGAGCAGACGTCGGGCTCGAGGTTTCCGAAGCCATCCGCGGTCGCGTTCACGTACGAGACCATCGGGTGCGGCTCGTTCCAGTAGCCGCCCTGGTACCGCGGGCAGGTCGAGCAACACGAGCCGAAGAACCAGGGGATGGAGTCTCCGTCGTTCACGCACGTGGTCGAGGGACCCACGTCGGTCGCGGAGAAGTCCGTCGCGCTGACGATCGAAACCTCGCTGACCATGCCCGTGATCGTGGTTCCTGCGTCGGTCACATCGAGAACACCGTTGCTGCCGAAGTAGAATAACGGCATACACGACGTGCCGTCATCCGACCGGCGAAGCTCGACACGCAGCAGGTGATCGTAGAGGTCCTGCAGGTCGTCCCAGAGGTCCCCTCGCATCCGGTACGCGCCCGCGCCTGGTTCTCCGATACTCAGCGTTCGCCACTGTAAGTATGTGGTCTGCAACGCGTCGGTCAGCGCGGGATCCCAGACGGTCCGCTGGACCAGCGTCCAGCCACCACCGGATGTGCTCTGGTCGCAGTACACCTGAAGCGGAGACTCGGGCCCGTCCTCCGTGTCGATGTCGATCGTGTAGACGCCGTCCCGCAGCCCGTTACCGCTGGTGAGCAGGTCTGCGCAGGAGCTACACAGGGCGGGGAGGACGTCGTCGCAGTCGAGATCCACGGTGCCGCCGCACCGCTCGGGCGCGCCGGGGTAGGCATCGGGATCGTCGTCATCGCAATCCCCCGGTTGATCCGTGTAACCGTCTCGGTTCGTGCACGTGAGCATTGGCTCCGAGTCATCACCAAACCCATCCTCGTCCTCGTCGCGAAACAACATCATCGGGGCCTCGCACGATGGTTCCCCGGTCGTCTCCAACACCGGCGCCGTCGTTGAAGAACCGGGCGCCGTGGAGGACCCAGGGGTGGTGAACCCGGCGCTCGTCGACGACTCGACCGGGCCCGACGTCGAGTTCCCAGAGGCTGGCTCGGGCCCGGTCGATGCCCCCCCCAAACCCGCCGTGTCCGTGTCCGAGGATTGAATCTCGCCTTGACCGCATGCGCTCACGGCGAGCGCTACGCCAAAACACAGTCCCCACCGCATGGTTCAGGATACCTGGCGCGGGGCCCCCGAGGATAGCGACCAGCCGGTCTCGCCGGAGCACCCAGCACAGCCTGCACACCGACGCCGCCCACCGTTGTCCGAGTCCGGAGGTTGCCCAAGGATACGGGCCAACCGGAGAGCAGTGCGGATGAGACTGGCCACAGGGGTCCGTTCTTCGGCGTCGCCGCTCGACATGTCGACTCCACCCCGGAGCTTCCGCAACGAAGGCCGCTCCCCACCCACGAGAAGTCCATACACATCGCGCTCCGCGACCCGAGGCAGCCCATGCCTCTGTCCGGCGCCATCGAATCCCGTGTTTCGTCATCATGGGCGCGATGGCCGAAGAACGCCGAGCCGGACAGACGACGTGGCGCGACGGCCAGCGACCCGCTTGGGGTGAGCTCCCGGCTCCG
Source organism: Nannocystales bacterium (assembly GCA_050633305.1). Lineage (GTDB taxonomy): Bacteria > Myxococcota_A > Polyangia > Nannocystales > Nannocystaceae > CAJXVA01. The sequence continues at coordinate 140,087 of JBOEGF010000032.1, forward strand.
TGGGTCGGGCTTCCGTGCGCCGCGAAGGGCAGCGGTGCTAGGGGTTGAGGGGTGTTGTTTTGCGTCGTCGGATGGCTGGTAGCTGCGCGGGCTCCGATGCGCGCCACCTCATTGGGATGTGCCGCGTTCCTGTACGGCTGTGCGTCGCGACCGGTCACCGAGCCGGCCAGGACTGCCTCCCCCCACGTTTTGCCGACAACCGTTCAAACCTCGGAGGAGCGTTCGTTCGACGAGTTCCTCGAACAGGTCGAGCACCTCCCGGCTCCACCACCCTCCCCTCCCTACACCGGAGCAGAGGCTCTCGCAGTGGACGCCCGGGGCATCCCGGCATTCGCCCGCCTCGACTTCGATCCCAGCCGCCTTCCGCTGCGCGCCCGGGTCGCCGCCCCGACACATGTCTACACGCCGCACGGACTCGACGTCTTCGCCCGACCCCACCGGCCGTCGCCACTCTCCCGGACATACGCGGTGCTCAATCCCGACACCGATGTCCCCGCCCGGCGTCCGCGCCTCCTGTGCGAACACGAGGGACCCTATCGAGTCGGGATGGCGTTCGACGAAGCCGGCCTCGAGACGGTCGTTGCGTCCCCCGCGCTCCTTCGACCCTCCCCATCCGCCCAAGACGACGCGGAGATGACCCCGGGCGTCACGTTGGTGCCGGGCCTGAGCATCAGGGTTCTGAGCTCCGAGGGCGGCATGGCTCGGGTCGAAGTCCAGGGCGACTCCTACGTCGCGGAGGGACAGGTGGCCCAGGACCGACTCGACATCACCTTCGAGTACGCGAACGGCCCGACCATCGAGCAGGAGGTGAACGCAACGCTCCTTCGCAGCATCGACTTTCGCACCTCGCCAGGGGGAACCGTGTTCGCGAGTTCGTCACCCGAGCCGCGGAACGTGGCTCGAGCGGTGGGGCCCGTGCGTGACGGCTACGTGTTCGTTCGGCACGAGGTCGACGCTTCTGTGACCGTCGCGGGTTGGGTGGACGCCAAAGCGGTCGCCCCCGGCCTGCCGGTGGTCGTGGCCGGAGTTCGATCCCCTGGCGTGTGCGGTGGAGTCGCGGGCGGGCGACCCCTCCCCGAGCCACGCCGCGTCCTGCTCGATCGCGGAACGTTGCTGCGATCCGTCCGGAGTCACGAAGTCGTCGGCGTCGTGACCTCCAAGCACAACGCCGAGTGCGTGAGACGCTGCAACAGCGCAACCCCAAGGGTCACACTGACAGCGTGCGGCGTTGAGTTGACTCTGGAGGCGCTGTCCCCGCACGGGGCCGCCGGCGGCGTCCCGCCATCACGCTGAACCGGCGTGGGACAAACCCAGAGCGCGGTCCGACGCGGAAACCCGCGGGTCCGCACAGGTCCTCCGCGGGGGCTTTAGCTCCGGGGCCGGATTTGGCCTCAACGACGGCGCCGGCGAAGCGCGCCCGCGACGAAGAAGAACAGGAGCGCCGCACCGGGGGACCCCTCGCCAGAGGTGCAACCACAGCCCGACTCACCGTCGGAGGCCATGTCCGACTCTCCTCCACCGATGTCGTCGAACGAGCCGTCCTCGGCCGTGATGCCAGGGACAACCGGAGAGAAGCACTCGGGCCCGCGATGGGCCAACCCCGGCGGGAAGGAGAATGAGTAGCTCCCCAGATGCCCTTCCTCAGGGGCGAGGACCTCATCGAAACCGCGAATGACACACTGCGCCGGGTTCGGGTCGTCGACCCAGTCAATCCCGTCGCCGTCGTGGCACTCGACATGCGGCTCCATCTCGGGCGTCACGATTTCGACCTTCTCGCAGGCCTCGTAGTTGCCCTGGAGCACTTCGATGGCCGAAGTTCCGCAGGGATAGAACACCTCTGCAAGATCGTCGCACGTCGAGAGCTGGGTGTAGCCGACCTGGAAGCTCGCATCGAAGCTGACCGGGCCTCCACCGAAGAAGCTGGTGGGAGCCGTGGAGAAGACAACTTCTTGGTTCGCCAACGCGCCCGCGATGGAGTTGAACGTGTTCATGTACAACACGCTCGTATCGAACTTCGCCAGAGCCGCGTCTGCGTCGTCGAGTTCGAGGCCGAGCGCGTCGAGCCGGGCTTGGTCGATCTGAGCGACCGCGATGTCCTTGAGTTCTTGGGCCTTCCGGTTGAGGCCGGTGTCGACCTGGGGCGCCAGGGCGATCAGCTGGTCCTTGAGTTCCTCCGTGAACGCGGACATCCGCGCGACGATCTGCGCCTTGAACTCGTCGGTGATGAGCCGAACGGTGCCTTCGAGGAAGTCGCGAAGAGGGCCCACGGAGTCGATGACGTCAGCGGCCCACTCCGGAAAGAGGACCTCGTACGGGAAGTCCGTCACCGAGTCGATCGCCGTCTCGAGCGGTTCGAAGGCACGTTCGATGTCCTGCGCGGTGAGTTCTTCGGGTCCCTTGGTGACCAACAGGTTACTCAGCGCTTCGGTGGTCTGAAGATAGCTGTCGACCACGGTGTCGAGTTCGGCCTTCTTGAGGTCCACCGCCTGCTGGAACCGGCTGGCATTGCCGCCTTCCTCGGCAAACAGATGCTCGTAGAGCGCCTTGCGCGTTCGGAGCAGCGGGCAGCTGATCGAGCACTCTCCCTCATCTCGCCACTGGGTCAGCGTTTCATCGAGCTTTGCTTCACCGTTCACCTGCGCGATGTCGAGCAACCGCTTGACGTCCTCAATCATCTCGGGAAGCAACAGGATGTAGTCGTGCGTTGCGAGGCCCGCTCCGGGGTTGAGCACCTGGACGTTTCCCCCGGTAGATAGGAACTCGATGTACGCGTCCATCACGCGACCATCGAGCTCGATCGTCCGCCCCGACTCGCGGATCTCCTCAATGGAGAGTTCCAAGTCGCCACTGGGGTCGAAGCCCTCCAGCTGTGCGGCTCGTAGCGCATCGTTCTTGCGCTCGACGAGTTGGCCGGTCAAGTAGTGAAACAGACCCCGCCCTTCGGTCGAAGGGTCGAAGTAGACCCGTCGGACGAGGTCCCGCGGGATCGCATGTCGCAGGCGATCGTCGGTGAATTCCTCTGGACGGGCGGCCCGAAATGCCTTGTCGATCTTCGACTCCACCGTCATGTGTCGCACGACGTTGAGCAGGCTGAACTCGTGCTGTCCATCCGCAACCGCGTCCTTGGGATACATCGTGAACGTCTCCCCCGTGAAGTAGTTGACGACGTGATGGACGTTGTTGTCCATGATGCCGTGGACGAAACAGCCAAGCGCGTAGGCCCGCTCCGGTCCGTCCGCCGCCTCGTCGAGCAGTGCTTGGCATTGCGAGAATGGGAAGAAGTGCCCTCCGTGCGATGGCTCGGTCAGTCCGACGCCCGGCGTATTGTCCGGGCCTACGATGCCTCCCCGGAATTCCAAGGGGTTGTCCATGATCGCCCGGGCGTTCTCATCGGTGAGCACGACGAACCGGGTCTCCGTGGAGGGACCGAGCAGGCGAATGGCGGGCTGACCACACCACTCTTGCTCCTCTGGGTCACACCCCTCCGCCCTCCAGTTCCGCATCATCTCGTCAGCGATCAGGTTGCCGACGGCGATGTGACTCGTGGGCTTATAGGCGGTCGCGGACTCCGGAATGAGCGCGATGGCGGCCGCAGCCATGACCGGTGCAATGACAAGCTTCTTGGATCCCCATCCCATGCCCCCTTGTAACCCAATGCCCTACACTCGCAACAGCATCGCGTAACAACCTGCAATCGTTACGCTTTGCATCCACACGTCGCGCGGTGGAACTCGCGACCGCGCTTTCGGCGGACTCCTGACCCCCGCTTAGCCCTCCGGGGGCACGAAGTCTTCGCAGGTCGTGTCGATGATGTCGACGGCCGACTGGAAGAACTCGTTGTAGCTGCCCGCACATACGCTGCCGGAGATCCCACGCGTCCCCCACGACTCGACGAAGTTGCGCAGGTTGACGCTGGGCTCCGCACCGCCGTTGGAGTCGGGGTCCAAGGGAGGACAGATCGCGCCTGGCTGGTCGTTGTCGCCGTACAGTCCCAAGACGACGACCGCAGATTCGTCGCCTCCCTTGGCGGTGACCAGCGCCTGTCGCCACTGGTCGACGTTCCCGGAGGAGTCACCGCTGTCATCCTCGTCGGTGACGAACGTGACGACGAGGATCGCGTCGTCGCGAACGAACCCCGCGTTGCATGCCGCGGCGGTCGTACCGGCGGTGACCGCTTGAACCATCGACTCCATCGGCCGCTCGGTCCCCTGTGTCGAGCCTACGCCCACGTTCGCCGCGCAGGCGAACGTCGCTGGGAGATCCGGCTCGGCGCTGTCCATGTAGCGCAGCCCGTTGGCGAAGTTGCAGTCCTGGTTCGACGCTCGTGTGCCGCGCGGATGCACAACCCCAGCACCAAGCACAGCCTCACAGACCAGCGGTGTCGTGCCGCCGTTGCAGTCGTATCCTTCGCAGGTCTCGTTGACGAGGAGGCAGCCGATTCCGCACGGAATGCTGGCAAACGGATTGCAGGTCCCATCCGCCTCGTAGCATTCCGCAGGCGCCGCGGCACACAGACCGCCACAGCCCGCGTAGACCCACTCGTCGGTGTCGACGACCATCAAGTGGTAGTCCTGCGCTTCATCGAGCGTGTTCTGAATCGTGTCGATGAACCCGGGGAAACTGGCGATCAGGTTGTCCTGCTCGTCTCCCATCGACCCGGAGTTGTCGATGACGAACAAGAAGTCGACCTTCTTGCAGCCGATGTCTCCGTCGGGGTCGGCGGTGGTGACTCCGGTGGTCTCGACGGGCCCGACGTCGAGCTTGATGTCGTCGTCCTCGCCGGTCGAGTCGTCGGCGCCGCCAGATCCTGGCCCCGAGGTCGAATCAGGGGTCGAGGTACTGGCCGAGGACGGGGTCCCCGTGGCGGCGTCATTCCCAGTCGGCTGCTGCGCGGCCTCCTCTTCACGCGGCGGTTCACTGCACCCGGCGACCACGAGTCCCGCGCCGAGCACGAGAACTCGGGGAACACCGCCCCATGATCCAACTCTCCAATCCATCGGGCTACGCTACCACTGACCGCGTCCGACCGGCGGACGCGGCCGTAGCGCCCGCTCACACGCCGAGAAGCTCGCGAACGCTTCCTGTGACCGCGGCGGTCGGCAGGCACATTCGGGCGCCAGCCTTGCGGGCGGTGGCACGAATGTCGTCGGTCGGCGCATCGTGCACGGCGATGAGCTGCGCGCCGCCTTTGCCTTTCCCAGCCAAGGTCTCGATGACCTTGGAGGTCGCAACGTCCGGAACGGTCAGGCTCAGGATGACGTACCGCGGCGGCGCCGATTGGGCGACCAGCAGCGCATCTGCACCCGTTTGCGCAGTCATGACCTCAACCGGTGGCTGAGCTTGCGCCAGTTCCTCTTTCACCCGAGCGCGGAAGTCCGCGTTTTGGGTGATGACCAAGACCCGTGAGACCTCGTCCGCAGGCGTGGCAGCTCCACCCTCCCCGTCCACGGTGTCCTCCTTGAGGTGGAACGCCTCGATGACCTTGCGGCGAACCTCGAGCACATCGAGCGGCTTGCGCAAGCAAGCAGCAGCGCCGGCGGCAAGGATGCGCTCGGTGTTCGCCTCGGTGTAGTAGCCGGTGATCGCGATGACCTCGGTGTCCTTGGTCGCCGAGTCCTTCTTGAGCCGAGTACAGACCTCGAACCCATCGACGCCGGGCATCATCAAGTCGAGGAAGATGAGCTGGGGTCGGAAGGACACCACGAGTCGCCCGGCATCAAAGGCGTCTTTGGCGACCTCGGCCTCGAACTGATGGTTGAGTTCCTTGACGACGTCGCGCACCAGGTCGAGGACGACCGGCTCATCGTCGACGACGAGGATGCGACCGACCTCCGTACCGGTCGGCACGTTGAACGGAATGTTGCGCTCTCTGCAGACCCGCTCGAGGTCTTCGCGGCGGACTCGGCGGTGACCGCCGACCGTCTTGAACGCGGGGATGAGCCCGTCTTCGATCCAACGAATGACGGTCGTGGGCGTGACGCAGCAGATCTTCGCGACGTCGTGCGTGGAGTAGGTGTCTTTGACAGGTGGGCGTCCGCGGGCCATTGGGAGTCCTAGGTCGGCAGGTCGGTGGGACTGGATGCGACAGCAGGGCGAGCAGGAAGGATGACCGTAAACCGGGCGCCCCTTCCATCGGATTCGACCACGATGTCGCCGCCGTGGTCTTGCACGATGCCATAGGAGATCGCCAGGCCCAGTCCGGTGCCTTTGCCGATCTCTTTTGTAGAGAAGAAGGGGTCGAAGATGCGCGGGAGGACCTCGGGCGGAATGCCGTGCCCTTCGTCCGCGACACTCAGCCGTACTTCGTCCCCCTCGCGCGCGAGGTTGATGCGGACCGTGCCCCCCCGTGGCATGGCGTCGACGGCGTTGGAGAGCAGGTTGAGCGCGACTTGCTCGAGCTGGTCGGGATCGGCGTGCACCACCGCGGCGTCGTTGCGCTCTCGCATGACTCGCACGTTGTGCATTTTCCACTGATACTCGCCAATGCCAACCACCCGGTCGATGAGGGACCCCAAGTCGATCGGGGCGCGCTGGCCCCCCTCACGTTGGCGGGAGAACAGCAGCACGCCTTCGACGATCTTCCGGCAACGCTCCCCACTTTGGGCGATCTTCTCGACCTTTCGGCGGACGCCCTCGGGAAGGGTGCGTTGCTCGAGCAGAAGCTTGGAGTAGCCCACGACCCCTGACAGAGGGTTGTTGATCTCGTGGGCGATGCCAGCGGCCAGAAGCCCGACCGCGGCGAGCTTTTGGCTGCGCAGGATCTGGGTCTCGAGCGCTCTTCGGTCGCGCAGGTCGAGGCCGACGAACACAGCTCCGGCCGTCTCGCCCCCGGAGTCGAGACGACGGCCTTCGAGGTGCAGAGGAATCTCGTCGCCGCCGCGATGCCGCAGCGTGATCTCGCGGGCGACCTCCCCTTCGCGGAGCACGGTGTCCCAGAAGTCGGCCCACTGGTCGGGGACCTGTGCGACGCCAACCTCAACGCCGAAGCGCCGGCCTTCCGCCTCACCGCTGGGAATCCCCAACAGCGCTTCGCTGGCCCGGTTCCAGGTCACCACGCGCCCCGCGGCATCGACCGAGCCCAAGAGCACGGTCGTCTGGTTGAGCAGCATCGACTGGTAGGCGGCGAGCTCGCGAGTCTCGAGGGTGAGCAAACCCGACGCGAGGCCAAGTGCGATCTGAGCCGCCACCGTTCCGAGCAAGGCCCGATCACGATCGTCCCAAGCGGCCCCGTCCTTGCGGCCGAGCAGCAGATGCCCCACGACGCCCGAGGGTCCGCGCAGCGGGACGCGGGCCACGTGCGAAAGCTGGGCTCGGGCTCCGAACGCAGCGGCGAGGGCGTTCCCCTCCTCGCTCGAAGCCAACACCACATCCCGGCCTTGCGCCCAGCTGTCCGGAGGAACTTCGTCTCCAGAGAGCTCCACGGCGGGTTGCGGCTGATCCCCGACGAGCCCCCATCGCTGCCATCCGTCCGCGGTCCGGGCGAGCACACAGACCCGATCGGACTCCAGCGCGGTTCCCAGGGCTGCACATGCAGCCAACACCGATTGAAGGGGGTCATCGGCCTGAACGAGGCAACGATCGACCTGTGCCACGAGGCGCTCTTCGAAGGCTCGCCGCCGTCGCTCGCTGAGATCGCGGATCAGCATCACCGCCGGGCCGGTCCCCGCGGCGAGCGAGAGCTCGGTCGGGACGGTCTCCCCGTCTCGGCGACGCAACGTCATCTCGCCTTGCCAGCTCCCCGTCCGCGCAACCGTCAGCGCCCGCGACAAGGCCGGCACATCCCCGCGACTGGCGAGTTCCAGGACGCTCCGGCCGACGATGCCTTCGCCGAGCAGCGTGGTCGCCGAAGGGTTCGCGTGGACGACCCGGCCATCATTGTCGACGAGCAACACGCCCTGATCGAGAGCGTCGAGACTGCGGGTCACCGCCACGCCCAACTCCGCTTCAGGACCCAAGCGCGAGGGACTGGTGGGATGACAGGTCACGACGACCGCCCCTGCCGGCAGGCTGGCGCTGCGCACGAGGATGTCCACGCGTGGTCCAAGTCGCGGCAACAGCCCGACCTCGAGCGCAAAACCTCGACCGCTGTCGCGCTCACGAAGCGCCCGGAATGCACGACCGAACCCCTCACGCTCGCTGGCGCGGGAGAGCCACAACAAGAACGGCTCCCCCAAGCACGCGGGGGCCGTGAGGTGCAGGAGATCCGCGAAGGCCTTGTTTGCCTCCACCACCAAGCCCGCAGCATCGAGGACGACCGTCGCCACGGGAAGCGCTGCGACCACGTCGCGATGCAGCTCCGGCGAACCACCGGCCAACGCCGCGGCGCGAAATCCGAGGGTCCCCTCTTCGTCTTCGGGATCGATATGCGGGTGCTTGTCCATCGCGGGGACACCGTCCGTCTGGGGCGCGGCAGAGGCTCGATTCGCCCCATCTCGCCGCCGCTCTCGGTCTCACACGAGCGTACCGTACCCATGCGCAGGCCGCACGTGGTACTGCGGAGCCGCCATGGCCGACGATCAGCCCGCCCTGCCCCGGCACGCCGCCACCGTCGTCGTCACCCGCCCGACCCCACGCGGCGACGATGCGGAGATCTTCATGGTGCGGCGGTCGGCCAAGAGCCCGTTCATGCCCTCCACGCTGGTGTTTCCCGGAGGACGGCTCGATCCGGAGGACGGATCCCCGCAGCAGGACGACAGCTGGGATCGTGCGGCACGTCGGGAAACCGCTGAGGAGATCGGCGTCGCCTTGGATGTGGACCTCCTGTGGTTCGACACTTGGCTCACACCGTCCGCCGAGAGCCGGCGGCGCTACCTCACGCGGTTCTACTGGGCCTGCATCGACCGTGGCGCGGGGGAACACGCAGAGGCCGATGGGCACGAAACCCACGAGGGGCGGTGGGCCACGGCGGCCACCCACCTCGAGCGCTGGAAAGCCCAAGAGGTGGATCTCCCCCCACCGACCCTGGCGACTCTGCTCCGTTTGGCCCCTTTGGGCCTGGACGCCGCCACCAGCTTGCGTACCCTGGCACCGCAAGACGTCATTCTCCCGAAGGTCTTCGCAGCCCAGGGCGCCGTGCAGATCGTCATGCCCCATGATCCCGAGTACGCAGGCCTTCCCGGGGAGGCCGCCCCCGCTCCCGCCCGCGCGCACTCGCTGCCCACCCGCTTCTCTCGCCTCGAACGCGTATGGACGCCCGTCTCCCAGCCCTCCTCCTCGGACTGACCCTCGCCGTCGCGTGCGACGACTCGAAGTCCAAGCCTGACCCCGGCACGCCCAGCGGCTCGACGCCCGCGGAGCCCGCAGCCGACACCAAGGCCGAGCCGGACACGCCAACCACGGGCGGCAACCCCCTGCTGGAGTGGCTCGACCCCGAAGCGGTCGCCATCGTCTATCTCAAGCGGGACGTGGACATCGACCCGGAGTCGTTCGCGACCGCGTTCGCCGTTCCGCCCAAGCTCGCCCGCATGCTCCGCGACGTGCCGGCGGTGGTCGAAGGGCTCGATGCGATCCGCGACGCCGCAGACCCACAGCCGCAGACGTGGTTTGGCCCGGAGGCGCTCGCATCGACCTCGATCGTCGCGTCGGGGACCTACGTCCTGCACACGCTCGACAAGCCCCGTGCCGACGTCGAGGGTTACCTCGAGCGCGCCTCCATGCGGGCCGACGAGATCGAGGGGTTCCGCGTGTTCCTGCCGCAAGGGCCGTTTCCGTGGAAGGTCGCCTTCCTCAACGATCGTGTCGTGGCGTTCGTCCCCGTCAAGGAGATCGGCTCCGGCCTCAGCCCGCTCACCGCGGGACGCGACCTACCAGCCTCCCGAGCGGAGCAAGAGCTCGAAGACGTCCTCAAACAAGACCCCTCTACGGTGCTCGAGGCCGTCGCGGCTGGACCCCTGCTCCACCTCGAACTCCACCAAGACCTCGCCCAGTACTCGGTGCGGGCCCGGCCGTTTCAGAAGAAGGGCTTGGAGGTCGAGGTCCAACTCGCCCCGATCGAAAACCCGACCCAGGCGGTCGCATCACTCGCTGAGCGCGATCTATCTCTGGAGACCGACGCCCTCGCTGCGCTTGCCAAGCGGGTCGCCTTCAGCGTCGAAGGCCCGATCGTCGTGGGACGGCTGCAGGCCAGCGGCGACGACGTGCGCACCCTCGGAGACGAGTGATGCGTCGATTGGGGTGCCTGCTCGCGCTCGGCCTCAGCGCCTGCCCAGGACCCCGGACTGATCCGCCTCCCAGTCGACCGACACCCGAGCCCGCGCCAACCAAGGGGCTGCGCTCCTGTCCGGCGTCCCCCTCCTTCGAAACGCTGTCGTGGGTGCCGCCCGCGGCCGAAGCCGTGACGCTGATCGATCTGTCCAGCGACGCGCTGCCCGAGGCGCTCAAGAACCTCTCGGACGGAGTGCGGACGCCGCAGCGACAACTTCCGATCCGCGTCTCGTTCGCGCTGGGGCAGTGGACCTGGCAGGTCCCGCTGCTGCGCACCACGCTTCGCCAAGCCGGCTTCGAACCGCAACAGCTCGTCCATGTCGCGCTGCCGGACGGCACGTCCGCGTGGGGCTGGTCGCCGAGTTGCGAGCTGGAAACGCTGAGCACCAACCTTGAGCAGGGCTGGCAGCTCCCGCTGCGCGCAACACCCTACGGGGCCGTCGCGATCGCCGGTTTGACCGAGGATGGGGATCCGGAGTTTCCCTACGACTTCCTCGTATACGGGGCGTCCGCGTACCTCCTGGTTCCCGCAGGGCGGGCCCACGCCGTGGCCCAACGTTTCGCCGAGCGTTCGAACGACCCTTCAGAGCCAGGCCTCGGCGAGCTCGCCGACGGTCTCGAGGCAGCGCCGATTCGCCTGGTGGTGCGGACCGGCTCTCTGCTGACGCCCGGGGCGGACGCGAGCGCCCCATCCTCCACGACGACGCATCGCATCGATGCCCAGTCGTGGAACACCGGGCCGTGAGTCGGCGACCCTGCCCCGTGCGGCGACGACCCATCTCCCGGCGGATTCGGCCTCACTTTTGCTGGAACCTACGGATGCGGGACATTACGCTCGCGCCCATGTCTGCCGAACGCGTGATGGCACTCCTCCCTCCGATGCTCGCCAAGGTGGCGGAGCTCGACCCAGCCGCCGCCACCGACCCACAGCGGGCCTCGGGTGTCCTGGCAGCCCTACGCGAGGCGTTCCCCGAAGACGGAGAGGCTGTTCGGGAGCTTGGCGCAGCACTGAATGCAGGTGTGGCCGACGGAACGATCTGCAACCGAGGTGACGAAAACGCCCGGTTCTGTCGGCTGGCCAAAGCCACCGAGGCCACGCACGGGCTGTCGATCGACGTCGTCTCCCTCAAGGGTGCCGCGCTGGAACACACCCACCCAAACGGCGAGGTCACGCTCGGGTTTGCCGCAACCGACCAAGACGGCGCCGCGCGCTTCGACGGACACGCCCCCGGCTGGGTATTCATGCCTCCTGGGTCCAGGCACGTCCCCACGGTGGATGGGGGCCGCATGTTCCTGATCTACTTCCTTCCGGACGGAGCGGTGACCTGGCACCCCGAATCGTCGACCTCGGGGTGAAAACGGGCGCGCACGTGGCTGCAGGAGGCTTGCGCGCCGACGACGGTCGTGGGATAGCTTCGGCGAAATCATGCCCGTGATGCGCAACGGATCCTTCACCAGCATCGTCCTCTGCCTTGGCCTTCTCGCGCCCCTCAGCGGCTGCGACAAGAACAGGCCTGACGGGGCGGCTCAGCCTCCCGGAGGCGATGGTGCTGTCGCTGCCACCACCGACGGCGCGAGCGATGGCTCGGGCGACGACTCGGGCGGTGCGTCCGACGGTGGCGATTCCGGTGGCGACACCGGTGCGGAGCCGGCTCCCGCTGCCTGCGACGCCAAGGTGGCCGACACCCCCACCGCCCTGTTCGGCGACAAGGTCCTCATCCGCCCGCCGCTGAATGTCGAGCTGGTCGAAGAGAACCCCACAATGGCCCAAACCTACGCTTCGGGCGGGTTTGTGAGCGCTTGCGACGCGACCGTCGACAAGATGTACCTGCTGGTCTTTCCCAACGACAAGAAGAAAGACGCGGCAACCTACATGGTCGAGACCATCGACGGAGCCCTGGTCGCGGCGGGCTACGCCAACGGCACCCGGGGCAAGAACTTCGTCGAGTCGGCGACTCAGGTCGACACGGCGGTCGAGTACCCCGCGGGGGAAGGCGCGCCTCCTGCCAAGCTCTACGTCTCGGTCAAGAAGCTCTACGACAACACCCTCGTGACCGTGTTCGTCACGCGCCCCGCTGAGTTCGACACCTTGGCTCCGACGTTCCAAGAGTCGGCGGCAAGCCTCATCGTCCTGCCCCCGGACGCCTGAGTTGCACGCTGACAGCTGCGCGACCTCCACGTCGCGCGGCTCTTCGGGCTGATCGCTCGATCCACGGGAGATCTCTGTTTCGACAGGATCTCCCGTTTCGCGTTCGAGGCTCCCAACAACATGCCGACGCCCGACCGGAGATCTTGCTGATCCGGCCGGTTTCGGCTACACACCACGCTCGCGAAACACCCATACGGGCTTCGCGCTCCCCCTGACCCCATCGTCTAGCGGCCAAGGACGCCGGCTTTATTCAAGTCGGAAACAGAGGTTCGAGTCCTCTTGGGGTCGTCCAGCCGGGTTTTTCATCCTCGACTCATTTTTCTGCTTGCATCCCGGGGAGCTGGCGCGTAAAAGCTCCCCCACTTCAACGGCTGCCCCTTCGGAGGCATCCTTTGGCCCCATCGTTCAGCGGTTAGGACGCGAGGTTTTCATCCTCGAAACCAGGGTTCGATTCCCTGTGGGGTCACTAGATTCGGGCTAGTAGCTCAGCTGGCAGAGCAGCTGACTTTTAATCAGCGGGTCGTAGGTTCGAACCCTACCTGGCTCACTCCAAGGGTCTCGGCGCTACGGCGCCGGGGCCCTTTTCATTTGCCCACGGTCTCGCGACACTGTGTTCGTGGTGCCCATCGATGAAGCCGCCGCGCCGACGCCCGAGAGTGTCGAACTGAGCATTCGGCGCAGCTGGGACGCCGGGGACATGGAGACCGCGGCGACCCTCGCGATTCGCGGCTATGGACCTGAGCTGCTCGGGTACCTGCACGCGATGGTCCACGCGACCGACCCCGACGAGCTGTTCTCACGACTGTGCGAGCAGCTGTGGAAACATCTCCCCTCGTTTCGCTGGGAGAGCAGCGTACGGACCTGGACGTACACCGTGGCCCGGAACCTCGCGCGGGGGGAGGCTCGTGCGGCCGCGGGCCCACGCGGCAAGGTCGAGGGCTTGCGCGAGACCCACGCATCGCGCATCGCTGCGGACGTCCGCAGCACCACCGCCTTGCACCTGCGAACCGACTCCAAGGACGCCCTGCAGCAGATCCGCGATGAACTCGACCCCGACGATCGCACGCTGCTCATCCTGCGGGTTGACCGCGGCATGGCCTGGCGCGAGATCGTCGAGGTCTTGGACGACGGCGGGCATGAACATGACCCAGCCAAGGCCGCTGCCGCCCTCCGCAAGCGCTTCGAGCGGCTCAAGGAGAGGCTCAGGCGCGAGATGGCGGCGCTTCGCTCATGAGCCTCGTGTCGCCTTCCAACGCCCGGCGGTAGGCAAGCTCCAACGGCACGCGGCTTCGCGCTCCAGGACCGCGTATCGCGTCGTGCAGTGTGAGCGCGGCATCGAGCTCATCAAGGGCCGCCGCAGGAGCACCCCCATGCAGCAGCCACGCGGCACGCTCGAACCGGAGATCGATCTGGAGACCGTGGCCTTCGAGCGTCCCGAGCTCTCCGACCGCCTCGTCGATCGCGAACTCTGCGGAGACGCGGTCTCCAGAGCACCGAGCCAGGAACGCACGGGCAAGCCACGACGATGCCCGTTCCGACGCGGTCGTGCTGTGCGCGTCGGCCCGGTCAAGCGCACTGGACGCGTCATCCAGGCGGCCGAGCGGGATGGCCAGATGCGCACTCGCCACAGCGAGCTCGAACTGGATCCACGCCGGCTGAGCTCTGGGGACGCCTGTCACCGCGGAGAGTTGCGTCAACGCCATTGCACGGAAGCCCTGGGCGGCCCACACGTTGCCAAGCAGGATGCGCAGGGCCACTCGCTCCAGGCTGGGTGATACGAGCCGTTCGGAGGCCCGCATCACCTCGGGCGCCCGGACCGATGACACCCGGGCGGCGTTGTCGACCGTCCACGACAGCCGCCGGAGCGGTCGTCTCGACGCACCGCCAACCCACGTGGTCCAACGGCGCGCCCGCGACAGGTGGGCCTGAGCCTCGAGCAGTGCCCCTCGGTCCAACGCCTCCTCGGCTTGGACCAAAGCGGTCGAGAACCGGACCCCCGGAGCCTGCGTTTGCTCGGCGGCCGCCACGGCCCGTTGGATCGCTGCATGCCGTCCCGCGGCATCGTCCGCCAGGTGCACGCGCAGAAGCGCGACCCGGGCCCGCACCACGGGGTCCCGATGGCCGTCGTGTTCGAACGCATCGACGAGCGAGGCTGCGTCGACATCACCGGCGTCGATGCGGCTTGCGATCACGGTCCACGTCTCTGCGGTCCTGGGCGCCTGCAGGAGCGGTGCATCGTCGTAGGTGCGGGAGCGGGGTTCGTGGAGTGCCACCGCGAACAACACCGAGACTGCAACGCTCGTCGCGAGGCCTGCCCAACGCAGCCTTCGACGTCGGGCCAGGCCGAAGCCCCGCGCCAGCGTCCGGGTCGGCTTCGGATCTCCGGGCCGGTCCGAACGCATGGTCGAGGGAAGCGACCCGCTGTCCCCCAGCGCCGCACGAGCGAGAGCGCGAAGGTTGTCCCGGTCCCGTGCCGGAGTGCCCGAAGGCTCCGGGAGCGTCAGCAAGGCGCGGCCATCGAGGCTCAGCCAAAGGCTGTCGGGGTCGAACGAGAACCCGTACACGTCAACGTCATGGGCCGCAGCCAACGCACTCGCGACCGGGCCCAGTCTCGCGCACACGGCCGACCACGGATGGGGACCCTCCTTCAGCCATGCCCGCAGCGTCCCCGCCGGAACGGGGTCACACGCGACGACCACCTCCTCGTGTCCGCTCGAACCAGCCCACAACAGCGCAACCCGCCCCGAAGCCTCCCCCTCGGACCAGCGATCCAGCAGCTCAAGATACGCCGCCACATCGCGCACGCCCATCCGGCGAAGAAGGGCAACGTCTCCATCCTCCCCACCGGCGAGGTAGACCTTGCTGTCCTCGGAATTCCGGGGCAGACGCCGAGAGATACGGTAGCCAGGACCGACCTCAGCTCCGGTGGCAAATCCCCGCTCGGGAGGAGGAGCGGCCGCGACCGCATGCAAGAACGCCGAGAAGCCACCGTCGTCCACCTCGGACGTGATCGGTGGACCCTCCTCGCTCACCCAACCACGATCGCATAGTCCGAGACCGGGTCGCGACCACCCCACCGCTCCCTGGGACGCGCAGGGTTTTCCGGCCCCACGTCCTCACAGGGTCACGGGGCGGCCGACCGCCGCTTGCCCCACTCAGCCCGCTCCACGGCGGCCGACAAGCTCGAAGGGACGGACGAACACAGCCGACCAGCTCTGGCTCCACCGCGGCCGGCTCCGCAGCGGCCGACGAGCGCGAAGGGGAGGCTCTAAAGGTCGAAGCGCTCGCAGTAGTCCGCGAGTCGCTCACGCATCGCGGCGGGCCGCAGACCGAACGCTTCGGGCGAGTGCTCGTGCTTGTGGTCCGGTCGTGGCCGGGCCGCGTGTTCCCGCACCGCGGCCTCCCCCGGAGCACTCCACCCGATGTCCAGCGTCTCATAGACGGCACGTGCCGAGGCGACGGGGTCGGCACAGAAGTCTTGGTGGCGCACATGAGCGACCCTGCCCGCCCCGAGGCTGTCGCAGCACGCCACCCCTGCGGCGTGCGCGTCCAACAGTGGGTCGTCGAACAGCTCGGGGCCGATCGTTTTTGGGTCGATGTCTCGGCTGAAGATCGCGCGGGTGTAGGCGTACATGCTGCTCATCGAACTGAAGACGTCGACCGGGTCGCGATGGATGAAGACGAACTTGGCGGACGGAAAACGCTCGAGCAATGCGGGGAGGTACCCGATGTGTGTCGGGTCCTTGAGCACCATTCGTGAGCCCCCGCCACGACGGCGTCGGAGGATCCCAAGCTCCTCCACGTAGCGCCCGTACGCGATGTTTGGATCCTGCCCTTGCAACCATCGCAAGTACGATGGCACTCGAAACTGCACCGCGAACTGCGGGGTTCGAAACGAGTGGGCGAACAGGTTGAGGCACTCCTCGGGGTTGTCCGGGCGCATCGGGTGAATCGCCTGGTAGTTCGGAGAGACGCGGCGCAGCTCCGCGAGCACCGCAGCAACCTGCTCCCACCGAGGGTCCTCCGCCCCGGCGTGTGTGGAGACCGGGAACATCGTCTCGTAGTGCCGTGGGGACCAGTGCTCGGGGTCTGCAGCGAGGAGTTGATGCAGTGCAGTGGTCCCCGAACGCATCCAGCCCAACACGTAGATCGGAGACGGCATGGACGCCGGGGCATCGAGCTGGGCCGCGCGCACGACCGGCCGCGCCTTGAGGTGCTCGAGGAGCCTCCGGGTACAGTCCTCGCGGGCCGCCACCTTGCCAATCACCCCCAGGCCACTGTCGGCCTCGAGCGAATGGACGAGCGACTCAAATGCGTCTCGAACGTCCGCCTCGGGCTCCTCTCCCGCGGCGTCGACGGCCGCGCGCACCCATGCCGATGCGTCGAACTTCCCCGCCGGCAGGATGGCCGAGATCGTATTCAGAGCCGCGTACCACCACGGCTGAGTTCGAGCAGAGGTCGTGAACTGTCGCGCGTGAATCGTCACAGGAAACCCAAGCCTCGATGCGTCCGCACTCGCGCCCTCTGCGACGAGGCTGCCACGTCGAGGCGCTCGGAGCATCCACGGCACGCCACGGCTCCCTGCGGAAGGCGCGCTCCCCCCAAGTCCGCCGGGTGCACGCCGTGGAGTTTCAGAGTTTCAGGCCCACCGGGAGACCCTCGCCGAACACCCGCTTCATGTCCGAGGCCGCCATGTCGCTCCCGCGAAGCACCATGTCGATCCAACTTGCGGGGGACTTGGCTGCCGTCAATCGCTCGGCAATGGTCTTTCTCAGCGGCGCAGACAGATCGCGACGCGCATCACCGGTCAGCCGGCCGAGTGAGGCCGCCGCGAAGGCAGCACCCTCGGCCGCATCCCAGTCGAGCTCGAGGAGCGCCGTGACCCACCGCTGTGCCACGGCACTGTCGACCGCGTCTTCGGGGTCGGCCCGCACGGGCACACGCGCTCCCACGCGGGCGAGCGGCCAATACGAACAGATCTTTTTGGCGCGCTCCAAGAAGAGGTCGCCGCACCTCGCCTTGGCCTCGCGGGGGATCCGTTCGAGGCCTGCGACCAGCTGCATCATCTCGACCGGACCATGCTTGTGCGGCGTCCCAGCTGGTGGCGTGCCGTCGCGCCACAACCAGGGCTCGAGTTCCTCGAACACCTGCAACTGCCGCTTGGCGTCGAGGCCCGCAGCAACGCGCCGCCACAGGATCCACCATTGGGGCCAGCTCGCCTTGTTGGCGCGGCGCAATCCAGCCTCGCGAAGACCCCACAGCGTATCGATACGCGCGTCGTCTTCGGGGGCCCCATAGCCTGGCCGCAATGCCCAGCCCGCGAGGCCGAGCCAGCTGAGTTCATGTTGGTCCGAGGCTGCACGGCGAGGCTCGTGGGTGAGACACACCGCCCACAACGCGCGACACGTGGCCGCCGACCATTGCCCACGAGGACCGATCGCCTTCTCAATCCCGCGCCGAAGCCCGCGTGCGAGCTTGGGGTCATCCGAACCCATCGCCTTGGCAAACGCGGCCTGAGCCGACGCGAAGTTTTCGTGAACGGGGTCGGCCTCGAGACTGGCCTGAGCCTCGCGCGCGTTCGCCTCGGACAACGACTCGCGACCCAGCACGAACTCGAGCTTCCATTTGCGTGGCGGTAACTCCACCGTCGCGAGGAAGATTTCGAGCGCTCCGGTCGGGGTCATCGAGGACGACAACGTCACGGGAACATCGCTGCCCGAACGGCCGCGATCTCGCAGCACGGTTTCCAAGGCGGGAAGCGGATCGAGGTCGGCGTCGGGGTCGACGACAACACCCGGAGCATCGGCCCGGTCGCCCGTGTAGACGTACAGCGGGAACGCGACCGGAGCGTCGAGGCGAAGGTCGAACACACGGTCGGGGACCGACGCAGAAGCACCGTCTTCCATGCCCTTGGGCGCGACGCACAGCGCCTGTCGACGTCCGGCGTCCCCCTCGACACCGATGTAGTACGCGCGGGCCGTTCCGCCGCCGATTGCCTCACCGACGCCTCGACGAGACAAGCCGTAGACGACCGCTCCGCGTGCAACCGCGGTGTCGAGCGAGGTGTGTTCGAGAAAACGGACCCCATCGCCGAACCATCCCTCGAAGACCTGACGGAGGCGCTCGATGAGCGCATGGCCGTTGAACACGCCACCGTTGAGGAGCACCAGGTCAGGCCGGGGCAATCCCTGCACGAGCGCGGCCCCTGCGTCGACGGCCGCGTCGACATGACGCCGTAGGAAACTGCAAACATGCCGGGAAACGGCAGCATCGGATGCGAACGGAAGGCCGAGCGTGGTGAGTCCGGCGCGAGAGGCTTTTTCGGCAACCTCGTCGGGGCCCGAGCGTGGCAGGAAACCGTCGAGAAGGACCTGCTGCACCTCTTCCCGAGTCACCGCGATGCTCCGGGTGCTGGCGAGCAGTCGTGAGCCCCGACCCTGGTACGAGATCACCGCCTCTTCGGGGCCATCCGCGGCGAGCAGGCGCTCCTTGGCGGCCCGGGCAGATTGCACGATCGCGGACCATACCGTCGCGTCGGAGGGCCGGTCGAGCTCCGCCTTGTCCAGGGCGAACATGGCCAACGCGGCATCCATGTTGTCGCCGCCGAGCATGAGGTGCCCGCCGACGGCAACCCGCTCGAGACGGCTCTCGTCGGGCCCAAGTCCCTCCGCAGCGCGGACCCGGACCAAGGTGAGGTCGGTGGTTCCACCGCCCACGTCGACGACGAGGATGAGCTTGGCGTCGCCCAGCTGCGTCTCGAGGTCTTCGGTGTGCGCGCCCAGGTAGTCGTAGAACGCGGCTTGCGGCTCCTCGATCAACCGCACCTCGCCCAGCCCGGCTTCGGCGGCCGCATCGGTGGTCAGCTCGCGAGCACCTTCGTCAAACGAGGCGGGGACAGTGACCACCACGTCCTGCGTCGCCAGCGGAGCATCGGGATACCGGTGCTCCCACACCTGTCGAAGGTGATCGAGGTAGGCGACCTGAGCCTCGAACGGCGAGACGTGGGGCTCGTCGTCCGGAGAGTTCCACGGCAGGATCGGGGCTCGCCGATTGACGCCGCCGTGGCACACCCAGCTTTTGGCCGAGGCCACCAGCCGACTGGGGACCTTGGCGCCCAGCCGTCGCGCAAACTCGCCCACGACCTGCGGGGACGGCCCCCACGGCAGACACCTGTCGTCGTCGCTGAGTTCGCCAGGGGCCGGCAGGTACATGAACGAGGGAAACAACGGCCTCTCGGCGGTCTCTCCAGCCGCAACGAGCTGCGGCACGTCCATGAGAAACACCTTGGGATCGGTGAGCTGGGAGGCTGCCAGCGCGCAGTGGGTCGTCCCCAGGTCGATTCCGACGACGAACCGCGCGCTCACGCATCCCCCCGAACGTCGAAGCTGAGGCTCCAGCTGGGAACGCCCGCGGCATGTGGGTCGGTTGGCACGGCCGCGACCTCGAGCGTTCCGACCTCGGTCGCGCGGACCCGAAGCCGAACCTCCACCACGTCTCCGGGCTCTCCGGGCAGCGTGGTCTGGATCGGCGCAAGCTCGGTGACATCGCGCAGGCGAGTCTTGTCCCCCACCTCGTCGTGACGAGACGACGAGCCGAAGAATCGGAACGAGACGGGCTCGCCCAGCACGATGCCGAAGGGGCGCTGAAGCTGGACCTCGCTGCCTTCCTCGAGGCCAAACGGCGCGACACACACGGCGTCCATTCGAGGTGGCATGCCGGGGACAGCCAGCTCGGCCCGCTCGATGCCGATGTAGTAGGACTGCGCCAATCCGCCGCGGATCCGAAGGCCACCGGTTCGTCGAGCCCGCGCGTAGTAGGCCGCACCTCGGGCCACCGCGAGTTCGGGATCGACCCCCTCGAGCACGGTGGGGCGAGCACCGCCCTCGGCTTCGGTCCACGCGGCGAGCACATCGAGCAGCTTCTGCCGAACCGCAGGCGCTCGGGTCACGCCCCCGTTGAAGAGCACCGCGGTGGGGTGCACAAACGAGTGTCCGGCGGGCAGCGTTTCCCGAGCCCGCGCCAGGAATGCGGCCAGATGCCGCGTCACCCCTGCATCGGCGGCGTACGGCAACCCCAACGTGGTGAGTCCGGCGCGCTCGGCCTGCTCGGGGCGTGCGTCCGCGGTGGTCATGGGAAAGAACCCATCGAGGACCATCGACCAGGTCTCGTCTTTGGTGAGCGTGGCCCGCAGCGTCCCACCGACCAACTTGCTCCCCCGACTGGGGATCGACAGGGCCACCTCGTCCTGCGTCCCGGCCAGAAGGGTTTCCTTGGCCCCACGGGTGGCATGGGTCAGGGCCCGCAGCTGCCACGCGTCGAGGTCCTTGCCCTCGTCCTCCAACCGCGCCTGGACGACGTAGGCCAACGCGAGGTCCATGTTGTCGCCACCGAGCAGGATGTGATCTCCAACGGCGATGCGTTCGAGCGCGAGGGCACCGTCGCGGTCGCACACCTCGATGAGCGAGAAGTCTGTGGTGCCGCCACCGATGTCGACGACGAGGATGATGTCCCCCACCGACACGTCGTCGCGCCACGCGTCGCCGCGCTGCGCGACCCAGTCGTAGAGTGCAGCCTGAGGCTCCTCGAGGAGGACCGGCGGCTCCTCGAAGCCTGCGA
Source organism: Nannocystales bacterium (assembly GCA_050633305.1). Taxonomy (GTDB): domain Bacteria; phylum Myxococcota_A; class Polyangia; order Nannocystales; family Nannocystaceae; genus CAJXVA01. The sequence continues at coordinate 161,055 of JBOEGF010000032.1, forward strand.
GTTCCGCGGCCTCGACCGTCAGCTCCCGCGCGACAGCGTCGAACGAGGCGGGAACTGTGAGCACGACCTCCTGCTCTTCGAGAGGATCGTCGGGATGGGCCAAGTCCCACGCGGCGCGCAAGTGCGCCAGGTACCGGGCCGATGCTTGCAGCGGGGAAACCCGGGGAACGTCGTCGGGCTCGGAGTCCGTCGCCACGGGAAGAATCTCGGCCCGGCGGTCGACACCGGGATGAGACAGCCAACTCTTGGCTGACGCCACGAGTCGTCCCGGCGTACTCGCCCCCTGCCCTCGCGCGAACGACCCGACGACGTCGCGTGCGCTTGGATACCAAGGCAGGCCCAACGCGTCCTTGGCGAACTGCGACGGCGCCGGAAAGAACAGGAACGAGGGCAACAGCGGACGCGTGTCGACCTCGGCCGGCGCAACGATCTGAGGCAGCGGCAGCGCGACCGGCGCGTCGTCGCCGTCGGCCGCGGCCGTGGCCAGGGCGCAGTGCGTGGTGCCCAGATCGATGCCGACCGAAAACCGCGGCGCGCTCACAGCTCAACCTCGGCAGCAGCCACGACCATGGGGTCGTGCGCATCGGAGAGCTTGGGCAACGAGAACCGCGATGCCTGCCATCCGTGATGTGCCAGCGTGCCCGTGTACGGAGGCTCGCCTTTGACGTTCCCGGTGACGCGGTGTCGCACCGCATCGAAGCCCTCGGCGAGTTCAACCTTTGCGCCCTCGTCCTCGGTGCGGACAGGCTCGAACTCCACGTAGTCCTGCAGCCCCTTGCGGCAGCCCTCGTGCACGACGCGAGCCGCGGCTCCAATGTCCGCATCGGACGCGCCGGAGAGGTCCTCTTGGACGAAGTCCACGAATCGGCCCTCGCGCTGAAGGATGGCCAGCAGCTGGAGCGCGGGCGCAAGGTCGCGCTCGGCTTCTTTTTCCTCGACCTCGCGAACGGGGGCCAGCGCGGGCTCGGGCGTCGCGGAGTCAGCCGCGCGGACCTTGGCCGCAAAGGCGCCATCGAAGAGCACCTTCCAGGGGAGAACGAACGCGAGCCAAAGTCGAGCGCCGAAGCCGAGCGATTCCATGAGGTTTGCCTCCCGCACCCAAGCGCGGGACGCCGAATTGCCACCACAGACGCCGCATTGCAAGGACACCGGGGGCTCACCGAGGCCCTCCCCGCCGCCCGTGCCTTTGCGAGGCCGCGTGGCGCCGCGGAGGGTCCGGCTCCGCGAGGGGGCGCGAGGTCGCTGGAGGCTGCGGGAACCCCCGCAAACGAGGGTCAAGCGCGCAACGCAAGGCTGCCTCGATCCAACCCCGGGGCACCGGTCCCACCGGAGCCCCCCGCACGCGCGCCCTCACGCCGCCGACGAGGCCGGCGACCGTCGGCGCGGTGGGATGGAGCCAGGGAGCGCGAAGCGCCGCACGGGACGGGTCGAGCCATGGACCCCGCGGGATTCCGATCGCGTCCAGCGACACTGGCTCCCAGGTGCCGCCGTCGCCCCAGGTGAGACGGCGGTGCACTTCGGGGTGCACCCACGGGTCGACGACCCCACCGAGCAGGTCCCGTGCGGTCGACCAGCCGGGCAACGCCGCACAGGGCATGAGTTCAGCGGAGCCCGAACCGTGCACTTGCCGGGCAGTCGCCCCCACACGAGGTGGCGGGACTTCGCGAACCTCGACGTCGATGCGAGGCCAGCCCAACCGGCGCCGGGTCGGTGACAGAACGCGCTCCATCGTACGCTGCGCGACGACGGGTGTCGGCACGCGTCCGAGCCACACAATGCTTCTCGCGCGCAGGACGGCCGCGACCGTCCACGGAAAGCCCCGTCTGAGTCGCTGCCAAACCGCAGCCGCAGGCGGCCCCGCCCCAACGACAACAGGGGTGTGCAGGCGAACCTGGACGAGCACGACGACCATGACGGGTCCGAGGAGCAAGGCGCGGGCCAAGCCGACCGCACCCGTCTTCTGCGCTCGTGGCCGGCGCGCATGGCCCGAGTCCGGGCCAAACCGGGGGCGGTCTGGCCAGCTTGGCGCCGCCCTACTGCGCCATCATCTGTCCGAACTTCGCGTTGAGGCTCGGGTCCTGCTGAAGCGCCTGCCCCCACACCTGCATGAGCTGAGCGTACGAGCCCATGTCCAAGCCATATCGCCCCAGCGCCCCCATCATGTCGCCGGTCTGAACCTGCTTCATCATTCCCACGTAATCCGAGAGCCGAGCCAGCGGCTGTCCGGGAAACACAGTGGGATCCGGGGTACCGCCCTCACCCGCCGCCGCTGCGGCCGCTGCGGCTTGGGCCTTGCTCACCTCCTCGGCGTGATCGAACGCCTTCGCTTTGATCTCGACCGAGTGAGTTGTGGAGGACCCCGTGTTTCCGGTGAGGATCCGATCGAGGTAGCCCTTGAGCCACTCCTCCCGCGCGGGCTCGTGTCCCCCTAGCGAGAGCCAGGTGGAGATCAACGGATACTCGAAGCAGGTGTAACCGGCCGAGGGGATCTGACCGACAAGCCAGCCAAAGAGTTCTTCAACCCGCGCTCGGACGACCGCGTCTTTGCGCGCGAGCGCTCCCATCGCGATGATCGCCGCGTCGACCACCCAGTCCACGGGCCCCAGGATCAGGGATTCCAGCGCCTGCTTGCGGGCACTCCCCTCCCAACCGGTATCGACATGTGCAATGAGCAGCGCCGCCGCGATCTGCACCCGCTGCACCCACATCAGCACGCGCCAGTCCGGAGACGGAGGTCGCGGGGGGTTGACCATCACCGCCAGCAGCGAGCTGACCGCACCGGGATTGAGTTTCGTCGCCGCCTCGGCGGCAGCCTCTGTCCACGCCTCCAACAAGAAGTCGGTCTCTGCGATCTCGAACACCATCTGCGCGATGTTGGGATCCCCCGGCCCCATCGTTGGCCTGGGCTGCACCCCTTCGTAGACCCACAAGCAAAACGGCACCTGAGCCTTGGGGACGCGAGGGTCGGGTGTAGAGACCTCCTCGACCGACACGTCCAGTCCAACCTGCGGTCCCCACATCTCCATCTGAAGGTTGAAAGCTGCGACCACGCTGGGCGACTCGATGTGGCTGAGCTTGAGTTCGACCGTGCTGCCGTGGTGTTCGGCCGGATTGTGGAACATCCGCTCGAACACCCGCCGCATCGCGTTGGTGCTCGAATCTGCCGCACGCGGGAGAGACGTGACAAAGGCAAACGGAGGATCGATCTCGTTGGCGAGCGTCTCACCTCGCCCGTTGCCCTGCGCCCGAGCTCCCAGAAGCATCTTGCGGTCTTCCTCGCTCGGATGGAGCCGGTAGCGGGCATAGTGAAACGAAGGCAACGCCCACTCGTGTTCGGGCTCCTTGTCGAGGACGTGCTGGTACTGCCCCATCGCGTCTCGATAGCGCCCCGCGTCGATGAGCGCGTCGCCCCCGTCCAGGTAGGACGCGAGATCGTCAGCGTCGTAGGTCCGGGACTGTGCGTAGGCCTCGAGGGCTTCGTCGACGCGCCCCATGTCGCGAAGAACGTTGGCGACCGCAACGCAGGTTTGCCATGAGGGGTCGAGTTGTTTGGCCCTCTGGGCGTGGTGGAGCGCTTCGTCGGAGGTGCTCACCCGCCGTGCGGCCGCGGCTGCCGCGACGAATGCGAAGGGTTCCTGGGGGTGCAGCTCGCAGATCTGGCGGCACAGTCCGAGCCCCACCTCCAGGTTCGGCCTCCGCGCGTCGTCGGGCGTCAACGGCGTCGGGCAGCCGCTCGCGAGTTTCATGACGGAAAGCAGCACGCTCGACTTGAGGTCCTCGATGGACACGGAGCGGGCCACACTCGGTGTCGCGAGCCACCACGCGGCCCATTGAAGGTAGGTCGCCGTGGGCCGCACCGCGACGACATCAGACAGCAGGGACAGCGCCTGCTTGACCTCGCCGCGACCTGCGAGAATGTAGGCTCGGCTGGCAGCCGTCACGAAGCTGGAGTCTTGCTCCGAGAGGACCACCAGCGACAGCGGGTCCGAACTGCGAGTGACGATCTCCCCCAGGACTTCCAACATCTCGCGGTTGGTCGGGTCCCCGGCGAGCGCGCATCCAACATGATGAATCGCGTGGGAGAGGTCGCCTTGGGCGAGGGCAGTCCGGGAGAGGCTCAGATCATCGGGGCGAGATTGCTGCTGGGACATCGCAGGGAGACAGAGTCACACCGACACGAGATGTGACTCCATTCGGGGTCTTTTTTAGATGTCGCGCGTGACACCTCGGATCACGCGAAGCCCGAAGCCCGGTCCTGAAGCGCGTGAACGCTACGGATTCCGCCCTCGAGGTTCTGGATCCTCTCCTTCCATCCCTGATCGAGCGGCTGGTTGTGCACGAGCTTGTGGAAGCGCAGCATCACCATCGTCGTCAGCGTTGGTTGGATGAACGACTCCCGGACCGTTCGGACGGCCAGCCAGGCGATCACCCCACCCACCACCACCGCAGCCGCCAAGGCGACCAGGAACGGGATCGGAGCTGCCTTGATCACCTCGGGTGCATTGGCCTGAAGAACCGCGAGGTCTCCGCCCTGCGAGGCAAACGTCGCCGCGAAGACGCCTCCGACCGAGGCCACCGCGGCAACGATCCAAAGCGGAGCGATCATCAGTTTCTCGAGGACGATGACCCCGATCGCGGTCCGGAACATCTTGCCGCTGTTCTGGGCGCAGTAGGTCAACCCGTCGAGGGCCGGCCCCGCAAACTCGCGGTCTCCTCGCGCGAGCCCATACGAAAGCACGACAGCTTCGAGGTACCCAGCGGCGCCGTTGACCAATGCGTACAGACCCCGCTTGATGAAGGAGATGTCGATCGGCAACCACTTGTCGATGAAGTCCAGCGTCTCGGTCAGCTTGCGGAGACTGCGGTTGACCGACCGGTTGACCTCCCAAATGGACGTCATGTTTTCCAGACGGGTGCTGACAATGTGTTTGGCATAGGCCAGCTGTCCGTCGTTGCCCGCTCCAATGCTGCCCTTGGTGACCAACTCGGTGAGAATCGCGATGTGGGCACACTTTGCGCCGAACATCTTCCGCTCGACAAAGGGCATCCAAAACCAGAAGACCGGAATGATCCCACCGAGGATCACCGCGACCCCGGCCCACTTGTTCACGCCAACCGCGAGAGCCGTCCCGATGCCCAGCGCAGCGAGGACCATCACGACGCTGAGCGTGGTGAACATGCTCCAATGGGCGAAGCGAAACAGCGCGTACGGAAGGACCTTCACGGACAAGCGCACGGCGGCAAAGAACCCTCCGCCGCTGCTCGCGACCGGATAGCTGTGCGGACAGCCAGCAGGGGGTCCGTGACCCACCGTGGCGTCGCCGGGCGGGGCTTGGGCTGGCGCTTGCCTCGGCGGCAGAGGAGGATGGATGAGATGCTGTTGAACCCCGGGATGCGGCTGGTGTGGATGCATGGTCGTGGACCTTGCGGGGGTAGAGGACGCCGCCTCGGAGTTGTGACAGCCGATCGTCCGATTCTCACTCCGGTCGAATGCCACGCTTGAGCGCGAGCGCCCGTAAGCGCGTCTTGGTCCGCTCGAACCGCTTCCTCAAGGCCGCCACCAGCCGCTTGAGTTCCTCCTCCGTGGTGTCCTCGCTCGCGTCCTCACTGATCCAGGCGATCTCTCGCCAGCTCATCTGCCGGTCCACACGAAGCGTGAGCAGGACCTGTTCGTCCACCGACAGCTCCTGCCGCAGCGCAGCCACACCACTGCGAACTTCGGTCCGCAGGATCGTGATCGTTTGCGTCCGGATCCTCTCTGCGAGGTTGTTGTAGGCTTCACTGCTCAGGGGGTCCACAGCCGGACCGCGTCCTCTAGCCTTCCGAGCGCGGTACAAAGCGCGCCGAGCGAGGGTATACGACCACGTTCTCAGGCTTGCTCGCCACTGAAAACCCTCGAGGCCACGCCAGAGGTCCTCGCTGAACATGGAAAACGCATCCAACGCAAGGTCGTCGTCGCGGGCTGCCCCGACCAAGAAACCGAGCAACTCGGGACCGTAGCCGCGGAGCGCGCGAGTCGCAGCATCATCGAAGCGCAGCTCCTCGGCCGCCTCGCGGACCTGGGCCTCCAGCTCTTGCCGCTGCTCCGGCGTCATGGAGTCACAGTATCAGCCCTCAACCATGCCCGGACCTCTTGCACCTGCTTGGCGTACCCCGGGCCGATATCTTCGTACAGCGCGGCGGCTTCCTCGGCGGTTTGGCGGGCCTTCGGGTTGGACGCTCCCTGGGCACGAGCGTGTACAAACTTCGCCTCTGCGAGCTGGCCTGGCGGACCGTCCGGGCCCAGCAGATCGAGAGCCCGCGAGCTAGACTCCTGCGCCCCCTGTGCGTCGCCGATCGCGAGCTGCGTCTTCCCGAGTTCGAGCAAGGGGTTGACCCGTGCGAGGTGATCGATGGGGAGGATTTCGTCGCAGAGTCCCTGCACTGCCCGCAGCCGCTCGAGCGAGCCCTCGAGATCCCCAAGGTCGCGACGCAAGCTTCCGAGCAGTGTCGAGATCGGAAGCATGTTGGGGTGGCGAGGCCCATACGCGACCTCAAACGCGGCGTGTGCCTCCTTCGCGAGGACTTCGGCCGCCGACCACTCTCCGAGGTTGGCACGCTGAACCGCGAGGTTTGCCGCCGCGCGTGCGAACGGGATCGGGGCGGACTTCCGCTGCGTCCGTCGGTGGGCAAGCAGCGCTTCGAACACGGCAAGCGCTTCGTCGGATCGCCCGCGGGTCTGCAGCAGAACGCCGAGTTTCTGCTGCACCTCGTAGGTCCGCTCGTCCGTCGGGCCATACGCCGCGGTCCGGATCGCGAGCGCTTCTTCGATGGTTCGCTGAGCGCACTCGTGGTCCCCCAGGGCGATGCACGCGACCCCCCAGTTGGACAGCGTCGTGACGAGCGCGGGATGTTTGGCACCGAAAGCACGGTGCTGGATCTCGTAGGCGGCTTCGAGGTGGCGGACCGCATCCGCATACCGTCGACGGGCGATGAGGGACGCTGCAAGGTTGATCCGTGTCGTGGCGACAATGAGGTGCGTTGACCCTCGCTCGCGAATCTGTTCGTCCAGCGCTTCGCTGGCCAAGTCGATCGCTTCGTCTTCCCGACCGCCGTCTCGAAGCACCGCGACTCGGCCCATGGCGACGTCAAATCGAAGGCGCGCGTCGGTGTGAGAGGCGGCGCTGGCCCACGCGAGTTCGGCCAGGTCCGCAGCCTCTTCGAACCGACCGCCAGCGTCGAGCAACGCGTGCGCGAGGCCCAGCCATGCGCGTGCGCTCGTCTCGGCATCGCCGCTGGCCAAGCCGTGAAGAATCGCCTTTCGGTACAAGGGCTCCGCGCCTCGAAGTCCATCGCGCTGAACCGCCTCGTCTGCTTGGTACCGCGTCGCCTCGGAGGCGATATCCTCCCAGCCCCCCGCGACCGCGCGATCGGCAATCGAGGCGAGTTGACCGGAGATGTCCGCCCGAGGCGAGACCTGTCCCTGAATCCGAGAGGCTTCGAGTTCCTCCCGAAGCTCCACGGCCACGACGGGGAGCTCTGTCGACGGAGCATCGGGACATCCGAGCGGGTCGGGAAGCTCGGCGAAGGCGCGAAGAGCAGAGCTGGACGTGGTTCCCGGCCGATGGATCGACTCCATGAACGTGACGAGTCGGCCACGGGCGTGCTTGAGGCACAGGTGTGGTCCGTCCCGATGCGCCTGGGACTCGGCCGGACGATTCGCCGCGCTCAGGCACACTTCTCGAGACGTGGTCCGCCAGCGCTCGCCGTAGTCATCCAGCGATGCGCGAAGCCATCGCCACGCGTCCTGCTCGTAGGCTTGTGTTCCTTCCGCGAGCGAGTCGAACCGGGCTCGTTGCGTGTCGTCCCAGATTCCATCGAGCTTGGCGGTGGGGTCGCACGCGGCCGGTGGCGCAGCCTGGAGTGCGAGGCTCGACCCCCAAGCCGCGACGACACCAACCAGCGCGGCGGCACTCCACAACCGACGAGGCCGGCGACGCGCCGACGAGAGCGCGGCCAAGAGGGCCCCCATGCTTGGGTACCGTTCGCGTGGTTCCGCGGACAGACCCTTGGTGACCACCCGAGCAATGGCCCGGGGGATGCCCGGCATCCCATCCAGCGGACCCGCCAGCACCGTCGCACGCCGCCGTTCTCCGGCCGAGGGGAGCGGGCCCGATTCGAGGACTGCCTCACCTTGATTCTTGAACGGTCGCGCTCCCGTGAGCGCCTCGAACAGCGTGACACAGAACGCGAACTGGTCCGCCCGGCCATCGATCACATCGAACCCGTACTGTTCCGGTGCCATGTAGGCGGGCGTTCCCACGGCCACGCCGGTGTTGGGGTCGTCGCCGCGCTGAGAGTGTTGAGTCTGAGTCCCGCTTCCCGATGCCGTGGTGCTCGGGCCTTCGTCCTGCGCCAAGCCGAAGTCGGCAACACGCGGCGCACCATCTTCCCCCAGAAGCACGTTCTCAGGCTTGAAGTCTCGATGGACGAGCCCGGCCGCATGCGCAGCACCGAGCCCTCGCCCAATGACCTCGAAGAGGTCGAGGACCTCGAGCGTGGAACGCCCCGGCTTCAACCACTCACGAAGTGTCCCCAGAGGACAATACTCCATGGCGATGAACAGCGCCCCGGCATGGGTGCCCACCATGTGTACGGAGACCACGTTCGTATGCACCACCTTGGCCATGGACTGGGCTTCGGCGAGCATCCGAGGCAGCGCTGACTCCGAATTGCCTCGACGGTGCAACTTGAGCGCCACGGGGCGGTCGAGGTCGCGGTCACGGGCGAGGTAGACCACGCCCATGCCCCCTTCCCCGAGCACCCGTTCGACAACGAACGAGTCGGCGACGACATCTCCTGGCCGCAGACGTGGCGGGCCGACCGAACCGAGTTCGATCTGAGGCGCCTGCGCAAGGGCTCCGAGAAGTCTCCCGGTCTGGGATCCCATCCCAGTATCGGCTTCGTCGTGGCGCCCGGACTGCCCCATACGCCGGAGCGACATTAACACAGCGCCGATGCGCTCGCCTGCTGTCCACCAGCGAGCCGCCGCAAAGGCACCACAGCATGGCTCGACGCGAAGCCCGGGGCCGGTGCCTCCGACTATCCAGCCACGTTTCCCCGGACACGCCGGACGTTTCGCGCCATCATGCGCTCGATGGGTTGATCGCCTGCGCCATCAGTCGCTCGTAGCAACGGGACTCGCTCGCGGCGATGACAACGTCGAACGCCGAAGAATTCGGTTGCGGGCACCAAGGGCGCGAACCAACCTACGTCGATTTTTGGGAGCACCTCGATCGCCAGTTTTTGTCGGCTCCTGGCGACGCGTGCGGCACAAACCCACGTCCCCCCACCGGTCTGCGACCGATCCACGCTGCCCCGGTGCGGAACCGAGCGCCGTGGTGACCCGTTTTTCGCGAGGCGCGTGCGTTGTGACGAGACAGCCGTATGAGGGGGCCATGGAGGAGTTGCGCATCGTCGCGGCAACCCCCGAGTACGCCCTCGGCTGGGCGCCCTCGGTGATGTTGTACGTGTGGAGGGCGGCGACGACCATCGAGGCCGCCCGAGCGTCGACGGCCACGATCCTTTCCGCACGCGAGGCGAGCCCGACCGGCCGCGGCGTTCTGCTGGGCATCGTCGAAGAACGAACACCCCCACCCGCCGCCGCCGTACGGCGTGAGATCGCCGAAGCGATGTCGAGCAACGGCGACTTTGTGTTCGCCTCGGCCCTCGTCTTCGAGGGAGGCGGCTTTCAGGGATCGATGGTGAGGATGGTTGCCGCCGGCTTGTCGATGCTCAGTCGGCTTCCGTTTCCACACCATGTGTTCGACAGCGTCAGCGATGGTGCCCTGTGGCTCGAGCGCGCCAGCGCGAAAGAGCCTACCCATATCGAGGCCGCGACCCTGGAGGCCCTGATCGCCGGGGTCCGCCAGGCACCGATGACATCGGGCAGCGCACGGGCGGGGTCTGGATAACCAACCCCGGGCCCCCGGCCCAGAGTCCCCCGGGATGCAACTTGCTCGGTCACCCATCGTTGAATACCGTGCGCGGGTGCGAATGGTTCGACGGCGACAGCATGCGCAACGCACCCGCGGGGTCGAACATGTCTGAGCACACTCCGACCTTCTTCCCCACCCCCGCCGACTTCCGAGCGTGGCTCGAACAGCACCACGCAACGACCGATCACCTTTGGGTGGGCTACTACAAAAAGGCGACGAACAAACCCTCGGTCACCTGGGAAGACACCGTCGACGAAGCCTTGTGCTTCGGCTGGATCGACGGCGTCCGAAAAACTCGCGACCCCGAGAGCTACACGATTCGTTTCACACCTCGGAAGTCCAAGAGCGTCTGGAGCCAGCGGAACATCGACCTCGTCGAACGGCTCAACGCCGAAGGCCGCATGAAACCCGAAGGTCTCGCGGCCTTTGCTCTCAAGGATGAGCACCCCGACAGTGGCTACGCGACGGCCAACTTCGACGGTTCGTTGCCCGAGTCGATGGTTGCGCAGTTCAAGCAGACTCCCGGCGCATGGGAGTTCTACGAAGCGCAACCGCCGGGCTACCGCAAACATGCGGGGCGGTGGGTGACGAGCGCGAAGCGTGAGGAGACTCGAACACGGCGGCTCGCGACATTGATCGAAGACTCGGGGAATCAACTGCGCATCAAGCAGCTCCGCAAGAGCTGAAGACCGGCGCTCGCACCGTCGAGGAACACGACAGGTCCGTGGCGGGGGCTGTGCCGGCCCACCTCCGCCATAGGCTGCCCCGGGTTCGAACGCAAAGACGGGCCGACCGCTACCGCGGAACCCCGTCGATGAGCGCCGCGATGACCTCTGCATTGGGCACGAACGTCAGCGTGCTCCGGCGTGCGTGCGTGATCCGGTCCATGCGAAACATTCGGGCGACGGCAAGTTCGGTGTCCAGCGCGAGCACGTACCAGACCGGGGTCTGCACGAGGATGCCATGCGGCTCGACAATACGTGTGCTCGTCTTGCCGCGGCGGTCTGCGTAGCGAAAGCACAAGCAGAGCCTCCGACTAAAACACCCTTCAAACACCGGGAGGAGGTCTGAGCTGATGGGCGCGACAGAGGCTCTGACCTTTGCCGTCGCGGGCGATGCAACGACGATCCGTCGGACGAATGCCTTGAGCTGACGACGTCTGTCCTCGGGCAGCGAGGCCACGACCTTGGTGACCGCTGCGCCGCTGCGCCCCGTAAACGGCAGTCCGCATGCTCGCCGCCCGACCTGCGCCGAAAGCCACAATGCCACCGCCTCGGCCTCCGACAGACGCACCATCGGCAGCGCGGCATGCCGCGCCAGCCGGACCCCGCCCCCACGACCACGAGCCCCTTCGAGGTCGACCCCCTGCGAACGCAGCGACTCGACATCCCGGCGAATCGTGCGGACAGAGACGTTCAGCGCGGCCGACAACGTACCCATCGTGCATCCGTCATGCGCCCTCAGGTGTGAGAGCAAGGCATCGAGTCGTTCTTGCTTGGTCATGTCGCCTGTTCCGACGCCCAAACATCCGGCAGAAATAGGCCAGAAGTTGTCCTATTCGAACGTAGCGTGGAAGTCGAACAAGGCCAAGACTTCCATGATCAAGGAAATCGTCATCTACAAGATCAAACCCGACCAAGCCCCGGGGTTCTCCATCGCTCGAAGCGCCCTCGCCGAGGAACTCGCGGAGCTTCCAGGGTTTCACAGCATCACCACCGAAGTCAGCACCGACGATGAGCACATGTTCATCGACATCGCGTTGTGGCGGACAGCGGACGATGCCAAGCGAGCATTCGAAGGATTCCCAAAACTGAAGTCCGCTCCGGCTCTCATGGCGGCGCTCGAGGGCGACCCTGTGTTCGCAGGGCATTTCGAGGCGAACGCGTAGGCCTGCACCACGCCCCCCTGGGACTTCATGCCCAACAAGAGTACAAAGAACGCATTGGTCATCGGAGGGCTGTTTGCGCTCATCGAGACACTGCTGGTCTACGGCGTCGACCCCGACGGGGAGGGATGGGTGCTGCTGCAGGGAGCCACGTTCTGGTTCTCCTGCGGCGTCCTGGTCGCCCTTTCCAAAACCGACCTACACCCGTTCGTCAACAGCATGTTTGTCGTCGTCCTCATGAACGTGCCTTGGTACATCGCACTGGCAGTCGTTCCGCATCAACTCGAGCTCCTTCCCCCGCTCGTCCTCGCAAGCGTGGTTCTCGGAGGTGTGGGCGGGGGCGTGAAGACCTGGCTCGACCGGGACCGAAGGAAGGCCTGAGTCCGCCGAACGCGCCCCCGCCATCGGACCGGGCACGGCTGGAGTGAACCCGCCCGCCACGGTAATGCGTTGCCGCGTCGCTGTGGATGAGCGTAACGGACGTGGTCGCGCACACACGAACTCCAGAGTGAAACGTTTGCGGATGAACCCCGGTCCCAGCCGACACTCATATCGGCATGCAAACGGCGGGTCGCGGTCATCAGGCGGGGAATCGAGAGTGAAGAGGGTCGAATCCTCCGCCGCACTGCTCGCGTACGGACTCCTCATGGGGTGCTACGCAGGCACAGACGCAAACCGAGGACCCGGCACGGGGACCGACGGTCAGGGGACGGACGGTGAAACAACCGGGTCCAGCCAGGGGGAGACCGATGGGAGTGACAGCGGCGAGGAGCCTCCAGGGACCGCGGACTGTTCTCTTGGCGCGGAGCCCATCCGCCGACTCGGCCGTCTCGAATACGCCAACACTCTCGCGACGCTGTTTCCTGGCGTCGCGCTTCCTCTGGACCTGCCTATCGAGGATGGTCGTGTCGACGGGTTCGTCGGCCACGCCAGCGGCCAGACGGCCTCAACGCTGAGCGTCGCTCGCTACGAAGGGCTCGCCAGCGATGTCGCCGAGTCCGCGGCCCAGAACCTGGGGTCGTGGGCGCCGTGCACCGACGACTCTGCAACGTGCACCGAAGACATCGCCGCCGAGCTGGCGATGCGCGCCTACCGACGGCCGCTCGATGCCGAAGAGGAAGCCGCAGCGCGCGCTCTGGCCACCGCGGCATACTCGGATTTTGGCCAAGTTGAAGCCGTGCAGGTCACCGTGGAGGCGATCCTTCAGTCGCCGTTCTTCCTGTACCGCCCCCAGTTTGGTGTCGCCGGCGATGGGGCCACCGTGCCCCTGGGCGACTTCGAGATGGCCAGCCAACTCTCGTACTTCTTCCTCGACGACATGCCCGATGCAGAGCTTTGGGCGGCAGCCCAGGCGGGTGAGCTCACAGACCCAGACGGCCTCGAAGCTCAGGCGCGACGGCTCCTGGTCGACCCACGGGCCGAGGATGTGCTGACCGGTTTCCTCAGCGAATGGCTTCGGTTGTACAAGCTCGAGGAGGTCAGCTTGGACGAAGGAGCCTTCCCACAGTGGGATGAGACCCTCCAGGCGGACCTCGACGAGTCCGCGCGACTCTTTCTGCACGAGGCGCTTTGGGAAGCCGACTCCTGGGAAGCCCTCATGAGCGGAAGCTACGGCTACGTCAATGACCGGCTCGCACCGATCTTCGGCGTGGCTGCACCCGGGTCTGCCGACTTCGTGCGGGTCGAACTCGACCCGACCCAGCGCCGCGGCATCCTCACGCAGCCCGGCATCCTGGCCTCGACGTCCCACGGCATCTCCCACTCGCCGATTTTTCGCGGCGTGACCGTGCTGGACAACATCATGTGTAATCCGGTCCCGGCGGCCCCTCCAGGCTTCGCAGATGAGGACCCGAACGACGTCTCGCCGGAAGACATCTGCACAACTCGGGACCAGGTTTGGCTCACGCATACCAACCGCTCGGAATGTCTCGTCTGCCACAACGCGATCGACAACGTCGGGTTCACCTTCGAAAACTACGACGCGCTCGGTCGGTTCCGCACCGACGAGAACGGTTGCAGTATCGACGCAAGCGGTGCCTTCCCCGGAGAGATCGGCGAGGTAAGCGGGCCGATCGAGGCAGCAGAGGCACTGGCGAACAGCACACAAACCGTACGCTGCGCAGGGGAGCACGTCGTGCGATTCACGATGGGCCGCAGCACCCGAGAGGGCGACGACTGCGAGCTCGAAGCACTGGCCGACGCGGTTCAGGCTGGTGGAAGCCTACAAGAGATGTTCATTCAGATGACACTGTCGCCCACGTTCCGTCGGCGAGCCAACACCGGAGAGTCGCCATGAGCCGTAGCTTCGATCGTCGATCCCTCTTCAAGCTCTTGGCTGCCAGTTCGGTGGGCAGCATGCTCCCATGGCTGCACTCTCCACAGGCACGGGGCGGCGGTGCTGACAGCGTGCCGCTACGGATCCTCTTCGTCGAACTTGGCCATGGGTTTCGGCGCGGCACGTGGGAGCCCACGGTGAGCGGTGCCCTCGATCCCCTCGCCACGGAGACGACGACGGACTGGACGCTGCGGCCCAAGCTCTCCGCGCTCGAGCCCTACCGCGAGCGGATCAACATGTTCTACAACCTCGACATGGTCTCGTCGAAGGTTGACCCGACCGCGGCCGCAAATGCACACATCGACGGCCAGACCCACTACATGACCTCGGAAGACAGGATCGCGGCAGACCTGGGAGGGGGCGTGTCGATCGACCAGTTGATCGCCCAGGGGATCGCGGACAGCGGCGTTCAAACCCGCCTGCGCTCGTTGGAGCTTCTCGCGGACGAGAACAGCATCGCGCTCTACAACGAGACCTCGGACGTGGGGCGCTACGCCATTCCCGGGGAGAGGCTGCCTGCGATTTCACACCCACCGTTGGGGTGGGACCACATCTTCCCCAAGCCCCTGAGCACCGACCTCGCGGCGCAACAGCGCCACGTCGCCAAGAAGACCAGCGCCTACAACTACATCCGCGGGGACTACGAGCGCCTCGTGGCACGGCTGGGCGGTGAAGATCGGACCAAGATCGAGTCGATGCTCGACCTGCGCTCCGACTTGCACAACGCCCTGACCCTCTTCAATGACCGCGACGCGAACCGGCCCGATAGGGGGGACGTGCTCGCCCCCTACGAGGCGCTCGATGACGGGGCCGACGGGTCGCCGGGCAACCCCAAGTGGTCCGTGAAATCGCGAGTGCAGTCCCAGCTGATGGCCGCTGCACTCCATACAGACACAACCCGGGTCGGCAACCTCATTTTTCGCTGGGCCCCCTACTACCAGACGGGCTACGCCGATGGGATGTCGTTCGGCGGCGTCTCCACGCTCGACTTCCACGACCTCGTGCACAAGGCGAGCGGCGACGTTGCGGACATCTCCGACCCCACAGGCCTCGCGGTGGTGGACGATGCGGAGGTTCTCGAGGTGGATCTGTTGCGGAACGTGCTCGACACCCTCGCCACCCTCCCGGAGACGGACGGTCAAACGATGCTCGAGCACACGCTGGTGGTCGTCGTCCACCATATCGGGGAAGGCTCCCATGACCTCACCCGAATTCCGTTCTTCACGATCGGGGATGCGCACGGCTCGTTGAGCACGGGGAACTACGTTCGTTTCCCGGCGACGTGGCACGACGACCCCACGCAGGTCGGCCAGTTCAACTACCCCGAGGACTGGGGCGACCGACTGTTCAACCACAAAGGACGCCCCCACGGGGACCTGTTCGCGACTCTCGCCCAAGCCATGGGCCTCGACGTATCGACGTTTGGTCGGCAGATGCCGGAGTCCCGCGGCTTGATCTCCGAGATTCTCGCCTAGCGCCGCGGCGGGGGTCAAAGCGACGACAGCGGGCACGTCCCCGGTACGAGACCGGACTGGTCGCACACGACCCCGACACGAACGAGTGAGAATCCATGCCGAGTGACATGGCCCTGACATTGCTCTGGCCCGCATCGGAGTCACGGCTCTGGGGCTCGTCGATTTTCCCAGGTTGGGCCTCGTGGAAACAGTGACTTATCGAGTCAAGCGACTATGGACAATAGCGTGAAGCTCGTTCCCAGCATTCTAATCCCAGCCATCTACATCGCCACCGCTGCGCTCACGGCATGCAGCGAACCCGCGGACACTGAGCCCGGAACCCTGCGAATGGGTCTGGCGGGCCAAGACGCAGACGGTCACTATTATCGGCTCCGTTCCGGCTTCATCGACGTTTCGGGGCCCACGTTCGTGTCCCTGGACACCGAGATGGACCCGAATACGACCGAGTACCTCACGGTCGATGTCCCGACGGGTGACTACAGCCTCACGCTCCAGCCCGGCTGGTGGGTCGAGCAATGGGACCCGTTCTCGGACCAAAGCTTCGCGATCGAGGCACGGCTCATCTCGGAGAACCCCGCGAGCGCCACGGTCACTCAACTCTCGACGTCCATCGTCACTTACACGTTCTACGTGGAAGGCGTTGGACCGATCAGCCTCGGCGATGGAGACCTCGCGGTGGACGTGGACTTCGATACCGAGCCGCCGATCTGCGACCCCGACATCCAGGACTGCGCCAACGGACTCACATGTTCTCTCACCGACTTCGCGACCCCACAGTTCGAGTGCGGACCGGAGGGATTCGCAGCGGCGTACCAAGACTGCTACACCGCGTTCGACTGCGAGATGGACCACGCATGCGCTCCGGCCACAGAGAACCTCAACTGTGCGTTCGGCCCCGATTGCTGCGTGCCAACATGTGACCTCGCGGCACCGGCTTGTCCGAACGGAGAGGCTTGCGTGCCGCTGGATGGCACGACCGGAATCTGTTCGACCAACTAAGAGCGCCCCCGCAGAGACCCGCGGAGTCTCCGCCCCGGGTGTTTCGCCCCCCAGGACCCGCTCTGTGGACCCGGAGACGCGCCCGTGTGGCAGCCCGAGCTCGCATCGATGCAGCAGGGGTGGAGGAGATGACCCGTCCACGAGCGTGGCTGTGCGCCCTCGGGCGGGGACCCGGTCGGCGATGCTCTCCCGACCGGAGACGTCACCGTGTGCTGTCGAACTTGGCAGGACTCCGTGTACCGAAGGCTCACGCAGCGGACGACGACCTCCGACAACGGATGCACACAGGCCCGTGCTCCGCGGCTCGGCTTTGTGTCAGACTCCATCCGCCGCCGATGACAGAGCTTCCCCCCGGGCCTCGAGCCCCCAAGATCGTGCAAGCGCTTTCGTTTGGCCGCGACCCCACGCGGTACCTGCTCCAATGTGCGGCCGCGTACGGCGACATGTTTACGCTCCGCATGCCCAACGATCCGCCCAGGGTCGTGCTCAGCAATCCGGTCGCCGTCAAGAAGGTGTTCTCGTTACGGCCCGACGCGTACCGCTCCGACAACCTGGCGATTCATCTCAACCTTGGGTCCCGCTCGATCCTGTTTCGAGATGGTGAGCAGCACAAGCAGCTGCGCCGCCTCACCGCTCCATCCCTGCAGGCCAAACAGGTGCGTGGGTATGCAGACGCCATGTTGGAGGTTACGCGAGAGACAGTCGCGCGTTGGCCCACCGACACCGCGTTTCCATTGCTCCCGGAGATGAACCGAATCGCGCTCGACGTCGTGCTCCGATGTGTATTCGGCGTCGAAGGCTCGGAGCGAGATGCGCTACGAGTTCAGGTGCTGACATGGCTACAGGGCACGCTGTCTCCTGCGCTCTTCGTCACCGGAATGGTGGTCAACGCCTACCGACTCCGACGCGTTCTCGACCGCGCCGTCGACCGAGCTCGAACCCGGCTTGGGCGACGTCCGCTGCTGTTTCGCGGGCTCGCCGATGCCAAGGTGGGTATCTTGGCGGCGCTCCAACAACGCATCGAGCACTGTCGTCACGCGCCGGCAGGGGCTCACAACAACGTCCTGTCGCTCCTCGTCGGCGCCCGCTACGAAGACGGATCGCCACTGGACGACGAAGACATTCTCGACCAGCTCGTCACTTTTCTCGTCGGAGGGCACGAGACAACCGCCAACACCCTCGCGTGGGCGCTCTCGATGATCGTGCGCCGGCCCGCTGTGCTCGCCCGTGTTCAAGCCGAGCTGTACGACCACTTCGGGGATGGAGACATCGATGCAAGCCGCGCAGGCGAGCTGAGCTACCTCGATGCGTGCCTCAAGGAGTCGATGAGGTTGTCTCCGATCTCCCCGGGACCCATCCGGACACTCACCCAAGAATGCCAGCTACCCGGCTACCGCCTATCTCCCGGCACGGCCGTGTGGGCTTCGACCTATCTCACGCACCGACGCGCTGACGTCTGGAAGAACTCGGACAGATTCAACCCCGAGCGCTTCTTGGAAGGGGCTGGACCGGGAGCCCACGAGTTCTTTCCCTTCGGTGGAGGCGCACGGCGATGCCTCGGAGCACTCTTCGCAGAGTTCGAGATGCGGATCGTGTTGGCCGAGATTCTCCACCGATTCGAGCTCCTGCCCTGCGCCGATCCCCCTCAGGCAGTCTTTGCAGGCATCTCGATGTCACCGGCCGACGGAGTCCCGGTCCGGACGCGGCGTCGCGACGTTGCGAAGCCGGACGCATGATCCGGCTCCGGGATCCCCGGTCACGCTCAACGCCTACCCGACCACCAGGCGCTTCGCCGACCATGGCCCCCACAGACAGCCTTGGCTTCCGAACGCACACATCGACCATAGTCCGGGCGCATGCTCGGCCACCCAGGGTGTTCGCGTGCGCGTGTCGATGAGCCGTGTCGCGGTCCATCGCTGGGCCTGGGCCAAGGGGGGCAACGGAACCCCGATCGCTCTGAGTCGAGCATCGATGTCGAGCATCGCCTGCTCGGGGTCGCGGCGGTCTCCCTCCAGCATGCGATACGAAGCACCCCAAGCCATCCGGGACGGCGCACCGCTGGCGTGCCCACCATGAATCCGGAACGGCCCCAGTAGAACGCCGTGGGACCAGGCGAGCGACCCTTCTGCGCGCGCAAGGTTCGAGACATCGACGAACGGTCGAAGCAATCCCCGCGTCGCTGCTCCTGCGGCCACAACCACGCGGCTGGCCATCCAGACCCCACCTCCGTGAAGCTTCACCGACCACCCCTCCGACGCGGGCGAGAGGCATTCGACGCGGCCGGCATACCAGCCGATGCCTGCCCCGCCCTGCTCTGCACGTTCCGTCTCGAGCAGCCCGCGGAGATCGACCGCGAGGACCGGGCCGTACTCCACGAAGCGGGATGCGGTCGGGGGGACGACGTGCTCGAACAAGCGCCGTGCCAACGGTTCCACCTGCGGCCACGAGCGAAGCAGTCGCTCGCCCGCCTTGGTCTCGGGAAGGTGCCGCCGCACGATGTCGGAGCGAACGAAACGGCCCCGTGCGCCAAACCAAGACACCGCCGCGCCCCAGGCATCCTCGACGCCGGCCCGCGGTGCGAAGGAGCCGCCGACGAACGGATGCACCAACGCGCAGGGAGCATCCGAGGCGCGACGGCCCCCGCCATCGATGACTCGGACGCTCCAGCCCTCTCGGTGCAGCACCTCCGCCGCGAGCACCCCGGCGAGGCCTCCCCCAACGACAACCACATCACGCAGGGACATTGCGAACCCTCGCTGGCCCCAGTCGCTCTCGGGCATGGGCTGCGATGGTGAACTCCCGCTTGCCCTCGGTCGGTCCCGGGAGCGTCCCGACGAACAAGCCGACCGCGGCGAGGTTGCGCCGGATCCACCCCGCCGAGCTGTAGGTGACCAAACGGCCCCCCGGTGCCAGGGCCTTCGCGGCGACTCGGCTCACCTCGACGCTCCAGCTCTCGGGCTCCGCTTCGGGGCCGAAGGGGTCCAGCCACACCGCATCGAACGTCCCCGGAGGTGCAAAGTCCTCGAACTCGCCACGATGAATCGTCAGCGAGACCCGCTCCTGGTCGGCGGACCCGTGTTCCGTCGCGCCGACCGCGAGCCCGTGGGCGACCGGGTCGAAACTGGGGAGCATCGAGGCAGGCACCCTCGCACGCTCCACGGCGTGGACTTCGAGCTCCTGCACGCCCGCAGACCTAGCCGCGGACACCAAAGCCGCGAAGTTCGTTCCGACCCCAAAGCCGAACTCGAGCACGCGAATCCGCGCCTGGCCGAGCACATCCGCCCCCCGTACGAAGACGTGCTCAGCCTCGCACAGCGCCCCCCGGTCGGATCGATAGGTCCAACCGGTGTCCGCTCGCGCCAGCGTAGGCGATCCGTCCCCGGTGGTGAGGACCCGCAGCGCGTGAGGTGCCAGCGTGGTCACGGGAGCGCACCAAGCTAGCAGCCTGCCGCAAAACCCGCGAGACCGGGAGACGCCGCCTGGCTCACATCTGGTACGGGCGCAACACGCACGGTGACGTCGACGTGACAGCCTCCCGCACCGCTTGACAGCGATGGGCGCCGACCGGAGGCTGCGTCCGTTGGGAGGGCTCACGCCCCATGCTTCGTCGCTCTGTTGCCATTACCACTTCGCTTCTCGCACTCACTGCAGGCCCCATCGGCTGCGGTGATGACACCGCCTCCGCCTCCGAAGGCTCGACCGGGTCGACCACGGACGGCCCGTCAACCGACCCGACCATGGGAACGACCGGCGTCGACACGACGTCGGGTCCAGACACGACGGGTTCAACAGACCCCGACACGGGTAGCTCCGGCGAGACGGGGAACGACACCGACACCGGCATCGACCCCCCGGAGCCACCCGAAGGCATCGTGGTCGAATGCGACAATGACATCCCCGCGGCACCGCGCGGCGAGGTCTGCGTTGGCACCGCCGGCTCGGGCAACGCGACCCTGATTCGCGGCACCGTGCTCGCCGGTCAGACCATCTACGAGACCGGGACGATGCTGCTCGAAGGGGATCGCATCACCTGCGTCGGCTGCGACTGTGCCGATGAGGCGCCGCAAGACGCAGCAACCCTGGACTGTGCCGAGGGCGTCGTCTCGCCCGGGTTGGTCAACCCGCACGACCACATCACGTTCTCCCTCTCGCAGCCTCAACCCCACGGGGACGAGCGCTACGACCACCGCCACGAGTGGCGCCGCGGCTTCAACGGCCACACCGAGATCGACACCTACCCCGGCTCGAACAACTCGACCGAGGGCGTCTTGTACGGCGAGCTTCGGATGTTGTTTGGCGCGGCCACCAGCATCTCGGGCTCTGGTTCAGCCTCGGGCCTGCTGCGGAACCTGGACCGCGGGAACGACACGGAAGGTCTCTCCGGCGTCGATGTCGAGTACTCGACGTTCCCGCTCGGCGACAGCGACGGCACCCTGCTGAGTCAGGGCTGTGCGTACCCGTTCATCGAGGGCGTCGGCGCCCTCAATGCATCGGCCTACATGCCGCACATCGCCGAAGGCATCACCGACGACGCGAACAACGAGTTCACGTGCCTGAGCGGACAGCCTGGCAACGACCTCATCGAGTCGAACACCGCCGTGATTCACGGCATCGGCGTCCGCCCCACCGACATCCGCGAGATGGCCGATGTGGGCGCCAAGCTGGTGTGGTCGCCCCGGTCCAACATCGACCTCTACGGCATCACCGCCGACGTCCTCGCCTACCACCACCAAGGTGTCGGCATCGCTCTGGGCACCGACTGGTCGGCCTCGGGTTCGATGAACGTCATGCGCGAGCTCGCGTGCGCCGCCTACCTCAACGAGAACCACTACGACGGCGCGTTCTCGGACTACGAGTTGTGGATGATGTCCACCTACTGGGCGGCCGCCTCCCAAGGTGCCGGTTCCCAGATCGGTCTGCTCGCCCCCGGCTTCGTCGCCGATGTCTCCATCTTCGATGGCAGCGAGAACCCGGACTACCGAGCGATCATTGAAGGGCAGCCCAGCGACGTTGCGTTGGTGCTCCGCGGCGGCATGCCCCTGTTTGGCTCCGCGGCGGTCGTCGAGTCCCTCGTCGCAGCCGAAGACCTCGGCGGCTGTGAGACGCTCGACATGTGCGGCACCGACAAGCGCGTCTGCGTCGAGCTGGACACGGGCCTCACGCTCGCGCAGATCACCGGCGCGGTGAACCCGGACAGCTACGACCTGTTCGCCTGCGATACGCCGGATCTGGAGCCCAGCTGCAACCCGTTCCGCGAGATGGAGTTCCCCGCGCGTGCCGGCGTGACCGACGCAGACGGCGACGGGATCGCCGACGCCGACGACAACTGCCCCAGCGTCTTCAACCCGCTTCGTCCCATGGATGGTGGACAGCAGGCTGACGAAGACCAGGACAACATCGGTGATGCATGCGACCTGTGTGCACTCGAGCCCGGTGATGACTGCGAGGTTCCCGACCCGCTCGACGCTGACGGCGACGGCGTGGGCGCAACCGAGGACAACTGCCCGGTCGACGAAAACCCCGACCAGGCCGACGGAGACGAGGACGGCGTAGGCGACGAATGTGACGCCTGCCCAGACGTCCCCAACCCCGGCAATGGTCCCTGCCCGGCGGGTATCTACGAGATCAAGGACGGCACGCTGCCCGAAGGCACCGCGGTGCTGCTCCAAGACAAGGTCGTGACCGCAGCCGCACCAGGGTTCGGCTTCTTCATGCAAGCGCACCCCGACGATGCCGACTACGTGGGCGTCGACTACAGCGCGGTCTTCGTCTACGTCGGTGGTGATTTCACCGCGACCGAAGGCGACCGCGTGACCGTGAGCGGAGCCGTTCAGGGCTTCTTCGGCCAAACCCAGCTCGTCCTCTCCGGGACCGAAACGATCGAGTCTTCGGGCAACGACCTGCCGGACTTCGAGCCCGCGACGGTCGCGGACCTCGTCGAGGGAGGCACCCGCCAAGAGGAGCTGGAAGGAGCCCTCGTTGTGATCACCGACCTCGAGGTCACCGACATCGACCCGGCGCCCGGGCCCGGTGACGGCGCGCCGACTCAAGAGTTCGAGGTCGAAGGCGGTCTGCGGGTCAACGACCTGTTCTTCTTGTTCGACCCCTTCCCCACCGTTGGGCAAAACTACCCGCAGCTCTCCGGCGTCGTCCGTTGGGCCAACGACTACAGCAAGCTCGAGCCCCGCGGTCCTGCGGACCTTCCGATCACCCTCGCCGGCTTCGGCCCCGACGGGTTCATCGAAGTTGGTCAGACGGCTGTGCCGACCCCAGGGCTCAGCGTTCAGCTGACCACCAACGCGGCGGTGGATACCGTCGTCGCCCTCACCTACGAAGACGCCGCGATCGTCACCGGTCCGGTCTCGGTCACGGTCCCAATGGGCAGCTCCAGCGTCGACGTGGCACTCACCGGGGTCGCCAGCGGCACCGCGGGGGTCACCGCGTCCCTCGACGGGACCATGCTCACGGCCTCGATTCAGGCCTACTCCGACGCGGATCCCCGTATCCCGACCCTCGACCCGTCAAACCTCGACGTGTCGATCTCCGCCACCGGCACTCTCACGGTCAACCTGAACCTGCCCGCCCCGGCGGGCGGTCAAACGGTCGACCTCTCGAGCGCACCGGGGACCTTCGCCACCGTTCCGGCCAACGTGGTCGTGCCTGTGGGTACCCTGTCGACGACGTTCTCAGTGACCGCAGGGGACACCGCAGGCACGGAGACCGTAACCGCCGACATCGCGGGTGCGACCTCCGACGCGACGATCAACGTGGTGGACACGCCCTCAGTCGGGCTCGTCATCGCCGAGTTCTACTACGACCATCCGGGCGGCGACGACGGCTTCGAATGGGTCAAGCTGTTCAACGGAACCGGGTCCACCGTGGACCTCTCCGGGTACTCGCTCGCGTGGGGCGGCAACGACTACACCTACGGCCAACTGCAACTGGTCGGAACCATCGATCCGGGCGCGTGTTTCCTGGTCGGGGGTCCCAGCGGTGATGCCGACAGTGGCTTTGCAGGGGTTCCGGCCTTCGATCAAGCCGAGGTCTTTACGCCGAACGCCCAGAACTCCGGCGACACCGCCGATGCGATGGCACTCTTCGACGTGCCCGCAGCCTCGATCAACGGCGCCACCGTGCCGCTCGACGCTGTCATCTACGGCGGTAACAATGCCAGCGGGCTCCTCGACGAGACCGGAGTCGCCGGGCTTGTCGACGTTGCCGATGCCGGCTCGGGTGAGTCGGTCGTGCTTCAAGACGACCTGAGCTGGGGCATCCTATTGGACCCCACGCCCACGCAGTGCCTGCCGTTCCCCTCCGCGGGATGACGGTCGGCACAGACACGCTCCGAGCGTTCGAGCGCGCCCGCTGGGCCCGGCAGGTTGAAGTCCTGCGGGCCTGGCTGGCGTCGCTGCCCGACGTGGAGCCACACGCAGACGCACTTCGTTGCGCCTTCGCAGGATCCGACACACCCAATGCAGCGACCGCGCAGATGCGGTTCGACCTCGCGCGCGACCGACACCGGCTGCATGCCGCGATCGGCGGGAAGACCCCCTCAGCGGTCGACCCGGCGCATGCCTACCCGTCCCCCGAAGCGTTCGCGCGGGACGAGGCCGCACATACGCTGGACAACGCCGTGGTGTTCTCCCACCGAGCTCTTGCAGCACAGACGCGGGTCGATTGCGGTGCCCAAGTGGAGCGGGCTCAGCGGTGGATTCAGCGTCTGCGCTGGGAGTTGGTCGACACGGGACTCGACGTGGCGCTCCCGCTGAGTCTCAGCGCCGATGTTGTTGCCACAGATCTCCTGGGCGCGAAACGGATCATCGAGCGTGTTCAGACCACGCTCGCGGACGTCCGCGAACGGCTCACGGCCGTGTAAGCCCACGGGCCAGATCGACACCACCGAGTTCCCAGATCGGGAAGTCGGCACCCAGCACGATCGCTGGATCACGGGTTCCGGACTTGGCGCGATTCCTGCTTTGTCGGTCGGCAGGATGCAACAAGCGACGCACTCATCCCAGTTCTGCGGCAGCTGCGGCGGGGAAAACCCAGCCGAGGCGATCCGGTGCGTGCACTGTTCCGACGTCCTCGACCCCACGTTCGAGACGCCCGCCGCGGCAGCACCTCCAATGGAAAACCGCATCATCGCGGTCGTGGGCGCCGTCGCGGTTGTGCTCGTTCTGCTCCTCCATACCGTGGGTCTCGGCTTCTCGATGCGGCTGCTGCCAGCGGCAGCGTTGGACGGCGAGCTCGAATCGCGGATGACCGCGCTGGTCGACGACGGCGTCCTTGAGCCGTCGCAGGCCCAGCTGCTGACCGCCGAGCTCGCAATCGAGTGGGCCGCACGCGCGGAGCTGGAGCGCGGCAACCTCACCGAGATGGAAGCGATCGCCTTGCGCGAACGACTTCCACCCGAGGACCAGAGCACGGTCATCGGTGTGCACGGCATTTTCGGGCTCCTCCCGATCTTCGTCTCGTTTCTCGTGGCAGGGGTCGCGGGTACGGCGGTCGCGCGCGGCCGTCGGGTTCGCGAGGTTGCTCTGGGGCTGCTCGCTGCGTCGGTGCTGCAGTTCATCCTGTGGATGTGGAGCGTGGAGTTCGATGTTGCCGCGCTGGTCGGCGGACGGTTGCTCATGGCTGGGCCCGGTCCGGCCTTCACCGGTGGCCCGGTGTTGCTGCTCGCGGTGTCGGTCATCGGCTCGCTCGCGGCGGCCTCGGGCTTGGGCTACGCGGTCGGACTGGGCCTCGACCAGGCGCAAGGCAAAGCAGACTGCCCCCACTGTGGGCATGTTTTCGTGCGCGCCAAGGGGCAGCTTCAGTGCCCGTCGTGTACGCGGCCGTTGGATGCCCAGCCCCAGGGTGCCGTGGTTGGGCCCGGAGGCATGACACGCGCCGAGACCGGGGCGGCTGAGCTGCTGTGCATCCAATGCGCCAAAACCTACGCAGCAGACACCTGCCCGGTTCACACCGATGAGCCGCTGTTGGATCCCAGACGCGATGCGGTTCGTTTTCAGCTCCTCGACCTCGACACCCAGGCCGGCACCACTCGCTTCGCACGCTGGACCGAAGGACTCGGTGCCGCGGGCGGGGCCGAGGCGGCGCGTCCCGAGGGGGGAGTGTGTATGGAGTGCGCCAAAGCCTATCCGAGCGCGGCTTGCCCGTTGCACCCCGACGAGCCGTTGCTCGACCCCTCACGCGAAGAGGTCCGCCTGGAGATGGAAGAAGCCGACGATCGCCGACGCCGTCAGGTGGGGTCGCGGTTGATGTTCGGCGCGTTCGGCCTCGCGGCGTCGGCCATGGTGGGTTTGGCGAGCCTCATCGACCTGGACGGCTCGCTGATGATCTCCGGGTTCGCCGGGAGTCTCGTCGGGCTCATCGCCGTGGCCCGAGTCCTCACCCCCGCCCTGAGTCCTCCGCGCTTCGGGGCTTGGACCGGCTCCGCCCCCATCGACGGCGACGCGTTGGCCCACAGCGCACGGCAGGAGTTGCTCGAGCCCCTACGCCGCGGGCTTCAGCGCGTGCTCGCCAGGATGAAGTGGCTGGCCATCGCGAGCATCGTTGGCGGTGCCCTTGGAGCCGGACTCGCGTTCGGTCTCACGTGGCCCGTGGGCCTGGGTGCACTCTTGGGCGTGCTGGTCGGCGCCCTCGGATTCGTCGTGTACTCGACCGTTGTCGACACGGGCGCCGAGCTTCGAGATGCAGCGGCGAGCGCTGCCAAGGAGTGGCGCGACCCCTACTCGTCCTGACCCGTTCTCAGCCGCCGACCAAGGCCGCAGCCACCGGGATCTGATCCGTGAGTCGTCCACGCGGATAGCGGTAGAGCGTATCCGGCGTCATCGGCCGGGCCCGAGCGCGGGCGTAGTGGCGCACGTAGTTCTCGGCCAGCCGCTCCGTATCGACCGGAGCCCAGAGGCCGGCTTCAAGGGCAGCGAACGAGGGGAGTTCCGCGAAGGAGCGAGCCATGTCCCGACCATGGCAGGCCAAGATCAGGCGTCCAAAAAAGCGACAGTGGTGTCAGACCCATTGACCCGAAACGGAACGCAGTCCGGATCGGGGCTTCCGGAGTTCCGGACAGACTCAGCCCGGCGGGTTGATCACCAGGTCGAGACCCGACCCCGAGAAGTCCGAATATGTATAGGGCGACGTGAGGCCCGTAACCGTGGCGGCGATCGTGTATGTGTCCGGATCGACCTTCCACGCGACCGACGCGCCGCGGTCGACGACCCACACGAAACCATCACGGTCGATCGTCACGCCAACGGGGTCATTGCAACCAGGCAGCTCAATCGCATCATTGAGGACGTTGTCGTTGAGGCGATCGAACACGGCAAGGCGGCAGGGCTGGTTGCCCGCGACCCAGATCCGGTCCTCGCGGTCGATGGCCAAGCCACGGTATCGGCCTGTGACGCCCCCGGCGTCGTGCCAGGTTTCGGTGACAGGATCGAAGCGATGCACGAAGTCGACGCCCGCCCCCGAAGTGTACGTCGCGATCCAGGGCTGCCCCTCTCCGTCCACACCCATCCCGTAGGCGTTGCTGCCGGGCACGTCCCAGGTGTCAACTTGCAGCGTCACCGCGTCGACCCGGCTCATCGTGCGTCCGGTACGGTCGGAGACCCAGAAGTCCCCCTCGGCGTTGACCGCCCCTCCATAGACGAAGCCCGTGGATGCGATGGTTGTTTCGTCGAGCACCGCTCCGGTCGCGCCATCGAGGCGCTTCACCTGCAAGGGGTTGCTGCCGTACGCGACCCAGAGCCTTGGGTTTGGGTTCGTGTTCTCGCACGTCGACGGATCGATCGTGCCGCCCTCCCACGCGACCGCCCGTGTTCCTTGGGCAGCGGCCGGCAGCAGGTCGGCCTCCCAGAGCAAGCACTCGTCCGTGGTCCAGTCTCGAATGTCGTCGGGACCACTCGAGGTATCGATGACGCCGTTGCCGTTGCTGTCGACGCAGTCCTCCATCTCGGCGGCGATCTTCACCACCCGTGCGGCGTAGCGGAAGCCCGCCGCGATGTCCCCGAACTGGTTCACCGAAGTGCGAGAGGGCTGATCGGCTGCGGTCGGAGTGGTTCGGTAGCGCGCAACTTCGACCGCAGTCTCGGTGTCGATCTTTGAGACCGTGCCCTCCGGTGCGTTGGCGACCCAGATGTTGCTGAAGGTCGTCCCGCCTCCGCCTCCGCCTCCGCCTCCGCCTCCGCAACCCGCGTTGCCGGCGTCGAGGGAGTGTGGCACGTCGAACTTCGGCCCATTGTCGGTGTCGTCGTCGGTGTCGTCCCCCGTGACACCGGGCATCGTCGTCGAGGGGGTGGTCGGGTTGGCGGGGCCGGAGCCACCGTCCGTGTCGAGGGTCGTCGCCCCGTCGGTCCCCGACGAGGACTCCGTCGCACTGATCGTCCCGATGCTCGCGGTCCCCGTGTTGGAGTCATCCGCGTTTGGGTCGGAAGTGCCGCACGCAGTAAGCGCGACGGACAAGACGATGAAAGTTGAACGACGCATGACCACGCGATTCTGAGACACCACAATCGCGCATCTTCCCGGCCCTTCTCAAAAAAAACGAAGTCTCCGCGCGTCACGCGCTACTCGGAGAATTCCAGATGCAGCCCTGTTCGATGCCCACCGCGCCTCACCGGTCCAACACATCCCGGGTCGAGACCTCGACGAGGGGTCCGTAGGATCGAAGCCGGTCCCGTTTCACCTTGCGCGGGTCGCCCACCACGATGATCGAGACCGGCCGCCCTTGCACGTGGCGCGCGTAGAAGCGCTCGATGTCTGCAAAGCCCAACTCCGCATACGCGGCGAGTCGGTCGGGTCTGGGGTCGGCGGAGTAGCCCCGCTGCCGCCACAGAGCCACCGTCTGCGCGCGCTCGCGAAACCCGGGGCTCGAGGTCTCGAGTCCTCGGGACAGCGATGCTCTCACGACGCTCATCCGATCCTCGTACCGCGGCATCTCCCGAATCAGCCCCAGCATCACGTCCAGCGCATCGAACGTCTTGTCGGCCTGGCAGCCCACGTAGCCTTGCAGCACCCCCGCCCCGTTTGGCTCTTCATCTCGGCCGAGCCTAGCGGCGGCGCTGTAGGCCAGCGCCCGGAACTCCCGAATCTCCTGGAACACCAAGCCCGCCATCGACCCGCCGAAATACTCGGCAAACGCATCCGCAGCGGCCGCCTCGGCGGGCGTGATGGCGTCTCCCTCGACCACAAACCACAGGTGGGTTTGCACGGCATCGCGTCGCGGGAGGAAGTAGACGGTCGTCTTTTCAGCGTGACGACGGGGCAGCACGACCGCATCTACAGCGGTGGCCGGCCCCGTCCGGAACGCGAGGTTGCTACGCACCGAAGCGGTCACCTCTTGCAAGCTCGCAGGCCCCGCATACCGCACGGTCGCCGCATACCGTTGCGCAGCGACCCAGTGCGCCAGCAGATCCTCGGGAGAGAACCGCCGAGCACCCGCAGGCCCGTAGTCGCGATAGGCCTCAGAGAGATCGCCGTACAGGACGTGGTCTCGCAACGCCTCACTGAGCGCTCTGGGGTCCCGATGCGTCAGCCGCCGGAAGCCCCAACGCTCGCGACGGACCTTTCGCCAGATGCCCGCATCCGGCTTGGAGGAAACCAGCACCTCCGAGAGCAAGCCCAAGGCTTCCTGCAGATGGGCTTGCGGGCCGTCGAGGCGGACGATGAACGTATCGAGTTCCGACTCGATGGTGAGCGTCGTGTCGATGCCGGCCCATGCCTCTTGAAGGTCTTGCGCGGAGCGTCGGTACGTCCCCAGTCGCGGAACGAGCTCGGCGACCAGCGGCAGCGGTCGCATCCGGAGGTGGCCCACCCCGAAGCGGACCTCCAGCGAGAACAGATCGTTGAACGGGTTATCGACCGCCTCGACCGTGAGTCCACCGTCCACCGACGCCCGAGGAACGTCGGCCGAGAAGTCGATCGCCGCCAGCCGCGGCGGCTCGGAGGGGCGCGAGGTCAACCGCCGATAGAACTCCGAGTGAGCGCCAGGTGTGGCTTGGACGGGCGCGACGTCGGGCTTGTCGAGCCGGACCTTCTTGGGGAAGCCCATCCGGGAGCGAACCCGCAGCCGTCGTTCTCCGAAAAGCTCCCCGGCGACGCGAACGACATCCGGCTTCGTCAGGCGGCGCAGCGCGGCCAAGTAGTCGACGTGTCCCTGCCAGCCACGATCGCCGTGGGCCACAAACGCGTGCCCGATCGCCAGTGCCCGTTCCTCATTGCTCTCGAGTCGCCGCGCCTCATCGTTGAGCAGGCCCGCCTTGATGCCTTGAAACGTGGACTCGTCGAACTCTCCCGCCGCCACCGCCTCAAACGGGGCGGTGGCGACACGCTCCGCGCCCCGGAACGACTGCGTGACGATACGGGGCACGTAGATGACCGCGTCCAAGTTGTGGTCCGCAAAGTCGGCCGGAAGGTGCACGGCGTACAGGAGTTTCCCCCCGTCCGAGGCTCGGTCGACGAGCCCACTGCGCTGTGGGTTGGACAGCAGCTGACGGATCACCGCGAGGGCAGCGAAGTCCGGATGACGTTCGGGGAGCGTCCGGTACGCGACGACGCCCGCACGGATCGGTGTGGCGCGCATCGAGAGTTTCTCGTTCGGCTCGAAGGGGTTGACCACACCCGGTGTCGGAGGCGGCTCGGCGCCACGCTCCCAGGACCCGAAGGTGCGGCGGGCGACCGCGAGTACAGCGTCGGTCTCAAAGTCTCCGCTGAGGACCAACGCCATGTTCTGCGGCACGTAGTACGTCTCGAAGTACGCTCGCATCGCGGACAACGACGGCCGTTTGAGGTGTTCGATCTCGCCGAGAATGTCCGTCCCCCCGTACGGATGCTCGGGGAAGACGGCACGCAAGGCCTTGCGGAACCCGGCATACCCGGTCGTATCGAGCGCGATGTTTTTCTCTTCGTAGACGGCTTCGAGTTCGCTGGGGAACAGGCGAAACACGGGGTCGTCAAAGCGGTGCGCGTAGATCTCCAGCCACGGCTCCACTTGCGACGCGGGGAACGTGTTGTGATAGACGGTCTCGTCGTAGGACGTGAACGCGTTGACACCACGGCCACCGAGCAGACGCAGCATCTGATCGAGCTCATTGGGCACGACATACGGGTACGTCTTGCGAACCTCGTCCTGAATCTGGGTCTGAATCCCCGCGCGGGCACTGTCGTCGGCTTGACCAAGTTGGTCGTACAACGCCTCGATACGAGCCTGGTGGGGTTGCTCTGCCGCCCAATCCGTCGTCCCGAGTGCGGTCGTGCCCTTGAACAGCATGTGCTCGAGGTAGTGCGCCATCCCAGTGTTGTCGGCGGGGTCATTCTTCGCCCCCGTGTTGACGACCACCGCACCGAACACCTCGGGGCGCTCGTGGTTCTCGCTGAGAAAGACTCGGAAGCCGTTGTCCAACGTCACCGAGGTGACCGCGAGCGGATCCGTCGACCGCGGTGCTGGGCTGTCTGCCGGCTCGGGGACCGAGGCCGCGAAAAGCACGGCAGACAGCGCAAAAAGAGCGAAGCCCATGCGGGGACCCTAGCAGCAGGTCCCCGGACACCGTGCGGTTCCCGGACGTGCCGCCGCGCGCGGCAGTTGACGGGCACGCGGCGCACCGTCCGATGTCCGACAGGGCGACCTCGAAGCGTCTTCGCGAGCCCAGCCCGCGTGAGCGGGGATTGGGAAGCCTGCGACTCTCATCGAGATCGACGGAGTGCTTCGTCACCCCCTTACCACGCAGCGTTCGAGCGCGCGACGCGGTCGTCCGCTCAACAACTGCACATCCGCCGAGCACGACGAGCACAAGACTCCACGAAAGGGTTCGTAGGATCCTTCGGCCCACGACGGACGGTACCGTGATCGGCGTGAAACGTGGGCGCCCCGACCGAAGCGCTTCAGAATGCCCACCCGGCGACCAGTCTCGCCGACATCGCCTGGTTCCACGGTGAGAGCCCAACATGGCCGCTGGGGAACCACGACCAATCGAGCCCGACCTCCCCACCCATCACAAGGCCAGCCTTCTCGGAGGGCGAGAACATCGCACCGAGCGCCAGCCCCATGGTCAGTCCGTGCTCGAGAACGCGTCCGACCTCGCACGGCGCGCGGACGCAACGCAGCGTCGCGGTCCGGATCGCATACCCGGGCGCGCCCCCGACGTAGCCGAACGCCACGTCATTCTCGAGTCCGAGTCGTACGACGGGACTCAGGCGGTAGAGCTGACCGCGCGAGTTTCGAGGCCGAGTCCCGGCCGCGATGCCACCGGTGGCGACCGACGCATCCTCGGGATCGCCGAGCCATCCGTGGACCACGTGGTCGAACCCGAAACCGAGCATGGCTTTGAAGCTCGAGTCGCCGTAAAGCGACGCAAGAACCGCGGCCCCGTACGTCGGATGCCGCGCCGGGGCTTTCTGCCCGGGCGGGGCGAGGACCTCTGCCGCCACGCCGAGCTCGACCACTCCTCGCTTCGGCGCAGGACCTGCTGGAGCCCACACCAACAGCCCGCCGGTGAGCACGCTTCCCAACACGAGGACCACTGTGTCGCATCCGCAGGGTCCGGCGAAATTTCTGAGCGCCGCGGGCAACGGAGTCGAGCGCGGCCCGGTGGTATAAGCCTGCCATCCGAGCCCCGCGTCACCCGAACGACGGCGGCCCCACTCCTGCCCATCGAGGAACGCGCCTGGCATGACCTACGACGAGTTCAACCGGTTCTGTGAGTCCCTTCGAGGGACCAGCTACGTCATGCAATGGGGCGGCTCGCATGTCTGGAAAGTGGGGGCAAAGGTGTTCGCCATCGGGGGTTTGGCCGCCGACTCCCCCGCGTTCATCTTCAAGGTCGACGCGATGGACTTCGCCGTTCTGTGTGACCAGCCGGGCCTGCGCCCCGCCCCATACTTCGCCTCGCGTGGCATGAAGTGGGTGCAGCACTTCTCCCCCGACGGCCCGCCCGATGCGGAGCTGCGGGGGTTCCTGCAAGCGTCGCATCGCATTGTTGCGGCGGGTCTGACCCGTAAGGCTCGGCGCGAGCTGGGGTTCGAGTCCCGCTGAGAAGCCGACTTCCGGCACCGGCCGGAGGGGTCAGTGAGCCCCCCTCCCACTGCCGAGCCCACCGTGCTCGCTGAGAGCGCGCTGCGATGGCAGCGGATGGGCGCAGCCGTACACTGGAACGCGCAATGTCCAAGATCGAGTTCAACATCCGGGATCTGAACACCGGCGAGGTTGTGTGCGCCGAATTCCCGGACCTTGCGACGGCAGAGACTTGGCTCGTCGACCGACCGGCCTTCACGCAAGTGCTGAGGCTGGTGACCGCACTCGAGCCGAAGACGGAGGCGCGGCTTCGGGAGGCGATGCGTCCGCTGGATGACCAAGAGCGCGCCGTGATGCTGAAAGCTGAGAGCGCGGCCGAGGCGGAGCGCATGGCCGAGGTTGCACGGCTGCAGGAGATCCAAGACAACACACCCAAGGACCCAGACCGTCCGATGACCCTTCAGTGGGCACTCGAATCCGGGCTCTCGGTGAGCGACGCCAATGATGATCGCGAGATCACGGACGCCGCACGCAAGGCGGTCCTCGCTTGGATCGCCGAGCGCGACACGTGGGTCCAGGATCGTGGCCAGCGGGTCGCCGCCGCGAGCGTTTCGGTGTGGCCTGGGCCAATCCCCGGCGGCAAGGAGGCCGAACGAATTCCTCCGGGGGGCACGTTCGTCACCGGCAGCCGAACCCCGGATGCGTGAGGAGAACGCACGAGTCACATCAAGGCCCTCCTCGGGTGGCAGCCCCGGCAGCTCCGTCGGACGCGTCGTTCGAGCCGACCTCAGCCCCAGCCGATGGCGTATCGGGTCTGACCCGGCTCGTCGTCGACGAGGTCTGCGTACTGCTGCTCCGCCCGGCAAGCGGTGAGCGCCGCGCGAAAGGACGCGACCAACGACACGCGAAACGGTCGCGAGTAGAGCCCCGGGGGGTAGGCAAGTGTGACTTGGGCTGAGCGTTTGTCCCCCGACGTGAGCAGCTCACTGCCCTCATGGAACGTCTTCCATCGGCGGGTCGCGCTCATGAAAAGGAGCGTCGGGGAGAACAAGAGCATCAAGGCACGGAAGAGCGGGCGTCGGTAGATCCGAAGCTGACGCTCGTAGTTCCACGCAAGAAACTCGTCGTCGGTCGCGTGCACCCGATCGCGGACCATGGTGAGCGCGAGGACAACCTCGACCGAGGGCATCCAGTCATCGGGGTCGATGTCGGCCGCCTCGCGTCCCTGGAGCGGGACATCGATTCCGTCTCCCTCGAAGAGGTCGGGAAACCGCTCCAGCATGTCGCGGAGGAACACCGCCCGACTTCGACACGCCGGAAACGACGCAAGTCCTTCAGGCAACGCCTCCAGGTATGCAGCCGCCTCCGGATACCTGGTGGCATCGACTCGCCCCGCTCGCATCGGCCCTGACGGCACCTCGGATTCGTAATGCGTCGCCTCGTTATGGTCAAGCGATGTGGACGGCCCGGAAACGGACACGAGAGTCCAACCTCGGGACGCCGCGCGAGCACCAAGGCATCCCCCGAGCATGCGATGTCCAGCTCGGGGAAGACCGGAGCAGGCCTCACTCCGTGTAGATGAAAAGGTCGTCGCCGTCGGTCACCGTCACGACGACCAGTGTGTCGAGCGTGAGCTCCGGACCGAGCCCCTCGTACGCGGTTTGAAGGCTCTGCGCATGCATCGGGCCGTACGCGAGGATGTGGAGGATCTGTTTCTCCCACGCATCCACAGGCGCGACGTTGGCCGTGCTCTGCGGAATGTCCGAGAGTTTGTCCTCGAGAAGGGCCTGCGCCTGCTTCACCGAGTACGGGTCCTCCAGCGGGAACCCCTGCCCGCGCGTGACGCTGACCCCGATCTTGGTGCCGTCGAACTCGACCAGGAGATCGGTACGGGTTCCCTCTTCGTCATACACGATCTCCGTCTCGGTCTTGAGCAGCTCAGCGGACTCGCAGCGTGCAAGGACATCGAACGAGATGACCTCCGAGTACAGCGAGCTGCCTCCCAGGTTGCCCGCATCGAACACCGCCTGGGCCCCGGGCGTGAGGAGCTCGTAGTCGAACCCGTCCTCGCCGAAGTCCAGCGTGTTGACCACGAACCCAGGGTCCTCCCCGGTGAGGGCGGCGACATCGAGCACCCCGCAGTCCCCCATCAACGCCCCCAAGCCCTCGTCTGCACCTGTCGAGGTGTCGTCTGCGGTAGCGGTACTCTCCGAAGACGAGCCCGTCGTGCCGGTGCTTCCGCCTCCCGTCGTACCGGTGTCCTCGCCCGATGAACCGGTCCCCAAAGGAACCGTACTCGCAGACGTCGAGGTCTCCTCGGCGGAGACTCCGGTCGTTCCGGTCTCCGTCTCTGCTCCCGCCCCGGTCGAACCGGACCCCGCGTCAATCCCCCCACCGTCGCAACCGAGCACACCGAGGGCGAGTGCCAGCACCAAGCCGAGCGTTCCGTCGAGTCCGCGAGCCGTCATGCGGAGACGTTCCCCCGCACCGCGGGTCGGGGCAAGAACAAACCGCTCGCGTCATCCAACTGCAGGGGTCGGACGACGCGGGCGGTGCGGATGAGCTCAGCCGCCGAACTTGCCGAACGCGCCGAGGTCGCGGAATGCCTGGACCAGTCGGTCCCGCATGCCCTTCTCGCCCAGGTGCACCCAGGCGCGAGGGTCGATGTGTTTCTTGTTGGGCTTGTCCGCGCCCTCGGGGTTGCCAAGCTGTGTCTTGAGGTAGGCGTCCTTCTCGTCCATGTACGTTTTCACAGGGTGGCAGAACGCCCACTGCGTGTCGGTGTCGATGTTCATCTTCACGACGCCGTAGGAGACCGCCTCGGCGATTTCCTCAGGCGTGGACCCCGACCCCCCGTGGAAGACGAAGTGCAGCGGCTTGGGCCCACCACCATGCTTCGCCGCGACCGCGTCTTGCGAATCCTTGAGGATCCCCGGACGCAACTGAACGTTGCCCGGCTTGTAGACCCCGTGGGTGTTGCCGAACGAGGCAGCGACGGAGAACGAGCCGACCGAGTGTAGTTTCTCGTACGCGGCAAGGACCTCGGATGGCTGGGTGTACAGCTTGGAGTCGTCGAGGTCGGAGTTGTCGACGCCATCCTCTTCGCCCCCCGTGACACCAAGCTCGATCTCCAGCGCCATGTCGATCTTGTTGAGCCGCGCCAACATGTCGGCGCTGATCTGCAGGTTCTCCTCGAGCGTCTCTTCGCTGAGGTCCAACATGTGCGAGCTGTACAGGGGCTTGCCCGTTTGCTCGAAGTACGCCTCACCAGCGGAGACCATGCCCTCGACCCACGGGATCAGCTTCTTGGCCGCGTGGTCGGTGTGCAGGACGACCGCGACACCATAGGCTTCGGCGATCGAGCGAACGTAGTGCGCAGCGGCGACCGCCCCGGCGACCCCGCCGTCCCCCTTGTCCAAGAACTTGCCGCCGAAGAAGTGGGCACCACCGTTGGACAGCTGAACGATGACCGGGGCCTTCGCTTCTCGCGCCGCCGCAAGGGCTGCGTTGGCGCTGTGGGACCCGATCACGTTGACTGCCGGGAGCGCACAGGTGTGCTCCTGACAGTAGTCGTAAAGGTCGGTAAGTGCGGTTCCAGTGACAATGCCGGGCTCGAGTTTGAATGCCATTGCGATGCGCTCCGTGAACGCGCGCAGCCTACCGCGAGAGGTGGACCGCCGGGTTTACGCCGTACCGGGAGGTTCCCCACCCTTCCACAAGAACAAAATCGAACATTGACAACATCAAAGTGATCAATGTTTGATTGCAACATGCCTCGCCTCGCCTTCTCCGCGTTTTGCGCACCAGTCGTCGCGCTCCTCGCCCACCTGGCGGCACCCAACACGGCGGCAGCCTGCGGCGGAACCTTCTGTGACGGAGGGGGGCCCCAGGGGATGCCCGTGGACCAGACCGGCGAGACCATCGTCTTTGCGCAGGGCGGCGGCTTCGTCGAGGCGCACGTGCAGATCAACTACGACGGCGGCGACGCGGATCAGTTCTCGTGGATTGTCCCAGTCCCGGTTGTCCCCGAGATCGAGGTGGGCTCCCTGGCGTTCATCAACTCGCTCCGCACCGCGACGGTTCCCAGCTACGGCATCGTCAACGGGACCAACGAATGCGACGGCGGGGCGACGGGACTCTCCACCGGGTTCATCACCGACCCCGATGGTGGCGGCGTCTCCATCGACCCGGGTGTTGACGTCATCGAACTCTCGACGGCCGGGTCCTTCGAGTACGCCATCCTGCAAGGCGGAACATCCACCACGATGATGCAGTGGCTTGAGGCCAACGGCTACGCCCCCAACCCCTTGGCCCCCGACCTGTTCGATGCCTACATCAACGAGGGGTCGGTGTTCGTGGCGTTCCGCTTGCGGCACCTCGCTGGGATCGAAGATCTTCACCCCGTCGTCATCCGCTACGAAGGAGACGAGCCCTGCATCCCCTTGCGCCTCACCGCAGTCGCGGCCAAGGAGGACATGGACATCCGCGCGATCTTCCTCGGAGAATCGCGCGTCCTTCCGACGAACTACCGACACGTGCGGCTCAACAACTTGCAGCTGAACTGGCTGCAACAGTCTCCGAACTATCGCGACGTCGTCTCAGCGGCCCTGGACGAAGCGGGCGGACGCGGATTCGTCACCGAATACGCGGGCAACAGCAGCGTGGTCGACCCAACCCCGGTCGACGCAAGCCTATTCGACCCCGACGCCTTCATTGGGGCCGACCCCCTGAGCGTCGTCGAGATTCTCAAGGTGCAGGGATTGGTCATCTGCACGGACACCTGCGAGTACACCCACGAGCTGATCCCAGTCCTGTTGCGAGAGTTCTTCCCTGCACCGACCGGCATCGACCCCAACACGCTGTACGCGTGCTTGAGCTGCTACGAGCGCCTCGTGGACCTCAGCGGCTGGGACGAAGCGGCATTCATCCAACGATATCGCGAGTACATCAGCGGCCCGATGGACCACGCAACCGACCTCCTCGAGACGTGGCCCTACCTCACCCGGCTGTACAGCCGCATCTCCCCATCAGAGATGACCACCGACCCGATGTTCGCCGAAGTCGAAGGCTTGGGCCCCATCCCCAACATTCTCGGTGCCCAGCGCAACACGGATGCCTGCTGCAACGACTCCGTGGTCCTGCCCGATGGCGCGACCGTTCGCCTCAACGCCGGCAACTGGCCCGGCTGGGGCAAGGACATGCCGAACGCAGCGGTCATACAGCAGTACCAGCCTGGAGGTCCCCCCGCAGACGAGGTCAACAACCTCGCAGCGATCAACGCCGCGCTCAACGCCCACAACCAGGCTGTGAAAGTCCCGCAGCAGTGCGACGGCGAGACAGACGGACCGATGGGAAGCACGGGCACCGAAGGCGACAGCGGCGTGTTGTCTGGCGGCGGGAGCACCAGTGGCCCGGCAACGTCGGACTCCGCCTCGCCCGCGGGTGACACCTCGAGCGGCGCCGCTCCGGGAGCGCTCGACGACGACGGAGGATGCCGGTCCGGCGGAGGCGGCTCGGGTTGGCTCGCGACCCTGCTCGGCATCGCGCTCGCTGCAACCCGGAGACGACGTCGATGACGCGCCCGACACTTCTCAGTGTGCTGGTGTTGGGCGGCTGTACCGCATCCGTCACCGCGGGCGGGGGTCCCGACGCATCGGGGTCGTCCAGCTCGTCCGGACCGACGGTCGTCGAAACAAGCACCGGCACCACCGCGGGGCTCGACGAGAGCACGACGGCGACAGATCCCGCCTCATCCAGCACCACGGTGTCGGCATGGGAGACCGAGGGCGCGGACGAGGGGTACGCGACGACCGGAAACTGCGGCTTCACGTGCCCGCCGCCCCCAGGACCTGGAGGCGGATTTGGGTGCAACTTTTCGGACCAAGACTGCTTCGAGGGCGAGAAGTGTGCCCCATGGGCCAACGATGGCGGAGTCGTCTGGAACGCCCTGCGCTGCGTCCCGGTCGCCGACCGCCCTCACGTGTTGGGCGAAGACTGCACCGTCGAAGGCTCATTCGTCTCCGGCGTGGACAGCTGCGATGTGGGGTTGGTCTGCACGGTGACGGGCACCGACAGCCTTCGCTCCAACGCCGGCACCTGTACCCAACTGTGCAACGCCGGTCCGTGCCCGGACGGTACGTTGTGTACGGTCCCCGGCACTCTCAACGTCGGAGCCTGTGGCGAGATCTGTGATCCGTTGGCGGATGGCGCCTGCCCACCGGGCCTGGGCTGCTTGCCCGCGGGACTCGGATTCGCGTGCCACCTCGCGTTCAACACTGGGAACGACGAGCCCTGCACTGCGGTCGCCGACTGCGGATTGACGCACGTTTGCACGCAGGCGTCACAGTGCGGCGGTGAACCGGGGGACACGTGCTGTGCTCAGCTGTGCGACCTCGAGTCGCCGGACTGCCCAACCGGCCAAACCTGCACCGACTACGGCTCACCGCTCGCCGCCTACGCGACGGTCGGGTTCTGCGAAGGCTAGCTAAGGCCCGCCCTGCGCCGTGGCCTGCTCCATCGCATCGAGCAGGGCCGCGCGTGAGGCCGGCTTGCGAACGAACAGTGCGTGCTCCCGCTCTAGGTCCACGTCCCGCATCGCATCCTCAACGTGTCCCGACATATACACGACGCGTAGATCCGGCTCGGTCATCCGAAGCTGGCGGACGAGGTCGGGCCCGGTCATCCCAGGCATGAGAACGTCGGTGAGCACCAGGTGAAACGGTTCGGGCGCTTCCTCCCAGCGAGCCAGCGCTTCGGCTCCGTTCGCCGCCGCCACGAGCCTGTGGCCCGCCCGGGACAACATGACCTCGAGCGCACGACGGACCAACGCATCGTCCTCGACCAGCAACACCCGCAACCGCCGACGGTCCTCGGGCCCCACCGTGTCGTCTGTCGTCTCACGCAGCTCCGCCGAGCGTCTCGTCAGCGGGAGGAACACCTCGAAACTCGATCCCACGCCCAACTCGGAGGAGAGCCGCACGTGGCCACCGTGTTGGGTGATGATTGCGTGCACGGTGGCCAGACCGATCCCGCTGCCGCGCCCACGGTCCTTGGTGGTGAAGAACGGTTCGAACACCCTGCTCTGGACCTCCGGGCTCATCCCCGAGCCTTCGTCGCTCACGGTCAGCACCGCGTATCGCCCCGGCGGGATGACCCCCGTCGCGGCGCCCGTCGGCTCGGTCACCGTGTCTGCCCACAACTGAATCCTCAACCGGCCACCATCGGGCATCGCGTCCTGGGCGTTGATCGCCAGGTTGAGCAACACCTGCAGTAGGTGGTCCCGGTCGCCCTCAATGGGCTCAACCGTCCGGTCCGCCTCCACCACAATCTCGACGTTCTCCCGGATCAAGCGGCCCAGCACCTGCTCGGCTCCCCGGACGACGTCGATCGGCCGCATTACGTCGTACGTGGCCGGTCCGCGCCGGCTGAACGCGACCAGCTCGCTCGCCAGCGAAGCACCGCGCTTGGCCGCCGTACGGATCGCGCGGAGATCGTCGTATTGCGGATGGCCCACGCCGGTGTCCTGCATGACGTCGTCGACGCGTGCCAGCACGACGGCAAGCACGTTGTTGAAGTCATGCGCAATGCCACCGGCGAGCCGGCCCAAGCTCTCGAGTTTTTGCCCCGCGACCGCCTGGTCCGAGAGGGTTTTCTGACGTTCTCGTGCGATGTTGCGGACCCGTCGAACCAGCCAGAGCGTGAGCATCACAAGACCGACCTGCGAAAGCCACCGCGTGAACAAGGGAGGCCGGCTCCCGCGAGGGGTCCAGTCGCACGCTTCGGCCACTGCCAAGAGCGTAGTCAAGACAACAACCACCGCACCCCATCCCAGGGCGACACGGCCTCGCCCGACCATCGAGGCGATCATGGGAATGAGCGCGAGCCAGGCCGTGATCTCCATGAGCAGCCCACCGCGGATCCAAGCCAGCGCGAGGACGACACAGAGCACGAGCGCTCCGGTGTAGTTGCCGACCCAGTACAGCAAGCCCGGTCGGTGCTTCACGAGGAGAGCCGGGGCCGCCATCGTGGCGCCCACGATCAAAACCCACGCGCCCGCGTGGTTGCCCCCCGAGTACGCGACACCGGCCAGGCCAGCCATCAGCCCGACGCTGATGCCGAGGAGGGTCCGAAGCACCCCCCATGCGCGTGGCCCGTCATGCATACCCCAGCCGATGGTACCCCTGGAAACCCGTTGAGCGGGTCGGCACGAATTGGGACGGCGTCGGCCCCCGGGCGTAACCGTGTTGGCCGGTCGGCGTACTGCGGCAGCCATGCGCTCGCTGTTTCGCTTGCCCGCCCTTCTCCCGGCTCTCGCACTTCTCCTCCCAGCCTGTGACGACAACAGCGGATCGGAGCCGCCGAGCTCCGGCACGACGACCTCCACGCCGAGCAGTGAGGGCTCTGGGACCTCGGTAGGTTCTGGTGCGACCTCCGACACACCGACATCGACCACAACGACGTCGAGCACCACGCCGAACACCGACACCACCGGGGACAGCCTCACCACCGGGACAACCGGCGGCGACACAGTCGGAGGAACGGAAACCTCCGACGCTTCGACCGGTGATCCGGTCGTCCCGCCACCACCGGTCGGGGCAGCCGCGTTGCTGCCATGGCTCGAGGCGGGGAACTACAGCCGATGGGACGCGGAAGCCGAGCGTCACCCTTCGCAAGGACCGCACTTCGACGGCGTCCGGACCTTCGTCAACGCGACGCTCCTCGACTCGCTCGAGGCCGGCAGTGACGACCATCCCGTCGGATCGTCGGTGGTCAAAGAGCTCTACGGAGCGGGTCCGGACGTCGGCGGATGGGCGGTGATGGTGAAGGTCGCAGCGGGGAGCAGCGTCGACAGCTGGTACTGGTACGAGTCCTTTCAAGGCACCACGTACGCGGATGACACGGGCGTCAGCCTCTGCGGAAACTGTCATGGCCGAGGCGTGGACTTCGTCCGCACCACTCTGCCCCTGTGAGCGCGCTCGCCCGCTGGGATGGGTCCGCGGGGCCTTGGGCTTGGCTTTTTCAGCGCGGTCCGCCGCTGTCTGCACCGGTCCCTGCGAGTTCGCGTAGCCCCCCAAGATCTCCACTCGCGATAGGCCGCCGACTCCGCGGAGTCGCAGAGGACCCCTGCGACGTCGTGCTCCACATGCTTCGTGTCGCGGACGTCGAGTTCAACGATGGAGCCATTGGGAAACTCCTGGAGCGTCCTGTTCACATTCGCCTTGTCGAGGAACGAGATGTTGTCGCCGAACTTCACCACGAAGCGGTCGTGGCTGTCGTCCCCGACCGTCGAGGTTTGATCGGCCCAAAACGGGTGCTGAAAGTGCACGCGCAACACGGACACCACGCCGACCAACACTCCACCGAGCAGGTCCGCGAACATGCCGGAGAACGTGACGATGCACGGCAGACCACCCGACTGGACGTTCGCGGAGCTGCGTACGATGACTGACATGACCGGCAGCCCGCCCACCACGTTGCCGCAGCTTGAGCCAGCAGTTCGCGGCTCGCCGGTGATGTCCGCTTGAGCGGGTGGAGCTTGGCGACGGCCTGGGACACAAGAGGGTCTCCACGCTGCGGATCGCCGCGAGCACCCCGGCGCTCCGCCATACCGCCGAACCGGACAGCGGCGCGATGAGCAACCCCCCAACGTTCCCCGCGATGAGCCCCGACAGGCGCGGAGCGTGTGGGAAGCGTGCGCGATCCCCAAGCGCAGAGGGAGCGCGATCGGGAACGCGACCAGTCCGACGGGGAGATCGAACCGTAGGTTGTCGAGAACTCGCAGCGACACGGCGCCGGCGGTCCGGGTTCGCGTCAGGCATGAGTCGTGATCAGCGTACGACAGTGATCTACGCGGTCTCAGGCCGAACGCCGCCCACACGCCGCAGGCCTGCATGGTACGGTGTCTCTATGAAGGACCTGCGTTGTGCCATGGCGGCCCTCTTCTTCGCCTTGGCGCTCGGCCCAGCGTGTGACGACGAGGGCGAGCCCACCGACGAGGCCGACAGCATGGACGTGCCCGAGGCCGTGGAGGGTTGTCCGGATGGAGACGACCTCGTCGCCATTGGAGAAACGCGGGCCTGTGAGTGCGACGACGGCACCGAGGCAGACCAAACCTGCCTGTCTACGGGTGAATACGCAGACTGCAAGTGTGCCGGCGGCGGCTGGTGAACCGATCCGCCTGGGCATGAACCGAGCACGGATCCGCCGTGCAAACCGCGCAGTCCTCGGTTCGCGCGCCCTGGCCGGCCCTCGAACGTGGGTGAGCCGCCGGTCTGCGGAGCCGGAGTCCAGGCGCGCGAACAGATCCGCACGGCGCGATGTCGCGAGTTCGGGACCCGTGGCACGGCCGCCCTGGGAAGGTGTGCGCCGCCGTGGAGGGACGGGCGCTCACCGGCTTCCGTGGAAGATCGTACGACACGGTCTCACCTGAGTGTCACCAGTACGACGGAGGCGCCTGGTCCTGATACCCTCGGGGGCGCCTCAATGCCCGCTCACTCGGTCGAACTCCCCCGCGCGCTCAAGCCGCTGCTCGGGACCGTCGTAGCCAAGCGCTATGTCGTGGACGGATTCCTCGGCATGGGCGGGATGGCCGTGGTCTTCAGTGGTCGCCACGCGACCCTCGACCGCAAGGTCGCGATCAAGTTCATGCGGCCAGAGTACAGCCTCAACGCGGACGTCTCTCGGCGCTTCGATCGCGAGGCACGAGCCGCCTCGAACTTCGACCACCCCAACTGCATCGAGGTCTTCGACTGCGGTGAGACGAACCATGGCCTGAAGTTCATCGT
Organism: Nannocystales bacterium; assembly: GCA_050633305.1. Classification (GTDB taxonomy): domain Bacteria; phylum Myxococcota_A; class Polyangia; order Nannocystales; family Nannocystaceae; genus CAJXVA01. The sequence goes on from JBOEGF010000032.1 coordinate 204,519, forward strand.
CATGCCGTTGCTCGAGGGCGTGGAGCTCGGCTCGGTCCTAGGCCAGCCCTACCCCGCCCCCCAGGTCGTGTGGCTCGGCATCCAATTGCTCCGTGGCCTGGAACACGCGCACGGGCACGGCGTGGTGCACCGTGACCTCAAGCCCGACAACATCTTCGTCACTTTGGATCACGAGCATCGCGAGCTGCTCAAGATCGTCGACTTCGGCATTGCGAAGCTGCTGAAGAAGCAGGTCTCCGACGGTTTGCAGACCAAGGTCGGAGCCATCGTCGGCACGCCGGCGTACATGAGCCCGGAGCAGGCGATGGGGACCGGCATCGACGACCGCGCCGATCTCTACTCCCTCGGCGTCATCCTCTACCACCTGCTCGCAGGCGAGGCGCCGTTCCGCGCCGCCGACCCTCGAGGCCTGTTGTTCCAGCAAGTCTCGATGGAGGCAAAGCCGCTGCCGAGCGAAGTCCCCGAGCTTGTCACGCGCCTGGTTACGGCGTTGATGGCCAAAGAGCGGGACGACCGTCCGCCGTCCGCGACCGCCGCCCTTGGGGCCTTCGAACGGGTCTGGCGCCAGCTCCAGGAGGACAAGACGCCCTGGATTCAGATGGTCGAGGCCCGCAAGTCGGCGCTTCCAGCCACCCCGCTACCGAAGCCGCCGCCGGCCTCCGTCCCTCGGGTGCCCTCACCGCCTCCGGCCCCTCCGGTCCCCGCCGCCGGCGGAACCCAAATCTACCGGCCGCAGGACGTGCCGACTGCGCCCGAGCCCAGCCCCAAGCCGCCTCGTATGCAACCGGCGGCGCGTGGCGTACAGCGTCCTCGCGCCTCGCAGACCCCCTCCCCACCTCCTGCAGCCCCGCCCGCTGCAGCGGATCCCAACAAGCTCGACGAGATGGACGCCGCGCTTCGCAAGTTCCTCGATGGGCAGACGATCACCGCCGAGGACAACCTCCGCAGCGGGATCTTCGACGTTCCCGACGGTGGATGGGGAGACGAGATTCTGCTCCCGGGGCAGAAGTCCAACGACGATCCCGACGACGCCTGAACCGCGGCCCTCGGAATGGGGGCGCCCCGGCGAAGCGTTGCGGCTTCGATGGGTTGGGCAAGTCTACTCCTGGTGATCACAGCGCTGGCCGGCACGGCTTCGGAGATACCTCCGGGGCTGGGCGAGGTCGCGCGCTTGGCCTCGGATCCCGCGCCGGACAAGCTGACCAACGACACCCACTACCTGGTCTCGAACGAGCGCCGCCTCGACCTGCTTCAGGACGACATCGCCGGGAACGGTGGGGTCTACGTCGGGGTCGGAGCCGCGCAGAACTACCTCCTCGCGGGCTGGGCTGAGCCCTCGTTCACGGTGCTGGTCGACTTCGATCAAGACGTGGTCGACCTGCATCGGCTTCACATCGCCTTCCTCGCGCATGCGGGCGACGGCACCGAGTTCGAGGCGCTGTGGGGCGAAGACGCCGAACCGGTCGTAGCTCGCCTGCTCGCTGTCGCTGCGCCGAACGTGACCGCACGAGTGCGGCTCCAAGGGTTGTACGAGCGTGCGCGGGCCGAGGTCGCAACCTCCCTCGCCAAGACCCGGACACGCTTCGATGAACTCGGCGTTCGCAGCATCCTCAACGACGACACCCAGTACAACCATGTCGCGGCGCTCGCACGGACGGGGCGCGTCATCGCCAAGCGCGGCGACTTCACCGAGGCAGGCGTGATCGCCCAACTCGGGCAAGTCCTCGAGCAAGCGAACGCCCGCGTTGGGGTGCTCTACCTCAGCAACATCGAGCAGTACTTCATGTACGGCCGTGGCTTCCGCGACAACGTCGATGGACTCCCCATGGATGCCCAGACCACCGTGCTTCGAACCCTGCCCGCCAAGCCGGCGGGGTTCGAGTACATCACCCAGCGCGGCGACCACATGCAGGCCTGGGTCCAGCGGAAGAACGTCCGCTCGGTCTACCGCATCCGGGGAATGAAGCCCGGCTTGGAGCGACCCGCGAGTACACGTATCGAGGCAGGCGCCCCCCCGCTGCGCCCATTGCGCGTGCGTGAACCCAAATAAAAGGTTGATGAACCGTAAATAGGAGTCACGATGGGATCGAAGGAAATCGAACCCCGTGAAGACCCACCTCGTCATCATCGACCCACAGAACGACTTCTGCGACCCCTCGGGGGCGCTCTTCGTGCCCGGTGCAGAGCGCGACATCGATGCTCTCGCAGCCTTGCTCGACCGTATCGGCGACCAACTCGAGGACGTCCACGTCACCCTCGACTCGCACCGCAAGGTCGATATCAGCCATCCCATGTGGTGGAGAAGCGCCGCGGGGCAACGGCCAGACCCGTTCACGCGCATTACCGCTGACGACCTCAAGCAAGGCCGTTGGACAACCGCCCGCCCCACGTTGCACGACCGCTCGCTCGCCTACCTCGAGGCACTCGAGACCCTCGGTCGGTACCCACACACGATCTGGCCCTACCACTGCCTGATCGGAGACGAGGGGCACTGCATCGCGCCCAAGCTCGCCTCGGCCCTTCACGCGTGGGAGGACCGGTTCGCCGTCGTCGACGTCATCACCAAGGGCAGCAACCCCTGGACCGAGCACTTCTCCGGCGTGCAGGCGGAGGTGCCCGACCCACAAGACCCCGGCACCCAACTCAACAGTGGGTTCGTCTCCACGCTCCAGGATGCGGACGTCATTCTCATGGCCGGAGAGGCCCTCTCGCACTGCCTGGCCAACACCGTGCGGGACATCGCGCAACAGTTTGGCGCACCGGAGCTCATCCAGAAAATCCACCTTCTCACCGACGCCTCGAGTCCGGTGCCAGGGTTCGAGGCGGAGGCCGACGCCTTCGTTCGCGACCTGTCCGCCCAGGGCATGAAGCTGATCACCACGCAAGACGCCCTCGCGGCCTGAAAGGACAAGACCATGCCCCGATTCGACAACCCCGCCATGGACAACCCCGCCATGGACAACCACCCCATGCCCGGCTCCACGTATGCGTTCTCCGCGGCTCGTCCAACCGACCTGGGCGCGAGCGAGTACACCCTCGTCGCCCTCGCCGCCGACAGCAGCAGCAGTGTCGGAGGGTTTGCCAAGGACATCGAGCAGTGCGTCGCAGAGGTCGTGCGGTCCTGCGGTCGCTCACCACGCTCGGACAATCTGATGCTCCGATTCACCACGTTCAACCATCAGGTCCGCGAAGTCCACGGCTACCGACCGCTGGTGGCGTGCTCCCCCTCCGACTACAAGGGCTCAATTCGCGCGCAAGGAAGCACCGCATTGTGCGACGCGGCCTACACCGCCGTCGCTTCGCTGTGCACGTATGGCGCGCAGCTCGAAGGACACGACTTCGACGTCAACGGCATCATCTTCGTGGTCACGGACGGCTGCGAGAACGCGAGCCGCTCCACGCCGAAAGAGGTCCGCAAGGCCATCGAAAGCGCGCGCAAGCTCGCCCATCTCTCGTCGCTGACGACGGTGCTCGTCGGCGTCGGCGTGAAGGATCACGGGCTGGGGCAGATGTTGGACGACTTCCGGAAGCAGGCCGGCTTCGATCGGTACGTCGAACTCGATAAGGCAGACGCCTCCTCCTTGGCCGCGCTTGCGGATTTCGTATCGAAGAGCATCGCCGTCCAATCCCAGGCACTCGCCACCGGGGCCCAGCCCGCCATCGGATTCTGAGCATGCTGCACATCGACGCGCACTTCGCCCGTGGCTATACGCATCCGGTCTGCCAAGACTACGCGGTCGCGGGTGCCCGCATCGCCGTGCTCTGCGACGGATGCTCGGGCGCCCCGGACTCGGACGTCGGCGCCCGGCTGCTCGCACACGCGGCCCTGAACACCCCGCCCGGAGGTCTCCACGACAGGGCGTGGCTGGAGCGTAGTGAGTCCGCGCGTAGCGTCCTGGGTCTGGGTATGACCGCCCTCGACGCGACCTGCATCGTGGCAGAAGCGGACGACGATGCGATCACCGTGACGATGTTCGGCGACGGTGTCGTCGCGGCCCGGCGCTGCGATGGATCCCTCGCGGTCATCGAAGTCTCGTACCCGCGCAGCGCCCCGCCCTACCCGAGCTACGCACTGTGCCCGCAGCGGAAGCAAGCCTACGATGACGAGGGACTCGGAGTCCCGACGCTGCACACGACCGGTTGCGCCCCCTCGACCGTCCCGGGGGGTCCCGGGCTGTCGTGGGTCTTTCCGCGTGCGCAGTGGCGTTCCGTGCTTGTCGGCAGTGATGGGCTCGGAGCCTTCCGACAGTCGGACCAAACCATCGTCCCCGCGCCCGATGTTGTCTCCGCGCTGTTCCGCTACCCCAGCCCCCGCGGCGCGTTCGTCACCCGCCGCCTACGCAAGTTCCTCGCCAAGGAAGCCCCGACTCTGGGACTTCAACCCGAGGATGACGTCGCAGTCGCAGCACTGTGTTGGGAGAACCCATGAGCGAGCGTGTGCACGTCAACGGCAAATCGATCGAACTCCGGCCCGAGCATTTCGTGGCAGCCGGGGGTCAGGGTCGCGTGTTTGCGCTGGGGGACGTGGCGTTCAAGCTCTTCTCCGACCCCGCCGCGGCGCTGCCCCCAGACAAGCTTCGCGCCCTAAACGCGCTCAAGGGCCCGCACGTTGCGGCTCCGGTGCACACCATCACAGACGGACGCGGCTCGAGCGTTGGCTACACCATGCCGTTCTTCCGCGGCGCGCACTCGTGGGCACAGCTGTGCACCCCCGTGTATCGCCGTCGCGTCGGGCTCGACGACAGGGCCGCCATGGGACTCGTGCGCTCGCTGGGTGCCGCCCTCGCCCAGATTCATCGGCAAGGCGCGACGGTCGTCGACTTGAGCGAGAACAACGTGTTGGTCCGCGACACCGCGGTCTGTCTCATCGACCTCGACAGTTGGCAGACCCGGGACCACCCAGCCACGGCGGTCACGCCAGCGATCCTCAGCCCGCATGCCCCCCCGGGACACTTCGACACCAACACCGACTGGTTCTCGTTCGCGGTCCTCGCTTGCACGCTCCTGTTGGGTATCCACCCCTTCAAAGGCAAACACCCGAACGTTCGGGGGATCGCTGCGCGCATGCAGGCCGGCCTGAGCGTATTCGATGCCAGCGTCCGCACCCCTTCGGTCTGCAAGCGACCCGAAACTCTGCCCGCCACACTCCGGGCGTGGTTGGAGTTGGCTCTTCACCGCGGCGGGTCTGCCCCGCCACCCCTGGGCCCTCTACCCAGCCCCGCCGACGTGAGCGGAAGTCGTCCCACGGATGCGGTTCGCTACCCGGCCCCGATTCGATGGGTCGTGGTGGGACCGCAGCGCGTGCATGTGGCCACGAGCACCGCGGCGTTCGACGATTCCCAGTGCTGGCATGATGATGGCCAAGTCCTCCGCGCACTCGGGCGCGCTCGCACGGGTCAGCCGTTTGTCCTGCAGTGCTCGTCCGACGGTGGCACCGAGCTACGGATGCAGGGCTGCGATGCTCGGGTTCCGCTGACCGCGGCCTACGACGAGATCCTCAGCCACCGAGGACGCGTTTTTGCCCGGGTCGGAGGGCGGCTGGTCGAGCTCGAGGCCCAACGGATCGGCGACCGCCCAATCCTGCTCACCCGTGAGGTAGCGCGGGTCCTGCCCTTGGCGACCCGACTCTTTCCCGGCGTGGCTGTGCAAAACGCGCTCGGGTCATGGCGCGCCTCGTTGCTGGGCCACCCCTCAGGGGCGCCCCAGGTTCCGCTCCCCGCGCTGGACGCCTGCGAGGTTCTTGACGCTCGCCGGGCAGGAACGCGCCTCATGGTGTTGTGCCAGCGCGAAGGGGTCGTTTCGCGCCATTCGTTCGTCCTATCGCCCGACGGCGCCGTCTCAGAACACGCGGTGCAGCGCAATGCAGACCCCTGGGACACCACGTTCGTCGCAATCGGAGATCTGTACGTAGAAGTAGGTGAAACCGGCCTGGTTCAACGTTCCGGCGACCAGGTCCAGCCCTGGCAGGCCCCGGGTGGCAACCGACAAGATCTCGACCTCCATTCAGATGGTCAGCGGGTCTTCGCGTCCTCGGGTCGCGACCTGCAGGAGCTACGAGCGCCGCCGCCACAGGTGTATGGCTCGCAGACCCTCGGATTTGACGCCACGCGTTGCCGGTGACGGACCCGGCGCGATAGCATCGCGCTGCCTGTGAACCCCGATGCCCACCCGCTGTCTGCGAGCTTGCGCGGCGGCGAAACCGGAGCGAGCTACGAGATTCTCGGCAAGCTCGCCACCGGCGGTATGGCGGAGCTGTTCTTGGCGCGTGCCCCCACGCCCAACGGCCGCCCCGGTCCCGTCGTCGTCCTCAAGCGCATCCTCCCGCACCTCGCAGAAGATCCTGAGTTTGTCCGGATGTTTCGCGACGAGGCATACCTCGCCGCGACGCTGAAGCACCCGAACATCGCGCAGGTCTTCGACATCGGCCGAGAAGGAGAGGACTACTTCTTCACAATGGAGTACGTGCACGGAGAGAACCTCCGGGCGATCCTCCGTGCGGCGCAGAAGCGGGGCGAGAGCATCCCGCTCACCCACATCCTCACCGTCGCGATGGGGCTCACCGCCTCGCTGCACCACGCGCACGAGCAGACGGACGACCAAGGGCGTCCGCTTCATATCGTGCACCGGGACGTGTCCCCGACGAACGTCTTGGTCGCCTACGACGGCTCCCTCAAGATCGTCGACTTCGGCATCGCCAAAGCGGCCGCGGGTACCCACGTCACCCAAGCCGGCATGCTCAAGGGCAAGGCGTCATACATGTCGCCCGAGCAGTGCCGGGCCAGCAAGGTCGATCGGCGAAGCGACGTCTTTGCGATCGGCATTCTTCTGTACGAGATGACCACGCTCACCCGCCTGTTCAAGGGGGACAACGAGCTCGCCATCCTTCATCAGGTTCTCTCAGGTGCCGTCGACGCACCTTCGAGCCGCCGCCCGGGCTATCCGCCAGAACTCGAGCGCATCGTCCTCAAGGCGCTCGCACCCGAACCGGATCATCGATACGCCACGGCGCACGATCTCCAGGCCGACCTGGCCCGTTTCGGCCAGCAAAACGGCCTAAGGCCGTCGACCCCCGCACTCGGTCAGTTCCTACGCGGCCTGTTCGGAAACAAGCCCCTGCCCTGGCAGGACGCGCCGACCGCCCCTGCCCCAGAGGTCAACCTGGTGGCCTCCCCTGCCATCCCCGCGGCCCCGGGCTCCCACGCCGACGACGGCGACCTCACCGTCACCCGCGACGTCAATGCCCCAGCGCCCGCGCAGGCGCCTCCCTCCCCCCGGCCTTCAGCCCAGCCCTCAGCCCCCGCACCGGCCGCCGCGCGACCTGCTCGGGGACCCGCCTCGCGGAGCCCTGCGGCCAAGCCCTGGCGGCCCGGTGGAAACCGGCGGCCTCCCGCGCCTCCCGCCGGTGCCCCGCAACCTCGGGTGACCCCAGCACGTGGGCGTCCGGCCGCGCCACCGCCGAATCCCCACGCTGCAGCCCCCCAACCCGGCGCCATTCCGAATACCGCCAAACAGGCTCGTCTGGGCGAGGCGCCCTCGCACGCTCCAAGTCGTCCCACGGCTCCCCGCACGCCGAGCGTCGCGAAGCCGCCATCACCCCGTCCTCCGGTACCGCGCCCCGCCTCGGCGCGAGCTCCCTCCGTGCCTGCAGCCAAGGCCCCGGCTCCCGCACCTGTGCCGCGACCGGTTCCGCGACCGGCAGCACGACCCGCCGGAGCCCGCCCGCCCGCGCCGGCCCGCCCGCCGGCCTCCGCAGCCTCGTACGCCCCGCCCCCGCCGGACTACGACATCGACCCCGAAGAGAGCAAGACGGCGATCGCAGGGGACGCCTACGACCCCATGCTGGAGGCGAAGACACGCGTCAGCGGCCACTCCGCGGACGATGTCAAAGCGTTCCTTGCCGCCGCCGCTCCAGCGAACCTGGCGTCCACCGAGTCGGCGAGCCAAACGCTCGCCGCCAAGACGCAGGTCGCACCAACCTCAGCCGAGGCCGTCCGTGCATTCATCGCCGCCGGGCCACCTGCTGACCTCGTAGGCGACCGGCCCGATCCGCTCGTCGCCAAGACCCAGCTCGCTCCCGCCACCGCGGCCGAACTTGCGGCGCTTGCCGCCGCCGCCAAGAAAGCGGAACAGCGCGACCTGTTCAGCACTCCCGCAGCGCCCACTCGCCCCGGCGGGAAGCTGCCTCCGCAGCCGCAGCCCTCATCGGTCACGATCCCCGCCTCCGGGCCCAGCAAACAGCCGCGCCGACCCAGCGTCCCTGCGCCCGCAGACCTCCCTCCCCCCGGAGGGAGCCACGCGGCCCCCCGGGCCCCCGCTCCGAGCCCAGCCCCGCAAGACCTCCCGCCTCCCGGTGGCCAGGCCGCGCAGGCAAACCGCCGCGACACGATCATGAATGCGCCGGTGCAACCTGCTGCACTCGGCGGTCCGGTCCGCACCCTCGCCCCCGGCGCCCCTGCGCGAGCCGGGTACGCCGCCGAAGCAGACCTCGACGACGCCGCGACCATGCGGATGAACGTCAACGACGCGATCGCGGGTGCGGCCCCGTCCCCCGCCCCGAGCCCTGCAACCCATCAGGCGCCCGAGCCTGCTGTCCTTGCGACCCAGCCGCAGCAACGCTCTCCGCTGGGTCCCCCGATGGCGCCCATCCAGCAGTGGCAAGGCGCCACGCCTCAGGGTGTCCCGTCCGGTCATACCGTCCCGATGCCGATGGTCGACCTGGACGACGAGCCTCTGGTTGTTCCCGGGCGCAACGCGAAGCTGATCGCCATGGTCGTTACGGTCATCGTCGGACTCGCCGTGGGCGCGGCCGTGGTCGGGTTCTTCCTGCTCGACTAGCGAGCGCGAGCCCGGCACGCTCCATCTGTGACCACCCGTCTGTGCTTCGTCTGCTTGGGCAACATCTGCCGCTCCCCGACCGCGGAGGGCGTGTTTCGCCACCTCCTCACGCAGCGGGACGATAGCGCACCGTATGCGTTCGAGAGCGCAGGAACCGCTGCGCACCACACGGGCGAAGCACCTGATCATCGCGCGACCGAAACCGCAGCACGCCGCGGGATCCGACTCGCGGGTGCGGCGGCACAGTTCACCGCAGAGGACTTCGCACGGTTCGACTGGGTCGTCGCGATGGACGGCGCCAACAAGCGTGACCTCCTCTCCCGAGCGACATCCGAGCAGGACGCCGCGAAGGTCGTGATGTTGCGAGACTGGGACCCCCACAGCGGCGGTCCGCACGACCTCGACGTTCCGGATCCCTACTATGGCGGCGCCTCCGGCTTCGACGATGTGCTCGACATCTGCCTCCGCTCATGCGCGGCCTTGTTGGATGACCTCGAGGCTCGCTCGCGTGCGTGAGTCTCTGGACCGACACCTCACCCGCGTGCTGGGTTCGAACGTCACCACGCGGCGACGAGTATCCGGTGGGGACACATGCGACGCATGGCGCGTCCAGCTCACGGATGGACGGACGGTCTTTGCGAAGGAACACACCAACGCGGGCTCGATGTTCGACATCGAAGCGTTCGGCCTGCAATGGCTCGCTCAAGCGCTGGCCCTGCGGGTCCCCGAGGTGGTCCACACTTCCTCGCGAGCGCTCGTGCTGGAGTTCGTCGAATCGGGGACTCGAAGCGCTTCGTTCGACGAAACGCTGGGGCGAGGCCTGGCGCAACTGCACGCCCTCGCGCCGCCTTCGTTCGGTCTGGCTCGGCACGGTGTTCTTGCCTCACTGCCCCAAGACAACACTCCCGAGCCCGATTGGGCGACGTTCTACGGGGTACGACGCCTCGTCCCGATGCTTGCGCTGTGCGTCGAACGTGGGCACCTCCCGGCCGAGGCTCGCGGCGAACTCGATGCACTGCTCCGCGTCCTTCCCCAACGGCTCGGTCCGCCGGAGCCCCCGGCCCGCCTCCACGGAGACCTCTGGTCGGGAAACGTCATCGTCGACGCTCGCGGGGCACCGGTGCTCGTCGATCCGGCCGTGTACGGAGGCCACCGCGAGACCGACCTCGCGATGATGCGCCTGTTCGGGGGGTTTTCTCCCGCGACCTTCGCGGCCTACGAAGAGGCGGCCCCCCTCGAACCCGAGAGTCGGGACCGAGTCGAGCTCCATCAGCTCTACCCGGTCTTGGTGCACGCAGCGTTGTTCGGGGGCCACTACGGCGGTGCAGCACGCCGCACCCTCACCCGGTACGCCTAGGCAGGCCTGGACCGACCCGCCCCCGCGAACCGCGGGCGGCGCTCACGAGGGGCGCTTGGCCTTGAACTCTTTGACGTCGATCGACGCGAGCAGGTCGGGTGGCAGCCGATTGCGGGTGAAGCTGCGGGCGGGGAGCAGCGCCCGTGTGGCGTCGATCCCCATCTTGGCGCTTCGCCCATCTTCGTGCCGACACGACGGGTCCAAAGGGGTGCCCTGCTGGTCAGCCAAGATATGGACCTTTTGATCGGCCTGGGTTTGCAGCGCGACCGCAGCCATCACCTGGCGGAGGTCTCCAGGATCCACGTCGCCGTCGACGACAATGACATGCTTGGCGTAGATGTCCGCCGCGAGCATCGCCTCGATCAGGCGCCGCGGCTCGTCGTCATCAGCCTTGTCGATCGCCACCACGGCCGTCAAGGGTGCCGGGAGCGCCAGACCCACGAGCGTCTTCGCCACAGCCAGGGCGGTCTTTCGGGTCCGATGCTCGATTGCCGGCATCGAGAGCACGAGGTGCTCCATGTGCCCCGAGATGATGTCCTGAAACAGGAAGTCTTGACGGTGTGTCATCGCGGACACCCTGAAGACAGGCGTCTGCGCCACCCCAGTGCCGTAGCCCGTGAACTCCCCGAACGGCCCCTCTCGCATCCGCTCATCGTGGGTCACGACCCCTTCGAGGACGAGTTCGGCCCCCGCCGGAACACTGAGACCGGGCTGGCTGACACACGGAACGATGTCGAGCGCCGCTTGGAGCAGCCCGCCGATCACATCGTACTCTTCGTCGTCCGCCGAACCCGAGTACAGCGCGCCCAGGGCAAACAGCGGATGCACACCCAGGATCACCGCGACGGGCATGTCTTCGCCGCGAGCGACGTACTTCGCGAAGATGCCGTCGAGGTGTTTGCCCTTCTCCATCAGGATCCCGGTGCGGTCCCGCCCGGCGATCATCATGCGGTGGTAGCTGAGGTTGGTCTTGCCCGTCTCCGGGTCCCGAGCCAGGACGATCGCCGCGGTGAGGTACGGTTCCTGCGCGTCGTCGAGGTGGTAGGTCATCGACGGCAGAATGCCCAGATCGATGTCGGCTCCCTGGAGCACCACCTCCTGGCAGGGCGCGGCCTCGACCGTTCGCGGCGGGATCGGAGCCTCGGCTCGCTCCCCGAACGTAGCCGAGACCTCGGAGACCGAACACCCAAGCGCCAACGCCAAGCGGCCCATCGAGCCGCACACATTGGTGACCACGGTGCGTTCGCAGCCCGCGACGTTCCGAAACACGAGCAGCGGCGATCGCCCACGCTCTTCGAGCTTCGCGACGATCGCAGCGGTCTCGTACTTGGGCTGAACCTCCCGCTCGACATCCACGACGTCCGCGCGCCGTTTCGTGCGTACGGCCTCGATGAACGTCCGAAGGTCGCTCATGCCGGGGGCGTCTCCGCAGCTTCCTTACGCAGCTTGCCGCGGCTGACCTTGCCCGAGCCCGTCTTGGGCAAGGGAACGTCCCGAAAGACGAACACCTTCGGCACCCGAACGAACGGCAGCGACTCCAGGCACAGCGCCTTGAGGGCACTCGCCTCGAGGGGCTCACCTTCGGTCAAGCAAATGTAGGCGACGATTCGTTCACCGAGCGTGGGGTCCTTGATGCCGATAACGGCGACCTCTTCCACGCGAGGGTGAGCCGCCAACACGGCTTCGATCTCCTGCGGGAAGATGCGCTCACCGGCGCTCTTGATCATCTCGGAGCTGCGACCGGCGAGGTAGAGATGGCCGTCGTCGTCGAGGTAGGCCAAGTCACCGGTGCGCAACCGACCTTGAGCGTCGATCTTCCCCAGCTCGCGATGATCCCCCGAGACGTACCCGAGCATGATGTTGGGTCCACCTGCGGCGACCTCCCCGATTTCGTTGGGGCCCACCGGTTGCTCGTCGCTGCCGAGGATCTCCAGCGTGGTTCCTGGCAGCGCCTTGCCGACCGAGAATTTTCCATCGGTTGCCTTGACGAACAGCTCGTCGGGCCCGATGTACGTGATCCGCGGCGACGCCTCGGTCTGTCCGTATGCGATGTGGATGCCGGTTTGCGGGAGCATCTCGTCCAACCGCTTCAGCTCCTCGATGGGGAGCGCACCGCCGGTGATCAGCACGTAGCGAAGCGCCTCCGGAGGCGTCTTGGACATCTTGGAGCGGTCCATGAGCTGCTTGAAGTGGAACGGAACGCCCGAGAAGCCAGTGGTCTTGTGTTCGACGAGTTCGAGCAGGACCTTCTGCGGGAAGGCGAATCCGGCGGAGAACACGATCGTCCCGCCGATCATCGCGTGCCACAGAAGCTGCATCCGGCCATGGATGTAGTGCAGGGGCACCACGACGAGGATGCTGTCCTCGGCGGTCAACCCCATGAGGGCGTTGCCGGCCTCGAGATTCGAGGAGAAGTTCTTGTGCGACAGCGTGACGCCGTTGGGGCGACCTGTCGTTCCAGACGTGTAGACGATGAGCGCAGGATCGTCGGCAGCGACCGCGCTTGGCTGCGGCGTCCCACCGGCTCCGAGGATCGTCTCCAAAGCGACGACCTCGCGGTCCTGTCCATGCTCCGGCCCAGGCCCGGCAAGTGACTCAACGAGGGGCTCCGTCGTCAGCACAAGCCCCGGCAGCGTGAGCGCAGACTCTCCGACGCAGTGCTTGTTGGCGGGTGCAGCATCGACGCAGATCGCCTTGGGGCTGGCCTCGTCGAGCACCGCCTGGATGGTCGATCGACCGGCGAGTCCAGGGACGTCAACCGTCGCGGCGCCCGCTTTGAGGGTGCCCCAGAACCAGCACAGGGCTGGGAGGGTGTTGTCGCAGAGCAACGCGACACGGTCCCCCGGACCAATGCCACGACTCTGCAGGAAGGATGCGACGGCGTCGCTTCGGCGGTCCAACTCGGCGAAGGAGATACGGTCTTCGCCCTCCACGCCGCTGGGACCCGAGAAGATGGCGGCTGGCTTGTCGGGATGCTTTTGGGCATCCGCGCGCAGCCATTCGAACAGCAGCATGATGAAGCTCCTTGGCTGAAGAGACGCCGACCGCCACGCGGTCTCGGCCAGACCGGGTTCAGACCCGGATCAGACCGAGGCCGAACGGGCTCAGCCGTTCTTGTTCTTTTCGATGTAGGCGGTGAGGGCTTTGGCGGAGCCGAAGTTGTCCGGAGTGATGTCGTCGATCTCGACATCGAATCCGTACTGGCCTTCGATCCACACGACCAACTCCATCACGGCGGTGGAGTCGATGACACCCTGCAGGCTGGACTCGGCATCGATGTCGGTCTTGCCCGGGGCCAGCTCTTTGGTGATGTAGGTGAGGAGGTCTTGCTCGGTGCTCATGGTTCGTTCCCTGATGGATACCCTGAAAAAGAAAGGGGGTTTCAGAAGCGCAGGACGTCGCCGACGCGGTGTTCTTCGATGCGTCGTTCGTCGACGAGGATCCCCAGCCCTGGGCATGAGTCCGGCCCATCTTTGGGGCCGGCGGTGGGCTCGTCGCTTCGGGCGCGATGGTCGCTGGATTCGTCCAAGATGTCCACCTCCAGCAGGAACACATTCTGTCCCTTTCCGTCCAAGCACGCGAAGCCAGCCTCGCAGCGGCCAAACACCTCGCTGGCCCTCGACAACACCCCGGTTTCGCCGACCATCGTCCCGAGGTGGATCTCCACGCCCGCCGCCCGCGCCCTCTCGCACAAGCGATGCGCGGCCCACACCCCACCGTTCTTCCCCAGGCGGACGTTGAAGATGGCAGCCGCATCGCGATCGATCAGCTGCCGCGCGTCCTCGAGGCTGCGCAAGGACTCGTCTGCCATTACGGGGATGCCAGTCTCCTGCTGAATCCGATGCAGTCCGTCGATATCGGCCGCCTCGATTGGTTGCTCGATCGACGCGATCGCGGCGACCGACTGTAGTTCTTTGAGACGATCGATCGCGTCGGTGGCGGTCCAAGCAGCATTCGCGTCCAAACGCAACGGCAGCGTTTTGAAGACCTTGACGATCGCCGCCAACCGCTCGGCGTCGTCATCGAGGCCGACCTTGACCTTCACGTGCTTCTTGCCGGAGAGCCGGAGCGTGGCGCAGTAGCGCGCGAGCTTCGCCGTCGGATGTTCGAACCCGACGATGACACCGGCGGGGAGCTCCGGTCCCGCCTCCCCACCCAAGGCTGCCGAGACCGGCTGTCCCAGGGACTGACCCACAGCGTCGAGCAGTGCGAGGTCGAAGCCACACAGCGTCGCGAGTCGAGGTCCACGCGCCTCGGCCTGCGCCTCGAGCCACCCGGTAGCGTCGGGCCAGGACGCAAAGCTCTGCCCGAGCAACGCCTTCGCCATCGTGGGTCCGTCGTCGCGGAGGACGTCGTCCATCGACTCCCCCGTGACGTACTTGCGAGGCTGAATCTCGCCCCAGCCCCGAGACCCGTCGTCGCCCACGACGGTGACCAGAGCCGCGTCGGCATGAGCACGCTCGTGCAACGCGTGCTTGAACGACCGCTTGAGCGGAATGCGAACGTGCTGGAGGTGAACGGCTTCGATGCGCATCGGCCAGTCCTTCATGCCATGGACACGCCGCCGCAGACGTTCAACGACTGCCCGGTCATGCCGCGTCCCTCGGGGGACATCAGGAAAAGCGCCAAGCCGCCGACTTCACGCGCCGTGATGAGCCGCTTCTGCGGACTCTCTTCGAGAACCTCTTCCATGTAGCTCTCCGCGTCCTTCCCGAACAGCTTGGCCCGCTTCTCCATGGCATCGCGTACGAGATCCGTGTCGACGAACCACGGACAGATCGCGTTGACCGTGATCCCGAGCTTTCCCACCTCGATCGCGACCGACTTGGTGAATCCCAAGACCGCCGCCTTCGAGGATGCGTACGCGCTGTAGTACGCGGCGCCAACCTTGGCCGAGACCGATGAAACGTTGATCACCCGGCCGGACTTCTGGCGAATCATCTGGCGCAGCGCCAGTCGCGTCAGGGAGATCACGGGGAACAGGTTGACGTCGTACAGCTCGCGCACCCGCGCGTCTTTCGACATCACGAGGTTGGCCACGTAGTTCGTGCCCGCGTTGTTCACCAACACGTCGAGCCGCCCAAACGTTTCGGTCGCCGCCTTGATCAAGGCTTTCTGAGCCGCCTCGTCCGTGACGTCGGTGGGGACCGCGAGCGCCGTACCGCCCGCGGCCTCGATCTCCGACGCGACGCGTTCGATTTGGTCCGCGCTGCGGGCCGCGAGCACCACCTTGGCCCCCGCGGCGGCGGACATTTTGGCGACGGTCTCGCCGATACCGCGCCCCGCTCCGGTCACGAGCACGACCTGTTCGGTGAGGCTGATGTTCACGCAGAGCAACACACCGGGCCACGCTCCGCTTGTCAACGACAGACTGGTCCACGACGTCGGGTCCGAGTGACATCGCGATATCACGCGAGGATGTCGTCAGGTCGTACTACGGCGCCGCTCCCAGGGTCAGAGACCTTCGGGACGCCGAGGGTCCCAACACGCGGGGGCCAGCGTAGAGCGTTTGGGTCCCGCGGATCCGAGGCGGCGGGTACCGCGAGGATCTCCTCGCCGCGGCCGGCTCAACCGAACCGGTCCCGAAGACGGCCAGCGCCGGTCACAACGGCGCGCCGACGGTTCGAGATGCATGGGATGGCTTTCTCCGCGGCGAAGCGTCTGCAGCGGTGACCTTCGGGGTGTTGACCGACCGTGGTCGTGGACACTCGCCTCACGAACGCCTCGGCCGACCGGTTGTGGCCAGCTCCGCGACCTCGCACCTTCGGCACCGAGTGGATGCATCGGCCCGACGCGAGCACAGTCTCCGAAGACCTGACCTCTACAGACATATCCCATCCAGCGGTCCTCCCACGGAGCATCTGTCGTCCCGCGCGATCAGAGAACCATCATCGTGGCCACCAGGATGCCGACGAAGCGGGGACCGCGGTAGCCGAAGGTCGGCCCGTCGCGGATTGGCATCTACGAGCGTCATCAACGTCCCCGCGCTCACACATTGAGCCCGGTCGCGACGGTGGGTCCCCGCTATGCTGCGGTTATGGTCGCTCGCCCCCATGTCCTCGCACTCCTGTTGGGCCCTCTCGCGCTCGCCGGCGCATGTGGCGACAATGACTCTGACCAGGCCACAGCTGACACCCTGGACGAATCGGGCATCAACCTGACGTTTACGGGAACGGACACGGCGCAAGACGACGACGGAGATGAGACCGAGGATCTCCTCGATGTGGGGGCTGACACCGACGGCCCGGATCCGACCGCTGGCGGAGACTGCCCCGGCGGCGGCGGGACGACCAACGACGACGACGCCTACAGCATCATCTGGATCGCCAACTCTCCAGAGGGCACGGTCTCGAAGATCGACACCCGCACCGAGACCGAGCTTGCTCGCTACTTGTCGGGACCCGCCCCCGGTGGAACCGACGACCCGTCGAGAACCTCGGTGAACCTCTCCGGAGACGTCGCGGTGACCAACCGGTCTGGGAGCGTCACGAAGATCGCGAGCGTCCCGGAGAACTGTGTCGACAGCAACGCAAACGGAGTCATCGACACCTCGAGCGGAGCCGACGACGTCAAGGCGTGGGGCGAAGACGAATGTGTCCTGTGGCATTTGCCGCTGGGTGGCGACGGCAACAACACCCACGGCCCGCGTCCGACCGCCTGGGATGGAGGCGCAGGCGCGTCGGGGGGCAACTGCGCCGGCCCTGACGAGAACCTGTGGGTGGGCTTCTGGGATGCGGTCGGGAACAACGGAGAGTTCCGTCGCATCGACGGCAAGACAGGCGTCATCGTCGACAGCGTCTCGGTCCCGCTGTGGAACAGTGGCGGTACAGACTACGGACCGTATGGCGGCGCCGTCGACGGAGACGGCAACTTGTGGGCCATCGGCCTGTGGGAGAACCTGATCCGCATCGACGCGCAAACCCTGGAGGTCCAGCGCTGGTCGGTGCCCGAGGGCGCCGAGCCGTACGGCATCGCGATCGATGCTCAGGGCCGTCCGTGGACCGCGGGGTGGTCCGGGATGATCACCCGCTTCGATCCCGCGACGGCACAGTTCGAGACTATCGTGACCAGCAACGGTCGGCGCATGCGAGGCCTCCAAGTCGACCGGGACGGCACCGTGTGGATCGCGGCCAACAACCCCTGCGGCGCCATCTCCGTGGACGTCGACAGCATGGCGATCATCGACGAGAACATCGCCTTGCCGGAATGCGTCGGGCCCGTCGGCGTCAGCATCGATGTCGACGGCAGCGTCTGGCTACCGGATCGAGAAGGCAACAAGGCCTACAAGCTCAACCCCACCACGCTCCAGTCGACCACGATCACGGGTCTCGTCGGGCCCTACACCTACTCCGACATGACCGGCGCAGGGTTGGGCCTGGTCGTCGACCCCCCCGTCGGCTGACGGTTGGCGCTGCGCGAGCGCAGTATCCTGCTATCGCGTTGCCAGAGCGAGGCTCTGCTCGACCGAGCCGACCTCTCCGCTCGCATCGAAGAGGCTGCCCTGGTTCATTCCGATGCCGCACGCGTGCCCCTGTGCACGAGCGCGTAGACCGATCCACTCCCCCTCGAAGGGTCGGAACAGGCGCACGTTGAGGTCCGCGTTCACAAAGATGTACTCCAACGCCGGCAGAGCGGTGCAGATGCCATTTTGCGCATCGGCGATGAGCGCTACGGACTCCACGCACGAGGTCCGACGGCCTGCGACGAGCGGCACTCGGGGGCGGGCCCAGATCGCGACCGGGCCCGCCGCGTTCCATGTTCCCTCGACGTGCCGGACCTCGACCCCCTGGAAGTAGCCGACCGGGTGCGGATACGGGAACGGGAGCGTGGGCGCGTCGTTCGGTGGCGGCGGTGTCGGCCGAGGCTCGCAATGCGGCTCGGGCACCCGCAGTGGCGCGAGCGCGATCCGCATTCCCGTCGCCACCGCTACGCACTCTCCTTCACACCGCATCGTCGCGCGGACCCAGTCGACACGTCGGCCGCCTCGAACCGGCTCGATGTCGACCTTCACCACCCCGATCGGCACCGGCCGGAGCAGCTCCACGGTGGTCCGGACCAGCAACCGCGTGTCGGCGTTGTCGCCATACGAGGCCATCGCTCCGGCCAACAGGGCCGCCGGCGGCCCGCCATGCTGAAACCCCGCGGCCCACGGTCCCTGGGTCAGCGCGGTCGCTTCGTATCCGTCGTCGGTCGGTGTGTAGAACGCTTCCGGAAGGGAGCCCATGGCTCGTCGTTACCACCTCAGGCTGCGATCGCAGGTCCCGTCCACGCAGTGGGAGCCTGCACGGACAGACCGAGCAGACAGCGCAACGCCTGCACACAGCGAGGTGCGGCGTGCCCGTCTCCGTACGGGTTGCAGCGTGGCTGAGCACGGCGCAGAGCAGCGTCGTCGTACAACCAACGACGCGCGCTTCGCTCGATCTGGTCCGACTGCCACCCGACCAACTTCGCCCATCCATGCTCGAGAGCCTCGGGCCGTTCTGTCGTGCGGCGGGTGACCAACACCGGCACCCCGACGCTCGGGGCCTCCTCTTGAATGCCTCCGGAGTCGGTGATGGCAAACCGGCACCGCCGCAGCAGCCACAGCAGCTCGCCGTGATCCAGCGGGGGCAGCCGTCGCACGTTTCTTGCGGCCAGCAACGGTCCAACGAGAGGATCGAGGGCTGGGTTGGGATGCGCAGGCATCACGATCTCCACCTCGGGCGCCGCGCGAGCGAAGGCGGCGACAGCCTTGATGACTTCGGTGGCCCCAGCGGGAAAGCTCTCCCGTCGATGATGGGTGAACAGGACGCGGGTCCGAGGAGTCTCCAACCCGCGCAGGCGGTCGGTGGGCGAGGCATCCAGAGGCAGGCTCGCCAGCGTGTGGTGAACCGCATCCACGATGGTGTTGCCTGTCACGACAACCCGGTGACGAGGGACTCCTTCTTCGTACAGGTTCGTGGCGGCCCGCGGCGTCGGCGCAAGATGGAGCGTCGCGAGCTCGGCGACGCGGACCCGATGCGACTCCTCGGGCCACGGATGCTCGAGGGATCCGCTGCGCAGGCCCGCCTCGAGGTGCGCGAACGGGACTCCGACTTCATCGCTCGCCTCGGCGGCGGCCACGACCGATCCGGTATCGCCCTGGGCGAGCACCGCGTCGGGACGATGCTCGCCCAGGGCCGCCATGACCCGCTCGCGGAGCGCGGAAGACTCGGCCCCCTGTGCCGGCCCGTCGGGCGGAAGGACCCCCAGCGCGGCGGCGTGGGGAGCCACCAAACCGGCGTGCTGTCCGGTCCACATCACGCGGAACTCGAGGTCCGC
Source organism: Nannocystales bacterium (assembly GCA_050633305.1). Classification (GTDB taxonomy): domain Bacteria; phylum Myxococcota_A; class Polyangia; order Nannocystales; family Nannocystaceae; genus CAJXVA01. The sequence goes on from JBOEGF010000032.1 coordinate 224,011, forward strand.
CGCGCCTGCAGCCGCGCGGATCACCGGGGCCAGTTTGACCGCCTCCGGTCGCGTGCCGACCACCACCAACACCCGCTTCACCCGCCCAGCGTATCAACGAATTGCCGGCGCTTCGCATGGCAGTGGCGTCGAAGGTAGGGTTCCGCAGATGCGCGCACGCTCCGTCACGCTTCTGACCGCCACCCTCGTGGCTTCGGCGTGCGGCGATGGCCCTGAGCAGTCGCCGGCCAAGCCGACGGTCGCCGCGCCTTCAGCGGACTCCGCCTGCGACGAGCCCGCCCCCGCCCTGGCCTGGACCCTCGAACCCCGTTCGGATGGTTCACTCGCCCTGAGCGTCGACCGGTCAACCTTCTTGGTGCTTCGACACGGTGCGCTGCGGGCCGCGGGAAGCAACGCCAAGCCTTCGGTTCGCAAGCTCCCCTCCGAAGCGGACACCCTCGCCTTCGAGGTCACGTTCGAGTCCCTCCCGGTCGTGATCCGAGGGCTCGCGAGCCTCCCCACGCCGTCCCAAGTCCGCCTCGAATACACGTTCGAGGCCCGGCAAGCGTTGCGAGATGTGCTGGGTGTCGGCCTTCAGGTCGACCTCGACGCGCAGACCTGGTCGCTCCCCACCGACGCGCTGGAGATCATCGAGGGACGAGACCTCCGGGTCTCGAGTCCCGCCCTCGGCCAGGTGGAGGTCGCCTTTGATCGCGACGGAGCGGTTCCTCGCACCGCCCGCGATCACACTCGCCCGACCCGGGTTCGCTCGGCCTGGCTCGCTGGCGATAGCCCGGCGGGTACCACAACCGCGGCGGTCACCCTCACGGTCCCTGGGACACTCGCCCTGCAGCCTCCGCTCGCCGCACGGTACGGCCCCCGAAACCTTGCGCAGTGGCACCGCGACGCCTTGGTTCACGACGATTGGCCCGTCGACCTCAGCCACCTCAATGCCGCACACGGCCGTGCCGGAAGCCACGGCCCCGTGCGCGTCGACGGAGAGAGCCTGCGCTTCGAGGATGGAACAGAGGCGAGATTTTGGGGCACCAACCTCGCAGCATCCGCGCTGTTCAAGGCCGACGACGCAACGATCATTCGCGAGGCCAAACGGCTCTGTGCCCTCGGCTACAACCTCGTCCGGCTCCACCACCACGATGCAGCGTGGACGGATCGCAACGTCTTCGACACCTCCGAAGGCAACACCCAGAAGCTCGACGCCAAAGCGTTGGACCGCCTCGATTTTTGGATCGACACCCTGGCCTCCGAGGGCATCTATGTCTGGCTCGACCTGCACACCGGGCGCAGTTTCCTACCTGGGGATGCGATCCCCGGATATGCCGACATGCTCTCGGGTCCCCACCCCAAGCAGGCACGAGGCTTCCAGTACATCAACCCACGGGTCGGAGCCCTGCTCGAAGGATTCGCGGAGTCGTATCTCCGCCGCAAGAACCCCTACACGGGACGTCCTTGGGCGCAGGAACCCGCGGTGGTCGGCCTCCTTCTCACCAATGAAAACGACCTGACGCATCATTTTGGTGTCGCATTTCGTCCAGAGACCGGCCGCGAGACCCACATCGCGCTGTTCGACGCGCTCGCGAAGGACATCACCGCCGAGCTCGGTCTCCCCAGGGACGCAGTGCGCAGCGTCCATCGACCTGGCCCAGGGAAAGTCCTGCTCGCTGAGATGCAACATCGTTGGGACGCACGCGCCCTAGCCCACCTACGCGGGCTTGGGGCCACGGCGCCCGCGGTGACTACGAATTTCTGGGGCTACGAGTCCTTGCTCAGCCTCCCGCCACTGGCCTCGGGGGACATGCTCGATGCCCACAGCTACGGAAAAACGGAAGCGCTGAGCAAGAACCCGCACCGCACAGCGCACTGGCTGCACCACATCGCGGCGGCCCAGGTCTCGGGCAAACCGCTGACCGTGACCGAGTGGGCCGTCCCCAAACCGGCCGCCGATCGACACAGCGCGGGACTGTGGATCGCGGCGTTGGGCGGTCTTCAAGGTTGGGATGCCCTGCTGGCGTACAACTACGCCCAAACCCCCCTGGCTTCGGCCCCCACTCGTCAGACCCAGTGGGACCAGCGTGTCGATCCGGCGCAGCTGGGCCTGGCGCCCACCGCCGCGTTGATGTTCCGCCGGGGCGACATCGCCCTCGCGCGGACAACCACCGCGCTCGTGCCGTCGCTCGACGCCGTCTACGGTGCGCACACCAGCCCGAAACGTCAGGCTTCGCTGAGGACCGCGGCCGAGCAGACGCGGATGGTCATCGTGTTGCCCGACCATCCGCAACTCGACTGGGACACGGCAGGCACCGTGCCAAGCGGCGCCACCGTAGTCACCGACCTCGACGAAGACTTGCTCGATCCGTCCGCCACCTCGATCCGTTCGGACACCGGAGAGCTGGAACGAGACTGGACCCAAGGCGTTCTTCGCATCGACAGCCCACGAGTCCAGGCAGCGTCCGGATGGCTCGGCGGCAAGACCATCACCCTCGGAGACCTTCGGGTTCGGGTCGAGACCCCCACGGCAACCGTGTCGGCGATCTCCCTGGACGACGCCCCCCTCGCCGGAAGCCGGCGAATCCTCGTGACCGCGGTCGGCCGGGCCGAACCGCAGCCGGATGGGCACGTGCGGAGCGAGCCGATCTCCGGTGAGATCGCGCTTCGCACGCAGTCCAACGTGAAGATCGCGGCCCTGGGGGCCCGATCCCGAGCGTGGGATATCCCCGAGGACGCCGAAGCCATCCCCGGGACGCGGGAGGGCGCCTGGGTGCGCCTTCCCCTTCCCGATGCGCCCACGCACTGGTTCATCCTTGTTTTGGGCCCCTAACGCACCGACCGGTTTGAATTCGGCCTGCAACGCACGCCTCTGGCCGTTTCAAACCGATCGCCGCTCTAGCCGATCTTGTGGTCGTCCTTTGCTTGGAAGCGGCGGGTGTACGACATAGAATGGCGGGGTCGTACCCCCCCACTGGGCACGGCGGACGAGAGCAACGCGTGTCTGACGAGCGGGCAGCCTTCGCAGGACAGATCACCGACCTCCCGGTGGTGGAACTCCTACGAACCATCTCCAATGGGAAAAAGACGGGAGTCGCCCGTTTTGAGACGAACCTCGGCACGGCGACCGTGTGGTTTCGAGAGGGCACCCTCGTCGACGCCGACATGGGGCGGTTCCACATGGGCGACGCGGTCCGGCGACTGATCGCGACGGATGCAGGCTCGTTCGAGGTTGAGTTCAAGCCCGTCACCCGCCGCCGATTGATCCAAGAGAACACCTCGGATCTCCTCGCGCATACACCCCAGCCCGCGTCCAAACCCACAGCGAAACCCGCCCCCGCGACGGGGTCTAAGCGGGAGTCCAAGCCCAAGCTTCCGCCCTTGGCCGACGATGCCCGCACTGGGCCGAGACCTCGGACACGCGCCGCCGCGGGATGGAAACCGACCGCCGGTGGCACGGGTCGCGATGGTGGCGCGGGAGCGGCGTCGCCCGACATGCTGCGCCGCCTCGAGGCGCTCCGGCGGGCGGCCGATCGTCAGCCACCTCGCCCGGACGTCCTGAACACGACCGCGGCATTGGGGACCCGGAGCCCCGTGAAGTCCGAACCGACCGGGCGCTCCACGGGCGAGACCCCCCAAGCCGGCCTCGAAGCGCTCAACCGCCTCGCGCAGAAAGCTGCCAAGACCCAGGCAGATCCAGCGAGTTCAGCCACATCGCCCAACGCGCCGGAGCCCAAGGCTCCGCGGACGGAGCAGAACGGTCCCCCCGAGGCGGAGCGCCAAACAGATCGCGCCCAAGGCCGCGGCGGCCGCCTCGACGCCGTCCCCCCGGCCACACCGCACGCCACCCCGGCCACGCCGCCTCAGCCGATCGAAGTTGAGAGCGAGCTGGATCTCGAGATGGCCACGCGAGCGGTTCAGGCACCCCAAGCACCCCAGGCGACCCCCGCCCCCGCGGCGGCCCCATCCACGCCGAGCCAGCCGGAGCCGGCCCCGCCTCCCCCCGCGACGCCGCGCGAAGCCGTGACCGCGCGGCCGGGACGAAGTCGGGGTCCACGGCCGACCGCGGCGATCGAGTCCCGTCGAGCCAAACGAACCTCGTCCGGCATTCCCGCGCAGTCAAGCGCTCGCACCGGCGAGACCACGACCCCCGGCCGGACCAAGAAGGACGCCAACGGTTGGACCTTCGTCGATCCCAACCTCGCGAAAGAGGCCCAGGTCGAAGAGGACCACCGGGCCGACCAGACGATGATGCGGATGGGTCCGCTTCAGCTCCCGCAGGCCGCGAGCAAACGTCCGGGCGGAAAGCGGAAGCCCCCACGCGCGCAACCGGCGAATCGCCAGGCACACCCGACCCGGGTCGATCCATCGGAGGACCTGAGCGACCCGCTGCCCATCGGGACATCCTGGTCTGCACCAGCACACGTCGCAGCACCGCGCAGCAAGCCGATCGACAGCGAGCGCAACGACTCCGCTGGCGGTGAGATCGGAAAGGGCAGCCGACCCAGCGCCGGAAAGACCGTCGTCGCGTTCGCCCCGGATGCGCCGTCCAACCCGGATCCCGGCGGCACCATGACCCACGGGTTCCGTCCGATCACCGACGCCGAGGGTCCCGACGGCCAGGTACCCGGGCCCAACGCCGCAGGGCTCGCCCCTCGCAGTCCTGCGGCCCCCAAGCGAAAGCCCAGCGGGACGACGCCGCCAGGAGACGCGACGAGTGCCGGCGGTGGCGCGCAGGTGGGCCGCTACGAGGTCCTGCTGCGGATCGCCCGAGGCGGCATGGGCACCGTCTACCTGTGCCAGGTCACCGGCACCGGGGGCTTCCGCCGCCTCTTCGCACTGAAGGTCATTCGCGACCATCTCAGTCGCAACGAAGAGTACGTGCGGATGCTGCTCCAAGAAGCACGCATCGCCTCCCGGCTGCACCACCCCAACGTCGTCGGCATCGTCGACATCGGCAACCTCGCCAACCAGCACTACCTGGTGATGGACTACGTCGAGGGCTGCACGCTCTCCGAGCTCCTCAAGGTTCACCGCAAGACACGACCTCCACACCTCATCATTCCAATCGTTCTCGATGCGCTCACGGGTCTACACGCAGCGCACTCGCTGACCGATGACGATGGCTCCCCGCTCACCCTCGTGCACTGCGACTTCTCTCCGCAGAACATGCTCGTGGGCACCAACGGGATCTGCCAGATCACCGACTTCGGGATCGCGCGGGCCTCCAACGCGCTCCCCGAGCGGTCAAGCATCACCCGCGGCAAGCCGGCCTACCTCGCGCCGGAGCAGATCACGGGGCGGCCATTCGATCATCGGGCCGACATCTTCGCGTCGGGTGTCGTGCTGTGGAACGCCCTCACCGGGGAGCAACTCTTCAAGGGCGACACGCCCGAGGAGGTGCTCGACAAGGTGCTCAACATGCAGATCCCCGCGCCGAGCACGGTGGGCCTGCGCCCACCCAAGAAGCTGGACAAGGTCGTACTGCGCGCCCTTGAGCGCGACCCTGCCCGGCGCTACCAGAGCGCCGAGGAGATGCTGATCGAGCTCCGCAAAGTCGCGATCGGCAGCGACCTGCTCGCCCCGTCCAGCGAGGTGGCGCAGTGGGTCGCGGACACGTTCGGTGCCCAGCTCGAGCTTCGGCGCCAAGCGGCGGGGCTCTCCCCCAACAACACCGCGTCGGCAAAGCAACCCGCTGCACCCGCAGAGGTGACCGCGCTCGCCCTGCGAGACGACGCACCGGGGGCGGACGACTCCGCCACGCATGCGTTGCTCTCGCACCAAGGCCCGGCCTCCGATGCGTCGAACACGATGATGCTGCAGTCGGGCAAGGCCCCTGCTGCCGCTCCGACGGAACGGGCGAGCGATGCGGTGCTCGGCGACCGCGCGCGAAAGATCGTCATTGGGATGGTCGTCTCCGCGTGCGCGACCCTCGTCGCGATCGCCGTCGTCCGTCCGGAACTCCTGACCGGCGGCATGCTCGACGAGGGCGGCGAGTACATCGACCTGGGCCCCTCGGAGGGCGACCCCAACTTCGACGAATCCCTCGATGATCCGGCTGTTGCCCCGAAGCCAGCGGCCAAGCCCGCGACACCCAATGATCCCAAGGCCCCCAAGGCCCCCGAGGCCCCCAAGGTCGGCGCCGAGGTCCCAACGCCCGGGACGGATGTCCCCGAGCCCCCCCCCGCCGACCTCGACCCGCTCCCCGAGTTGACGCCGGAGCCGGTCGAAGAACCCAGCACCCCGCGACCGGAAGCGCCGCGCAAACCGACGACGCCCAAGTCAGGCGACAAGCCGGCCAAACCCGCGACGCCCAAGCCCGGCAGCAAGCCGGCCAAGCCCAAGTCGGGCGGCGAGACCTCGAAGAAGCCCAAGGCTCAGGACAAGCCCGGGGCCCAAGGCAAGCCGAAGGCCGACGACAAACCCAAGGCCGACGACAAGCCCAAGTCCGACGACAAACCCAAGGCCGACGCGCCCGAGCTGCCCAGCGCGCCGAAGTTCGACTTCTGAGCCGTCGCGCCCCCCGGGGTGCGCACGCGCGCCGTCCGTCAGCGGGTTGGGAGCCGGCGGCTCAGCTTGCGCCCTTGTGGAACAAAACCGTCGGCACGGTCTTCAGCAGGATCTTGATGTCGAGCCAGAAGCTCCAGCTGTCGATGTACTCGAGGTCCAGTTGCATCCACTCGTCGAAGTCGACCTGGTTGCGGCCACTGACCTGCCACAGCCCCGTGAGTCCCGGTTTGACCGAGAGACGGCGACGCTGCCACGCCTCGTAGTCGTCCACCTCCGACGGCAACGGAGGCCTCGGTCCTACGAGACTCATGTCGCCCATCACGATGTTGAAGAACTGCGGAAGCTCGTCGATGCTCGTCTTGCGAATGAACCGACCGACCGCGGTGATTCGTGGATCCCGCTTGATCTTGAACACCGGCCCGCCCATTTCATTGAGGTGCATCAACGCGGCCTTCTTGGCCTCGGCGTCGATCACCATCGAGCGGAACTTGTACATGGTGAACTTGCGACCGCTGCGACCCGCGCGGACCTGCTTGAACAGTACCGGGCCCTTCGAGTCGAGCTTGATGGCCAGCGCCGCGACGATCATGATCGGGCCGGCGAGGACGATGCCGACCACACCGCCCAGGATGTCCAGCAGCCGCTTGCCCACCAACTGAGCCTCTGCCGTCGGCGTTCGGCGGAGTCCGATCATCGGCTGGTTCACGCCCGAGACGTTCGCCAGCTCCATCTTGCCGCTCGCCGGAACCTGGGGGGGAAGCGTGAGAAGCACGTCGACGCCTCGGTCGTCGCACGCGGAGAGCGCCTCGCGGAACGTGTCTGGAGACTTTCCGGGGACCGCGAAGACGACCTCATCCACTGGCATCCGGTCCAGCAGGGCATCCAAGGAGCCGACATAGCCCAAGCGGGGACGGGCCTGTGGGCTGCTCGACTCGCCCATCACGCCAACGAAGCCCTGAATCTCGAGCCGGATCGGGCTTGCTTCGCTGAGCTGTTGCGCGAACTCGACCGCCCGCGGGCCGGTTCCGACGATCACCACGCGGTGGGCGTCACCGCGCCGGCGCCGGGCCATACGCACGGCCTCCAACAGCAGCACCCGACCCGAGGTGAGCGCGATCAACTGAAGCACCGCGAACAGGATCACGAACGTCCGAGAAATGAACGTCAGCTTGAAGAGGAAGGCGAGCAGGATCAGCATCCCGACGCCCATCGTGGCGGCCTGTAGGTATCGCCACGCGATGCGACGGTGCGCGATTCGGAAGTCGTAGGACTTCGTGTACTGGAGCGAGAGCGCCCAAAGCGGCAGCAATGCGAGCAGCAGGAGCTGGTAGTCCTCCGGCGCCAAAGGCGGGGGACGCTCCCCGTACCACGCAACCACGCGGCGCACGAAGCCCGACACCTCGGCGGGATCGCGAGCGGCCTGTCCCACCCAACTACGGAGGAACAGAGCGAGAACGAAGGCCCCGGCGCTGACGATCGTATCGACCCCCAGGAGCACGCGACGGACAAAGGTGGTTCTGCGACGCCACATAGGTGGGCAAGGCCAGACGAGCGCAACCGGGCGGCGGGACCGAGCGAAATGCGCAGCGACCGCGACCGAGGGGCATGGTGTCAGGTTTCGACGACCGTGAAAAGGCCGAGAACGCGCCTCATGCGTTCCCGATCGTGACCCGACGATGGGTCCCGCGGAAGCCCGCGGCGCGGTATGCTAACCACCTTCCCGAGCCCGATGGTCAACTCGAATCGAACTGGCCGAACTCTCGTTCCCGGCATGCAACACGCCTCCCAGGGCACCGGCCACGGTCTCGGCGGCCCGGCTGGGGGCGCGGGCGGCAATGGAGCGGGCCTCGACGCCATGTTGGAGGTTGTCGGAGACAGCCCCGCGGCGGGATCGGCCCACGCGTTCTTCCTCGTGATCAGTGGGTCCGAACCGGGCCGGCTTCACGTCCTGGAAAAACAGGAGCTGGTGATCGGTCGCAGCAAATACGCCGACATCCGCATCAGCGAGCGGGCGATGTCCCAGCAGCACGCCAAGGTCGTGCAAACCGCGGAAGGACATCGGCTCTACGACTTGGGCTCCACCAACGGGACGTTCGTCAACGACAACCAGATCGAGTCCGTCGACCTGCGTGCGGGCGACGTCGTCCGCACCGGTGAGACGGTGTTCACGTACATGGCCTCGGGCTCCGGCGCCCCGATGGATGGTGGCGTTGGCGGACGTGGCGACAGCACCGTCGCCCTCCCCAACCGGCCACGAGGAGCCGCCCCGCCCCCCGCCGCAACACCCCTGATCGCTGCGCCACTGCCGGGCGCGCAGCCCACCGGCGGCGGTGCACTGGCCCTGCGTTCACAGGTTGCCCCCGCCGCGGTGGCGATGACGCCTCAGGTCATCGGTGTCCCCGCCGCCGCCCCCGTCGACGAGGAGAGCGATCCCATCGGGATGCTCATCAAGGTCCTCGACTTCGCGAAGCGGTATTGGCTGCAGATCGCGATCTTCACAGTCCTCGGCGCCGGGTTGGGCGTCGCGAGTTACAAGTTCGCAAAGCCGCCGGCGGTCGCCACGTTCGAGGTGCAGCTCATCCAGCCGCCGACCGACAACATGATGACCAAGGGCCGACGGATGAACTTCGAGTTCTTCCGGTCCGCCCAGAAGAGCTTCCGCCGCCCGGCGATCATTCGCGCATCGCTCGAGGCGCTCGGCGAAGAAGACTCCTCGCAGAACCGACTGCGGAAGGTCCGCGACTCCCTGGTCTTCAAGCAGGCCAACCGTCGGCAAGCCAAAGATGTCTACGAAGGCAGCTACAAGGCTGCAACGGCTGACGACGCGCTCGAGTACCTGCGCGTCCACCTCAAGATCTTCATCGATGCCGAGATCGACAAGGCCATGAAGGTCTTGCACGTCGAGGTGGAGACGCTGGAGAAGAAGCTCAAGCAGGCGGACGAGGACCTCAGCGCCACCGAGCAGGCGGTGATGGCGTTCCGCCAAGAGCACAGCGAGGGCCTGCCCGAGCAAGCCCAAGCGATGTACCAGGAGTTGATGACCCTGCGCTCCGCGAAGGGAGCCACGGCGGGCGCCGTCACGCGGGCATCCGAGGAGCTTCGAAACCGACGCAAGCAGCTCAAGTCCAAGGCGCCCGAGTTGCAGACCCGCATCGACCTGGCGCGCCCCTACGAGGACTCGATCTCCGAGATCAACCGATCCCTGGGAGAAGCCCGGGCAGCAGGGAAGGCCTCCCAGCACCCCGACGTCATCAAGCTCAAGCGACAAAAAGCCAGCCTCGAGAAACAGCGGGATCAGGTCCTCAAGAACGGCGGCAGCAAGATCGTTCGCGAGAGCAACCCGGCGTATGAGGGCCGACGTGAGGCCAAGGACTCGGCCGAGGCTGAACTCCGAATCGCACAGTCTCAGCTCGGTCGCCTGACCAACGACATGGACCGGGCCAAGAAACTGGTCGCGGCGCTGCCCAGGCTCCAGCGCGAGTACGCGGAGCTGACACGCAGCTACGAGGCCACCACCGCCGTCCGCAAGCGCGTGTTCGACAACCTCGAGTCGAGCCGGATCCAGCTCGACCTCGAGCGCGCGTCCGCTGCGACCCGGTACGACATCACGACGCCGCCGAACGTCGAGCCGGTCAAGAAGGTCAAGACGATCGTTACACGGGCGGGCGCGCTGGGCATCCTCGGGTTCGGGTTTGCGATTTTCCTGGGCTTGCTGCGCGACCTCCGTCGGGTGCTCGCCACCCGCATGGCACAGCGCGGCTCCGGGCGCGCCTAGAGAGCACCCTCGGCCCGCCCCCGCGGGTCCGGGGCGGCAAAGCCGGTCCGGCTCAGCGACGACCGCCGCTGGCGGCATCGGAGTTTCCGCGCGTCGACCGGGTGACCGCGCCCTGGCCACCGCCGCCAACCTCTTGCCCGCCGCGGGCTGTGCCGGCTCCGATTCGGTAGGCGACGTACAGCCAGGCTTCGGACTGGCCTAGGGAGAAGTCCTCCGCTGCGAGGTGGGGGGCGCGGGCCGTCGCCAGCAGTCCGAACTCGAACTGCTGCTCGTCCGAGATCTGGTACGTGACCGGGAGCGCGACCCGGAACTGGCTCTCCGTGACCGGCCGAGTCGATTCCCCGTCCAAGCTCTCCCGCGGCGCTCGTGGATCCCGGGTGGCGTTGGTGATCGCCCCGACCATCCCGCGAATGGACCAACGCGGAGGCAGGGACACCTGGACCGATGCGTTGAGCGTCGCACGCGGGCTGAGGTCGATCTGAACGCGATCGAAGTAGGGGGTGAGACCAGCCGAGAGCGTCGCGTCCACGCTGTGGCTCGCGCTGCGAACGAGCCCGCCGGTCACCGATGCCAAAGCGACGGGCAGCACGGGCACGTCGTCGGTTCGAGTGTTGCCGAGCCCGGCCGATCCGAACACGCCCGCGCCCACCGTCGATTGCAGCGACGGACGGATGTCGCGGCGCCACTGTCCCACCGCTTGCGCGGTCATGAACTGCGTGTCGCCAGAGTTGTAGTCGAAGTAACCCGGGGTGACCTCGACCTCCACGGAGTCGGCTTGCGAGACTCGAGTGTCGAGCGACACCGCTCCATTGATGCTGAGCTGCTCGGGAATTCCTGCCGAGGACAACTGCTGGCTGTCGTCAGTGACCTCGGGGATGCCCAAGGGTGTCCGGTAGACGATGTCCGTTCGAAGCCCCAGCGTGTGGCGGCGGGTGAGTCGGCCCTCAGCGCTCAGGCCCGCCGAGCCCACCGCGATCTGAAGGACCGATGCCTCTGTCCGTGAGACGTTCGGAGCATCGGCTCCGTCGCCGATGATCTCCGGTGCCGCGTTGTACCCGACCTCCCCGACGCTGCCGCCGAGGTTCACGCCCAACGTCCAGCGAGCGTCCACAGGCTGCCGCACGGTTGCGTACGCTTGATGCAGAAGCAACGGGAGGTCGGCATCGAGCAGGTTGGGTTCACGATGCTGAACCCGAGGCGTGTAGCCGAGATTGAACAAGGTTCCACGGCGGGACTCGACCTCCATGTCGACGTCGGGAGTCAGAATCACAAGGACCGTCGGGACCGCCGACTCTTGGGGGGCGGGTGGCGCCCAACCACCGCGAACCTCGATCGCCGCACCACCAGACACATCCACACGGGACGCGGCGGGGTCCGCTGCGAACCACAGCGCGGCGAGAAGGCTCAACGAACTCATCGGGGTCGACCTACTCGACTACGAGGACATCGCCGTCACGCAACACGATCTTGCTCGGGCATTCCACGCCGCCAGCGAGGTCGTAGTAGTTGAACCGCACCCGGACCCGCTGCGGGTACTTGCGCACGAGGTAGATGCTCTTCACGTCGGCGAACTCGGTCAGGCCACCGGCGAGGGCGAGGGCCGCGAGCAGCCCCTCTTCGTGCTCCATCGGGAACCGACCCGGGCTGCGAACTTCTCCGACCACCGACACATACGGAAAACGCTGGTTGACGACCGAGATGTTCGCGTCCGGGTTGACGACAATGCCGTTGAGACGTGCGTTGAGTTTTCGCTCCGCCGCCTCGAGCGTCAGGTCGGCGACCTCGAGCGCACCGACGAGGGGCAGAATCACGCTTCCATCGGCGGTGACCGTGTAGGGATCCCGCGCCTGCAATTCTTCCATGCGCGGAACCGTGACCACCACCTGGTCGCCTGCGCGCAGCGGTGTATCGCCCACCGACACGTCGGCATCCGGGACGTCTTTGCACTGCACGTACGGATGTTGCGGCTTGCAGCCGGACAGGGCCAGGACGCCAGCGATGGCGAGAATCATCGTTCCAAGGGGTCGCGTGCCCACGAGCGCCATCATCGACCCGAGGCGACCCAAGCGCAACCTGGTGGGAGACGAGGACACTCGCGCCCTGCAATTGTCCAGGATCGCGCCATCGGGGCCATCCCCTGGCCCGTCCTAACACCTCGGGTTCGCCATGAAACCGTGGCCATCGGTACATCTGACGGTATGCTTGTATGGAGGGACCCACGATGGACGAGACCGCCAACGACACGAGCGCCGCAGAGCGCCGCGAATTCCCGCGGATCCAGGCGCCCATCTACTGCAGGCCGGCACACCGCCGCTTGCGGCGTCGCAAGGTGGTCGACGTAGGGCTCGGAGGCATGCGGGTCTACAGCGACGAACCGTTCGCCATCGGCGCTCGGTTCGAAGTCGAGCTGTTCATGTCCGACGGGGACAGTGTCAATTGCCTCACCGAGGTCATGTGGACCCGGCCGATCCCCGGTGGCCAGCCCGCCCCCTTCGATGTCGGCCTGAAGTTCCTCCACGTCCCCGAAGCTGGGTACGCGAAGCTGACGGCCCTGCTCGAAGTCTCAGGCGACCGCAGCTAGACAAACCCCGCCCCGTCGCCCGTCCCTCCTGAGGGGGCTCAGGGCGAAGCCAGCGCTACGACGTGAGCTGATCCAGCACCGCCGCAACGTTGTCGCGCCAGTGTGGCATCGGACCCAACAACGCCTCGGTCGGCGCGAGATCCAGGACCGAGTACGCCGGCCGCACCGCAGGCCTTGGAAAGGCCTCGGACGAACAGGGCTGGACGTCGCAGTCGGGGTTCACGGTGGCAATCACCGCCGCCGCAAACTCATGCCACGTGCACTCGCCACCATCGGTGACATGCAGCGTTCCCCGAGCACCCGCCTCGAGCAGGCCCAGCGACGCGGACGCAAGATGCTGCGCGCTGGTGGGTCGCCCTCGCTGGTCGTCGACGACCTGAAGGGTGTCCCGCTCGGCACCCAACTTGCGCATCGTGAGTACGAAGTTCTTTCCCCAGGGCGCATACAGCCAGCTCGTGCGCAAGATGAGGTGCTCGGCATTCGACGCCCGGATGAGCGTCTCGCCATGCGCCTTGCCCCGACCGTATGCGTTGACCGGGTCGTGCGCGCCATCCGTCGGGTATGGGACGGTCGCATCGCCAGCAAAGACGTAGTCGGTGCTGTAGTGCACGAGCACGCTGCCTGCCTCCGCACAACAGGCCGCCAGCCGCCCGACCGCATCGCCGTTGAGCGCAGTGGCCTGCGCCTCTTGGGCCTCGGCACCATCGACGTCGGTCCAGGCAGCGCAGTTGATCACACGGCCGTACCCGCCCTCTGAAACGCGGGCCAGCGACGCCTCGGACGTGAGGTCGAAGTCTGGGAACGAGACCGACTCGAAGGGCAGCCCCTTCTCCTCGAGCAGGTTCTTCCACGCCTGGCCCAGCATCCCATCGGGGCTGATCAGTAGGTCCATCTCAGCCGACCTCCGGCTCGGAAAACGGTGGAAGCGTGTCGGGGGGGATCGCAGAGAGTCGCGGATACACTTTGTCTTTCTCCGAGAGGGAGGGCTCCGCGACGGGCCATTCGATGCCGACCTCGGGGTCGTTCCACAACACCCCGTGTTCGCACTCCGGGTGGTATCCGTCGGTGCACTTGTACGAGAACAGCGCTTCGTCGGAGGTCACGCAAAAGCCGTGAGCAAACCCGGGGGGAACGTAGAACTGGCGGTGGTTGTCGGCGGAAAGCGTCACCCCGACCCATTGCCCGAACGTCGGGGATCCGCGCCGAACATCGACTGCGACGTCGAACACCTCGCCTTGCAGCACTTGAACGAGCTTTCCTTGCCCGTGGGGATGCTGCAGATGCAACCCGCGCAGCACCCCTCGCGACGACTTGGAGAGGTTGTCCTGAACGAACGGAGCGGCGATGCCAGCCTCCGCGTACCGCTGTGTCGAGTATGTCTCCTTGAAGAAGCCGCGGCTGTCCCCGAACACCCGGGGTTCGATGATCACGAGCCCGGGGATCTTGGTGGTCTCGACCTTCACCGAAGTGACTCCGAGGCGTTGGCCAACCGCGCAAGGTACTGGCCGTACTCGGTCTTCTTGAGCGGGTCAGCCAACGCTGCGAGGGCCTCCGTGTCGATCCAGCCCGCGCGGTACGAGATTTCCTCGGGGCATGCGATCTGCAGCCCCTGGCGTTGCTCGATCGTCTGGATGAAGTTGGCCGCCTGCATGAGCGCGTCGGGGTTGCCAGTGTCGAGCCACGCGAACCCGCGGCCGAGTCGCTCGACCCGCAGCTTGTCCTGCTCGAGGTACCGACGGTTGAGGTCAGTGATCTCCAGCTCCCCACGAGGCGAGGGTTTGAGCGATGCCGCGAGGTCGCAGACCTGGTTGTCGTAGAAGTACAAGCCGGTGACGGCCCAGTTGGACTTGGGCTTGGCCGGTTTCTCCTCGAGGCTGAGGCAGCGCCCTTCCCCGTCGATTTCCGCCACGCCGTAGGCTTGTGGTTCCTTGACCCAGTAGCCAAACACCGTGGCACCCTCCTGAGTCGAGGCCGCCTTGCCCAGCAGCTCGGGCAGGCTCGCGCCGTAGAAGATGTTGTCGCCCAGGACCAGGCAGCACCCTTCGTCGCCAACGAAGTCCTTGCCGATGATGAACGCCTGCGCGAGCCCGTCGGGGCTGGGCTGAACGGCCCACTGGATGTTCATGCCCCACTGGCTTCCGTCGCCAAGCAGCCGCTGGAACATCTCTTGCTCGTGCGGAGTCGTGATGATCAGGACGTCCCGAATCCCCGACAGCATCAGCGTCGAGAGCGGGTAGTAGATCATCGGCTTGTCGTACACCGGCATCAGCTGCTTGCTGACGCCCTTGGTGAGCGGATGCAACCGGGTTCCCGACCCGCCTGCGAGGATGATGCCCTTTGTGATTCCAGTGCTGCTCATCGATTCGCTTCAACTGTTCGTCGGTTGACTGTCGGTCGGGCCGCGCGAGGCGGCCGGCCTAGTCGGCGCGGTTGGTGTAGTTCTTCTCGATCCAGTTGCGGTACTCGCCGCTGCGCACCTGCCCAATCCATTCGGGATTGTCGAGGTACCAGTGGACCGTCTTGCGGAATCCGGTCTCGAACGTCTCGGCCGGAGACCAGCTCAACTCGGTCTCGATCTTGGTGGCATCGATCGCGTAGCGAAGGTCGTGCCCGGGTCGGTCCTTGACGTAGGTGATCAGCGACTCGAGTTCGCGGGTCGGCTTGCCTTGGCGCTCGGCGACCAGCTTGCAGATGATCTTCACCACGTCGATGTTGCGGACCTCGTTGTTCCCACCGATGTTGTACGTGTCGCCGACCTTGCCCTCGTTGACCACTTTCCAGATGGCTTCGCAGTGGTCGGTCACGTACAGCCAGTCGCGCACGTTGAGCCCCTCGCCATACACCGGAAGCGGCTTGCCCTCGGCCGCGTTGAGCGTGATCACTGGGATGAGCTTCTCGGGGAACTGCAGCGGACCGTAGTTGTTGGAGCAGTTCGTGATCTTGACCGGGAGGCCATAGGTGCGGTGGTACGCACGCACCAGGTGATCGCTGGATGCTTTCGAGGCCGAGTACGGGCTCGAGGGGTCGTAACGGGTGTCCTCGACGAACATCCCAGTCTCCCCCAGGGAACCGTAGACCTCGTCGGTGCTGACGTGATGGAACAGCCCGTTGTCCTTGCCCCACCGTTTGCGAGCCTCTTCCAGCAGGTTGAACGTGCCGATGATGTTGCTCTCGATGAAGGCGCGCGGGCCCTCGATCGACCGGTCGACATGGCTCTCGGCAGCGAAGTGCACGACCGCGTCGGGCTTGTGCTCCTCGAACGCTTCGGCGACGGCCTTCGCGTCCGCGATGTCGAGCTGGACGAAGCTGTAGTTCGCGGCGTCCGCGATACCCGCAAGGCTCCCGAGGTTGGCCGCGTACGTCAGCTTGTCGGCGTTGATGAAATGATGCTCGCCGTGCCGCGGCACGAGGAGATTGAGGAAGTTGGCGCCGATAAATCCCGCGCCTCCAGTGACCATGATCCGCATTGATTCGTTCCTCGCACCGTCGTTCTAACCGTCCGAGGGCGTCCTTCGCAATGGCCGTCGGCGTGATGCGGCGCCGACGTCACGGCGATTTCACAGCAGGTCCAAGAACGCAGCGAGCACGTCTTGGTCTTCGGAAGAGAGCGACTCGCCACCTTCGCCCCCGTGCACGCCATCCGTCCCCACACGAACCGCCGCGAGCACGTCCTGCACGTCCGAAGCACCACCTTGGGTGAGGTACGGCCGCTTCACCCACAAGCGCCGCAAGGACGGCACCCGAGCGCCATCCTCGTGCACGTAGGGCTGCACGCCGGTGCGGTACCGGTCCTCAGATGCCCACAACAACGTCCCTCCTCCGAAGATGTCGGACTCCCAGGCCGCCGCCGAGACCCGAGAGCCGGGGTCGTCCGCCACGGTTCGTGCTTGGTGGCAGGCCTCGCACAACGCCTCGAAGCGCGACGCGCCGCGGCGTTCCAGGGGTGTGAACGCGCTGCGCCCCTGCGCCGCGGGGTTGGGCTCGGGCGTGAAGGCGGCGAGAAACTCCAACACCGCCGCGCGCAGCTGCGCGGGATCATACCGCGGCGCCTGGGTCAGGGTCGCCAGCCACGGGAATTCAGCAGTCTCTAGTGCGAACCACGGATCCTGCGGCGTGTTGGCGTTGGCCACCCGGAACTCGTTGTGAATCATCCCGGTCGTCGTGCGATCGAGGGCGCGCGAGAAATGCGGTTGATTGCCCACCAATCCGCGAAGAGTCTTCGTGGTGGCATAGACCTCCCCACGCCCCGTGAAGTGCACCCGGCCATCCACCGTTCCTTCGAAGTGGCAGGTCTCGCAGGTGAAGCGGCTGCCAGGACCGTCAGAGCTCGCCTGCGGGGCCATCAACGTCGTGAACACGAGCGCCTCGCCGAGGCGAACGGCTTCCGTCCGCGGGTCGTGGGGACCGACGGGGAGTCCCGTCGCGTGCCGCTGGGCGTCGAGGTGGACCCATTGGTCCAAGAGAGGATCGGCGGCCAGGACCTCGGCGCCTCGCATCGAAAACGCGGTGAGCCCCGCCGGCACCGTCCACGTCTCCACCGCGGGCTCGTCTCCACCAACCCGCACGGCGGCCATCGAATCGGCCCCGGCCCCTGTCACCCACAGCGTGTCTTCATGCCAGGCGAGGTGCTTGGGGGTGACGACCCCGTGCGCACCCACGTTGACCGCCGCAAGTCGGCGCAGCACCCCGTCCTCGAGGCGAACGTGAAACACGAACGAGTCGACGTAGCCGAATCCCCCAGCGCTGCGATCGAGAGGATGATCCTCCACCCCCGCGAGCCCCAGCTCCAAGGCGCCGGCAACCGTCCTCGGTGCGACCGCCCAGATCGGTCCGTCGTGTTGAACCTGAGCCACCGTTCGGAGTTCGCTCGACGAGGACGGCTCGAGGGCAAACACGCGCACCGCGTGCTCGAGCAGGCAGTTGGCGATGATCCACGATCCGTGTCGCTGAACATCGATGGCCCCCTCGCACCGGATGGGCTCGCCCGTGCTCCCCTCGGGCGAGACGGTCAGGATCTGCCCACGGTGTCGATCGGCCACGACCCAGCCGCCCTCGGGTCGAACGACCACCGCGCGGAGTGCCTGGACTCCCTCGACCGGAACTCGCTGCTGCACGACGAACTTCCCATCGACATCGCGGACAACCACGACCTCGTTGGACCGCTCACCGACGATGTGCAACGTCTCGCCATCACGGTCCCAACCCACGGCCCCGTCAACGACCGCCAGACGCTCGCGCTCTTCCCCTTGGGGTCCGAGCCGCACAACCGCGCCGGGTCCGCGGAGCAGGCCCACGAACCCCTCGTCTGCCCAAGGGAGGACGAGGGTCGGGTCCGCGCCAGAGACCGAAGACCAGGCGGGCTGCGGCTGCGTCCGCAGCTCTCGTTCCCGAGCGCGCACAGGAGCCAATGCCGCCGAGACCGGGTTGTCGGACTCCGAATCAGCGTCACCGGGCCGGGGCGTGGCCTCGTCGTCACTGCAGGCACACAGGCACAGCACGAACGCGAGAAGCGTCCGCACGCCGGCTACCAGCCGCCTTCGTCTTTCTTCTCAGCGCCGTCCTTGGCCTCTGGTTTGTCGGCCTTGGCGTCGTCCTTCTTGTCGTCGGCCTTGGCGTCGTCCTTCTTGTCGCCAGCCTTGGCGTCGTCCTTCTTGTCGCCAGCCTTGGCATCGTCCTTCTTGTCAGCCTTGGCGTCGTCCTTCTTGGCGTCGTCGCACGCGACAACGCCGAGGCACAGAGGGAGGGCGAGGAGTGTGGTGAGGATGCGGACGTTCATGGAACTTCGGGCGCTGCGGGGTCGTCTTCGGAACTCGCCGCCGCAGCCCGAGCCGCGGCGACTGCCTTGAGCAGCGATGCCGAATCATAGGGTTTGTGCAGCAGCCCGTCGACACCCGCCTCTCGCAACGAACGCTCGCGATCCCCGTCGATGTAGCCCGAGCTGATCAGGACCGGAACGTTCGGCGCCAGCGCGTGGAGCCGGTGGAACGCCTGTTCTCCGTCCATCTGCGGCATGTCGAGATCGAGGATGACCAGGTCAACCCGGTCGGCATTGCTGGAGTAGAGATCCACCGCCTGAGCACCGTCACAGGCTTCGAGGACCTCGAGGCCAGCATGTTGCAAGACCCGCCGAGTCGCGGCCCGTATCAGGGACTCGTCGTCGGCCAGCAAGACCACCCCCCGCAGCCGGACCCCCGTCCGGGAGGTATGTCGTGGATCCACCTCGGGTCGGCTGGACCCGCACGGCATCAGGACCTCGAAGGTGGTCCCGCGGCCGGTCTCACTCTCGATCCGGATGTGCCCTCCGTGATCGCGCACGATCGCATGAACCGTCGCCAACCCGAGGCCGGTTCCCTTGCCTCGTGGCTTGGTCGTGAAAAACGGCTCGAAGACACGCGCTCGAACCCCGGCGTCCATCCCGACGCCCTCGTCGATCACCCGCAACGACGCGACGTCGCCGTGGGTCAGCAGGTCCGTCCCGCCCAAGTCCACCTCTGGGTGGGACGCACGTCGCACCTCGATGCTCAGGCCACCCCCCTCGGGCATCGCGTCGCCGGCGTTGATGCACAGGTTCATCAAGATCTGTAGCAGCTGCGAAGGATCACCGACCACCGTGATGTCCTCCTCGACCGCGGTCTCGAGCTCGATGGAGCGATGAAGGGTTCGGCGCAGCAGTCGCTCAGCATCCACCACAATGCTCGCCAAGGACACCGTCTCGTGGCGACGCTGACCGCTGCGGGCAAACGCCAACAGCTGGCGCGTCAGATCCACCGCCCGTCGGGACGCGGTTTCGATATCAGCCAGCGAAGCCCGCAACCGCTCTTCTGTGACCGGGCCCAGCTTCTGGAGCCCCTGCAGGTGTGTGGTGTTGGCCAAGACCACCCCGAGCAGATTGTTGAAGTCATGGGCGATTCCCCCAGAGAGCTGCCCCAATGCCTGCAGCTTCTGAGCCTGGATGCGTTGGTCCTCGAACCGGTCCCGGTTCGCGAACAGCAACACCGTCCGTGACCCGACCGCAATCTTATCCCCGAAGTTCAGCGCCGACTCTTCGATCCGCTCCCCGTTGACGAAGGTCCCGTTGCGGCTCCCGAGGTCCTCGATCGTGTATCCGCCGTCGGTGCGGCGCACCCGAGCGTGGTGTCGGGAGACCCCGTCGTCGAGAAGCTCGATCGGCGACCCGGAGCCTCGACCCAGCGTAATCTCGCCCCCGACCACGTACCTGCGACCCGAGGCGTGCCCGACGAGGACCACCAACTGCGCGTCCTCGACGGACGCGTCTCTCACACGTTCGAGCGCCGGGGTCCGCCGGATTCGAAGGGTCGAGTGGTCGAACGTCTCACCCACGTCCTGAGCATTGTACGCGGCCCCGTAGCCCCCCCGCACCCCCGTTCCATGTCGCCAGCGCTCCGAATCGGGCCGGTTGAAACGCCACAGCCGCACGGCTGTCGACGCATTCTCGAGGGTCTGCCACACTCCCGGGCCAGACCTCATCGTGACCAACGCAACGGACGTGCCTACCTCTCCCCACGCGGACGCCTCGTCCGTCGCCTCCGATGTCCCCTCCGTCCCCCCCACCGATCCGTGCCGCACGCCGGTCGAGCACGGGGTGACGCCGCCACACCCGCCGCTGCCAGGACACGACAGTTGGTCGACCGCCGGTGACCTCGAGTCGCTGGGGCCGGAAGCGTTTCTCAACCGTGAGCTCACCTGGCTGAACTTCGCGTGTCGGGTGGCACACCAGGCGCGGGACGAGCGCGTCCCGCTGCTCGAGCGGCTGAAGTTCCTCGCGATTGTGGGGTCGACCCTGGACGAGTTCTTCATGAAGCGCATCGGCGGCCTCAAGCAGCAGGTCTTCGCGGGCGTGCATGACAAGACCGTCGACGGCCGCACGCCACAAGAACAGATCAAGGCCTGCTACGTGGAGATCCGCAGGCTGGAGGGCCGACTCGTCGAAGCGTGGGCCGAGCTCAAGCGTGAGCTCGAGTTCGAGGAGATCGGTGTGGTCGACTACCTCGGCCTCACCGACGACGAACGTCGACGACTGCGCGCGTACTACCTGGAGAACATCTTTCCCCTGGTCACCCCCCAGGCGATGGACCCCGCGCACCCCTTCCCGTTCATCTCCAACCTCTCGCTCAACCTTCTGGTCACGCTGCACCACGCGAAGGACACGCACCCGCTGCTCGCTCGCGTCAAGGTACCGATCGGGTCCGGCATCCCGCGTTTTCTTCAGGTGGGCGATGACTTTCGGTTCGTCCCGCTCGAGGACGTGATGGCCCACAACCTGGACCTGCTCTTTCCGGGGATGATCATCGACCGCTGGACGGTTTTCCGGGCGACCCGAAACGCGCACACCGAGGGTGATGAGGAAGACGCCGATGACCTGCTCGCGCTGATCGAGTCGGAGCTTCGCGAGCGGAAGTTCGCACCGATCGTGCGGCTACAGATCTCCGCCGACATGCCGCCGCTCCACCGCGGGTTGCTTGCTGACAAGTTCGGCCTCGACGAGCGCGACGATGTGTTCGAGGTCGCAGGCATGCCGATGGGCCTCAAGGACCTGTTTGAACTCGGCGCGATCGACCGGCCCGACCTTCGAGAAGACGTCCACCGACCGATCGACCACCCCGCCCTGATGGATGCGGACCGCAGCATCTTCCATCAGATTCGCGATGAGGGCTCCATTCTGCTCTACCACCCGTACGAGTCGTTCTCGACGTCGGTGGAGCGCTTCCTTCGCGAAGCGTCCCTCGACCCGAAGGTGCGTGCGATCAAGATGACGTTGTATCGGACCTCGGCCGGGACCAACGTCGTGCGACACCTCGTCTCCGCGGCCCGCAACGGCAAACAGGTCGCGGTGGTCGTCGAGCTCAAGGCGCGCTTCGACGAGATGGCCAACATCCGCTGGGCGTCGCGCCTGGAGGAGGCGGGCATTCACGTCAGCTACGGCGTCATCGGCCTCAAGACGCACACCAAGACCATCCTGGTCGTCCGACGCGACTACAACCGCCTCACTCGCTACACGCACATCGGCACCGGCAACTATCACGCCGGCAACGCGCGCGCGTACACCGACCTGGGCTTGTTCAGCTGCGACGACGACCTTGGACACGACCTCACCGAGCTGTTCAACTATCTGACCACCGGGTACCAGCCCGGTCGCATGTACCGAAAACTGCTGCCAGCGCCCAAGAAGCTCAAGCCCGCGCTGCTCACGATGATCGAGCGCGAGATCGAGTCGCACGGCAAACATGGCAACGGTCTGATTCAGATGAAGTGCAACGGGCTCGAGGACGTCGATGTCACCCGAGCCCTGTACCTCGCCTCCCAGGCGGGCGTCCGAATCGACCTCATCATTCGCGACACCTGCCGCATTCGACCGGGCATCCCCGGGCTCTCGGACAACATCCGCGTGATCAGCATCGTCGGACGTTTCCTCGAACACGCGCGCATCTACTACTTCCACAACGGCGGCGCGGAGGAGTACCTGATCGGTTCTGCGGACATCATGAACCGCAACCTGGAGAGTCGCGTCGAAGCGGTCGTCCCGGTCGAACGCCCCGCGCTCCGCGAAACGCTCCGGAAGATCATCCAGACCCAGTTGGACGACGACCGGCTCGCGTGGGAGATGCAGTCGGATGGCAGCTATCGACAGCGTGAGGGCTGCGGAGACGGCAGCCACGAGCAGATGATCGCGTGGGCCGAGGGCAGGCAGCGAGAAGCCAAGCGGGCCAAACGCCTGCGACCCAAAGGCTTCGCAGGAGACGGCCGATGACCAAGAACTCGAAGACCCACAAGCCAGCCTCCCGCCGTAGCGTCGATGACCTCGAGCATCCCGCCGGGCCCACCAAGGATGCCTATGAGGAGGAACTGGCCGAGCTTCAGCTGCAGATGCTGAGGATTCAGTGCGCATACCGAGCCCAGGGTCGTCGCGCGATCCTTGCCTTCGAAGGCACGGACGCGGCAGGCAAGGGGGGCGCGATTCGTCGGATGACCGCACGTCTCGACCCCCGTGGCGTCAAGGTCCACGCAATCGGGGCACCGACGAAAGAGGAACAGGGACGTCACTACCTGTACCGTTTCTGGCGAGAACTACCCGTCCCCGGTCAGCTCGCGGTGTTCGACCGCTCCTGGTACGGGCGGGTGTTGGTCGAACGGGTCGAGGGCTTCTGCAAGGAAGAGGCGTGGAGCCGCGCCTACGATGAGATCAACGCCTTTGAGAAGATGCTCGTCGACGACGGGGCGGTCCTGATCAAAGTGCTGTTGTGCATCGACCGTGGAGAGCAACACGAGCGCTTCGCCGACCGACTCCACGACCCGGTCAAGCGCTGGAAGTTCACCCGCGATGACCTGCGCAACCGCAACCGGTGGGACGACTACGTTTCCGCTTTCGACGAGATGCTGGTGCGTACCGACACGACCGACGCCCCCTGGGTCGTCATCGGCGCCAACACCAAGCGCCACGCTCGGCTCGCGACCCTGCGTGCCGTCACGCAGCGACTCTCCGCCGACGTGGACCTGACCGCACCGCTCGCACCGCACGCGTTGATTCGCGAGGCCACGGCGAGCCTTGGGCTGCCACTCCCCCCCGACGTCGCGCCCGCGGACCCGAGCAAAGACGTCCGAGGCGAGGACGCCGAGGGGCCCAAGAAGAAGGCCCGAAAGAAGGACAAGAAGAAGCGGAAGAACGCCGGCAAGCCGGGGAAAGAGAAGAAGAAAAAGTAGCGTTCCGGTGCCGGGCCGAGCACGGCCCTCACAGCGCTTGCTGCACGTCTTCTTTGCCGGAGTCTCGCTCGCGCGAGATGAAGGCTCCGATGCCGCTGTCGGCGCTGCGGGCCCGTGCGAAGTAGGCCTCAGCCCCCTCGGTCTCTCCACCGTCGAGCGCACACAGCCCGAGCCCCGCCAGGGCACGGGCGCGGATCTTGGCGTCGTCGTGATCGAGTAGACCCCGGTACACGGTCCGTGCCGGTCCGCACCGGCCCTTGCGACGATTTCCGTCCGCGGCGGCGAGCGACCCCGTAGGGGTCTCATCTGCGCCAGGGACAGCCGCCCCCCCGCTGGGGGCCTTGGACTTGGGCTTGGACTTCGTGGGCTTGGGCGCGGGGCCGGGCTGGGGTGCGGGCGCGTCCTGCTTCTTGCCCGACGAGCGCGACGGCGCGGTCTCGCTCGGCTTGGCTTGGCGCTCGTTGGCGGCCGGGCGAGCGCCCCCTTTGGACTTCTCGTAGATCACCTTGTCCGAAGGATCGAGCGCGCTCTTCGACTCCGACGGCCCCGCTCCAGCCGAGGGGGAACTCGGAATCACCGCAGACTCAGACTCAGACTCAGGTTCGGGTTCGGGTTCGGGCTCAGCGTTGAGTTCTTCCTCGATCGACCGCTCGCCCGCACCCACGCCCCGGTCGAGGGCCGCGGAGCCACGAAGTCGGCCCCGGGTCAGGCCCCTATCTCCACCGAGACGCTCGTCGTCCTCGTCGGCCAACGCAACCGGCTCGGCCGCGGCCCGCAGTTCACTTCCACGCTCGAGGAGCGCTCCGTCGTTGGCGAAGGCCTGCTTGTCATCGTCCTTGCCCTGCTCGGCCTCTGCCGTTTCCGCCTGGGCAACGGTCGCGGTGCCCGGCTCGGCGTCGCGGAGCGTGCCTTGGACCATCACCAAGACCAGTGCTGCGCTCGCGCCGACGGCCAACGTCGGAACCCACAGCGAAAGCCGCTTCCACCACGGGGTATCGGAGGTATCGGGGGTCGTGGACCCCGCCGCTCCGTCGCGGGGCGTCGCCGACAGGGCGGGCAACGCGGCTTCGTCGCGGGCGACGGCCAACACCGAGTCGAGTACACCCGCAGGGACGTCGACCGGTGGGAGCGCCTCACGGGACAGCTGCAACAGATCGCGATACTCGGAGAGTCGGCTCGAGACGGCGACGTCGTCCTCGAACTCGAGCGGGATCCCCGAGAGTTCCAGGTCTTCGAGCGCGTCCTCGAGCGCGTCGAGTTGAACCGGGGAGAACTCGCCCATCAGCTCTGGCCTCCGGCGGGTGTCTGGCCTCCGGCGGGTGTCTGGCCTCCGGCGGGTGTCTTGCCTCCAGCGGGTGTCTTGCCTCCGTCGGGTGTCTTGCCTCCGTCAGAAGCAGGGGCCGCATGGTGGAGGTCGCCCAGTTCGCTGCGCAGCTTCTCCAGCGCGTAGCGCATGCGGCTCTTGACCGTGTTCTCTGGGATCTCGACGGTCTCGGAGATCTCTCGGAACGAAAGCCCACTGACCTGGCGCAGGAGGAAGACTTCGCGCTGCTCCACGGGGAGCTTGGCCACGGCCTCCTTCAACCGCTTGCGGATCGTCGGAGCCTCGGCAGCCTCATCGGTCGGCACCTCGTTGGAGGGGATGCTGGAGATCATGGCCGACCCCGCATCGCCGTCTGAGCCCTTCCGTGGGGCGTCGAGGGACTGATGTCGACGGAACTTGGCTCGACGACTCTCGTCCACGCAGAGGTTGCGAGCAATCGAGTACAGCCACGTCGTGAACTTCGCCGAGGGCGTGTAGCGTTCCTTCGCGCGAACCACTCGCAAGAAGACCTCTTGGAGGAGTTCCTCGGCCCGAGGTTGAAGCCGGACGCTCCGAAGCAGGAAGTTGTAGACGCCGCGCTGGTGCCGAGCGACCAACGTCTCGAACGCGGAAGCATCTCCGGCACAGAACGCCTGCATGAGCGCTTCGTCACCGGTGGTGTCCACGGCTGGGGCGTGTGCGCTTGAGGAGGCGTCCATCGAGACAGAACTCCGTACCTGTCACACGGACAGGGACGGTCGGCAAAGTGTGCCGCCCGGGCGGGCCCCGCTGCAAGCGGCACCGACGATTGGGGCGACGGCATGCTGCCGCGAGGGCTCCCCGACGCGCGCACGCGACGGCTCAGCCCTCGGGTGAGGACGCGGGTTCTCATGGCGCTCGATGTCCGCCAGTACGGACGAAGCGCACAAAACGGTCTGCGGCCGACGGCCCCGTGCCGCGCGTGTTCCTCTGAAGCGCTCTCAGGCCTCTTCGAGGGCCCGGGCGCGGCTGTTGGCGCCCGAACGGGCCATGACCCAGCGCAAGATAAAGCGCGGGATCACCGAGGTGATCCGCATCAGGATCCGGTTGAGACGCCCCGGATAGACAACCGCGCGACCGCGCCGAAATCCCCGAAGGGCTTCGTCTGCGCAGGTGTCGGCGTCGATCCTCAACACGCCCGGCGATGCCTTCACCCCGCCCCTTGCCCCGGCGATCTCCCGGAACTCGGTCGCCACCGGTCCCGGACACACCTCCGTCACGGTCACTCCCGCCGATGCCACCTCCGCCCGCAACGCGTCCGTGAAGCCCGCGACGAAGTGCTTGGTCCCGGCATAGGTGGCCACGCCCGGTTGGTAGAGGTGGCCGAGAACCGAGCCGACGTTGAGCACGCCTCCGTGCCCGCGCTCGACCATGCCAAGCACCAGTCTGGTGGTGAGCTGAACGACCGCGGTCACATTGACCGCGATCATCTGTCGGAGCTTGCTCAGGTCCGCATCTTCGAGACGGGCCCGGTCGCCAAACCCCGCGTTGTTGATGAGCACATCGACGCCCCCCTCTTCCACCAACCGATCGCACAGCGCGTCCACGGCTTCCGCGTCCGCCAGGTCGCAGGTCACGACGTCGACCTCGAGCCCGATCCTCACCCGGAGAAGCTCGTCGGCAAGGGCTTCGAGCCGGTCGGTGCGGCGTGCGACGAGGATGATGCGACGAGCCTCGACACAGACTCGGCGTGCAAGTGCACGTCCGATTCCCGCCGAGGCTCCCGTGATGAGCACCGTGCCCGACAAGGGCGGTCGCTCGGTCACGATTGAATCAGGACGCCGGAGGCCGTGAGAACGTGCTCGGTGCGCTCGCCCGAGACCTTGTCCGGGTCACCGCCGCCGTCCTTCTCCAGGTGCTTGACCTGATCTTCGTTGAACGTCCGGGAGGTGAGCGTGCCCTCGACCTGGACCTTCTTGCCGCGGCTGTCCATCGGGACGTTGAAGCCGTGATCCTTCATCAGGATCCGAGCGGAGACGTCGCCGTCCTTGACGACCATCCAGCAGCCCTTTTTCTGACAGACCGCTTCGACCTCACCGGAGACGAGGATGCCGTCCTTGGACTTGGCCGCGACCGCCTTCGCCAGAGGAACAGGGTCGGTGGTGTTGGTGAACGGCTCGCCAAAGTGGCCGCCGGACTTGGCGGCCAGCGTGCCTTCACCGTCGGCTTGCTCGCCGTGCGGGCACCCTTCCTCGGCCTCGGCATCCGCGGCGTCCTTTTCGCCCTCGGCGTAGATGCAGCCGTTGGCCTCCCCGTCCTCGGCCTTCTCGGGCTCAGCGGCGGCGACCTTGCCGGCCGCCTTGTCGCCGGCCTTCTCGGACGCCTCGGTCTTCGCCTTGGCCGCATCCGCCGTCTTGTCGGCCGCGGGCTTGTTGCTATCGCAAGCCGTGACCGCGAGGATGCAGGAGATCAGCGCAAGCTTCTTCATCGCTCGGAATGTTCCCCGAAATGCGCACGAGCGCAACGCGACCGGGCTCACACCGGTCGCGCGATATACTGCATGACGACCGGTTTCAACCGGCCGAGGCAGAACCGCCCGCAGAACCGCCCGCGGAGGCGCTCGCAGAGGCTTTCACCTCCACAGAGACATTGACATTCGCTTTCACGCTGGTCGCTGCATCGAATGCAGCCTTGAACGGCGCTGCCACGCACGCGGTCACCCGCGCACCGATGGCCGGAGACGCCTTGAGTTGGCCGACTGTCGCCTGCACGCCGTCGACGACAGCCTTGGCGTTCGCCGCCACCGACAACGCTTGGTCCTTCATGCCGATGGCGATGTTGAGGACAGCGGGCAGGTTGGCCTCGAGCGCGGCTTTGTACTGGGCGGCCAGCTTGGCATCGGCGGCGCCATCGATCCGCACGGCGATGCGCGGTGGCGTGCACTCGACCTCGGCTTGAACCGACGCGTCACAGTGCGCATTGCACTCTGCGCTGGCCTTGGGTGGCGTCATTTCGCCCTCGCACTTGGGCGCTTTCATCTCCACCGAACAGTCACCACGGCAGGTGCCTTCGCATGAAGCAGCCGCCGCCATCTCGCAGCTTCCGCCGCACTCTCCGCCGCACGACCCTTCGGCCCCGGCGCTGCAAGAACCCTTGCATTTGCCCTCGCAAGCGGCGCCGTCGACCTTTTTGCCGTCGCACTTCCCGGTGCATTCCCCCGCGCAGGACCCCTTGAACTTGGCCGAACAGCTGCCGCTGCAGGTTCCCTCGCAGCTCGCAGCCGCGGACATGTCACAGGTTCCCGAGCATTCCGCTTCGCACGATCCCGAGAGTTTTCCGGCCTCGCACTCCACCTTCACGCTGCCCGGCTCGATCGACGCGTCGCACTCCGCGGCGCAGTCCGCCATCGCGTCCATGGAAGCGGCGCAATGGGGTGGCTGCACGTCGAGGACGACCTTGAACCCGCCGCCGAGCTTGCCCTTAATGTCGACCATCGCCTTCATCGCCGCGTCGCAGGCCGCCTTGCCTGTCGCAAAATCGCCGCTGGCACCAAGATCGTTCGCCAACCCACCACAGGCGGCCTTGAGGTCAGCGTCGAGTTTCTTCGCGAACCCGTCGAGACTGACCGCCGCCATGACGCCGGACTTCAGCTTCGCGCCGACGGCCGCATCGATGCCGAACTCGGCAGCCCAGTCGACCTTGGCGATGGCGGCCGCCGAGGTCACGTTGGGGCAAGACCCCGCAGCCTTCGCCGCTCCCGCGACGTCCTTGGGGATGGCGGAGCCCCCGGCACTGAGGTCGCAGGAAGCGACGAGTGCAGCTGGAGCAAGGGTGGCGAGGAAAAGCGTAGCGGTCTGGAGTCGCACCATGGTCGTTTCCGGCGCCGAGCGTAACAGGCGCCTCCGAACGCGAGTAGCGGCCAAGTAGCCGTAGGTGGGCCTTCCTGCTGCGCGCTCCTACCCTCTTGGCCCCTGTCTGCGTCACCGTTGGTTATGGGGTGCGCTCGCAGGCCCCTCGGTGGAATACTGACCTCCACGCAAGCCGTCTTGGCCGGGACGACCTCCGGCAAGACCCCTGCCCCGGGTCCGTGCGTTGGAGGCGGCGGGACTTTTTCGCCCACCCCCTCGGTCCCCACGGCGAAGACCTCGACTCCGATGCCCTCCCCCTCCCCCACTTCCGAGGTTCAGGTCGAACCGCAACTCGGCCGCTGGGCCGCGGCGTCCAACGTACGCCGCGTCGTCGAGGAGAGCCTCACGTTGACCGCCATCCTCGGCGCCGCGACGCTCGTCGCAATCGGACTACGGAGACTCCCCGACGCCGTGACCCACATCGGTCTCGACTGGCGGTCCGCCCAAGATGGCCTGGAGACCGCCGGCCTCGCCCTCATCGCCACGGTGGGGTGCGGCATGATCCTCCGCGCCTATCTCCGATACCGACAGCGACGAACCGACTCGGGGATGATCGCGAGACGACTCGACCAGCGGCACGAAACCCGCGACCTCTTCACCACGGCGCTCGCCGTCGAGCGAGGCCAAGTCCACGGAAACGCAGGCCTCGAAGGCGTGGTCACGGCCCGTGCGCGCACCGTCTTGCCCGAGATGGCCGCGCCGATCGAGCGATTCGAAGCCCCGGCCTCGGCGTTCGCAGCGATGGGCCTCGCCGCCGCGCTCGTGGCGTTGCTGCCGATGGACGCGGCCGCCGACGCGGCTGGGGTCGACCAAGCGGCCGAGGCCGTCGACGTGGTTGTGGCCCCTCCCCTCCCTGAGGATGTCCTCGAGTCCCTACGGGCCCGCGCAAAATCCCTCGAGCGGCTCGAGTACACGCCGGGGCTCAAGGACGACGCTCGCGAGGCGATGGCACAGGCCCGAAAGCGTTTGGAGGCGCTCAGCGAGGACCCGGACCGCAGTTTGTCCGAACTTGCCCGAGCTCAAAAAGCGCTCGAAGATCTGGAGCGACAGGCGCGAGAGCAAGGCCTGCACGACAAGGAAAAGCTCAAGAGCATGAACGACGCGGAGCTGGCCGAGCAGCTCGCGAAGTCCATGCAGCGTGGCGAGACGGACACCGCCGCCGAGATGGCCGAGGAGTTCTCACGGCGTCTGGATGAAGCCTCGACCGCAGAACAGGAGCGCATCGCCCGGGCGCTGGAACGAGCACTGAGGCGCAACCCCGAGTCGTCCTCAAGCGGTGAGAAAGGACCGTCACGTGCCGAATCTGAGGCGCGTGCACGCGATCGCAACCGGCTCGACGAGCTGGCGGAGAACCTGGCCGATGGGGACACTGGGTCCGCACGCGCTGGCCTCGACAACCTCGCCGAAGAGATGCGGGAGAGGGGGGGCAGCGAGAGCCTCGAAGAGTCGCTGGGGGATGCTGCAGAAGAGGTCCGCGAAGCCCGGGAACGCCAACTCGACGAGATGAACGGCGAGGGCGAAGGCGAAGGCGAAGGCGAAGGCGAAGGCGAAGGCGAAGGCGAAGGCGAAGGCGCCGGAGCAGGGCAAGCGCCAGGAAGCGCTCCTGGGGCAGCCCCCGGAGAAGGTGAGGGCGAAGGCGCCGGCAAGGGCAAAGCACCCGGCGGAAAGGACGGCGACAAGGCCCCCGGGATGAGCTCCCCACTGGGCCCCCCCGGCGGAAAACCAGGCCCTGGGGGCGGCGATGGCAAGGCCGACACCAAAGGCACCGTCCAACCCAGCACCGAAGCCAGCGGCCTCGCCCCGCAGCGTGTGCAAGCGCGTCCGCGCGGCCCAGCGCAGGGGTCCGTTCGAGCCATCCGGCGCTACTCGGAGGGTTACCGCGACACCCGCGAGTACAAGGACCTGCACGACAAATACTCCTCCGTCGCGGAGTCCGCGGTCCGACGCGAAGAGATTCCGCTGACTCGCCGCGACTACATTCGAAGCTACTTCCAGGCCGTCCGCGGCCGCTGATTCCCCCCATGAGCCAGACCGTCACTCCGATCACCGAACAACAACTCGTCGCCGCCGCGGAGAGCCTGGGCGCACTCAAGACCGAGATCGAGCGGCGGGTGTTTGGCCAGAGCGACCTGGTCCTCCAGGCGATTGTAGGGCTGCTGGCGCGCGGCAACATCCTCATCGAAGGACAGCCTGGCCTGGGGAAGACGCTTCTCGTCAAGGTGCTCTCCGAAGCATTGGCGATGCAGTTCTCCCGGATTCAGTTCACGCCAGACCTGATGCCCGCCGACATCACAGGCAGTCAGACCCTCGCGCATGACGAGCATGGACGGGCAAATCTCGAGTTCCGCGCCGGACCGATCTTCGCAAACATGGTCCTGGCCGACGAGGTCAACCGGGCAACCCCCAAGACCCAATCGGCCCTGCTCGAGGCCATGCAGGAGCACTCCGTCACCGTCGCAGGGCAGAAACGCGACCTTCCTGCCCCGTTTATCGTCGCCGCAACCCAGAACCCCATCGAGATGGAGGGCACCTACCCGCTCCCCGAAGCGCAGCTCGACCGGTTCCTCCTCAAGCTCGAGGTTCAGTTCCCAAAGTTCGAAGACCTCCGCGAGATCGGGCTGCGCACCACAGGGTCGGCCGAGGCCACGACCAACGTCGTGATGACCCGGCAGCAGCTGCTGGACCTCCAGGCGCTCACCCGCGAGATCGTCGTCGCCCCACACGTCGCCGAGTACTGCGCTCAGGTCACGATGGCGACGCACCCAAGTTCGCCGCAGGCACCCGAGCAGGTGCGCCGTTTCGTCCGCTACGGCGCGAGTCCTCGCGCCATGCAAGCCCTCATTCTCGCGGGGCGGGCCTATGCACTCCTGTCCGGGCGAGGCTGGGTGAGCGAAGACGATGTCCGCGCGGTCGCCCACCCCGTGCTCCGCCACCGTATGATTCCAACCTTCGACGCCAAACTCGAAAGCGTCACCAACAACGATCTGGTCGACGTGCTGCTCGGCTCGATCGCCCCCGTACGCGCCGCCGGATGAGAGTTGACCGCACCGCATTGGCGCGCTTCGCCGAGCTTCGCCTGCACGCCCCAAGCGTGGCGACCTCGCTGCAACAGGGCGACCGGCGTTCGCCCTTCTTGGGTCGTGGGCTGGAGTTCGCGGACTACCGTGAGTACGATCCCGGCGACGATATCCGCCTGATCGACTGGAACGTCTACCTGCGCCTGGGACAGGTGCTGGTCCGCCAGTTCAACGAAGAGCGCAGCCTCTCGATCAAGATCTGTCTCGACGTCAGCGGGTCGATGGACTTCGGCGAGCCGCGCAAGGCCGACCGTGCTGCCGAAGTCGCCGCAGCCCTCGCGACGATCGCTCTCGTGCACCGTGACCCCGTGGGCCTGATCTGTTTCGGCGGCGACCGCCCGCCGGTCCGGGCCAAGGCCGTGAACTTCGACGGAATGGCGGAGCTGGTCCACGTGCTCGAGCGCGTCGAGCCCTCCGGCACTGGCGATGCGTACAAGCAACTTGCGGGGCAACTCGGCGGCGGGCGCACCGACCGGCTGTTCCTCGTCTCCGATCTCTTGTGCGAGTCCGACGCCCGCGAGCAACAGCTCCGCCTGCTCGCGGCGTCCAGCCTCCACCCGGTCCTCGTCCACACCCTCAGTGCCCAAGAGCTCGAGCCCGACCTCCGTGACGTCTCCGAGGTCGTCGACGCGGAGACCGGGGAGACCTTGGTGCTCCGGGACGGAAGCGACGCACAAGATGCCTACGCCGAAGGACTGCAGGCATGGCTCGAAGAGATCGAAGCCCGCTGCAAGGCGCTGGGAATCCGATACCTCCGCTTGCCCCCGGAGGGGTCGAGCCTGATCGGCTTCGTCGAGGGCGAGCTCCGTCGCGCTCATGTCGTCGAACACGTGGCCGGGGGCAACCAGTGAGCGCTGCGACACCATGGTTGCTCGGGTTGGCTGTGCTGGCGCTCCCTGTGATCGCCGCCTACTTGCATCGCCAACGCCGACGCAAGCAGCCCGTCTCCAGCGCTCTGCTCTTCCGTGTCATCGCCGGAGAGAACACCCCAACGAAGCGCGCGCTCGCCCGGCCGCGACACCTGGCCTCGCTCGTGGTCATCCTGCTCGCACTGTTGACGATGGTCGCGGCTGCGGCCGACTTTCGGGAAGAGACCGCCAAACCTCGGGACTGGATCGTGGTCCTCGATACCTCGGCGAGCATGGGAGCGACCGTGCTCGGCTCCGACGAATCTCGACTCGACGAAGGCCGCGAGGCCCTGCGCAGTGCCCTGTCGACGATGGGACCCGGAGACCGCGTCGCGCTCATCACCGCGGGCGAGTCGACCGCGGTCCAAATCGGGCTCACCGAAGATCACGAGACGATCATCACTCTCGCCGCCGAGCTCAGTGCAAACGGAAGCAGCGAGGCCCTCCCGAGGGCGCTGACGATCGCCGATGCGATGGCGCAAGGCGAGGATGCGGAGATCGTCCTGATCACCGACGGTGTCGGGGTCTCCCTCCCGCAGATGAAGCGCGCCCCTGAGATCGTCACGGTGGGCAGCCCCGGACCGAACCTCGGCATCAACGCGCTCGCGATCCGTGAGGCCGACGCCCTGGGCCTGGCCGAGGTGTTCCTGTCCGTCTCCTCGAACGTCGGCTCCGATCGCGAGGTGGAGCTCGTCCTCGAGGTCGATGACACCGTCGTGGACGTTCTGCCGTTGACCGTTCCCAGCCGGAGCGCCGTGGAGAGCTTGCACCGCGTCGCGCTTCCGGAGGGGGAGCGGGTCAAAGCCACCCTGCAAAACCACGGAGACGACGTACTCGCGGTCGACGACGTCGCAAGCACGCCGCGCAACGAGGGGGAGCGAGTCAGCGTCGTTCTCGTCACCAGGACTCGGGTGTCCTTCACCGCGGAGGCACTTCGCCTCCACCCGCGGGTCGACCTTCGCATCCTCGGCCCCTTCGACGCCGCGCCGACGGAAACGGCCGACCTCCTGTTGCTCGAGTCCGACTACCGTGCCGGCCCCCTACCTCCCGCACGCGCCGTGCTCGCCATGGGCGTCGACCCAACCGCGTTGGGCGTCGAACTCGGTCCATCGGTCCCTGCACCCGACATCATGCGCTGGAGCTTCGACGACCCCCTGTTCCGCTTCGTGGACCTGGAGTCGATCGAGTTGCCGCGTGCCAACACCCTCCGACTTCGCGAGGGCATGCGCTCCCTGCTCGACAGCGAACAAGGCCCGCTCGCGATCCACGTGCGAGAACCCAAGCGAGACGTCGTCGTGTTCGGATTTGCGCCCCACGACTCGGACCTGGTGTTGCGGGTGGGCTTCGTGAACCTGATTGCCAACGCCGTTGAATGGGCCGCCCCGGCCGCCCCGGACGACCCGGGGGCCCTGCCCGCGCAGGTGCTGCCCGCCACGGAATCCCAACTCGATCCCGTCCGGGCGATTCCAGGCGCGCTCCAGGGACACTTCGCCGAGCACACCGCACCGCAACGTCCGCTGTGGCGCACGCTCGCGTGGCTCGCCTTGGCGCTGCTCGTTCTCGAGGGACTGCTGCCGTGGGGGACACGCGGCTGGACGTGGGTCCGGAGCCGAATGCGCAGGGGCACCGCATGAGCGCCCTTTCGACATGGTTTCTCAGTCCCGGCTGGCTGCTGCTGCTGCTGCTTGCGCTCCTCTTTGTCGTCGCCGACGCGGTACGCAGCTGGGGCACAACGCCGCCGCTCGCCCGGGTCGGCGCTGGGGCGCTCCGTTTCCTGGCGCTCGCAGGCGTCGTCGTGGCGCTGGCCGACCCGCGGTGGCACGAGCGCGAGGACGTTGCCCATGTTGTCTTTGTCGTGGATCGCTCGGCGTCGATTCCCGACGCGGTGCTCGACGAAGCCCTGGCCCGCGCGGACGAGCTCGCACGAGCCGTGCCCGACGGCACCCGGACGGCCCTCGTTCTGTTCGACTCGACGGCAGAGGTTGTCCTGGCGCCTGGCCAACCATGGTCGGTCCCCGGCCCGCCGCGGACCCAAGCCGTGGACGCGACCGATGTGGATGCTGCCCTTCGCCTCGCACTCGGGCTCATCCCAGCCGCCGACGGCGGAGAGGTCGTCCTGCTCACCGACGGCCGACGCACCCAGCGCGACACTTCGGGCGCCGTGGCCCAAGCCAAGGCGCGCGGCGTCGCCATCCACACGATCGCCATCGAGCCGTCCAAGGGCGACCCAGCGGTCGGCGCAGTGGTGTTGGCGAGTGAAGAGGCCCGGCCGGGCTCGTCCGTCTCCGGAACGATCGAAGTCGACGGCGCGAGCGAAGCCGTCCGGGGCACGTTGAAGGTCAGTGTTGGCGGCAAGCTCGTGCAAACCTCCTCGGTCGAGCTCCCCGCGGGGACCACGACCGCGGTGCCCTTCTCGCACGACCTCGATGCGAAAACCGACCCCGGACCCCTCGAGGTTTCCGCCGAGTTCATACCCAACCGCGCCGACGCGGATCCAGCCAACAACGTCTCCAGCGCAACCGTCCTCGTCGGCGACCCGCCTCTGGTCCGGGTCTTCACAGGCGAAGAGCACGATGGAACCGCACTCGCCCGCGCCTTGAGAGCCGAGCGCATGGACGTCCAGGTCGTCCCCCTTCAAACACTTCAGCCCCAGCACGAGAAGCTCGACGACGTCGATCTGGTCGTGTTGGCCAATGCCCCGGCGGCATCGATCGGCGGCGCAGCGGCGCTGCAGCCCCCGTTTCTGCGCGAACTGGCCCGCTATGTCGACAACGGCGGAGGCCTACTCGTCCTCGGCGGGCCCCAAGCGTACGACATGGGGGGCTACGGACAATCCGAGCTCGACCGTGTCCTTCCCGTCAAGATCGACCCGATCGACCCCGAGATCCAAGCCGGCGCCACCATCATCATCATCCTCGATCGCTCCGGGTCGATGTCCGCGATGGTGGGCTGGTCGAAGACCAAGATGGAGCTCGCCGACGAAGGTGCAGCGGCATCGATCAACCTCCTGCGCCCGTTCGACAGCGTGGGCGTGATGTCCGTGACGGAGACCGTCCGGTGGGAGATCAAGACCCAGCCGGTCCGCGATCCATCCGCCCTCAAGCGCAAGGTCATGCGCATCCGGGCCGACGGCGGCGGCATCTTCGTCTACACCGCGCTCGACGCCGCGTACGAGGCGATGCGCAAGACGAATACCCCGCTCAAGCACGTCATCTTGTTCTCCGACGCCGCCGACAGCGAGGAGAAGGTTAAAGGCGTTCCCTTTGGCACCGGCCCGGGCACCACGTCCCAAGACCTCGCCAAGCGGTTCAAGGCGGCGGGTATCACCACCTCGGTCATCGGCATCGGCACGGACGACGACGTCGACACCCCCTTCCTCAAAGACCTGGCCAAGGCCGGCGGGGGCCGCTTCTATCTCACCGCCGACGCAACGAAGCTGAGGGGATTGTTCGTCGAGGAGACCGAACGACTGGTGGATACCTCCCTTCACGAGGACCCCTTCCGCCCCGTCGCCGACCGCGGGCACCCGATCATCGAAGGCATCGACTACGGTCGCGCGCCCAAACTTGGCGGTTACCAAGAGGTCGAAGCACGGCCCACCGCCGAGGTGGTGCTCCGTGGACCCGAGGACCACCCCATTCTCACGACCTGGCGATACGGACTGGGGCACGTCGTCGCGTGGGCCTCCGACGCAGGACCGCGGTGGTCCGAGTCTTGGCTAACCTGGCCTGGCTTCGCCAAGCAGTGGACACAGGCCGCTCGGTTCGCGCTGCGCTCGCGTGCCGGGGACGAGACCGCCGTGGAGGTGGAAGTCGCCGGAGGCCAGGCCCAGCTCCGCATCGCGCGACGCGACACCGCGGGTCTGAGCCTGGACGAAGGCTCCATCCGGGCCCGCATCAAGGGTCGGTCCCCCGCAACCCCCGTGCCGCTGCACAGCCTCGAGCCAGGCCTGTGGGGGGGCCATGCTCCCGTCGAACCGGGTGAGGTCTACACCGTCGAGGTCCTTGGAGACGACGACGAAGTCTTGGCAACACACACGTTCACGCCGCCCCCGTCCTCCGAACGTCGGTTCCGAACCGCCGACCGAGCGTGGCTGAGCGCGGTCTCCGAGGCCACCGCAGGGAACATCGATCCGCAGGCGGTTGCGCCGACGGCGACGGCGGGAGTGACGACCGACGTCCACCGCCTGTGGCCCTGGGCCCTCGTGTTCTCGCTGCTGGTCCTGCCCTTCGACGCACTTCTCCGCAGAACCGCGCGGACCGTGTAGCCGACGCCCCTGTGACGTCTAGGCGCCGCGCTCGGGCGGCGTCGGCACCCCTCTCGAGCGTGCTCCGCTCTCGCTGCGGAGTTCGGCACGCGACCCAACGCGGCATGCACCGCGGTCTGCCGAGCCGCCGGAACCTGGCTCGGAGGTGCCAATCTGGGAAGGGAATGGGCCAACGCGCGACCCAATCGGCGCAAGCCCGCTGCGCTGGGATTCGGGTTTTCGTTGGCCCGAGACTTGCTCAGTCAGGCAAGCATGGCGCACTGCCACCGCCCGCCGCTCACACTCCTACTCGTCGCTTGGACTGCCTGCGGGGGTCCCAACGTCGATGGGGAGCCCAACCCGACGGAGGGCACCGCCGACACGACCCCGCAAGACCCCGATTCGAACGGTGGCAGCTCGGAGTCCGGGACGCCCGCGACGGGAAGCTCCGGCGCCGAGACGAGTACGAGTACGAGTACCGGCATGGGCGCGCACGAGGGGACCAGCACCGGCACACAGGACAGCGGCAGCAGCGGAGATGAGCCCCCGCCCGACTATGTGACGCCGCACTTTCCGTTGCAGGTCGGTCTCCAATGGTCCTACCGACTGACGCGCACCGACGGCACACTCGGCGTCGACTGCCTCGACAACGGCGACATCCATCTGATGACCATCGCCACCGAGAACGCCGGTGTGTTCACCCGAACCGAAGCGCCCACGTGTTACTTCGACGTCCTCGAGTTCCGCATCGACCCACCGTACGTCGACGTGAACAGCGGCGCGTGGTACCGGCAACTCCTGCTCCCGCCTGCAGACGGGGCGACGTGGGCCGCGGGCGGAGCTTCCGGCGCCACATACATTTGGGATGAGCACCACCCAAGCTACAGCGTCGAGGCGGGCACGTTCGACGACTGCTGGCGACGCAAACAGCAGGGCTACGACGTCTGGGAGATCTACTGCCGAGACGTCGGCATGGTCGAGTCCTACTACGACGCCTGGGGCAGCAACTCCCGCAGCGAGTTGGTGAGCTTCGCAGGCTGAGTGTTCGACCCACGCCGGCGCTTGGGGTAGCCTGCTCCGAATGGACTGCGTGACGTTTCACGTCAACGGTCGGGAAACCACGCTTCGCGACGTTTCCCCTACCACGACGCTGTTGCAGTACCTGCGCGGGCCCATGCGGCTGCCGGGTACCAAGGAGGGTTGTGCCGAGGGGGACTGTGGAGCGTGCACCGTCGTCGTCCTCGACGGCCAAGCTCCCGGCGGACCCCGATGGCGAGCCGTGAACAGCTGCCTGCTGCTCGTGCCGCTGCTGCACGGCAAACAGATTTTCACGGTCGAGGGGCTTCGGGACAAGCCCGGGGACGAGGGTCTTCATCCTGTACAGCGCGCGCTCGTCGATGCCCTGGGCTCGCAGTGTGGCTACTGCACCCCCGGCGTGGTGATGTCGATGGTCGAGGCCTGTCATCGCCCTGATCTCGATGCCGACTGGAAGCTCGACGATCAGATGTGCGGCAACCTCTGCCGCTGCACCGGCTACCGCCCCATCCTGGAGGCCACCCGCAACGTCGCAGGCCTCAGCCCAAGCGATCGCCTCAGCGCTGCACGGGATGAGACGCCCAAGACCCAGCCTGCGCTCGACTACGGCACGGACAGTGCCCGAGGCGCACAACGGTTCTGGATTCCGACGTCCTGGGAGGCGCTGTTCGGGATCATCAGCGCGCACCCAGGAGGCCCCGAGAAGGTTCGTTTCATCCAAGGCGCCACCGATCTTGGCCTCGACGTCACCAAACACGGCACCCACTTCGAGGCGTTGATCTCCCTGCAGGGGATCGAGGAACTGCGAACGCTCGAGGTCGTCGGTACCCGATGGTCCGTGGGCGCCGGGGTCAAGCTGGCCGACCTCGAAGACGCCACCGACGACACACTGCCTCCGCTGTCTCGGATGCTGCGGTTCTTCGGGTCGCGGCAGATCAAGAACAGCGCAACCGTGGGAGGCAACGTGTGCAATGCGTCGCCGATCGGCGACCTGGCCCCGGTCTTCCTCGCGCTCAACGCCACATTCATCGCGCGAGGGGTCACCGGAGAGCGCCCCATCGCGGCGGACGATTTCTTCACCGGGTACCGTACGACAGCACTGCAGCGTGGAGAGCTTCTGGCGCGGATCGAGTTCGACGCCCCGACGACATCATCGCGTTTCGCCTCCTACAAGGTCAGTAAACGGCGCGAGATGGACATCAGCGCGGTCGCGGCCGCGCTTCGTGTCGAAGTGGACGAGGACGACATCATCACGGACGCCCGGTTTGTCTACGGCGGCATGGCGGCAACACCGGCCCGAGCCCACAGCGCCGAAGCTGCCGCGATCGGCAGTCCATTCGTCGAGGCCACGTTCGAGGCGTGCGCCGCTGCCATGACCTCGGACTTCACCCCGATGAGCGATCACCGTGGCTCCGCCTGGTACCGCAGCACCGTCGCGGCGAACCTGATGCGCGGGTTCTATCTCGAGGTCTGCGGCACCCCGATGCCCCGCCTCAGCGACCGCCCCAGCGGCACTGTGCTCGGAGGGTCCCCCTCATGAAGACACAACCGAATCCCAGCTCCCCGTTGCACCAGCCCGCGCTGCACGAGAGCGGGGTCCGCCACGTCACCGGGGAGGCACGCTATGTCGACGACTGGCCGCTGCCCCCCGGAGCCCTACACGGTGCGGTCGTCACCTCCGCCCATGCCCACGGCCGCATCATCCGGCGCGACGCGGCTGCAGCGCGCGCAGTGGAAGGAGTCGCCGCCGTGTTCTTCGCCGAGGATATCCCGGGCACCAACCTCATCGGTCCCATCGTCCATGACGAGGAACTCCTCGCGTCCGCCAGCGTCCACTACGTGGGTCAACCGGTGGCCGTCGTGTTTGCAGCCGACCTGGAGACCGCGCAGCGAGCCGCAGCCTTGGTCGAGGTTGAAGTCGACCCCCTCCCCTCGCTCCAGAGCATCGACGCCGCGATCGAAGCCGAGAGCTACCTCGCGCCGCCGCATGTCATCGCGCGCGGCGACGTGGACACCGCACTCGGAGCATCGCACGCGTGTGTTCGCGGTGAAGTTCGGGTCGGCGGTCAGGACCACTTCTACCTGGAGACGCAGGCGGCCCTCGCCCTTCCGGAGGAGAACGGTTGCGTGACGGTCCTCAGCTCCACGCAACACCCGACAGAGGTGCAGAACGAGGTCGCGACGATCCTCGGCGTCGGCTCCCACGCCGTGGTCTGCGAGGTCCCGCGCATGGGCGGAGGCTTTGGCGGAAAGGAGTCCCAGGCCACGCCCATGGCCTGCATGGCTGCGCTCGGCGTTCATCACACCGGGGCTGCCTGCAAGGTTTGGCTCGACCGCGACGCCGACATGCGTATCACCGGAAAGCGACACCCCTTCCTGGGTCGCTACGAGGCGGGCTTCACCGAAGACGGGCAACTCACCGGCCTGAAGGTGGAGCTGTACTCGGACGCAGGCTGGTCTGCGGACCTCTCGCTCCCGGTCCTCGATCGAGCCCTGTTCCACCTCGACAACGCCTACTTCGTTCCCACGCTGCGTTTTCAGGGCTTGGCCTGCCGTACGCATCGTCCGTCCAACACCGCCTTCCGGGGCTTTGGCGGCCCGCAGGGCATGGTCGTGTTGGAGGAGGCGATGAACCACGGCGCCCGCGAGCTTGGGCTGGACCCCGCCCACCTGCGAGCCCAGAACTTCTACGGCGCCGCGCCGCGGGACCGCGCGCCCTATGGCCAAGAGGTCCCCTCCGAGCACAATCGCCTGCAAACGATCCACGACTCGTTGATGGACACCAGCGACTACGCTGCCCGCAGAGCCGAGATCGAGGCGTTCAACGCCGGGTCCCGGTGGGTCAAGCGCGGCTTGGGCTACCAACCGATCAAGTTCGGCATCTCGTTCACCAAGAGCATCCTCAACCAGGCCGGCGCCCTGGTGCTCATCTACGCCGATGGCACGGTTCAGCTCAACCACGGCGGCACCGAGATGGGACAAGGCCTGCACACCAAGATGCTCACCGTGTGCGCGCACGAGCTCGGCGTCACACCACAGAGCGTACGGGTGATGACGACCGCGACCGACAAGGTGCCCAACACCTCGGCCACCGCGGCCAGCAGTGGCTCCGACCTCAACGGTCAAGCCGTCGCCTCCGCATCGGCACAGCTTCGAGAGCGCATGCGCCCGGTCGCCGCTGGCTTGCTCAAGCTCGACGCAACCGAGGCTGCCGAGCTTCGCTTCGAGGGCGGCGTCGTCACGCATCCCCCGAGCGCCAAGAGTGTGCCATTCGCCGAAGTCGCGACTCAGGCCTGGGTCGAGCGCGTCTCACTCTCGGCGACGGGGTTCTACGCGACCCCCGGCGTGGGCTACGACCACGCGACGGGATCCGGAACCCCGTTCTACTACTACGCGTACGGCGCCGTGGTGTGTGAAGTCGAGGTCAACGGGCTGACCGGCGAGCACCGCATGACCCGAGCGGACATCCTCCATGATGTCGGGACTTCGCTCGTCCCGACGATCGACCGCGGCCAGGTCGAGGGCGGGTTCGTGCAGGGCGTGGGGTGGTTGACGTGCGAAGAGGTCCTCTTCCGCGACGATGGAAGCCCGGTGACCACGGGACCGAGCACCTACAAGATCCCGGCCGTGGGCGACGTCCCGCTCGACTTGCGTGTCGACCTCTTGCCCAAGGCACCGCAACCCGGCGTCGTCCACGGCAGCAAAGCCGTGGGAGAGCCACCGTTCATGCTCGCGATCGGGGTCGTCACCGCGCTCCGGCATGCTCTTGGTGGATTTGGCCGCGCCGACGCGACGCTCGTCCTCCCCGCCACACCCGAGTCCATCCTCAGAGCGGTCAGCGGAGCCTAGTGTCCCTGTCACCAGCAGCCCCCGCTCGGGGTCACGCACGACGGCGCGCGTTCGGTCGCTGCCCGTGCGCGTCCTAGAGCGGGCTCAGCTCGAGCTCGACTGCTGAGCCCGGCACAGGGCCTCGGCGACGGCCCGGCCGCCGCGAAGAGGGTCGGAGGCGAGCGCGTCCCCGCATCCGCTGGCCTCGAGCGCGGCCAGGACGGTCGCCCGTCGCAGGGGTGCACCCCGTCGAGCGAGTTGTCCGAGGGCGTGCTCAACCACACTCACGCTCGCGTTCCGGGTGGGGACAGCCTCGAATCCTTGCAGACTGGCACCCGCACGCTGGACGAGTTGGTCGTCGCCTGGCCAAGGCTCGGCGGCCTCCGGCTGGGAGACGCGTGGGTCTCCGGATCTTCGGGGCAGCGGTGCAGACTCGGACGCGGTCCACACATCATCGTCCTGGAGCCCGGCGACAAAGGCTTCGTAGCTCTCGTTCGCGAACACTTCGAGGACGTTGATGCTCGCCTCAGGGACGCGTCGCCCGTCTTGGTCAACGCACAGTCGGATGCCCCGACCGATCTCCTGTCGTTTGCGAACCGCAGAGTCCGAGCGCCCGAGCGTGCAGATCTGAAACACGTTGGGGTTGTCCCAGCCTTCGCGTAGGGCGGAGTGAGAGAAGACGAACGAAACCGGCTCGTCAAATGAGAGCAAGCGAGGCTTGTCGCGTAGGATCAGCTCGTACGCCTCGGCATCGGCGACCGCCCGGCCTGTCTTGGTGTCGACGGCTCGGCCAGCGCGGGTCGCAAAGTATCCCGACCGCACCGCGCTCGCGGGCAAGGCCGCGAACTCGGGCACCGCGTGCTTGAGTTCGTCGAAGTGTTGGTCGAAGAGGTTGCGAGCCAGGCCGTCCTCCTCCGCGTACGCCGAAACGCGATCGAGGAAGAATAGGGAGAGGACCTTGATCCCCAGCGGGCGAAGCGCGGCCGCGCGCTCCAGATGGGCCGCGATCGTACTGCGGATCTGCGAGGCGTACCCATCACCGCCCCCCGCCGCCCGAACGATGATCGACTTCACCAAGCCGAGCCGGTGTGCTTCCGCGGGCGTCAGACGGTGCACGACGGGCCCCTCCCACCGTCCCAGCGTCGCGCCATACCCCAGCACCATCCCAGGGCACAGATCCGCCAGCGCGCCGGCCCGGAGTCCCGTCTGCATACGGTGCGGCTCGTCGACGATGACCACAGCACGGGTGGCCGCGACCGCCGCGAGCGGGGACTGTCCTCCGAACGCATCGCAGGGCCGGCGAAGCACGTTGGTGTCTTTGGTGAACGCATCGATGGTCACCACCATGAACTCCACCGTCGTCGCCCGCACGAACTGCCGCAGCCGCCCGAGGCGGTCCCGCTGGTAGGCAAAGAAGCGCGGCGACAGCCTCGGGAACAGCCGGGCGAAGTGCTCCCGAGTTCCTCGAAGGGTGGCCATGACCCCTTCCCGAATCGCGACCGAGGGCACCACGATGATGAACTTTCTGACCCCATGCAGGGCCGCCAGCTCGAGGGCGGTTCGCAAGAACACATACGTCTTGCCGGTACCCGTCTCCATCTCGACGGCCACTCGCGCGGGCAGCCCTATGGGGTTCGCATGGGCGACAAGTCCCTGGGCATCGATACGCATCCCCGCCTCGCGTACCGAACCTGGTTCGACCGATCGAAGCACCGCGTCGATCGCAGCGCGCTGATGCGGCAGGTCCGACTCGAATCGAAGCTTCACCCCTGGCGCCTCCCCATCGTGAACCGGAGCGTATCAGGCGGACTCGACACGAAAACGGGCCGCCAGCTCGATCCTCTGCGCGTTGGACCACGCATCGTCCGGTACCACGATCGCCGCTCCTTCGGGCAAGCCCAACGCCTCGACGGCGACCGGATCACCGGGTTCCATCGACCACGCGAATGCCTGCGATCCGTCTCGCAGAACCTTCCAGCTCCCGGCCCGTTCGAGCCGAGCGTGGAGCCCGACCCCGCACAGAAGCGCCCGAACAAACGGGTCGAACACCTTGTGACGGTTCGCCTCCGCCGCGC
The DNA here is from genome assembly GCA_050633305.1 of Nannocystales bacterium. GTDB lineage: Bacteria > Myxococcota_A > Polyangia > Nannocystales > Nannocystaceae > CAJXVA01. The sequence continues at coordinate 267,937 of JBOEGF010000032.1, forward strand.
GAACCGCCTCCAGCGTTCCAACCTCAGCGTGCAGCGCAGCCTCCAAGGAGAACACCCGCACCCCGCCGCATTGCTGCGACACGCGGGTCCGGGTCACATCGCAGATCGTCTCGAACTCAGGGTCGTCGAGCGGCTCGGGCCACTGACCCAGCACACATGCCCGGTCACCGCCGTCCGACTCGTTCGCGCGGCCCACCGCCTCCGCAGTGGTCCCCGATCCGGCGAATGGGTCGAGCACGAGGCCGCTTCGGTCCGTCGCAAGCTGGACACAGCGTTGGACCAACGCCACAGGCTTGGGATGGTCGAACACTGGACGACCCAGCGCCTCGCGGAGATCGATGGTCCCCTGCTCGGTCCGCATCTGCGGCTCGTCCCACAGCCCTTTGGCCTTGGACGTATCCTTGCGGTGTTTCTCGTAGACGTTGAAACCACCGTCGCGGCGACGCTTGGCGACGACCTGAGACAGCACCGGGTCATCGTCCACGACGGCGCCCTCGGCCTTGGGCTGCCCCCAGCGCCACACGCTGCCCGCCCCTGCCGCGTTCCGCGGCTCGACCACGACGTCGTATCCCGGACGCGGCTTCAGACTCACCGCGAGTCCGCCGTTGCCGTCCTCCCGCGAGGGATCCACGTAGAACGGATAGTACAGGTTGGGGCGATTGCCCGGGTGAAACCGCGGGTTTCGGTTGCGAAGCTCCCGCAAGACGTACGGACCGATCGCATCGCATCGCGCGTCCTTCGGCGGCGGCTTGGGCAGCTCCCGTATCCGCGCCTGCGGGGTGGCCCCGTACACGAGCAAGTACTCGTGCCCGGTCGCGATGCGCAGGTAGTCACGCCCGCCGCGGTTGGTCACGACGACCACCTGCGCGATGAAGCAGTCCTCTCCAAAGACTTCATCGAGCAGCAGTCGAAGGTGATGCACCTCGTGGTCATCGATGCTCACGCACAACACCCCCTCAGGGGCGAGCAACGAGCGTGCGTGCCACAGCCGCGGGTACATCATCGACAGCCACGCGGAGTGGTAGCGCCCCTCCGAGCGCGGGTTGGCCCGCAGCGGTGTGCCCGTGTCGTCGACCTGCCCGGTCCTTCGCAAGAACCCGTCGTGCGTCTCGCCGAACCGGTCCCGATACACAAAGTCGCGCCCGGTGTTGTAGGGCGGATCCATGTAGATGAGCTGTGCACGCTCGGCGTACCCCGGGCGAAGCAACTTGAGCATGTCGAGGTTGTCGCCCTCGACGAGTACGGTCCGCGCAGCGTCGAATCCCACGCTCCGGTCGAGTTGGGTACGCAGGCAGGTCTGCGGGGGCGCCCCCAGCGAGGCGAGCACCTGCGGCTTGTCGGTGAACTGCAGGCCGAAGCTCATGCCACGCCCACGCGCTGCCCACCCTCGCGCAAGACGCTGATCCGCCCGCGCTGCCCGACCTCGAGGTCACCGCGCACCAGGGGCACGCGCACGTAGTTGTCGGCGAGCGCCATCGGATGCTCATGCCGGCCATGCTCGATCACCGCGTCCAGCGTCTCACCCACGACGCTCTCCGAGAATGCTTCGGTCTGGGCGTGGGACAGATCGCGAAGCGCCTTGTTGCGGGCAGCCTTGACCTGCGGCGGCACCTGGTCCGGCATGCTCGCCGCGCTGGTGCCCTTGCGAATCGAGTACGTGAAGACGTGGTGGTAGGCCACCGGAGCATCCCGCAACAGCGCGTAGGTGTTCTCAAACGCGGCGTCGGTCTCCCCGGGGAACCCGACGATCACGTCCGTGCCCAAGCCGACGCCGGGGACGCGTGCAGCCAGCTTTGCGGTGAGTTCTGCGAAGTCATCCGCCGTGTGCCCGCGCCGCATCGCGCGGAGCACATCGGGGTCTCCGCTCTGTACGGGCAGGTGCAGATAGCGGCAGAGCTTCGGCGCGTTCTCCGCCATCAGGGTGATGAGGTCGTCGTCGACTTCGTGCGGATCGAGGGAGCTGAGCCGAAGTCGAGCGTCCCCCAACACGGGAAGGACCGCCTCCACCAGATCGGCGAGCCGGACGCGCGGACGCAGGTCCCGCCCGAAGGTTCCAAGGTGGATTCCGGTGAGCACCACCTCCGGCGCTCCGGCGTCGACCAGGCCACGCGCCTGAGAGACAACATCGGCCACGGCGAGGCTGCGCGACCCCCCACGGACCTGGGGGACGATGCAGAACGAGCACCGGTAGTTGCAGCCGTCTTGCACCTTGAGCAACGAACGTGTGCGTTGCCGGGGCGCGGCCGCGGTCAACGGCGTGAAGCTCTTGCGTCGCTTGAGCGCCGTCACCTGGACAAAGGGTGCCGTCGGTGCTGCGCCGGGATTGGGCGTCATCCCCTCGAGGACGCTCTGCAGCTCGCCCTTCTCGCCGTTGCCGAGCACCGCATCCACCTCGGGCATCGCCGCGACCAGCTCGGGCTCGGCGTTCGCGTAGCACCCGGTGACGAGCACGCGCACCGCGGGATTGCGACGCTTGGCGCGACGGATCTGGGCCCGAGCGTCGGCGTCGGCCTGGTGGGTGATCGTGCACGAGTTGAGCACGAACACCTCGGCATCCTCGGGGCCCGACGCGATGTCGTGACCCGAGGCGACCAGGGCAGCCTCCATCGCATCCGTCTCCGACTGGTTGAGCCGGCAGCCGTGCGTGGCCAGAGCAACGCGCATCGGCTGGAGATATCACAGCCGTGCAAGGCCGGCCACGGGCGACCGCGGTGGGTGTGAGCTGAAGATGCGACCGCTGCGCGCCCCGCCCCGGGCTCAGGGTTCAGGCCGGGCGTTCGAACTCGCCCCCCACCACGCGAGGGCGAACGCGAGCGCAAACGGAGCGACCCGCTCCCAGGCGGTCCCCGCGGTCGCAGGTACGGAGTAGGCCGCCACCGCCGTGCCAAACCCCACGACGATGGAAGCGAGCCGCTGCTGCCAACGAACCGAGCCGCGCAGGACGTGGACCAGCAGCACGGGACCGAACGCTGCGCCCATGGCCGTCCAAGCGAACAACACCTTGTCGAAAATAGACTTGTCCCCGACGAGCGCGGCGAGCACCGCGACCGCGCTGAGGACCACGACGACGATCCGGGAGCGCCGAACCATCCGTTTGGGATCGCCATCCTCTTCGTCGGGAAGATCGTGGACCACCGCCGAGGCCGCGACGAGCAGCTGCGAGTCCGCCGTCGACATGATCGCCGAGAGCACCGAAGCGAGCACCACTCCGGCAACCACCGGAGGCAACAGGTGACGAGCTGCGGCGACGAAGGCGACCTCTCCATCTCCCAGCGCTGGCAGCAACGCGCGTGCGCTCAAGCCGAGGATGATCATCCCCGTGTACAAGACGACGGCCCAACCCATCGCGATCACACGCGCCTGCCGAAGCGCCGCATCGTCCCGCACGGCCATGAAACGGTTGACGACGTGCGGCTGTCCTGGATACCCCAGGCCGATTCCAAGCAAGCCGAAGACGAACCCCAGCGCCGCCGCAGCGGGCATGTCTTGAGTGAGGCTGTTGAAGCCCGGGGTCGAAACGGCGGAGAGACGCTCGAGGAGCGCGCCGGGCCCCCCCACGGCGAGGAGCGCCGCCACCGGGAGGATGACCGAGGCGAGCGCCATCACGAACCCTTGCAACGTGTCCGTGAGACTGACAGCCAGGAACCCGCCCAACATCGTGTAGACGACCACCACCGCGCTGCCCAGCAACACAGCTTCGGTCATCGGCATCGCGAACGTCTCCGCGAACGTCTTGCCGGCCCCCTGGAACTGGGAGGCCACGTAGGCCATCAACGACACCAACACGATCGCGGTGCACACCCGGCGGATCACTGCCGAGCCCGGCGCATCTCGGGTGCCCGCGAGCATCCCGGTCACCGTGAGCGCCCCGTCGGCGAGACTCCGTCGCCGCAACGCGGGCGCGAGGACATACCAGTTGAGCCAAAACCCCCCGACACACGCAGGGAAGAGCCACAGCGCGCTGATGCCCTTCGCATACGCGAACCCGCTGACACCCAGGAGCGACCACGCCGAACTGCTGGACGCCGACGCGGAAAGGCCCGCGACCCACGGCCCGAGCGTCCGGCCCCCCAGGAAGAAATCGTCCGCGCCCTGGGTCCGGCGCTGCGCGACGAACCCGATGCCCAGGAGCGCCACCTTGTACAAGACGAGCGTGACGACGATGGCGGTGGTTTCCGACATGGGCAGGGCGCGCCGTTGACCCGGTGCGAGGCCGCACCATAGCCTGAGGACATGCGCACCACGTATGCCGCCGTCGTTGCCCTGTGCGTGGCTTGCGGGACGCCCGAGGAGACCGGCGAAGAGAGCAGCCCTCCGTCATCGACCAGCGAGTCCCCGTCGGGGGCCGTGAGTACGGAAAGCTCGGCGCAGAGCACCACCGACGCCACGGAGACGACCGCGGACCCATCCAGCTCCGGAAACGCGGGGACCGCCGAAGCCACCACCGACGCCACGAACTCCACGGGCCCCACCGACTGCGCGCCGCCTCCCGATGCCAGCCCCGCGTGGCTGCGGGGTTACCTCGATGAGGTCGTCGCTCGGATGACGGGGGCGATGGAACTCTCGCCAGGTGTGACGCTTGCCGAACGCTCTACACCCGCGAACCGGGCCGCCACCGCGGACTGGCTGGACGCGGAGTTTGGTGCGCTGGGTCTCGAGGTCGAACGCCACGCCTACTCCGCACAGGGGACGAACATCGTGGGGCGATTGCCTGCGACCGAGCCCGGAGGACGGACCCTGGTCGTGGGTGCGCACTTCGACAGCGTCCCCGGATCGCCGGGCGCGAACGACAACGCCACCGGCGTCGCGTTCGTCCTCGCGCTGGCCCGCTACTCGAGTTCAATCGAGTGCCGCAGCCATGACGTGCTGTTCGTGGGTTTCGACCAAGAGGAGGTCGGGTTGGTGGGCAGCGAGGCGTACGCCGCGTTTCTCGTGGACCAGGGCGAGGACATCCTGGCGGTCCACACGATCGACCAGATGGGCTGGGACCAAGACGGGGACCGAGCGATCGAGTTGGAACGCGCCGACGAAGGCCTGTACGAGGTCTACGAAGCCGCCAACGCCTCGCTCGGCACCCCGATCACCCTGCACTCGACCGGGACCGGCTTCACCGACCACGTGTCCTTTCGTCCGTACGGGTTCGCAGCCGTGGGTCTGACCGAAGAGTTCGTCAACGGTGACACCACGCCGCACTACCACCTCTCCACCGACAGCTACGAGACGGTGAACTTCGACCTGCTCGCCTCGACCTGCGTGTTGGGCAACACCGCGTTCGCGATGCTCATCGACGCCGGCTGATCCGTCGACGCAAGCGCCGGCCGATGCTCCGCAACGAGGGGCGAGTCGGCGCGTCCGACTCTCTGGCTGGGAGCTCGCCGCGCGGTGGCCGAAGAAGCAACGGGAGCGACACCAGGCTCCGTGTGAGCTTGCCCAGCAAGGCGGCGGGGGACTCCGCTTCGACAGAGATCGCCACGTCCTGCCCGGCCACCGCGTCCTCCAGCGCTCCTCGCGCGACCGTTCTCGTGCCGTCGGAGCGGATCTCCACCACCAATCGCGCCACAACCGGGGGAAGTGCTTCCGCCCCTTTCGGCGCCACAGGCTCACCAAGGGCCGGCTTGGGGGCGTCGGAGTCGTCCACAGCGTCAGGGTGCCCTCGTAGGGACCTTTCGTCACGCCCGTTCCCCGTCGATGGAAAATATCGATATAGTCCGCCGACTCAAACCGTTGAGTCGATGCCGGGCATCCGCTTGGCTTTCCGGCACAACCACTAGGTAGGAGAAACCATTCACATGACACGGAAACGACCGAGCCTCCCAGGGCTTGGCGCAGCCGCCATGGCAGCCCTCATGATTGTGGGTTGTCAGGGGTCCGGGTCCTTCGCGCAGATGCAAGAGCAGCTCGCAGCGATCGACCAGAAGCAGGACAACATCTTGGCCAAGCTCGGTGAGCTTGAAGGCAAGATTGGCAAAGCAGGCCCCGCCGCGCCCCCCTCGAAAGCAAAAGGCCCTCGTCCGGGCCGTCCCGACCCGAAAGCCACCTACAAAGTGGCGGTTGCCCCCGACGACGCGGCCAAAGGCCCCGCCGACGCCAAGGTGACCATCGTCGAGTGGTCGGACTTTCAATGACCCTTCTGTAAGAGAGTCGGTCCGACTCTCGCCAAAATCTCAGAGACGTACAAAGACGACGTACGCATCATCTTCAAACAGAACCCTCTGCCGATGCACAACCGTGCGATGCCGGCAGCGATGGCCTCCGAGGCCGCCGGCAAGCAGGGCAAGTTCTGGGAGATGCATGACAAGCTCTTCCAAGATCCCCGCGCACTCACCGATGAGAACATCGAGAAGTACGCGACGGAAATTGGCCTCGACATGGCCAAGTTCAAGGAAGATCTCAAAGACAAGAAGCTCGAAGCCAAGATCAAGAAGCAGCAGTCGCAGGGTTCCACCCTCGGCGCTCGGGGTACCCCGGCATTCTTCGTGAACGGTCGCTTCCTGTCCGGCGCTCAGCCCTTCGAGGCCTTCAAGGCCATCATCGACGAAGAGATGAAGAAGGCCGACGCGTTGCTCGCCAAGGGCACGCCGAAGGACAAGCTGTACGACGCGATCATCGCCAAGGGCAAAACCAAGCCCTAGCTGACAGCTCCAGCTCGCGCTGGAACTTGCCGTCCTAGACGGCTTGCAGGCCGCGTTCCGGACCCCCGGAGCGCGGCTTTGTCGTCGGCGAAGACCCTGCCCACGGCGCGCAAGGAGATGCGATGAACGGGAGCCGTGGCTCACCCCGCCTCGGGTGCGGCTGCGGCCTCGCCCGCCGTGTCGTCCCCCGTCAGCGACCCCGCGCTGGTCAGCGCCTGAGCTTGTTCCACCGTTGCAGCACAGCGGAACCCGAAGTGGTGAAAGTGCGGTCCGTTGCTGGGGAAGTGCGCGCGTCGGTACGTCCCCGTCGCCCGCGTCTCGTCCCAGTACCAGGAGCCTCCCCGGATGATCTTTTGCGAGTGGCCTTTGCAGGTCTCGTCTCCGTCGCATGGACCGCGCGGGTCGACGCCGACGCACGCGTCGCCGCACGCCTCATAGCTCCGGCTGTACCAATCGTAGACCCACTCCCACGAGTTCCCGACCATGTCGTACAGCCCGTAGCGTCCGACCGGTCGGGAGCCGACGTCCCACGGCCGACCAGTCTCCGGCTTGCTGATCGCTTTTTTGAGCCCGCAACTCCGCCCACTGCCGTCCTTGATGATGGCCTTGTCGCAGTCGGCGGGGTCATCGCCCCAGGGGTAGATCTCTCCGTCGGGACCGCGGGCTGCTTTTTCCCACTGCGCCTCGGTGGGCAACGTCTTCCCGTGGGCTTCGCAGTAGGCCAGCGAGTCGAACCAGCTCACCCCTTGGATCGGCATGTCGGGATGGTCGAAATCGGTGTAGCGGGGACCTGAGCGTGGGCAGCGTTTCTCTTTTTGACAGGCCTTGTACTCGGCGTACGTCACCTCGTACTGGTCCATGTAGAAGGTCTGGGCCCAGATCGTCGCCGAGGGCATCTCGTTGCTGCGTTCCGCCTCATCCCGCCCCCGGACGAACGGGCCGGCCGGGATACAAGACATCCGCTCGGGTGCCGAGGCACACGCGATCGCCTCGGTCCCGTCGGGTGCGCTTTCGAGGGCCGGCGGCGGCGCGGGTTCCGGCTTGGGCTTGGTATCGGGGGCTTTTGTGCCGCCCTCTGCAGCATCCTCCGACGGGGCATCTTGCACCGCCTCCGGGGCCGGCTCCAGGGCCGCTGACTCGAAGTTAGACGTTTTTTGGGTCTCGGGGGCCGGAGGCGACGGGTTGCCGGCGCAACCAAGGAAACACGTACTCACAAGGAGCGCTCGCGACCGCATGCGGGCTTGATACCTGGTCATTCGGCAACCGCCAAGCGACCGATCTCGGGCCGTAGGGCGTGAGCGGACCCTTCCGAGCAGACGGCAGCTCCACGGCGTGCGGCGTACGCCCATAAGCCGGCGACTTCCGTGCAATGCGAACAACCGTCGAAGCGTTTGGGGTTGAGGTAGGAGCCAGGTACACTTCTCCATCCCCGCTGGGGTCGTCGAGCGACGACGACGCCCGTGCCTTCATGTCTGAACGACCCACAGGGATTCCCAAGACCCGCCGGCTCGACACCGGACAGTCCCGCGAAGAGCGGGGCGCATCCGCACCGTCGAGCCCGACGTCGCCCCCCGCACCGTCCGCGTCCGCGTCCGATATGGAGCTGACGTTCACGCGTGACGTGGGGAAGAAAATCGCGGGCCGCTACAAGATCACCGACGTCATCGGTGAGGGCGGAATGGGCGTGGTCTACGAGGCGTGGGACACCCAGGTCGAGCGCAAGGTCGCGATCAAGCTCGTCCGCTCGGACACCACCGACCGCAAGTTCCTCAGTCGCTTCCGGCGCGAGCTCGAGATCACGAGCAAGCTGCGACACCCCTCGACGATCCGCGTGTTCGAACACGGGGAGACCAAGGACGGCCGGCCGTACATGGTCATGGAGCTCCTCACGGGGGAGAGCCTGGCCGACCGCCTCGAGCAAGGGCCGCTCGACGAGATGGAAGCCCTGCAGATCGCCCGACAGGCGGCCGAGTCGCTGTCCGAGGCGCACGAGCACGGCGTCTTCCACCGAGATCTCAAGCCGGACAACATCTTCATCGAGACCGTCGGCGTCTCCAAAGTCGTCAAGGTCCTCGACTTCGGCATCGCCGGTGGTGTCGACGCGACCCGGCTGACGCAAGCCGGCGAGGTGTTCGGGACGCCGCAGTACATGTCTCCCGAGCAGTGCAACGGTCTGCCGCTCGACCACCGCACCGACATCTACTCGCTCGGGTGCATCCTCTACGAAATGCTCGAGGGTCGCCCGCCCTTCGCAGCCGAGACCCCGATGGCCACGATGCTCAAGCACGTGCGCGCCAAGGTCCCCACCCCGCGACATGCCTCGAAGGAGACGGCCAAAGTCGTGCTGATGGGGCTCCGCAAGGATCGCTCCAAGCGCATCCAGACCGCGGGACGGCTGGCGGAACTCGTCGGTCAGTGCATCGGATACCTGCGGACCGGCGGCGACAGCCGCAGCAACCGTCTGGACTCTGGGCCCTCCAGCGCCCAACTCGTCGCCTCGGGCGCCGTGTCGACGGGGCACTCGGCGATCGCCCGCGGCGGTCTCTCGGGCGGAACCTCCACGTTGCCCTCGACCACCGGCCCCGTTCCGGGGTTTGCGGAGGACAGCCGGGGACGCACGATCGCGATCGGGTTGGGCCTGCTCGCGATCGGCCTGGTCATCGCCATGTTCTTTGGCGACATGAGCTCTGGCCCCAGCGGCGAAGCGGACAACGACAGCAAGGCGAGCGAATCGGGCTCGGGCTCCAGCGCGAGCAGCCCCGAGAAGCTGCCGATGAACCGCGCGCTGGTGCAGACCAACGTCGAGGGTGCCCAAGTCTACGTCGACGAGAAGTACCAGTGCGACACCCCGTGTGAGGTCAAGGTCCCCGTTGGCGACGGCCTCTCCCATGAGATTCGGGCCAAGAAAGAGGGCTACATAGACCTGGTGAAGGTCTGGAAGCCCAAGAGCGTTGCCGAGCCGCTGCCCAAGCTCGCACCGATGGAAAAGCTATGAGTCAAGACGAGTCCTTCTCCGCCCTGTTCGAATCAAACACCTCCGGACAGGGTGGGCAGCGTACGGAACTTCGCGCGGGTCAGCGCATCACAGGCACTGTCGTCGCCATCACCGCCGATACGGTCTTTGTCGACGTCGGCGGTCGTGTCGAGGGGCACCTTGCCCGCAACGAGATCCTCGGAGACGACGGTGAGCCCAAGCTGTCCATCGGGGACAGTGTCAAGGCGACGGTCGTCCAAGCCGGCCGCGGTGCGCCTGTGCTCCGTGTTGCCTTGGGCCGCGGCGAAGCTGGCACCGCCGAACTCGAGCTGGCCGCCGAGAGCGGAACCCCGGTCGAGGGAACCTTCAGCAAAGCGGTCAAGGCTGGCCTCGAGGTCGACATCTCGGGCAAGCGTGCGTTCTGCCCCGCGTCCCAAGTCGACGTCCAGTTCGTGCAAGACCTGGAAACGTTCGTTGGACAGACGAACTTCTTCAAGGTGCTCGAGGTTCGTGACAACGGGCGCTCGATCGTCGTCAGTCGACGCGCCCTGCTCGAGGCGGAGCGGGCCGAAAAAGCCCAGGAGCTGCTGGGCCGCCTCGAAGCTGGCGCTGAGCTCGAAGGCATCGTGCAGTCGCTGCAAGCCTACGGCGCGTTTGTCGACATCGGCGGGATCCAAGGCCTGCTGCACGTCTCCGAGATCAGCACCGCGCGCGTCACCAGTCCTTCGGACGTCCTGTCCGTCGGCGAGAGCGTCCGGGTCTTGGTCAAGAGCATCGAGTCCCAGGCCGACGGCAAACCGCCGAAGATCAGCCTGTCGATGAAGGCGCTGATGCAGGGCGGCGATGCACCTGCCCCCAAGCAGAACGAGGTCGTCACGGCCACCGTCGACAAGATCGAAAACTTCGGCGTGCTGGTCACCACCGAGGGCGGCTCGGGCCTCATCCCCACCTCCGAACTCGACCTCCCCCTCAACTCCGACCCGCGTCGGCGCTACAAAGTGGGCTCCGAGGTCGAGGTTGTTCAGATGCGTGGCGGCGCCCAGGGCAAGCTGCGGTTCTCGGTCCGCGCCGTCGCCCAGGCTGAGGAGCGCAACGCGTTTGCGAACTTCCGGCAGTCCCAAGGCAAGGGCAAAGGCGGCGGAAAGCAGAAGGCGGGCAAGCTTGGCTCGCTCGGCGACCTGCTCGCCGGGATCGATCTCGGCGGGGGCGGCTCCCAATCCCAATCCCAATCCAAGTCCAAGCCCAAGTCCAAGTCCAAGTCCAAGTCCAAGTAGGCCGTCTGCCTGTGTGGCGAGGCCAGCGGCGATGCTGGCCCAAAAGACCCTCTGCTGCACTCGCAGTCGAGGGTCTTTGTGATCCCGCAGCTGGCCCACCGCCGCCGCGCAACACCTCAGAACTGAAACTGGACGCTCAGACTCCCCGCAACGTTGAAGTCGCGCTTGGGGGTGACGGGGAGCTGCAGGTTCGCTGCGAGCAGACCCCAGGAGGCGAAGCTATAGCTGACGCCGCTGAGGTGTGCGATGCGAACCGAGCCAACCTGACGCTCGGTCTCCGTCGCACGGTTGCCGCTGCAATACGACGACCCGCCGCCAACCTCAGCACACAGGTTCGCTACCCGCACGTCGGCAAGCGCCCCGAGGCTCAACCCCAGCTTGCCGAACGCCCGGTACCCGACTTGGCCGCTGGCCGTCACGTCGAACGCCGTCCCGGCGGGACGATGCTCGGCCGTCCCCAAGAGCATCACCTGCCAATACGTCCGCAGGTGCGTCCGCGTGAACATGACCATCGGAGACACGGTCCAGCCCCGGCCGGGGTCGGCCTCGAACCGAAGCGAACGTGTGGGCACGGAGATGTTGACGCCCGTGGTGACGACGCGGTGGATCAGCTTGTCCGCGTGGGGGGTCAGCCGGAAAAATGCCCTCGTGTCGCCGTACCCGACCTTGCGCGGTGCGGAGTCCTCATCGACGATAAGCACTGGGGCCTGCGCACCCAACGAAATCCACGGATGCGGCGCGTACTCGCCGAGCAACGACGTGTTGTACGTGGTCGCCGGGTTGAGACTGGTGGAGTTGCGGCTGTACTCCTGGAGGAGCATGAGCCGGGAAGTCGCCTGGCCAGAACCGCCACCAAGACTGTTCAGGTTGCGAACTCCCTCCGAGGCCCCATGCCCCGGGACATGGTGGGCCCGTGCGAGACCCGGGGCCGCCACGCATGTGCACAGCGCGGCGAGGGCCGAGGCGCGAACGGCCTTCATCGAAGCCCCCGTCGGGGGACATGGCATCCCACGCAAGTCCGTTCGTCATCCAGCATCCACTGGGCGACGAGCGACGCTCCCCCACCCTGCATCCGTTGATGAATCGACGCTTCCCGCCTCCGCGGCGACATCGCGGCCAACCCGTCGAGCACGCGTTGTTCGGCCTCGTGACAACTCATGCACGTGTCATCGCCAGCGGTTTCGGTCAGCCCCGCGTGGTGCTGAACCGGCCGAATCCCAGGTGCCAACGCCGGCAAGCAGGCACCCAGCGTCGCCGCCATCAGGGGCGCGAACGCCAGTGATCGGACGCGGAAAGACACGCCCCTGGACTACGGGATGGCCTCTGCGCGTGCTGCGACCGACCGTCGCAGTCGCGACACCCTGTCGCACGTGGCCGAGCACGATGCTCGTGGCACACTGCCCTCGCGTTGAGCGCTCCCAAACCCAGCCTCGCTCCGGCCGCCCTGACCCAACGGGGACTCGTCACCGCGCGGTGGGTGACGGTCGCCTTGATGGGTGCTGCCGCCTCTCTAATGGCGTTCGCGCCGCAGTTGGTGGCCCCCGTGCTGAGCTGGGTGCCCACGTCGGGAACGATCGCCGGGTTCGTCGCGATCCTCGTCGCACTCGCGATGTTCAACGTCTACGTCGCTCGTGTGGTCCTGCCGACCGGCCGCGCAACCGTCACGTTCGCGGGCCTCCAGCTGCTCGCCGACTCCGCCGCGCTCACATTGCTGCTTGGCCTGACCGGAGGCGCGACCAACCCGTTCACGACGCTGTACTTCGTCCCGATCACGCTCGCGACGCAGGTCTCGCCCCGCTGGACGTGGGCCGTCGCCGGGGCATCCCTCGCGGGCTTCGGTCTGCTGTACCTCCTGGGGCCGCTCCCCCAGGGACCGCCTGGCCATGAGCACCACTTCGCAGGGCACCTGCAGGGGATGTGGTTCTCGTTCGGAGTCACCGGTGCGCTCATCACCTACTTTGTGCACAGCATCGCGATGTCCGTCGCCCGACAGCGGGCCGAGCTCACGCGGCTGCGAGACCAGGCGCTCGAAGACCGACACCTCGCAAGCTTGGGGAGCCTCGCAGCCGGGGCTGCCCACGAGCTCGGAACCCCGCTGGGTACGATCGCGGTGCTCGCCTCCGAACTCCCGCACATGGAAGACGCGGAGCGGGACGATGCATCCGACTCGATTCGGCACGAGGTCTCGCGCTGCAAGAAGATCGTCCAGCGGATGTCGACCCCGGACGCCCGCGTGCACGCGCTCGGGGCCGATGCGGAGCCATGGGCCCTGCATGATCTCCACAGCGAGCAACATGCCGCGGGCGAGGTCCCGGTCGAGGTCAGCTTCGACGGGGCCAGTGCAGACGCCGCATGCGACCTGCCCCGCGACGCTCTCGGGCAGATCCTCCGCGAACTGTTGGCGAACGCCGCCGAGGCCTGCCGACGCCGGAAAGGAGAGCATGGCATCCGCGTCAGAATCTCAGCCGCCGACGCGATGGCCCACGTCCAGGTCGAAGACGACGGAGAAGGCATGGACGCCGCCCTCGCGGGCGCCGCGTTCGATCCCTTCTTCTCCACCAAACCCGAAGGGTCCGGAATGGGCCTGGGCCTGTACCTCACCCGCGCCCAACTCCGTCAGCTCGGCGGTAGCATATCGGCAGAGTCCGAACCCGGCCGCGGCACAACCGTCACCATCACCTTCCCGCTCGCCTCGACATGAACAGCCCCAGCGACATCAACCCGGACGGCGAAACCATCCTCATCACCGACGATGACAAGGCGTTCTGTGCCGCGCTCACCGGAGCGTTCCGGCGGCGGGGCTTCAAGGTGGTCGTGGCGCACGACTACGATGACGCGATTACGGAGGCCGAGGCGTGGAGTCCAGGACGCGCCGTGGTCGACCTGCGCATGCCCGGCCGCGGTGGACTCGAGGTCGTGGGCGAACTCCACGGCAAACACCCGAACATGAAGATCGTGGTGCTCACGGGGTACGGCAGTATCGCGACCGCCGTCGAAGCGATGAAGCTCGGTGCGGTCCACTACCTGACCAAACCCGCAGAGCCCGACGAGGTCCTCGCCGCGTTCGAGCGTACCGAGCCGGCCACCGATGTCACCGAGGAGTCGGCCAACCCTCGCTCGCTCGAAGAGGTGGAGTGGGAGCACCTGCAACGGGTGCTCACCGACTGCGCTGGCAACATCTCGGAGGCCGCGAGGCGACTCGGCATGCACCGGCGGAGCTTGCAACGGAAACTCGCACGCGGTCGGCCGGGCGAAGGCCTTGGGCCGGCCGAAGAGTGATGTCCTCAAAGACCAGCCGCCTGTTCGTCGGACTCCCGCTCCCGCCGATGCTCGCCCAGCAACTGGCGCTGCTCGGCGGCGGGATTGAAGGCGCTCGGTGGGAGGCCCCTGAGAAGCTCCATCTCACGCTTCGGTACCTGGGGGACGTGGACGGAGGACAGCGTGCCGCACTCGACGAATGCCTCCGCTCGGTTCGTGCGCCTTCGTTCTCGCTCACGGTCCGTGGCTGCGGTCACTTTCCACCGCGGGGAGAACCGCGGTCGCTGTGGCTCGGGCTCGCGGATTCACCCGCCCTCCAACGCCTTCACGATCAGTTGGAGAGCGCGATACGCAGCGCGGGCTTCGAGGCGGATGCTCGGGGGTTCGTGCCACACATCACCCTGGCGCGACTCAAACGCTCGCCCAGCAAGAAGGTCGCCGCGTGGCTGGGAATGCACGCGTTGTGGGACGCGCCCCCTTTCGAGGTCGAGTCCTTCACCCTGTACTCGAGCATCCTCCGCGCCACCGGTTCCCGCTACACGCCCGAGGCGCACTATCCTCTGGCCTGAGCCCGACACCCCCGACACCCGCCGGGTTTCTTTTTCTTCGCGGAATGCGGCGCCCGGCAGCACGGTCCAACCTGCCGACCATGTCACGGCTCTACCGTTCCAACGACCAGCGCATCTTTCTCGGCGTCTGCGGCGGCCTCGCCCAACGCTACGGCTGGGACCCGGTGTGGGTCCGACTCGCCTTTGTCGCTGGCGTCCTGTTGGGCGGCCCCGGAATTCTGGCCTACGCGGTGATGGCACTGGTCGTCCCTCGAAATCCCGCCCTGAGCGGTCGGACGATGCGTGCGCTCGACTCCGCGTAGGCCGGCGACCTCGAGGGCCGCTCGCCGGGTTCAGGCGGTGACGCGACGCTTCGGGCCGGCCACTTCGGACAACGCGGGGTCGACGATATCGTTGTCGTCGTTGACCAGTACCACCGTCGGACTCCAGCCCTCAGCCTCCTCGGCGGGGACCTCGGCAAACGTCGCCACGATCACGCGGTCGCCGGGCTTCATGAGATGGGCCGCCGCCCCGTTCATGCACATGATCTTGGAGTCGCGCTCGCCCCGAAGGGCGTAGGTGGTGAGCCGGGTTCCGCGAGTCACATTCCAGACGTGAATCTGCTCGTGCTCGTGGATGCCGGCCGCGTCCATGAGGGTGCCGCAGATGGTCATGCTTCCCTCGTACTCGAGGTCGGCGTGCGTGACGATGGCGCGATGGATCTTGGATTTGAAGAGATGAAGTCGAACGGACATGACGAACCTCGTCCCGGCCCCGCGCTGCGAGGTCCAGGCGACGCCGCGACGCTACCGGAGCGTGCGCAGAGATCAAGCCGAACGATCGCAGTCCAGCGCCGCAAGGCACCGGCCGACAACGGGACTCGCGCGCGACTCAGGTCGAGGGCGCTGGCGGAGGCGCGTAGATCCACCCATCGGTGACCCAAGCGTCGCCCAGCGCGACCGCTGCATCGGTCAGCGGAATGCCCGACGCGGTGTCCGCTTGTTCGAACTCCCGCGGGCCCCGCCAGCCGGCTCGGCTCCACAGGAACCCGGTGTAGGCGCAAAGCACCGCGCCAAAGACATGTGTGTTGCGGACGACGACCTCGGGCCACACGTACGCGTAGTCGATGCCTTCACGGAGGCCGGCGAGCACCTCTTTTCGGGTGTCCCACACACGTTGGGTTTCGCCATGCCGAGTCCGTCTCTCCGTGGTGCTCCCGAAGAGTTGCGTGAGCGTGGCACGCGGGTAAACCTCGAGCAGATTCTCGTGGAGGCGAAGCTGCGGGGAGAGCACGCGCCGCAGATAGGTTGCTCGTGCCGCCAACGGCCCTGTGCCCTGCCCCAACGCCTCGCGCGGGCGCGCGCCCAGAGAGGTCCAGAGCACCTCGGTGGCCCGCTGTGTATACGGGGTGACAGCGGGTTTGGACGGATCGCTCTTGCCACGGGGTAGCAACCGCGGTGCCCACGTCCGCATCCAAGCCACAGAGGGTACGTCGCACACCGTCAGTCCGGGGCACGGCAGCGTGCACCGAACACACGGCGGCAGCGTGAGGGGAGCATTGATTGCGACGACGGTCTCATCGTCAGTCCACCGACGCAGATACTCCACGAGCACCTCGTCACGAAACAGCGCGTCGCCTTCGTGGTTGCCCGTCCCGCGATGTCCCTGGCGGATCGTGGCCTCGGCCACAGTGAGACCCGCCCCCCCCTCGGGAAGCTCGAGCCGAGCGATTGCCGTGTTCTTGCCGCGACCGCCGCCGAGGTCCACGCCGATGAAGCGCCGAAAGGGCCGCGCAGCTGCGGGCCCTTTCGTGTCGGAAGCTTCCGGTTGTTGCGCGTCGCTCACTCGGTCGCGGGGGATTCGAGATCGTCGGGGTGGTGCACCGGCGGCGATTTTTCCCGGAGGAAGTTGAGGTACGCGATCAGCGAGGGCAACTCGAGGGCAGGCATCGAGTCGATGAGCTCGCGGGCTTGGCGACGCAGCGCCTCCGTTGGTCCCTCGCCCCGAGTCCCGGTGGGTTTCTCCAACGGGATGTCGGGCTCTTGCGGTTGGTCGGGGTCGCCCCACGGCGGCTCCTCCCCAAGCTCGAAGTCGTGCGCGGTGAGCCACCCATTGATGTAGATGTGCAGCAGGTTGGATCGGTATTGGAACCACCGGTCCCGCTCGACGGGGTAGGACAGCAACACGTCCTTGAAGCGGCGAAACGCGCCCTTACCGTCGATTGCCAACACCAGACGCTCGGAGAGCGAAGGGTCTTCGACCGACTGAACGAAGCGCTCCATCCACCGGTACTGCTCCCGCGAAGACGCGGGATCGAGATGCACGTACCGCCCGGTGGTGGTGCGGATCTGCCGGCGCTTTTCGTCGTCCTCGGGACGCGAGTCCACGATGGTCAGCACTTGGCCGGTGTGAAGGTCGAGATAACTGTGAGTTTCGGGGGCGTTGTGCTCGAAAGCAGTTTCCAAGGCCGGCCAATCCGGCTTGGACGCAGTGGGTGAGACTCGCATGGAGCGCTCCTAGGTTTTTAGCCATCCGCAGGGTTCGCCCGGGCCTGGTCAGGGCTCGAGTCCGGTGGTCAGCCGGGCTGTGGACGGGGTCGATGAACAAGTACAGCTTTTGAATGAGGCACCTGGGTAGGGTGCCGGGTGCAACCATTCTAGTCCGCCGCGCCAGTCCCCGGCAAGCACGACCGGCGCGGGCCATCGTCTCGCCCCATTCGACGGGTGTGTACATCCGTCGAGTGCGAGCCGAAACGCGCCCCCGGCTCGGGATGAGACCGCGCTAACTCGGGGGCGTGCGGAGCCGGCGGGCGACGCTCGCGAGCGCCCGGCGGAGCGCCAGAACGCCGATACCGCCCCGTTCGAGCCGTTGCACCAACCCATTGAGCTGGGCTGCGAGCACCCGATCCCGGGCCTCATCGGCGACCACGAGGACGACCGATTCTTCGGGGACCTCGTCCGAGGGGCTCGGTCGCGGCGAACCCGGAGCTTCTGGCAGTGCCTCCGGCGATGGCTCCATCTGCGCGGCGGAGGCCGATTCCTGCGCGGAGATGCCCGCTTCAAAGTCACCGGAGATCGGTGCCTGGGAGGGCGGCGGGAGCATGGAGAGCCGGGCCACCTCGGCTTCGAGGTCCTCGACGGGTCTCGCCACGGCCTTGCTGAGTTGGTGCTCGAGACCCGTGACCTTCCACTTCAAGGCCTGCTCCCGCGCCATCGAAGCCTCGAGCGCCTCGTCCCGGGCCAGCGCGTCGAAGGGGTCGGGGCCCGCTTCGACGGCCTCGCGAAGCTCCCGATTCTCGCGCTGCAGGGCGTCGAGGCGATCGAGCAACCGCTGCTGTTCGACCTCCGACCGCTGTGCCCGCTGCTGGGCGGAGTGCAGCTGCGCCCGCAACCCCGACGGCTGGCCCGACGCGGCGGGGGGAAGCTCGATGAGGCCGAGGCCCTCGGGCAGCGGTGCGGCAGAGCACACGCCGATCAGCTCGTCGATCGGAGGTTCCTGCGCCCCAAGGCTGTTGTCGAAGTACAGCGGAACGTCTTGCTCTTCATCGTCGTCGCGAAGCTCGCTCGGACGAACGCTGATCGTGATCTCCAGGTCCGCCTCGGCGCCATCGATCTCGAGTGACTCGCCGAAGTCGACGATCGCGGCCATCGGTGGGCGGTACAAGCCGAAGATTCGCTGCGTGCAGCCGCGGGTCCCAAGCTGCTCGAGCATCGCCTCGGCGAGGTCTTCGTAGCCGAGGCCCTCGTCTCCCGAAGCACCCCACAACACGATGCTTCGCGCGATGCTGGGTTTGAGGTTCAACCCCGCGATCGCATCGAGTGCTTCGTTGTCGTGGCTCCCCGATCGCGGCGCGGCGTCGAGATCGATCAGCGCGACCTCCCAAGCATCCTGACTGAGGACCTCGGCGAGACGCGAGCGCGCGACGAAGCTCGTCCCGGGGCGAAGCCGACTCAAGCGTGCGGCGACCGAGTCGTCGGAGACCCCAACCCACACCGATGCATCATCGCCGGGCCGGGCCGGGAGCAGCGCGTCCACGAGTTCACGCAGCGACTCCGCGTCTTCGCCGACGGGAATTCCCGACAGCAACGCGTCTTCGAGCGCCGGGTCGAGGACCACGCGGGCTCTCGAACGCCAGAGATCCTCCGAGAAGGCATAGCGGGCAGCCCAGCGCAGGCTCATCGCCGCGAGTCTTATCCCGCCCTGGTGCCGGCCGCAATGACCGGCGCCCTTGTTTCGTCTACACTGCGCGCTTTGGGTAAGGCCCTGTGGGCCGCGCAAGCCCGAGGAACCCCATGGAAGCCTCCATCCGCGCCAAGCTCGAGACCCTCAGCGAGCGATACGAAGAACTCGGCGACATGCTGTGTGACCCCGAAATTACGGGGAACAAGAACGAGTTTCTCAAACTCTCGCGCGAACACGCCGAGATCAAGCCCGTCGTCGACGCCTGGACTCAGTTCCAGGAGCTTCACACCGCCCTCGAAGAGGCCCGGGAGCTTCTGGACGATCCCGACATGAAGGAGCTCGCCCAGGACGACATCGGACGGCTCCAAGGCGAGCTGGCTGAACTCGAGGTCAGCCTACAAAAGCTCCTGCTGCCGAAGGACCCCAACGACTCCAAGAACGTCATCTTGGAGATCCGCGGCGGGACGGGCGGCGAAGAAGCTGCGCTGTTCGCAGGCGACCTGTGGCGCATGTACTCCCGTTTCGCCGAGCGGCGGGGCTGGAAGCTCACGCCGATGTCGATGAACGAAGCCGACGCCGGGGGACTCAAGGAGGTCAGCGGGTTGCTCGAGGGTAAGGACGTGTACGCGATGCTCAAGTTCGAGAGTGGCGTGCACCGCGTCCAGCGCGTCCCCGCCACCGAATCCCAAGGCCGCATCCACACCTCGGCCGCGACCGTCGCGATCATGCCGGAGGCCGAGGAGATCGATTTCGAGATCCGCGACGCCGACATCAAGTTCGAGAAGATGCGGGCCTCGGGCGCAGGTGGGCAACACGTCAACACCACCGACTCCAAGGTCCGGCTGACCCACATCCCAACCGGTCTCGCCGTCGAATCGCAGCAAGAGAAGTCGCAGACCAAGAACCGCGACATCGCGATGGCGCTTCTGCGCTCGCGCCTGCTCGACCGCGAGATCCAAAAGGCCGAGAAGGCCCGCTCCGCCGAGCGTAAGTCGCAGGTCGGCAGCGGTGATCGCTCGGAGAAGATCCGGACCTACAACTACCCGCAGGACCGTGTGAGCGACCACCGCATCAAGCTCACGCGCCACAACCTGGACGGCTTCATGGACGGCGACATCGAGGATGTCATCCAAGCGTTGCGTGCGCACGACGAGGCCGAGCGACTCAACGACCTCGAGCGGCGCGACGACGACGACGACGGGGACAAGGGCAAGGGCAAGGGCAAGTGAAGCAATCCGTCGAAGTCGAGCTCGCCGGCCAACGGCTGGTGATCCGGACCGACGAAGGCCCCGCGTACGTCCAGCAACTCGCCGACTACGTCGACGCCCAGCTCAAGCAGGTCGCGGGCAACGCGGGCCGCTCCACCCTCAACGTGCAGCGCATCGCGTTGCTGGTCGCGATCGCCTTGGCCGACGAGCTGTTCCGCGAGAAAGACCTGCACCGACGGTATCGAGAGCAGATCACCGCCAAACTGCAGGCGCTGGACGCCGCGCTTGGAGAGCACGCGCGACGCGTCGACGCGATCGAAGCACCGCCCGCGAAAGAGTCGGCACGCGCCACGGACGACACACCGGCCGCTCGCGAGTAGACTCGCCGCCTCGTGTCCGAGTTCACGCCCCAATCCCCTGCCCTCAAAGCTCTCCAAGAGCGCGGCTTCATCGATGCGATGACCGATGCAAAGGCGATCGACGACGCCTTCGCAGCGGGGATGGTGACGTTCTATGTCGGTTACGACCCGACCGCGTCATCCCTGCACGCCGGGTCGCTGACCTGCATCATGGTCCAGCGGCTGTTGCAGCGCTTGGGGCACAAGCCTGTGGTGTTGCTCGGTGGCGGCACGGCCCGGGTGGGCGATCCGACCGGGCGCACCGAGAGCCGCAAGATGCTCGACGACGCGACGCTGTCCAACAACGTGGCCGGCATCCGTCGCAACTTCGACGGCTACTTGCACTTCGAGCGCGGCAAGGACAACGACGCGGTGCTCGTCGACAACGCTGACTGGCTGTGTGGGCTGCACTACTTGCAGTTCCTTCGCGAGATCGGCTCACAGTTCACCGTCAACCGGATGATCTCGGCGAAGACGTACCGCGACCGGCTAGACAACGAACAGCCGCTGTCGTTCCTCGAATTCAACTACCAGCTGCTCCAAGCCTACGACTTCCTCCACCTGTACCGCGAGCAAGGCTGCACGATGCAGCTGGGCGGCAGCGACCAGTGGGGCAACATGGTCGCCGGAACGGAGCTGATCCGCCGAGTCGTCGAAGGGCCGTCCAGCGCTCAGGCGCTCACCTGGCCGCTGCTGCTGACCGCTGACGGCCGCAAGATGGGCAAGTCCGCCGATGGTGCGGTCTGGCTCGATCCCGCGCAGTGTCCCCCGTTCGACTACTACCAATACTGGCTCAACTGCCATGACAACGATGTCCGCAACCACCTGCTGAAATACACCGACGTTGCGGTCGATGAGATCGAGACCCTGTGCAAGGCCGAGGGCTCCGCGCTGCGAGAGGTGAAAGCCCGGCTCGCGAAGGAGGCCACCACGCTTGCCCATGGGGAGGAGTCCGCGGAAGCGGCCGCAAAGGCCTCGAAACAGGCGTTTGGCGGAGGAGACGACTGGAGCGCAGTTCCGGCCGTGGAGCTGGGCGTCGAGCAAATCGCGTTGCTCGACCTCGTCGTTGACCCTCGAATCGCGGCATTCAAATCGAAACGCGAAGCACGGGCCCGCATCGAGGCCGGTGCCGTGAAGCTCGACGGCGTGCCGGTCAAGGACCTGAGCCTCCAGCTCGAGGCTGCGGGGTTCGAAAACGGGACCGTCCGCCTTCAGGCCGGCAAGAAGAAGCGCTTTCGCGTCGTGCTTGGTGCGTAGCCGTCGGCCGGTGATACGGTCCGCGCTCGATGACGATCTCGGACCGACTTCACACCTCAGTCTTCGCCCTCACGATGGCCGCCGCGCTGTCCCTCACGTCCGCTTGCGACAGCAAGGATGGCGGGGACGAGAAAGCCGCGGACAAGAAGGAGGCTGGCGCCTCCGAGCAGGCCAAGTCCGCCGAAAAAGACGTCGCGGAGATGACGGCCGAGCTCGGGAAAGGCGAGGACATCAAGTACTCCTGCGCCGGCAACATGGCCAAGTACAAGGCGCTCGCCGCATCCAAAGACGAGTCCGAGAAGAAGGCCCACGCTGCGTTGGCCAAGGTCTGTTACGTCGACATGCCCACCGCGCAGATCAAGACGATCCGCGAGCAGATCAAGGCCGGCAAGGTCGAGTCCATGGCGATCATCAACCTCAAGACCACGATCGAGGGGGATGAGTTCCCCAAAGATGGGGACGCTGCCAAAGTGGCCGCCGAGGCGAAGACCGTGATGGAAGTCGAGGTTCCGCTGTCCAACCTCAACACGCATCTCGAGACCGCCAAGAAAGAGAAGGAAGAGGGCAAGAGCGTGTCGATGGGATGCATCAAGGCCAAGCAGGTGGTCGACAAGAGCGGCGAGGCGCTGGGCGCCGACGACAAGGGCAAAGCGGCCGTCGCGTCCTTCAACGAGACCTGTCCCGCCAAGTAGAGGCCCTGCACGCCTGCCCCCGGCTGCGCACAACCGCGCGCGTCGGGGGTTGTTTCGTGGTTCGGTGAAACACCTGGGGGGCGGCCGGTACCACCGTCGCGATGAACCGCTTCGGCTCGCCCTTCCTTGCTGCGCTGCTCCTCGTCGCCGCCCCGTTCGCCAACGCGGCCGCCCAGACCCAGGACGTCCGCGCACGATCCACAGCGGTATCGATGGAAGACCTCGCGGTGGAGCTGGCGAGCCTTCCGATCGCGCTTCATCGACGCGCGGCCGATACGTTGGAACTCGAGCGCGAGCGGAGCGAATCCCCGTGGGCCGACGCTCAGCTCTCGACGCACGTCATCCCGATGTTCCGCCCGGGCGAGACGCACCCCACCCACTACGAGGTCGGCGTGCTCGGGCCCTACGGAGAAGCGCGTGGCTTCATGGTCCTGTCCAGCGGAGAGCACGACTACCCGGTCGTGCTCTCGACCGCGACCGGTCCGCGAAGAACCGCAGAACTCGCGGCCGCGATGCCCCCTGGCGAGCGGCCGAGCCGCGTCTACTTTCTCTCTCCGGTTTCGATGGTGGCCGAGGCCGCGGACGGGCACATGCTCGCCAACCTCGGCGGGCTCCCGCCCAAGGTCGAGCATGCGCAGATGGCCTGGCTCGACGCCGCGACATCCACCCGGCAAGGCCACACCCATCACGACGCGCAGACCGGGCAGACCTTGGTGCAGCAGCCCGAGCACCGGATCGAGCTCGGCACCTGGGCGTCGTGGAGCGAACTGCGTGAGGGCTATGCGGACAACATGGCCGTCCTTCACGAGGTGCTGCGACGCGGCGCGCGGGACGACTGGGCCGCGGACGACGACTTCCGGACATCAGGTGAGGGGCTGCAGTCCGGGTGGTTTCGGGAGGTGCCGCTGCTCTCTCGCGGCGATGCCCAACTCGAGGTCAGTGGCCCCGGCGCATCGTTTGTGCGCACCCAGATCGACGAGCGTCCCTACGAGGGCGACAACGCCCTGCGCGTATTCGTGGAAGACATCCCCGGCGACGACGTCCACCCCCTCGACGTCACCATCCGCTACGGCGATGGTTCCTCGGAGGTGCACCGCTTCGACGTCACCCGAACGATCAACCTCTCCGGCGAGGCCGATCCCGACGGAGCTCCGCCCGCCCTTCCCCACGGCGCACTCGCGGCGCCCAGCGCAACCGCGGCCCCAGAGTGTCGCAAGGCAGTGCTGCGCTCCAACTGGGACACCTACGTCTACGCGCGGGATGGCGGAGGCTCGACGCTCGAAGCACGTGGAGGCTGGGTCGGCGGATGGGAGGTCTTCAAGATCCACCGGGTCGGAGCTCACAATGTGCAGCTCCAGGCGAGCAACGGCGAGTGGGTCTACGCCAGCGGCACCACCGTGCGCGCGGATGGACTCAACGCAGGAGGCGATGCCGTGTTCCAGCGCAGAACGTTCCGGGACGGACGGGTCGCATTCCGAGCCCGCAATCGCCGGTACCTCCGTGCGAACCGATTTGGAGAGATCAACGCGAAGGCCCGACGCGCCACCAACAACGAGAAGTTCCAGCTCAAGTATTGCGAGCCCAGTCGCATCGAAGGCCGCTGGGCGGGGAACGACCCGATCGATGCCTATCGAAAGGTTCGAAAGTACGACCAAGTCGACGGGAAGCTGGGCCCGAACACCTCCGGGTGCGCCTCGGGATGTGGTGCGACCGTGTGGGCCATGGTCTTCGGCTGGGCGGACCACATGGCCAAGCTCGGAGACAGTCGGTGGTCCGGAGCCGCGAACCTGTACCGAAGCAACGGAAAGAAAAACGGCACACCCGCCGGCGCCCCGGAGTGGATGTGGAACGACGTCCCCGGGCGACTCCGCAGCATCGGGGGCAGCTCGAATCTACTCTCGGGGCCGGCCAACATCGTGCTCGAGATTCGCGACCTACTCGGCGATTGGGGAGCATCGGGATGCACGGTCACCGGGAGCCGTTTCACCGCCCCCCACATCATGGGCCAGGCCACCAAGTTCCTTCACGGAAGGGTCTCCACGGACCTGACCGCCGACTACGACGGAGCGAGTGTAATGACCCATGAGGGCAAGACGAAGGCGAAGAGACGACTCGAGGACAAGCAGGTCGTCGCGATCGGCATCGGCCACTTCAGTCACTATCCGCTCGCATACGGCTTCGAAGACGCACGATTCGCGAAGTGGGACGCGTCGAAGCGACGCTGGGCTCGGGTATCGCGGCACCAGCGCTTCGTGGTGCACATGGGATGGGGGCACCCCGGCTCGACGAACGTCCCCTACGACACCTGGTTTCAGGGATGGATCGACCCCCCGCAGGTCGTCTCCCAGAGTTCAAACGAAGCCAACGACTCCGCCTCCGCGCCGGTCGCTCCCCTGCCCCGGGCCAACAAACCGCTCAATCCGCAGCAAAACCTGCCCGGCAACCTCCCACCACCGACGTTTCCCCATTGATTCGAGGGGTTGCTGGTGCAATCCGGCGGGCGACGCGGGGGCCACAAACGGTGTTGACCGCGCCCGCGCAGCCCGCGACACTCCCGCCCATGAAGCGTTTGGCGATCGGTATCGCGCTCGGACTCGTGGCAGCCCCCTTCACCGGCTGTGACAAAGGCGAAGACAAAAAAGAAGCCTCCGGCGAGAAGGGCAAGGAAGGCGAAAAGGGCGAGAAGGGCAAAGATGGCGACAAAGCTGGCGACAAGAAAGCCGCTGCTGGGTCCACCGTTGCCGACGCCATGAAGTACATCCCCGACGGGGCAAACCTTCTCATCGGACTCGACGCGGCCAAGGTCGCCGGATCCGCGATGATGAAGGACAACCAGGACATGCTCAAGCAGGGCGAAGCGGGCGAGATGATCGCAGCCGCCGACGCTTGCAAGGTGGGCATGGCGACCTGGAAGTACGCCGTCGTGGGTGGAAACACCGACAAGGATAAAGAGGTCGTGGTTGTCGTCTCGGCGACCGGCGTGGGCAAGAAAGACACGCTCGACTGCATCGGCAAGAAGATCAAAGAGAAGAAGCCCGAAGAGAAGTTCGAGGTCGGCGAAGAAGACGGCCGTGTGGTGGTGACCGGCGGCGAAGACGGTCAGAAGCTTTTCTCCGTCTCCGACGACGTCATCGCCCTCGTCGGCGCTGACTCCGAGGAAGCCTTCAAGGGTCTGCTCGGCGGCAAAGGCAAGACCGCCGTCGACGGCTCGCTCAAGGACGTCCTCGGCTCGGTCGACCAGAGCAAGCACATCTACTTCGGCATGGTCGCCACCGCTGAGATGCAGGAAGGACCCACCGCGGGCCTCAAGCACGTGACCGGCACCGTCGACCTCTCGGCAGGCCTCGCGGTCGCTGCCTCCGGCGTGTTCGGCGATGCCGCCAAAGCGACCGAGCTCGCGGGCATGGCCAACAAGCAGTTCGGTGAGATGAAGGGCATGGCAGGCATGTTCGGCATCCCCGCCGGCGTGGTGGAGAGCGTCAAGATCGAAGCCAAGGGCGAAGCAGTTTCGCTCTCGGCCGCCGCTTCGGCTGACGACCTGAAGAAGATCTCCGAGACCATGAAGAAGCAGCTCGCCGGTCCCGGCGGCGCTCCTGGTGGCGCAGCCGCCCCCAAGTGATCCGGACCTTCTAGTCCCTCGAACGCCCTCGCTCCGACGGAGTGAGGGCGTTTTTGCGTCCATCGCCTGCGTGCGTTCCGTTCCACACCGAAACGGCACCGTTCCAGTCGAAGGCCGGAGCTGTTCCAAACTGAGTCAGCGGCCGAGCGCCGAGCAGGTTCCCCGCGGCGAGCCCGCGGCGGAACAATCCGCGCCCTGCCCCTCCGAAGGGAGCGTGTCACTCCGAAACACCGGCCGCGCCGCATCGAACCAGACCGTGCCAAGACCATCCGGATCGGCGCTTGCACAAGTCTCGCAGCACGATGTCGCTCTCACCGATTCGAGCTCGCACGGGGCACGGCGAGCCCCCCTTGGTCCTCGTCGTCGACGCCAACCCCGCTCCCGTTGTCCTGCAGTGGCTCCGACAGGCTGACTTCCGAGCACGGTTGGTGTCGAAAGCCGAGGCGTTGCTCGACGCGCTGTCCACTTCATTGCCGGACTTGGTACTGCTGAGCCCAGAGCTCCCCGGGCTCAGTGGTGTTGATGCGATCCGGGAGATTCGCGCTCGTCACGGCACGGTCCCCATCGTCATGCTCGCGGGCGAGGCCCCCGTCCCCGACCTCATGCTCGCGGGTGCGTATGACTTCGTCACCGACCCGACCGACCGCACCAAGCTGCTGACCACAGCGCGCAACGCCTGCGAGCGGCACCGACTCACCGTCAAGCTCGCAGACCTCGAACGACAAGCCCGCGATGACGGTTTTGCTGGCATCGCAGGCCGATCGCCAAAGATGCGTCGACTGTTCGGACAGATGAGCAAGCTCGCGCTGAGTGATATCTCGCTGCTGATCCACGGGGAGCGCGGGACCGGCAAGGAGTTGATCGCCCGGGCCCTTCACGACGCGAGTGCACGCGCGACCGGTCCGTACGTGGCCTTCAACTGCGCGTGGGTCCCCGAATCGCGAGGAGGCGCGGAGTTGTTCGGCCAACAAAAGGAGCCACTCGTGGCGGCGACCGAAACCTTGCTCGAGCGCTTCGAGCAGGCAAACGGAGGCACCTTGTTCCTCGACGGGGTTGCCGAACTCTCCTCGAGTCTGCAGACGAAGCTGCTCCACGCCCTGCACAGACGCCGGCTGGACGGCGTAGGCCCCGTGCACCCGGACTTCCGGATCATCGTCTCTACACACCGCGATCTGCGGGCCATGGTCGCGCGCGGCGAGTTCCGGGAGGACCTGTATGCACGGCTCGCTGGGTTCGAGTTGGAGGTCCCGCCCCTACGCGAGCGGGTCGGCGACGTTGGGCTTCTCGCCCAGCACGTGCTCAGGCGCGAGGTGGGGTCCGATGGAGTCCTCCCGCGCTTCGATGATGCCTCGTTGAGCATGCTCCGCAACCACCGATGGCCCGGCAACGTCCGTGAACTCCGAGAGGTCGTTCGGTACGCGGCGAGCAGCAGCGAGGATGGATGTGTCCGCCCCCACCACCTCCCGGAGAGCTTGCACGGGGGGACTTCCGAGGAAGCTGCCAACGGTATCCCGCATGCGCCGGAGGTGTCCGGACGGAACTTTGAAGCGCCCGGCGGGCACAACGAGCAACCCGCCAACGCCCCGAGTTTCTTCGGCACGCTCGCCGAACTCGAACGCGAGGCCATCGAGCGCGAGCTCGAGCGGTGGAACGGAAACGTGACGGCGGTCGGGAAAGCCTTGGGAATCGGCCGGACGACGCTGTACCGACGCCTCAAGGCGTACGGGCTTCGGTGAGACTCGCGACAGCACGTTGAAGTGTGCCGAGGTCCGCCCCCGCCCCCGCCTCCGCCAAGACGCGTCGCGCTTTTCGACCGCCGCGCCTGCCCAAGAAGAGCCCGTGCACATGCCGCGAAACGTCGTGAACGCGGCCGCCAGTGTCGACCCAGCGGCGCGTGTGTTGGACCATCGTCTCGAGGACCTCCTCGAGCGTCGCGACCGGATGCGTGTCGCCGTACACACGCGCGTCCACATCGGCGAACGCCAGCGGGTCCCGATAGATCGCCCGCCCCACCATCACCCCATCGACCGGGTCTGCATGCGTGAGCGCAGCAAGCACGGCATCGGAGCTGTCGACCCCCCCGTTGAGCTCGATGCGAAGCGAGGGCCGCTCGCGTTTGAGGCGATGGATGTCCTCAGGGCGGAGCGGCGGCACGTTGCGGTTTTCTTTGGGGCTGAGGCCATGCAACCACGCCTTGCGTGCGTGCACGATGAACCCATCGCACCCCGCCTCCGTCACGATGTCGACGAAACGCAGCATGTCCTCGTAGCGGTCGAGTTCGTCGACCCCGATCCGGTGTTTGATGGTGACGGGCAACGACGTCGCCCCCTTCATCGCCGCGACAGCATCCGCGACACGCTGCGGTTCCATCATCAACCGCGCCCCGAAAGCCCCGTCGCGGACCGCGGACGAGGGGCATCCGCAGTTGAGGTTGAGTTCGGTGAACCCGCGCTCCTGAGCCACCCGCGCGCACTGGACCAGGCGCCGGGGGTCGTTGTCGCCCACCTGTAGCGCCAGCGGGAGCTCCGAGGCGTCGAACCCTAGGTCTCGCTCCGCGCGACCATTGAGGATCGCGCGACCCATGACCATCTCGGTGTACAGCAGACACCGCCGCGAGACGGCCCGGGCCAGCACCCGGAAGTGCCGGTCGGTGCGCTCCATCATGGGCGCCACGCTGAAGCGGTACGCGTGCACGCGCGGAGGATGAAGCAGCCGAGGCGGGTTGTCGAACCGCGGCGCGGGTCCCATGCTCGCCCCTGTGAAGGTGGGGCTCGTCGGTGGCGGTTTTCTGGGGATGGCGCTCGCGCGGACGCTGGGTCCGGGCACGGTTGTCGCGACCCGTTCTGGAACCTGGCGCGAAGACGAGCCTCCACGAGGCGTCAACATGCACGCGCTCGACCTCACTTCGGACACGCTCGAGCTCGGACCGCTCGCCGAGTGCGACGCCGTACACATCGCGGTCGCCCCAGGAAGCCGGGCCTCGGATCGCCGAGCGCTGTACGTCGAGGGCACTCGGCGGCTGCTCGAGCAGAGCCCCCGCGCCGGCTGGAAGCGCATCGTGTACGTCAGCTCCACCTCCGCCCTCCCCAACGTCGACGGCTGGGTGTTCGAATCCGACACCCGGCGCCCCGACGCGGAGCGCGGCCAGGTGCAAAGAGATGCCGAAGACCACGTGCTCGCATACGGACGCGAACACGGCATCCCAACCCTTGTCCTTCGGCTCGGTGGTTTGTATGGCCCCGGAAGGGCGCTTGGGCGGCTGTACCGCAAGCGCCGTGACGGACCCCTGCCCGGGGACGGCAACGCGCCCACCAACCTCATCCACCTCGATGACGCGGTCCAGTCCAGCCTCGCCGCCTTGGCAGCGCCTGCCCACGTGGGCGGGATTGTCCACGCGGTCGACGATGATCACGCCCCGCGGCGACTGATGTACGAGGCCGTCGCAAAAACCCACGGGCTCGATCCGCTGCAATGGGAGCGACCCGTCGACCCCGTAAACCCTCCTGTGGGCAAGCGCGTGTCGAATCTGAGGCTAAAGCTCGAACTTGGAGTCCGACTGAAGCATCCCACGCATCGGTGACGTTTGAAGGGGTGGGGCTTGCGGGTGCGCATCACGTGCTTAAACCCAGCCAGTCGCCTTCGGAGCTCGCCATGAACCCAGCCAACGTCACCGACGCCGTCTCGTCCGCCCTCGTCCCCACCCAGCTCGGCTCCGTTCAGACGGGCCCGGCTGGCGGCGGAATCGACGAGAGTGAGCTGCGAGAGGAACTCGAAGCTGTGTCCGCCGAGGCGCTCCAGGCGCGAAGCGAGGGGCTTGGGTTGGCGGAGGCGACACGCGACCCACGCTTCACGGCGCTTCACCAGTTTCACCAAGACCTCCGCGACGCCATGTTCGTGGAGATCCCCAAGGAGCTGCAGCCCTGGGTCGACGGGCTGCGCGAACCATCGGGAGCCCAGGGAACCGCGACGCTGGGCCGAGCGCTCACCGCCGTCGCCCACCCCGCTGACGAGGACTCCGACCTCGACCCGCTGGCGTCCGCGCAACAACAGGCGTTGGCAGAGTTGCTCGTCTTCGAAGCGATCCGACTCCGGCTGCTCGTCGCGTCGTGGTCCAGCCAGACCTTCGAACAACTCGGCGGCGAGGAGTCCGACGTCGACGACATCGCATGGGAAGAAGTCGAGGCGCTCCTGAGCGATCCGGCCGTCTTGCTGCCCGAGGTTCGCCCCCTCCAGCTCATGTTCGCGTCCGCTTCGGTCAGCCTCGCCCGCGACGCGGCGGAGCGCGCGGACGCTCTCAATCATGTCGGGGACGACCTGCGTGAGGAGCTGAGCATGCGGGCCAAGCTCCGCTCGGCGCTTCGCGAGTTGCGGCTGCCCGAGTCGGTCCTTCTGGAGAATGCACTCTCCGGTTTGCTCGGTGGAGATCGGATGGGCCTGGTCGAGCTTCAAGAGGACCGCCCGGTCGCGCTCGAAGGCATGTCCCGTCAAGCGATGGACCAGCGCGTCTCTCGAGGGCGACGGGCCCTGGCGCGAACCGAGTCCGCGTGGCCCCGGCGCCGCCGCCCGGCGTTGTACGACTTGCTCCGCACCTCCTGATCTCGTCGGCCGCCGAGACCGGTGGCCTGCGCTATGCTCCGCTCCTCGTGTCGTCTCCCCCGTCACGGGCCCGACGGGTCGCCCTCGCCGCTGCGCTTTGCGTGGCGGCGCTTGCGTTGGATCTGGGCAGCAAGGCTTGGGTTTGGGAACACCTGCGGCACCAGCGACCGCAGGTGGTGCTCGAAGGGTGGTTGCGCTTCGAGTTTGCCTTCAACACGGGGTCGGCGTTCGGACTCGCCAACGATGTCGGCTCCGCTCGGCTCGTCTTCATCGCCATCACGCTCGGGGTGCTGCTCTACCTCGCCCGGATGCTGCGCCGCCTCCCCACAGACGCCCCCGTGTCGTTCGCAGCGGTCGGACTCTTTGCCGGAGGCGCCCTGGGCAACCTTCACGATCGGTTCGTACGCCACATGTGGTTCTTCGACCGCGGCGACCAGTACGGTGTCGTCGACTTCATCGTGGTCTCGTGGGGCGAGCGATCGTGGCCCGCATTCAACGTGGCTGACATCGCGTTGGCCACCGGTGTCGCGTTGCTGTTGCTTGGGCTCCGAGGACGGCTGAGGGCGGAGCGCAGCTGATGCATCCACACCTCTTCACGCTGCCCTGGGGTACGGAGGTCAACGCCTACGGCACCCTCATCATGCTCGGGGGGCTTCTCTGCCTGCCGATGACGGTTTGGGACGCCGCAAGCCGGGGTATCCCACGAGCTCGGCGTCTGTCGTTCCTGGTCGACATGTGGCTCGTCATCGTCCTTGGCGCATTCTTCGGCGGCCGCTTGCTGCACGTCGTCACGGTCCCGGGCGTCTATGCCGAGGACCCGAGCAAGCTGTTCGCAATCGACAGCACCGGCTTCGTGTTCTTCGGCAGCCTGCTCGCCGTCGCGGGGGGCTGGATCGGACTGGCCCGCCGCTACGACCTGCGCGTCGGCTCCGTGTGGGACATGGGCCTGACCTGGCTCCCCCTCGGACACGCCGCAGGTCGCTTCGGCTGTTTTCTCGCCGGCTGCTGCTGGGGCGGGGTGCATACCGGGGGCAGAGGGCTGCGGTTCGGTCCGGACTCGATCGTCGTCCTCACTTCGGGCGCCCCGGTGGTCGGAGGCGGCGACACGCTCACCACCCTCCCCCTACACCCGACCCAGCTCTACGAAGCGTTCGGATTGCTGACGTTGCTCGCGCTCACCTGGGCGATTCGGGTCCGCCGCGGTGTGGAGCCTCCATGGCGAATGGCCAGCCGCTACGCGCTCGCCTACGGACTCCTTCGCGCGTGCGTCGAAGTGTTCCGCGGGGACGCCTCGCGTGGGTTCGTCTTCGAGTGCACAGCACCCAGCCTGTCTCGGGCGCTGTCCCTTGCCCCCGAGCATCCCCTCCTGCTTTCGATCTCCCAGGTCACCGCCCTTGGAATGGTCGCGCTGGGTGCGTGGGGGCTCTGGAAAACGCGCCAAGCCCCTGAGATCGAAGCATAAAACCATCTCCTGCGCCCGCCGAGGTGGTGCGCTATGCTCCCGCTCCGCCATGACCGACGCCTCATCCCCCAGCGCGGCCGCCCCTTCTCGAAAGCAACGCCTCATCGAGACGGTCGTCGTCATGGTGATCACCCTCGGCCTCGACCTGTGGTCCAAGGCCTGGGCGTGGGAGAACCTCCGGAACCCTTCGGTCAAGAAGGAGATCATCAAGGACTGGTTCGAGTTCGAGTTCGGCTTCAACACCGGTGCCGCGTTCAGCTTCCTTCGGGATGCTTCGTACGCCCGCATGGTGTTCATCGGCGTCACCATCCTCGCGCTTCTCTACATGGCTCGTCTTGCGTGGACGATGCCCACCAAGTTCCGGACCGCGTTCATGGCAGTCGCACTGGTCGCCGGCGGCGCGCTGGGCAACCTGCACGACCGGTTGGTCCGGCAACTCGAGATCCGCGGCGAGATGCACTACGGCGTGGTGGACTTCATCAAGGTCCACTACTGGGAAGGCAAGGTCTGGCCGACGTTCAACATCGCCGACGTGGCCTTGGTCGTAGGCGTGGGCTTGCTGTTCATCTTCCTCACGCGCCACGGCGACGCGCTCGATGGCAAGAAGACCGCCGACGCTGACGCTACCGATGACGGCCCCACCGACGATGACGGCCCATCCGAAGACGACGCAGGGAAGAAGCCCGACGATGCCGTTGCGGACGCCTGAGTCCACTCGCACCACGGTACGTGCCGACTAGGCTTCGCGGTCGAACGCGCGGACCTTGGCGATCGACTCGAGTCGCTCGCCCTCGGGGTCACTGTCGAGCACGATGCCCCCGCCGCCGTGCACCGTGAGCCCGTCCTGGTCGCACTGACCGCTGCGGATGGCGATGTTGACGCTGACACGCTCGGGCGTGATCAGCACGAGGCCCCCACAATACAATCCTCTGGGGACGGTCTCGAGACGCTCGATGATGCCAAGCGTGGCGATCTTGGGAGCACCGGTGATCGAGCCCCCGGGGAACAACGCGGCCAGGAGAGCACCCAGCCCCAACCCTTCCGCGAGCCGGGCGTGCACGTCGGTGACCAGGTGATGCACCGTGGGCAAGGTGACCAACGCTGGCCGTGCCGATGCGCGCACGGTCCCCGGCGCTGCGATGCGGCCCAAGTCGTTGCGAACGAGATCGACGATCATCACGTGTTCCGCCGCGTCCTTGGCGCTGGCCAACAGCGCGTCGATGTTCGCCTGGTCTTCGTGCGGCGTCGCCCCGCGGGGGCGCGTCCCCTTGATCGGACTCGACGTCACGACACCGTCCTTCCAGTGCACCAGAGTCTCCGGTGCGTTGGACACGAGCGCCCCAGCCCCATCGAAGAGCAGCCCCCCCAGCGGCGCAGGCGTATCCGTGCGAAGCCGGTGGTACAGCGTCGCCACGGCGTCGGACCACGGCCGAGCCCGGGCCGCTTCTGTGAACGAGGCGTGAAACGGCTGAGAGAGGTTGACCTGGTACGTGTGTCCGGCGCGAATCTCCTCGAGCACCGCCTCGACACGCCGACGGTACTCGGCCGGTTCAACGCCGGACTGCAGCCGTCCCAACGGCCACGCGCCGGGGGTCCATGGCGGTGCCGACTCCAGGTGTCCAGCGATCGCCAACGCCGCCCTCTCGTCCCCAAGTCGCTCGACGCCGCCGGGTCCCCAGGCGAGCAGTCCATCGAACCGGCGAAGACAAACCCCCGGGAGGGCTCGGGACCGCGGCGCGCGTCCCAACGTCGCGTCGACACCTGCCTCGTAGGTCAGCCAGCCCAGCCAGTAGCCGGGGGGTAGCTCCGCAACACATGCGAGGTCGTCACTGCGAACCTCCTCCATGGGATGGAGACCCAACACGCTGCGGCCCTGCGGTCCTCCATCGAGCCAGGAGAGCTGTGGGTAGGCACCCGTGCTCGCACAGGCCAGGACCTGCCGGCCCCAATCGTCTGCGCTGGGCACGACCGCGTCAGTCCGCGTTGGCGCGCAGGCCGTCTCGGAAGGCGCCGGTGTACGTCACCGCCGACAGCAGCGAGAGCGCCAGCGCCAAGTACAGGAACAACATCCCCACGGCGTGAAAGTCGAAGGGCGCGTCGAAGAACGGCAGGCGATAGGGATACCGCACCAGGACGCAGCAGATGCCGACCAGCTGAAACACGGTCTTCATCTTCCCGCCCTCACCAGCGGCGATCACGATGCCCCGTTCAGCGGCGATCTGGCGGATCCCGTTGATGTAGAGGTCTCGACCCAGCATCACAACGACCAACCATGCCGGGAGCAGGTTCACGACGACGAGGTAGATCATCGCCGACATCGCCATGAGCTTGTCGGCGAGCGGGTCGACGAACTTGCCGAACACCGTCACCAACCCCTGCTTCCGGGCGAGATACCCATCGAGGATATCGAGCAGCGAAGCGGCGGCGAAGATCAGGCTGGCGTACAGGTTCCGCACCGGGTCGGTGGGATCGATCAGCCAGATCACCGGCGGGATCAAAAAGAGCCGGCCGAGCGTGATCATGTTTGGGAGATTCAGCATCTCCCGCTTGAGGCTCTCGTACGCGCTCACGTGTTTTGGTGACTCCCAGGGAGGCTGACCAAGACGGCCCCCTCTCCTTCGCAGACCAAGAAATCGGGGTCTCGACCGAGGTCGACCCGGGGGACGACGTTGCCGACCCAGCCGATGAACCCTTCGGTACGCACCCGGTAGGGCCGACGCGGTGCGATCTTCACCGCGACCAACTCGCCATGGATCCGCAGCGCGACAGCCCCCTCCCCTGCCACACGAACCAGCGACATGGGGTTGTGCAGCCGAGTGCCCGGCAGACGGCCGACGTCCCACATCAGCGTAGACTCGAGCGCCCAAATATAGTTCTCGACGAAGAAGCACAGGTCTCGCTGCAACCGCAGCGGGTAGAAGCGCTCCTCCCCCCGCGAGAGCACCATGTGCCCCTGCCCCTCGAGCGAGACAAGCCGCTGGAAGACCTCTGGAACCGCGCGCCCTTGCATGCGCCGATTGAGCGGACGCGCGTCGAGGTTCTCCGAGCAAAGCAGCAGGTCGTCCGTCCGCGACATGACCTCACCCGACACGGTCACCATCAGGTGGCCGTCGCTGGTCAGGGAGAGTGCCGCGGCGTCGGGCGTCGGGTTGAGAAGGCGGGCGAACGCAAACGCGGTCACGCCGGGGATCTCTCCGCGGTCACCGCTGGTGTGCTGTTGTCCGGCCGTCATGCTCCGTTGCACCATACCAGCCGGGGCCGAAGCGCCCTCGCGAGGATCCTCGCTCAGCGACGCTACGGCGCGATGTTCCGGGCTGGACCGCGACGCTGCGTCCCCACGCCCAGCTGCGCCTGCCGCTCGTAGGCGTAGAAGCGACGGAGCACCGCACGCACGTACGCCCGCGTCTCGGCAAACGGGGGCACACCGCCGTACTTCTGCACGTTCCCTGCCCCGGCGTTGTAGGCCGCGAGCACCAGGACCATGTCGCCGTTGTAGCGGTTCGCGAGCAACCGCAGATAGCGAGATCCCCCGAAGATGTTTTGCTTGGGGTCGTACGAATCGTTGACGCCCAAGGCCTGAGCGGTCTTCGGCATCAGCTGCATCAAGCCGGACGCGCCCGCGCGCGACGTGGCGCGAGGATGGTAGTTGCTCTCCGTGTGCACCACCGCCCGGATCAACGACTCGGGCAGCTGGTATCGAGACGCAGCGCCTCGAATGAACGTGTCGTAGCGGTGGAAGCGCTCGGAACCCAGCTTGACGGTGCTCGAGCGGCCCACGCCCGAGGGCGCTCGCCGCCCATGGGAGGCCCGGGATTCGGGACCACCCTCGAGGCTCTTCCACAACGTCCACGAGCCACGGCTGCGGCTGGGTACGTTGGTGACGTGGAGCGTGCCGCCTTCGTCCGTGTAGCTGTAGTAGTTGTTTCGCGAGGTGGCGGGGCGAGCGGAAGCCGCCGCGCCGAGGCCCAGGGCAGCGACGATCGCCGCCGCGCTGAACAACCAGCCAGTCTGACGGGCGCTGAGGAGCCGAAACCGCACGAGCACCAGTGTACCGCAGCGTCTCCGGCGCCCAAGAAAACCGGCACGTGTCGGGTTGACCCGGGGCTGCTAGCCTGCGGCGACGGTGCGCCAGGCCACTCCCATCGTTCGTGCCCAGTACCTCGTGATCGGTAGCGGTCTCGCTGGGCTGTACTTCGCGCTGCAAGCCGCCGAGCGCGGCAAGGTCACCATCCTGACCAAGGCCGCTCCGCTCGACTCCAACACCCGGTGGGCCCAGGGCGGCATCTCAGCGGTGTTGGGCGACGACGACTCGCTGCAGTCCCACGTCGAGGACACCCTGCGCGTCGGCGCAGGCCTGTGCAACGAGGCGATGGTCGAGCGTTGCGTGGAGATGGCCCCCGGCCTGGTCCGCCGGCT
Organism: Nannocystales bacterium; assembly: GCA_050633305.1. Taxonomy (GTDB): domain Bacteria; phylum Myxococcota_A; class Polyangia; order Nannocystales; family Nannocystaceae; genus CAJXVA01. The sequence goes on from JBOEGF010000032.1 coordinate 304,453, forward strand.
CGCGAGCGACTACGGCGCAGCCTTCGACCGCCAGGACGACGGCGACTTCAAGCTCGGACGCGAGGGCGGCCACTCGCATCGACGCGTTGTGCACCACCTCGACACGACGGGCGCAGAGATCATGCGCTCGCTGCTTGCCGCGGCCCGCCAACACCCCAACATCACGATCATTCCGCGGCAGATGGTGGTCGACCTGCTGAGCTGGTCCAAAGTCGACGGCACGCGTGGCTGCTTCGGCGCCTACAGCCTCGACCTCGACTCCGACACGATCAGCGTCCACGTCGCGCCTGTGACGGTCCTGGCCAGCGGGGGGGCAGGCAAGGTGTACCGCTACACCTCCAACCCCGACGTGGCGACGGCCGACGGCGTCGCGATGGCCTACCGACTCGGGGCGAAGGTCGCCAACCTCGAGTTCATGCAATTCCATCCCACCTGCCTGTTCCACCCCGGCGCCAAGAGCTTCCTGGTGTCCGAGGCGGTTCGCGGCGAGGGCGGGATCCTGCGGCGGGTCGATGGGAGCGAGCTCATGGAGGGCAAGCACCCCATGAAGAGCCTGGCCCCCAGAGACATCGTCGCCCGAGAGATCGACGGAGAGCTCAAGCGCTCGGGCACCGAGTTCGTGCATCTCGATGTGACACACCTGTCCGGAGATTTCATCGTCGAGCGTTTCCCGGGCATCTACAACCGTTGCCTCGAGCTCGGCCTCGACATGCGGACCGACCCTCTCCCGGTGGTGCCAGCGGCCCACTACATGTGCGGGGGCGTTGTGGTCGATCGTTTCGGCCGAACCGACATGCCCGGACTCATGGCCATCGGCGAAGTGGCGATGTCCGGGATGCACGGCGCTTGCCGCTTGGCCAGCAACAGCTTGCTCGAGGCGCTGGTTCTGGCCACGGGCGCCAACGAAGTCTGCGACGCGTTCGGTCGCGAACCGCCCGAACACGTCAACCACTGGAACAGCAGCGACACCGTCCACTCCGACGAAGCGATCATGGTCAGCGCCAACTGGCAGGAGGTCCGCGCGCTGATGTGGAACTTCGCCAGCATCGTGCGCAGCAACAAACGGCTTCGCCGAGCCGAGCGCCGGATCGAACTCATCCGCGAAGAGATTCGCCAGTACTACACGCGTTTTCGGATCACCAAGGACATGCTCGAGCTGCGGAACATCGCCTTGACCGGGCATCTCATCATCGAATGCGCGACGCGGAGGCGGGAGAGCCGAGGCTTGCATCACACCCTCGACTACCCCGACACCGACCCGTCCCAAGCGCACGACACCATCCTCAACCGTTGGGAGGGGCCATGACATTTTGCAGACTCGGCACGCTCGCGGTGACAGCCCTGCTGGCCGCGTGCTCGTCTGCACAGCACCGCAGCCCCGAGCAGCTCCGCGAATCCTACGTCGATGCACTCGCGGAAGCAGACGCCAAGACGGCATACGCGATGCTCAGCCCCCAGGCGCAAGCGCAGGTCTCCCTCGAGGACTTCGAGGCGCGATGGAAGGCCGACGCCGCCGAGCGCAAAGCCCGTGCTCAGACGGCTCGCGCCCTGTCCCCTGAAGACGCAGTGGGATTGCGCGGCGGGACGACGGCACACGACGGGGGCAAGGTACTCACCTGGTCCGAACTCGATGGCGTCTACTACGTCACCTCCGGACTGCCCGGGACCCCGCAGTCGACCACACCGACCCAGACGGTTCATGCGCTCATCGCCGCCGTTCGAGAGGCCGACCTCACGGGGGTACGTGCGCTGCTCGACGACAGCTTGGCCGAGGCGCTCTCCGAGGACTGGCAGGCGCGGGTCGATGCAATCGAGGAAGCCCTCGATCGTCCCGGCAGCATCGAGCTGAGCCCAGACCTCCGACAAGCCGAGCTCCGCTACGACACTGGCAAGGCGCTCACACTCGAGCAGACGCCGCGTGGCTGGCGGATCACAGCGTTGGAGTAACCGTCCTCGGAGCGCTGAACCACGTGCAGCGGCTCCTTCATTCTGCCCAGCAACTGGTCAAGGTCGCCCGCCCCGGGTTCTGGCCGACGACGCTGTGGTTTTTCATTCTCCCGTTCGCCGGCCTCGACATGTTCGGGACACCGGCGTTCTGGCTGGGTGCGGCGTACGTCTGTTTTCCGCTCGGCCTGCTGCTGTATGGGTGGAACGACATCGGCGACGCGCAGACCGACGCCAACAACCCACGTAAGGACAGCTGGATCTTCGGCGCTCGACCCGACGACGCGCTACGCCAGCGACTGCCGTGGATCATCGCGGCCGTCCAACTGCCGTTCCTCATCGCCTTCGTGGCGGTCGCGGGCATCAAGATGTTGGCTTGGTTTGCCGCGGTCCTGCTGACCAACGCGACGTACAACAACCTGGGCTTCAAGGCCCGGCCAGTCCTGGATGTCCTCAACCAAGCCGGCTACGTCTTGGTGTTCGTCTTGGCGAGCTGGTTGTGCGACGTCCCACAGCTCAACCCTGCCGCCGTCGCCTTCAGTGCCCTGTTCGCGATGCTGAGCCACGTGTTCGGTCAACTCATGGACCTCGACCAAGACCGCGATGCCGGACGCCGCTCGACCGCGGTCGTGCTCGGGCATCGGGGAACCAAGGCACTTCTGGTCCTGCTGTTGGCCGTCGAGGCTGGCGTCGCCTGGCGCTGGTTCTCGGGCTGGTACGTCGCTGCGTTCATGGGTGCAGGCGCGGTCTTCTTCACCGTCGACACACTCGCCGGACCGCCCCGCTACCCTGTGTCGTTCACCAAGGTGTTCTTCGTCGGGTGGAACCTGGTGGTGCTGACGACGATGCACTTCGTCTGGCGGCTGGGCGTCTTCCAGCTCTCGTAGCGACCCTCGCCCAAGGCCGCGCGCGTTGTCGCGCCCCGACCGCCGCGGCATGGCGAGTCGCGTAGCCGGAACGAGGGCCGACTGGCTACCCGACTCGCCACCGCGGTCCGGGCGCACACATGGAAGCACCTGAAGTCAGGCAACCGACATGTAAGGCACGTCGCTTGCGTACCGGACCCAAGCGTTCACCCGCTGCCCGGAGGCTCATCGATGCAAGCGTCATTCAACGTCGGAGACAAAGCTGTTTACCCCGCCCGCGGAGTTGCAGAGGTCGTCGGCATGGAGAGCAAGACGATCGGCGAGCACGCCATCGACTGCTACCACCTCCAGGTCTGCGGGAGCGGCCTGAAGATCATCGTCCCCGTTCACAAAGCCCAAGAGAACGGCATGCGCCCGGTCTCCGATCGCAGCGCGTTGGACCAGCTCTACTCGCTGTTGCAGGACCACGACGTGCCTGCCGACCGGCAGACGTGGAACCGCCGCCACCGCGCCTTCATGGAGAAGATTCGCACCGGTTCCCTGTTCGAAGTCGGAGAGGTCTACCGCGACCTGGCACTGCTTCGCCTCAGCAAGAACCTCAGCCATGGCGAGCGCCAGATGCTCTACACGGCCAAGGAACTCCTGGTGAAGGAAGTCGCCTGCGTGCAAGACAAGAGTGAAGAAGACGTCGAGTCCGAACTCGAGTCTTTCTTCCAGAATTGAACGATGGGAGGGCCGCGCACGCCCTCGCCCGCTCGCGACACGCCGCGAACTGCGGGGCCCCCTCCTTCGCAGGCACCCTCTCGGGCTACCTTCCTACGGCGCCGTGCGCGCCACTCTGGGGGCGCGGCCAAGTCCGGCATTGACCCCTCGCCCCGATCCCGGCTACTCAAGCCGACCGTGGCCGTCGACTCCAGCCAGCAGCTCGCAATTACGATCTCCACCGACCCTTGGGGCGAAGTCGAGGTCGATGCGTTCGTGTGCCCGACCAACTCCGAAGGCCGGATGACGCACTACCCAGCGTCCAAAGTCCGCGACCTCGCCGGCCCCCAAGTCGAAACCCAGGTCCGGGCGCACACGCCGCTGGCGGTGGGTGCAGCACTGGTCACGCCCGGCGGCGGCATGAAAGCCCGGCACGTCATTCACGTGCCCAACACCGACAAGCCCGGCGGCAAGGTTCAGGTCGAGGACGTGCTGCGTGCGACGGCGGCTGTGATCATCGCCGCCGACACCAAAGGCTTCTCGTCGTTGGCGATCCCGCTCATGGGAGCGTTCGAGCGTGGGATCCCGGCGGAGGAAGCGGCACGAGCGATCCACAGTGAACTGCGTTCTTACAAGGGCGGACGGGCTCTTTCGGTCCTGCTGATGGCCAAAGATGCGGACGAGGTCGAAGTCTTCGAGCTCGCCATCGAAGGCAACGGCTGAAAACGTAAAAAAAGGGGCCTGTAGGGTCCAAGACGCTTGCGCAACCCTATGCTAAGACCGGGCCGGACGCGGGGTTTGCACCCGTGGTTTCGCTTCGATGGCTGAGTCATACCTGCCAGCGCTATTTTTTGTGATCTTCGCCCTCGGTTTCGCGGGCGCCAACCTCGGCATCGCAATGGTGCTGGGGCCCAAGCGGACCTCGGCGATCAAGGACGAACCGTTCGAGTGTGGCAGCGAGCCCATCGGCAGTCCGAGGGTCAAGTTCAGCGTCAAATTCTACCAGGTCGCGATCCTCTTCCTGGTGTTCGATATTGAGGTGGCGTTCCTCTACCCATGGGCTTCGCTGTTCCGCGAGCTTTCCTGCGAAGGCACGCTCAACGCCGCGGGAGTCTGCGTGGGAACCCCGACCCTGTTCGGGCTGGTGGAGATGTTCGTCTTCATCGGTATCCTGACGCTGGGCCTCGCCTACGTGTGGCGTAAACGAGCGCTGGACTGGGCCTAGACACGGCACCCCGAGCGAAGCAAAGGACCGAGCCCATGGCAGACCATCCCGGATACGTCCCGACGAAGCTTCAAGACGCCATCAACTGGGCGCAGAAGTACTCGTTGTTCACCTACCCGTTCGCGACGGCGTGCTGCGCCATGGAGTTCATGGCGACGATGGCGGGCAAGTACGACATCGCCCGGTTCGGTGCCGAGTTCCCCCGCTTCTCGCCGCGGCAAGCCGATCTGCTGCTGATCGTCGGCACGGTGACCGAGCGTCAAGGACCCATCCTCCGGCGCATCTACGATCAGATGGCGGACCCCAAATGGGTGATGGCCTTTGGCGTCTGCGCCAGCACGGGCGGCTTCTATCAGAACTACACTGTCATGCCCGGTGCCGATCAGGTGGTCCCCGTCGACGTCTACGTTCCGGGGTGTCCGCCGCGTCCGGAGCAGGTCCTCGATGGCCTGATGACGCTTCAGCGAAGGATTCAGGACCACCGTGGGCACAGCCAGCGCGAGCTCGGCAACACCGCCGCCTTCACCCCACAGGACCGCCGTCGCCTGCCCATCGTGCCTGACGGCACGAGCATGACGCTGGACGAAGACGAGCGCATGCCCAAAGACGGCCGCGTCCTGTAGCCGCCCGACTCCTCACCGCCCCGCGACTGACTCCGAAGGTATCGATGGCCGAATCCGTCCTCACCGCCCTGTGCGAACGCTTCGGCGACGCCATCCTCGAGACCGGCACCTACGTCGGGGACGAGATCGCCATCGTCGCGCGTGAGCGACTCGTCGAAGTCCTCACCTTCCTGAGGGACGACCCGGACATGGCCTTCGCCATGCTCACCGACCTCACCGTCGTTGACTACCTCACCCAAACGCCGCGCTTCGAAGTCGTCTACCAGCTGTACAGCTTGTCGAAGAAACACCGGGTCCGGCTCAAGGTGCACGTCGACGAGGCCACGGAAGAGTGCTGGGTGCCCACCGCGACGGCACTATGGCACGCCGCGAACTGGGCCGAGCGCGAAGCCTGGGACCTGTACGGGGTTCGATTCGAGGGGCATCCGGACATGCGCAGAATCCTGATGTACGACGAGTTTGTGGGGCACCCGCTGCGAAAAGACTACCCACAGAACGCTCGGCAGCCCCTGCTGCGGCGCCCCGACGCCACCCCCACCGACGACCAGACCACCCGGCTGCTCGAAGACAGCCACGACCGCCGCACCTCCGGCTGAGCCTCACGATGGTTGCCACTCCTCACAAGGACGTCACCGTCCCCGGCGCCAAACCGGTCGCCCACTCCTTGGCCGAGACGTTCGAGCCCTCCGGACGGCAAGCGGGCGAGAACCGCCTGTCCCCTTCGATGGAAGCCTTCGCCGAGCAGGCCAAGCGCCTGCCCACTGACGAGGTCATCATCAACATGGGGCCCTCCCACCCCGCGATGCACGGCACCGTCCGCGTGGTGCTTCGCATCGACGGCGAGACGATCAAGGACGCCGACGTGCAGATCGGCTACCTGCACCGCGGATTCGAGAAAGAGTCCGAGAACGCCACGTACGGACAGATTTTCCCGTACGTCGACCGGCTCAACTACGTCTCGCCGATGCTCAACAACGTGGGCTACGCGATGGCGGTCGAGAAGCTGCTGGGCATCACCGAGCGCATCCCGGAGCGAGCGGAGTACATCCGCGTCATCGCCGGGGAGCTTGCCCGCGTCTGCGACCACCTCACCTGCATCGTCGCCAGCTTGGCCGAGCTCGGAGGATTCACGGCGTTCTTCTATGGCATTCGGGCACGCGAGCATTTCTGGGAGCTGCTCGAGGACATCTCCGGTGCCCGAATGACGCACAGCTACTGCCGCATCGGTGGCGTGGCGTGGGACCTGACCGACGACTTCATCCCCAAGTGTCGGGAGAAGATCACCAAGGTCCGCAAGCTCATCGACGACACGCGCACACTCGTGGAGCGCAACCGCATCTTCCTCGATCGGATGGAAGGGGTCGGCACCCTCTGTGGCGAGGATGCCGTCAGCTACGGCATCACCGGGCCGGTGCTCCGCGCCAGCGGTGTCGACTACGACGTCCGCAAAGACAAGCCCTACTCCGTCTACGACCACTTCGACTTCGCGATCCCGATCGCCGATGGCGGAGACAACCTCGCGCGGTATCTGGTGCGCATCGAGGAGATGGAGCAGAGCATGCAGATCATCGAGCAGGCGATGGTCCAGATCCCACCGGGCGCAGTGATCATCGACGACCCCGCGATCGCCCTTCCCGCGAAGCGCGAGGTCTACAACTCGATCGAGGGCATGATCGCCCACTTCAAGCACATCATGGACGGCCTTCGGGTTCCGCCGGGTGAGGCCTACAGTTTCACCGAGGCCGGCAACGGCGAGCTCGGTTTCTACATCGTCTCCGATGGCACCGGGCGCCCGTTCAAGTGTCGCTGTCGTCCGCCCTCGTTCTACACGACGGCCGCGCTTCGCCAGCTCATCATCGGAGCCAACCTCGCCGACGTCGTGCCGATCTTCGGCGGTATCAACATGATTGGAGGCGAGTGCGACCGCTGATGCGGTCCGCGCTCCCGTCTGGGCTTTCGCATGGCTGACTCAACCCCACCGTCCAAGCCTCCGGCCAAATCTCCGGGCCGCTCCAGGAGCTCCGCCACGATCCCACCGCTGGCCCCGGAGCCGCCACCACCGATGTCCGTCCCAAGCCTGGGACCGACACCCGTGTCGATGGGCCCCGACCTCTCCCCCAAGGAGGCTCCAGCTCCGAAGTCCCCGAACCTCTCGGCAGAACCCGCCGAGGGCGAGGACACCGTCACGCTCTCCATCGATGGCGCGGCGGTCACCGTCCGCAAAGGCACGAACGTCCTCGAAGCCGCCAAGCTGGCCGGCGAGGACATCTGCCATTTCTGCTACCACCAGGGTCTTTCGATCGCTGCGAGCTGCCGTCAGTGTCTCGTCGAGATCGATGGCATGGGCAAGCTCCAGCCCTCGTGTCAGGTCGCGGTGCGTGACGACATGGTCGTTCACACCAAGAACGACCGCGTGAAGCAGGCCCGCGCGGACCTGCTGGAGTTCACCCTCAAGAACCATCCCATCGACTGTCCGATCTGCGACAAGGCCGGCGAGTGCACCCTTCAGCGGCACTACATGGACCATGACCACGCGCTCACTCGCGTCGACGTGCCCAAGATCCGCAAGCCGAAGCACAAGGACATCGGCCGCGAGATCGTCCTCGACGCCGAGCGATGCATCCTGTGTTCACGGTGTGTCCGATTCTGCGAAGAGCTCCCCGAGACGGGCGAGCTCACGATGCTCCGCCGCGGGGACCGAGAGATTCTCGACATCTCGGATGGGCACCGTCTGGACAACCCGTACTCGGTCAACGTGGTCGACATCTGTCCGGTCGGCGCGCTCACGTCCAAGGACTTCCGGTTTTCGATCCGGACGTGGGAGTTGGCGAGCACCGAGACCACGTGTCCGGGTTGTGCGACCGGGTGTTCGGTCGAACTGCACACCAAGCACGAGCAGGCCTACCGGGTCGTGCCGCGTTTCGATGCGGACGTGAACGGCCACTGGATGTGCGACGAGGGCCGCTACACATACAAAGAGCTTGAGCCCGAGACCCGCACCCGGACGGCGACCATCGACGGCAAGGTGTTTCCGGTTGCACAAGCGATCGAGGCGACGGCCAAGCGCCTGCACGGGAAGAACACCGCGGCCGTCTTCAGCAGCACCGCGACGAACGAGGCGAACCTCGCCCTGGCCGCACTGGCCGACCACCTCGACGCCGACCGTTTCGTCTTGGGCCGACCGCCGGGCAAGGCCGACGCGATGCTCCGAGACGTCGACAAGAACCCCAACACCCGTGGCGCTCACGCTGCAGCGGGTGCGGGCGTTCGTCACGAGGCTGAGCTCTCGCTCCAGCTCGCCGGGCGGGCCTACGAGGCCGTGGTTTTCCTCGATGACGAGGGGGAAGTGTCACAGGTGGTGCGCTCCAGTCTGTCGTCCCTGACCTCCGTCATCCTCTCCGACCGCAAGAACGACCTCTCCGACGCGTGCAACATCCGGCTGCCCGCAGCGAGCTGGGCCGAGATCGTCGGCAGCTACACGAACCGACAGGGCGCGCTTCGGATCATCCGGCCCGCTTGGCGTCCCGAGGGCGACCGCCGCCCCCGCGCCGACCTCGTCCGAGAGCTCTTGTTGGCGCTCGGGGGCAAAGACATCGGCACCGGCCGCGAGCAATCCCGTGCCGTGGCAGATGCTCACCACACCGTGCCTGGCGGAGCGGAGTTCGCCGCGCTCCTGCAAGACCCCAAACCGTCTCGACCGCGCCTGCTTCGGTTCGGCAACTCCCGCGGATGACCTCCGGAGCCCGCATGATCATCACACTCCTCGCGAACCTCAGGCGTGCACTCGGACCTTGGGCGGCGCTCCTGCTGCTTCCCTCCCTGCTCAGCCTCTCCGCGTGTGCTCCCGACCCCAGCGCCGCGGCTGAAGTCCGGGTTTTGGTCGAGCCTGGCGAACTCGTGTTCCATCCAGACACGGCACCCATCCGCGTCACGGTTCTCAACGAAGGCCAACGACCAGTGCCGGTGCAAGGCTTTCGGATCTCGGGCAACGACTGGGCCAGCTTCTCGATTGTCGAACCCCTCAACCCGCTGATGCTGATGCCCGGCCGCGGGCTGACATTCACCGTGGCCGCCGACGCCACGACTTTTCAGGGCGCCGCCGCACCCAGCGTCGTCCAAGCCGAGGCCCAAGCCCAGGCCGCCGAGGAGATCGACCCGGACGCCTACCGCGAGGGTCAGGCCGTGTTGGAGCTCAACGTCGCAGGTGAGGAACGCACCGTGCCGCTTCGCTTCGAAGACCCCTCGTGGCTGGTCACCACCGTGTTCCCTGGGGTCCTCAAGGTCATGCTGCTGGTGATGGGCTTCATCATGCCTCTGGCGTCGTTGCTGCTGTGGCAGGAGCGAAAGCAGAGCGCGATGATGCAGGACCGCGTCGGACCCAACATGGCCCGCATCACGCTGGGCGGCATCACGGTCCGCCTGTGGGGACTGCTTCACATCGCGACCGACGGGTTGAAGATGTTCTTCAAGGAGGATTTCATCCCCCGCCGAGCGCACCGGGCCCTGTACACGCTGGCCCCGGTGATGGCGCTCATGCCCGCCTTGGTGGTGTTCGCGATCGTGCCGTTCGGCGATGCGCTGTGCTACGGGCACCTCTTCGACGTCCTTCACCAAGCCGACGTCGATCAGTGCGCGGCCGGACGCGGCGGCACCCCGTTGCAGGTCGCCCACATCGACATCGGCCTGTTGTTCTACTTCGCGATCGCCTCGTTGGCGACGTGGGGCGCAACGCTGGCCGGATGGGCGAGCTACAACAAGTGGGCGATTCTCGGCGCGCTTCGAGCTTCGGCTCAGATGGTGTCCTACGAGGTCGCCATCGGGCTGACCATCGTCGGCGCCCTGCTCGTGTACGGCACGCTCGAGCCCCACGCGCTGGTGCATGCGCAGCTGGAGAGTTCCTGGGGCATCCTCCTGCAGCCGGTCGCGTTCATTCTGTTCTTCACCGCCGCCATCGCAGAGACCAAGCGTGCGCCGTTCGACCTTCCCGAGGGCGAATCGGAGATTCTCGGGTACTTCGTCGAGTACTCGGGGATGCGCTTCGGGCTGTTCTTCCTCGCCGAGTTCATCGAAGTCGTCTTCGTCTCGGCGCTGGTCACCACCCTGTTCCTCGGAGGCTGGGCGCTGCCGCTGGACATGTTCGGTGCCTCCGGCTTCGCTGCCCCTTGGGTCGCGCAGCTGTTCTTCACCGTGGCAGGTGCCGTCATCGCGGCCACCGGTGTTGCGGTGTGGCGTGCCTCAAAGCACGCGCAGTTCGTTGGTGCGACCATGCTGGCGGTCGGCGTGTTGCACATCTGCGTCGCGATCTACTCGGTGTTCACGGGCTGGGGCGCTGAGTTACCCCACATCATGGTCGTCGTCGTCGGCATGCTGACGTGGGGACTCAAGGTGTTCGCCTTGTGCTGGGTGCAGTTGCTCATTCGCTGGACCCTGCCCCGCTTCCGCTACGACCAACTCATGAGCCTGGGTTGGAAGGGCCTGCTGCCGTTGTCGCTGGCCAACATCGCGGTGACCGCCGTCGTCGTCTACGCCCTGTCCGCAGCGAACGCCATCACCCCACTCCCGGCCGAGCCCGCCCAGGAGCGTCCCGCTCCCGCCGCCGCCCCCGTGCAACTCGGAGTCGTGCCATGACCATCACCGTCAAGAAAGTCTCCCTGCAGCGGACCGCCGCCGACCAAGTCTTCCTGCCGGCGATCCTTCGCGGCCTGGTCACCACCGCCCGTCACTTCTTCAAGAACACGCTCACCAAAGGCATGGGCGACGTCGACACCATTCGCTACGGCGAGCCCGATGTGCACGTCGAGGACTACTACCCGGAACGATTTCGCGGCGTGCATCGCCTGATGCATCGCGACGACGGGTCCGTCCGCTGCGTGGCCTGCATGTGTTGCTCGACCGTATGCCCTGCACGATGCATCTACATCCACGCCGAAGACCGGGGCGGCGACGAAGAGAAAGCGCCCAAGTCGTTCGTCATCGACGAACTCAAGTGCGTGGTCTGTGGATTCTGCGTCGAGGCGTGTCCGTGCGATGCCATCCGCATGGACACCAAGCGACACATGCACCCCACCGAGACGCGGGCAGACGCGGTCCTGGGGAAGATCGACTTGATGAAGCGCGGCACGGCCAGCGTCGCTCAGCAAGGCGGCGTCGGGGCCGACTATCGAAGCACCTCGCCCAAGTCAGACCCGCGCTTCGACCACGACAAGCGTTGAGCGTCACCACGCGCCAAGACACTCGGTCAAGCGGTCGAGCAGGCTATTGATGGCCCGTGATGGGGCTCGAATCAGCCGAGCGCAGGCGAGTTTTCATGCTAGGATGATCAGCGGTGGGCGGGGGTTTGTGCCTTCGTGTTCTGCCTACTTTTTTCATCCCAGGGAGCCGTCTCTGTTCGTAGGTGTGCAGGCCCGTCCGGCGGGAAGCCCGAAGCGATTATCGTGGCACCCACCTGCAAAGGTAGGGGGTTGAACTAAAAAAGCCGGCCCCGGTCCACCGTCCTATTCGCGCCCTCACGGGTGCCCCGAGCCACTCTCAGGGCTTGGACAACTTCAGACCAGCACGACGGCCTGCCGAGGCCTCAAGCCGCCCTCGTCAGGTCGCCCGGAATCGTGGGAAGCAGCCGGGAACCCAGCGGAACGCAGCCAGCGCCAAGCCGCACACGGGCCCGGCATTGGGTGACGGCCAGCCCGGCCGCACCGAACGGACGATGCAAGGACGCCCTGTGGTCCGTGTGGCCGGCCGTGGTCCGCTCCAAGCCTGCGATGCTGCGCAGAGCACCGCAGGGGTTGCGCGCCACGAGGGACGGCCGAATACGGACTGCGTGGACGTCCGAAGCCGTATCCTTGAGGCCCTGCTCACGTCCGCCGTCAAGGCTCGCCCGCGCCGAGCGCTGGACCTGACCCGGCAGGGCTTCGCCGCGCAGACGCTCGTCTCGCTGGGTGTGGACTGTCGGCGGATCCCGATCGCCCAGGAGATGTACGGCCTCATCGTGTGCACGATGGACTCACTTCGTCGCATGCGCCCCCTCGTTGCTGCGGAAGGATCGTTGGTCGTCCATACCAAGCCCGGGCAGCACGGCGAGCTTCTTGGCCTCGCAGGAGAGTTTGAGCTGGTCGCATCGGCTCGTACCCCCGCCGGCGCCTGGTTGCAGCTCCGCCGTGTGGCCGGCCGCAGCGCGGTTGCGCCTCGGGTGTCACTCGTCGTCACGACCCGCAACGAAGCAGGCGTCCTCGCCCAACTCTTGACCTCACTCGAAGACCAGCCGACCGACCCGGCGTGGGAGTTGGTCCTCGTCGACAGAGGCTCGACAGATGCGACCACCGACCTGCTGGAGCGCGTCACGGGCGACGTCCGAAGGATCCGTGTGCCGCGAGACACGAACCCGATCGACGCGATCTTCGCGGGCCTGCGGGTCGCCCAAGGCGATCTGCTGCTGCCGATGCCGGCGGGACTGGCACCGGGCTGTGGCTTCGTGTCGGCGCTGCTACGACACGAAGGACGCCACCAGATTACGGACGCGCCCTTGGTCGGCACGATCGTCGCCCCCGACACCCGGACACTTTGCGGATCGATTCGCGCCATGGGCCGGACCGCCGCCCCGAACACACCGCGTCGTCTCGCGCGGTGGTTCGAACGAACCGACGGTGTTGTTGTCCCCGGGTTCCGAGTCCGACAGCTACTGCGCGGCCCAACGCCGTCAGTCTGCGACGCGCCGGAGAGCCTCGATCGCGGAGCGCAACCGAAGCCGAACGCGGTCCTTGCCTAGGGCGGCGAGCGTTTCGAACAGCGAGGGGGACGCGGTTCGTCCGGTGGCCGCGGCACGCAGCAGCGGGTACAGCTCCTTGGGCTTCCACCCCTGGGCTGCCGCGAACTCCTTGGAGAACTCCCCAAGCCCCTCCACCGTAAACGCTCGTGCAGCCTCGCTGCGCTCGATGCCCTCGAGGTAGGCCTTGAGCAGCTTGATCGTCTCCTTCTTCTCGCGCTTCTTCGGCACCATCTTGCCGATGACGCTCGAGTAGTCGACCTCGCCTCCGAAGAAGAACGAAATGTAGGGGAGGAAATCGTCGAGCCGACTGATGCGCTCGCGACTCAGCTCGACCAGCGTATCGAGCCGTCCACCGAACGCATGTTCGACAAGCACGTCCTTGAGCGTGTCCGGATCCATGGCCCGGATATCGTCACCGCAGAACGCATCGAGCTTGACGCCGTCGAACACGGGGCCGCCGGTCTTGACGTGAGACCAGTCGAACGCCTCGACCATCTCGTCGAGCGTGAAGCGCTCTCGGTCCTCGCCCATCGAGAACCCCATCGTCGCCAAGAAGTTCAGGAACGTGGCGGGCAAGTAGCCCAACGATCGATAGTGGTCGATCGAGACCGGGTTCTTCCGCTTCGAGAGCTTGGACTTGTCCGCGTTACGCAGCAGGCCCATGTGGAAGAACAGCGGCGGCTCCCACCCAAAGCCCTGATACAGCAGGACGTGTTTCGGACCGGAGGTGATCCAGTCCTCGCCGCGGATCACATGGGTGATGCCCATGAGGTGGTCGTCGACAACGTTGGCCAAGTGGTACGTCGGAAAACCGTCGGACTTGAGCAACACCTGGTCATCCACCTCGGCGTTGGAGAACCGAATCTCTCCCCGCAGCTCGTCCACGATGACGGTCTCCCCCTCTTCGGGGACCCGCAGTCGGATGACGTGGGGCTCGCCCGCCTCGGCTCGTGCAGCGGCCTCCGGGGGGTCGATGCCGCGGCACAGACCGTCATAGCCGGGGTTTTGCTTGTTGGCCTCCTGCTCGGCGCGCATCGCCGCGAGCCGCTCCGAGGTGCAGAAGCACCGATAGGCGCTGCCATTGTCCAGCAGCGTCTGCACGTGCTCGCGGTAGATCGCGGTACGCTCTGACTGCCGGTACGGACCCCGGTCTCCGCCGACGTCCGGCCCCTCGTCCCAGTCCAGACCGAGCCACCGCAGCGCATCGAAGATGGCCGTCTCGCTGCTCTGGGTGCTCCGCTGCTGATCGGTGTCCTCGATCCGCAGAATGAAGGATCCTCCGTGTTTCTTCGCGAAGGCGTAGTTGAACAAGGCGATGTAGGCGGTCCCCACATGGGGGTCACCCGTGGGGCTTGGCGCAATGCGTACGCGCGGTGGCATCGTCCCGACCCTGGCCGACTTGGACTCGGACATGGCGAGGAACTACCACAAGCGGTCGGGCCCCGTTACACTGGGCGCGCGTTGGCCATCGAGCACAGCATTCCTGAGATTCAGAACGCGGTCTGGCCGGTGATCGCCCAACGGGTGTCCGATCGCGCGGCGTCAGCGGTCGACCTGCTCGACGAGCACCTGCGGGCCGAGGGGCAATTGCGACGCCGCGATGACGAACTCGTCGCCGGAGATCGCGTGCTCAACGGAGATCGTGAACTGCTCGCACGCATCGCCCGTGCAACCGGCCTGGGGCTCTCGCTGTACTTGGGCAACCGGCGCGTCGCGTCGTTCTGCACGCTTGCAGCCGGTGCCGCCCACGACCTCGGAGGCTACGCGGACGCGCAGCTGGTGGAGACCGTCCTACGCAAAGGGGAGTCGTTTCGCGGGGTCCTGGAGATCGAGGGCCGCCAACACGTCGTGGCGTCTCGGCCCCTGGTTGCGGGCTCGAGCGGCGAAGACTACGGCCCGATCGGGATGATCGAGGCCTACCAGGACATCGACATCATCCGGGGGCAACTCGCGTCCGCCCTCGACGAAGGGTTGGACACCACCGAACGCTCGGCAACCGAGCAACAGGCGGACCGTATGGAGGCGGTCATGGTGTTCATCGACGACGTCGCACGTCGTCTCCAGCTGCTTGCGCTCAACGGCAACATCCTCGCCGCGCAGGCCGGAGACCATGGCCGCGCATTCCGCGTAGTCTGCCGAGAACTGAGTTCTCTGGCCGATCAGGCCAAGGGTGCGGTGGCTGAGGTTCGAAGCGTGACCGAGGAGATGGGGCTGCGTCCCATCGACGAGACGGACGCCGATGTGGAGGACTCCGCTCCACCGCTGCAGCTCAGCTCCGACCGCTGAGCGGATGGCCCGAGCGGGATCCAAGGTCCCTGGGTTGGGACCGCTTCGAGATCTGGCATGGCCGAAAGGGACATGGTGCCCCAAAGCGACAGTCCCCGACTTTGACTTGTGTTTCTAGGGGGTTAGCGACCCCCTCATTGAAGTCGACACAGGCCGGCGGACCGCGAATTCCACGCTTTTTCCGCGTTGTGAGGCTTGTTGCTACGATCGGGCCGTGTTAGCAAAGCACAAGGTCGAGGCCTGACGCATGGACCAGATCTTCGAGAGTCACTTCGGCGGGAACTCGGGCTCGAGCAACGGTGGTGAAACCGTGGGCTACTGCCCCAAGTGCCGGACCGACACCCAGCACATCATCCTCGAGAGCTACGGCGAAGAAATTCGGCGTGTGCAGTGCGCGGTATGCGGAGATACGCACGCGTTCAAGCCCCCTCGAGGCGGTGATGACGACAACCCCGAGCCCTTGGTGGCAAAGAAGCGTGGAGCGCAACGCAAAATGAAATGGCTCGAAGGCGTCAATAACGCCGATCGCGGTAATGCGGCTCGGTATGCCCCTAAAACCCTGTTTGCTGTCGGTCAGCTGATCGTGCACCCGCACTTCGGCGTGGGCTTCGTCGCGGACCTGACCGGGGACCGGAAGGTCGAGGTCATGTTCCGCAACGACCTCGCGCGCGTGTTGGTGCACGGCCGAGGCCAAAACGACGAAGAACTCCGCGGAGATCGGGTCCCCGAGGAAGAGGTGCAGCAGCTCCTCGGCATCGAGATGGGCCCCTCCCCCGAAGAGATCGCCGAAGAGCGCGAGCGCAAGCACGCCGCCGAAGAGGCCGAGAAGCAGCGCGTCGCGGAGGAGAAGCGACTCGCCGCCGAGCGAGAGCGACAAGCCGCGATCGAGCGACGCGAAGCCGAACGCCGGGCCCGAGAAGAAGAGCGCGAGAACAAGCGCAAAGAGCGAGAAGAAGAGCGCGAGCGCAAGCGCAAGGAGAAAGAGGCCGAGCGTCAGCGTCGGGCCGAAGAGCGTCGCCTCGAGCAAGAGCGTCGCCGTCTCGAAGCTCTTCGCAAGCGCGAGGAAGAGAAACAGCGCCGCGAGGAAGAACGCGAACGCAAGCGCCTGGAGAAGGAAGCCGAGCGGGAGCGCAAGCGACAAGAGCGTGAGGCCGAGAAGGCCCGCAAGAACGCTGAGCGCGAGAAAGAGCGTCTGGCCAAAGAGAAGGAGCGCGAGAAAGAGCGCCAGGCCAAAGAGCGCGAGAAAGAGCGTCTGGCCAAAGAGAAGGAGCGCGAGAAAGAGCGCCAGGCCAAAGAGCGCGAGAAGGAGCGCCAGGCCAAGGAGCGCGAGAAGGAAAAACTCGCCAAGCAGCGCGAGAAGG
>JBOEGF010000033.1:0-2440 GCA_050633305.1 Nannocystales bacterium
AGGCACCCACGTCCTCGAAGGACAGATAGGACCGGCCGCTCGATGCTCGGCGAAACGTCAAGCGGCCGATTCCATCTTCACTGACACCTCTGTCAGCACACTACTTCCAGACTGGTGATCGCTCGTCAGGGCCAGGCACCCACGTCCTCGAAGGACAGATAGGACCGGCCGCTCGATGCTCGTCGAAACGTCAAGCGGCCGATTCCATCTTCACTGACACCTCTGTCAGCACACTACTTCCAGACTGGTGATCGCCGAGAACCGCGCCGGGAAGCCTTTCCTCGGCATGAAGGCTGCGCTCAAGATTCACTGGCGCACCGTCCCTAAGGACGGCGAGGAGCTCTTCGGCCGCCAGCCGAACTTCTCCACCGAGACCGTTGCGCAGCGCATCGCCATGAAGCGGATTCGTAAGCGCTTCCGTCGCGAACACGCGGACGCGCTCGCACGATGGAACGCCGGCGATCGCGATGTCGTCTTCCCCGCGGGGACCGTTCGGATGCGCCTGCGCCNNGCTCGTCCTCTTGTGCTGGTTCTTCGCCGCCAGTCGGGCTGGGACCCTGACCGTCAGGGCCAGGCACTCACGTCCTTGAAGGACAGATAGGCCCGGCCGCCCGACGCTCTTCGAAGCCTCAAGCGGCCGAGCCCATCTTCACTGACACCAGTGTCAGCACACTACTTCCAGACTGGTGATCGTCCAGACTGGTGATCGTCAGCACACTACTTCCGGACTGGTGATCGCCTCCAGACTCGGTGATCGTCTATTTCACGGCCGACTCCATCGCTGCCAGCGCCGCCATATACCCGTACTCTCGCGCGACATCCATCGGCGTTTTTCCTTCGGAGTCCTTCGCACGCGGATTTGCGCCGGCGCGCAACAGAAGGAGGGTCAGGGCGGGATCTGGCGTTCCGCCAGCTTGGTGCGCCGCGTCGGCCTCAGTGTCAATCGCGTGATGCAACGCAGTACAACCTGACGCGTCGACCAACTTTACGTCCGCACCGCGCTCCAACAGCAAAGCTGCGGAGGCCACACTTTGATGCTCGGCTGCCAGATGCAGCAGAGTCCAGCCTTGCCCCGGAATCCGGAGATTCGCGTCAACTCCGTTCGCAACCAAGACCGAGAGCACCTCGGCCTTATCGCCCTGGACACAGGCGACCACCGCATTGAAGACATCGGCTGTGTCCGGTAGCGCCTCCATGAGGCTAGTAACTCGGTCCGAATCCCTCGCCGCGACAGCGTCTAACAGATCAGTCATGGTTTTCCTTTGCCGAGAACACGGCCGTCAATTCGCCGATGGGATGACCCGGACGCCGGGAAAGTCCCGCTGGAACTGAAATATAGCATCGGTGCAGTTCTGACAAACGCCTTTTGCCGCTGGCTGATCGACGAACAGCCGAATCGTTCCCCTCGACTCCGGCGTGAGGCGTGGCCGGAGTTCATCGAGGATCTTGACTTCCGCGTCCAAGCGACCCGGTCCTGTACGTGTTGTCGGTCCGGCAATGAGTGATTCGCCCAACGTGCCTCCGCGCGCGGTCCCGCCGCTGACGCCGATCACTTCGCCGACCTCAACGTCCACGATATCCACTTCAGCGAACGCAACCGTTCTGCCCTTGCCGACTGCTGCTCCCTGTGCGCCAAGAGCCGTCTTGATGTCAGCGGTGCGGGCAAGGCCGGTCTTGACAGGAATGGCTTCCACCACTGCGGATGCCTCAACTGCGGCACCGACACGGACCTTCGGCTTGTTCTTCGCAACCGTTGCTCCTGCCTCCCCCGCGAAGTCTCCCGGCCCCTGACGCGGCACATCGATGACGCCGGAGGCGCTCTTGGGTCTACGAGGCCGGGCAGGAAGGTGCGTGCCGGGCGGTTCCCCACCTGCGAGCGCCTCTGCCTCACCGACCACTTCCACTGACAAAGCGGCCGCCGTCAGGAGTGGAGATGAAGCCACCACCTCAGCCGCGAGCTCCGCCTCGCCCGTGAGAACGACATAGCCGTAGCCCACACCACCGGCCGCCACACCTGCCGCCACTGCTCCCAGAAACGCGCCTATCCCCAGGACCGCGCCAGCGCCCTTCGCCGAGGTCGCTGCAGTTGCGTCCCGCCGTTCTGTGAAGTCGATGTCCTCAACCCGGGGACCTTTGGACTTTAACCGCGCAGGGAGCTGAGTTGCTCTCTTGGGGGTCTCAATCCCCTGCAGCTCCCGAAGAATCTCAACCGCCTCCACGGCCGCCTGCTTCGTCGCAGGGTCCGCATCAGAGGTGGCGATGTTGACGAATCCCGCCTTCTCTCGCTCCAGATCTGCATCTAGAGGTTTACCAGCGGAGTACTCAGACCCATTCGTCCCGCTCGGATCACTCAACGAAATCGGCCGCCCCGACACATACGCGTACCGGTTCACCCCATCCCCAAGCCCAATCGGGTCACTCGCCGTCCACCGCCCAAGCC
>JBOEGF010000034.1:0-6497 GCA_050633305.1 Nannocystales bacterium
CGTGCTACGGCGAGGACTTACCACCAAGAAGCCGTGCTCGAAGTCTCCACAGGTGATGAACGCTTCGAGCTCGTCCCGGGAATCCAGGGGTTCGTCGACCGCTTCTCGCGTGTTGCACTGGCGTCGGCCGCTGCTCGCTGCCACGCGCCGGCGTTGGGAAGCGGCGCCGTGCCAGGCCAAGAACTCAAGAACCTACCGGCACCCGTGGGAGCGCTGGTCTCCGCCTTGGCAAGTTCCCCCCAAATACGACAGGACTGTCGTACTTGAAATGCGAGATTCTGAGAACACCGCCCGGTTCAGGTCGGGCCTGGCCAGCAGGACCCAGGACACGGGGCAGGGGTTGGTCTCCAGCGGGCAGCTCTCGTGTTGCGAAGTCGGCACGCTGGATGGTTGTCGTGGTTCTCGCCGAGAACGCGAAAACGAAGATCCGCGCGCATCTCGAAGGACCCTCCGCGGTGGTCTGGGCTCGGGCGGAGCGGCGGAGCGGTCGACCTGTGCGAGCCAACTGAGGTCTTTCGCGATCAGCGTATGGAGGCGTCCGGGCGTGGCGCTTTGCATCCAGCCGTCTCGCCATCCGGAGACCACCTCCTCGACATGGATGCGGCCCCAGGACGACCGCCGACGTCACGTATGGAACTGACGAAGCCGTGGAAGTCATGGTGACGCGGCGAGAGGTAAGCTCCGACGTGCCACGTCGCAGGGAAGCGGGTCAACTCCACCAGTATTGCGTCTCGAGTCTTGCCAGAGTATACGCGTGCTGTGTCGAGAGACTCGTCGATTGGCCGAGGTGGTGGCTGGTGGAGCTTGCACGAGATTTGAGACTCTCGGTGTTGCCGAAGCGAGATACCCGAGTCGTTGCATACGCTGTCGCCGCACGAATCTTCGGGCGCGGATCTTGAGCGGCGAGGTCGAAGACGTCTGCGACGCGGTCCACATCGTCGACAGCGTCCGTCTGGGCGATGAAGCCGAGGGCTTGTATAGCGGCGCGGGCGACCTCCCCATCGCTGTCGCCCGCGAGCACGAAGGGTAGGTCCCGGAGGAGTTCGACGAATAGGGGGTCGGGCACGTCTGCTGCGTGCCGTCGGTTTCGGTGAAGCTCGGTCAGGCCGCGCAGGAGACCTTCGCGCATGTGAGCCCCGTCGGCCCGGCTCGCGCCGCTCGACCAGTGCCATAGTATCCGTCGAAGATCCGGCCAGCGGGGACCCCAGACCCCAGGCGCGGTACAAACTCGGGGAAGTCCGGCAATAATGTTGGGGTCGCGTTGTATCGATCCGATCATTCGGTCAGCCGCGCGGTTGAAGGTCGCGCCTTCGGTTGACGCAAGGGCCCAGCCCAGCGCGTGGCCGAGTACCAAGATCGAGACGCCGTGCCGTCCCAGCGATGCATCGGCAAGAGGGTGCCAACACTCGAACCACCGTTTGGCCGCCTCACGCGGCTCATAGCCCAGCAACCCGAGGTTGCGGATCCCTACCGCCGCACTGTCGAGTGCAGTCAATCGCCGGTTGTCGTTCTCTGCAAATTCGATGGATCGCTGGAGTTCCGTCACGATGGCCGACTCTCGCGACGCGAGGATCGACGCTCGTTGCGGCGGGTCCGAGATTGTCCATTGGAGGAGGGAGTCGCAAGTTGTCGCCCAGTAGGACGACGAGGTCTCCTCGTTGTCCCTGGGTGCGGTTCCAACACGCGTCGAGCCCAGCTTGACCAAAGTCTCCCGAGTCGTTCCCGAGGAGTTAGCAGCGATAGTCGCGAGCGCGTGGGTCAGTGATGCCCACATGTGAGGAGAGTTTGAGTCTGAACTCGTGTCCTCAACCTGTTTCCACAGCGCGGCCGCGGCGTTTCCGTCTTCGAGGGTCCACCGTTCCCAGGCCCAGCGGTCGATGTCGGAGTGGAAGACGATCTTGCTAGCGGCGTTCGTGGTGCGGATATAATCGGTTGCGATCGCTCGTGCGCCGTCAATTGACCCGATCGACGCGAAGGAGTCACAGGCCGACCAACACCGAGTCAGATGACCCAGACTCGTTAGCCGAATCATTCGGTAGTCGTTCTTGTTGTGCAGCCGGAGGTGTTGCAGCAGCACCTCCTGGATTCTAGGCTCGTGGCGTTGGCCCGCCCATCGGTCAAGTTCGGACAGGAGTTCCAGTTGGACATCCCGAGATCGACGAGACTTCTGTTGTTCAAGGCCCACGTCTACCAAAGCACCATAGTCCGCGTCAGTCGAGGGCGCGTCCGCAGAATCCCCGGCGGAGCCTGCATCCCCAAGTCGCCGCAGCCACGCTTTGGTCGCATCGGGCGGCAGGCTGAGAGAAATCCGGTACCGAAGAGCGCGGCCGTCGTCGATCGCTCGCCCCCAGTCCAGAAGAGGCTCTAGTTCGTCTCGCAGCAGGTGGCGTGGAGCATTCGAGGTCTCGAGATCACGAAAGGAGCGCCAGACACCATAGCGCGCAGACTCGTCACAGGATCGGTTGTCGACGACTTCCCGAATGGTCTTGCGGCGTAACGTATCGCGTCGTGCCCGAGCCCGTTCCCTCCAGCGCTGTACCGTGGGAGACTTCCGGGCAAGCTTTGCGTCATCGATTGCATCCCTGAGGATGGGATCGTGTCGACCGAGGGAGATGTCTTCGTTCAGCGCCTGTGCGACCCCCTCCAATGCGAGCCATTGTCGGAACTCGTCGACTTTCGCGTATTCGTAGGCGCTCCGGTAGGCATCGGCGCTGGAGTCGCACTCTCCATCGTCAAGTTCCGCGCCCGCTCGTTCCATTGCCTGCAGAAAAGCATCGGAGGCTGGCTGTCCTGGCTTAAGCGGAAGGCCGGTGGCCTTGAAGTCTTCTGCGAACCTGAGGGGCCCCTCTTCCGTCGGGAGATCCAGACGAATTGCTGCATCATAGCAATGACGTAGCTTGGACTCGAGCCGCGCTGCCAGACCACGGCGAGTGGTCTCTTCGGCGCCGATTCTGGCGATGAGGTACGAAGCGAGGCCAATCTCCAGCCCTGGTCGGTAGTCGAACTCACTCCGCTCGTCGGCAACGCCTCCGACCCGCACCATCAACCATTCAACGACCGTCTCCACCTGGTCGATCGATAGCCGACCCGAGCGGTTACAGCGCTGGAGGTAACGATCGAGCACTGGGACGAGGTTCCGGCGCGACGAAGTGACGAATCGGTCGGAGGGTAAGAATGAGAGTTCCGTATCGCCCGACTTGAGGCCAGGCGACAGGAATGCTGCGGCTACCTCTTCCGGCAGCTCCGGAACCAAACATGCCCGCCAGAGGCGGATTGGCGCCGCTCCAGACAACCCGTCGCGACATCCCTCGACGTATTGCTGTCGCAGGCGCAACCGCTCCGCAAACGACGGCTCGGTGGAGAGGAGCTCTTCGACGAGATCGAGCCCGCTGGTTGATGCCTCCGGCGCAGACTCACGGTTTTTTTCGTGGCCCCTGTTCGCGTCACGGGCGACCCAGCCTTGGGACGTCGCAGCGGAGTCGCGGGTATCCTCGCCTTCTGTGCGAGGCAAGGGGCCCCGGGGAGTCGGCCTCGGTGATATCAGCGGCGTTGGTTTCGGGTTTAGCGAGAAAAACTCGGCAAACAACTCGTCAAACGAACGCGGCTCGCCCGTCGAGCGCGTGTCCTGGATCTGGACGATCCGCAGCCCTAGCGAGGCCCAGTGAAACCGCTCTGCATCAGAGACTGGGTTGACTAGAATGGCGAGTCCTCTGTCTTTGAGTCCCCCTAGTTCCAGAGCAATCCTACGATAGATGTTGTGGAAGTTTGGATCAGACAGCCCAAACCCAACGCAAAGGACGGGGAACTCTGCGAGCAACTGCCGAACCTTCGAATAGATGATCGGTCGGGAGCGGGTGATGTTCTCGTACTGTGAGCGGGTGAACACCCAGCCTTCGCTGTCGTCCCGATGCCCGTGGAGGTAGATAAGGGGAGGGCGCTGCGTGTGATTGAGCGAGAGGTCGAGATCGCGGGTGACTCTGTGCCAGACTCGTTTGGCGTCTAGAAGCGTATCGAGGTTGTTTGTTGTGACGACCGCGGCGACAGAACTCCGGAACAACGCTTGATGAGCCCGGCCGGGGGAGATCTCATCGTCAGGAAGGCTGTCTCGTAGCTTGCGTACGCAAGCATTGGTGTTGTCCGTCCAGGCGTAGTCGGCGAGGGTCAACACGTCGTGATCTTCCGGCCCCACCCCTGCAATCTCGGCCAGAGTCCTCCCCACGTCCTTCCACAGAGGGAGGCTGCCACCGCCCCGCGCGTTCAGCGAGAAACCGGCGCCCACGAGCACGACGGGCGGCTTCGGGAGAAGGGACTGAAACCAACGGTTGACGGTACTTGCGTCTTCAGCGTGGAACAGGGTCTCAAGCGTTCGAAGACGGATCCTGTCGAAGATCGTGCTCACTAGTCGGCGAGAATCCCACGTCGTTGGGCTCGCGGCCAAAATCAGGACGGGCGCGGGTAGTAGGGGCGTCGGGCCTGTCTGGGCGGCTGACACGGCTCGCCGGCCGAGTGCTGGAATCCCCGTCCGTAGGTGACGCAGACGCGCGGCTGACTCAACCCCCTGAAGACATCTAACGTAAGTCCTCGCCGTGCCAGCCGTAGCACGTCGTGCAGCTCGCGGAGCGGGACGCTCGGTGAGATGGAAGAAGAGGCGAAGGAGCTGTTCTGCGAGATTGAGGCCGTACGAAGCAGGAAGTTTGCATTTCCATCATCGAACGCCGCCGTGCCAGCGTCCGAAGACCAACTCTAGCTAGCGGTCACGCTAGAACGGCCACGCTACGTAGCCGTAGTCACGTGCCCACATGATCTTGCCGGTCCGGTAGTGCCGGTACCAAGTTCGAAATCGGGGTTTACGGTTCTTCATTCAGGCCTCCTTTCAAAGAGCCAGCCGAACTTGACGCGCACCCCGGCCGCCACTAGGATCTCGGTGCTAGACGAGTGTGGCGAGCCGAATAGTTGAAGCTCGGCGCTTTCGCTGCCTACCTCGATCCAGGACACGGCCTGGGTCGAGGGTGCGCAGCTTTTTGGTTGGGTCGGTTCGAGGTGGTTGCTATGCACCGGCCTCTTCCTCGACATCGAGAGCCACAACCTCAATCAGCTTCTTGAGCTTCTTGAGATCATGGGCGGTGAGATTGTTCGGAAACGAAAGCTGCGCGGTGCCACTGCTCAGACTCACGCGGAGGAGCTGATATCCACCGGCATCGCCGGCGACAGAAGCAGCAGCCGGGACGGAAGAGACTGCCGGAACCGGAGGCGGCGCGAGAGCACCAGTCGGAGCCGACGGACCCACTACGGGATCCGGCGGCGCGACTGCGGGAGCCGGAGCGACTGCGGGGCCCGGAACGGGAGCAGCAGGGTTCAAGGTCTGGTCCGTCAGGCTCTCCCCCGGCTCCTCGTCGTCAGCGGCCGATTCTTCAACGAGGTCATGCTCGGTTGTACCTCCGCGGGTGAACACGTCATCCTCGGAAATGACACCGGCAAAACGCGCAGACACCCGAAAGATCTCGGCAACCTCGTCCTTTGCTGCTGCCGTGATCCTATGGTTTCGGTACAGGAGATTCTCAAGCTGCTGCGGGAGCCGGCCGCCTGGCTTGTACTTCTCGACGAGCTCAGCAAACAGCGACACATTGAAGAAGGCCTTGTGCAGGGCCTGCCGCTTCTCCTCGTCGTCCGTCGGATGCAAGACCTCATCAGCCGCAGGTGCGACCTCATAACCATCCTTCTTTCGGTCGATGAGTCCGTACTGCACCAGAGCCGCTACGCGGCGTGCCGCCTTGCCCGTCCCTCCTTTGTACCCAAGCGCTTGACCAATCGCAGCGCGGTCGTGGAGACCAGCGCCAAGCTGGTTCGTCAACGTTTCGAGGTCTTCAACGGCCTTGCCCAGCGAGCTGATTGGATATGCGCGACTTCTAGCCATAACGAGGTTGTTCGGTTCGGTGCTCCAACAGCATGACCCCGCTGTGACCCAGTCGCAAGTTAAAACAACTTCGAAATCGGACCACAGCTTCGCGACAAACGTAAGGCACTGGAAGTTATGGCATTTTCCGGCACGCGCAGGCCCACCCTTGTACCGCCGCGGTTCAAAACCGTGGGTTCAAGTACCTGAGGGCGCAAAACACCTTGTTCTTGCCTCTGGCAACACGAAAAGACAGATCCCGGGCCAATCAAGACTGGGCTTTTAGCCTTCCGAGACACTGGACTGTGTATTCCTCCCGGAATGTGATTCAGCCAGTCCGCTGCGTGCCTGGTGCCCAGCCACCACCTGCGTCGTCGTGAACGACATGGACGCCGTCGGCGATTGCAGCCAGACCGCCCCGCCCGACAGCTTCGAGCCCGATGTCCAGTGGGAGTGGCAGGGCGACGGCGCGGAGATCTACGTGGTCGTGACCCCGCTGGTGGCCAACCTGACCGACGACGACGACAACTGCGTATTCCGGGCGCACTTGGGCAAGGATTCCGGCCGGACTTGGGCAGCGATTCCGGGGCACCTGGGCAGCGAT
>JBOEGF010000035.1:1033-2504 GCA_050633305.1 Nannocystales bacterium
GGAGTCACCCTTGAAATACCACCCTGATGAGTCTGGAATCCTAACCGTGACCCGTAAGCCGGGTTCGGGACACTGCCTGGTGGGTAGTTTGACTGGGGCGGTCACCTCCGAAAGAGTAACGGAGGCGCGCAAAGGTTCCCTCAGGCTGATTGGAAACCAGCCGAAGAGTGTAAAAGCATAAGGGAGCTTGACTGCAAGTCATACAAGACGAGCAGGTACGAAAGTAGGCTTTAGTGATCCGGTGGTTCTGAGTGGAAGGGCCATCGCTCAACGGATAAAAGGTACTCCGGGGATAACAGGCTAATCTCCCCCAAGAGTTCACATCGACGGGGAGGTTTGGCACCTCGATGTCGGCTCATCGCATCCTGGGGCTGTAGTCGGTCCCAAGGGTTTGGCTGTTCGCCAATTAAAGCGGTACGCGAGCTGGGTTCAGAACGTCGTGAGACAGTTCGGTCCCTATCTTCCGTGGGCGTAGGAACCTTGAGGAGAGCTGCCCCTAGTACGAGAGGACCGGGGTGGACGGACCCCTGATGTTTCGGTTGTAACGCCAGTTGCATTGCCGAGTAGTTAAGTCCGGAACGGATAACCGCTGAAAGCATCTAAGCGGGAAGCCAACTCCAAGATGAGGGTTCCCATGAGGACCGTTGTAGACCACAACGTTGATAGGGTGGATGTGGAAGGGCGGCAACGTCTGGAGCTAACCACTACTAATAGTCCGATCGGCTTGGCCTGATACAGAGAGCGCGTCTAGACGATGTGTCTGCTTGGGTCGAATACAAGGTTTCGAGGAGAAACGACTCTGCCGTCCCGCGAGGGGTTCGCGGCAGAACGTTCGACAATGCATTGAGGCCCCCGGCTCCGGCCGGAGGGACAGCATAGGAGGAGCACGTTTAGTTGCTCCGCATCCTCATCAGGTTTTCTGGCGGCTATTGCGGAGGGGTCACACCCGATCCCATCCCGAACTCGGAAGTTAAGCCCTCCTGCGCCGATGGTACTGCAGGGGAGACCCTGTGGGAGAGTAGGTCGTTGCCAGATCTATGGGCCGGAAGTCCTTTGCGGGACTTCCGGCCCTTTTTTTATGGGCGAATCCCTCCGGGACTCGCCCTTTTTGCGTTGGTTCGTTGGTTCTCAGCGTCCCAAACGTTAGTGTCGGACCCCGGTCCCAAGCAGGATTCGCCCTGCGGTCGAAGTCGTCCAGGGCGAATCCCTCCGGGACTCGCGCTGATTGCGTTGGTCCCTCAGCGTCCCAAGCGCTAGTGCCGCACCCCGGTCCCAAGCAGGATTCGCCCACCGGTCGAAGTCGTCCTGCCCCCACAGCGTTGAATCCGAAGGATTCGACGACATACAGCCGCAGTCCCGATCAGGACCCCCGCCGATCCCAAAGCCCAGACCGGAGCGCGGGGGACCCAATGAAACCGGCCACCCCCGCGCGCTTCCTCAACCGAGCATTCCAGCCGTAGTCCCGATCGGG
>JBOEGF010000036.1:0-151253 GCA_050633305.1 Nannocystales bacterium
TCCTCGACCTCGGCGACGAGAACTGACTTTTTCTCGACGTTACGGACTCAGGACACTAGCAGGGTGAGGAAAAAGTCCCACGCAGTGCATAACGGCGCCCTCGCCATGCATAGCTGCGTTCCTCATCGGTCACAGGTGTCCAACCAGCTCCCTCTTCGTGCCTTGCTCTGCATGGCGATGACACCGTTCTGCATACGCGCGACTTTTTCCTCACCCTGCTAGAAAAGAGCATGCTTGGCCTCAGAACCCTGCCCGGTCGCGCCGTCGCCAGCCGCCTCCTCCTATCTCGACCTGCTGCTGGGGTCATCCTGGAGCAGAATCCGAATCAGAGGCCCTAGAAGACTTCCAAGGCGCTCGGGCTTTGTGCCGAGTCTTGACAGATAGTCCGCCACCTTCTCGTCATCTGGTGCCCGAGCCTTCCCGAGTTGTTTTGCGACTACAAGGACCGCGGCGTCTGCCTCGTGAGGGCCATGCCGAAGCACCTGGTTCAGCATAGCATCGAACACAACATCGTGACGTTCGAGATCAATCCCAGCGAGCCAGCGGCCAAGCGAATCGTAGAATTCAGCGCTCGTCGCTTGCGCAATATTTCGCGCGAACTCCGGTCCGACAGCGGACCCCTGAGAGTGTGTCGCGCGCCCAAGCCGGATCCCCGCCGCAAGAGCGCCGCTCTTCTCGGCGGTCTCAAGAACATCTCGGATGGCCTCTCGTGAAGGCAGAATATCCGCCAACTCCAGCGATGCCACAGTGAGGTTATGGACAAGGACCTTGTGCGGAGTTGTTGGTTCGGGGATCGCGAACGGGGCGAGAATCGTTGGTGTCTTAACGGCGTGGAGCCATACGTTGGCGAGCGCATCTTCCACTCTGCGGAGCGACTCGTCGAAAGCGCTCCCGAGCATGTCCCGGATCTGCGAGTTCCGGGACACAACAAGAAGCAACGCATCGTAGACATGTGGGAGACCGAGGCTGGGACGTCCGGACGCAGCTGATTCGAGAATACGAGCTATGCTCCGGAGCGCCTCTTCCACCGCCCCGCGCCCGGTAAAGCGCGGCGCGAGCAAAAGGGCGCAGGTGCTCTCAGTGACTCGCGAGCTGTGAAGTGCTTTCGTATCTTCACAGACCGCCGAAATCGTCGATTCGATTCGTTGGCGGAGGTGTTCCCCTTCGAGGAGATCGGGATCGAATCTCTGAAGATAGAAGAACAGCCGAGAATGCTCTGTGTCTTGTTCAACTCCGAATCGGACAACTTGTTCAACGATTCCGGTACCGAGCGATGCGTCAGAAGTCGAGAGGTCCACGACTGGTCTTGAGGTCAAGAAATCCAGACATGGTCGTACCAGCGGCCAAAGGCCCAGCGCCGGGTCCAGTTGTTCAAGGCGTTGGACCACTGTGGTCGCAATCGAGGAAAGCTGAGAATCGTCGAAGACTTCCCCGTAGCCGCGCGCGAGTTTTGCTGCGGCCTCCGCGGTTCGCCAACTCGTGCTCAACAGTCCCTCAAGCACCGCGTCCTTGACCGCGCTACGAACTCTTAATCTGAGCTCCGGCTTGGAAGCCCTAACCGCATTTAGGGCCTCGAGGGACCGTGTTGAAAGGGAACTTCCGAACGCTCGGGAGGATTCATCCTTTCTAACAAGTCCCGAAACCCACCCAAGTGCTTCGCACGCGCCCTCTTCTTCATTGACTCCAGAAACGGGAATACAACCCGCGAATAGCTCAACCAACACGGCGGAGCGTTCCGCGCGGACACCGGCGTGGGCAGCCGCACGCTTCACCAGGCCTGACACAGCTGCTTTGGTCAGGACTTCCGACGCGCCAAATGCCGTCCACTGCGCGTGCTTAAGTAGTCCGGGGTTCGCGGATTCTATAAGAAGTCTGGCCGAAGCAGCGATCGCCCCTGTCCGCGGCCGAGATCCGCCCGAGTGCTCGCGATTGATGTTCTGCATCGCAAAAATTGCCCGTGCATCGCGGGCGCGAGCGAGTGATCCGATCGCAGTAAGTCGGCGCACAACGGCCCAGCAGTGCCTGTCTTCCTTGTCATAGTCCGCATTGACCGCGAACTTGAGCGCGACTCCGATATCATGGGACGTCTGAAGCAACGGCGCTGTGGCGATCTCCGGATTCGCCAAGAAAGAGTTTCTCCTGCGGGAAAGGAAAGCAAGATCCGATCTCGCATTGAGCCTAATCTGAGGTGATACTTCAGCATTTTCTGGAGGGATCCGTGCCAGTTCTTGTTCGGCGAGATCGGCCCCCTCAGTAACGTAGAGCGCCGCCGCGCTGGCGTGTCGTATGAGGCAGGACCAGTCTGCTATTGTGGTGCTCTCGACTCGGCGTTCGTCGATTAGGCCCTGCGCTTTCCGATAGCTCAGGAGCGCGGAATTCCAATCGTCGGCGTCCGCTAGCAGGTCTCCCGCGTGCTTAGTCGCAATCGCATTGAGTGGAAATGGGAGAGCGTCAAGGTCGTTGATCACGTCCGTAGGGGGACTGTTGCTCTCATGTGCGGCCGATAGTTTTGATACAGAGTCTCTCAGGGTCTTGAAACTCTTCTGGAAAGGGAATAGTTCGCCAATCTTATCAATCGAAGCGAGGTCGCTGGACAGATCGGCACTGCCGAGTGCAAGTGCCGCTGCGACGCGCTCGGCAATACCCTCCGATGTGGGATTCGACAGGACT
Organism: Nannocystales bacterium; assembly: GCA_050633305.1. Taxonomy (GTDB): domain Bacteria; phylum Myxococcota_A; class Polyangia; order Nannocystales; family Nannocystaceae; genus CAJXVA01. The sequence goes on from JBOEGF010000036.1 coordinate 2,671, forward strand.
ACGGGGGAAAGGTCGTCGTCGGAGCGTACGGCTGAGAGAATAAGACGCTGTAGTTTCCCAAGATCAGCGGGTCGGCTTGATCGCGGAAGAACCGCAAGGCTGTCGGGCCAACCTTCCTCCGCTGATATCCAATGCTCGAACATCTCACCGAATTTCCCAAGTGACAAGTTCTGGATGGTTGCAAGCAACGTGCGAACCGGCAAGAAATGCCGGAGTGCGATCCATGCCATCCAGTGCGATTCCAAGTGATCTGTTGAAAAAATTCTAGTCATCGGAGCCCCCTCGGCTTCTGAACTGTATGTTTTCCTCAGCGTCTCGGATGCCGTCCGCGATGGTGCAGCTCGCGGCGGTGAGCGCACTGTCGTGCCCGGAAATGTCTCTCGGCAGACGATGAAGTGTAAAGGAAAGGGTGGATACGACAGCTTCTTCCGGGCCTCGAGGCATTTGCACCAGATGCGCTGCTACTTCGTTCGGTTGTGAGCGGTCGAACCACGCGTTGTCCTGCTGCGACCCTTCCCGACCGTAGAAGTCGAAGTTCAGTTCTCCGCTCGGTGTTCCAGAGAGCTTTGCGGGGATGAATGCTCCGGATAACCCCGCTGGAGCATTTGCGACTTCTCCGAAGTTCGACAGGACGAACACTGCGTGCTTGTGTCGGCGAAATGGCTCCGTGAAGGCTGCGCTGGCGAAGGCCTCCCGGAAAGCTTGCTTCCACCTGGTTGAAGCAGTGACCTTTCCCGCTCCCACGAGTTGCGGCGTGCATGCGGAAACCGAGACAATATCGATCGCCTGGGGCGTGGGTGTTATCGTGCAATGGTCGCTGGAGATGCATCGTACTGGGTTGGGAAGACCCCGGTCGGATTCCCCGATGAGTGTGTCGGAACACACTACGGGTTGCACCGAAATTGTAGTTGTGGCCGCTCTCGAAGGCTCGAGGTTGACTACGGTTAATATTTCGCCTTCTTCCATGTACGTCTCCGGGAGGCTGCCCCTTTCATATTTGGATCTGATACTCTTAGGGAAGAGACACAGCTTCAGAGCTTGTTGGTCTGAGTCGTAGGCCATTGCAATGGCGAGGTTCACATGGGCTTCGTCAACAAGTCCCTCTAACCACTCCTTGACAATAGAGTTGTCGTCTGGCGAAAACGCGGTGGTCGCCGCGACTAGCTCGAGAGCGCTACGCTTCGTGAAAAGGTGCGACGCTCCCTGGTCATCTGGCCTGAGTCCGGTCTGAAGGCACCCTTCGAGCGCTTGTACCGCGCGGGAGCTTGCGAACTTCAAAAGAGCCGATGCCGGGAGGAAGGCCTCGGGAAAGGTGGTCAAGTCGGGTGGTCGCGGCGATGGTTCCGGGCCGGACCTATCACCCGGCGTTGCGAAGGTTGACTTCCCGCCGACGATGAGGCCAAACACGCTGTAGAAGATCTCCTCATGTGTCCCGGGAGCGTACTTGCGCGGTTCGACCACACAAACCCGGAATGGGTGTTGACTTCGACGCGTGCGCCAGGTTCTCGCGTTCGCAGCCAGCCGGCTGCCTGCCATATGAAGATCTGCCACGTCTGAGCACTAGGGTGCACGCCCCTTCCTGCTTTTGGAAGGGGAAACCCGCGACCGCCGTAGCCCAGTTCTGTGAAAGACAGTGGGAGTCCCTTTGACTCTCGCGCGTGGGGACGGACATGCCCACCTCCTCGCCACCCCCCATCCCCGCCAGCACCTGCGTCGTCGCCGTCCGCCCCGACTGGACCGACAACCGCGGCTTGCTCGGCTACTACAACCCGATCACCCGCGAGTACCAACCCACCCCCTTCCTGCGGCTCTTGGTCGCCGCCGCCGACGAGTACCGCCAGGCCCAGCGCGCCCGTCGGCCCTCGCTCCCGTTCTTCGCCATCCTCGACGAGATGAACCTCGCCCGGGTCGAGCACTACTTCTCCGACTTCCTCTCCTGCCTCGAGTCCGGCGAACCCATCCATCTGCACGACGACCCCCTCGTCGCCGCCGGTGCCTCCGAGGACGGAGACCCCGTCCCCCTGCACATCACCATTCCTCCCAACCTCTTCATCACCGGCACCGTCAACGTCGACGAGACCACCTACATGTTCAGCCCCAAGGTGCTCGACCGAGCCTTCGTGCTCGAGTTCAACGACGTCAATCTGCACGGCCTCGGCGCCAGCGACAGCGACGACGCCGACCAAGACCCCAGCCCCCTCAGCCTCAAGCGCTTCGCCGGCGCCCTCGACGTCCGCGGCAAGCCCACCCCCTCCGACTACGGCTCCTTCCGCGAGCTCCTGGGCGGCGCCCTGCACCGTGCCCTCCTGGGCCTCAACGCCCGCCTGCAGACCGAGCACCGACACTTCGGCTACCGCGTCGCCATCGAGATCGCCCGCTTCGTCGGTCTCGCCCGCACCCAGGCCGGCGAGGGCGCACCAGTCCTGTGGGACGCCTTCGATGTCGCCCTTGTCGCCAAGGTCCTCCCCAAGCTCCACGGCACCCAACAGGAGGTCGAGGAGATCCTCGAGCGACTGCTCGCCTTCGCCGTCGATGTCGAGGCCACCGGCGACCAACGCGACAGCGGTGCCGACTGGGACCTCGCCGACGGTCAGCTCGTCGCCAACGGCGAGGGCAGGGCGCCCCCACGCCTGCCGCGAGCGGCGGCCAAGCTCTGGCGCATGCTCCGGCGCGTCCGCCAGATCGGCTTCGTCTCGTTCATCGAGTAGGCCGCCCATGGCGCTGTCCATCACCTCGCATCGCACCGGAGACCCGCCCGAGCGCAGCCCCTGTGGCGCAACGCGACTGTCCGCCGAAGTCCCCTGGCTCGTCCAGGGCGATGCCGAACTCGTCGCCGCCGTCGAGAACGAGCTGCCCCTGTTCTGCGAGCGCGTCGGCCCTGCGCTGCTCTTGCGCTTCGGCAACGCCGTCGGCGGATTCGATGGCGGTCCCCTCGGGCGCTTGTCCGTGCACTCCGACAAGTGGGGCGAGTCCGACTTCGATCGCATGCTCGGCGAGATCGCCGGCCGCCTCGCCATCTTGCCCTTCGCCGCCTCCACCGGAGCCGAGCGAGCACTGCAGCACCGTGGCCCCGCCGCGCACCGCGTCCTCTACCACGCCTTCGCCTACCTTCGATATCTGCTCAGCCCCGCCGCGCTCCCCGACGACCGCCTCGCCGTCGCCCTGCGCCTGATCCTCTCCCGTCCCCACCGAAGGCTCCGCCGCGTCACCCAGTGGTCTCCCTTGGGGGCGCTTTGGAGCATCGAGCCACGCGCACTCCTGGCTGCCGTCACCCCGCGCGCCGCCCTCCACCGCGCCCCTCCCGGCCGCGCCCCCGCATTCGCCCGCTCGCTGCGAGGCCATCTCCCCGAGCAACTCGAAGAGACCCGCGCCCAGGACATGCTCGACGTCCCCGAGAACCGCTTCGTGAAGGCCTTCCTGGTCGAGGCTGAGTCGATCATCGAGCGCGTCCGCGACCTGGCCCTCCACATGAAGCCAGGCCACTTCCGCGACCGCCTGCTCGCCGACAGCGACCGCATGACCCGGACCCTCGCCCCCGTCCGCAAACACCCCCTGTGGCGCGAAGTCTCCCAGATGCCTCGCCTCCCCGCCGAGTCCCAGGTCCTCCAGCGCGGCCGAGGCTACCGCGAGGTCTTCCGCAGCTACATCCGCCTGCGCCAAAGCGCCCGCCTCCTCCCGATGGACGACGAGGCAACCCAGCACCTCCTCGAGATCAAGGACATCGCCGAGCTCTACGAGATGTGGTGCTTCTTCGAAGTCCAGCGCCAGGTCACCATCGCCCTCGGCCGACCGCCCATCCTCGCCGAGACCGCCACCGTCGGCGACCTCGCCGCCCACCTCGGCCGCGGCCTCCGCGTGGCCTGGGACGGCGACGTCGAGCTCTTCTACAACCTCAGCCACTCCCGCACCGGGGCGAACCGCTCCTACTCCGTCTTGCTGCGCCCCGACATCGTCCTGCGCGTGCCCAGAGACTCCGGCCACGAGGACCACGTCTTCGACGCCAAGTTCAAGGTCCGCCGGATCGCCCCCGACATCCCCGACATCGCCGACACCGACGAGGAGAACCGCGGCGTCTTCAAGCGAGCCGACCTGTACAAGATGCACGCCTACCGAGACGCCCTCCCAGCCGTGCGCTCAGCCTGGGTTCTCTATCCCGGGACCGACCTGCGGTTCTTCGCCATGAGCGGCGCCGTGGCCAACTCCGTAGACGAGCTTCCGCTCGATCCTTCCGGCGTGGGCGCTGTTCCGCTCAGCCCCGGCGGTGACAACGACATCGCTCGCATCATCGGGAAGCTCATCACAAGGGATGAGACCTCGCCCGTTCTGCCTCGATCCAACCCGTCGGGCGCTTGAACTTCTGGTCCCTGCGACAGCTCGTCCAGCCGGGCTGGTGCCGAATCCTGCCTTGTCCGCAAGCGGTTGCGACGCCTTGGGACAGGTGTCTGTCGAGCGGTGCCGCGCGCGACAGTTCCACGACGGAACGTCGATTGTGGGTTCGAAGCCGGATGCGCTTCATCGAAACACCAACGTAGGAAGCAATCACGATGACGAAGAAGAGAATCGGACGACAGTGTGCCCTCGCTTTGGCGGTGGCTATCCTCGGCTCAGCCTGTGGAACCTTCGACGAGCCCGAGGGCGAGACCGACTCCGGCGGCGCCGGCGGTGACAGCACCGGACAGGACAACCAGAACGACGGTCCCGGGGTATGGCTCGACTGTGGCTATCATTTGATCGACACCAACTTCCCAACCGCGTCAGGAGTGGCCTATCCGCATCCTCGGACGATGTGTGTCGACCCGGCTTCCCCGCAGTTTGACGGCAACGGTGACGGCTCGCTCAACCTGGAGGAGATGATCGGCGCCTGTGAACTCAAGTGCCCCAATGGGCCTGGCGGCTACCCTTTCGACGGGCCTGGGCTCTCGGGGAGTTGGGATGCTTTCGCGCCCACCGACGTGCATCCTCCGTTCAATGGGTGCTTTGCCGTGGAAGCTCGTGTCGACCAGGACGAAGGAGCGTGTGATCCCTCCAGTCCTGTTCATTCTGAGCCTTGGCCCACGACGCTCACGCCCCCCACGCACGAAGGGACGTTCACATCTGATCAGACCGGAAGCCATGCAACCGTCAACGTCAACGGCGTCCCGCAGTCGCTCGAGTTTGCCGGGGATGTGGCATTCTCGGTCTACGACTGCGAGGAGCGCGGACGTCAGCAAGCCTGTCTGCTCGACTTGCAGCACCTCGCTATCACGCTCGGGTCCGTGCCCGTGTTCGGGGAGTACGAGGTCAGCTTCGCGCAGCTGAGCTTCAACCGCACGACGACGGCTCCCGTGTCCTTCGCCTGCGATGCGAGCGGGTGCTCGGGGAGCTTCGAGTTCCTCGCACGGTCGGGAACGACGATCGCAGCTGATCTCAACTTTGAGCAAAAGCATCTCTCGACCGGGACACCCGGCGGGGGCTACATCGGCTTGGGAGCGGACGGGCTTGGACAGTTCACCCGGGTGATCGGTGAACTCGACCTCGACACGACAAAGTCTACCGGTACGCTCTGGCTGCGGGGCGAGGGAAAGGACGCGATGGGCGGCGAGTTCGCATCGACAACCTTCGACTTGACCTCCGCAGTCAGTCGACCGAGCCTGTAGCCGTGCCTCGGCGACGAACGCTTGGTCTCGCGGCGGCCGCGGCGGCGCTCCTGGGCTGCCAACCCTCGTCCGCCACGTCTACGTGGAACGGAGCGTTCGTCACGGCCTACTCCGACGAGGGCGTCGAGCTGTGCGGCGGGACCTCCGACTTCCTCGACCGCTATGCCCGGAGTATCGGGACCTACTGGACCGGCGAACGCTGGTCCGGCCCACAGGAGCCCTTCACAATCGAGCTCCGCGCCACCCCGGGTGACGCGGCGGGACGCTCCCTCTCTGCTGAGTTCGCTTGGGTTGGCGCAGGATCGAGCCTGCAGCATGAACTCGTCCACCTTGTAACGTGGACGGAGGACGGGGTCTCCGCACCCGCGCTGGCCGAGGGGGTTGCGGAGGGGCTCGGCGCCAGCCGGACCGCCGAGATCTGGTTCGATGCGTTCGCCCAGGAGCACCCCGAGGACTTCGCCTTTTTGCCTGCGGAGGAGTTTCAGCCCGATACCGGTACGTACTACGTCGGAGCCGCGCAGATGGTTGCGGCGCTCGAGCGGCGATACGGTATCGAGGCCGTTCGCCGTGCTTATCAACGCGCACCTCGCGACGGGCCGCCCGATGAGATCGAGGACGCTTATCTCGAGGCCTTCGGGGACAGTCTCTACGAGACCTTCGACGAAACCGCGGACGAGCGGCCTTGCGGGTTCCGTCAGTGGCAATGCGACGCCTCCGTCGTTCCCACCGTCGAGCTGCCCTTCGGGTTCACCGCGGCCCAGACCGCAGCGTGCGGGGATGAAACACTCATCGGGGCCGAACTTTCCGGGGACAGCCACTGGTACCCCGAGGCGGTGTTCGCCCTCGAGCTCGACCAGGAGACGTCGTTCATCTTCGAGGAGGACAACGCGTTCGTCCACGGGTTCACTTGTCGAACCACCTGCGAAGGCCCGAACGGGGTCCCTCCGGATGTCGTCTATCCCTACGTCGGCGTGCCGACCACGCTTCCAGCGGGGCGATACTTCTTTCGGGTTCGGTCGGGAGACCGCGTGAATCCGTTCTCGTTTTCGCTGCGGCCGGCTTGAGTCGGTGCACAGCGCTCGATGGTACCGTCCAACCGGTCCTGCTTCGCTTCGACGTTCCCGCGCACCCACGCAACCCCGGGAAAGAACCGATGGGATCCGTGGTCGTCTCGGCCGTCGGTGCGCTTCCGCTCATGCCACGAGTGCAGCTAGATGTCGTGGCGGAACTCGTCGCGAAGATCACTGCTGGAGCGTGACCTCCACGTGTGTCCCATGACGCACGGCACGACCGAGCGAGCGCGGGTCATCAGGGTGGCCGACGTAGCAGGCGAACAAGTGGACCGCCGTGATGCGGTCCAACAGAGACTCGAGCTTCCGCTCGAGCTCTTTACCAGACATCGGCCCGAGAACTCTGTTCGTGTTCTCGAATGTGACGCTCGATCCCCACGCCGCGTGGACTGTGCGCGCGTGGGATTCGGCGTTCCGGATCGTTGCGACATCGGGATCGAGGAGGCTGAGCGGTCCCTCATCCCTCCACATGTCCTGCAGCGTGCCGATGAGCTTTCCGACGGACTTCCTGGCCTCCACGCTCTCCTTGGTGAGCGATGCCAACACCTGAAGCACAGGCCTGTAGGCGCGTTCCGCGAGCTTTCCGATCAGGCTCGCGCACGCTCTGCAACGGTGCTCCGGTTGGATGGCGGTCTCAAAGGCGAGGAAATCGGGCAGGCACTCCACCAGACCGAGACCCACATCTCGCTGCAGCTGAGTCATGAGCTCCTCGTAGCGGTGCGCGGAAAGGCCGGCATCCCAGCGCGTCTTCATCCACGCGTGCAGCTCCGCCGCTTCTGGCTTCGCGAGCAGGCTGTCGCGAGCGGCGCGAGTGCTCTCTCGGAATGAGTCGATGAACTCCTCTTCCTCGAACAACGGTTTCAGCCAGACCTTCGGGTCGCCGTCCTGAGCGACGAGGCCTCCCATGACGGCGACGAGAGTCGTCGGCTCGTGCAGCAAGGCGCCATTGTCGCCTATGAGGCTGATTGCCGTCGCGAGGTGGGATCGGCTAATCATCTGCTGCATCCAGTACGGGAAGCGTCCGAACCGCTCCTCACGGCGGAGGCGGCGAATGCCAAGCTCCTGGGCAAGCTTCATCGCCGTCCCGAAGAGCGTCTTCCGCTTCTGAACGAGCTCGGCCCTTAGACCGGCGTCGAACCCCTGTACTCGGAGGCCGACTGTTAGCTCCGCGCACGCGATGTCGGCGTGCATGTACTCGACCCGCAAGCGTGCCTCCGAGTCCAGGGCGAGCTCCAGGGCCAGCAGCTTTTCGAGACCGTAGCGGGCCTTGCCGAGCCTCGCGAGCTCAGGCTCGTCTTGAAAGGTCGCGCGCAGCCGAGCGGCCTCCACGAGATGTCGGTGGATCTCGACCCAGAGTTCAAAGATCTCCAGAGCCTCGAGCTCGAGATCCTGCGCGTGCTCCTCGATCTCTGCGAGCGTGGACCGTGCTTCGTCCCACTGCTGCCCGTCGCGAAAGCCGGTGACGGCCTGGAATCGCCCCTTCATGAACTCTGCAATCATGCTGATCACCTCGATCTCTCCTCGGCCATCCTCGAATTGCCCAACAGCCCACCGCCATCCAGCGCCGGCCCCTTCTTGTCAGCTTGTCACGTGCGACGAAATCGTCAATGTGATAAGTTGAGATCGTGCTCCCCACACACCACCTCGCGGCCAATCTGCGGCGGTTCCGTACCGCGCAGGGCTTGAGCCAGAGCGCACTCGCGGAGCGCGCCGGCCTGTCGCGCGTCGGCTACCGAGACCTCGAAACCGGCAAGTCGACCCCGCGTCCTGACACCCTTCAGAGTCTCGCCGATGCCCTCGGCGTCGCCATTCCGCATCTCCTTGCGCCCGTTCGCGAACTTCACCACGTCCGGTTCAGAGCCGACCGTCAGCTGGCGAAGCGCGAGAACATTCTCGCCGAGGTCGGCCGTTGGCTCGACGGCTATCAGGAAGTCGAGCAAGCCCTTGAGTCGACCGCGGACTGGAAGCTCGCAGGGCTCGCCAAGAAGCTTCAGAGGTCTACACGCAGTGGCCAAGGTCTCGCCGAGTACGCAGCCCAGGAGGTCCGCAAGGACCTCGGCCTCGACGGCCAGCTCATTCGGGATATGTGCGGTCTGCTCGAGGACAACGGCGTCAAGCTGCTGACCGTGCCCGTCGCCACCGATGGCTTCTTCGGACTCTCCGTAGGCCCGCAAGACGGTGGCCCCGCGGTCGTCATCAATGTTTGGGAGCGCATTACCGTCGAGCGCTGGATCTTCTCCGCCGCGCACGAACTCGCTCACCTGCTTCTGCATCCCACCGCCTACGACGTCGAGCGCGCCGACGAGAACCTCGAGGAAGAGAGAGAGGCCGACCTCTTCGCCAGTTTCTTCATTATGCCCCAGGACCTGTTTCAGACCGAGTGGGACGAGGCTCGCGGGCTCGGCCTCGTCGACCGGGTCTTCAAGCTCAAGCGGATTTTCAAGGTGAGCTGGCAGACCGTCGTCTACCGCGTCACTCTGGGGCTGCCCCGAGCGGAGAAGGACGCCATCTGGACCAGTTTTCGAGATGCCTATCGGGCGCGATTCGGACACGAAGCGCCAACGACCACCGAGCCCGAGGCCCTCACCGCCGATGCCTTCACCGGACCCCCGATCTCCCGGGCCGCCGATGAACCCGCCCGCTTCCTCGGCGACGACTTCCAGGAAGACCGACTCTGTGGACTCGTCCGCAAGGCCCTCGAAACCGAGAACATCTCGCTCGGCCGGGGCGCCGAGATCCTCGGCCTGAGTCTCCTCGACATGCGAGAGTTGCGGAACTCCTGGATCGACTGAGCCTGTGACACGCGCTCTGTTGATCGTCGATGCGTGTGTGCTCATCGACTTCTGGCATGCCGACCCCAGCGTCGTCGCTTTGCTCTGTCGGCACGTCGGACAGCTGAACGTCGCGCAGGGCGTACTCGCCGAAGTTCACGGGCTCGATTCCAGCACCGCCCAAGACGCAGGCCTTCGAGTCATCCACCCAGAGTTCGAGGTCTTGGCCGAAGCTGCCACCGCGAAGCGTGGCCTGAGCTACCAGGACCAGCAGTGCCTCATCCTCGCGCGGATACACGGCTGGACCTGTGTCACCAACGACGGCCGGCTGCGACGGGTGTGCGCCGAGGATGGCGTCGACGTGCTCTGGGGTCTCGAGCTGCTCGCACAACTCGTCGAGGCGGCCGGAATCCCGGCCGCACAAGCCGTTGCACTCGCCTACGAGATGGCCCGCGCTAACCGTTACCTGACCGCCGCGATTTTGACCCGGTTCGAGGACCGCGTTTGTAGCCTCGATTGAGCCGCCTCATTGGGGCTGACCGACCACACCCCGTGGTATCAACATCTACGCCGCGCCATGAAGCCGAACACCTCTCAGCGGTCCCATCTCCTTGGCGCGCTGCGTGCCGACCTCATCGGCCCCTACGCCCCCGAGACGGGCGAGGAGGTCCTCGTGAAGCCGCCCATGCGGTGGTATCTCACCGGCTTCCTCGTCCCCGAAGGCGAGCTCAACCACGACACCGCTGCCGCCGGTGACGAAGATGAAGAGCTGGGTGCCGGCGATGAGCCTCAGGGCGAGGACAACCCCGAGCCGGCCGCCAAGCAGCGGCCCATCCTGCCCAGCGCCATCGGTCTGAGCGTCCTACTCCCCGATGCCCCCAGCTCCGGCCCGGACACCGTCGTCCTCGACCTCGCGTGGGGCGAGTACGTCCTGCACAACAAGAAGCAGGACGTCGAGAAGCTGTGTGCTGCGCGGCGGATCCCCGACAAGCGTGCCTTCACTGGTAAGGGGCTCGCTCGAGACCTCTGGGAGCGCGTAGCGAGGCAGGCCAAAGGCGTCACCCTCGATCTCAGCAAGGCAAAGAACGGCACGCTCGAGAAGTTCAATGTCCCGGGCGCTCCGGGCGTCAAGATCGAGTACCGCGTCGAGCGGCTCGAGCCCGCCGTCGCCGACAAGCTGCGCATCGGCAAGCCCGGCCAGGCCGCACGGGCGCTCGCCGTCTTCCTCGTCAACGGTCGCACCATCATGGCTGACCGCGAGCAGGACGGCCGGGGCTACTCCCGCGAGCTCAACGCACAGAGCCTCTTCCAGCTCGACCTCAGCCTGCGCGCCAGCGGGGGCCTGCTTCCTCGGCCCGACGCCCACTTCAGCCGGTCCCAGGACTTCGACGACCGGATGGTCGACGTTCAGTTTCGTGACGAGGTCGAGTGGGTCGTCGGGCACGGCATCGCCGCCGAGCCGATCTGCGTCGACCCCTCCAAGCGACCGCACCCCAAGACCAACCCCGCCCTCGGTGCCAAGATCGAGTGGTTCCCGCGAACCCGCGTCGCCCGCGTCAAGCCGATCAACACCGACGACCTCGGCGTCGACGTCGACATGTTCAGCCTCGCCGACATCGACTCCCCCGAGGGCGTCGACAAGGCCCTCGGCACCCTCCCGGCCGCCTATGCCGCCTGGATCCACAACCAGGCCAAGATCCCCCTCGAGGAGCCCGGGCATTGCCAGACCCAAGCCGAGCTCGTTCGCAGAGCCCAGACCGCGCTCGAGCGCATCCAGGCCGGCATCGATCTGCTGAAGGAAGACCCTGAGCTTCGTCAGGCCTTCGCCTGGGCCAACCGCGCCATGGCCGAGGTCGCCAAGCGCCGGATCAAGGTCCCCCGGCCCACGTGGCGCCTTTTCCAGCTCGCCTTCCTCCTGCTCAACATTCGCGGCGTCTCCGACCCGTCCCACAAGGACCGCCGCGACGTCGAGCTGCTCTTCTTCCCCACCGGCGGGGGCAAGACCGAGGCCTACCTCGGAGTCATCGCGATGACCCTGCTGCTTCGCCGGATGCGAGGGCAGACCCGCGAGGACGGAGGTCTCGGGGTCACCGTACTGCTGCGCTACACCCTGCGGCTGCTCACCCTCGACCAGCTCGAGCGCGCCTCTGCCCTCGTCTGTAGCCTCGAGCTGATCCGGCGAGAGCACCCCGACCAGCTCGGCAAGGAGCGGTACTCCATTGGTCTGTGGGTCGGCCGCTCCGGCTCTCCGAACTATCTCAAGGAGGCCAAGAAGGCGATCGAGGCTTTCAAAGGCAACACCGCGGAGTCGCGCGGATCCCCGTTCCCGCTGGTCAAGTGCCCTTGGTGCGAGACCGAGATCAAGGGCCGGCTCATGGCCACCCTCCCGCACGGCAAGGCCGCTCCCACGCGGACCGTCGTTGTCTGCGCCAACCGGGACTGCGAGTTCTCCAGCTCGGGTCGCGGCGAGGCCGGCAAGAAGGTCGGCGAGCTTCCCGTCCTCTTTGTCGACGAGCACATCTACGACGAGCTGCCCTGCTTCGTCGTCGCGACCGTCGACAAGTTCGCCATGCTCACCCACCGCGGCCAGGCCGGAAAGCTCTTCGGTCGTGTACACAGCTACACTGACCAGGTCGGCGAGCACCGCCGCTACTGGGGCGGTGGGGACGGCGAGAACCACGTCCGCCCCGGCAAGGGGGCCGAGCTTCTGCCCGATGGCCTGAGGCCCCCCGAGCTGATCGTGCAGGACGAGCTGCACCTGATCTCCGGCCCGCTCGGCACCATGGTCGGCCTCTTCGAGACGCTCGTCGAGTCCCTGTGCGAACTCGGGGATCCAGAGCATCGCACCGGACCCAAGATTATCGCCGCGACCGCCACCGTTCGCCGGGCGAGCGAGCAGGTCCGGGCGCTGTACGGTCGCGACAACGCCGAGCAGACCAAGCTCTTCCCGCCCCAGGGCGTCGATGCCTGGCAGACCTTCTTCGCCGAGCGCGACGCTGATGCCAACGAGCGCATGTACGTCGGCGTCGCTGCTGCGGGCCGCTCCATGAAGCGGAACCTGCTCACCACCTACCTCGCCTTGCTCGGTTCAGGCGAGGCACTGTTCAAGCAGGACCCCAAGTCCGCCGACCCCTACAAGACCGTCGTCGGCTACTTCAACAGCCTCCGCGAGCTGGGCGGCATGCGCCGTCTCGTCGATGACGAGGTCCACTCCCGCGCCGGCAAGCTCGACGAGCGGATCCCGCTGGACCACCGGGCCCCGCATCTGTGGTTCGCCAACCGAGAGATCGGCGAGCCTGTCGAGCTGACCAGCCGAGAGCGAACCTCCAACATCAGCCGCAACAAGGCCCGCCTCGAGACCGGCTTCCTCACCGATGGCGAGACGAAGAAGGACCGCGACGCCCTCACCCCCGTCGACGTCGCCCTCGCCAGCAACATGATCGCGGTCGGCGTTGACATCGACCGGCTCGGCATCATGGTCATGGCCGGCCAGCCCAAGACCACAAGCGAGTACATTCAGGCCAGCAGCCGCGTGGGCCGGGACGACAAGCGCCCCGGGCTCGTGGTCACCGTCTACAACCTGCACAAGCCTCGCGACCGCTCGCACTACGAGCACTTCGTCGCGTATCACGAGAGCTTCTACCGCTACGTCGAGGCGCAGAGCGTTACCCCGTTCTCCCTGCCTGCGCTCGATCGCGGACTCGCGTCGGTCGTCGTCGGCATGGTCCGGCATACCCGAGAGCCCAAGCTCGCCGCGCCGCGGGGTGCCGAGGAGACCGAGGCACTCGGTCGCGCCATGCCCTCGGTGGCGGATGTGCTTGCCACGCGCGCCGCCGCCCAGACCGAGGACCCCGCGATGTCGATGGAACATGCCGTCGTCACCCGGGCCAAGACCATCGGGGACAAGTGGCGAAACATCATCGACCCCACCGTCGACAGTGCGGGCTCCAAGGGACGCTACTGCTACTCGCCGTATGAGCGGACTGCCGCCAACGCCAAAGCGTTGATGCGGACGCCCGAGCAAGACGCCTCGGCGCCCGACGACGAGAAGATCTCCTACACCGACAATCGCTACCCCTTCGTCGCGCCGACCTCCATGCGCGACGTGGAGCCGAGTATTGCGCTTTGGGTCCGCCGCCAACCGAAGAAGAACGACTGAAGCCATGGCACGAGCAAGCAAGACTGGAGGCAAGGGCGGCAAGCCGCGCCCCGACGGCGAACTGCGGCAGAGCCAGATGATCACCACGTACGGGCCCGGTGCCCTCGTCGACCTGGTCGCGGACGCCGTCCTGATCCCTGGCCTCGAGCACTGGCACTACAACGGAGCTTCGGGCTACGGCATCGAGCACGACCGGCTGGCCCAGAACCTGCGCAAGCGGGGCCTCAAGCTGTCCAAGGGGTTGCCGTTTCGAGCGCCGCCCGTCAACGCCGACGAAGACCCCCACCGTGGATGCGGCATCGGGGCCGTGGAGTTTCCTAGCTGGTTCGTGTGCCCGCAGCGGGGGTGCGGACAGCTGTTGCACAAGCGGGATACCGAGCACCGCAGTGGACGCCGGGTCCACCGCTGCGTGAGCGCGAAGAAGGACAGCAAGCTCGTTCCGGTCCGTTTCGTCATGGCCTGCAAGAACGGCCACCTCGACGACTTTCCGTGGAATTGGTTCGTGCACAAGGAGAAGGGCAGCATTTGTGCCGCGCCTGAGCTGCGCCTCACCGACAGCGGCAGCGGCGACCTCAGCGACGTCTTCGTGCGGTGCGATGGCTGCGGCGAGCGTCGTTCGATGGCTCAAGCCAGGGGCGAGAAGGCGCTACCTGGCTGTAAAGGCAAGCGTCCGTGGCTGGGCTACGGCGTTGGCGACAACAACGTCCGCGAGGAGTGCACCGAGGACCAGCGGTTGTTGCTGCGAACTGCGAGCAACGGCTACTTCTCCCTTGTCGAAAGCGCGCTGTCGATCCCGGTGCACAGCGGGCTGAAGGAGGACGTCAAGGCGTTCTTCGACCAGTACGAGGCCAAGCAGCTTCGCAAGCTCGACTCGCAAGCGAAGGTTGAGCTGATGCGCGAGATGCTTCCGTGCATCAGCGATGACGCTCCCGCCTGCATCGCCAAACTCTCCGATGCCGAGCTCTGGGAGCGCCTGCAGACCTTCCGCACCGAACGCGACGCCGACGTGGACTCTGGACCCGTTCGAGCGACGGAATACGCCACGATCCTCACCGCGGGCCCCGAGCGGCCGGGGAGCAAGTTCGACAGCTACGGGGAGCAGCGCGACTACTACGCCGAGCGTCCCGCTCCCGGCACCTGCCCGCTGCCGCAGGGGGTTCACGACCTCGTCCTGCTCAAGCGCCTCCGAGAGGTCCGGGTGCTCATGGGCTTCACGCGCCTGGAGTCCAAGTCCCAGGACATCTACGGCGAGTTCAACCTTGGGTCCGCGATCGCATCGGTCTCGGCCGCCAGCGATTGGCTTCCCGCCTCAGAGATCCGCGGCGAGGGCGTGTTCGTGGAGCTGGACATCGACCGGCTCGAGGCCTGGGAGCAGCGGGAGGCGGTGCTGGAGAGAGAAGCCAAGCTCCGGACCGGGTTTTTCGCTCGGTTCCCGAAAGCCGCCGAACAGGGGATCGACTTTCCCGGCGCCCGCTTCTATCTGCTGCACACGCTTTCCCACCTCTTGATCACACAGCTCGCGCTGACGTGCGGCTATGCGGCGTCGGCGATCCGCGAGCGGATCTACTGCAGCCTGCGCGGTTCGGACACCAAGGCTCCGATGGCCGGGATTCTGCTGTCGACCGGAAGCGCCGGCAGCGAGGGCACGCTGGGTGGACTCGTCGAACAAGGCCGGCGCATCGAGTTCCACCTCACAGAAGCCTTGCGACGGGCCAACCTGTGCTCGCACGACCCCGTGTGCGCACGGCACAGTCCCTCCAGCGGCATCCCCGGGCGCTCCCTGCTCGGGGCTGCGTGCCATGGCTGCCTCTTCATCGCCGAGTGTTCGTGTGAGCGCGCAAATCAGTATCTCGACCGTGCGCTCGTCGTCCCGATCTTGGGTGAGCCCAAGGCCGAACAACTCGCCTTCTTCGACCCCGTCCGCGGCTGACCCGATGACGCAAGACAAGTTCTCCCTGCGCACCGTCACCCCTGAGGTGCTCGAGGCGGCTTGGCAGCTCTTCACCGCGTTGCCGGCCCGTGCCCGCGTCACCGAAGCGCACGTCGTCGACGAGCAGCTCCGCGTCGCGCTCGTCGATTTTCTCGGCCAGCCCGCTTGGATCCTCGCAGGCATGCTCGAGGCCGTTCTCTCCGAGCGGGGTCGCATCGAGACCACGCAGCCACCCGCCGGAGTCGCACCGCGGCCCGTGTTCCGTCTGGAGCGCCGCTACGGGAACAACACACCTGAGTTGGTTTGGAGCGGACCCACAGGTGGCCGCAGCGGCGCACGAGCGACCCGGCACGTCATCGAAGAGCTATTTCGAGCCGCGAAAACGAGCGTGTTCATCGCTGGCTACAGCTTCTACCGCGCAGCGGAGTTGTTCGAGCCGCTCCGCGAACGGGTGAACCGTCAGCCCGAGAACGGGGCTCCAGCCTTAAAAATCCGCATCGTCATCGATTGCTCTGGCGTCAAGGACCCCTCGATGTCGACGGACGAGATCGTTCAGAAGTCGATCGCAGAGTTCGTACGGTCGTGTCCGCAGGTCCGGGAACTCGGCGCGCGGGTTCAGTACTACGTGCCTTCCGCGTCGCGCACCGACAAGGGAAGAGCACTGTGCAGCATGCACGCGAAGTGCATCGTCGTAGACGACGAGTCCGTCCTCGTTGGATCCGCAAACTTCTCGAACCGTGGCCGTGATGATCGGAACCTTGAAGTCGGCGCGTTGATTCGCGATGCCAATTTCGCGTCCGTGCTCCTGGCGGCCTGGAGAGACGTCTCGAAGGACCTCGTGGACGTCTCGCTGCCTCCGAAGTCGTCGGGATCGTTGCCTGGTTAAGCGCCTTCGTCGGAACCGGAGGCCTCGAGTACCTCTTCGGACGGGTCGTCGCCAGCGATGACCACGCGCCCGAGTACCACCAGCGCTGGGCACTCGATGGCGCCCAAGAACGCGACATGTTCGAGGCCTTCGTCGACGAGATCATGGACCGCTGGCGGCGGTTCCCCGACCTTCACGTCTACCACTACGCCCCCTACGAGCCCGGCGCCATCAAGCGCCTCATGGGCCGCTACGCCACCCGCGAGGATGAGGTCGATCGCATGCTCCGCGCTGGCGTCTTCGTCGACCTCTACTCCATCACCAAGCAAGCCCTGCGCGCCAGCGTCGAGCGCTACTCCATCAAGGACCTCGAGCAGTTCTTCGGCTATCAGCGCCAGATCGAGCTGCGCGAAGCCTCCATGAACCTACGCGCCTTCGAGCGCACCCTCGAGCTGCACCAGGTCGACGTCGTCCCCCAACCCGTCCGCGTCGCCGTGCAGGCCTACAACCGCGACGACTGCGTCTCCACCCTGCGGCTGCGCGATTGGCTCGAGGGTCTGCGCGCGGGCCTCGTGGAGGGTGGGGAGGACGTCCCGCGTCCCGTGCCTCGCGACGCCGAGCCGAGTGAGGAGGTCGACGAGCGCCAGCAGCAGGTGCTTGCCCTCATGCAGCAGCTGCTGCGAGACGTTCCCGTCGACCGCGAGGAGCGTTCGGAGGAGGAACACGCGCGCTGGCTGCTGGCCCACATGCTGGGTTGGCACCGCCGCGAGGGCAAGGTCCCGTGGTGGGAGTACTTCCGCCTGGCCGAGTTGGACGAAGAAGAACTCATGGATGAGAGGGCAGGGGTTGCGGGGCTCGAGTTCGTCGAGCCCGCGGGTGGGACGGCGAAGTGTCCCATCCACCGCTACCGGTTTCCGTCGCAGGACACCGCCGTGCGAGACGAGGACGAGCTCCACACCGGGGTCGACGCCAAGTTCGGAAAAGTGGTCGGCATCGATCTGACCGGTCGAACCGTCGACATCAAGAAGCGTGGGGACACGGCCGACCTCCACCCGAGCGCCGCTTTCGCACACTCCACCGTCGGAACCACCGTCCTGTCGGACTCCCTCTTCCGCCTCGGCGAGTGGGTCGCTGCCCACGGGGTCAACGCGCACGGCCCGCTCAGAGCAGGGCGGGACCTCCTGTTGGGTCTCGTGCCTCGATGCTTGGGGCCTGCCCAACCCGGCGCTGCCCTCCAGCGCACGGGCGAGACCGCGCTCGAAGCCGCTCGCCGCCTTGCCCTGGAACTCGACGGTGGCGTCCTCGCCATCCAAGGCCCTCCCGGCGCCGGCAAGACCTTCACCGGGGCCCGCATGATCTGCGAACTCGTCCGCGCCGGGAAGAAGGTCGGCATCACCGCTGGCGGGCACAAGGTGATCCGAAACCTGCTCGAGGCCGTCGTCGAGGCCGCTGCACAGGAGGGTCTCTCGATTCGCTGTCTTCAGAAGGTCAAGGGCAAGGCCGCCAAGGACGAAGGCCAGCCGATCCGCGAGACCGCGAAGAACCAGGACCTGGACGCCGCGCTCGCCGACGGCACTGTCGATGTTGCCGCGGGCACCGCATGGCTCTGGTCCCGGGAGGCCGCCGCCGAGTCCCTCGACGTCCTCTTCGTCGACGAGGCCGGGCAGATGTCCCTCGCGAACGTCCTCGCCGTCTCCCAGGCCGCCCACAGCGTCGTCCTCCTCGGCGACCCCCAACAGCTCGAGCAACCCCTCCAGGGCACTCACCCCGAGGGCACCGACGTCTCCGCCCTCGAGCACCTCCTGCGCGGCAAGCAGACCATCGCCGCCGACCGCGGCTTGTTCCTGGCCGAGACCTACCGCCTGCACCCCTCTATCTGCCAGCTCACCTCCGAGCTGTCTTACGAAGGCCGCCTCACCTCGCGCCCCGAGCTCGCCCAACAAGCCCTCCTCGGCGACACCCCCTTCGCCGGTGCAGGCCTGTGGACCGTCGCCGTTGCGCACGACGGCAACCGCAACAGCTCCAGCGAAGAGGTCGAAGCCGTCGCCGAGATCTACGAGGGACTCCTCTCTGGCGATGTCTCCTGGCGGAATCAGGACGGTGTCGAAGCCAAGCTCACCGCCGCCGACATCCTGATCGTCGCCCCCTACAATGCCCACGTTGGCCTCCTCGGCGAGCGGCTGCCGGGCGCCAAGATCGGAACCGTCGACAAGTTCCAGGGCCAAGAGGCACCCGTCGTCATCTACTCCATGGCGACCTCATCCCCCGACGAGGCGCCGCGGGGGATGGAGTTCCTGTTCAGCCTCCACCGGCTCAACGTGGCCACATCGAGGGCTCGCTGCGCCTGTATCCTCGTCGCAAGCCCGCGCTTGTTCGAACCCGACTGCCGGACGCCCAGGCAGATGCAGCTCGCGAACGCGTTCTGCCGCTGCGCGGAGCTGGCGACGACGGTCGAATAGGAGCCGAGCACCATGCCTTCGCCGACGTGCCCACCGCGGGGGCAGGGACTCCGGCGCCCGCCCGTCACTCGTCCTTCCCCTCCAGCCGCTTCACCTCTCGCTCGAAGTCACTCTCGAACTCCCGGTCCTGCTGCACGCGGTACTTCGCATACACCTCCTCTGCGAGCCTCCCGGCGGGGTGGATGCGCTGGCGAAGCTCGCGAAAGCCGTCGCGTAGTTGCGCGACTCAACGCGCTGCGAACTGCGACTCCGTCGCAGATCAAGAGTCGGTCGGCGGAGAACCGTACCCGGTCCCCGCGAATCAGAAGACCGTCACCCGCCCGAAAGATACGGCGGCTCTTCCGGTAGCTTTGGAGAACCGTCTTCGTTCCTCCGGCCGCGCCGGATCTCTGCCGCGAGATGGTCTTCCCGAGAGGTATTCTTGAGCCGTTCGAGCATGCGCTGGAAGACGCGCTCCGCTTCGCGAACCGAGGGGTCCACGATGACCCTCTTCGTGCTTGGCTCCGACATCAGCTTAACCATGACGAGCTTGCCCTGCCTGTGCAAGTTGCGCGGGTTCCACCGGGTCGTTGCTCGTCTCGAGTGACGGCCGGAACAGCCCGATGAGCGCTTCTGGCCTTCGAACGACGATCTGGATGTGATTCTCCCCGAGAATCTCGGAGCCGGGCGCAACGGGCCTCCCCTCTTGAAACAGACCTCGCACGGTGTGGAACGCGGCGCCCTCCACCTCCTCCATCTGGTCGCAAAAGCTGTTCACCAAGAAGCAGTCCAGGTCGCGCCTCTTGTCCCGGTTCTGCGGGAACTCATCGCCCCTCTCCTGAAGGACAGTCGCAATCTCGGCGAGCCGGCGCGTGTGATCCGTGTCGAGAAGGTCGAGGCAGTTCCCGAGCTGGATAATCGCTCCAACCACCGCGAACTTAGGTCCCTCCTGGGAGCCCCACCTCTCCCGCGCCCAATCATGGGCCCTTTGCAAGCCGAACTCCCAGAAGTAGATGCCATGGCCAAGCCAATCCCACGAGTTCTTGCTGTGCTTGAACCCCTCACCTTCGAGTAGCAGGCGGTCGGCAACCTCTTTCGAGCAAGCGTGGTAGCCGATGACTCTGCGGTCGTACTGCATGCCGACGAGCAGCCTATCGGCCTCCGCGATGACGCCACAATCGGCGAGGCGCTTCGGGGACAGGTTGAAGCTCGAGGAGCGTGTCGAAGCGTCGGAGCAGAGCGACCAGGCGGGAGCGATTCAATCCACACGACCCGGAGACCTGTCCCTCGGTCGCCCGCAACCTTGTCCCACCCTCCGCAACCTTCCAAGGTCCTGCCGATGGGCGTGCACGTGAACCTCTGGGTCGAACACAGTCGGATCGACCCCGAGGCATGGACGGCATACTTCGACGAAGCGCTCGTCACCACCCGGGCGTATCCACCAGGCGCGCTGTCGCTGGGCATGCTCGAGGTCGGGGGGGTCGAGATCCCCGCCTACACCAACGAGGTGCTTCAAGCGCGCGGCGGCGTTCCCTGCATTCGCATCGCAGGCGATCGAGCCTCCAAACGCACGGCGGAGTCGTTCGAGATTCCCCAGCACCTCCGGCCCAGCCGCGTCCCCTCTGGCCGCGCGGCGCCGCACGCCCACGTACTGTGTCACTTCGGCGACGACGATTCGTGGCCGGCCACCGTGTTTGCGCGCAAGACCCAGGGCCATCCGTTCCACGTGCTCATGGTCGCGCTCGGTCTTCTGGCCGAGTGTCGTTTTCCCGGGGTCGCGGCCGTCGGCGGAGACATCGACGCTCGCGATGGCGAGCAGGCGCGCGCGCTACTGCAACAGCTCCTCGGCCAACGCTTCGACAGGCCGCTTTGCACCGACGAGCCTCGTCTCCGCTCCACACTCCAACCCAGCCTCAGCCCTGTCGCCATCGACCGCGCTGTTCAACACCTGGTCCGGCCGCTCGACCCCGCGATCATCGGCGACATTCTCGGCCACCTGCGCGCGGCCCCGTTGGGCAAGGTCCGACACGAACTCGAGACCTTCGTACCGAGCGCCCCCAGCTTTGAGGTGCTGTGCAACGAGACGCAGGAGGTCTTTGTGACGCTCGCGGGCTCCCTCTCGCGAGCGTTCGACGATCCGACGTCCGAAGAACTCCTCGCGGCGTTGGACCACGCCCGCGCCCTGCAGATCCTTGCCAGAACCACCCACAGGCGCCGTCTCACGCTCACCGAAGACGCCTGGGTTTCTCTACGTCAGGCCCCGACGGAGGTCCTGAGATTTTGCGTCCGCTTCGCGGCCTTCGAGTGGAAGGGGTGGGAACTCCATCAGGTCGTCCGGGGCATCTTCGAGAACGAGCACGTCCGCGAAGCCATGTTCGCGCGATGGAGCGAGGGCCCCGTGTAGCTCACTACGCACTCCGCCTTCGCGCGCGGCGTGAAGTCGAACCCGCTCTCCGCTGCGATCCTCGGAACGAGCCGCGGTGTCGCCAGCGCTCCTCGAGGACACCGACGCGCAGATCCTCATCGCCGAGGCCGACGGCGAGGCGTTGGGCTACCTCGTGGCGAAGCACGAGCGCCGCGAGCACCCGATGGTCACGCCGCGATCGTTCGTGCTGATCGACGCACTCGCAGTGTCGGCGAAGGTGTGGCGGCGCGGCCCGGAGGCTGATGGATGCCGCGACGGCCCACGCCCAGGCACTGGGACCGAGCCCGTGGAGCTGACGGTGCGATCGTTCAACCGCGAGGCGATCGTGTGCTACGAGGCGCTGGGGTTTGGGGCCGAGCCGCTGCGGATGAGCCTTCCGAACCGCGAGCCCGACGCGTGAACCATCACTCGTCCTTCCCCTTCAGCCGCTTCATCTCTCGCTCGAAGTCACTCTCGAACTCCCGGTCCTGCTGCACGCGATACTTCGCATACTCTTTCTCTGCGAGCCTCCGGGCGACGGCTGCCGACACCTGACCGGCATTTCGCGAGAAACCGAGCGATTCCCCTTGGTTCGAACGACTCTCTCACCGTTGGTAGCCACAACGTCGTCCGGATCACCCGCCCCCAGCGCTAGGCGCCGGCCTCGGCGGACTGCCATGGAACACCGTACGCGAGCGCGTCACGGACTCCCTCGGGTCGCTCGAAGGCGTGCAGGTCTTTCTCTACGCGCCCAAGTGACGAACCCCCGCAAACCTGTCCCTGGGGTCCGTGCTCGAAGAAGATCTCACCTTCCATGCAACACCGCCATCCGACGGCCGACCCAACCAGCATGACGCACAGCTACCCCGAGCACCCACCCGAAGTCCTCCCGCCCGAGGGCGTCATCGAGATGGCCTGCACGAAGTACGGCGACGACCCCGAGCTCTTCCACGCGTATGCATCTTTTGCGGGCAGGGTCGATGCATTTCTCTCCTGTCGCGGCCTTCAGGGATGGGACGCGTTGGACGTGGAGCGCTTCATCCTCTCGGCGAGGACACCGTCGGAGGCGGGAACCCTGTGCTGCATGCTGGCGACGGTGCTGCCCTGGATGGTCGGAGCCGAAGACATCTCCCGGTTCGACGCGAGCCGCCAACTCGCAGCACTCCTCGAATCCTGCCCGGGAGACGTCCAGGCGCGCACTTGCGTGAAGCAGGCGATCGAACAACTCGAGGAGACCGAGGCTTGGGCAGACGGATCGGAGGAACTCCGACACTGAGATGTCGAGCAGCCCTCAGGCCCAGCGGATCTGATAACGCAGGCTGTGCCCGCACACTTCGGAGAACCGCTGCACGGAGCGGGCGCTCATCTTCTCGGAGACGGCGATGGGGATTCGGGTGGTGAGCCAGCTGCCGAGGGAGGGGACCTCGCCCTGAAATGTGGGGCCTTCGGCGGGCTCGCGCAGGACGACGTGGGCGTCGATGGCATCGGCCCGGTCCATGAGGTCGAAGACCTGGCGGAAGAGGATGTAGGAGGTGTCGCTGCGGTGGGCGGACCAGTTGGCGACGGGCATGAAATCCACGAGGTGGATGAGCTGGTAGTTCATGGCCTCCCAGAACTGCTCTCCGGTCAACTCGAGGGGCTCGTTGTCGATCACGCGCCTCATGGAGACGGCCTTGATCGGACGACCGACGTTCCGGCGGAGCTCGTGGCGAATCTCGCCGGAGTACAGGAGGCGAAGCAGGCTGGGGAAGGCGGCGACCTGTAAGAAATCGGAAGGACTGAGCAAGGCCTCCAGGCGCGGGATCTTGTTCGCCTCCATGGCGAAGGTGTTGGTCCCGGTGCCCAGGATGCTGTGCAGCAGCATGACCAAGGGGCTTCCGGCTGGGTAGTACTTGGCGGTGTACTCGAAGCAAAAGTACAGGTGGTCGAGGAAGGAACCGTCGGCGTGCTCGACGTCGAAGTTGCACTCCTGAACGAGGAAGCTGGCGAGGGCTTCGGGAACGGGGGGGAGTTCGAGACCCTCGGTGGCGCGGTCGTAGGCGGCCTGAACGTCGGCGGATGCGTCGCTCTGCCAGGAGACATCCTTCCCAACTCGGTGCCGAATCACGTAGCGCGCGGCGGGGCTCTGCAAGGTCTGGAAAATCGTTCGATTGAGGTCGAAGTCTTCGATCGGCTTCACCTCGACCTTGCCCTTGTGGTCGCGTGCCCCGGCGTAGGCAATGGCGGCCTTGCGCGCGACGGTGGGCTCGGGCCTTTCTGCGGCGTTCTGCGGCATCTCAGCGCGAAGCGTAGCAGAGGTCGTTCGGGCTCGGGACGCAGGGCAGGTGGCGCTGCGACCGTGGGTAACCGGCCACGGAGTTCGGACGGAGACGGGGTCCGGGCGGACGCACGGTGTGCAATCCTCGGTACCGCGATGGTGAAGACCCGAAAGCACGTGGACGATCTTCGGGGTGCGGGACGGCTGGCGGTGGAGGCGACGCGCGGTGTGACGGCGTTGGTGGAAGCGATGCACCGAACGATCGGCAGCGGGCCGGCGGTGTTGGGCAAGCCGTTGGCGGGCCCGGTCGAGGTGGGGACGGCCGCGGTGTACGGGGCGATTCGCGGCGTGAGCGGGGTGGTGGGCGCGGGCATCGACGCGGCGCTGGCCGGGGTCGGCCCGTTGCTGGGAGAGAGCACGCCTGGACCCGCGCGGGAGGCCTTGCTGTCGGGACTCTGCGGGGTGCTGGGCGACTATCTGGAGGACACGGGCAATCCGTTGGCGCTGTCGATGCTGTTGCGCCGCGGCGGGGTGGCGCTTCCGGTCTCGGATCTGAAGGCGATGGCGGAGGCGGTGCCGGACGCGAGCTCGAGCATCCTGCTGACGGTCCACGGGTCGTGCATGAACGACCGGCAGTGGCGATACAAGGAGCACGACCACGCGGACGCCTTGCAGGAGGCGCTGGGGTGGACGCGGGTCGATGCGGTCTACAACAGCGGCCTGCACATCTCGACCAACGGGAGGACGCTCGCGACTCAACTCGAAGCGCTGGTGGATGCGTGGCCCACTGGGGTCGAGCGGATCGTCGTGCTGGGGCACAGCATGGGAGGGCTGGTCGCCCGCAGTGCCTGCCGCATCGCAGAAGACACGCCGCTTCGGTGGCGGGGGCTGCTTGGCGGTCTGGTTTGTCTGGGGACGCCGCACCACGGAGCGCCGCTGGAGCGCGGCGGCAATGGCATCGATGTGCTGCTGGGCTTGAGCCCATACAGCGCACCGCTGGCCGGACTCGGCAAGATCCGCAGCGCAGGCGTGACAGACCTACGCTACGGCAACGTGTTGGACGCCCACTGGGAGGGCCGCGACCGTTTTGAGCCCGGCGCGGATCGGCGCAGCCCGGTGCCGCTGCCTGCGGGGGTGGACTGCTACGCGGTCGCGGGGCAGCGGGGTCGTGGTGGGGATGGGTTGGTCCCGGTCGACAGCGCGCTGGGCAGACATCGCGACGCGCAGCAGACGCTCGCGTTTGCGGCGGAGCACACGCTGGTGGTCCCGGAGACGAGCCACCTCGACCTGCTGGGCCACCCGGACATCTACACGCAACTCGAGGCGTGGCTACGCTGAGATACGCCCGCCCGAGCCTGGGCGCGGCTACCTCTCGTAGAGGGTCTCGGCTGGACCGAGGTCGTCCTCGCCGGGCGCGTCGGCGGCATCGAGCACGAACATGAACTTGTCGATCTCGACGCCGTCTTCGCGCATGGAGACCTGGACGTCATGCCAGCCGGGCTCGTCGACCTCGAACCAGATGTTGGCGTCCTGCTGCGACACGCCCTCGATGTCGACGCCGCCGGTGTGCTGGTTCTGGCCGCGACGGTGGTTGACGAAGCGCCAGCCGTTGGGGAACTGCCAGCGCATGCCGGAGTTGTCGCCGAGCTCGTTGCTGGGCCACTGGCCGTCGATGCCCAGGTGCAGGCCGTTGGCGGCGGGACCCCGCCCCCGGGCGCGGCAGTAGCCGTAGTACCGCCCGGTCTGGTTGAAGAAGACTCGGTAGCTCAGCACGGCAACGGCACCGGGGGTGTTGCTGAACCCACCGGAGGGTTCTTCGTCGGCGGAGTCGGCACGTCGGCGATCGGGGAGGACCTCCAAGTAGGTCTCGTTGGAGGCATCGGCGGGGTCGGTCAGGGCGTTGCCTTCGCCGCCGAGGCCGTCGCCATCACACTCGGAGTACAGGTTGCACAGCGGGGTGTTGTCGGCGGTGCAGGGGGTGTCGACGACGCAGCCATCGATCTGATCGTCGGGGATGTCTCCGCTGGCGCTCGAGATCTCGTACCAACGCAAGCGGTTGGGCTCGGTGTTGGTCTGCTCGGTGTAGTGCTCGGCTTCGAACACGACGATGCCGTCGATTTCCTCGAAGTCGGTGTTTGGGCCCACGCCGCCGGTTGTTTCATCCCCGGTCGAGCTCGCGTTGGTGGGGTCGATGGTGGTGCCCGGGTCGCTGGTTGAGCCGGTGGTGGCGCTCGTGGGCGCGCCGGTGGTGCTCGTGGATGACGTGGCGGATGCGGGTCCGCTGCCGGACCCCGTTCCGGTGGGGTCGGTGCCATCGGTCGTGGGTGTCTCGGTCGCGGATGCGTCTTCGGTGTCGGCGCCCGTGTCGTCGGAGCCGCACCCAAACACGCCGACGCAGATCGCGATTCCCCATGCCTGCTTCAACTTCGCCATCATCGACAACCACGGTACGCGAGCGGGCGTCCGCGTGTGCTGCAGGTTCGGTGAGGTTGACCCGGGCTTAGGGCAGCGCGTGCTGCTCGAAGAGGTCGAGCATGAGCTCGTTGGCGCGCACGGTGAGGGAGCTGGTTCCGGAGAGGCAGAACTCCTGGCCCGGCCAGCAGTGCCCGACGCCGTCGAGGGTGCACAGGGTGACGGTGGCATCGGCATCACACCCGTCCCAGGTCTGGCACGAGGCGTCGTCCATCTCCAAGGTGACGGAAGACTCGGGGTCGCAGCCGTTGCGGTCTGCCCAGCCCTGAAGCGACTCCTCCACGGGAGGGAAGCCGGTGAGGTTTCCGGGGTAGGGGACGACGGTGTCGGCGGTGCCGTGAAAGTGGATCACGGGAATCGGGCGGACGGGGTCGCAGTCCTCGGGCGGGAGGCCCAGCGGTCCTGCGACGGGACCGACCGCGGTGATGATGTCGGCGGCTTCGCAGGCGAGTCGGTGGGACATGAACCCGCCGTTGGACATGCCGGTGGCGTAGACGCGGCTTCTGTCGATGCACAGGGTCGTGGCGACTTCATCGAGCAGCGCCCGGACGAAGCCAACATCGTCCACCTCTCGCCCGGTGGCGACGCCGCAGCACGCTCCGCCGTTCCACGAGTTGGACACACCATTGGGGTAGACGGCGATGACCCCTCGCTCCTCGGCATCGACGTTGAGGTCGGAGAAGAAAGCCTGCTGCGCGGCGTTGGACCCGAACCCGTGAAAGTTGAACACTAAGGGCGTGGCTTCCGAGCCGTCGTAGCTGCTGGGGACGAAGAGGTTGTAGTTGCGAGTTCGGCCGTCGAACTCGAGTTGCAGCCCGATTTGCTCGCCGGGGCGAACGGTGGTGCCTGGACACGCTGCGGGGTCGCCGGTGCTGGAGGAGGACTCGCCGCCGACCGAGGTGTCGGAAGGTGTGGGGCCGGTGGATGTCTCCGCGCTGCTCGTGCCGCTCGCGGAGTCGGTGGTGCTCCCGGACGTGACGGTCGCAGGCGTGGTGGTGCTTGGCGCTTCGGTCGTGGTGCTGGTGCCGTCGGTGTCGGTCTCCGCGCTCCCGGGCCCATCGCTGTCCCCACAGCCGAGCACCGCCACGAGACTCCATCCGACGACCAGGTTCACACGGCTGCGACGCATCGCCAGAGGGTACCTCCGAAGTCCGCTCGGGATGCGGCGGGACGCACGCAGCGTCGAGGGCCGTGAGGCGGGCGGCTGTGGTGCTGCGTCGCACGTTCGGTTCGGGGGCTTGCAACGTGTCCGGGTCCTTGGTGAATCGTGAGAATCTCTCGCGACATGGAACGGTCCGAGATCGAGGCGAACGTCCGCGCAGTCTTCGACACGGTGGCGGCGGGGTACGACCACCCGGGAAGCTACTGGTTCGACCAAACGGCGCAGGCGATCGCGACGGCGGCGGGGCTTGGGGATGGAGACGAGGCGCTCGACGTGGCGACGGGGACCGGCAAGGTGGCGTTGGCGCTCGCGGGGTCGGCTTCGGGGGCCCGAGTCGTGGGGGCGGACTTGTCGGAGGGCATGCTGGGCGAGGCCCGTCGCAAGGCGGACGCGGTTGGCCTGCGCAACACGGAGTTCGTGCAGTCGTCCTTCGAGGGGTTGGCATTCGGCGAGCGGTTCGACGTGGTGACGTGCAGCTTCGGGATCTTCTTCGTGCCCGAGATGGTCGACACGCTGAAGCGGTTTGCCGCGCAAGCAAAGTCGGGAGGGCGAGTCATCCTCTCCACGTTTGCGGTGGGTTCGTTCTCGCCGTTGAGCGACGCGTTTGTCCGCCTCTATGAAGAGTTCGGCTTCGAGGTGGGACCGCGGCCGTGGTTGCGTGTGGGGTCCCCCGAGCTCCTTGGCGGGCTGTACGACGAGGCGGGACTGCCCGGCGCGGAGGTGGTGGAGCACGACTTTGGCTTCGAACTCCGCGACGAGAATGTCTGGTGGGACATCGTGTTCAACGCTGGCTATCGGGGCATGCTCGAACAGCTCAGCGAAGAACAGGCACCCCGGTTCAAGGAGCGGCACCTGTCCGAGGTCCGCGACTTGCTCGCACAGGACGGCGGGTCCCGGCTCGACGTTCGAGTTCTGATTGGCCAGGCCGCAAAAACCGGGTCGGGCCAGTCGCTCTCATCGTGACCCGGGGGGCAGCGACGAGCACGGTGCTCGAGCGCTCCAAGCCTCGCAGGTGCAGGCGAGGGCGGTGTATGTGGTGACCGCGCAGGCCGCGGACCCCGCGGCGGATCGGGTTTCGTGTACGAATTGATGCTCCGCTGAGTTTCAACGTCCAAGCTCAGCAGAGCCGTCCGAGAACATGCGCCGAGCCAACCCAACGTCCGCCTCCTCGGGGTGGGAATGGAACGCCCAGGGTCCGCCCTCGTCCCAGCCGCCTTCGCAGCGGCCCGGTCCCCCTCGCGGTGGATCGACGGAGGCGGTGTTGGCAGGCGTCGTGTTTGTGGTCGTGGCGGCGGTGGCGGTGGCGGCGTACTTCGTGCTGAGCTCCGAGGACAACGACCCGGACGCGAGTGTTTCGGAGGTCGAGGACAGCTCTCCGGCTCCAGCCGCCCCGCCGAAGCCAGCCGAGCCGGATGCAGACGCCACGCCGAAGACCCAACGCGCCGTCCCGTCGTTCGACACGATCGCGTGGCACACCACGGACCCGACCACGCTCCAAGACCTCGTCCGGGTGTGGTCGGTGCCGCGTGATGTGCTGACCAAGCTCAACCCCGAGTTGCCTCTGTCGAAGTCGCTCGAGGTTGGGACTCCGGTTGTTGTGTACTCGCGGAGTCTGGGCGCCAGCGCATCGATCGGCCCGCCCAATGACGGGCGGCTGATCTGGGGCGTTCCGTTGCCTGAAGACGAGGCGTGGACGCTCCCCGAAGATCGGACTCGGGCGTTTGCGACTACAGAGACGATCGCTTCGGTGGTCGGAGGGTTCCATGCGTACGCCGACCGGTTCCCCGATGCGGCGCCGATCGTCGTGGGGGACCTTTCCGCCCGGCGCGGTGGGAGAATCTACGGCCACCAGTCCCACCAAAGCGGCTTGGACATCGACATCCGTCTCGTCAAGGACAGCACGGGAGAGGGATTCGACGCGGAGCGCAACTGGTTCCTCGCCAAAGCGTTGATCGACGGCAGTGAGGTGCGGGCGATCTTCCTCAACCGGACGGAACAGGCGTGGCTGCGTGCAGCGGCGGAGGCCGATGTGGGTGCAGCTTCCGCGCAGGAGTACTTCGCGCTGATTCGCCACGAGCCAGGCCATACGATTCACATGCATGTCCGCTTCGTGTGCGCCAAGGAGGACAAACGCTGCGTTGGGTACTCGTTGCCGGACACCGACGAGAAGGACCCGAAGAAGGCGAGCAAGCTCCCCGGCGGGGCGGGCGGGACGTCTCGCGGGGGTGCATCGAAGCGGCCGCGCCTCCTGCCCAAGGGCGGTGGCAAGACCGCGGGCAAGAAGAAAAAACGAAAAAAGAAGAAGGCCAAGAAGAAGTAGCCGCAGCGGGATCCGAGGAGACCGGGCTGAGTCTCGCGGATCGGGGGGCGAACCAGCGGCGGACAGCGAATGCGACAGGGGTGTCACATTTGGCGCGTACGAAACATGCAGTCCGGCGGGTCTTCCCGATACGGCGCGGGCTCCCGTGGTACCTCCTGTGACAGATGGCATGGGTCCGAGTCCAGAGGTCTGCAGCGGGGGTCATGGGCGCGGTCTTGCTGGGGTGCGCTCCAGAGGCCGGGCTTTCTTCGGTGGGAACGACGGGGGCGGCTTCGACGGGGGCGGATGCGTCGACGAGCACCGGGGAAGCAACGACGGGCACGGCGGGTGCAGACGGCTCGTCGTCGTCCTCGAGCACAGGCGCCGCATCGCTGTGTGGTGATGGGGTGCTCGATGAGGGGGAGGCGTGCGACGACGGGTCCGCCAACGCGCAGAACGCCGCGTGCCTGCTCGATTGCACCGTCGCATCGTGCGGCGATGGAAACGTGCAGGAGGGGGTTGAGGCTTGTGACGATGGAAACGACGACGACACCGACGCGTGCACCTCGGTGTGCGAGGCCGCGGCGTGCGGCGATGGATCGGTGCAAGGCGATGAAGAGTGCGACGACGGGCGGGACAACGGCGACTCCCGAGCTTGCAAGTCGGACTGCACCGCCGCGGTGTGCGGCGACGGCCTCATCTTGGCGGGCGAAGAGCAGTGCGACGACGCCAACGACGACAACAACGATGGGTGCAGCGAGCTGTGTCTGTTCACAGATTGTGGGGATGGGTTCTGGAACCCGGAGATCAACGAGGTCTGTGACGATGGTCCGGGCACGCCTGGCGACGTGTGCAACGACGACTGCCTCACATGGGGGCAGTGGACCGAGACCTTCAACGGGAGTGGAGACTCCAACGACCTGATCTATGGGGTGGCATTCGACAGCGCTGGCAACCCCGTGGTCGCAGGCGTGACGCTGCCCGACAACGGCAACGGTGACGACATCTGGGTCCGCAAGTACGACGCAACGGGGGCGGAGTCCTGGACGCGGACGTTTCATGGCGTGACCTCAGACCTGGGTTATGGGGTCGCGGTCGCGCCGAACGACGACGTGTTCGTGGTTGGTTCGGTCTTCACGCTGACCGACAACCGGGATATCTGGGTGCGGCGATACGCGTCCGATGGCACGCCCGGCTTCACGCGGACGCACAACGGGTCCGACGACGAGGCGGACGAGGGCCGCGGAATTGCCATCGATGCGGCGGGCAACCTCGGCGTCGTCGGCTACGTCACCCAATCCTCGGACACGGAGATCTTCGTCCGCAAGTACACGCCCGGGGGCGCAACGTTGTGGACCGTGGTCGAGTCGGGTCCGGCGGGCGGGGACGATGAGGGCCACGGGGTCGCGTTCGATGCCGCGGGCAACTTGGTCGCGACCGGGTTCGTCTCGACCGGTGGGGGCGCGGAAGACATCTGGGTTGCCAAGTACAACGCGTCGGGGACGGAACTGTGGGCTCGGACGCATGCGGGCTCGGGCGGGACCAACGACGCTGGGGAAGGGGTCGCGTTCGATGGCGGTGGCAATGTCGTGGTCGCAGGCTTTGAGGCCGTGGCCGGGGAGAGCGACAACGCCTGGATTCGCAAGTACGACCCGGACGGCACCGAGCTGTGGACGCAGACCTTCAATGGCCCCAGTGGCGGCCGAGATCGTGCACAGGCTGTCACGGTCGCGGCCGCCGACGAAATCGTCGTCGCGGGGTCGACGTTCGAGGACTCCCAGTCCGACAACATCTGGCTCCGCCGTTACGACGCGGACGGCAACGAGGTCTACCCGTGGGCGACCGAGTACAACTCTCCGGGGTTCCTCTCCGATGTCGCGCACGGGGTGGCGGTGGACGGCGATGGCAACGTCGCCGTGGGTGGATTCGAGACCCGTTCCGAGAACGGTGAGGCCCGGAACACCTGGTTGCGGTACGTGCTCCCATGAACACGTCTCCGGTCCACCGTGGGGAGTGCCCCCGCGCTCCTGAGGAGTTCGTCGGTGGCGCGTCTTCCCCGTGAAGCACTCTCCCGCAACGGTGGGTGGCTGGTTCTCGTGCCGCTTGGCATCAGCCTGGCTCTGTGGAGCGCGCTGCCGCCGGCCTACGCGCCCGAAAACTTCGGCGCGGGCATCCCCACCTGGTTGAGCTTGTCGGAGAACGTGTTTCGCGTACTGGTGTTCGCGACGCCAGGGGCGCTTCTCGTCGGGGCATCGAGTCGGGTGCAGCGCCTCGGCTGGGGGCTGTACTCGATCGGCCTGGCCCTGTACCTGGCCAGCTACGTTCTGCTGGCGATTTGGCCCGACGGGGCGTGGGCGGGCAGCGCCCTTGGGTTCACGGCGCCGGCGTGGACCCCGGCGCTGTGGCTCATCGGTGTCGCGTTGATCTGCCAGGACTCCTGGGTGAACGCACGGTGGATCTGGTGGCTGTACCTCGGTCCCGTCGCCGCGTTCCTTGGGCTGCATGTGGGCCACGCGGCGCTCGTGTGGTCGGGGCTCTAGCAGACGCATGGGGTGCTCGCGGTCTGGGCGCAACTTCGGCACACTCGAAGTCGATGACGTCGACACAGCCGCCGCTGGACCGCGATGCGCTCGCGGAGCTGACCGAGTCGACCCTCGGGCACTACGAGGATCGGGCCGATGCGTTCTGGGAAGGCACCCGGGACCATGACGTGAGCCAGAATCGCGACGCGCTGCTCAGACATTTGCGAACCGAGGGCCCCGCACGGATTCTCGACTTCGGCTGCGGTCCCGGCCGCGACCTCATGGCGTTCGCAGCCGCGGGACACGATCCCGTCGGACTGGACGGCGCGGCGCGCTTCTGCGAGATGGCTCGGCGCCACTCTGGCTGCGAGGTGCTGCACCAAGATTTCCTGCAGCTCTCGCTGCCGGACGGCGGGTTCGACGGGGTGTTCGCCAACGCGTCGCTGTTTCATGTGCCCGCGCAGGAGCTGCCCCGGGTCCTCTCACAGTTGTGGGCGACGCTGCGGCCCGACGGCGTGCTGTTCGCCTCCAACCCGCGTGGGGACAACCGAGAGGGGTTCAATGGGGCTCGCTACGGCAGCTACCACGATCATTCGCGATGGCAGGACTTGGTGACAGCCTGCGGCTTTGTCGAACTCGAGCACTACTTCCGCCCGCCGGGTCGTCCGCGTGCTGAGCAGCCGTGGCTCGCCACCGTGTACCGCAAGCCCTGCTAGGCCGGGGGCGGGAAGAAGACGGGCTCGTCGCCGGGCTGCCATGGAGGCGACTTGTGCATGCAGCGAGCGAACAGCGCAGAGGCGCACCATGCTTCCAGCCAGCGGCGGGTGCTGGGGAAGGGAGCCTGCTGCCACTGGGCCCTGTCGACACCCGCGAACTGTCGGACGAACGGGAAGAGGGCCGCGTCGACGAGGCGCGGGGCGTCGCCCATTAGGTACCTCGCGTGGGTCAGACGGGCTTCGAGCTTGGCAATGTACGCGGAGGCGCGGTCTCGCTCCTGGCGAGGGTCGATGGAGTCGTCCCGCGACGCGTACTTGTAGCGATCGAGGTGGTGTTTGAACGGGCCGTCGTTGTCTCGCAACAATACGCGCGTCTCGTCCGGCGGGCTGTCGTTCCACGAGTCGGGGTCGCGGCACGCCAGCGCCCACTGCATGACGTCGATGCTCTCGTCGAGGACGCGGTCGGGCAGGACCAGGACCGGCACGGTTCCCTTGGGCGATGCCTCGAGCATGGCCGCAGGCTTGTCTCGCAGAAGGATCTCTCGGAGCTCGCAACGGACGTTGGCCACGGCGAGCGCCAAGCGGGCCCGCATCGCGTACGGGCACCGACGGAAGCTGTACAGAATCGGAGTCGTCATGCTCGCGTGGGAACCCGCTGGGCGTGGTCACTCGGGAATGTGTGTGCCATCGGGGCTGAAGTTGACCTCGCGCAGCATCAAGACCTGGCTGTCGCGAAAGCGGCTGACCTTCACCCGCACACGCGGAGCGCTCGCGCCGTCGACCGGCTTGACGACGACTCGGTGGGACTGGGGCTGGCGGGGCGGGACAAAGCCTGACCATTGGGCGACCCCGTCGACCACGAACATCTCGTCGACCGCGACGTCCAGCGCGAGCTTGTCCATCTCCTCGGTCCCGACGGCCACGAGCCGGAAGCTCAGTTCGGATTCGTTGCCGGGTCGGTCGAGCAGCGTCATCTCGACGTTGACGGTTCCGCTCTCGTCCGACGCTGTCCCGCTGCCGAGGTCGAGTGGCGAGGTGGACGGCTTGTCGCACCCACTCGCCAGGGTGAGCACCGCAAGCGCCAGCGCGGCGAACCGGGGAATGCGATGGGGCAGCAGCACGTCGGCGAGTCTACCGTTTGTCGGGGAGGTTGGCTCTGCCCTGCCGAGCCAGCCGCCGCGCGACGCTATGGACCCGGTGGCCCCGCACGGACCACGGTGTCGAAGTACGGGTTGTCGTGACCGTTGATTCGCAAGACCGATCGCAGCGGCACGTGCGTCGCAGGCTGACCGAGGTATTCGACGTCGACCATTCCTCCGGGCAGCAGCGTTGTCCGTGCCGCGGGCCAAAGGCCGAAGGTGACGTGTTCCACGATGGCCCCCTGCCGACCCACAGTCCTCGCGAGAGGTCCGTACAGCCGGGTCGTTTTGCGCAGGTCCTCCGCCGCGAGAAGTCCTGCTCGGGTTCGGCGCGCATCCACGGCGAAGAGCCACAGGGGCGCGCCCAACAGCGTGACCACAAACAGGCCGAGCGCGGCCTTGCCCGGTTGCGAGAAGTCGGTGGGCGTGGAGAGCAGGAATGCGGCCGTGGCAAGGTGGGTTGCGATGGCCAGGGCGATGCTGCGACGGACCGCGAGTCGTGTTCGCTCCGCCCGTGTTCGGATTCGCCGCAGGTCGTGGTCGCGCAGTGGCTGCTCGGTTTGCGGCATCGGCCCGCGGTTAGAATAGGCCGTCTTGGCCCTGCGGGGACACGCTCCGACGCGGACGGCCGCGACAGGGCGGGAGCGGTGCTTTAGTCTGGGTCTGTGACCGAGGAGAAGACCGCGAGTCCGAGGTTCCGCGTGGGACGACTCGACCATGTGCACATTCGTGTCCCTGACCGGGCCAAAGCGGCCGCGTGGTACGCCGAGCACCTCGGTTTCGAGCCCGTCGAACGCTTCGACTTCTGGGCCACTGGGTTCGAAGGGGGACCCCTGCAGATCACTGCGGATGGTGGCAAGACGATGCTTGCGCTGTTCGAGGCGTCGCAGCGGCACCCGATGATCAGCCAGGAGACGGGGGTCGCCTTCAGCGTCGACGCGGAGATGTTCATGGTGTTCACCCGCGCGCTGCCTGGGGGCATCCGCGGAGCGTCAGGCGAACCGCTGGCCCCCGATGAGGTCATCGACTTCGATCTTTGTTGGGCGTTCGACTTCGCCGACCCGTGGGGCAACCGCTATGAACTCAACTGCTACGACTACGACCGGATCGCGACCGAGTTGATCGCCGCGGACGGCATCAGCCCGGTCCGGTACTGGCCACGCGGGCTGTACGAAGCGCAGCGCTGACTCGGCTGCTCTGTGGGGTCGCTACCGTGTGTGGGGGAGGCGGTCCTGTTGGAGTCTCCACATGATCTTGGCCATCCGTTTCGGCGGAGGGCCGTCGGTGATGATCAGCAGGCCCATGCGGCGTCCATCCTTGCGCCGGACTTCACACTGCAACAGCAGTTCGAGCGAGCCCAAGGCGATACGCAACGAGAGGTGGGCGCCGACGGAGACCCGTTGGGCACGCAAGGCGTCCAACTCGACGAGGATTCCCGTGAGGCTGATGTCGATGGGGACGACGTTTCCGCGGACGCCATCGCCCTGGACGACCGCAGCGACGAGCGTGTCGGGTGGCACGGGAACCCGAACCGCAGAGCGTCGGGTCGCTGCGGTGAGTTGCTCGGGAAGCGCGAGGGTCGCGAGCGTCTCCCCTTCGGGTGTCTTGTCGACTCCGATGACTTCCGAGGCGAACCCCTTCGTTCCACCGCCTGAGGGAAACGTCACCGCCGCGCTGCTTCCAAGCAGCGTGCCATCGGGTGGGTTCGGGAGCTCGACGACCACGCCGTCGCTGGAGGCCGAACGAAAACGACCGGTACACGACAGGGACATGTGGGCTGCCATCAACGCGACGGGTGTCTTCGAGAGGCAGGCGACCTGCAGGACGGGTAACACCACGGACCGGAGGGCGTCGTCGGGCCCAGGGGTCGCGGCGGGGGAGGGGGCGTCCTTCTCGGGTGTGCCTTCTTCGGCGCTCATACGCTTGGGTGCTCCAGCGTATCGCGAACGCGGGGGCCCTGCGTTGACGTTCTCTTTCCAACGTCCGGACCCGGAGCGGAACCGCACCATGCGGCCCAGATCTCGAGCGGGATGGGACCGGATGCAGCTCCTGCACAAAGCGCCCCATCTCCGGTCCATGTCGCTAAGGTCAGGCATGGCTTCGCCCCTGCGATCCCCAACGGTTGTGTTGAGAACGCCCTTTCACCTTGCCGTGTCGCTCTTGGCGTGCGCATGCGCCACAGCCAAGCCCGCCGCGCCCCCTCGGCACGTCGCCCACGGTCACGCCATCGCCACGATCGAGCGGGACGAAGGGGAGCCGGAGATGATGCTCGAGCGCGTTGAGGACGAAGACACACACTGGGTCGAGCTGCCGCACTTCGGCGAGTGCCCCTACGAGGACGGTGAGGTCCCGCCGTACACGCCCGTCGACGACTCGGACATCCCCAGTCTGGATGCCAAACGCACCCGCCTGACCAACATGGACGCTGGAGAGGCCACCATCCACAACGAGGCGCTGCTCCAGCATCTCGATCGCGCCACCGCGGAGGTGCTGGCATGTGTGAGCGTGTCCGCGTGTTACGACGACCGGGCGCTGGAGCCGGGCTCGATCGAGCTGAGCTTCGAGGTGGCACCGGATGGTCAGGTGCGGGGCGTGAATGTCGAGCCCACCGCTGGGTTGGATCACACGGGGATCCGTCCTTGCGCGCGTCGAGCGATCTGGGACACGACGTTCCCGGCGTTCGACGGCGCGGACATGGTGGTCAGCTACAGCCTCGATATCGACTGAGGACCTCCAAAGCGCTGTTCTTGGGGGTCCTCGGCCCCTTGGCGCTCGCCCTTGGCCAATCGTCTCTCGTCGACGACACTGTCGGCGCGTCCAGGGTCCAGGCGACCCAGAGCGCCCAAGAAGTCATGCAGCACTACACCGCGCCCATCGACGACATGATGTTTCAGCTCGCCGCCTTCGGTTACGAAGCCGTGGCGAAACTCGACCGGTTCGAGGCTTTCGATTTCGAGACCGCTCGGATGTTCCTCGAGCAGACAGGCACGCTCGCCTCAGAGATTCTGCTTCCCTCGAACCGAACCGGGGACACAGAAGGGACCAAATGGGATCCCAAGACCGGGGCGGTGACGATCGCGAGCGGATACGAAGCGGGACACCAGGCCCTGGCCGAGAACGGCTTCTACGGCCTGACCGCGGACGTCGAGCATGGTGGCGGTGGCGCACCGATCTCGTTGGGGACGCTGGCCAAGGAGATGCTGATGTCGGGGAACAAGTCCCTGTCGATGTGCCCGGGCCTGACCAACGGTCTCATCGAGGCGCTCGAGGCGTTCGGCTCGGACGAGCAAAAAGAGATGTATCTCCCCAAGCTCGCCGCGGGCGAGTGGACCGGGACGATGTGTCTGACCGAGGCGCACAGCGGGACGGACCTCGGTCTGTTGGGCACCAAGGCCGAAGCGTTCGAGGATCACTTCAAGCTGTCCGGGTCGAAGATCTGGATCACCTGGGGCGAGCACGAGCTCTCCGAGAACATCATCCACCTGGTGCTCGCCCGTCTGCCCGGCGCCCCTGCGGGCATCAAGGGCATCAGCACCTTCATCGTGCCGAAGTTCCTGGCCGACGGGAGTCGCAACGGCATCTCGTGCGCCGGTCTCGAGCACAAGATGGGCATCCACGGCTCCCCTACCTGCGTCATGGCGCTGGAGGAGGCCGAGGGCTGGTTGGTCGGTGAGCCCCACAAGGGCATGCGCACGATGTTCATCATGATGAACGCCGCTCGCCTCTTCACCGGGGTCGAGGGCATCTCGCTGGGCGAGATCGCGTACCAAGCCGCACTCGACTTCGCCAAGGAGCGCCGTCAGAGCCGTGCCATGGCGATGGGCAAGCGCGAGGCGGGTCAGGCCGCCGACACCATCCTCGTGCACCCTGACGTGCGCCGGATGCTGCTGGACGTCAAGTCCACCACCGAGGCCCTGCGAGGCCTGTCGGTGTTCATCTCCGCCAACATCGACATCTCCACCGACCACCCCGACGAAGCCACCCGTCAAGAGTCGGACGACCTGGTCGCGCTCATGATTCCGATCATGAAGGCGTACGGCACCGAGCGCGGCTTCAAGAACGTGTCCGACTGCATGCAGGTGTGTGGCGGCATGGGCTACACGGTCGACGGCGAGATCGAGCAGTACCTCCGAGACCTTCGCATCGCGATGATCTACGAGGGCACCAACCACATCCAAGCGCTGGACTTGGTTGGGCGCAAACTCGGCCTGAGCAATGGCCGGCTGTACCAGGTGTTTGGCAAGCGGGTCCGCGCGGCCATCGACACCGCCAAGGCCAACGAGGCCACCGCGCCCTTCGCGACCAAGCTCGGGGAGACGCTGTCGGCCCTGGATGCGGCCACGATGGCACTGGGCAAGCGGGCCTCTGACGACCCGGAGGTCATGGGGGCGTCGGCCTCGACCTACCTCAGCGCATTTGGCCTGGTGGTCTGCGGGTTCTCGCTGCTCACGCAGGCCAACCACGCCGTGACCGCAAAGACCGACAACCAGCGGTCCAAGCTCGGGGTCACGCGTCACTTCTTCGACCGGGTACTCCCCGAGATCGAGGGACACTTCGCACTGCTGGGTGCGAACCACGAGTCGATCACCCAGTTCGACGACGCGGATTTCTAGAACGCCGCTGAGGCCAGGCTCCCTCTGTCACCGATCGACGAGGGGGCCAGGCCGACGACGAGCTGCTAAAAGAACTCGTCGCGTCGGGCTTGGAGTTCGCGAGCTTTCTGTTGCTCCACCCGGTTCTCGGCGGCGATTCTTGGAATCGCATCTGCATCGGCTTTGAGAACCTCGTCGAGCAGTCGGTCAAACGTCGCTTCGTCCTGGGTCTTCACCGCGAGCTCGGCTGCCCACAGGACTCTCGTGGAAAGGACATCAGGCGAGATCTCGAGCGCCGCCTCGAAATGCTCGCGCGATTTGTCGAGGTCGCCCCCGGCAATCGCGGGCGCGACTGCGTAGAACACTCCGAAGTAGGTGTGCGGTGCGCCTCCCAGGAATGTGGGGTCGAGCGTCAGGACTCGCTCCATCGTGACCTTGATGTTGTCTTTGTGCCGCAGCATCACCGCGAACCCCTGCTTCTTGGCCCACTTCCCCAGTGCGGTCGCGTACCAGAACATCGCGGGGACGCCCTGTTCCCCGACTTGCGCGACCGCATCGGGGTACTTCGCGTCCGCTGCCATTGCCGCCGCGAACTCTGGCGATGACGCCACCATGGCTTGCTCGCCCCAGTGCAGCCCAGCTTCGAGGGCGTCGAGGTATGCGTCCTCGTCGTGGCGAAGGTACCCGTCGGCGAGGAAGTAGTACGCGTGGGTCAGCTTCACCAGCACCTCGGCATGGCTGGGTTCGGTCGCGACCACACCCTCCCAATGGGCGATGGCCTCCCGGACGTTCTGGGGGTCGGTTCGTTCTGCCCAACGCGCATCGCCAAGCGCCACCGGATCCACCGGGTTGGCTTCGGGCTCGGCGGGCTGCGTGACCGGCTCGGGCGGGGACTCGATACGCCATTCCGGCTGACGACCCGCACATGCGACGAGGGCAAGGCTCAAGACGAGGAGGGGGAAGGCGCGTGTCATCGAAACTCCTGACTCGATGCTATCGGTTGCGTGCGTCCTGCGCGGGTCTAAACTGGGAGAGCCATGCGACCGTTTCGGATCTCGCTCGGAGCCGCCGTTGGCCTCGTGCTCGCGCTCCTTGCGACCGGGTGCGGTGCGCAAGACTGCGGGTGCGGTGCGAGCCCCGACGACGCGTTCGCCGAACATGACTTGTCGTACCCCGGCGAGCACGACCTTACCAACGAGTGCGCCTGCCGATGCGCGGACGGTCCCGTGCAGCCAATCCCCCTGGATGACGAAGGGGGCTGTGAGTACGCGGGCGCCGAGTGTATCGATGACGAGGGGTACCCCGCCGAACTCGTGTGCTCGGGCTAGGGGCCGCCCGCGCTGGTACCGGGTTCCCTCGGTCGCATCTCGGGCGCGTAGGAGCGCGCCCAGGGGTGAGGTAGCCTTTCGGGATGAGCGACGAGCCGCCGATGGATCTCGATGTGGCGGCCTGCTTGGCGGATGCGTACGGCGTGAAGCCGCCCCGTGTTCTTGTCGACCTCGCCCAGACCGCGTTCGTTCACGCGACCCGGGAGGGCTTTGTCAACGACACCGACTACCTGTCGTACGGTGGCCTTGGGTTCGACCTCGCTGGCTTCGCACAGCGTCCCGTTTGGCCGGATTGCGAGCCGCATAGCTACCCATGTACGCCGCCCGAGTTGTTCGTCTTCGGCTCGCCTGGGGTCGATGGCATTCACTACGGCTTCCTCGTCTACGCCGCCGAGTTGCAACCGTATCCGTTCGCCGCGCTCAACCCGATGAGCACCCGGAGTGGGGTCCGAGCATTGGGGGCAACGGACGATGAGAGGGGGGCGTTGCTGGGCCCGGGTCGGTCCGGAGCGGCCGTGTTCGATCCCGCTTGGCCTGCGGTCGAGCCCGTCGTCCCCGAGGGGTGGCGGTACGTGACGACGAGCGATGGTGTCGGGGTCTTGGCGCCGAAGGAGGCGTTTGGTGACCGACCCATGGTGGATGTTGGATACTACGCAGCTCTTGCCCCGGTGGAGCGCGCAGCGACCCGCGCACTCATGCAAGGCCACCCGGCAACGAGCCTGAGGGTGCTCCGGGAGTTCTTCGCGAACAACCATCAGGGGGATGCGGTCTCAGCCCGGGCGGTGCTGCGTCTCATGGCCCAGGCCTACCGCGCACTCGATCGCCCACTGCTCGCCGACGTGGCGCTTGGGCATGCACAGCGGCATTGGCCAAAAGGGTGAGAGCCTCACATCGCCTCACCAAAACAGGCTCAGCACGAGGGAGCTCGCCATGCCGTACATCGCGAGAAGGCCCAGCGTCATGAACAGCCCGCGCGTGCCATCGTGGCCTCGTAGATAGCTATACGTGTAGCCCAATCGAGCGACGGCAAAACCGATGATCCAAGCTTGGGCTGCTGCGGGCGTTGGCGAGGCGAGCGAGAAGACGACCGCCAGCAACCCGAAGTGGACCGTGTTCTCCGTGGTGTTGCGGTGTGCGTTGTGGTGCCGCTCGAGTTCTCGGACGCCTTCCCGCGGAGCATCGTCGGGGCTCGTGCCGGCCTCGGCCCACTCCTCCGGGGTCGCGTGCATCTTGAATCGCCCCCGCGTCAGTTCGGTCGCCGTCATCAGCCACGTGTGGTTGAGTGCAAGCAGACCGGCTGCGATAGCGAGCGCGCGCATCGCCTCGACGGAGGGCAACCCGACCACGTTGGGCTTCACACCAAACGCAAAGACGTTCAACGCCACGCTGACGAGGAGCACGACGACGGGATAGAGGGTCACGATCGTCACGGCGCGACGTCGGCGTTTCGTTTCGTCGATGCTGGACTTCATGCTCTGGAATCGCCCCTCCGGTCGCACGGGCGACCCTCAGAGCCTCCCCTCAAGCTAGGCCATCGCGGCCCGCGGCGCGCGGAGCGAATCTGGACCGCAGGGGTGCAAATTTGATCCTCAGGAGTGAAGGCCGGTTGCTCAGCGCGAAGGGGCCACCATGGGGCTCAATGCGACCCGGGCCTGCTGCCGAACACTCTCGG
The DNA here is from genome assembly GCA_050633305.1 of Nannocystales bacterium. Taxonomy (GTDB): domain Bacteria; phylum Myxococcota_A; class Polyangia; order Nannocystales; family Nannocystaceae; genus CAJXVA01. The sequence goes on from JBOEGF010000036.1 coordinate 44,103, forward strand.
GGTCGAGGCCGAGCCCCATCTGCACGAGTACCGCGGCGAGCTGGGTATCGACACATCGCGCCGCAAGCTCCGCTGAGTGTTCGGGGTTGGCCTCGCCACGCTCGAGGCCACTGCGATACCAGCGCGCGAACGCGTCGAGTTGCTCCTGCTCGAGCTGACGAACCCTGTCCGCCGCCAGGGGCCCAAGCTTCGAGCGGTCGATTCTCATTCGCGTGAACAGACAACCGGATGGCGTTCCTCGGTCCGACGTCAATGCCACGATCGCTCCGTCGAGCGTCGCCGCAAAAGGTCGTTCGACGAACAGCGCCTGGAGCATCGGGACGACCACGACTTCACGGTAGGCATCGAGGGCGGCGGCTTGAAGACCGTCCTCGCCCCCAAACTCGCGGTACAGGGCGGGCTTGGAGATCCCCGCGAGACGGCACATCTCGTTGAGCGAGACCGAGGACAAGCCCCGCCGCCAGTACTGGTCCATCGCGACCTCGACGGCGGCGCCCCGGTTGACGGAGCGCGGCCGCCCTCGCGCTCGCTTTTCACCAGTCGCCATGTTTTCGTACCTTACGGTACGAAAGACCTTGACACCATCCACTGCGTGCATCAAATGTTTTGGTACCGCTCGGTACGAAAATCCGTGCGCAGGAGAACGAGATGCTCGCAGGTCACTTCACGACAGCCATTCTGGCCCGACAGAGGGTCCCCTCAGGCCATATCGGGTTCTACCTGGTCGCCTCTCAGCTGCCGGATCTCCTGTGGCTGGCCTTCCACTACTTGGGACTCGAGCCGACGGCCCCCGACAACTTCATGGTGATGACCCTCCAGACCCTGGATGCCAACATGACGTACAGCCACGACCTGCTCCCGCTGCCGGTCTGGGCGCTTGTGACGTTGCTGGCGGGTCGGGGCCTCTTTGGCTCGTGGAAGCCGGGCCAGGCCGGCGCCGTGTTGGTGGTGGTGCACGGCCTGGTCGACTTTCTCGGGGGGTTCGACCACCACGTATTCGGGCCGGACACACCGTCCGTGGCGACCGCTCTGTATGGAACTGCGCCGTACCTCGCGATCACGCTCGAGCTCGTCTTCGTCGTCGCCACCATGGCTTGGGTTGTGCGCACGGACGCGGCCAACGGGGTCCGTCGGGGTCGTCGGACCTGGGGCATGCGAGTTGCCGTGTTCGGAGGCGGTCTCGCGTTCATGTACTTGACGGCGACCCAGTCTGTCGCGGAGCTGTGGGGCGTGGATCCGAACCCGAACCTGTCGGGCACCGCGATGCCGACGCTGATCGGCACCTATTGGGGGCTCCTCCTCGCGCTGTGGTGGGGCGAGAGCCAAGACGGCACTCAGAGCTCGACCCTGTGACGACTCCCGTCACACTCCGCGAAGCTGCTTGCACCAGAGCAACTGCACCTCGTCCGGCAGTTCCGGGTAGGCACCGTGGTTTGCCGCCCTGAGCACGCTTCCCATGCGTTCGTAAAATCGACACGCGGGAACGTTGTTGTTCTGCGTCTCGACCTCGAGCTGGCGGAACCCCTTCATCGCTGCCCATCTCTCTGCGGCCCTGAACAGGGCGGAGCCCACACCCTGATGGCGAGCGTTGTCCGATACTCGCAGGTCCCAGAGGAGGGCGACGTCGTCCCGCCCCTCGGCCAGGTCCAGGCTGCCTGTGGGATCGACGGCGACGGCCGCCCCGCCGACTCGGTTGCCACCGATGGTCGCACCGAACAAGCCCCACGCCGACAGGTCGAAGCGCTCGGGCCAGCGAATCGGCCCACCGTCGAGAATGTCGTAGTCCTTTCGATACGAGGATGCCAGGCGACGGGCGGGCTCGATGAGCCTCGGTGTTCCGTTGGCTCCGCGACCCATGTCGAATACCTCATGGACCTCGAATGCGATCGAGACCTCTGCGTATTGTTCGAGCATTCCGCGGGGCTCACTCGTCACCTCGATGGGGCCTGCGGGCATTTCGAGAGTATAGATTGAGCACGCAAAGCGAGGCGGGGGATGACGTGCAAGAGCACATGGCCGCTGAAGTGGTTGTTGCCCCGCCCAAGGGGTCGATGTGCTCGAACGGCCATCCATGTGGGACATCGAACACCCGCAACCCGTATCGGACGGGGTCTCGACCCCGGCGGATCGAGAAAAAGTGGACCGGCCACATGGCCGCTTTACGATAGGTTATGCCGTGCTCGTCGTACTCGCGCTCACGATGCAAGTCGCGACTGGGCCCGTCCCGGCTCGGGGGGTCGCCGACCAACAGGCCGAGGAAACGCGTGTCGTGGTCGTTCGCAGTCAGGCCGATCTCGGCGTGCCGGAGGCTGGCGTCCGGCGTGCCCTCGAAGGACATGTTTCCGACATGGGCTACGAAGTCCGCGTGGACTTCTCTGCGGGCGACCAGCCCTGGCCACCGTCCACCACGCAGGTTGAGCTCATCCCCGACGGGGAAGGGGGGCTGAGGGTTGCGATGCGGCGTGAGATGGACCCCCAGCCGTGGACGCGGACCCTCCCCGAACAAGGGGACACCGATCTCCTCCTCGAGTCTTTGGGTGTGCTGATGAGAAGCATGCTGGGTGCGCCGGAACCGGAACCGGAACCGGAACCGGAACCGGAACCGGAACCCGTGCCCGAACCCGATCCGGGACCGGAGTCGACCCGCGAGCCCGAACCCGAACCCCCGCCCGAGTCAACGTCAGTCCCCGGTGCGCTCGACGTTGCGGTTGGGTATCGAGGGGACACGGTCGCGGCCGGGCATCGCTGGCACTCGGGTGTGGGGCTGGACCTCGCGGGGCGCCTACCCATCGGGCTTGGGTTGGGCGGCGGTCTCGCGTTCACCCCTCAGCACGCAGGCGCCGGGCTGTCCGTCCGTCGCCTCGGTGGCCATGTGCGGGTTGGAGGATCGTTCCGTCCACAAGCCCGGTTGCAGCCCGCGGTGTTCGCTGTGCTGTCCGCGGAGGGCCTGGGTTGGTCCGATGCGCCGACACGGTCGCAACCGCAGCCGGGCTGGGCCGTGCGGGTTGGAGCGGGGCTAGGCGCCGAAGTCCGGGCCTTTGTGACCGGGCGATGGTTCGTCGTGGTCCGCGGGTCCGCGCTGGGATGGGTCCGTGGCGTACAACTCGACCAAGAACAAGGCGAGGCGCGCGATGTCCTCATCCGCACAGATCCCGTGGCCTTTGAGGGGTGGGTCGGTTTGGGACGCCGCTGGACGCTTGCGCGCTAGATTTTGTCATCCATTTGCCATGCGCGGTCACCACAGACAGATGAGCGTGACTCGGACTCGCACAACACCCGGAAAGGGGGAGGATTTCGCCCTCTGCCAGCATCGCACCCGCGGCGACCGAAGCACGGCTCGGTTTCGTGCGTGCTCGATGATGCCTGGCGCGGGCGATGCCGCACGTGGACCAGCACCCCGTCCGTTGCGGGACAGCGCCGCGCAGACCGCCGTTCGCGCGGTGGTACGATGGCAAGCCCGCTACGGAAGCCCCCTACGGCGGGCGGTTTTGGTGTTTCACCACAGCCTCCGCACCGCGGTTCCGCGAGACATCCAGGTCGATGCCCTAGGAGCGATCGCATGACACTACACCTTGACGATGCGCGCTGGCGCGCCGCGGTGGACGCGGAACACAGGGGGGAGGCGAGCCCCACGCAGCGGAAACTCCTGGAGCAGTACAAGCCTCGCGGCGCGGAGTACCGAGCCGAGCAAGCCTTCCTCGAAGCCTTGAGCGCACCTCCAGCCTACGAGGACACTCGCCCCGAGTGGCTCGACGAGGTGCTCGACTCCATGGCGACAGAGGTGGAGGACCGGTCTCCGCCACGCACTCGTTGGCTGCCTTGGGTGAGCGTCGCCGCTGCGGTCCTTCTCACGACGGTCGCGGCAGTCGTGGGCATGCGCTGGGTCGGCGAGGAGCCGAGCCGCGCGGAGCCGATCGCATTCAGTGTTCCCTCGCTTCCCGACGCGTCGGCGCTCGAGTCACCCCCCGGTGGCTCACCGCAGGTCGACCCCACGTCGGCGGGGACGCAACCCGGGGCGAGCATCGCTCCGTCCTCACTCTGTGCGAGCGGACCACAGCACTCGATCTGCGCAAAGCCGGATGCGCGCGTCACAGCGGTCGACTCTGGCGCGGTCGCACTCCACCAAGGCGTCGTCACGATCCGAAGCCAAGACACCGAAGAGGCGCACGTACAACTCGACGACGTGACCGTTCGCGCTGGCCGTCATAGCGTCGTCGTTGTCGAGCGCACCACAGCAGGGTGGTCGGTCAGCATCGAGTCGGGGACGGCAACCGTGGTCGAAATTGGATCGGCGCGTCGCCTCGACCGAGGAGAGAGCTTGGAGCGTGGCCGCGGTAAGGCCCCGGCCGCGGCGCCGAAGCCCGGGCCTCGTCCGGTCAAGGCGAGCACGTTGCTGGCCCGCGCCCGGGCGCAACGCCGAGACGGGAACACGGCCAGCGCGATGAAGACCTACGCCGACCTGATCCGGCAGCATCCCCGGTCCCCGGCTGCCCAAACGGCTCGGATGAGCCTGGCGCAACTCCATCTCGACCGCGGCAAGACCAAGGATGCGCTGCGACTGTTCCGGGCGTATGAGAAGCGTGGCGGGCCGCTGGCTGAGGAAGCGGCGTACGGGGAGTTCCGCGCCTTGAAGAAGCTCGGTCGAGGCGCCGAGGCCCAGCGTGTCGCCGAAGCGTTCGCGCGGCGTTTTCCCGACAGCCACTACAGTGCGAAGCTCGACCGATGATGCGGGCCTCCCTGGTGATGTCCGTCGCGCTCACCCTTGGGTGCAGCCCCAGCCACATCGCGGCCGTGGCTCCGGCCACCGACGGAGCGTCCGGGTCGGACGCAGACTCCGCGCCCGTGGGCTCGTCGAGCTCGGGCGAAACGAGCACGACCGGGGGGACCGCTGCAGAGGCAGAGGCAGAGGCAGAGGCAGAGGCAGAGGCAGAGGCAGAGGCGACGAGTGGCGGGGCTCCCTCCTCGGACGAAGGGTCTTCGTCCGAGACGACGGAGGGCTCGGAGACCACCGACGCGGCGTTGTGCCCTCCGCAGCCAACTCCAGGCTGCGATGAGACGGGCGACCCTCTCGACGCGGCCGAAGTGACTTGTTTTGACGGTATCTCGGCGCAGTTCGAGAGCAGCGACTCCATGGCGTGGCGAAGCGCTCATGAGTTCGGAAACTCGCAGTGGGTGTCGACCGAGTCGGAAGCCGTCCTCGTCCTCACCACTGGGGTTCTTCCCGAACCGGGTCTCGTGGGCGAAGTCAACGTCACGCCAGGGGCGGCCGAGAACTCTCCCACCAACAACGGCAACCCAGACGGCGTCGCGCTTCCGTCGGGGATCAACCCCCTCTTTGGCAGCACATCGGCGACGCCCTTCGCCGACTGCAACGGCATCGCCGACTGCTCGGGGACTCTCGCGATTGCGTTTGATGGCAGCGCCGACGACCTGGTCTGGTTCTCATTCGACGCGACCGTACCGGCCGATGTGTATGGTTACAGCATCCAGGTCGGCTTTCTCAGCGCCGCGTATCCCGAGGACCTCTTGGAGTTCAGCAGCGACCTCTTCGTGTGGTGGCACGAGAGCGAGGACTACGTGGGCAACCTGGCGACGCTCGATGGCTACCCCGCCAATGTTCTGGGTCTCGCCCCGCGCCTGCACGAGCACTCGACGGACCATCCGGCACTGCAACGGACCGGGATGGAGGGCACGACCGGGGAGACCTGCGAGGTGCAAGGCGCGAGTGTGGACTGCCCAATCGGCGCCTCCACGGGATGGATGGAGCTGCGGGGTCCGGCCCAGCCGGGCGAGGATATCCATGTGGTCGTCGCGCTCCTCGACCAAGGAGCGCTCGACCGGGACACCACCGTGGTGCTGGACGGGTTCAGCTGGGTTTGCGAGCCATGTACCCCCGGCGGGTCTTGCGGCTTGCAGTAGGGGCCGACGTCTCGACGCCGATGCCGTTTCTCGAAGACGCGGCGCTCGAAGTCCTGCGCAAGACTGCATGAACTGACCCGAGCCGGGACGGTGAACGCAGCCGGCTGGACTCCGCCGAGGCGATGCGCCGTGCGTGACTGGGCGGTCTTCCTCTGCTTGTCGTCTGAGGCCTTGGCGCGTCGGCTCTGGTCGCTGCGGCAGCCCGCTGCTTCGCGCGGCGCGGCCGCAGACTCGCCGATCATTTCTTCATCCAAAGGCACGGTGAGACAGACACATTCGGTCATCAGGCCATAGAGCCGGAATGTCCCCAGAAGCCACATCCTGTCCAATGTACAGACCTACTCTCACGCAGCCCTCTGAGCATCCCACACGGAACGGAACGACCGCGATGCGGCTTTGCCCGGCTGTGAAGGTGCGTCCTCGGACCCCGGAGCCCTTCGGCCGCACGCCGATTGAGGAAGCCCTGCTTCAACTCTCCGAACTCGAGTTTCGCATCACACATTGGGATACGGCCGCAGCGGAAGACTCGGCTTCGAAGGAGGCGTTGGTCCGCCTCGTCTCCACCGGGGAGGCGATCGCCGAGGAGTCGGTCTACATCCTCCAAGGGCTGTCCGACGGGTCTCCCGCGGACGCTTCCACGCGGACGCCGGGCGCTGTCCCACAGACGGTCGCTGACGTGGCGTTCGTCGCTGCCATGGAGACGAACACGCTACGGGCACGACTCTCGGGGCTCGAGGGGCTACAGGAGAAGTGGCGCGTGCTCGAGACGTGTCAACGGACCAAACGACACGTGCTGCGCGCGGTCACCTCGGTCGCGCAGGAACTCCTCGGCCACACCGACGCAGGGGACCGAACGCCGCGGTTCCACAAGGCCCTGCTCGGCTCGCTTCGTTGCCGCCGTGCTCTCTCGAAGTTCTGGCACCAAGTCGAGACGAACAAGGGGCGCTCCACTGCCGAGCGGTTACAGACTGCCTACGACGCGATTGCGGTGCTTCGCAGGGATGAATACTACCGGGAGCTTCGTATCAATGACCGACGCGTCCTGCACGAACTCCGAACACGTCTACTCGCCCGACTGCGGGAGGACGATGGACCCAACCTGCACACCGATCAACTCCTGCAAGACGTCGATGGGTTCGTGGTCTTGAGCCGACGGATCAACAGCCGGATGGAGCTGGTCGACCACGACCGGGCAATCCTCCGGGAACTCGAGCGAAGCCTGCCTCCACAAGACGAAGACCCTCTGCCTTTGCCGATACCGCTCGTGCTCCGACTGCACCAGCTCCAGGGCCTCGCGCCCGTGCTCGACAGCGCACTGTTCGGTCGGCACACCATCTCCACCGCCGACCTCCGTCGAATCCTGTGGTCACTGGAACGGTGGCCACAACAGGAGTTCGACGGCCACGGGAGTGGAGCGTGGGGCCGCGCTATCCCGGCCGCGGCGCGAATGCCTACGACCGAACGGTCGGAGATGCCGCGGGGCGTATGACCCGTCTCGGCGACGCGCCACCGGCCCTCTGCGGAACGACGCGTCACCCTCTTCGCCTATCGAACAACCACGAACACCGCTCATCGCCGCAAGAAGGAACACCCGCCATGTCATCGACGTCCACCGCTCTCCCCTCTTCCCTTCAGACACGCGTCTCGCGGCCGGCTCCGAAGTGTTCGACACCGGCCCCACCGCCGCCGGTGCATGTCCTGGACAAGGAGGCGGTCGACGATTTGCTGAGACGTGCACGAGCCCTCGCGGGCCGGGGCCGAGATCCCGCGGCCGCCCATGCCATGTTCACGACCGTTCTCAGGCTCGACCCGGTCCGACTCGAGGCCCACATCGACCTCGTTCAACTCGAGGTCCAAGCCGGAAACCTCGAGCGCGCCCGCAAGCGGATGGAGCGACTCTCCGAGGAGTACTCCTGCCGATCACGTCAGAGCAACGCGACACGGCTCTTCAAGGGCTCCGACGGCTGGGAGGAGGAGTTCTCGGCAAGCTGGGACGACCACCTTCGACCAGACGCTGCGCGGTCGGGTCCTCGAAGGGGTGCGAGCATCGGACACTCGAACTCGAAGCTTCCGCCTCCTCCGACGAAGGGCTCGGCCGAGTCCGTGCTGTCTGTCGAGCGACGCGAGGAGTTGCTCTCGCGATACTCGGTCCGCACGCTCCGCGCACGCGCCATGGTGCGGCGTGACCCCTCCGTCACGCGTCGCGAATCGGGCACCAGCCTGGCGCATTCGCTGCGCAAGCTCGCTCGGGGCGCTTCCAAGTAGACGACGGGCAACCGCTCGAGCGGTCCGAGCGTGGTCCGGTGTTCTCCGCCGTAGAGGCTCAGCCGTTCGGGGCGTCACGGCTTTGCGAGACCGTGGACCGTGGACGAGTGACCCAAACACCGCGAGGTCCGGCGCGCCCGAGGTCTGAGTATCGGTCTCGGCCAGGTGCTCTGTTGACGTCGCCTCGAGTGCACGCGGCATACCAACGTCGAAATGACTACCGTCGGGGGGTTGAGACGAACCTGGGGGGACCTCGGAAGAGGCGCTTCATGCGACAGCCGAGGTCTCGTGGAATCGGCGCCGCGGGTGCTCTACAGTCCCCGCATGTGGACCCCACGCGCGGGCTTCATCCCGTTGTTCTTCCTGATCGCGTGCGGAGGGTCGTCTGGCTCTGGCGACGACGTCGGGACCGAGGCGAGCACCGCCAACGCTGACAGCTCGAGCACCGCGGACGCCACCACGGCAATGGGGGAGGGGACTTCGACGACGACCACCACCGGTGGTCCCGTCGAGCCACCCGAGGGGACCGCACTCGTCACGCTCGACCTCGAAGCGGTGGTGGCCGAGGTCTCCCCGCGCTACCTCTCGGTCGCCGTGGACAGCTCCCAGGTCCTGGGCGGTAGCTTTTGGGGCGAGGGCGGCGCGAGCGGAGGCCTCGGCCAGAAGGAGGTCGACCCCTACGACTTCGAGCGCCCCAGACTCCGCGCGCTCGCGGCCGAGCTGGCACCGGCGTACCTCCGCATCGGCGGCTCCGAAGCCGACGTCGTCTACTACGACCTCTCCGAGACGCCAGTCGACGAAGCGCCCGGACCGTACGCGCTGTTGCTGACCGCGCAGCGCTGGGCCGAGCTCGTCGAGTTTTCTGCGTCGATGGGCTTCGAGCTGTTCTTCACGCTCAACGCGGGACCGGGGCCACGCGACGAGAACAACGCTTGGCAACCCGACAACGCCCGGACCCTGTTGCAACACGCGGCCGACCGCGGTGACCCCGTCGGCGTTTGGGAGCTTGGCAACGAGATCAACGGCTACCCGCTGTTCCACGCGCTCCTGCTCACCGGTGAGGACTACGCCGAGGACGTGCGGGCCGCTCGGACATTGGTCGACGCGGTGGATCCCGACGCGCTTCTGGCCGGGCCGTCCAGCGCCTATTGGCCTGTACGCGGCGAGCAGAACCCGATCATGCCCGACTTCATCGCGGCGGGCGGCGACGCGCTCGATGTGGTCACGTGGCACTACTACCCGACCCAGTCCGAACGCTGCCCGCTTCCCAGCCGAAGCTCCGAGCTCACCACCCTGCTCGAAGCGGCCAACTTGGACGAGGTCGAGAAGTGGGCGGAGGACGTCGAGACGCTGGTCTCCGACCATGCTCCTGAGGCGGAGCTGTGGATGGGCGAGTCGGGCAATGCCCAATGCGGTGGTCAACCCGGCGTCTCCGATCGCTTCGTCGGGAGTCTGTGGTGGGTGGACCAACTGGGCCTGCTCGCCCGCCGGGGACACCGCGTCACGGTGAGACAGACGTTGTCGGGATCCGACTATGGCCTCATCGATGACGCGACACTCGATCCCCGTCCCGACTACTGGGCATCGGTGTTGTGGAAGCGCCTGATGGGTGCACGCGTGCTCGCGACATCCCACGAGGGACCCACCTCCTTGCGAAGCTACGCGCATTGCGGTGAGCGTGGCGGAGTGACGGTGGTACTCATCAACCTCGACCAATCCGAAACGCTGGATGTCAGCCTTCGCGCCGACGCGGCCGACGTCTATCTCGTTCATGCCGAGACGCTCGACGCCACCGAGATCCGGCTCAATGGAAGCGCTCTCCCCGACGACGACGTCGAAGCGCTCGCGGCACTCACCCCCGCCGACGCTGAGCTCGTGCAGGGGCACGCGGTTGTCGCCCTCCCTCCGACGTCGTTTGCGTTCGTACACCTTCCTGGGCTCAGCTCGGCTGCGTGCGGCTGACCCCGAGTCTCCTGCGGCTCTTGCACTGTTTGCACGGTGCGTGAAGCCGCTCCAAATGCGACAGCGCTGTCGTATTTGGGGACGCCCTGGCGACTCGAAACGTCTGAGCTTGCTCCGCAAGAGGCTCCGCCCTTCGGTATGGACGACTCCTGCCGGAGTGCGGTCGCGACCACGAGGCGAGGGCGACCGCTCGGGCCCGCTGACGGTCACGCCGCGGGTCCGGACCGTTCGAGGTCGCGACCCAAGGTCGCCAGGCCCGATTCGACGCCGGTTCGAGGTCTTGGGTTCGGCAGCACGTCTCGAATCCCGGACAGGATCGGCGTCCCGTTGCGGGCTGCGGAGCACGGAACGTGGACTCGTGAGACCCGTATCGGCGTGAACGGCCACATCGTCGGGCCGCCGACCGCACAGGGAGCATCCGTATAGGGCTCGACGGAACCAAGCCGGCGCGACCGGAGCCCTTGAATCTGTGCGGGTCGCAACGATGAATCTTGGAGAGCCCTCGGCTCCAACAGGTCGCATGCACCCCGCAGCCATTTCCTCCGTCCTGGTGCTTGTGTCGCTCCGCCGGACGGACAGGCCCGCCGTTGGTGCAGAGCGTCAACTCGCAGGCGCGGAGATTGGCGCCATCTGCCGCTTCTGAACGACGACGTCGTGCTCGGAAGGACCCCCGACAATGACACCACTGAAAAAGATTCTCGGAACCCCACTGATCCACGCGGTGCTTGGGTTCATGTTCTTGGCCGCGTTCTCGTGGCCGATCTTCTCGTTCGAGGAGCCGATCAACACCTGGAAGTTCATGTATGGCGCCTGGGCGGTTGGCATCGGACTCCTGTTCCTCACCACGACGTTCGGAAGTGCGCCGGAGGCAGACGAGATGGACGACGATGAAGACGTGGATGTGGAAGGCGTAGGCCAGAATGTTTAGTCCATGGACAATTATTGGCGTGATCGTCGCCTATGTCGCGGTGCTGTTCGTCATCGCGCAATGGGCCGAACGATCCAAGGCCGGCAAATACGTCTCAAAGTACTCCGGCGTCTACGCCCTCGGACTGGCTGTCTACTGCACGACCTGGACGTACTACGGTTCGGTTGGCAAGGCCTCGACGGGCGGGATGGGCTTCCTTCCCGTGTACTTGGGTCCCACGTTGGGGCTGCTGCTGGGGTGGACGATCTTCAGGCGGATCGTTCGTCTCAAGCACGCTCACCGTATTACGAGTATCGCCGACTTTATCTCCAGCCGGTACGGGAAGTCGCAGGCGGTCGCCGCCATGGTCACCGTCATCATGATGGTGGGAATTATTCCGTATGTTGGCCTGCAGCTGAAGGCCGTGACGGGGACCTTCGTGCAGATCACCGCGGGGTCGACCGATGGCGCGGGGATGGCGGGTTGGTTCAGCCCGATCATCGCGACTTTGATGACGATCTTCACGATCGCTTTCGGTATTCGGCATATTGACCCCACCGAGCGTCACCCCGGGATGGTGGTGTCGCTGGCCATCGAGTCCACGTTCAAACTCGTCGCTTTCTTGGTCGCGGGCTTCTTCATCGTGAAGTCGGCGTTCGGCGGTCTCGGTGGCTTCGTCGAGTCCTTCACAGCCAATCCGCCCGATCTCCCGATGCTCAAGGCCGGGGACTCCAAGCAGATCATGGTGTGGATCACCGTGACGCTGTTGTCGATGTCGGCGTTCTCCTTCCTGCCTCGGCAGTTCCACGTCGGCGTGGTCGAGAACGGTGACCCCGAGCAAGTCAAGAAGGCTGCGTGGCTCACCCCGCTGTACCTCATCGCCATCAACCTTCTGGTGGTGCCCATTGCGATGGGCGGGTCGTTGCTGGCCGAGGCTGGTACGACCGGAGACCAGTTCGTGTTGGCCATTCCCGTGCAATCGGGCCAGGCTGCGCTGTCGTTGGGGGTGTTCATCGGCGGCTTCTCGGCTGCAATCGGCATGATCATGATCTCCAGCATGACGATGGCGACCATGATCTCGAACCACCTGGTCATGCCTCTCATCTCAGCCGTGCCCGCGCTGTCGTTCCTGCGACGCCGTATGCTCTACGTGCGGTGGGTGGCTGCCGCTGGGTTCATCTTCGCCGGCTATGGCTTTGAGGTTGGGGTCGGCGACTCGTACATGTTGGTGGCCATTGGCCTGATCTCCTTCGCGGCTGCGTTCATCGTGGCACCGGTTGTGCTCATCGGCCTGTTTTGGCGCAACGCCAGCCGTGGCGGCGCGTTGTTGGGCCTGGGATCCGGCTTCGTGTTCTGGGCGTACACCCTGTTCATGCCCAGTCTGATCAAGAGTGGCTGGCTCCCCGAGAGCATCCTCGAACACGGCGCGTTCGGGCTGAGCGCCCTGCGACCCGAAGCTCTGTTCGGCCTCGCTGGTCTTCCCTCGCTGACCCACGGTGTGTTGTTCAGCGGCGTTGCCACCATCACGGGCCTGCTTGCGGGCAGTGTGCTCTTCCCGTCCAAGGGCGAAGAGCGGGCACTGACCGACGAGTTTCTCGACGAGGGCGAAGGGGGCTTCTCCCACCTCGATGACAAGAATCGCACCATCGATGTGGGAGAGAAGCGTGAGGCGACGCTGCGCGTTCTGGGGAAGTACTTCGACCACGCAGAGGCGGGCGAGATGTGCCAGACCTGTTTCCAAGAGGCGGGAGTGCAAGAGCAGGAGAAGCTCACGGTGGTCGAGATGGCCGAGCTTCACTCGACGATCGAGAAGCACCTCGCCGGTGCGGTGGGTGCAGCATCGGCGCACGGTGCGATGAAGGACTGGGGAACGATCGATCGTCAGGACTCCAAGTCGCTCGCTCGCTCGTACGGCAAGATGCTGGCCAAGCTCAAGCTCTCGCCGAAGGAACTCAAGGAGCGCATCGACTTCCAGCAGGAGCGGGAATCCTTGCTCTCCGAGCAGTTCCGCGAGCTTCAGAAGAAGATCGACGAACGCGATGCAGAGATCGTCGAGCGACAGAAGGCCGAGGTCGCGCTTCAAGCCGCGCACGACGAGCTGGAAGACCGGGTCGAGCTACGCACGGCAGAGCTCAACAAGCGCAACAAAGAGATGCGCCTGGTGTTCGACACCGTGAACCAGGGCTTCATCACCATTGACCTCGAGGGTTCCATCGGAGCCGAGCGGTCGCGAGTCGTCTCCGAGTGGTTCGGCGTTCAAGATGGGCCCGTGCAGAGCAAGCTGCACGAGGTCCTGGCCGGGCTCGATGAGCGGACTGGGACGGCGCTGGAGATGGGCCTGGAGCAGGTCAAGATGGGCATCTTGCCGCTGGACGTCTCGCTGGATCAGTTGCCGACGGCTTTCGAGGCAGACGGCCGATACTACGAGGCGGACTACCACCCGACAGGAGAGATCGACGAGTCGAGTGATGAGTCGCCCGACAACCTCCTGGTCGTCGTTTCCGACGCCACCGCTCGGGTCCAGCAGGAGCGCTCCGAAGAGCGTCAGAAGGAAGTGGTCGGCTTGTTCGAACGCTTCATGAACGACCGCAACTCGGTTCTCTCCTTCCTCGGAGATGGTGACTCGCTGATCGAGCAGATCACCGCGTGGAGGGAGGGGGACGAGGACGTCCTCATTCGCCGCAACCTGCACACGCTCAAGGGCAACGCCGGCATCATGGCGGTGGGTAGCATCGCGCGGCTGTGCCACGCACTCGAGGAGCAGTTCGAGAATGGTGCGCTGTCCCCGGAGGACTCGGAGCGCTTGGCAAACGAATGGAAGAATCTCCGTGGTCGTATCGACGACATCGTCGACACCGAGACCGACACCATCGAGCTGGAACCGCGCGACTACGACGCGATTCTCAAGGCGCTCAACACTGGACGCCCCGCGAAGGACATCGAGGCGCTCGTGCTCGGCTGGAAGCTCGAGCCCACGCGCAAGACCCTGAGTCGTCTCGGTGAGCAGGTCTCTCGTCTTGCCGAAGAACTCGGCAAGGGGGAGGTCGACGTTGTCGTCGAAGACAACGACGTACGCCTGGATGCGGAGGAGTGGGGCGACTTCTGGTCCAATCTCGTGCACGTTGTACGAAACGCGGTCGACCATGGCCTGGAGGAGCCTTCCGAACGCGAGAGCGCCGGGAAGAACCCCAATGGCAAGGTCACGCTTCGAACCGAGGACACGGTACAGGCTCTCACGGTGGTCATCGAAGACGATGGTCGCGGCATCAACTGGGATGCGCTGCGCAAGAAATGCAAGACGCATGGCCTTCCGTACGAGACGCAGAGCGACCTCGTCGAGGCGCTGTTCGCCGATGGTGTCTCCACCCGGGACGAGGTCTCGACAACCTCGGGACGCGGCGTCGGCATGGCGGCTGTCCGGGGCGATACCGAAGCCCGTGGTGGCTCGGTCAAGGTCGACAGCCGGCCCGGCAAGGGCACACGCTGGACGTTCCGCTTCCCCAAGGCGGCGCCTGCGAAGGTCGCGTAGCGACCTGCGAGGAGTCCTGCGAAGGGCGGCGAGCTTTGGGCTCGTCGCCCTTGGTCGTTGATGGATCCGGATTGGATCTTGCGGTCGAGGAGCGTTTGCGCCCTTGCAGAGCCAGTAGGGTGCTCGAGCCGCGTTTGCGCTCACGGACTGTTTCCCCAGTCGAGCAGGTCGGTTGTCGAGGGCGTCGCAAGAACCTCGCACAACCGGGAGCGTCGCCACTGCAGGCGAGCGCGCCCGCGTTGCACGGCATCATGAACGGTCCGTACCACCTCCGCATGCTGGTGATCAGCGAGTTGGCTTGCAGCGCGTTCCGTCCGGTCGATGACGGCACCGGGTTCGAGAAACTCGCGTAACCTCCCAAGGTTGGCAACATCCCACCGCTCTTCGAACCCCGTGCTTGCGTACTCCCACAGTGCAGGCGGGCCGCCTCCGGCATCGGGTGTCCATGGATCGAACACGGGGTTGTCGTCGCCATCGAACGCCAACACCGACGCGTATTGGATCCACGCGACGGCATGGCCAACGCACCCGATCCGGTTCCACATCCCCAGAACTTCGCCGACGTTGGGTCCGAGAGTTCCGTACGACGCGAGACAGGAAAACCAACGGTGGGGTGGGGCGTCCATCCCGTTGTGCCGCAGGCTCGTTTCCTCCTCCATGCGTGCGAGCAACGACTGCCGAATGAACGTGTAGAAAACGTCGCTGATGTCTGGCCCAAGCGTGTCTGTGATGACGGTCCGGCGCTTGGCGAGGCTCGCGTGAAGTTGCTCGATGACCCCGCCGAGCGCACCACTGCGCAACCCGTGTTGCCATGTCTCGAGGCACAGGGGCAAGACATGAGCCATCAGATCGGGTTGCAACGGTTGGGCGTGCATGAGGTCCAGCGCGTACTCGTTGATCTCCCGGCCGCACGGACCTACACCGACCACGCGCGCGGCCAGGGCTTCGAGCGGGGCCTGCTCGTAGTCGAACGCCTTTTGGGTCACCTTCGTCGGCGGCTCGGGAGACCCTATGTCTCGGTGAAAGTCCGTTGGGCAGGGGTAGTGATGACGTGACATGCCGATTCCTTCGTGTTGTGAGCGTCGCCCCTCGGTGTCTGCGGGAATGCTAGGCCGACGCACGTCGTGACGAGGGGCCTGCCGGTGCGACCCCCTTCGTCGGTGGGGGCGCCGGATGCCGAAGAGTACGTGCTCGTGCCGCCGCGCAGACAGGAGAGACTCCACCGTTCGCTACCGAAGCGAGCAGCTCGCGGCGATCTGACGCGAAGACGGGGCCCGAGGCGGAAGTCCGCAGGAACCCGACAGTTCGGTGAAAGGCGTTCCTGAGTTCCACGACTTCGGCCTTGTACGCGTCGGAGAACCTCCGCCGCTTCCTCCTGGACACTTGGTTCCCGATTCTCTCTTCGGTCGGGGGTGTCCACCAAACCGGGGAAGTTCATGATTGTCACCGCGATTCAGCCTGCTCGCCGCCGTCCGCATCCGGACCAGAGGCGCGGTCAGCCGCCGTCGGGGAAGTCGAAGGCGAGGTCGTCGAAGCCGAGGCCGTAGGAGTCGTCGACATCGACGACCTCGAGCCGGGTGATGTCCGAGGCGTCCGCGAACGTGAGAACCACCGGCTCGTATGGGTCGCCCAGGCCCATGGCCGCCTCCTCGACCACCACCGACCCATCTTCGGCGAGCAGCCGGACGGTCCCGACGACCCCGGAGTTGTTGACCCCCGCCAGCGTGATTGATGGCGCACGTACGGGCGCAGCGAAGTCGATGTAGAATGGGGCGTTCGGAGCCGTGTCGCACGAGTAGTACGCGAACACGTAGTAGGGCTCGGAGCTCGCGGTACCCGCTGCGCTGGTCACCTCGAACGAACAACCCGGAGACGAGGATATGACCCCGTACTCGGCATATTGGTCGGTCACGACCTCCCCGTCGGCCAGCTCGTCGAAGTCTAGCTCGATCCGCGTGTAGGTCGGCCGCTCGGCGCCGCTCGAGCTCGAGCCGTCCGTCTCCGGGTCTCCCGACGTCGAGCTCGCGTCACTGCTGGTCGCGGTGGACCCGTCGTTGGGGCTGTCGTTGTCCTCGGGCGGGTCGTCGTCGTCGGGGGTACCGCTCTCGTCGCCGCCAGCCGTGCCGTCGTCCTCGGTCCCCCCTTCGGTCGGCATATCGTCCACGGGGTCGTCCTCGCCGGACGAGCCACAACCGAGGAGGAGGAGCAGAAGGGGCCAGGGACGGGAAACAATCACGAGCCGAGCGCTGTGCAACACGTGTGCCCAGCAAAACCCGACGGTTACACGACCCGCCCTCCCGGATCGGGAAGCTCGGGACCCGGCGACCCTCCCGGATCGACTCCATCTGCCGGCATGTGCTCTCCGCGCAGGCGTCGGCGAGCCCGCGGCGGTTGGGAGCGAACACGTGCTCCCCAAGTCCGAGCACCCAGAACCGCCGGAACGGTCTCCGCCGACGCGCTGAGACGCCTTGGGCGTCAGTCCTCCCAGTGGAAGAGCGCGTCGAACTCTCGGTACGGGCCATTGGAGAGGAGCGTCGGAACGGCGACCCCTCGGGTGAGCAGGCCGGCCAGATCGGATGTGCGGAGCCTGTTGTACCCCCAGCGCTCGAGCCTCAGCTCGACCTGGTGCGAGAGGTTCGCGACGGCGTCGGTCTCAAGAACGTCTACGCTCTCGAAGGTCGGAAGGTAGGACGCCGCGCCGGTGGGGGCCCAGGACTTCTCGCCTTCGAGGAAGCAGTACACAGGAGCCAGTCGGCTCAGGAGGACGGCGAGTCCCGTGAAGTGAGCGGCGTGGGGTTTCCGCTGAAAGGACGATTCGCGGCGGTAGAACCACGCGTCGATGAACGATGCGTAGCCCGACCCGTAGTGGTCGAACTCGGCCCGCAACTCGGCGCGCAGGTCCGCGGCAAGCGAGCGAACGACGCTGCGCAGCTCGGCCTCCACGGCAACCTCGTCGCGTGGTGACCATGGCGGCCTCAGCGGCGGTTGATGGGTCGCGAGCAGCCTGGCGACGATGTCTTCGAGTTCTTCGTTCATGAGCTGCGTTCCTGAATCAGGACGACTACCCTTCTTCTTCGCTGCCGTCCGCCAATCAGCCCCACCCGCGTGAGCGGGATTCACACTGCGGCACACGTTCGCCTCGCACCCGACGATGCGCGATGCGCCGCGTGCCGCTCAAGGCGGTGCAGGAGCTTCTCGGTCACGCAACAATCGAGATGACGATGCGATACGCGCATCTGTCCCCGACTGTGGCCCGAGACGCGGTGCGTCTCCTCGACCGCGATCACCGCGGTGTGACCACAGGTGTGACCAAAACCGCCGCCATGTAGAAAACGGCCCCTAGCGTGGTGCTAGAGGCCGTTTTTCAGTGGAGGCGCCGGGAGTCGAACCCGGTAGGGACAACAGCCGATCGTGACCGATCGTTAACCATCGTTGCCCCTGAAACCGCCGAGGGAGATGGGTCGAGCCCAAATCGTGTCGACGGCGTCGCCGATGTTGGCCGATCGTCGCCCCTCGACTGTCGTGAAACCACGACAGAGATCGACGCGGCAATATCCGAGCTGGAGCGGGGGAGGGTGGACCTGGCGCTGGACCGGCTGAGAGCGTTAGCTCTTACCGTCCGCCACGACCGATAGCCGGCCCGCGTCGCAATCGAGCGGCGCCAACCCGCTCACACCGCTGATGTGCCGCCGCCTGATATGGGAAGCGTCGCCCGCGCTGGGTACCCGATCTCCGAGGTGACGGCGCCCTGTTTCCCATATCCCCATATCCCCCTAATACTTGCGGAACAACCGGCCGGCGGACGCGTCTAGTTCGTCAAACAGGTCTCGGCTCATTTGGGCAAAGTTCTGGACGACCATACGAGCGTCCTCGATATCCACGTAGCACTCGGCGAGTTCGCCCATCGCGCGAACGACATCATTTGAGTGAAACCCAACGTCCAGATTACGGCGATGCTGATTGAGTGCGAGTCAACGCCGGCGCTCTCTTTCAATCTTGGAGACTTGAGGAGTCCCAAGAGCCCGAGTCAGATTGGCGCGGTGCCCGTTGGAATGACGCGAGCCCCAGCCGAGGGCAGCTGGAGCCGATCCACTACCGCCATGCTATCGATCGAAGGCGGGGTCGATTTCTCCGATAGACCGGCGGAGGTTGGTCGGACCAGCCAGATCGATGTTCCCGCACCGACGCGCGGCAGCATCCCGCGCTACTTACACGTGCAGACCTGCACGCCGCGTGCGAGCTGCCATCCACCGGGACCGTCGACCAGATGGACGGGCTGCTTCGGTCGCGAAGCTGCTCGGCAAAGCGTGCAAACCCTGTTCGCACCTGAGAGATAGGTCGCGCCTGGCCGCTTCCGGTAGTTGCCATCGCTGCGGACCCATTGTGGATCGAGGCCCGAAGGAAGACTGGCCGCGATCACGCCGTAGGCCGCCGCGTTTGTCTCTGCGCCGTGGTGAGGTGCTGTCACCAGGGGCGTACGTGTGGCCGGCACGGAGCGCAACGAGGCCAGGTCGGAGTCCGCGCTGAAGATGACGGCTGAGTTGTTTGGGTCCTCGGGGGCCACGAAGACCAGGGACTCCCGGTTCGCGACGCTCAGCCGAAGGAATCGCAGCGCACTGACCTTGCGGCGAAGCATGTGCGCTGTCAGCTCGACGGAGTTGATCGGGTGAAGGAATGCCTCGCCGCCCGCGGGCGTTCCGCGCCGTCGCGCTTCCTCGAAGTCGAACCACCTAATTCTCGCGCCATGGTGATGAGCGGCTCTCGCGACCTTGCGGATCCGTGCGGCCGCCTGCACCGCCTCAATCCACAGGGCCCCTCGTGCGCTCCCAACGAGATCGGTCGACGGAAGCCAGACGCCGTCTGCAAGCCCGTCTAGGATGTCCGGTGCCAGGGGATCCTCCAAACCGAGCGCCGCTTCAACCCCATCGAGGTCAACGTCTACGTCCTCCCCGCGTTCCGACCCCTCGCGGGCGTCGGGCGACTCCAGGGAGCCCGCCTCCTGCTCGGCGCGCACGTCCGTGAGCAGTTCGTCGAGGAAGTCTGCCGGCCGGACGATGAGATCTACAAGGCGCTCTGTCCACCGCCCGGGGAGCCACACGTCGCGGACCACTGCAAGGGAGGCCTCTAGCAGCCCGACAAGACCCTCGGCGTGATCGGCATCGGCATGCGTGCACACGGCCACGTCGATCGCGGGCGTGGGCCGCACCAACATCAGTTGGGCCGCGAACACCGTGCGCGCGCGACCGCCATCCACGAGTATCGTCTTGCCGTCCGCGCGTTCGAGCAGGAACGCATCCCCTTGGCCCACTGGGACTGCCGTGAACGTGGCGACCACGTGCGGCATCGTACAGATTGACGGATGCCAATTGGAGTCGGGCTTGGTATCGGCTGCCGTGAGGGTGTTCGTCCAGTATCCTGGGAGGGTGACGCTTCCGCCCAAATTCTTGGAGGCCGACTTCGACCTACTCGGATCCCTGCTGGAGTTCGACGTCGAGCGGAGGTTCGGACGTAAGGTTCAGGTCCTGCATGCCTTCCTGAACAACGACTCGGTCGTTCGCACGGCCCACCAGCAGCGCCGCGAATGGAAGTCGCGGGCGAAGCCGGACCGGGCCTTCGAGAACCTCGGCTCGGAAGCTCGCCACTGGTACACATTCAACGCGGGTGGTCGGACCGAGGCACAGCTCAACGTCGGGATGTTCGGCGGCAGGGATGGGCACCTCCGAATCGGGCTTGGCTTCGAGATGACCGAAAGAAAGGGCGGGCGGCCCGCGGCCGTCCAGTTCATCTTTGCGGCCTTCGTCAAGCTGCTGAAGGAGCGGACCGAGCTCGTGCACAACGTCTCGCACTTCGTGGAGGAGATGGGCCTCGAGGTCGAGTTCTGGGGACCATCGTCAACCGAACTCGAGATCGTCGGGACGTCCGACGCGCTTCGGTTTATCACCAGCCTGACCAGGACGGCGCACTGGGTCTTCTTGGGCAAGCTCCTGCGCCTCGACACCGATGCGGCGGTTCTTGCAGAGCCGGCCGACCTGGCCTCGGCGATCGACGACGTGTTCCGGGGCATCCTGCCGATCTGGCGGGAAGCCAACGTTGTGGGCTCGTTGGGGTAGTCGAGCAGCATCTATCCGGTAGCACGCATGTCGGGGATGACGGTCCGAGGCGTGTGCATGAACTTTCCTGTTGAGGTAGAGCCCGTATCGTTCGACTCCATTTCGGCGTCGGGCCGCGAGATCGATTCGCGGTATCTGGTGCCGCTCCGCCTGATGCGGGACGACGTGCTCCTCGTTGACACCATGCAGGTAGTTCCTCGCGAACGCACGGAAGAGCGGCGGGCGGACGATGTGGGCCAACATACGAGAGTCGGCGCGACCAACAGACGATGAACTATCCAGCCGCGGCCGGCTCCGGCATCGCTCGTCGAGCAGGCCGACCGATTCCCGGGAACGTGGAGTGGCCCCGGCGCTACCTCCTCGCGGCCGAGCGCTGGCTCGTGCTCACACTCGGGGTCGAGGCCGCCGCGTTCGCGCGCTGCGAGTCATTCTCCATTCTCCGAGACCCATCGGAAGAAACACGCGACGTTCTACGCCGACCCCGTTCCCGGCTTCCGTGATCTCGACCTCGAAATAGTTGGTCGGTGATCGGGGGCAGCCTCTGGGAGCGGTTCCCGGACGACCGGGAAGAGTCGCCGTCGCCTTTGGTCGTTTCGTCAGTGCTATCCCAGGGCTGGCGGGAGGTACGAACTCGAGAACCCTGACGAGGTGCTTGGGGTTGTTGGTCGGTCGGTCTCGCTAGCCTGCCGCGCGCGCACGCCGGCGACCACCGAGTGGGTTCGAGCCAGCTAGAAACGTCCGGCGGAACTCGAGCCAGCCGCGTTCCAGCTAGTCAGTCGGCGCTGGCTGGAGTGTCCTGCCATCAAGATCCAGGTACAGCTGCGCCGCGTCGTAGGGGCAACGTCGGGTGCCTCGGATCGTCCAAGGTTCGCGCATGCAGGTCTCGGCTCGTTGAGGCGCATCGCAGCAGGAGTACAGCGGGCACATCCAGCGAGCGGCTTCCTCCGATCGAAGCGACTGAACCAGGTGCGCCATCGAGCGAATGAGAAAAACCGCCTGCTCGCCCGGGGTCTCACGCCCTCCGGCAAAGACCTGCCCCTGGGCGTCCTCCATCGACGGCAAGGGAACCTCCTCGAAGAGCGGCCTGACGTCCAAGGATTGCTCCGGCGATTCGGGATCTGGCAACCGGTCCAGCGGGAACCGGCGCTCGCCGTTTCGGTTGCGCGCCAGGCTCAGGAGGGCGATCTCCTGGTACCATCTTAGGGCGACCAGGAGTGGGTCCTCGTCGCCTGCAGCGGCGTGGTGCTCGACGAACTCTTTCAGTGTCGCAGTGATCTGCGCCACCGTCCGATCGTAGGTCGCTGCTAGCGTGTGTCTCCGGCACCAGTCATAGACCTCCTCTCCCGACGGGTCTGTGCTGTTTTGGCCCATGTCGGAGAAACCATCCAGCAAGTTGAAGAGGTGCGGCCCTGGGGTCGGGTGTTGGAGGGCCCAATGGCACATTGCGATACGTTGCCGTGGGGTGTGGAGCCCGACCGTCGCCAAGATCCGATCAATCGCGACGTACTCGAACGACGTCGATTCCAGGACGGGCTCGTCGTCGGCGAACAGCACCTGCAGCGCAACGGAGTACGCCTCCTTGATCTCCCAGGGGCCTACGCTGTGATGCATGATCTCGCCAGAGATATTGTCGACGAACTTTGCCTTGGCCACCATCACTGGCTGCGACTCGGCGTCGATCGTCGCAGCTTCAAGGCAGTAGCCCTCGTAGGCCCACGGCGTCCCACTGCCCCAGGTCTCCCGGGGTTCCACCGCACGCCGAAGTCGAGGCTGAGCGAAGTACCATGGGTCATCTATGGCGGATGGATCGTCTGTCAGTGGGAGCGTCACCGCCTCCCCCATGTGCCGAACTGCGCGCTTCGTCGCGTGGACCGAGTCGAGGAAATGAATGAAGTCGATCGCCCCGTACACCGAGCACAAGTCCTGCAAGAGGTGACCGTACTCGTGCATGAACGTCCACAGACCGTGGGGAAGAGGCTGTCCCGTATCTGGGTCCAGCACATCCTCGCGAAACCATATGTAGAACGCGCTCGGCCGGTAGTAGGAGCGCCCTGAGCTATCGTGGCGGATTGGCATCGTTCGACCTGTGACTGTGTTCGCGCACCCGCTGCACGCGGCGCGAGTCTCCAAGATACGCGAGGCGGGCCCCTTCATTCGCTATGTGGACCAGAATGGGCCGTTGGCCTGATATTGATCGGTCAGGCCCGCTCTCCAGCACATGGCGGCCTTCAGCAGCGTCAGCCTGGTTTGTTGGCAATGAGCGACGTTGGAGGCGCTCTGGCCCGGTTCAGCGTATCCTTCGCTCCTGCACTCGCTGATGGACACGACAAATCTCCATTCCGAGCTCGAAGTGGTTCTTCGCGCTGGCACCCACCAGCTCGTCTTCATTGACGACGGTGGAGCCGGGCACCACACTATGGACCCCGATATCCTTGTTCAGGACCATCTTAGTTTCACCGCGGTCATTGTCCCAGCGTGCTCCTTTATCCCGTTGAACGACGCCTTCGTTTCGTGGCTGTCCGAGGTGCAGAAGGACGCCCCGTCCGTCACCGAGCTTCATGCCACAGCACTCATCAACCCGAAGCGCGGCCAGCCTTGGCGGGACGTCAAGGATGTGGACGTGCGAGCCGGGCATCTCCGGCGCGCCGCCGACGTTTTCCTCCCCCATGTGGAGACCGTCATTCACGCCCACATCGGCAAGGAGCAGTACGAATCTCTCCTTGCCTCGCATGCCGAGCAGGTGGATGGCCTCTACGACCATGTCAAGAAGGACCTCACGAAACACAAACATGGCCTCGAACTCGTGACGCTGCAGGCGGTCGCAAAGCACGTGCAGAAGCGCGGGGTTCCTTCCGTAGTATTCGAGGATGAGGGGCGCTACAGGGTGAAGAACAAGGACGAATGCACGGTGAAGTTCATGTTCGATCCCGTCGTTCCGATGTGGAGAGGTGCTGTTGTCTACCAGCCTTCGCACGCGTGGCCAGGGCTGCAGGTCGCAGACATGCTGGCAGTTGCATTCGCGCGCGAGTACGTCACCGCTCAACGGGTGCGGATTGGCAAGCACCCTCTCCCTTTCGATCGTGTTTGCAAGCGAATCCGCGAGCAGGTCGCCGAGAAGAAAGTCTTCGCCTTCGACGCCTGATGTGTGGACACGCGGCCTGCCACTTTCCGTTCTGGGCGCAGAGCGCCCGGATGCCGGTCCGAGATTGGGGCGGTCGCGGAGAAGGCCCGGGCGGTGCGAGCGCGTGCCCGTGTTGCCGGCCGAGTTCGTCTTGGCAATCTGCGGCTTGTCGATCTTGACGGTCCTGCGTGGGGATGGATATCTTGGCACCGTAACGCCCGTTGTACGTTTGCCTTGGCGGCATGTGCTCTTAGGCGGCCGCTCCATGAGCATCGGGAGTTTGTGAGGGCAGATGGGCCACATCCGGCTTGGGAAACTTCCACGCACGAGACGCTGGGCAGAGGTCGTCGACCTCTTGGGCCTCGGTGCGGGCTCCGCTGCGGTCGCCGCCGCCACCCTCGACGCGGCCGAAGCGGACCTACGCGGCGCCCCTGAAGACCCCGCTGTCCTTCACGCTTTCTGGCTGCTGACGCAGCTCCCTGACGCGGCGCGTAGCAGCGACTTTGCCGGCGCACTTCGTGACATCGGGGTCCAGGTCGAGAGCGCGCCCACGGTCGCCGAGCTCGGCGCCGCGCTTACCCGGGCCATCGACCGGCACGCGCTCCAACAGCGCAACATGTCCGACCTCGGCGAGATGGCACAGCTTGCTGTCGTCCAGAGCCTGACGGGTCTGCTGCAAGCCCGCGTGCCGACGCTCTTCGGGACTACGCCCGACGACGTGCGCTCGGAGGTCGCCAAGCTCGCGACCGGAAAACAGTTTGGGATGCTCGCCAAGGAGTTCTTCGCCGGCTTCTCGCAGCGGTTCCTCACCTACTACACCAGCCGCGAGCTGCCCTCCCACGTCGGACGGGGCCGAGCGTTCCCGGAGCTGACGGACCACGAAGCGTTCAACCAGGCGCTCGACATCCATTGTCAGCAGGCGTCGCGGATCGTCGAGACCTTCGCGGGCACCTGGTACTCGAAGAGCCGATACGAGAAGACGCTAACTCCCGAGCGCATGGCGGGGTTTGTCGGGTACGCGCTGGGCAAGATGCGGCGCGAGCTGAGGCGGGGGGGCTGATGTCGTCGTCCCTGCCTCGGAGTGTGCGTCACGTCGCCTGTGGGAGCGCCGCTCGCAGCGCCCCCGAGGATGCGCTGCGCCTGAAGCTCCACGGGACGTCGCCGAGCTTCAGCGTCGACGTCGCGGGCCTCGACCAACAGCTGACGACTCGTGTCGCCCCGCGCTTCAGGGATCTCATCCGCCTCGCGTCCTACGTCCTCGTCGCAGACCAGGCGGTCACCCGTGGGGAAGAGGACTCCCTCGACCTGGGGAAGCGCTGGCGCCGCGAGTTCAAGTTCGTCGTCGGCGTCGAGGACCTCAACGTTTGGGACTGCGACGAGATGCGCGACGTTCTCGAGTCGACGCTGCATACCCTCACCGACGACTTCTACACGTTCGAGTTCGTGCCGCAGCTCGACTCCGAGCCTGAGCAGCTCAACTTCGGCGCCGTGGGCGACGACCCCTTCCTCCCCCTCGAAGGCTTCGCGTCGGTGCAGCTGTTCTCCGGTGGGATGGACTCGTTCACGGGGGCGGCCGAGGAGATCCTGGGCAGCGATCGAGACGTCATCCTCGTGAGTCACCGGTCGGCGACCAAGACTTGGAAGCTTCAGCGGGACCTGATCGACGACCTCCGCCAGCGAGCTCCGTCGCGCCGCATCCTCCACGTCGCTGTGAGCATGGTGAAGCATGCGAAGGAGCTTCGCCGCGAGCGAACCCAGCGGTCGAGGTCGTTCCTGTACGCCGCCCTGGCGGGGACGGTGGCCAACCTGGTGGGCCTCGACTTCATCCGATTCTACGAGAACGGGATCGTCGGCATGAACCTCCCTGTGCTACCGCAAGTCATCGGCACGCGGGCGACGAGGACAACCCATCCGGAGGTGCTGCGGGGCTTCTCAAAGATCCTCTCGCTCCTTGGCTCCCAGAGTATGCGGGTCGAGAACCCGTTCGAGTTCTTGAGCCGCGCCGAGGTGGCCGGGCGGTTGAACGGCGCCGGTGCCATCGACGTGCTGAGCAAGACCGTCAGCTGCGCGCACGTGCACAAGAGCAGCAAGATGCATCCGCACTGCGGCGTCTGCTCCCAGTGCGTGGACCGGCGCATCTCAATGCTGGCGGCCGGATTCGCCGAGCATGACCCTGCCGAAGGCTACGCTGTGGACATCCTCCGCGGTCAGCATCCCACGGGCGAGGGCGACGTCCTGACCGAGCGCGACCGCACGATGATTGTCGGATACGTCCACGCCGCTGACCGCTTCCGAGACCTCGCTTCGCCACTCGAGCTTCAGCACCGGTATCCCGAGGTCACCCGAGCGCTACTCGGCCTGACCGAGCGCTATGTCATCGACGCCGATGAGGCGCTCCGGCGTGTCTACGAGGTGCACAAGCGCCACGGTGATGGCGTCGGTAGGGCCGTCGAAACGCTCTTCGACTCGGACACGGTCAGGGCGCTGCGGAAGCCGAACGGCATCCCTGCTGACAGCCTCCCCGCGCTCTTGGGTGCGCGCGGCCTTGGCATGTCCGGATCCCATCAGCAGAAAGAGGAGGTGGCTCTAGAGATCGTGCCGGCAGATGCCGAGCATGTCTTCCGCCGGCAGGGGCAGAACTGGACGCTCAAGTACCGGGGCGGCAAGCCGCTGATCATGAAGCACACGAAGGGGCTGAACTACATCAGCTTCCTGTTCCGGCACCCGAGTGAGGAGCTGACTGCGTTCGCGCTGATCGACCTAGACGAGGGGCGTGAGGTCGGCCGGCACTCGCTGTCTACGTCGTTCTCGATCGACGCGAAGACGCTCAGCTCGGTGAAAGGCAAGATGCGGGAGCTCAAGTCCGCCCTCGCCGACGCGATCGAGTACTGCGACGACGCCGGAGCCGCTCGCATCCGGGCTGAGATCGAGACGCTTGAGGACTACGTGAGTCGGGAGACCGGGCTCGGGGGAAAGGTCCGGCGGGAGTCGCCGGACCGGAAGAGGGCGAGATCGTCGGTGTCCAATGCCATTACGCGCGCTATCGGCACGGTGCGCAAAGAGCACCCAGCCTTCGCCGACTACCTAAAGCGGCAGATCCAGACCGGGTTCTTTCTCCAGTATCGCGACGTCAGCACCCACTGGCTGTTGTAAGAGCTGGCTCTCGACGACGGCCGGCAGAGCGAGGTGAATTCCGAGCGCTGTTTTTCGCACTCGGAGGGATCCGTTTGCATGCAGGCTGTGTACGGGCCGAAAAAACTATGCCGCTACGCCTGACGTAGCGCCTGCAACGCGGCCCGTAGCGCCTCCGGGTTGAGCCATGTCGGCTCGCAAATACCTGACCCGGAGGTTCACATGAAGCCCCAAGAAAAAACTGAGCGGAGCTGCCGAAGGTGTGGCGGACTCGTCGGCACCCGATGCGCTGTCCACGCCCACGATAAGCACACGCGCGCCAAATCCGTGGCCCGCGATCGCGTGATGACCGTCTGCCCGTGCCGCGCCGAACTCGATCAGAAGACGAGTGGGGAGCGGGGCCTGGAGCTGTGCGCGGCCACGACGGTCAGCGACGCTCGGAGTGCAGCTCATAGGCCTCGGGTCCAGCGGCCGCCATCGCAACGGCTTGCGCACGCCGTCCGTCTTGTTCTGGGCCGTCGCACCTTTGACCGTGTCCTCGGCCCCACGATGGCGGATGTGTATCTTGAGTGGGTCGAGGCCCATTCTTCCGGAGATCTGGTCGAAGCGAAGCGCGTGAGAATTCGGTCGGCTTTCTGCTTGTCTTGGGCCGCGGTGGCGTATCTGTTGGGACGCGTCGCGGTGGTCATGGACGACTTTCGGAAGAACTTCGGTCCGAAGCGTTGAGGTCGATTGAACGGGGAAGCCGCTCTCGCTGGAGCTCTGCTTCGTACTGTTTTGGGGACAGCGACGATGGTTCCTCGGTCCCCCGCGTCCGCGTCCGCGTTCAGATTTTTTTGCGATATTCGTTTGCCACGACCTCAACAATCATCCCGCCGGGCGCATCCACTCCGATTGAGAGAAGAAGGGTCGTCAGGAGGCCGTCAACCCTTCTTTGAGCATCGTTCGAAAGCGACGCATACTTCGCGAAATCCCCTCCGGGGATCAGCTCCTCGATGTCAGTCGCGAGAGCCCCTTTCCTCAGCTGTTCAGGCTCCGAAAGGCTGCGATATGCGTCAGCGATCTTCTTGCGGCGTCCCATACCCGATCTAAACACACTGTTTCACCTCTTCCAACGGCAGGCCATGGCTCATGGCCAAGGGGCTGGCTGGACGGGGGTGGACGGAGGTTGGGGTCCTCGGCTTTTTGGGTTTGGGGACCTGGCGCTTTGGTGCTCAGGTGTTCGGCCGGTGCTATGGTTCCGACGCTCGTGTCAATGGCACCACACGGCGCGCACTTCAGGAGCGTGTTTGAGCAGCCCGAGTGTGCCACGGTAGAGCTGCGGCCCGCGCCCTCGACCGAGCACTTCTCCGGAAGCGACTCGTCAACGCGGAAGGCTGAGCCCGGGAGCCTCGGCCGCCCCGAGGCCTGCACCAACGACCTGTTCAAGGAGAAGTGCGACGCTGCGTGCGAGCACGTGTTCGAGAGCTACTGCGGCGACGGCCCAACCAAGTGCGGAGCGGCATCAGCGTGACGGACGAGTACAAGCGCGAGCTACACATCCCCCTGCCACAAACCGACACTGGGAAGGTGCAGATGGTCTGCCCGCGCGGCGACTGCGAGCCAGGTCGGTTCTTCCTCGGCGACGCTCCTAGCGAACGACCCGAAGCCGGCAACAGCACTCCGACACGCCGCGAACCAGGGACCGACGGCGTGACTTGCCCGTATTGCGGCAAGGACGATTCTGATGATGCGTTTCGCCACCCGGACGACGCTGCGTATCTCGAGAAGGCCATCGATCACGGTGTTGAAGAGGTTGCGCACGAGATGATTGGGGAACTGCTCGACAACCACTTCACCCAGCCTTTCAAGCGAATGGGACGGGCGTCTAGGCGCAGCGGGTTCAGTGTGACCGTGGAGTCCCGACCGTATCGTCAGCAGCCGAAGTCCCCACCCCGGCCGCCGGCTCGGGCGGACCTACCGCGCAACGTGACCTGTACCGCATGCGCGCGCGCGTACGGAGTCTTCGCTATCGCCCTCTTCTGTCCCGACTGCGGCTCTTCGAACGTCCTGGTCCACTTCGCCCGCGAGCGCCGGCTATGCGAGGATGAACTTGCCAGCGCTCGCGAGACGTCCGATCGTGAAAGAGCTCTGCGAAAGCTGGGTAACGCCCACGAAGACGCTGTTTCAGCCACCGAGGCGTATCTCAAGTCTATCTATGCCCTCGTCATCGGCGTTCGAAGACCTGCCGATGGGGAGAAGAAGCTAACCAAGGTCGGGAACGCCTTCCAGAGCATCGAAAGAGGCAAGAAGCTCTTTGCGCCGCTTGGGGTCGATCTCTACGGGATGCTCATGGAGGGGGAACTCAAGTTTCTGGACGCTTCGATGGCGAAGAGGCACGTGGTCACGCACAACCTCGGAGTCGTCGACAAGAAGCACGTAGAACGAACCGGCCAGGGGAAGGCCGGGGAGCTGATCAGCCTCACAGAACGGGACGTTCGGCGTCACCTCGAACTGGTCGAGCGGGTCATCTCCGACCTTGAGCGGAGTGTTCCGGAGTTGCAGCCGTCGCCCTAATCACCATGTGCCGAAGTCCCCGAGCCGAACTGTGCCACGACTGGTGTCTGGGCGAGTCATCTTCGCGCGGTCGAGCCGCCTTCCGAGGTTTGCAGGAGTGGTTGGTTCTGGCGGCGACGGTTCAGCCGGTGGACGAAGTCTTCGAGCGCGTACGCCACGCAGAGTAGGTGGATGGCTTACGAGGCTATGGCCTCCAACGGTGGCTGATCTTGCAGGAAGCCATCCGCGAATCCATGCCGAACGGGCCCCTCGGGGCTGATGAGGTGATAGTAGACCCGGTTGCGGAACGACTGACCGGAGCTTTTTCGGCTCACATGAGGCTATCGTACGTGAGGTCCCTGGTGCCAGTGCCACACCCTTGAGGCCACGAAGCGTCTTCTGCTGGGCCTCGGCTTCCGCGCTTCTCGAGACCAGTGCATACTTCGAGGAGCGGACCCGCTGAAAACCATCCATGGAGATCCCTGACATCGATTTCACGCGAATAAGGTCACTCGGCCCCGGCGGGCAGCGCGATGGGTACGAGCAGTTTATCTGCGAACAGGTCGCTCAAGAGCAGCCCGCGCCGGACGCCAAGTTTGTGTCTCTCCACGGAGCGGGCGGTGACGGCGGGGTCGAGTGTTACTGGACTCTCGCGGACGGCACCGAGTACGGCTGGCAGGCCAAGTATTGGACGGACCACAGCGCCGTCGACAAAGGGCAGCTCGATAAGTCCGTCAAGGCTGCTCTCGAGCAGCACCCGAAGCTGGCGCAGTACACGATCTCCATCCCCGCCGACCCGACTGGTCGCACCGGGCGGAAGGCCAAGTCTCTCCTCGCGAAGATCCAGGATCCGAAGGGATGGCTCGACGGCTGGAAGGCCATGGCTGCGCTACGCGGTATGTCTGTCGTTTTCGAGGTCGAATGGAGAACGAACATCGTCACGCGGCTGACCCGTCTCGACGTCTCCGGAACCCAGCGGCGCTACTGGTTCGACGTCGATGTGCTCGCCGAGCGGTGGTGGGACGACCGGAAGCAAGACGCGGTCTCAGCCGCTAGGCCCCGGTACATGCCGGAGCTCAATATCGAGGTGCCCGCCGCACGGGCCATAGCCGCGCTCTGCTCGGACGACGAGTGGTGGATGGTCGTTCTCAGTCAGATTGAGACGGTCAAAGAGGCCGCCAGTTCGCTCCGCTACGCCGATGAGACGGTGCTGGCCGCGGATCTGGCCGCAGCGGGTGACGCAGTTGCAAGAGTTGTGGACGCACTTTCCGCGTGGCACGCATCCCGCGGCACGACAGCGATTGACGATCTCGCCCAAGTGCTCGAAGAGTCCTTAAACAGCGTCAGCGACCAGGAGGCCCTCGAGGTTGCGGCGATGGACGCGAAGTACGCCGACGCTACCTGGGATACTCCTGGCTGGCGGCAGTTTCAGGCCGAGTACATGGTCTGTTTTCCGGCGGCAGCCGTCGATGGGTTACGGGAACTCGGTAAGAAACTCACGGAGACCTCCGAGGTTCTACTGAGCCCGACTGGAAGGCTCGCAGGAGCCCAGGTCGCACTCATCACCGGTCCGGCCGGAATCGGCAAGACGTACCTCGCCCTGGACTCAGTCGTCCGCCGACTAGGCCAGGGGCGCCCAAGCGTCATGATGCACGGTCGATGGTTCAGCGACCACGAGCCGCTAGCCCATCTCCGCGGTGTACTCAGCATGCCGCCGGACCTGAGCAGCGAAGATGCGATCGCGCTCCTGGATCAGCATGCCCGTGTTGTGGGCGCCACAACCCTCTTGGTCGTCGACGCGCTCAACGACACCCGCCCACGGTCGCTCTGGCGGGACAACCTCGAACGGATCATCGCCACGATCGGCAGGTATCCGCACGTCCGGCTTCTGCTGACGGCGCGCACCCACTATCTCGCCCACGTTCTCCCGCCCGGATTGACGGTCGCGCAGTTTGAACACACCGGCTTTGAAGGAGTCGAGTTCGAAGCTGTTAGCGAGTACGCCGCTTTTTACGGCCTCGAGCCCCCGACGTCCCCGCCGATTCACGGCGAGTTTAACAACCCGCTGTATCTGCGTCTTGTATGCGAGGCTCTTCAGGCTACCGGCCGCTCGTCTCTTGAGCAGGCCAATATGGGCCTCGACGAGCTGACGAAGATGGTCCTCGACGACGCCAACGCTCGTATCAGCGACCGTATCGATGCGTCCCCGTCGGACCGGGTCGTTCAGCGTTCCATGCATGCCCTGGCCACCGCGCTTGCGGACGGCGGAGGCGGTCCGCTCAATCGAGCAGATGCACAGTTCGTGCTCACCCCGATCTGGTCGGATCGGAGCGCGGAAAAGTCGCTGCTCGACGCGCTCATCGCCCAGGGCCTCGTCGAGGAAGACGTCATTTCGGACGGTAGCACCTACGGCGCCGACGTTGTCGCCATTACCTTCGAGCGCATTGGACACCACCTCATCGTGTCCGATGCCCTCTCCGGTGTAACCGATGCGGACGGCGTCCGTGCGGAACTCGGCTCACGCCTTGGGCGGCTCATCGGTCTCGGTGGGATAGTCGATATCGGCGTCCTCGAGGCGACCTCCGTCGTCGTCGCCGAACGCCTCGGACTTGAGCTAACCGAGTTCGGGGCTGAAATCGGGGACGATGACGCTCTTGCCACGGCAGTCATCGCAGGCATTGGATGGCGTACGGCGGACTCCATCAGCGACGAGACCCGTCTCATCGTGACGAACGCGCTGCGACGCGAAACCACCCGCAAGGGCGCGCTCACGATGCTGTTTCGGCTCGCCTCACGAGCTGGGCATGGTCTGAACGGCGAGTTCCTCCACGGGCTCCTCGGCCGAATGAGTCTGGGTGAGCGTGACGAGTTTCTTCCCGCTTGGCTCCACAGGACCCACGGCACTAGCGGAGGGGTCGATCGGCTCATCCGCTGGGCGCGGGAGAAACCATTGGATCTGGTCGGTGCGGACACAACTCGGCTGTGGGTGACCGCGCTGCTATGGATGGCCGGGGCCAGCGACCGACGCGTCCGCGAGCCCGCGACCATCGCCGCCGCCCGCCTCCTCGCTCGTCACCCGGACCAGGCGGCAGGGCTGTTGGAGCGGTTCACCGTGGTGAACGACGAGTGGGTCGTTGAACGCTCCCTTGAGGTGGCCTACTCGGCGCTCTTGAGGAGCGGCAGCACCAACGACTGGGCAGCCGCCGCAGGCGTGGTCTGGAACCGCATCTTTTCCGTGCCCATGGACGTGACTCCGAATGCTGCGGTTCGTGACGCCGCCCGCAGCATCCTCGAAGCAGCGAATGAACGTGGGGCGCTCCCCGCTACCGTGACCGTTGCGCAGTTTCGGCCGCCGTACACCAGCGACTGGCCTCCTACTTGGCCCACTGAAGCCGACATTGGGAGCTATGACAACGTCGGCTACCCGAAGCTTGTGTACTCGACCACCAGCGATGACTTCTTCACCTACAAGGTTAGTTCCGAACTCAAGGACCGTCCCGGTATCGACGTGGACGCAGCAGCCAGATGGGTCGTGCAGGAAGTCATCCGCCTTGGGTACCGGAGTGACAGGCATGCCGAGTTCGACGGCTATGTGATGAGGACCTACGGCGGCGGCCGTTCCAAGCCTGCTTGGGTTGAACGGATCGGCAAGAAATACCAGTGGATTGCGCTCAACCGGCTCATCGGCATGGTCTCCGACCACGTACCGAAGACCCCTAGTTCGTGGGACCCCCCGGCCCCGCCTGTCCCCGGCCCTGTCTCCGGCAGGTGCCGGCAGGTCGACCCGACAGTCCTCGAGTTCCCGCCTACTGACGCCGCGGAAAGGTCGTGGGTGCCTGGCTACGATTGGGCACCCGCAAGCGGCAATACCGACGCCGAATGGATCGTTGACGACACTGACCTGCCCACCATCGCCGTAACCGACGCCGTCTTCGACGGCCGTCAGTTCGTCGTCCTTTCCGGCACCTACGACTGGACCAATGTCACCGACACGGGCAAGCCCGCCCGCCGCATATGGATCCATCTCGTTCCCCACCTCGTCGCTACCCCGGATCTACCCGCCGCTCTTGGCGAGGTCGAGGGTCGCGACCTCCTCGGCCACGAGCTGTCCCGTTGCCCCCTGATGCCCGACGGGTACGTCGGCGAGTATCCGTACGGCCATCACCATGGTGAGAGCATTCACGTAAAGCAACACGAGTGGCGAGAACCGCTTGGGGTCCCGACGAGCCCGGCTGCGTGGGACATCCTCGGCGAATACGAGTATGCCCCCGGCAATCAGCACAGAATTTCCCTCGATGCTCCCGCCCCTGAGTTCTTCGGTCCGGTACCCGGCGACCTCCGCTGGAACGGGCGCAATGGCTGGAGCGACAAGAACGACCAGATCATCGCCGTTGTTCGCCACACGAACAACACGGGCCAGAACGAGCTCCTCATCGACGCCATCTGGCTCGAGCAGTGGCTTGTTGGCGAAAAGAAGTCCCTCATCTGGGTGGAGAGCACGGCCAAGGAAGCCTTCCGGGGGCTCGGTGGTAAGACCCACCCCGGACGCCTCACTCGCTCCCAAGTGCACTCGTGGGCACCCGGCAGGGACGCACAGACCTCAGCACCATTCTGGGATCGTCTTCCAGCACGCGGAGAGTAGTCCGGCCGTGAACACGGCGGTGTTCGGCACCCTGAGCAGGGTGCAACCGTCCCGCGCGACCGTCTACCGAGCACCGTGGCTGTCAACGCCATGCCGAAGGCCGAGACGAGCTTCGGCGCGAGATTGCCAACGGGTTGGAGCGCGTCCTGCGGTTGCGAAGGGCAGGGCAGCAGAGCCGGCGGTCCTCAAACCTCCGCGGCGCCGGAGGCCACGCGCTCGATCACGTGATCGAGGTTTATCGCCCGCACAGAGCCTCCGGCAAAGTCCGCGGGCGCCTTTCCTTGTGGCAACTCGTCGAGGTCGAGATAGTCCTCCGGACGTGCGGTGAGGACGACGATCTGGATCTTGTCCGCGGACCTGCGCAGCATCTTGTGGAACCACGCCGCGCGGCTGCGGTGGGTTTGGGCCAAGTGGTCGTCGAGGATGAGCATGGAGCCCAGTTGCTCGGCGATACACAGCCGGAGGATGGTGGCGAGTTGATCCTGGGTCCCGGCGGAGAGGTCGCCAAAAGAACGGGCGACGCCGGCAACCTGCACCGCGTCGGTCGCCAAATGGGCGTTGAGGCGGATTGAGTCGTATCGGTCCTGGGTCAGGCTCTTGAAGCGCTCGCCGACTTGGCTGCCCAGGGCCTGTCCGATATGGGCGCCATCCTCGTTTTCCACATCGCGCAGGGTCTTGGCCAGCAAGCGATAGGCTTCGTAGTCCAACTCGATCTCGTGTTCTCGGATCCGCGCCTGGTCTCGAGCCTCTCGGTGGGAGGTGAGCGTGTCCCGCGTAACTTCGCCGCCCACTTGCTCGAACGCGCCCTCTGCGGTGCGCACGTCGCCGCGGAGTCGGTCGGCCAGTCCATCAGCCTCGACGTGGCTGGCGGTGGTGGCTTCGAGCTCGGCATCGGTGGCCGGGCTCTCGGGGCGTGGGAGTTTGGCGAGGGCTTCGGCCAGCTCGCAGGCGGCGTGTCTGGCGGCATCGAGCCCCATCGCCTCGACGTGCCCGGTTTCCACGTCGAGGCGCGACCGCGCAGCCACGAGGGCTTCGCCAGCGTTCTTTGTGAGGGTCGCAGCGAGGATGCCTGCGTCGCGTTCCTGCGCCAGCGCGGTCGTGGCCTGCTCGACGGCCTTGTGCGCAGCGGCGACTTCCGCGAGGCCGGCTTCGGCCAGGGAATCGCGTTCTTGGCGGGCTTCGGCTCGGTCCGTGTTGGCGTGCTGGAGTTGAGCCTCGATCCGAGAAGCGGCCTCGCGGGGCTCGGCGTCGAGACCCTCGGTGCTAGCTTGTAGGGCGGTCGCGGCGGCAGCCTCAGTTCGTTCGGCGGCCTCCAGGCTGGCAGCCAGTTGGGCTTCCTTCTCTCGGCTGGACGCCAACGCCTTCTGGGCTTGCCGCAGTGTGGTGTCGGCCGCTGCGGTGTCTGCCTCGATAGTATCCTCCCAGCCGCCCGGTTTCGAAGCGGCTTCCAGTTCGAGTTTGGGGAGCGTCTCGCCCCCCATGCTGGCTTCCCGCTCGGCGACCTTGGCTGACAGCCGCTCCACCGCGCTGGCTGTTTCGGCGTGAGCGGCAGCGTCGTTGAGGGAGCTCGCGGCCTCTGCTTCGTGTTGTCGCAGCTGTTGTGCCCGGGCTTGGGACTGGCGCACCACCTCGCCGAGGGCGACGAGATCGGGAGCGCCGGTGCTCGTTAGAGTGGGGACTCCCTCGTGCTCCCAGCGGGTTTGTAGGGCGGCGGCGAGTTTGTGGTCGTCAGGGCTTCCGGCGCTCACCGTCAACTCGGCGACGTTCTCGAGGATCAGGGCGATGGTGCGGGACGCGTCGATGGGGGCGCTTGCGTCGGCTACCGCTTGCTGAGGGCCCCCGTCGATCGCGACGTGCAGCGTCAAGTCGGTCATTGGCCTGACTGCGACAGTGAGGCCCACGCCGACCTTGGCCAGAGCCACGTCTAGTTCATTTCGGAGAGCCGTGAGCGCCTGGACCTCGTCGGCAGTCGGGCAGGCAGTGGCCTTGATCTGGTCTCGAAGGTTCTTGGCTTCGGCCTGAGATTGCCTAGCCCTGACGAGGAGGGCGGCACGCTTCTCTGCCGCGGAGCGCGCGTCCCCAAGGGATTTGTGTGCCTCTCTTAGCCGGGCCAGCTGGCAGAGCCCTCGGTGGGTCTCCAGATTCTCGTTGGCCTCTCGCTCCCGGGCTACCAGGGCATGCCGTTCGGCTTGAGCGGTGGCGACTGAGTCGTGGAGCACTGAGGTGCGCTCACGGGCTTTACTCAGTTCCGTTTCGCACACTCGGGCAGCCTGCGCCGACTTGAGGGCGCTGTTGAGCTTCTCGATCCGGTGCTCGCACTGGGCGAGCTTGCTCTCGACTTTAGCCTTGTTGAGTGCGTGCTGCTGGTGCGAGCTCTGGCTCTTGGCGCGCTGTAGGGCGCTCGTGGCTTCTTGCAAGGTGGTCTCGGCCGCGGATATCGAAGCTGCGCAAGCCTGGTCGTTGGCCTGGGCGGCCTGTGAGGCGCGGTCGAGTTCGGCGATCGCCGCGGCGTCGGTTGCCAGTCCCGCCACGGCCTGCTCAATCTCCGAGACCTTAGCTGCTGCGACGGCCAGCCTGTCCTCGGCGTCCAGCATGGCCTTGGTCTGATCAAGGCGCGCCCGAACGACGGTGACCAGAGCTGCGGCTTCTTTGCTGGTGGCGCGGGCGAGCGTGAGCTCTGACGTGAGCGCCTCCAAACGCTCACGGGCGCGTTCGGTCTCTTCCTCCTGAAGTTCGAGAATCGCGATCTGGTGCGCCAGCCCGTTGATCTTCTCTGTGATCTGCACAAACGGGGAGTTTTTGCCCTTCTTCTTACTTCCCCCGGGCGTGTAGGCTTCGTTCACCCTCCCCTGCGCTTCAGTAAGCACCTGCTTGAACAGAGGGTCTTGCGCAAGCGCCTCAAGTGCCAGTCCCAGCTGCGCTCGAGCGGTGTCGTCCGCGTCCTTCAACAGGCTCAGACCGAGCAGTTGGGCAGCGCCTACCTGCTCGCCGAGCAGGGCATGACTCAAGAAACTCTCGGGCAAACCGCGAGCACCACCCTTGCCCCCGGGAGGCTTGATCCCCCAGCGAAGCAGGGTCCGAAGTTGACCATCGACCTTGCGAGCGGTGGCCTCCGACGAGTAGGCGGTGTCATCCTTCGAAAAGCGAAGCTCGGACGCGCCGGGATCCCCGTAGTTGCGAGTGACTCGCCAGAACTTGTTGGTGTCTGTGGCGAAGGTGAGCTTGACGGTAGGCTCGCCACCGGCCCACGAGCGAAGCGACGACCGGGCCGAAGAGCTGTGAGGGAGTAGTAGTCCGGCCCGGACCGCATGGGCCAGCGTGGACTTTCCGATATCGTTCTCGCCAAAGAGAATATTCAGCCCCGGACAGAACTCCAGCTCCGCGTGCTGCACACACTTGAAGTCGTCGACTGTCAGCCGTAGGAGTCTCATCGAGCACCGTCCCGACTAAGGCGATACAGGTGGTACAGGGCGCGTCTCGCCGCTGGTGCTGCCTCGCCGGTCGTATTGCGCAGGCGCTCCGCGGCCCGCCGCAGCACGTCCGGTGCATTCTCGAATGCGGTCTCCACATTTGTGATGTCGAGGTCCAGGCTGCTTCGGTCGAGCTGCAGGATCCCGACCTTGCCGTGTTTGGCGTTCGTTCCCTGGAGGTCGCTGAGGATCTCCTCAGCACGGCCGTACTCATCGGTCGGCAAGCTCATCTCGACGCTCAGGCGCACCACATGGTCGGTGAGATCCTCAAGCCGGAGTTGCTCCAATTCGGGCAGAGATCTGCAGGTCCGGTCCTGCCAGGTCCATCGGGCCACCCGCTCCTTGTGGACCCTCGGCTTACGGCCCAGCCGTTTTACGAACACGACCGCCGCATAGCCTGCCTCGGTTTCCCCAAAGCTGGTGGGCTCCGGCGCACTCGGGTAGATGGTGGGCACGCTTGCGTCGGGGGGGACGTGGCGGAAGGCGTGGGTATCACCAATGGCCAGATAGTCCAGCCCCCGGTCCGCGGCCGCCGTCCGCGAAATGGGGAAGTTCATCTGGTACCCCGGCATGTCAAACGTGGAGCCGTGCACCAACCCGATGCGGATGCGGGTGTCGCCGCTCTGGCGCTGGGGCAGGCCCATGGCCAGATCGCTCTGGCCGGACTGGCTGCGACAAGGGGAGGCGTACAGCACGGCCTCCTCTGAGAGTTCGACCTCCTGGTTGTCGTCCTCAATGACGTGCACCCACGGAGGCAGGGCCTTCCGAAAACCATGCTCCTGGCTGTACACGGAGGTGGCTGTGAGTGGGTCGTGGTTGCCCGGCAGCAGAAACACGGGCCGGTCCGTCCAGGCGAGCCGGTTGAACTTGTCAGCCAGTGCTTGCCACCAGTTCTTGGAGGGGTTGGGCGAGTCGAACAGGTCGCCGGCACACAGCACGGCGTGCACACGATTGCGCTCGGCCAGCCCGAACACGCGGTCAAGCACGTCCAGTCGCGCGCGGGTGAGTTGGTCCCGGTCGGCTTGTTCAAAGGCCGGGAAGTCCTTGCCGAGGTGCCAGTCGGCTGTGTGTACGAACTTCAGTGCCACGTCTTCATCCACCTCGGGCATCAATGACGAACTCCACGTCTAGAAGGGTTTCACTACTCGGGGGCTCATAGCGCCGGGTCTGTGCTGAGGTTTGCCACCGCTCGTAGGCGTCGTCGTCTCTCGCCCGCAGTTTGGCGATCTTCGCCTCCACGTCCTCGGCAGCCGCGCCGTGACGGGCGACCGCCTCCTCGGCCTTGGTGCGCTGCGCTGCGCCGACCGCCGCGTCGAGCACTGCCTGCGCGTTGCGCAGTCGCTTGCTGGCATCCGTTCGCTGCCGCTCCAGCACCATGATCCGGTCCTCCACAAACCGCTCCAGTTGCTGCATTGCGCGGGTGTACTGGGCCTCCTCCTCGATGCTCACCTGCGCGTCGTCCGCGAACAGAGCCTCCTCAATGGGGTCGCCGATCTCATCGTCAGAGATTGGCGCCGTGGGCTCCGGCCCCTCGGCGAATGTGGACGCTGCAAGCAGCCTCGCGGCGTCCTGCGGCTCAAGGGCGCCCGCGTCCGGCAGCACAAACAGCGGTAAGACCTGCTCGGCGGGTTCGAAGCCGTGGTAGTGCACCCTCACCACTACAAGTCGACCGCGGCGTCCGACGTGGAGGCGGAGAGCGTCGTTATCGGCCAGATCCAGCACCAGGCGAATAGTGTTGAGCTGTGCGGCCCGGGCTCGCGCATCGGCCACCGCGGCCAGGACCAACGGGTGCTTGAGGTGCACAGGTTCCGCCCCCTTTCGGCCGACAGGGTTTCCGAGCACGACAGTTAACCCCTGCTGCAGCTGGTCGGGGAGGGCACCGGAAGGTTCTACGACCAGCTGGGAACCCCCATCGAAAGCGTCGAGTCGGTACGTCACACCGAGCACATCCAGGTAGTCGCGGAGGACTTGCTCCACGGCCTCGTCGAACTCGGCCAGATCTGCAGGCAGGGACTCCTGGATGCCCCGAAACACGCGTCGCACGCTGTCGTCGAACTTCGACTCGATGAGCCCCGCGGTGCGGGCGTGCAGCGCCTCAAAATCGGAGCGCCGCGAGTCCATGGTCTTCCTCAGCTCTCGGAGCTCGGCCGCGATCTCGTCCACGGTGCGGGCGCGTTCGTAGATTCGTCGCAGCGTCGACTCGAAGTCAGCCGACAAGGCGCCCGCGAGGTTCTCAGTGGAAGTGTCTGCGGGGGTGTGCAGGACGGTGTCCGAGGCGTCGAGCACGGTTCCGAACAGCTCAAGCTTCTTGCTCAAAATCTCGAACGTCAGGCGCTGGGCCTCGTTGTCCCGAGCGAGGAAGTTGATAACGGTCACGTCACGCTCCTGGCCGTAGCGATGGCACCGGCCGATGCGCTGCTCGATGCGCTGGGGATTCCACGGCAGGTCGTAGTTGATGAGCGTGTCGCAGAACTGCAGGTTCAGCCCCTTGGCGCCGGCTTCGGTTGAAACGAACACCCGCGATCGAGTGCGGAACTCGTGCACGAGCGCCAGTCGCACGGCAATGTCGCGGCTGGGACGGCCCTGTCGCTTGCTGCCGATCTCTGCAATCCACCGGTCGAGGGCCTGCTGGGCCCGGGGCGTGTCGTTGGTTCCCCGAAACAGGGTGACCTCGTCATTTGCCACGACCTTGGACTCCAGGAGGAGGTCCCGAATGTAGTCCTGGGTCGCAAGTGACTCCGTAAAGATGACAAGCTTCCCGGTGCTCTCGCCTTCCTCCTCTCGCTCCATAGCCAGGCGAATGGCGTGGACGAGCGCGCGGGCCTTGCCGTCGAGTTTGAGCGCGCTGGCGCGCTTAGAGGAACCCCTGCACCAGCTGCAGCTCGGCCTCGATGGCGTCGCCGGCTGGCGGC
Organism: Nannocystales bacterium; assembly: GCA_050633305.1. Lineage (GTDB taxonomy): Bacteria > Myxococcota_A > Polyangia > Nannocystales > Nannocystaceae > CAJXVA01. The sequence goes on from JBOEGF010000036.1 coordinate 84,607, forward strand.
CCAGACTCGTCGATGTCGTCCTCGGAAGAGTAGTCGGATTCTTCCAGGTCTTCGTTGAACGCGGTCAGGGTCTCGTCGTCGTCGCCCGAGGGGATGTCGCCGCCGGCCAGCATCTTGCGCAGACGCTCGGCCACGCGGTCCAGGCTGGCGGCGAGGGCCCGGTGCGACGAAGCCATGCGGCGGTGAAAACCGATCAGTAGAAGGCGTCGTTGGCTCCCGCGGAAGGCGGCCAGATTCGGGCGCAGGAGATAGTCTGTGACGTCCTCGTACAGCTGTTTCTCCTCGGGACTCATGTCGTACTCGAACAGCCTCGTGCGGCGGCCCACGAACGGGCGAGTCATGAACTCCTGGGCCTGCCGGCGCAGCGTTCGCTTGACCACCGCACTCATGCGGCGTTTCAGCTCATCCTCCTGCCCCTTGACCAGTTGCCGGTCGTCACCGTCACAGAACACCTGCCGGAAGGTTCGCAAGTCGCCCAGTAGCGTGCCGCCGCGATCTACGTACTGCACCAGGCCCCACAGCTCGGTCAGGGAGTTCTGGATCGGCGTGGCCGTAAGCAGCAAGACCGGGGTCTGCGTCCTCTGCAGGAGCTCGCGTAGGCTTCCCGCGGTCTTGGCGTGTTCGGACGCGGAGTCGTAGTTCCCGTACTTGTCGTACCGGCGGTAGATCCCAGCGAACACCTCGTGGGCCTCGTCAACGACGCACAGGTCAAAGGGCGCGGTCTGGTTCAGGGCACCGGACCCCGCCGCCGTCCCCACGAACTCCCGGCCAACGAGGAATACGCCGTCCCCGTCGAGGGCCTTGGGGTTGGCGCTACCCTCGGTGGTCTCAATAGCGAAGAGATCGAACAACTCGTTGCGCCACTGCCCAAGCAGGGGCTTGGGAGCGATGAGCAAGATCCGCCGGGCTCCCTCGGCCAAGAGCTGCGCCATGACCACGCCGGCCTCGATGGTTTTGCCCAGGCCAACCTCGTCGGCGAGGATGCAGCCCCCCTCGCGGACTCGACCCAAGGCAAACATGACAGCGTCGATCTGATGCGGGTTGGGATCGATGCGCCCGCAGCGTTGGGATGCTACGTAGCGCCGTCGCTCTCCGGAGCGCCGCTGGCGGACGAGGTCCTCTGCCTGCAGCAGGCGGCGTAGGGGGTGAGCGGACATGGTCGGGCGGGGATGCTAGCAGCTGATCAAGTTCTGCTCGGCACGCATCGGAGGCGATGGGGAGCAGCCTCCCCGCAAGGGCGAGAGCGAGGTGGGCGAGGGGACGCGGTCGTGGGGAAAGCCGGTCGGCCTCGTTGACCGGCTGGTGGCCAAAGCTCGGAAACGAGGGCGACATTACAGGTCGAACTCGACGACTTCTCTGATGTGTGCGTCGCGAGGCTGGGCTGCCAGGGCGAGGTGTTGAAACGTCGGCATGCCGGCGCCATTGCATGGGTTGATGCGCTTCGCTCCGAGGTCTCGTTTCCTTGGGTCGCGGGGGATGTCGAGGCTGACATGGGGGCTGAGCAGGACGAAGGTGACGGACAGACGCAGATTCGGATATTCGGGCCCAGGCTGGGTAAATCCCGGTCGCCGGAGCTTCACCGTCTGGCCTGCCGCGAGGTAGCCTCCGAGCGCCGGCGTTCCGAAAGCCGAGCGCCCGGCGACGCTCGTGTCTACGCAGGGCACGGCGAGCGTATGTGGACAGTTGAGTAGCAGACTACTTGCCGGTGAAGACGGAGCGCGACGGTATGACGCTCGGGGACTTTCAACAGAGGCTGCCGGGACGCGGACGGTAGACTGCTCCCTGTGCTCACCCAGATGTGCTCGAGGCGGCCAGCCTGTGTTGCCCTTCAGCCGGCATTCTCGTCCCGCAGGTGGCCCTCGATGTTGTCAACCGCGGCCCGCACCTGAGCGGCACTCTCCTTTCCAACGACCTCGATTCGCACGAGGATGCCGGTGCCGCGGGGCTCCACGCTTGCCTCGACGCCAGTGGGAACCAGCGGGCAGGATTCCATACCTGCGGGCTCCTGTCCCACGACGGCGTTTCTCGCGATGTGGCAGTCGAGGAGTCTCTGCATCGCCTGGGCGTCCAGGCCTGGGACTCTGGAAAACTCAACTTCGTAGGTGCCCGAAGCTCTTTCTTCCGAGACGCGTTCGACCCGGGAGATGTCGCCGACATGCAGAAACGGGCTGACATCGCGGTCTCGTTGGGGGATGCCGACGCAACTGCGCTCCTCCGCTTTCCGCAGAGCTTCAGAGGCTTTCCGGTGCTGCTCTGCAATGACCCGGTGCTTTTTCGCCTCCTTGGCGTGCTCGCTGCTTGGGTTGGACCACGTGTCGAAACAGTAAGTGGAACACCCTCCTGACCCGGTGGACCAGCCTTCCTCTCGGAACTGTTTCTGGTGCGCTTCGGCTTCGCGGTCTTCCCCTTGTGCGGCTTGTTCATGGGCTGCTGCACTCATCTCGTTCGGATGTGTGCCCGTCGCGGCGCACCCCGCGAGGAGGGCCGCTGTGGCGACCGTGACCCGGAAGCCTATGCGCTTGGTTCGTGATTCCCTCTGCATTTTTTCGTCCTCAGTGTTCATCAATGGCCACCTGTGGATTCTCGATCGGGGTTTCGGCAGGTGCTCTCCGGCCTCAGGTTCCTCTTGGTCTCCAGGATTTCCTCGAGACAGTCGGCTTCGGTCATGGGCTTTCCCCGGTCGGCGGTCGGCACCCACGAGTTCCAGAGAATACTCCGTCTTCGCTTGCTGCGAACCCGACCGTCCTGCTGCCGCCGTCCCCTTGGTCGTGGACCCTGGCCCCGCCAGTTTTTTCATGGCTACGCACATCGCAGCTGAGCGCGCTCTGTCCGCCGGAGAAGGTCATCGTCATCGTCATCGTCGGCCTTTCGGTCATCGAGACGTTGACCTCGGCGAAGCTGCCGGGCTCGACGTCCAAGAAGCGAGACGATGGCACGGTGGCGGAAGCGGGGGCCGCCGAGCCACACGCGCCTTCGGCGTGACTTCCACACGCGTGCTCCCCTGCGACCGCTGAGGCTGGGATTGAGCCTGCGGGGGGAACTTCGGTCGCCGAATCCGCCTCCGGGCAGCCCGTCGCGAGACTGCCCGCGGTGAGCGTCGCGAAGGCACGGGTGAGCTTCGATGTCTTCATGGGGGTCTTCGGCTGGAGCGGAAAGCGGCGGAGTGTGAAGGTCTCCTGGTTCGCGCTGCGCACTGGTTCTGGGCACGCTCGTGTCTGACCGGCATCACGGAAGCGACTGTGCGAAGGCGCCGAGGGCACCAATGTCCTCGTGCGACGCTCCTCCTTTTTGGAAGCCGTGCATCGGGGACCCTGGGTGGCCGAATCGTGCCTTGTGGTGGAACTCCCAGGGATTCTCGCGCGCGACAGATCCTATTGTTTCGAGGTGCTCGGGTTCGAGCTCTTCTTCGGGCTCTTCGCTCTCCTCGGCATCGTCCTCGTGCCCGTCGTCAACGTGAGGCATTGTCTGTCCGCTGCCACCGTGGCAGCTGGCGCACGACGGTTCAGAACCGATTCCGTCGGCGAAGAGCGCCTCGCCTGGTGGCGGAGCGGGCACGAAGCTGCCCGAGTCGTCGATGATATCGCTGGTCGACACCGCGCCTTCGAGGCAGAACCTCACCAAGTCCCAGAGCTCGCGGTCGCTCAGGAAACGTCCGTACGCGTGGCCCGCCGGATTCTCACCAGGCTCCTCACTCAACAAGTCGAACAGCCCAAGGGGGGAGAGTTGCGTTCGAAGAATTCCCGGAAATCCAGTTCGGTGGTTCCCCGTCCCGTACTGACCATCGACGCCAAGGTAGTCCCAACCGTGGCACTCCTTGCAGCGCCAGGTCTCGGTTCCACCGACCCCGCTACTGGAAGTGTCTGGCCGCGCCGCCCATAAGGGATGATCCCCAGTGAAGTCCTCGGAGGGAGTCTCGGCCCAGATGCGATCGTACAGCCGGCCCCCCTCGTGAAGGTCCGCGGAGTCGTAGGCATCGACAGGATCCTCGGTTTCTGCACACCCCGACGAACACGCGAGGGGAAGCAAGAGACAGAACACGGCGATGTTGTTGGAGCTGGACAGTCGCATCGAACCACCACTGTTTCGGTAGCACCGGGGCCGAACGTACGGAGCGAAACTACTGCTGTCGGTCGAGGAAAGCGTGTGGCCGGCCGGGATACGGACCGGCGGTGCTGGTCTCGCGACGTCGCTGTCGATGCTGTTGTCGGCCGCGAACGAGCGGTAACCGCCTGAGTCACAGAAGCCGACGGAGTCCCGCAACACCTGCCGCGCTCAGGTCGGCTTCGCTGGGCACTGTGTAGGTCATGCGACGCGTGCGAGTGCTGCTCTGTGGTGCCCTGGTGATGACTACGGCGTGCGCTGGAGGCATGCCTGCGTCGCAAAAGAGCGTTCCTGAACACGAGGCCGCAGCCAAGGCCAACGCGGAAATTGCGGTTGCCCATGACCGGGCCGAACAAGAGGCGCCGCCTTGCGCGGACATGAACGACATCTACGAGATCTGTTGGACTCGGTCGGACACGGCCCAGGAACACCGTTTTCAGGCCCAGCAGCACCGCCGTCGTGCTGCGGAGCATAGAGCTGCGTCCGAGGCGCTCCGGACAGCGGAGTCCGAGGCCTGCGCCGGAGTCAGTGCGGTCGATCGAGACATCAGCCCGTTCCTTCATTCGGGGGACATCGTGGGCGCCGAATTGCTCGACCCAGCAGACACCGAGAGCCGGGAGACCACCCCCGTCGTTCGCGTCACCTTTCGGCCGGTCCCCGGTCTCGATGAGGGGACGCTGAAACGTCTCATCGGGTGCCACCTCGCCCGGAACGCCTCGCTTGGTCACGAAGTTCCGGAGATGGAATTTTGCCCTCTGGTCCCTCCCGGAGTGGAAGCGAGCGTCGGCAAGGCCGATGACAATTTGTTCGTGATCATCGCCGCCCACGAATCCACGTTCGATGAGGTCCGGCGTCGCGCTCTGACCCTGGTGGAGCGAGCTCAGTGACGCAGTGCGCGGGGTCTGCCCCCGGTTCGGTCTGGGACGAGCTGGGGCTCGGGAGACAGGTGTTGGGTTTTGGGTGATTCTTCTGTTGTGGAGCTTGCGACGAAGAGGCGACCTGTGGAGCGGCCATCACGACTTATTGGACGTCAGCTCGTTCTTGGGTTTGGTCTGATCGCCGTGATCGCTGCAGCCATGTGCGTGATGCTGCTGGGCACGATTCGGCAGGTTGGCGACGTGGTGGCGCAGATGCGGCGGGACGAAGCCGCCATTCGAGGGGGGCTCCGGCTCTCTACGGGTGCGCGGGAGCAGTACATCCACATTGCCCACTCTCTGATCGAAGGCGACGGGAGCCACCTGGAGCACTATGAGGGCGGGCGGCTACAAGTGGTGGCGGATGCGCGAGCACAGTCGGAGGGAGCTCCCGAACAGCTGCAGCGACGACTTCAGTCGGTCATCGACCTCGGTTCGGAGATGGACAGAATTTTTAGGGACGTTCTGCTTCCCGCCGCCGAAGAGGGGCGCCTCGACGAGGTCCAAGGAGAGCACCGCAGAGTCGAGGAGATCTCGCGCGACGCCGCAACACAGGCCGACGCAGTGGCGCTCGCAGCGGAGCGACGGATGGCCGACGCCCACGACGAAGCCAGACTCGCAGGCCAGCGAGGTATGGCGATGGGAGGGGCATGTATCGCCGCGGTGCTCCTCGTCGCGGCCGCGTCCACCATTCGGCTACGTGCCGCTGTGCTGCAGCCTCTTGCCGCGCTTTCCCGTGCCGCAAGCCTCTTCGGCCGAGGGGATTTCAAGCACCGCGTTGGAGACGTCGGAACCGGGGAACTCGCGGAGCTTGCCCGTGCCTTCGACACCATGGCGGAGGAACTCGCGGCGCGCGAGCAGAAGCTACTCTCCAAGGAGAGGATGGCGGCGATCGGCCAGCTGGCGGCCGGTGTCGCTCACGAGATCAACAACCCGATCGGGATCATCCGTGGCTACATCAAGACGATGCTTCCCGAGACGAATGATCCGCAACTTCGAGAAGAGTTGGAGGTTCTCGACGAAGAAGCTGCGGCGTGTCAGAGGCTGACCGGAGACCTTCTGGCCTCCGCGGAACGGCCCCGCCTCGAGCTCCGACTCTTCGAGATGCGGGAGTTCCTCGAGGATGCCTCGGTTCGCGTGGCCGAGGGCATGCCGTCGGGGGAGCACTCGGTGATTGTTCAAGCGAAGAGGGGGGAACTCATGGCCGACCCCTCGCGTTTGCGGCAGGTTCTTGCAAACCTTGTGGTGAACGCGGCACAGGCCTCGCCCGCGGGCGCGTCGATTCACGTGTCCGGAGGGCCTACGGATGCAGGCGGATACGAGTTTTCGGTGATCGACTCGGGCCCGGGCGTCGCCGCTGACGACCGCAAACAGATCTTCGAGCCGTTCGTCTCGAAGCGCCGAGGCGGTTCGGGGCTGGGACTGGCTGTCAGTCGAAGCATCGTCCTGGCCCACGGAGGATCGATCGAGGTCGAGCCCGCTGCGGAAGGCGGCGCGTGCTTTCGCGTCGTCCTCCCTGCCCATCGGACCCGCTCCAACCAAGAGGAAGACCGAGCATGAGCGAACAAAGACACTCCGTCCTCGTCGTCGACGACAAGCCGAACATGCTGCGACTGATGACCAAGGTCCTTGGTGGTGTCGCGCAAGTCCACACGGCGGACAATGGGAATGATGCGATGGCGCTCCTCGACCGCGAAGTGGTCGATGTCGTCCTGTGCGACCTCAGGATGCCCGACCTCACGGGACTCGAAATGCTGCGGTTTTGCAAAGCGCGGCAGCCCCGTGCGCGGTTCATTTTGATGACCGCCTACGCAAGCGTGGAGACGGCAGTCACGGCGCTCAAGGATGGCGCATACGACTACTTGACGAAGCCCTTCGACCCTGACGAAGCGAAGACTACGGTGCTGCGAGCACTGCACAGCGTCCGGCCAAGGCCTGCTGTCGCGGAGGGCGACGAGGTGCTCCCTGGGGTCCATGCGCGCTCCTACGTGATGAGAGAACTCGCCGCGGTGGTTCAGCAGATCGGACCGACGAGCCTCAGTATCCTCATCGGCGGAGAGTCAGGCGCGGGCAAGAGGCGGCTCGCCCACGCAGTCCATCGCCTCTCTGCGTTTCGCGACCACTCCTTCCACCGCTTGGATTGCGCCTCGCTTCCGCCTGGAGGAGTGCAAGAGGCGCTCGCGCGGCTCGGCCGCTCGGGACCCGAGTCTCCGTCCGTCTCGTTCGTGTCCGGGACTCTCCTCGTCGACGAAGTGGATGCGCTGGGAGCTGCCGACCAAGCGGCCTTGGAGCATGCGCTCGAGCGCATGCGCGGGACCTCGCTGCCTGTGAGTCCCGGTGTTCGACTGGTCACCACGACGCGGCGCAACCTGGATGCGATGGTGGCTGACGGGGCCTTTCGGCGCGACTTGTTCCTCCAAATCCGGGTTGCGTCGCTCGCGGTCCCTCCTTTGAGGAAGCGATCCGAGGACATTCCGGTTCTCGCCGCGAGCCTGTTGCGCGCAGCGGAGTCCGAGACAGCCGGCCTGCGCGGGTTCACGGCCGGCGCCATGGAGCGCCTCTGCGCGGCGGCCTGGCCTGGCAACGTTCGCGAGCTTCGGTCGGTGATCGAGCATGCGGTGGCCCACGCAGGCCCCGACAGCATCGGACTGGAGGCACTCCCAGAGTGGATCCAAGGCGAGGCCGCGTTCGAAACGCCGTGGGAAACGCTGACCTGGTCAGACGCCCTGGCGCGCGGACGCGCGGACGTGGCGCGCCGGTATCTCATCGCCCTGCTCGAGCGTTTCGGGGGCGACGTCGTGGCCGCCGCTGCGCAAGCTTCGGTGGAGAGGGAGAGCTTTTATCGCCTCTTGCGCCGACATGGCATCCAGCCCGAGGGCTTCCGGAGCGCGGACCAGGACGAGGAGTAACCTCCCCGGTCTCACTGTCTTGGGAGGGCCCGCAGATGTTTCAGCCCGCGGATCGGGTGTCGCTGGCATGCATGTCTCGTGGCGAGTCTTCCCACGGTGTTGCGCCGACCGCTCGTGGTCGTTCTAGCCACCTCTGGAGTCCCGTACGTCGGACTTGTGGGCTTCTTGCTCTTCGAGCACTGGACCGTCGAGGCCATCACCCGTCCCGAGGGGGGGTTCTTTTCCATCCTGGCGGTCGTCGGAGGTCTCGTTCCTCTAACGGCGCTGGTGATCGTGTTTCTCCGACTGGTGCGCGACACCTCCCGCTTCAGAGTCAGCGTCCTTCTCGAGTTGTATGCAGGGATGCTCGTGGTGTTCGCGAGCTTGGACTCACTCCTTCAATGTGCCGCCACCAAAGCCGCGTTCGCAGGCGCACCCATGCTCTGGGACGGGACGGCGCACTCACTCGCCGACCATATCGAACGGACCCATGCCGTGTTCGGCACCATGCTCTACTTCAGCGTCGTCACCATGACGACGTTGGGGTTTGGCGACATCACGCCGGTCTCGGCTTCCGCCCGCGTTCTGACCGCTGCACAAGCCCTCTGCGGGGTGTCGTTCGTGAGCGTTTCGGTGGGTTACTACTTCGCGGTCTGCTCCTCCCGCCGATGCTGAAGGCTCGCAACACGAGCTGCGGTAACTCGCGGGACGAGGCCGAAACTGAGCCAGTGGTCGACTGGGTCACCCTGCGCGCGGACGTAGCCGCAGGTTCTGCGCGCAGGCCGAAAGACGTTCTCGGACGAACCGTTCGCCGCTTCACATCGTATCGTTCGCGTATGGCTCGCCCCTGCCTGATCTTCCTCGCTCTGGCCATCGGTTGTTCGGCGGAGGTCGAGTTGCGGGTGTTCGGTGAGGCGTATGCCGAGCAGGGCATCGAACCGGACGAGGTTGTCGGCGGATGGGCCCTCGAGTTTTCTGAACTCGTCGTCTCGCTCGACGACGTGCGATTGTCCCCGCAGGGGGAGGTTGGCGATGGAGGCTATGTCTTCGATCTGGCAGCCGATTCATCACGTCGCGGGCACTTGCTTGCCACAACGGACGCGGGGCTCGGATCGGTGAACATGGCCCATTTCAGAGTGGCGATGCCCACACAGGTCGTGGGCGGCAATGCGACTGCACAGCAGATTGAGCGGATGCGCTTAGAGAAACTCGCGTTTTGGGTCAGCGGCAGGGCGTCTCGTATGGGCGAGGACGTCTTGTTTGCATGGGGGATCCCGGCCGATATTTCCTACGACTGCCCCCTGAGCACCGACGTCGCAGCGGGTGATGTGGCGAGGGTCGAGCTCACGATGCACGCTGACCACCTCTTCGTTGATGATCTCGAAGTGGGCGCTGAAGTGGCGTTCGATGCGATCGCAGGTGCAGACTCGAACAGTGACGGCTCGGTCTCGGCTGCCGAACTCGGGCAGGTGTCGCTGGCCGGGCTCGCTCGTTATCAAACCGGAGGACGCCGCGACATCGACACCCTGTGGAAGTTCATCGGGGCCGCTTCGCTGACGATGGCGCATGTGGACGGCGAGGGGACCTGCACGCCGAGGCTCGTCCCGGACGCGTTTGCGGATCCCACGCCTGCGCCAACCGACCCGCCTCGGGCGATGGCGCTGTACGCCGAGCACTGTGCGTCATGCCACGGCGACGAAGGCCGCGGCGATGGTCCCGGCGCCGCCGGGGTCCTGCCGGCAGCGACGGACCTCACCGCGCTCCGGGGCGAAGCGTCGACGCTGCCCTACATTGCGTTCCGGATTGCGGTCGGTGGCGCGATGTTCCCGTACGCGTCGAGCATGCCGGGGTACGCCGATTCGCTCGACGCGACGGACCGAGGGTTGCTCGCGGACTACGTCGCGGGGCTAAGCGGTCCTTGACAAGGCATCCGGGGTGCGACAAGTTGTCGCATGATGGATGCGGCACCCCTACGACTCCAGCGCTGGCCAATGTTGGTCGCCGCGCTGATGGCCGTGGTGCTGCTCCTGAGCGCGGGTTGGGCAGGGTCGTGGGCCTGTGAGATGGGCGGCTCGAGCGGGTGTGCGTGTCCGTGCGGGAGCGAGGCGCCCGAGGCGATGCCTCGAGACGCCGCCCAGCGCCCGCGCTGTTGCGCATCCGAGGACTCCACAGACGTGGTGGTCGCCGGGGTGGTTGGCGAATCGTTTGAGCCGTGGGTGCCGGATGCACGCGTCTCCCCAACACCGCGGAGGTTTGTTTCGGTGCTGCGCTCCGGTTTGCCGAGGCCGGGGGCGAGCCGAGCTCCGCCGCGGAAGACGTCGGTGTTCCTGAGTCATCAGGCGCTGCTGCTCTGAGGGACGTCGTCGCCGAATGTCGCGACCGCGGTGACCTCTGGTCGTCCGCGCCTTCACGTTTTCTCGTGTCTCCAAGGACTCTCCATGACCTTCTTTGGCCGCTGCCGTGGCCTATACATTCTCGGATCGCTCTCCGCGGCTCTGCCCGGGTGCGGGTCCACATCGCCGCAACTCGCTCGAGAGCTTCACGCCGTCGAAACGACGCTCGCCGAGCCCGTGTCCCAAGAGGACACTAAGGCTGCCTCCGGGGAATTCGACGGCACCCTCGGCGGGTACTTGGCGTACGCCTATGCCCACAGCCCTGCGCTGCGGGCGAGCTTTGAGACCTGGCGCGCGGCGACGTTCCGCCCCGATCAAGAGCGCCGCCTGCCCGAGCCCACGATCTCCTATGCGGTCTTTTTGCGGAGCGTGGAGACGCGGGTCGGTCCGCAGCGACATCGATTCGGAGCCTCGCAGTGGTTCCCGTGGCCCACCAAGCTGCGGGCCGGGAGCGACGCCGCGGAACTCGAAGCCCAGGCCGCCCAGCGCAGGTTCGAGGGCCATGCTCTGTACATCGCCGCCGACGTTTCGGCAGCGTACTGGACCCTGTGGCGCCTGCATCGGCAGGCCGAGGTGCTGCGCGATGAGATCGACGTGTTGCAGAGCCTGTCCGAGCAGGTTCGAGGCCGCCTTTCTGTCGGTGCGGCCGAGCTTTCGGACCTCGCGCAGATCGACCTGATGGGCTCCCAGGCTCGGGACCGGCACGCAAGCGTGCTCGAGCGTCAGCGGGTCGCGAGCATTCAGCTCGTGCGCGTGCTGGGCGCGCCGGACGACACTCCGACGCCGGTCAGTCGGCGGGAGCCCGAGGTCGCGGGGTTGGCTGAAACGCCCCAGGAACTTCGTGCGGCGGCGGCCGAGCATCCCGATGTGCAAACCCTGGCCACGCTCTCCGACGCTGCGGGGCAGCGCGAGCGTCAGGCTCGAGCCGAGCGGGCGCCGAGCTTCGGGGTGGGGGTGGATTGGATTCTCACAGGGGAGGCCCCGGCCAACCCAGGCCCTGCGGACAGCGGAAAGGACGCCGTCGCGCTTACCTTCTCGATGAAGGTACCGCTGTGGTCCCGGGCTTACAAAGCCGGCGAGGCGGAGGCTCGTGCCCGAGGGGCTGCACTGCGCTCTAGGGCCCTCGATGCCCGCAACGGCGTTGCGGCTCAGGTCGGCGAGCGTGCGGCGCTGGTGGACGACGCTGTCCGCCGGGTCGAGTTCTACGGCAGCACGCTGATCCCACAGGCCGAGACCACCTTCGAGTCCGTCTTGGCCAGCTTTGCGTCCAGCCGCGCGACAGTGGCTGAGCTCCTGCTTGCGGAGCAGGCGCTCTTGGGCCTTCGCGGGGAGCGGTTCGCTGCGCAGGCCGACTACGGAACCGAACTGGCCCGGCTCGAGCGCGCCGTTGGCCGGCCGGTTCGCACCTCCGCTCCCACATCTCCAACACCCAAGGCAGTTTCCGATGACGAACAACGTTGACCCTGAGACTTCGGATGATGACGGACCGGCGCCTGCGGAGCGAGCGGATTCACTCGACGCCGGTCCTGAAATCCCGCCAACACCCGGCGCGCAGGCGCCGGCCGAGTCCGGCGGGCTGATGCGGGCGCTGGTGTTCACCGCGGTTGGCTTCGGCCTCGGTGCGGGGGCTCTAGCGTTGTTCTCGCCCGGCGAGGAGTCGAAAGACGAAACGCACGCCCATGGCGAAGCGTCGGACGTCGCGACGACCTGGACCTGCTCGATGCACCCACAGATTCAGCTAGCTGAGCCGGGGCAATGCCCGATCTGCGGGATGACACTGATCCCAGTCTCGAACGACGCGGGCGACGACCTGGCTCTGGCGGCCGACCGCATCGTGCTCTCGGAGCGGGCACGAGTTCTGTCAAAACTGACCACGGCCAAGGTCCGTCGTCAGGCGCATGCGACGGCCGACCTGCGACTTCTGGGAAGAATCGAGCCCAACGAGGCCTCGCTCAAGACCGTGACGTCTTGGATCGGCGGACGCATCGACAAACTACGGGTGAGGGAAACCGGTAAGCGTGTCCGTAAGGGGCAGGTCATCGCGACGCTCTATAGCCCAGAGGTCTTTGCGGCCCATCAAGACCTGCTCGTTGCGAAGCGGCAGGTCGATCGGATGCGGGACAGCCCGGAGACCTCTCGTTGGGCCGCCGATGCTGCCCTCGACGCCGCTCGCGAGAGACTCGCGTTGCTCGGTGTTCCTGACGCCGAGGTCACCCGGATGGAAGGCCAGAAGAAGCCAACCCGTGCGGTGGCGATCCGCTCTCCGTTCTCGGGCACGGTGATCGAGCGCATCGCCACCGAGGGCGTGTACATCACGACCGGTGCATCGCTGTATCGCATCGCCAACCTGAACACGCTTTGGGTGCAGCTCGATGCCTACGAAAGCGATCTGGCCCGGCTCTCGCTCCAGCAGACGGTGCAGGTCTCGGTGGAGGCGGTGCCTGACGAAGTGTTTGAGGGCACCGTCACGTTCATCGACCCGATCCTCGATGCGAAGCGCCGCACGGCGCGGGTTCGTGTACAGCTCGACAACCGCGATGGCCGCCTTCGGCCCGGTATGTTCGCCGAGGCCACGGTCGCAACGAAACATCCCGAGGGCTCGCCCACGCCGCTGGTCGTTCCCTCGACCGCGCCGCTGTTCACCGGTCGGCGCGCAGTGGTCTACGTGGAGGTGGAGACCGAGGCTCGCCTTGTCTACGAGGCTAGAATCGTTCGGCTCGGGCCCAGGCTTGGCAAGTTCTACCCGGTCGTGGCGGGCCTCTCCGAGGGCGAGAGGGTCGTGACGCGAGGTGCTTTTGCGCTCGACGCCGACCTCCAGATTCGGGGTGGGGCCAGCATGATGACCTCCGCGGACGACAGCGAAGAGGGGATCTGGGACCGCGTTGTCGAGCTATCCGACGAGCAGCGACAGGAACTCGCCCCGGTTGTCACTGCGTATCTGGCCGTCCAGGTGGCGCTTGCCGACGACGACCTGGAACGAGCCAAGACCTCCGCGGAAGTGCTCTCCGATGCGGTCGTCGCGGTGAAGATGACGCGCCCGACGGAGGCCAGGGAGGCGTGGTCGGAGAGCTCGGTCGCGCTGCGTGGTCACGGGCAACATGTCTCCAAGGCACAGACGCTCGAAGATGCTCGAGCGGGGTTTGAGCCCCTGAGCGAGGCCGTCATTGGGCTGATGGGTCGATTTGGAAACCCGCTCGAGGGGGCAGTCCACCTGGCACACTGCCCGATGGCTTCACAGAACGAGGGCGCGCTTTGGTTGCAGCAGGGCACCGTGCTCGACAACCCGTACTTCGGTGCCTCCATGTTGGACTGCGGTGAGATTCGGAAGGAGGTTGGCCCGGGCGCCTACCTCAGGCCCCCCTCCGCCAGGGCGGCCAGGGCCGGGCGACCGGCCGCGGGAGGGCATCAACATTGAACGCTGATCTTCAGCCCGACGGCGACGCACCGCGTGATGCTTGGGAGGCACTCATCGGGTGGTTCGTCGAGAACAAGCTCATCGTGTTTCTGCTTGCGACGATGCTCGTCGCCGGCGGCATCTACGTGGCGCCTTTCTCATTCGACAGTGGTTCGATGCCCCGCGATCCGGTCCCTGTGGATGCCATTCCGGACATCGGCGAGAACCAGCAGATCATCTTCACGCAGTGGGAAGGACGCTCCCCTCGAGACATTGAAGACCAGGTCTCGTACCCGCTGACGACGGCGTTGCTCGGAATTCCCGGGGTGCGAACGATCCGTAGCTCGTCGGCTTTTGGCTTCTCGACGATCTCGATCATTTTTAGCGATGACGTCGAGTTCTACTGGTCACGCTCACGCGTGCTGGAGAAGTTGGCGTCTCTGCCGCCGGGGACCGTCCCGGACGGGGTCACGCCCACGCTCGGCCCCGATGCGACTGCCTTGGGGCAGATCTTTTGGTACACGCTCGAGGGCCAGGACCCGGAAGGACGAGCCGTCGGCGGCTGGGACCCCGACGAACTCCGGAGCATCCAGGACTGGACCGTCCGCTACGCGCTGCAGTCTGTCGAGGGCGTCAGCGAGGTGGCCTCGGTCGGCGGGTTTGTGCGGGAGTACCAAGTCGACGTCGACCCCGAGGCGATGCGGGCACACGGCGTCACGCTCGCCCAGGTGGCGGGCGCGGTCCGCAACAGCAACCTCGATGTCGGCGCTCGCACGCTCGAGGTCAACAACGTCGAGTACATGGTGCGCGGGCTCGGGTTCATCAAGACGCTCGAAGACTTGGAGGCAACCGTCGTCGTCGCTCGCGAGCACACGCCCATCCGGGTTCGAGATGTTGGGCGGGTTTCGATGGGTCCAGCGCTGCGACGCGGAGCGCTGGACGACGAGGGAGCCCCGGCTGTGGGCGGCGTGGTCGTTGCGCGCTACATGGAGAATCCGTTGGCGGTCATATCGGCGGTCAAGGAGAAGGTCGAGCAGATTCAAGCGGGCCTGCCCAGCCGCACCCTCGAAGACGGCACGGTCAGCAAGGTCACTGTCGTTCCGTTCTACGACCGGACCACGCTGATCGAAGAGACCCTCAGCACGCTCTCTACCGCGCTTTTTCAGGAGATCCTCATCACCGTCATCGTGGTGTTGGTCATGTTGCGAAACATGCGCAGCTCGATGTTGATCTCGATGATGCTTCCGCTGGGGGTTCTCGCGGCCTTCGTCGCGATGAAGCTTTCCGGGGTGGATGCCAACATCATGGCCCTGGGCGGCATCGCGATCGCCATCGGGACGATGGTCGACATCGGCATCGTCTTCGTCGAGAACATCAGCCAGCACCTCGAAGATGCCCCGCCCGGAGCCTCGCGGGCGGTCGTGGTGCGCCGAGCCGCAGCCGAGGTCGCGCCGGCGGTCGTCACCTCGGTGCTCACGACGGTGGTAAGCTTCCTGCCCGTCTTCGGCCTTTCCTCCACGGAACTACGGCTGTTCGGACCACTCGCGTTCACGAAGACGTTTGCGATGGGCGGAGTCCTTCTGCTTGCGTTGCTCGTGCTCCCTGGTGCTGCGCTGGTCGTGTTTCGCGAGCGCCCCACTGCGCCAGTGACCTCGAGCACGGGCATTCGCCGCGTCGCTCGGTCACTGTTCCGCGCCGAGCATGCACGGGATTGGGTCCTGCTCGGGTTGGGGGGCCTGCTTCTTCCATATTCGTTGCTGGGAGGCTCCTTCGTGCTCGGGCTCGGGCTCTATCGCCTCGCGCGACCGCTGCTGAATCGCAGGGTGAGCCGCGGCATCACGGTGGCTGAGAACCTGCTTGCCATCATCGCGGTGACCTTCTTGCTCGCCGAAGATTGGCTCCCGCTGGGCCGGGGGGAGGGGCTCGCGGCCAACGTCCTCTTCGTCGGAGGCCTCATCCTGCTGGTGATGGGCACTTTCCGGCTGTTCGAGTCGGTCTACCCGCGGTTGCTGTCGGCCATCTTGCGACACAAAGCAGTGTTCCTGCTGATTCCAGCGTCGATGGTGTTGTTTGGAACCACCGCCTGGCTCGGCTTCGACACCCTGTTCGGCCAGCTCCCGCAGGAGATTCGCACGACAAAACCGGTGTCGGCGGTGGCGCATGCGTTCCCGGGGTTTGGGCGGGAGTACATGCCGCCCTTCGACGAGGGCTCGTTCCTGTACATGCCCACGACGATGCCGCACGCATCGATGGGAGAGGTCCTCGAGCAGCTCTCGGGAATCGACGCGGCGATCGCTCAGATCCCCGAGGTTGATCGCGTGGTGGGGAAACTCGGCCGCGCCGACACGGCGCTCGATCCTGCGCCGCTGTCGATGTTGGAGACCGTCATCACCTACGTTCCCGAGTACAAGGTCGCCGAGGACGGGTCCCGCGTTCGGCAGTGGCGCGACCATATTCGGTCGCCCGCGGATATCTGGACCGAAATCGTTGCCGCGGCCGAGCGTCCCGGTGTCACCAGTGCCCCGACGCTCATGCCGATCGGTGCACGCATCGTGATGCTGCAGAGCGGCATGCGGGCTCCGATGGGGATTAAGGTGCACGGCCCGACGCTCGAGGCGATCGAGGCGTTTGGGCTGCGCCTCGAAGAGGTTCTTCAGGGCGTGCCGACGATCCGTCCGGAGACCGTGTTCGCAGACCGGGTAGTCGGGAAGCCCTACCTGGAGATCGAACTCGACCGGGAGGCGATCGGCCGATTTGGATTGACCATCGTCGACGTACAGAACGTTCTGCAGGTGGCCTTGGGAGGCATGACCCTCACCCGCACCGTCGAGGGGCGAGAGCGCTATCCGGTGCGGGTCCGCTACATGAGGGAGGAGCGCGACAGTCTGGAGGCCCTCGACAGCGTCTTCGTGCCGGCCGCAGGTGGGGAACAGATCCCGTTGAGCCAGCTGGCCCACATCCAGTACGTGCGAGGTCCTCAGGTCATCAAGTCCGAGGATACGTTCTTGACCAGCTACGTCCTGTTTGACCGACAGCCTGACATCGCAGAGGTCGCGGTGGTCGAGCAGGCGCAGCAAATGATCGAAGCGAAGATCGAAAGCGGTGAACTCGAGGTCCCCGCGGGGGTCAGCTACGAGTTTGCGGGTTCCTACGAGAATCAAATTCGCAGCGAGAAACGGCTGATGATGTTGATCCCCATCGCGCTGGCGTTGGTCTTCATCCTGCTCTATCTGCAGTTCCACCGAGTCGCGACAACGGCGATCATCTACACCGGCGTCGCGGTCGCGGTCTCGGGTGGATTCATCCTGCTGTGGCTCTACGGTCAGCCATGGTTTC
This sequence comes from Nannocystales bacterium, assembly GCA_050633305.1. Taxonomy (GTDB): domain Bacteria; phylum Myxococcota_A; class Polyangia; order Nannocystales; family Nannocystaceae; genus CAJXVA01. The sequence goes on from JBOEGF010000036.1 coordinate 101,633, forward strand.
TGGACTTCGAGCTGCTGGGAACGCCGATGCGGGATCTGTTTCAGGTCCGCACGATCAACATGTCCGTCGCGGTGTGGATCGGGTTCATCGCGTTGGTCGGCATCGCGACCGATGACGGCGTGGTGATCTCCACGTACCTCAAGCAGCGCTTCGAGCAGGACCCGCCCAAAACGGTGATGGAGGTCCGGCGACGGACGCTCGAGGCTGGGTCCAGGCGTGTCCGGCCGTGTTTGATGACCACCGCAACCACGATCCTAGCACTCCTGCCGGTGATCACATCCCAGGGCCGCGGTGCCGACATCATGATGCCGATGGCGCTGCCGTCCGTGGGCGGGATGGCCATCGAGCTGCTCACGCTGTTTGTCGTGCCGGTCCTGTACTGCGCTGTCGAAGAGCGCCGGCTCGCCAAGCGCCTTCGTTCCACTCAACCATTTCCCGAGGAGACGCCTGATGTCTGAATCGACGAGCCACCATTCATCTCCCGCCAAAGACCCTGTCTGCGGCATGACGGTCGAGCCTCCCACCAGACATCGCGCAGAGCACGAAGGGGAGACGCACGACTTCTGCTCGGCGCGTTGCCGCGAGCGCTTCGTGGCCGACCCCGAGCAGTTCCTGGGTGATCCGGCCCCGCCCGTGGAGGCACCCGAGGGTACGGTGTTCACCTGCCCGATGCATCCGGAGGTCGAACAGATCGGACCGGGGGATTGTCCCAAGTGCGGGATGGCTCTTGAGACCAAGGGCGTCCCGGGTTTGTCGACCAAGACGGAGTGGACGTGTCCAATGCATCCGGAAGTCGTCGAGGACGAGCCCGGGGATTGTCCCAAGTGCGGGATGGCGCTCGAGTCGCGCACCGTGAGTGTGGATGACGATGCGGACAACCCTGAGCTGCGGGACATGACCCGGCGGCTGTGGTTTTCGGCTGCTCTCTCGGTTCCGTTGGTGGCGATCGTCATGATCGACATGCTCCCCAGCCGGCCCATCTCTAGTCTGCTCCCCGGCCGCACTCGGGCGTTCATCGAGCTGGTCCTCGCGACCCCGGTGTGTCTGTGGTCGGCCTGGCCATTCTACGTTCGCGCCGTTCGCTCGGTGAGGAACAAGAGCCTCAACATGTTCACGCTGATCGGGCTGGGGGTGAGCGTCGCCTATCTGTACAGCCTCGTCGCAACGCTGGCCCCGGGAGTCTTCCCGGCGTCGTTCCGAGGCCATGGTGGGGAGGTCGCGGTGTACTTCGAGGCTGCAGGTGTGATCGTCACACTCATCCTCGTCGGTCAGGTGTTGGAGCTAAAGGCTCGTAGCAAAACCGGGGCGGCGATCAAGGCACTACTGGGGATGGCAGCCAAGACGGCGCGCCTGCTGCAGGAGGACGGCAGCGAGGCCGACGTACCGCTGGACCGGGTTCAGCAAGGCGACCGGCTGCGCGTACGGCCCGGCGAGAAGGTCCCGGTCGACGGAGAGGTCCTCGAAGGCAGCAGCAATGTCGACGAGTCGATGGTCACGGGCGAACCGATCCCCGTGGAGAAGTCTCCGGGAGACAAGATCATCGGTGCGACCGTCAACGGCACCGGTGGGTTGGTCATGCGGGCCGAGAAGGTCGGATCCGAGACGCTGCTCTCGCGCATTGTCACGATGGTCGCCGAGGCGCAACGCAGCCGGGCCCCGATCCAGAAACTCGCGGACGTTGTCGCATCGTACTTCGTGCCCGCGGTGATCCTCTCCTCGGTCGTCACGTTCATCGTGTGGGCAGTGTTCGGTCCGGACCCGGCAATGGCGTATGCCCTGATCAACGCGGTGGCCGTGCTGATCATCGCGTGTCCCTGTGCTCTTGGGCTCGCCACGCCGATGTCGATCATGGTCGCCACCGGCAAGGGGGCGTCGATCGGGGTGCTGTTCAAGAATGCGGAGGCGATCGAGGTGCTGCGCAAGGTCGACACGCTCGTGGTCGACAAGACGGGCACGCTGACCGAGGGTCGTCCTTCCCTCGTCGCGGTCGAGCCGGCGGTGGGCATGGAAGAGGGGTCGCTGCTACGTTTGGCGGCTGCGCTCGAGCGGGGCAGCGAGCATCCGTTGGCGGAGGCCATCGTCCGCGGTGCCGAAGCGCGCGAACACGACCTCCCTGCTGCCGTCGACTTCTCGTCGGTGACGGGCAAGGGAGTCCGGGGCACCGTCGAGGGCCACTACGTTGCGCTTGGAAACCCGGCGATGATGGCGGAGGTCTCCGTTGATCCTCAGCCGCTGCGCGAGCGAGCCGAGACGCTACGATCCGAGGGGCAGACGGTGATGTTCGTTGCCGTGGACGGAGAGCTTGCCGGGATCATCGGGGTCGCCGACCCGATCAAGGCGAGCACGCCCGAGGCGATCAGAGCACTTCACGCAGAGGGGCTTCGGGTCGTGATGCTCACCGGCGACAGCGAGACCACAGCCAAGGCCGTGGCCGCCAAGCTCGGCATCGACGAGGTCATCGCCGGCGTACTTCCAGACGGGAAGGCGGCGAAGGTCGCATCGCTGCAGGCCGAGGGGCGCATCGTGGCGATGGCGGGCGACGGCATCAACGATGCCCCCGCGCTGGCCGGCGCCGACGTTGGGATCGCGATGGGCACCGGGACGGACGTGGCGATGGAGAGCGCGAGCGTCACGCTGGTGAAAGGGGACTTGCGCGGGATCGTTCGTGCACGGCGTTTGTCTCGAAAGACGATGGCGAACATCCGCCAGAACCTCTTCTTCGCCTTCGCCTACAACACTGCCGGCGTCCCCGTAGCGGCAGGCGTGCTGTACCCCGTGTTCGGGATCCTGCTCTCACCGATGTTTGCAGCTGCGGCGATGAGCCTAAGCTCGGTTTCGGTGATTGGAAACGCGCTGCGTCTTAGAAACAGTGATGTGTGACCGAGTCCCGGGTCGATGCATGTCGCCACGGAACGCCGGTTCACTTGTCGAATCTGCGATAGAGCGGGACGAAGATGAACGCGAAGTACCAGCCGTAGAGGTACGATTCAGCGAGCCCGATGAAGAAGCCCGGGAGCGTGAGCCACTCGAAGCCCGGCAACAGCGGCGACCACGCGGTGTGCATGTGGAGACTTTCGGGCATCGCCAACCCGAACGCGATGCAGACCAGATATGAAATGCCGAGGAATGACGCCATCGCGTGTCCCAGTGGTTGGATTTGGAGGCCGTGGTTCGCGGTGGCTTCGTTGTTCGTCATCTCGTTCTCCCTGCGAGTTCGGCGCTCGAGGTCAGCCGAATGTAGATGTTGTAGTCGTATTTGGCGCCCACGCAGCGAGGATATGACCGATGCTCTTGCGCGGTCTTGTGACCTCATCGGTTACATGCGGGTAGGTGTCTTCGTCTGGACTCCGGGCAGGGCATCGGGACGAAGAACGGCGCGAAGAGGCGCCGAGTTCACTACGTGCAGGCGGCCTCTCCCCCCGATAGCATCGAACACCGGCCCCTCTCGCGCTAGATTTAGGGTCGGAGCCAACTTGATGCTGTTCTACGCGACAACCGTAGGCCGCACCCACCGGCGAACCTGATGAGCGACTGCCCACAGCTTCTCGATCCCGTCGAAGGAGGGCCACGATTTCGGCCAATCCTCTGCGCCAAGCTCTTTGCTGAGCAGTTCCCCGATCGCCGCCACAAGCAGCTCCCCAGCACGGTGCCGATCGCGCTGCCCCACCGCTGAATGGGATCCATCGCCGGCATCGCGACGAACGGGCCGACCATCTGCAGCATCAGCTTCCACCCCATCGACCGATCCCCGGGTGTTCGCTTCGCGCGGACGGTTTCCCCGTCGACGAGCAGGACGCTGCCCGCCCCCCACCGCTCATGCGCAAGCACATCAACATCCAGGGCGCCACGCGTTCGCTGCTCGGCAGACGCCTTCGAGCGCTTCAGAGCCCAGAGCGAGAACTCAACGATATATGGCGGTCACGATGTATAGCGGTCACGGCGCCGCTTTGCGCCGGATTCGGTTCCGGTGTTCCCCATGGCCCGAAACCGAGGCCTTCAGGCTGAAGGCTGCGTCAGTCCATCCCAGCCCGCTGCAAGCCTGTGGGAAGCGCGCTACGGTCAGAAACCCCGCAGGCCGGCTCCGCGTGGGCTCTAATCCAAACCGATGCGCCTTACGTTGTCCGTCTCACTGTGTCTGTCGCTCGCCGGATGCGTATCTGAGCCGGCCACTCACGTCGCCCCGATCGCGCCGGACAACTCGGCGAACCACAACGGGCCCCGGACCTCCTCCAGGAGCCGGGGTCCCGCCGATGCACCGAAGGTCAACTGGACTCGTTTGGAACCGGCCAATGTGACTCGCGTCTGCAGTGTCGCGAACGAGGACGGACGCCCGCGCCTGCGGGTCGAGGGCTGCGGTTGCGGCGAAGTCCTGTACTGCCGGATCGCCGAGCGCGATGGGGCGGCTGTGCTCGAGGTGGGCCAAGACCCCGAAACGCTGACGTTGTGTACCGCGTGCTCCCCCAATGTCCCGGCCACATGCGCGGTGCCGGCGGACTCGCTGCCACCGGCGATACGTTACGGCGGGGTCGTGCGTGGGCAGTCGAGCGCCCCAACGACCACGATCACGATCCGGCCTTGCGCTCGGTAACTGCGTCTCATCGCTCCTCGGTCGGCCTCGGCCCGACGACTACGGCGTGCGGGGTCTCGATCTGCGCCGCGCCCACGCGATGGCCGCGATCCACAGCCCACAACATTCCCGAAAGGGAGCGGAACCGAGACACGCTCACTGGGGAGCTCGACCTTCGAGGATAAGGTTCTCCAGCGAGCTGTGGCGATGGTGCTCACGGCGGTCTACGAGCAGGACTTCTTGCCCTGCTCGTACGGGTTTCGGCCCGGTCCCTTCGCGCACCAAGCCCTGCAAGCGCTGTGGGAGCGGGCGACGAGGACGGCGGGCGGGTGGGTCGTCGAGCTCGACATACGGAAGTACTTCGACTCGATCGACCATGGCGATCTCCGGGAGGTCCTGCGCCGCAGGGTGCTCGATGGAGTGCTGCTGAGACTCATCGGCAAGTGGTTGAGGGCCGGCGTCCTGGAGAATGGGACGCTGTCGTATCCACGCAGCGGGAGTCCTCAGGGAGGAGTCATTTCGCCGCTCTTGGCGAACGTCTTTCTCCACGCGGTTCTCGATGCGTGGTTTGAAGAGGTCGTGCAACCGCGGATGCGGGGGCAAGTTCGGCTCTTTCGCTACGCGGACGATGCCGTGTTTGTGTTCGCACGCAAGGACGATGCCGAGCGGGTGATGGCTGTGCTTCCGAAGCGATTCGAGAAGTACGGGCTGACCCTGCATCCCCAGAAGACGAGAGTCATCGAGTTCGTGCGCCCTGACCGTCGGTCGAGGCGCGTGGGTCCGGGCGCTGGAAAGCGATCGGAGACCTTCGACTTCCTTGGCTTCACGCACTACTGGGGGCGCTCGCACGGCGGAAAACTGCTCGTGCGTCGCGAGACCGCCAAAGACCGCTTTCGCCGTTCGCTCAAGGGGATCGCGAGGTGGTGTCGATGGCACCGCCACGATGACCTCCGAGTCCAGCAGAAAGCTCTCTCAGAAGTTACGCGGGCACTACGGGTACTTCGGCATCGTCGGCCCACGGATGTGCTTCGACCCCCGGACGAGCGCACCGGGTTCGTGTGTACCGAGCCATCCCCGGCACTGGGCAAAGACCTCCGGCTTGCTGAACACGCGCTGCACGTCTTTGGGCTCGCAGTCCGCGAGCGGCGCTCCGGCTATCCGCGCTGGGGGACCCGCTGGGTCTCGCCCCACGATGCCTGCTGCCCCATCGTCGCGAGCTGAGCCAGCTCGGCGACCGGTGCGAGGGCCTGTCGTGCCATCGCGCGCGCAATGTCGGAACGGGCGATCAGGCGCGCCATCGGAGGAGACGCGTAGTAATAGAAATCGACCATCGACTTGCCCAGTGCCGAACGCTCCAGCACGCGGTCACGAACCCAGCGCAGCGCCTGCACCTTGTTGTCCCACGGGACGCCGTAGGCAGCCGTAGCAATGAAACAGAACCCCTCGACGACCGCAAACTGCTGCTGCGGGGTCGTGACGGCCATGGATGCGACGTCGCTGCTGTTGGCGCATCGGTCTTCGTACCGGATGCCGACCTGGTAATTCGTGGCGCCGAAGAGCTGGTCGAGCTCGCACCACGTGGACACGCCCGGCGCGAGCGGCTCTCCGCAGTCTTCCTCGGCGGGAACCTGCTGGATCGCCGAGGGGAGCGTGTCGGACGTGAGCGCGAGCTCGCCTTGTCGATAGAACATGCGAACCGCTCCGAGTTCGGTGCTCACGTCCTCGGGCACGGTGAAGTGCACACGAACGCGATCGAAGTCGAGCGGCTCAACCTCGACGTCGGTCAGCGCAGCGAGCGTGGTGTCCTCGCAGCTGCCCCAGCCGGGATCTTGGCCCTGGCCGCCGCCCTCGGTGCCGTGGCTGAACACCCCGAACCGAAACGTCTGCTCATTGAGCGTGAACAGCTGGAGGCGATCGGCGCCGCTGCCGTCGTCGATGCTGATGCTGTCGTCGGGGGGATTGAGCGTGCCCGACTCGCCGGTGAGGTCGCCGTATCCGGTGTAGTGATCGGTCGAGTTGAAGCCCGACATTGTGGGCTCGAAGCTCACGTCGTAGACGATAGAGGGCTGCCCCAGGTAGGGGATACCGAAGCTGGCCAGGCGGGGATCGACGTAGTGGTCGTCCTCCCGATCGTAGGCCCAGCTGTCGTTCTGGTCGTCTTCGATGTTGATCTCGACGCGGGCAACCAGCGGCCCGGCATTGGCAACATCGGCCGGGATGAGGGCCGTGACGAGGTGCGGCGTGTATCCGGCCGGCGTCGCGCGGGTGACGGTGTCGAGGTCGTTGAGTTCGGAGAACGTGCGGACGTCGGCGTGGTCGCCCTCGGTCTCGAACTCGACGAGGTCGGAGCGCGGCGGGTACACGCTGGTCTCCTCAGAGAAGCGGCCTTTGTCCGACTGGAACACCGCCGGCGAGGGGCAGGTGAGGGTGTCGGTGGAGATGACTTCGTGCTCGTCCGGGGTCAGCGGGCGGCAGAAGTACGGCTCCGGAGAGCTGGAGTTCTCGTGCCACCCCAAAGAGTTGGCATCGGAGGGCTGGTCGTCGTGAAAGACCAGCTGGGGATAGGTGATGTCCCGGGCGTGGGCCCAGACCGGAAGGACGCCGGGCCGTGGACCGTACGGAAACCGCCAGCTCGACAAGAAATCCCAGCGACCCGGTCGGTTGCCGATGCCGAGCGTTCCGGTGGCCTGGGTGACAAAGACGTCGCGGACGAAGTTGCCCTCGCTGTCCTCAAGCCAGATCGCGATCTGGGCGCCGGGCACGGGCTCGAAGTGAAATTCGAGCAGCGTGTCTCCATCGGCCGCGGAGGCGAGTGATGGTGTGGAAAGAGCCACGGCCGCGATGCCCACGCCCAAGCCGAACCGCACTGCGCTCGATCGCATGGCCGCGAGTATAGCGAGGGGACCCGGTGATCGGCGGCTCGATCGGTGTTGTGCGGCAGGATTTTGGCATTTTCGGCGGTCTGAGCGCTTGCAACCCTCGCACGCGTCGAACCTTCCCTCTGCGATGTTCGGCTGTGCAGGCGGTTGGTAGCCTCTCGGCTCGTGTCGCGCTCTTTCATCGGGTGGGTTCCGTGGGCCCGGACATTTGTTCTCGGATGCGCCCCCGCGGCCGAGCCCGCGCAGGTCCCGGCGACCGCAGCCGAGCCAAGAACCGCTCCGGGCTCATCTCGGCATAGGTGGCTCCATTTCGGCTGGGCTTTTTGAAGTGCACGCGGACCTGTCCGTCGGCGGTGCGCTGCACGGCACCGAGCGCAAACGGGGGACGCAGCAGATAGCGGCAGACGCGTTCAAGACGCTTTCGGTCGCGACCATCAACGGCGACGGCGGCATGAAGCTGCATGCCGAAGCCCGAGACAAGCATCGGTCCGACGGCACAGGGCAGGGCGCGCACGGGCTCAGGGCCAAGCCCGGATAACCCAAGCTGGACGCATGCCGCGACGCCATCCTCGGGCGGCTCTCCTTCGTCAAGGGCACACTCGGCGAGGTCCGCGTGCAGACGCTGGAGCGTACTCAAAAGGTGCTCCGCGGCCAGCTGCTCTGGGCCAGAAGCGAACCTCCTGCGCGTCGTCATCGGGAGCCTCGAAGCAGCCATCGGTCACCAACGCGTGCAGATGCACGAACAACCCCAGGTCACTGCGGAGCCGCTGCACTACGATGACCATCCCCGGATGCAGCGTGCTGCTGGTCGCCCGAGCGTGTTCAAGCTTGGTCTGTCGACGCAGCGTCTGCATCACCCTCTTGGCGAAACGCTGGCACACCAGTGCGAGCAAGCGCTTGTCGTAGCCCAGCCGCACGGCCATCGGCCCCTCGCGACAGCACCCACTGCCGCCACGGCACGGCCGGGAACCGATGCTCCATGAGCAGCGTCGCGCTCTCGCACATGCGCCGGCCCATGCACGACGGGCAGCCCCCGCGGCTCTTGCACGCGAAGGGGACCCGCAGCGCATCGCCGCAGCGTCGGCATTGCGCCACCAAGAAGCCCTACTCGAAGTCCCCACACGTCGCGAACGCCTCGATCTCGTCAGCGTACGGCTCTGGAGGCCGAGGGCTAGCCATTCTCCCGATGGAGTGGGGCGATGCTGAGTCTGCGCCACGGGTGGAGGTCGACGCGGGCACGTTGCTGTTCGATGTCGGCCTGACGGCGAACACCGCCGTTGCGCTTGGGGGACAACAGGCGGTCGATTGTCGCCGGGCTAATCTGGAGGAGCTTCTCTCGGACGGTTGAGTCGAGGCCGAGGTGCCCGTGCCGCTCTAGGGCAGGAATCAGCACAGGGAGTAGCGGCGCCAGACGTTTGCCACAAATACGATCAGAGGCCTCCCAGAGGATCGTCAGCGCCACGGCCACGGCCCCGTCGTAGACCGGAACTCTGGCCGACGCGCGCCTCGGGCTTGCGGTGCCAGCCGGCCTGTTCAAGACCCTGACCGGATGCTTGCGGTGGAGGCTGGTGAGCGCGACGAACTCGTCCAGAATCTTCGACTTCTCGACGCGTGTTGCAGGGCGGTATCGATCGCGCACGGCCTCAGCGAGTTCTTTTCGTACTTGTGATCTGACCTTTGGCACGCGGCCTCCTCGAGTTCTACGGGTTGCATTTTCGATGAGGCAACGATGTGCTCAGAGTTGCAAAAAACATGAGTCAATGCGCCGGCAGAAATAGTTGTCGCTGACCAAAGGGCAGACAAACAACACTGCATCCAGCGTCGCGATGGCCTCGCTCACCGCCGCAGACTCCCTCGGCTGGGCTTTTTCCTCACCCTGCTAAACTCCTGGAATGTGCGCGGGGGCCGTGGGACCGAGACCATCACGCGCGCGAACCTCGAGGCGGCGCGTCGACTGGGTCACTCGGTCCTGGACGAATCGGCGTCTGTGCAACAGCCCCTGCTGGTCTCCGGATGGGGCTCGGTGCAGGCGTGCCTGGTTTCCGTCTCTGACCCGCGACGGGATTGGGTCGTGACCCTGGGGACCGAGGAATCTATGGTCGGGCGAGGCTGGAGTCGCACCCGTTCGCAGTGGCCGTCGGCGAGTGACGCGATGCTGTTTCGAGAAACACCAGTTCTCCTACATGTGCCGCCCCTCCGGCGTCTGGCTCGAAGACTTGTCCACGACGAACGGAACGCTCCTCTTGACCCACGAACAAGCCATCGGCCTGCGGCCGTACAGTTGGCCCAGCAGGCCAAGTCATGGGCATGATCGGTTTGGCCGGACACTCCGAAAGCGGAGACAATGCCAAGCACAACGAACGTGACGAAGAAGCGGACAAGAAGAAAGTACAGCGCCGAGTTCAAGGCCAACGCGGTGAAGCTGGCCATGCAAGGCGGCATGAGCATCGCGACGGTGGCCCGCGACTTGGGCGTGCACGAGAAGAGCCTCTACGAGTGGGTGCGGCTGGCGAAGGAAGAAGCCCAAGGAGGACTGTCGTTCGACGAACGCGAGGAGCTGGCGCGGCTACGGCGTGAAAACCGGCGACTTCGACAGGAGCGAGACATCCTAAAAAAAGCCTCGATCATTCTGGGCGGCGGAGAATGACGAGCTACGACCTCATCGCCGCGTCCAAGGGCGAACTTCCGGTCGCGGTGGCTTGCGACGCCTTGGGAGTCTCGCGCCCTGCGTACTACGCCCATGTGCGCGAGAGGGAGTCACCGCCCTCGAAGCGCAAGCAACGGGCGAGGCGGCTTGAGCATGCGATTCGAACTGCGTTCGACGAGTTCCGCGGAACGTACGGCCGGCCTCGTCTGCTGCGAGTGCTGAGGGCCCGTGGCTTTCGCATCGGCGTGAACCAGCTTCGAAAGTAAATGGCTCAGATGGGCCTTCAGGCGAAGCCCAGAAGGAAGTTCAAGCGGACGACCGACTCGGACCACGAGCTGTCGTGCTCACCCAACCTGCTGGCGCAGCACTTCATCGTCGATGCACCCAACCGTGTCTGGTGCTCGGACATCACCTACGTACGCACGTGGGAAGGCTGGCTCTACGTCTGCGTCGTCGTTGACCTGTTCGCGCGGAAGGTCGTCGGATGGCACGCCGCAGACCACATGAGAGCCGAGCTCGTGACCACGGCGTTCGACGCCGCAGTCGGTCGACGGGGCGTTGGCCCTGGCCTCATCTTCCACTGCGATCGCGGCAGCCAGCTTGAACTCAACGGGTCGTCGCAACACCGCTTCGTCGGGCCGAGCGTAGATGATCGTCGAGAGCTTCACCAGGTGTCTTCCAGCCGAGGGTCTTGCGCGGCCGGCTATTGAGGGTGGCAGCGACGGCAGCGAGGTCGGTAGCGGAGTGCCTGCTGAGGTCAGTGCCCTTCGGGAAGTATTGGCGCAGCAAACCGTTGGTATTCTCGTTCGTGCCGCGCTGCCAGGGACTGTGCGGGTCGCAAAAGTAGATCGGCAGCCCAGCGTCAACGCGTAGCTGGGCGTGCTGCGCCAGCTCGGCACCTTGGTCCCATGTCAACGATCGACGCAGAGCAGCGGGCAAAACCGTGATCGATGCCGCGATCGCATCTCGGACCGCCTTGGCGCCGTGTCCCGCCAAGGCGGGACCGTTCTTGAACCGCGGCTCGTCACCATGACCATCCATTCTGGGCAGGTGCAGCAGGATCGTGAACCTGGTCGTGCGCTCGACCAGCGTTCCGATCGCGGAGCTTTCCAGACCGATGATCAGGTCGCCTTCCCAGTGTCCAGGCACGGCTCGGTCGTCGGCCTCCGCCGGCCGTTCGGCGATCATGATCTCGGGGCTGACGAACTTCTTGCCGCGCTCGCGGGTTCGAGCTCTGGGGACTCGAAGCGCTCGCCCGGTTCGCAGGCACGCCACCAACTCTCGGCGCAGCGCGCCTCGTCCTTGGACGTAGAGAGCTTGGTATATGGCCTCGTGAGAGATTCTCATCGACTCATCATCCGGAAAATCAACGGGGAGCCGGTTCGAGATCTGCTCGGGGCTCCATGAGTTGGCCCAGCGCCGATCCTGTCGACGACCGTGGCGTCGACCGTTCCAGCGTACATCGGGACCAGGCAGGACTGCGCCGTCTGGTGTTGAAATCGTCCCCGCAAGGCGCTCCTGCACGTACTGGCGCCACATGGGGTTTGCGACGAGCTTCGCGATCTTCGGACGCGCCGCTCGCCGGTCTGCGTGCCACTGCGCGGCCGTGGCCCGATACTCGAGACCCCCGCAGCGAGTCGCAGCGTTACGTCGCAACTCCCTTGAGACTGTCGACGGTGACCGACCAAGGTGTCGGGCGATCGCACGTACCCCCTGGCCCTTCGCGCGGAGGAGCCATCTCCTCGCGCTCTGCGAACGACAAGTACCGTCCCGACAGCTTGGGGAACTTGGAAGGTGCCATCCCCCCACTTTGCCTAAACCAGCGGTTGCCCACAGCCGGAGAGAGAGCAGCTAAGACCGCGGCCTTCTCGCTTGCGACGCCTCGCGCGATCGCGTCCCAGAAGCGCTTCCGATGTTCGCGGCGCCACCCCGGTGGGCGGCCAGGCGAACGCATCGGGGGCCGCAACGCTCGGTCCGCAGGTCGTCCTTTCTTTCTCTTCATCGAGACTCCTTTTCTTCGAGGTGTTGCGACAAACGATTGAATTCGCCCAGTACGCCTCCAGAGTCCTCCGGACTCGCCTCGAACGGGCGCAGATGCGGCAGAGCATGTCGCGCCGCGGAAACTGCTACGACAACGCCGTCGTGGAGAGCGTCAACGACAAGCTCAAACAAGAACTCATCCATCGAAACATCTGGCCCACCAAAGCACAGGCCCAGTCCGCAATTGCCGACTACATCGAGTGCTTCTACAACCCTCACAGGATGCACTCGACCCTGGGCTATCTAGCCCCCAACGAGTTCGAACGGGAACATGCCGCGAAACTCGCGGCCTAACTAACAACGTGTGCGGACTTGCGGATCATGGTCAAGTTCCTTCATCGCAGGTCTACTGCGATCGAACGCCACCGTGCCCCCAACGACTCGCCGGGGCTCCGGGTTTCAACGGCCTACGCGCTGCAAGAACCGTGTTGTGCAGCCCAGGTCGAGGCAGCAGGTTTCTGCTCGTCTCGCCGCAGACCGCTTAACGTGTATTTCGACATAATCCGGCCTGGCACCCTCGAAAGGCCGTGCGCGCGCATGGGGAGTGCTGCGTGCAACACGCGCGCCAGCCCAGCACCAACTGCGCAAAACCGGCTTCCGCGGGACTCGTGTGTGTGCCCACGACCTCCTTGCCCTATCCACCGACAGGAATGTCGCGGAGCCCCTTGGCATCATCCTCTGTAGAAGCAAGAGAAGCTCGAGCCGATGGGAACTGGCGCAGAGGTTGCACCAGCGACCACTCATGCACCGGATTCCGACTTCGTTGACCCAGTCTATTCGTCGTCTCGTGAGCACGCAGGTCAGCTCAGCGTTTGGGCCAGTCCTGGCATTCGCCGCCGCCCTTGGCTGCGGCGACCCCGACGGTATCGAGGCGAACGGCGAGAGTGACGGCATCGAGGCGAGTGGCGGCATAGAGACGGGCGCACCGTCCAGCTGCGATGTCCCCTCGGACCCATTTCCCTTACCCGCCGAAAATAGTGTGTCGCTGCGCATCGAGAATCGGACCGATGGCCCAGTCTTTATTGCCGACCCCGGATGCATGGACGCGCCGTACCAAGTCGAACTGCCCGCAGGGATTGAGGGTTCGGCACCGGAGCTTCCCGGTTGTCACTGGAACTGCCGCGACGCTGCGAAGGGGAACTGTCCCCACTCTTCCCTTTGCCAGGGGTCATGCAGCGAGCCCCTGTGGCGGATCGAGCCGGAGGCGACACTGGAGGTGCGGTGGAGCGGCAGGATCGAGCGGGCCGTGCCTATACCCGAGGAAGAAGGGTGCTGCGTTGGGTTCTCCACGGAGTGCACGGACACGGAGGTGGCCCCGCCCGGCGAGTACCGCATCCTCGTGGACGCGTTCGCGGCTGCCGCGGACTGTGGCGACGCGTGCGAAGTGCCGTGCGAGGAGGCCGAGGCAGCCTGCGAGATCTCCCAGGGCGAAAGCAACGGCGAGTTCGTTCGTGGTCGCTCGTTCTCCGTCCGCACGAGCTTCGACGTACCTGCCAGCGAACCTGTTGTCGTTGTCATCGAGAGCTGAAACTGTCCTCGACGAGGACCCGAGTGCGATCGTCGTGCGGTCCTCACCCGTCGGCGGTGGGCACGACGCCTGAATCCAGAATCGACACCCGCAAGCCAGATCGAGATGCGGGCCCTGAACCGCGACAGCTGCGTCATTGCATGGTGCACCCGGTGGCTCGCGTTGGTGGTCGGACTGGTGTTCCAGTGATGGTCAACACCTTGCACGACGACGCCTCATGAGATTCCACCGTGGTTGGCGCGCCGCCTTCTATGCTCGGCTCGGCCGACCTCGCTCGACGGTCTATCGCGAGCTCGATCGGAACGGCGGACGAGGCGTGTATCGAGCCGCGGCAGCGGAGACGCGGGCCTGGGACCAGGCGAAACGGCCGAAGATGTGCAAGCTTGCAGCTGATCCCAGACTGCGCAGGCTGGTGGCTGCCAAGCTTCGCAAAGACTGGTCGCCATCGCAGATATCGGGCTGGCTGAAAGCCCGCGCCCCCAAGTCCTCAGAGCCCTACGGGTCGCACGAGACCATCTCTCGGACGCTGTTCGTCCAGGCTCGCGGAGTCCTCAAAAAAGAACTCATCGCCCATCTGCGTTCGAAGCGGGTGATGCGACGTGCCAAGTCCTCATCCCTGCGAGGCAAGGGGCGAGGCCAGATCGTCGATGCGGTCCCGATCAGCGAGCGACCTGTGGAAGCGGACGATCGAGCTGTCCCTGGGCATTGGGAAGGCCACCTCATTCAAGGGGCCCGTAGGCACGCCGTAGCAACGTTGGTCGAACGCTGCACGCGGTTCGTCAAGCTCGCCCGGCTCAATGGCAAAGACGCACCATCCGTCACGAAGGCGCTGATCAAGAAAGATCGGCAAGCTGCCCGGCGAGGTCCGCCGGTCACTCACCTGGGACCGAGGGCTGGAGATGGCCGAGCACGCCAAGTTCACGGTGGCGACCGGAGTCCAGGTGTCCTTCTGCGACCCTCAAAGCCCGTGGCAGCGGGGATCGAACGAGAACACCAACCGACTGCTTCGGCAGTATCTCCCCAAGGGTGCTCCGATCGGAGAGCTGTCCCAGCAGCAGCTCAATGCCATCGCACGCAAACTCAACGAGCGGCCGCGAAAGACATTGAACTTCGAGACACCGGCGGACAGACTTGCTGTCGCGCTGACCGCGACGGCTGTCGCCCTCATGCCGCGAGGGCGGCTCATCATGCTGCTGGTCGTGAAGGTGCCGTGGCAGCACCAACAGTACTGCGTCGGACTGGGAGCCCGTATTCTTGGATTCTGCTGAATCCGACCGCCTGCGTCTCCGACGCAGGATCTGTCAGGGGCGGTGGCGACCGTCCATCCCGTGGTGCTCGCGGCACATCGCCGTGCTTGTGCCGCGCCTCATCTCCTCCATCATCTCGTCGAGCTCGCTCAGGCAGGCCGTCATTTCTAGCTGGTGCCGTTGCTCCTCCGCACGGCCGTCCGTGATGTTGGTCTGGCTCATCATCGCGTCTTGGTGACGGCCGCGCTCCGCGTCACACGTGCCACGCATCTCGATGAGCGCGTCGAGAAGGTCGGGGGCAACGTCCTCGCACATTCCCATGTCCCCAATACCGTGCTCTAGCTCCTCCAAGTGGCCGTGAAGCGCCCCCTCATGTCCAGCTTCGCTGTTCTGAAGTTCCACGAACTCGGACGTGCGCTCCGCTAAACCTGCGTGCGCGCCGACTTCGACGCGGAGTTCGTCGATGACAACCTGTGCATCGTCATTTTGATGCAGGAGGGGTTCTCCGTTGTGGGAATCGCATCCGCACAGCCCGACCCAGAGCCCAACAAAAAGGGGCCCACCGAAGCGCTCCGTCCTTGGTGTCCGTCCCGAAAATTTCACCATATCGATTGGAGCGTAGCCTTCGCCGGGGTGGGGGCGCGCGAAAGTCCTGCGCGGCCTCGGGCTTTGAGGCGGCGATAGGGGCACAGGAAACCATGCGCGGGCGACGGCGACCCGGACGGCTATCTGCGTGCGGCGTCACGTTCAGTTTCTACTGACTCCTCCGGCCGAGCTTCGACGTGCCCGCGCCAAGCGGGATGACGTCCGACCGAGTCGCTCGCCCGTCACAGCGACCGCGGGTTCGCAACTTGTACTCAAAGGGTTGTCACAGCGCGTCGTGGGCCTTTTTGGTCAATCTGTGCTTTCCACGTTCCGTGGCCGCGGTCCGTCGAGCAAATGCGACCGCGGACGTACTCGAGCTGGTCAAGAGGCGGCGTACCTCATGGTCATACTTGTCTCCCGCGCGGCGCAACGCCGCGTTCCCATGCCGGTGACCGTCGAGGACACCGCGTCGCCGGGCAGGGTGCAGCATCTTCGGGGTGCCGGCACGCCTCAGCGGCTAGCATCTCACGAAGGAGTTCACCCATGACGAGCCAAAGCCGAAAGAAGCGAAGCGCAGAATCTGAGCCAGCGGGAGCACGAGGTACCGTGGACGATGCGACAACTCGTTTTACATTCCTCGCTCCGCAAGCGAAAGAGGTGCTCCTTGCCGGCTCGTTCAACGAGTGGACGCTGAGCGCAACACCCATGCTGCGTGGCGATGATGGTGTGTGGACAGTGCGCGTTCCTCTTGCGCCGGGTCGGCACGAATACAAGTTCGTCGTCGACGGGACATGGTGCTGTGAGCCACCCGGACAAGAACCTCACGCGGACGCGACGGAGCGCGTAGCGAACGAGTTCGGGACGATGAACCGAGTCCTGCACGTGGGCCCGTGAGGTCGCGATGTCGTCGCAGAAACGGACGCGGAGCGCTCATCCTGCGATGAGCGCTCCGCTCACCTGTTTGCATTGCAGCAAGACGGCCTCGCCCGAGCAGTTGCGGGCGTATCCAACCAGTACGCGCTGGGAGTCCAGGAACGGCAGATCCTCCCCGCTGGGAGTGAGTTGGATGGTCCGTGAGCAGGCGTACAACTTCGCGCTCTACTCAAAACACGCGCACAGCGTTCGGCTGCTCCTGTACGACTCGGAGGACCTGGTGACACCCGTGCTCGAGCGCGACTTCGTCGTGCCGCGCAACAAGACAGGGCCGATCTGGCACTGTCGAATTCGTCGAGTCGAGGCTCAAGATGGCCACTACTACGCGTATCGCGTCTTCGGCGGCAACGCAGTCGACGTCCACGGAAGGTCGGACGAGGCGAAACTCCTGCTCGATCCCTACGCAAAGTCGGTCTTCTTTCCGCCGGGGTTCAGTCGCGAGGCCGCACAGACTCCCGGATCGAACGCTGGGATCGCGCCGCTTGCTCTGCTCAACGAATGCCGCTGCGTCGGCTCGACGAGAGCGTCGCCGCCGATGCGACATGCGTCAGACCTGGTGATCTATGAAATGCACGTGCGCGGGTTCACCCAGCATCGGTCATCCGGGGTGACACCCAAGAGCCGGGGCACGTTCGAAGGGATCGTGCAAAAGATTCCCTACCTCCAGCAGCTCGGCGTCACGGCGGTGGAGCTGATGCCGGTCTTTCAGTTTGATCCCGGCGAGGATAACTACTGGGGGTACATGCCGCTCAACTTCTTCGCGGTGCATCACTCGTACGCGACGGAGCCAGATGCTTGCGCGCAACGAAAGGAGTTCCGGGCCATGGTGGATGCGCTCCACACGGCGGGAATCGAAGTCCTCCTCGACGTCGTGTACAATCATACAACCGAGGGGGACCAGCGTGGTCCCACGTACAGTTTCCGCGGCATCGACGGCCGTACCTACTACCTTCTCTCTGGCGCCGAAGACCAGCCGTACGCCAACTTCACCGGGACGGGAAATACCCTAAACACGAGCGAGCCGGCTGTTCGCCAACTTGTCCTGGACAGCCTGCGGTACTGGGTGTCCGAAATGGGAGTCGACGGGTTTCGTTTTGATTTGGCTTCAGTCTTCGCCCGGCGCGCGGATGGGAGCCTCGCGACCGACGAGGCTCCCATCTTCGCGCAGATCGCCGACGATCCGGTCCTGTCGCAGGCGCGACTCATCGCCGAGCCATGGGACGCGGCCGATGCCTACCTCTTGGGCCACCGTTTCCCGGGTACGACGTGGATGCAATGGAACGCTGCGTATCGCGACGCCCTTCAGAGGTTCGTGCGGGGCGATGCGGGCTATGTCGCGGAAACAATGACTCGGATGTACGGCAGCTCCGACCTGTTTCCCGATGATCGCGCCCACTCCCTCCGACCGTTTCAGAGCCTCAACTATGTCGCTTCGCACGACGGTCTAACGCTGTACGACTTGGTCTCCTACCAGGCCCAGCGCAACTGGGCGAACGGGCACGACAACCGCGATGGCCACCGGGATTTCAGCTGGAACGGCGGTCATGAGGGTGATGAGGGAGCTTCCGACACCGTGCTCGCTGTGCGCAAGCGGCAGGCAAAGAACTTGATGTGCCTGCTGCTGCTCTCAAACGGTACGCCGATGATCCGCATGGGCGACGAGTTCCTGCACACCCAGTCCGGCAACTCGAACCCGTACAACCAGGACAATGAAACCAGCTGGCTCGACTGGGGACGCCTCGATCGCAACGCAGACTTCTTTCGCTTCTCTGGGCTGTTGATTGCGTTTCGGAAGGCGCACCCTTCGCTTTGCCGCGCCGAGTTCTGGCGCGACGACGTCACTTGGCTCGGCCCTCAGGGAGCCGTCGACTTTTCATCGGGATCGCACACGTTCGCGTTCCTGCTCGACGGGCAGTCGGAGGGGGACGACGACCTCCTCGTGATGGTCAACATGGGGACCAGCGCTGTCAATTTTGGTTTTCCCGCTGCCCGAGGTCGGGACTGGTTGCGCTGCATCGACACCTCGCTGCCGACGCCCAGCGACATCGTCGAAGCCGGCACCGAGGACTCTCTCGCGGGAGACTGCTACCCGCTGGCGGCCAGGAGTGTGGCCGTGTTGCTGGGAACAAACGCGGGATGACCGACTGCACTTGCTGATTCGCCGCACCGGCCATTCTTAGCCTCCAGGTCGGTTCCTGCTGCCCAGCTCGGAGGGTGACGGTCGGGGGGCGCGTCACCGGCGGCCCCGCTCATCGAGCGCGGCCGCCGACCATCGCATGTCGCAGACCCCGTCCCCGCGCGACAATGTGTGGCGGCGTGCATAGTGCCCGCGCTCGAACGGGCCTGCGCCGGCGAGCAGGTCGGCCGCCGGCCAGTCGTACAGGCACCACGATTGGTAAAACGCGTCCGCTTCTCCCCGATCGCCGTTCTCGGCGACGTAGCGCTCGACAAAGCCGAATGGCGCGCAGTAGCTCCAGTCGGTGTGGAGACACCCGTTGATCGAGCGGGTCGTGACCTCGTATCCAGGCCGCCCAGGGGCGCTAAAAGGGAAGCGCATCAGCGAGCGCAGCGCCACGTCGATCCGGCGCTGCGGGTCTCGGGTGACGACCCGGCCAAACGAGAGCGGGATCCGGATCATGCGCTCATAGACTTTCCAGCCCACGTCGGCGAAGAGCTCGCACGCATACGCGCGCTCGATACCAGCAGCGATCAGCGCGTGGTAGGCCGCCACCGTCAAGACGGCAAGGAACACATTGCAACGATTGCCCAGGGTCGGGGCGCGCACGTACGAGCTCGATGCCAGGATCGCTGCGACACGCCGCCACATGTCGGCAAGGAAGGCGTCGACGTCGGGCCCTAAGAACCGTCCAGCCGCTGGATCACTGCGACTGACCCGGCGGCCCTGCAGGGTCTGCCGAGCCGCGCGCCGAACGATGCCGCGGAGTAGTCGGGCCAGCACGCGTTCGAGCGTGTTCCGTGCAGCGGCGTTCGGAGCGGGCGCTCCGCCCTGGTTCTTGGCCGGTGCAGCCAAAGGTAGGTGCACGCGCCGTCTCTCGGAGTCACGCGTGCCGCCGGATTCGGTAGTCTCGTCGGTGGCCATCACACTCCGATTTCGTCTAGCGGCTGCTTCGACCGCGTCCGCCTTTGAACGGGGCGCGTTGAGCCACGGACCCAGCGAAGAGTTCCTGGAGTTCGTTGGTGATCCCTTCCTGACGGAGGCGATTCAGTTCGATCCGCATGTCGTCGAGCCGATCGTCCAATGTGTGGATCGCAGCATCGGTTGTACGCAACCGTGCGTCGTGCTCGGCGGTCAGTGACTCCAGGGCGCACCGGTAGATCGCAGCGTACGTCCACTCCAGCAACGAGGCCTCGAGAACGCTCTGCAGCGGTTCGTAACTGAGAGGTCCGTAGCCAGCCGACTTGCGGACAACTGCCGGCGCGCCCGTGGCGGGCGTGGGTCGTGGAGGGTACACGCGCAGGGCGGTCGCTTGGTCCTCAGGATCGTCGACGTGCCGGTTGTAGACCACCTCCACGCGACAGCACTCCCCCCCAGGAAGCTCTCGCTCGAGATGTGTCGCCAACGTCCCCACGATCTTGTCTACCCCGTGAACGGATACGGGCGCATCGTGGGCGAAGTCGACTCGATGCCCTGCAGCCTCAAGCTGCGCCCGAGTGCGTCGGCCCACAGCGACGACCAGCCGTACCTCTGCGTGCAGGCGATGGATGCGAGCCACGGCACGTTCCACCAGGTGACGCGTCAGGGCGCCGCACATGCCCTGGTCGCTACCCAACACGATCAGCATCACGCGGACCGGGTCGGGCTGTGTGATCGGCTCGAACCCGGAGGTGAGCAGCCCGCGCGCGATCGAGTTCTCGTACTTGCGAACCGTCTGCAACGCGGCATGTCCTCTGCGTAGCTGGACGCCGGACAGTGCCCGCATGGATACGAGGATCTCTCGCACTGCTAGTGAGTTGTCCCGTCGCCGCTGAAGTGTCGTCTCGTCCATGGGGTCATGCCTCTTCGAGCAACGAGCGGACGGCTCGTCTCAGGTCGTCGGTTGGAGGCGGCCCCTCGGCGAGCGCATGGCGAAATTCTTCTGAGCGTCCGGCGATTCCGGCCAAGAGTCTGTCGACGTGAGCTGCGACTTCTTCCGTTGCAAGGTTGTCGAAACAACCCTCCTCGAGCGCAACGAGCAGCGCGACCTGCTGCGCCGGCGACCGCGGCCGTCCCGGACCTTGTTTGAGCAGCTCTCGAATCCGCTCGCCGCGCGCCAGTAGGCGTTGGGTGGAGGCATCAACCCGGCCGCCAAACCGGCTGAAAACCTCGATTTCGCGGAACCGAGCCGCATCGAGTCGCAGCTTGCTCGCGACCGCTTTCATCGCCGGTCTCTGGGTTCTACCGCCCACGCGAGACACACTCAGGCCGACGTCCACGGCGGGTTTGACGCCGCGGTCGAACGCCATCGGGTCAAGATACAGCTGCCCGTCCGTGATCGAGATCAGGTTTGTCGGAATGAAGTCGCTGATGCGCCCGGCATGGGTCTCCGCGATGGGGAGCATCGTGAGCGAGCCGCCCCCTTTTCTGTCGCTGAGCCGGGTGCCTCGCTCAAGCAGCCGGGAGTGCACGTAGAAGATATCCCCCGGGTAGGCCTCGCGCCCTGGAGGTCTGCGTAGCAGCAACGCGAGTTCCCGATACGCGACAGCATGCTCGGTCAAGTCGTCGAAGATGATGAGAGCTTCCTCGCCCCGGTCACGGAAGTACTCGGCGATCGTGCAGCCCGCGTAGGGAGCAATGAATCGGAACCCCGGGGTGCTCGACGGAGGGGCAATCACCACCACCGTGTTTTGGAGCGCATCGTGGCGCCGCAAACGATCCAGAAGCTGAACGACCGACGACGACTGTTGCCCGATCGACACGATGACACAGCGCACTCCTGTGTCTCGCTGGTTGAGCACTGCATCGATCGCAAGCGTTGACTTGCCGGTACCCCGGTCCCCGACGATGAGTTCTCGTTGCCCGCGCCCGATCGGGAACAAGGCGTCGACGGCGGTGATCCCCGTCGAGAGCGGCTCACGGACTGCCGCGCGGTCCACCAGCGGCGGCGCCGGGCGCTCGATGGGCCAAGCCTCAACGTTCGCCCAGTCGGGGCCACCGTCAGCGGGTCGCCCCAGAGGATCGACGACGCGCCCGAGCAACTCGTCTCCAACCGGGACACAGAGCACGTCACCCGTGCCCACCACAACATCACCAACGTGGACGCCGTCCGGATCATCGAGCAACGCGACGCCGAGCTCGTCCTCATCCAGATCGAGCACTATTCCGGGACGGCCTTCGCCGATGGTCACTCGCTCGGACAGAGCCGCGCCGGGCAAGCCAGAAATCCGGGCCACGCCGTCGGCGATCGACACGACGTGTCCGACTGAGGTGCTATGCGGCTGGAACGCATACTGTTCCGCGGCTGCCCCGAGCCGTCCCGCGATGTCGTCGAGCCGGCCCGCGTCGCCGTCGTCCGGCGGAGGAGCGATCATTGCAACCTCGCAAGCGCATGGGTGATCTGCCTGCGCACGCTGCCGTCCAGCACGGTATCCCCGGCGACGAGTTGCGCGCCGGCGATCAAACTCGCGTCGATTCGAGTCACGGGCGACTTGAAGATTCGCTCGGCCGCACAATGCAAGGCGCGTGGCACGGGACCGCGCGCAACTACCAGAGAGAATCCACTGGCACCGGCCCGCGTCAGTTCGTCGCGTTGGTCCGCCGACAGATTCGCCAGATGATCCGCGAACCGCTGGCAGGTCACCACGTGTAGATTCGCCACGTCGCCGAGTTCCCGCAGCAACCCCGCCAAGAGCTGGGTCAGTGCCGGCGCGAGGCCCTGCAGAAAGTGAGATTGTTGCCGTGCCTGCTCGTCTAGGGCGCTTGCAAGCAGCGTGTCGCGCTCAGACCGTGATTGTTCCCGGGCTTGTTCTACGATCCGGAGCCGTTCTGCGTCCGCCTGGGCACGGGCCTCCTCGAGGGCTGAACGACGAACACGTCGGGCCTCGCGGAGCTCTGAATCGATGGTCATCTGGCTCTTCGCGAGCTCCTGCTGGCCGGTAGCGACCTCCGCCAGATCTCGCGAGATCCGAGCCGCCCTGTCTTGCATGTGCCGACGGAGTGGGCGAAGCAGCAGTCGCCATAGCAAGACGACGAGCACCAAGAAGTTGACGCTCTGAAAGAGCAGCGTCGGCAGGTCGACGCTCACTTGACGAGCTCGAGGAGCGGGTTGGCGAACAAGATGATGAGCGCGATGACCAGCGCGTAGATCGCCGTCGATTCCACCATCGCCATGCCGACGAACAGCGTGCTTCTAATCCGCTCCGATTCGTCGGGTTGACGAGAGATAGCTTCCAGGGCCTGGGCTAGAGCCTGCCCCTCCCCTCTGGAGGGGCCGTACCCCCCGATGGCGATGGTGATTCCGGCGGTGAAGATGCTGACGCAGACGACGATTCCGAGAACGGTCATGATGGCTCTGTCCTTGCAGGTTGAAGGTCCATCGGCGGGACGCCGAGGGCGGATGCGATGTAGACCATCGCCAGAAGGGTGAAGACGTAGGCTTGAATGAAACCGATGAGCAGCCCGAAGAGCTGCATCGGAACGGGTACCAGCAGGCCGCTCAGAAGAACTAGCACCGCGACGACAAGCTCACCCGAAAGCGTGTTGCCGAACAGTCGCAGGGCTAATGCGATCGTGCGGGTGACCTCGCTGATGACATTGAACGGCAGCAGCACCCAGGACGGTTTTACGTAGGTCCTAAGGTAGCGAGCCGGACCCGCAAGGCGCCAGCCATAGACGTGGACCGAGACGAATACGATGCCGGCGAGAGCCAGCGGCGTGTTCAGGTCGCGGGTCGGCGAGCCAACGCCGGGAACGAGGGCGACGACGCTCGCTGCGGCCAGGAATACGGCCAAAGTATAGATGAGGGGAAGGAAGTGACGAGGGTCGTAGCTGGTCGACTCGCAAATCAACGATTCCGCCGCTTCGAGGGTCGCCTCCATCGCGTTCTGCAGCGGCCGGGGTCGGTCCGACAGTCGCCTCGTCGACAGCCAACTGGCCACGGCGAGCAAGGCCATGATCGCCCATGTGACAACCACAGTGTCGCGGACCGCTATGCCGGCGACCTCGAACACCGCGTACGGAAAGACGCCCTCAATCTCCACGTCTCAACTCCAGACAAATGAGCAAGCGCCGAGCGACATCGAAGCCAACAAGGCTTGCGACGACCGCGGTGCCCCACAATGCCGGCACGAACAAGGCACCTGACACCGCTCCCCAGCGCACAAGTCGGCGGCTCGGCGATACGCCGGATCTGCACTGCGGGCCGCTCGCCAGGAGGATGGTATCGCGTCGGACCAACCACAAGAACGCGGCACCAACCACGCCTCCCCACGAGACCGCGACGATGCAGGTCGGGACGTCCATCACTGACGGGCTCCGATCACGAACTTCCACACGGCGTAGACTCCCGCGCACAGACCCAGGAGAAGGCCGGCCAGGGCGTAGGTCACGCCTCCCCCCGAGCGCATATCCAGAAGATGCCCACCGAAGGCGCCTGCAACGGTCGGCAGGGCGAGCATCCAGCCCACCGCGCCGATCATCCCCACGGAGGCCCAGACGCCTCGCGGACGACTTCGAGCCAACTGCATCCGACGGGCCTTCTCCGAGACCTCGCGCCGAGCGGCTGGTTTCATCGCGAACGCTCCTGGCGTGCGAGCGTGACGGCGACATTGCCCAACAGCCCCTTGAGCGCGGCGCGCATCGCTTCTTCACCCGCGTCGGCCCGGCGGGAGACCTCCTCAAGTGTGTGCGCGACTCCGTCAAGGTCATCGCACCGAATCGCGTGCCTCACAGCGACCTCGACGTGGTCCCGATCGCTATGGAGCATCCCCGTCCCAACCGCGACGTAGATCTGGAGGTCGTTCAGGTCCCGCGCGGCGAGGAGGCTCGGAACGAGCGCAGACACCACGGGCGCTGCCTTGGGACGGATACCGAAACGGCCGCTTCCATCCTCGGCGGTCATGGCCTTCACTTGGGCACGTAAGACTTCCCCACTTGGAGCTCTGATCGTGAGCAGCAACGAAGGTGTGGTCATTGCGCCGTCTCCGGTCGCCCAAGTCCCGCCTGCGCCAGGGATCCGATCATGTAGAGATCTGCCTCGTCGACCGAATCCGTGCCTCCCTGCATGATCCACTCTACGTCGTCGAGTGTTGCCTTGAGCTCGACGCACTCTCCCTGCCGCCCCGTGAAGGGCTCACTGACGAAAAAGGGCTGGGTCAGATACCGTGTCAGACGTCGGGCGCGCTCTACAGCAGCTCGGTCCTCCGCGCTGAGCTCGTCCATGCCGAGCATTGCGACGATATCCTCCAAGTCGCGCGCCTTGGCGAGTAACCCTCGCGCTCGCATCGCGAGGTCGTAGTGACGCTGGCCCACGACTTCCGGCGTGAGCAGCCGAGAGCTGCTCGCCAGCGGATCGACTGCTGGGTAGAGGCCTTTGGCGGCCATCTGGCGGGACAAAACGACGGATGTGTCGAGGTGCGTTGCCGTCGTCGTCACGGCCGGATCTGTCATGTCGTCGGCGGGCACATAAACTGCCTGGACCGAGGAGATCGCCCCTTTCCCCGTCGAGCAGATGCGTTCCTGGAGCGTTGCCATCTCAGTCGCAAGCGTGGGTTGGTACCCGACACGAGACGGCAGCCGACCGAGCAGCGCGCTGACTTCTGCGCCCGCCTGGACAAACCGGAAGACGTTGTCGACCAGAAAAATGACGTCTTGCTCGGCCTCGTCGCGAAACCACTCCGCCAATGTCAGAGCGCTCAGGGCGACCCTTAAACGGGCGCCTGGGGATTCGTTCATCTGGCCGAAGACGAGCGCGGAGCGCTCGAGGACACCCGATTCCTTCATGTCTTCCCAAAGCTCGAGCCCTTCGCGTGAACGTTCCCCCACTCCGGCGAACACGCATACTCCTTCGGCTTCGCTTATCACGTTGCGCACGAGCTCCATGATCAGCACGGTCTTGCCCACTCCGGCGCCGCCGAACATGCCTGTTCTGCCACCGCGTGGTAGCGGGGTCAGAAAATCGAACATCTTGATGCCAGTTCGAAAGGCGCCACGTGCGTGCTCACGAGACGCGAGCGGCGGTGCAGGTCGGGATACGGCGCGTTCGTGATCGCGAGGGAGCGCTGGCCCGCCGTCGAGGGGATCGCCGCGCACATCGAGCACCCGACCAAGCACATCAGGACCCGCCGGAATCGTCAGTGGGCGCCGCGTTCGCTGGACGAGTTGGCCACGCCGAAGGCCCGCCGTATCGGCGAGTGCAATGGCGCGGACGCGGTCCTGGTTCAGCTGAGCATGGATCTCCAGGGGGATGCCACCGTCAACAACGACCAGCTCGTGAATCGCCGGGAGCCCGCTCAAGAACTCGACGTCGACGACCGGTCCGTGAACGGCGACCACTCGCCCACAAGTGCTCTGGTCGGCCCCCGTGCCGACCACGATTTTGCGCGTATCCTCGCCAGGCATTGATGACACCACAGTCCGGTTCTTTCAATCAGCTCGCGACATGTATGGGAGGGGCATTCACAGGGGTCGATACGTCCGTTGTGCGCTGTGTGTCGGCACTCTTGATGCCGTCGTGCACAGACGGTACAGGCCCCGGGACGACACCACCGCGAAGATGGTGCCGGAGTGGTGATGGGTAGCGTGACCGCGCCGGTCACTGCTGATGCACACTTCGTCGCAGGTCCGGGATCGCCCCGGAGAAGTGGACGGTTGTCAGGCGGTTCTCGCAGCCTGAGGGTTGAGTTGACGGACTCGAAGTTCCGGGGCTTCCGTTTGGGACTTTGGACTCCGATTCTCCGTAAGTTCGGCGTCCACAGAACCGGTGAGCTACACCTGACAGAGGGGGACTCTGCACGATCGGCGCAACGACACCGGTCGCGGTACGTCGTATCCTCCTGAGCGCTCACGTATGTTGGAGTACTTTTCACCGATCATCCGCAGCCAGACCCGGTTGCTGCTGGGCTTTGGCGTTTTCTTTCTGATCGCAGGCCTTCCAATGCTCCTCGGTGGTCCGTTGGTCGAGGCTTCCTGGTGGCAGCGAGTTTCGTTCGGGCTCGTGGGCGCGCTGATGGTGGTCCCTGGTCTCCACCTCGTGCGTCGAGCGCTGAGCCCGCCCGCCCGCCACCCGGCGCTGCGCACCCTGCTCGAGGCGCCCTCCAGCGTCGTTTGGGTGTATTCCGCGCGGTCGTTGTCAAGCACCGGGGAAAACCACCTCGCCTCCGAACTCGTGCTGGGCACGCAAGACGGTAAGCAGCTGCGGCTACCGTGCATCGCCAAGCAGGAGGACCGAGCGTTGAACCTCGTCGCCGCTCACCTCCCCCATGCCACGCTCGGGTTCAGCCAGGAGCTTCGTACGAAGTTCCGACAGAATCCGTCCCTCCTGCGGCGCCCGCGAGCACCGGACGTTCGACCATGACCACCATCCGCGAGTACTTCATCCCCATCGTGCGCGCCCAAGCACGCAAGCAGGCGGTGTTCGGGGTCGTCTTCGCGATCCTGCCGTCGTGGGCGCTGTCGCTGCTGCCGACCCGGACCTCCGGCGATCGGTGGGCGCTCGCAGGGGTGAGCGTGCTGTTCGCCGCGCTCGGTCTGTACATCGTGGTGACCGCGATCGGTCATGCGCGCAAGAACCCGGCGATCGAGCACCTGCTTCAAAGGCCCCGCGAAATTGTGTGGGTCTATGACGAGGCCCTCACTTCGTACTCGGGACGCCCCCGGTCCACCGTCGTGTACCTGTGCACCCGAGCGGGAGAGAAGCTCCGCCTCCCATGCCGGTCGGGGAGGGAAGCCGAGGCGCTCGCCGTCGTGGTTGCGTACCTCCCCCACGCCTATGCGGGCTTCGACCACGACGTCGAGCGCCGCTTTCTTCGGGATCCGGCGTCTCTTTGACCTCGGACCTCGGACTCAGCCGCGTCGGTGTGGCGCAAAACAGGCGCGAAGCGAATATGCCGGACGCCTCCTGAAGTTGATCGACCCGAGTTCGACCGTCCCATCTGCGGTGGTGTTCGAGCGCAGTCCTTGGCAAGAGGCCATGGCGAGTGGCTGCGCCTGGACCGGCGACAGTCGCGGCTGGGGTCGCCACGTGACCGTCCGACTCAACCCTCCACACACGCCCTCAGCAGGGCAGGACGCGAGGGCCGAGGGGGCGGCGGCGTGAAACGATCTCATGCGGAACCTCCTTGAAGTCCACGGCCATCGAGGTGTCCCATTGGGTCACAACCGCCTCAACGAACAGACGCCACGCGAGCGGCCTGTGGTTCTCAACCTCAACTTGCGAGCGTATCGGCATACCGATAGGTTGACTGCGTGCAGTGCTCTCCCTCGATCGGCCGGACCCGTTCTAAAGAACAGGTCCGTTCACACCTCGCAGCGATTCACCGTTTAGTTGGCCGGACGCCGCTACTCGATCTCGCGTGTGGTGTGCGAGGACGGAGGGTCCACGTGTTCGCCAAGAACGAGATCGCCAACTTCACGGGCAGCATCAAAGACCGGATGGCCTTACACATTCTCGAGGATGCGCATGCCCGTGGCACGATCCAGCCCGGCGACACGATCTCGGAAGCGACCAGCGGCAACACCGGCATCTCGTTTGCCGCGATCGGGCGCGCGCTTGGACACCCGGTTCGAATCTTCATGCCGGACTGGATGAGCCGCGAGCGAGTGCTCGTGAGCGAGGCTCTCGGAGCCGAGGTTATTCCCGTGTCGTCGGAGGACGGTGGGTTCGTCGGGAGTATCGCCAAAGCCGACGACTTCGGCGCGAAGGTCGATCGTGTTTTCTTGCCGCATCAGTTTGGGAACTCGCAGAATATCGACGCGCACTACCGAACGACGGGTCCCGAGCTGCTGGATCAGCTCGCGCGTGTGGCTCTCGAGCCGTCGGCGTTCGTGGCGGGCGTGGGCACCGGCGGAACCGTGATGGGGGTCGCTCGACTGCTACGCGAGCGGGTTCCTGGAATCACGATCCACCCGGTCGAGCCGGCAAACTCCCCGACGCTGCGTGAAGGCCGTCGCGTCGGAAAGCACCGCATCCAGGGCATCAGTGACGAGTTCGTTCCGTCGATCGTACAACTTTCGGAACTCGACGAGATTGTCGACGTCTGGGATGGCGATGCCATCTTGATGGCACAGAAACTTGCGCGGACGGCCGGGCTCGCGGTCGGGATCAGTGCAGGAGCCAACATCGTGGCTGCGTTGCGAACCGCGGTCGCGACCGGCCCCGATTCTGTCGTCGCCACCGTCATACCGGACAGCAACAAGAAGTATCTATCGACCGACCTGTGTCGACAGGAGCCTGCACGCGACGACTACTTGACGCCGCACGTGGAGATTCTCGGTTGGCGCGTCGTCGCCGGAGGGTGAGGACGCGGGATGCCGGGAATCGTCTCCATCGTCTTCATCTCTTGGGCGGCCGGGCTGGCTGCGGTGCTCGGGGCGGTCCTCGCTCGACTTGACCGCGGACGCGACACCGACGCCAAGGACCAACTCATTCACGGTGTCGTCGCATTCGGCGGGGGGATTCTCCTCGCCGCCGTGTCGTTCGCGCTCGTTCCCGAGGGGTTCGCCGCGCTGGAGCCCGCGCCGCTGGTCGTGGCGTTTTGTGTCGGCGGGCTGAGCTTCGGATGGTTGGACTCGGTGCTGGACCGCCGTGGTGGCGGTCCGGCGCAACTGGTCGCGATGGTGATGGACTTCGTGCCCGAGGCGTTGTCGCTGTGTGCCGTGTTCGCCCAGAGCCGGAGCCTCGGGATCTTGCTCGCCTCCTTCATCGGCGCCCAGAACCTGCCGGAAGGATTCAACGCGTACCGAGAACTCGGTGCACTCGGGGTGCGACCACGAGTGGCTTTGATGACGCTTCTGGGCGCGAGCCTGCTGGGCCCTCTCGCCACGATGGCAGGGCACCTGTTCCTGAGGGACCAACGCGAGATCTCGGCAGGGATCATGGTCTTCGCGGCCGGAGGCATCCTGTACCTCGTGTTCCAGGACATCGCCCCCAAGGCGAAGATGAGCCATCGTGCAAGTCCGGCACTTGGGGCCGTGTTGGGCTTTGCCCTCGGGATGCTTGGCAAGAGCTTGCTCGGCTAAGCTGGGGACGGGCAAGCGTCCGGCTCGAGCATCGCCGGGGTGCGGCAGTGCCGACCGCACCTCGACGATGGGTCGTCGTGTCCCGGTGGCGACCGGCTGACCCTCGACATCGACGGCAACTTCCGCGCTTGTCCGGCCGGTTCCCCGGGCACAGGATCACCGTTGTCCGCGACCTTCACCCTTCACCCTTCACCCTTCACCCTTCACCATCGCGATGGCCCATGTCGTGGTCGGTGTGGCCCTTCATCTTGGCGCCGTCGTGTTTCATCCCTTTGTGGTCGCCGTGCATGCCTGCCATTCCAGAGACGTGCACCTCGGACCCACAGTTGAGCATGTCGGACTTCGCACCCTGGTAAGGGTTTTCGGGGCGTTCGTCCGGCTGAACCCAGTGAGGTTTTCCTTCGACCATCGCGCATTCGAAAACATGGTAGCCGCCAGACTCCGTGGGCGCGGCCGCGAGCGTCGCAATCATCGTGCGACTCGTCTCAGCGAAGGCGACTCGCGCGACGTCCACGCTGGCGGTCGAGTCCGCGAGCTTGCTCGCACTGCTCGCGAGCTCCGCAAGGGCGGCTTTGCTGTCCGCGTCGGTTCCCGACTGCGCCGCTTTTGCGGCGCTCGCGAGGTCATTGGCACAGGCTCCGAGGTTGGCGACGCTGTCGGCGGCGAGCTCTTTCCGGCAGAGCTCGTACGCGTCCCGGATTTCTTGAAATGCGGGGGATGGCGATGCGGTCGTTGCGGAGTTGTCGGACGGCGCGGCGCTGGCCGCCGCTGCACCAGGAGCCTTCGAGGCCGGGTCGGCTGCAGTGGCTGCGGCAGAGCTGCTCTCCTCGTTGTCGCAGCCCAATGACCAGGCGAGTGATGTGGAGAGTGCCGCGACAAGCAGTCGCCGACGGTGGCGGCCGAGGAGCGCGAGGGGAGGGGTACCGTTGGTGGACGATGCTGTACTCACGCCGGCACCATAGTCCCGACCGACGCTTGTGCTGGCGCATCCTCTGCCGCGAGAGACCACATGCCGTGGCCGACGAGGCCACACGTTCCCCGCGATGTTGGATCACTATGGAATAGTCCCAAAGAGCGGTCGGTTGCCATCGCGGGCCCGTTTCCTCGAAGCCGGACATGGCATCGTCTTCGCGGCGGCGCTCGCCGCCCGAGGGGTCGAGTTGATGGCCTCGAACTCGCAGAAGCTCGCAGCGACCGCCGTTTTCGTCGCGGTCACCGGTTCGGCTCATGCTCGCCGAGGCACGGAGTGCGCGGCGGTACTTTTGCGGACGCGTATTGGGGCCTGATGCGCTGCCATCGTCAGCGACCCGCGGCTGTCGTTCCTCAAGGCGTCGCCGGGCCTGGAGGAGCAGGGCGGGGCAGGAGGTCGAGGCGAAAGCCTTCTTTGGGCTGCCGTACACGCATTCGGCCGATCTGGCGCTCGCCGGAGTACCCATGCTGGCCGTCCAACAACAGCTCGCCGGTCACAGCCTCAACTGCTTGCGGCGGTTGGGAGTACGACTCGAACTCGCGCGGATTTTCCGCCGCTAGTCGAGGCGCTCCGAAGCCTCAGATCGCAGGTGTGCGAGGCGGACGAATGCTGGCCGCCGATCGTGCGGGCGCCAGCACTTCGAGACGGCGATCGGTCGCCTCAACGGGAGATCCTCCTCCAACTTCGTAACCCATCGTCAGTCCGGCGCGACATCCCTCCGCGGCGTCCCCGAACATTTGGGGCCAACGCCGCATGTCGGCTGCCCCTTGACTTGGAAGCGCCCTTTCTTATATTCAAGCAGGCGCTTGAATGTGCCGCACGTCGAAGAACAATCCCCCACTCTCACTCTCTTCCAAGCAACCGCGATGCCCGACCGTGACTGGTCGCAAGCGCTGTGGCCCAAACCCGCAGAAGTACTTGAACAGGTCGGTGTGGCTCCTGGAATGCGGGTCGTCGACCTGTGTTCGGGAGATGGCTACTTCACCGTGCCGATGTCGTCGATTGTAGGCGCCGGTAGCGTCCACGCGGTCGAGCTCGACGAGACAATGCTCGCCACGGCCAAGGGCGTGGCGCAAAACGCTGGCGCTGGCAACATCACGTTCATCCACGGCGACGCGATGAAGGTCGGAGACCTGATCGACGACGCCGTCGACCTGGTCATGATCGCCAACACCTTCCACGGTGCGCCGGACCACGCCGGCCTCGCTCGCGCTGTACGGCGCACGCTCGAGCCCGGTGGCACATTCGTCGTCGTCAACTGGTGGCCGAAGCCTCGCGAGGAGACGATCGTACTCGGAAAGCCTCGCGGGCCCCGCCGGGATCTGCGCTTTTCACCTCAGCAGGTCGCGGCCTGGGTGGAGCCGGTCGGTTTTCAGCTCATCCGAGTCGAGGAGGTTGGGCCCTACCACTACGGGGCGGTGTTCACAGCCACCGACGCGGCACCTTGAGCGAGCAGAGCATGTCGAACTCCAAATCCCGCACCTTCAAGAACGCCGCCTACACTCACCTGGCCCAGGTAGGGAAGGCACTCTCGAGTCCAGCGCGCCTAGAGATCCTCGAACTGCTCGCTCAGGCGCCTCGTACCGTGGAGGTCCTGGCCAGCGAGATCGATCAGTCGGTCGCGAACACCTCGCACCACCTGCAGGCGCTCAAGCGCGCTCAGCTCGTCGCCAGCGAGCGCGATGGAACTCATATCGCCTACTCAATTGGCAGCAGCGACGTCGCAACGCTCCTCGTCCAGCTTCAGGCCGTCGCAGCACGGCACATCGCGGGGCTGGAGAAGCTGACCCGCGAGTTCTTCGACGACCCCACCGGACTCGAGGCGATCGACCGCGAAACCCTCGTCGAGCGCCTGCGCGCGAGCGATGTCGTTCTGCTTGACGTCCGCCCAGAGCTGGAGTTCTCCGAAGGCCACCTCCCCGGCGCAGTCTCCATGCCCCTGCCGGTCCTCGAGTCGCGGATCTCCGAGCTTCCCAAGGACCGGACCATCGTCGCGTACTGCCGCGGTCCGTTCTGTACCTTCTCCGCCGAAGCGACCCAGCGGCTCCGCGAGCTCGGCTTCGACGCGCGCCGCACGGACGTCTCGGTTCACAGTCTCGACGCGACTGGAGTTCAGCCATGAGCAAGCCCAACATCCAACTCGGCCTGCGCGAGAACCTGGCACAGTTCTCGCTGCTCGTCGTGGTCAACGCCTTCGTCGGTGCCATGGTCGGGATGGAGCGCAGCATCCTACCGACCATCGCGGAGGAGGAGTTCCACCTCGCCGCGCGCACGGCCGTCCTCTCGTTCATCGTCGTCTTCGGCGTCACCAAGGCGCTGACGAACTACTTCGCGGGCCGGTGGTCCGATCGTTTCGGGCGTAAGCGCGTCCTCGTCGCGGGCTGGCTGGTGGCCGCACCAGTGCCCTTCCTCCTGATGTGGGCGCCGTCCTGGTCGTGGATCCTGGCCGCCAACGGTCTGCTCGGCGTCAGCCAAGGGCTCACCTGGTCGACAACGGTGATCATGAAGATCGACCTCGCCGGGCCGAAGAACCGCGGGCTGGCCATGGGCCTCAACGAGTTCGCGGGCTACTTCGCGGTCGGCCTGTCAGCCTTGGCGACGGGCTTCATCGCAGCCGAGGTGGGCCTGCGGCCCGAGCCCTTCTACCTGGGCGTCGGCTTCGTCGCGCTCGGCGGCCTGCTCTCCGTGTTCGCCGTCCGCGAGACCCGCCACCACGTCGATCACGAGTCGAAGCTCGCCGGCACTGCGCCGATGCACACGCTCTCGCCGCGCGAGATCATCACCCGCACGAGCTTCACCGACCCCGACCTCTCATCGGTGAGCCAGGCCGGCATGGTCAACAACCTCAACGACGGCATGGCTTGGGGCCTCTTCCCGTTGGTCTTCGCCGCGGCGAACATGTCGCTCGCGGAGATCGGGACGCTTGCGGCCATCTACCCCGCCGTCTGGGGCCTGGGGCAGCTCGTCACGGGCGCATGGTCCGATCGCGTCGGCCGCAAGGGCCTGATTGTCGCCGGGATGTGGACGCAGGCCGCAAGCATCGTTGTCATCGCCCTCAGCTCGACGTTCGCGTCCTTCGCGACCGGCGCGGCACTGCTCGGCCTCGGGACCGCGATGGTCTACCCGACGCTGCTCGCCGCCATCGGTGACGTCGCGCACCCGAGCTGGCGAGCCTCCTCCGTTGGCGTCTACCGACTGTGGCGTGACATGGGCTACGCCGTCGGCGCGCTGCTGGCGGGCATGGTCGCGGACGCGTACGGACTGACAGCGGCTACGTTCACGATCGCGGCGCTGACCTTCGCGTCGGGCGTGGTCGTCGCGGCGCGCATGCGTGAAACGCTGCACCGAGGCAGATCGGCAGAACCCAACGATCCTGCCACGACATGCATCGAGCCTGATGCCCTCGCGGAGATCCCAGCCGCGCTCGTCATCGCCGTCCGCTCGCCCGATGAATGTGCCGACGCGCACATCGACGGCGCACTCAACATTCCGCTCGACATGCTCGCGGAGCGGGCCACCGAACCCTCCTCAGACGCGGTCGTGGTCACCGCCTGCGGCAAGGGCGGCGGTCGCTCCGGCGGTGGTCCTACGCCAGCAGCCTCGACAAAGACGACGCGGTGGAATAAGCACTCGACCAGGTAGTGCGTCGCGTAGATCTTCCGGTTCAGTTTGACCGTCCGACGCTTTCGACTGCGATTCGGACAGATGATCGGGCGCATCCCAACAGCTCGAACCGCGACTAGGATCTCGTTCGAGTCGTAACCCGCGTCGGCAAAGAAATACTTGCCGCGCGTATTCGAGGAGGTCCCGGGCGACGGTTCTGTTGCGTCTCTGACCAAGTGTACGGCGCCTTCGACGAGAAGATCTTCCGCAAGTCCGCGCAAAGGGAAGGTATCAAGGTCTTCGACGGGAGCGAACGCGAAGCCGGCCGGTTGCTTCCCGAATAGCCGTCCAGAGTAGGCTCCGGACGGTGGAAACGAGATGTCGTCAATGTCACGATTTTCGAAAGCCATCCTCCACGCTCTGCCTCTGACGCTCGCAACTTCGTGCGCGCTCCATGAGATCGCGGAATCCGCTCCAGCCTGCGACACCACCCCGATCCAACACGACGCGGTCACCCGAGGTGCATTGCGTTTTGAGCTTTGGATCGCGAAAGATCTTTGCGTCACGCGCTACGCCGAGACGACCATGATCAGTCCTGGGGCGTTGTCGGTTCGGATCATCAACACGGGGAAAACCCCGGTTCAGATGGTGGCCGCCGACCCGGACGCGACGTTTGTAGCCAAGCTCTGGGATGCCGACCAGGTCACATCCATGGTTGAGCTTCACCGCGGCCCAGAACCCGAAGACGTTGCGACCGTGCTGGTCGACATCGGTTCCGGTCAGACGTGGCAGAGCCCACCGATTCAAAGCTACATGAACATCCTGGCGTCCGACATTCTCGCTGGGAGCCGCATCGATGGGACAGTCCTGCCGGAGAGCGCGCATCTGGGGCGCAGCTTTGGGATGGAGGTAGCCTTCTCGGCGACGTTCAATGCGGGGGCGGGCTTCGTGGCGATGAGTGAGACATTTAGGGGCACGATTGAAATGGTGATGGTTGCGGGCGACGTGTAGGATATGCAGGGTACTCGGACGACGAGTCGCATCGCTTGGGCCTTGAACTCGGGCTCGAAGTTCTTCGTTTCCGTTGGGCACTATGGAATCCGAGTCTCCCGCAAGTGCGGCGTCCACTAAAACGGGGCAGCTTCACTATGGCCCTCGCCGGGGACGGCGTCGGGCGCGGTGACTCATGGTGTCTCGGTGCCACGGCGCGCCGCGCATGAGGTCCCATCCGGCAGTGCTGTGACAACCGTCGCAGTCGGAGACGTCTCCACCGTGGCCGAGCATCGCGCTGCACTTCGCCGAGAACATCGGGTTGAAGTGGTTGGGCGGAGGTTTGTGGCACTCGCCGCAATGTCCCGAGCGGTCGGGAGGGTGGACGTATCCCGGGACGCTCCAGACCGCGGTTGTATGGCAGCTGAGGCAGTCGTCCCCAAAGTAGCCGGCGTGGGGTTCGGATGCTCCGTGACACGCCACGCAGTCGAGCGACCCGAGCGCCGGGGGCTCGAAGACCGACTCGCCCAGCGCCGCGGGGGCGGCCTCCGCGAGCCGAAGATGGAGCCACTCGCCGGTCGGGAGGCTTCGTTCGACGTGCTCGGGATGACACGACACGCAGGTCGTCACATCCGCGTGAAAGCGGGTCTCCGGTCGGTCCATCACAGCAGGGTCCGCGATGTGACAGCTGACGCACCGCACTGCGGTCGCGCCATCTCCGGGTTCATGGCAGGCGCCACAGTCACCCGCGAGATCGGCGTGGCCTTCGGATAGCGGCCCTGGGCTGGCAAGCCGCGCGTACGTGTGTCCTTTCTTCCAGGCCGCACCCGGCGGTGTACTCAACCACCCAAACGTGGCCGCCCCGAGCCCGACCAACGTGAAAGCCAAGATGGTCTTGTTGAGTGCCTTCATGATCGTCTCCTGTTCGTCATCCCGCACCCATGCCGTACCAGCGGGCCGTGAAGTGCAGCGCGGCCCACACATGCAAGGCGAGCAGCCCGTAGAGCACGAATGAGATCACAATGTGCCACGAGAGCCAGCGCGCGAACCAGAGTTTGAACCGCTCGTGGGTCTTGACCGCATACTCCACGTCGGCGAGCGCGGCGGCGGATCGGCGCACCAGCTTCTCGCCCTCGGGGCCCTCGGGGCGGCCCGCTGAGAGCGCTGTGGAGACTTGCTCTTGGAGGGCGTCACGCATCGCTTTCTTGTCGCGGAGTCCCTGCGTGACATGGGAGTTGAGGTAGCGCCCGACAAACCCACTGACCGCGACGATCAACACCGCACCCGTCAATGAGACCCCGAGCATGCTGTCGAACTTGTGGCCGCTGTGCACAATCGCCAGAATCGGTCCGACGATCCCAGCGTAGATATGAATCGTGAGCAGTGTCCCCATACTCAAGCGACGGGTGACACGGCGCTTGAGGGGCCGGATCCTCTTGATCACCAAGTACAGCAGCGGAACCAGGATGAGCACGCCGCCGATGATTCCGAGGCTTGCGCCCAGCGGGCTCCCGGGGAATCTCGGTGAGCGATGCATCAGGAACCCGAGCCATGTCCCGATCATCAAGACCGTCATGCCCCCTACGAATGTGGCGTCTTGCTTTTTCGTCATGCCCCTCACGCGTCCACGACGACGTCGGCCTTTGCGCAGGCTTGGCAAGCGAGGACGAGGCCGTCGGCCTTGTCGTCAGGATGCAGGCCATCCTCCACCTCCATCGTGACCTCGCCTTCGAGGAGGCGGACGACGCAGGACCCGCACGTGCCCACGCGACACGAGTTGTCGATCTCGACACCGGCCGTCTCGGCCGCGTCGAGAATCGTCACGCCTGGGCCCAACGCCCCTTTCTTGCCGGATGCACGAAACGCCACGACCGGAAGATGTTTGTTCTCCGCTTTCGAGCGTTCGGGTTTGGTCACCGGCTTGGGCCGCGGCGTTGCTGGCCCAAACTTCTCGGTGCGAATCTGATCGGTGGGAACACCAATCTCCTCAAGCATTGAGGCCACCGCGTCCATCATCGGCAGCGGGCCACACACGTGGACGCGATGCTTCGCCACCTCCGGTATGAGCTCGACGATCGTCTCCTTCGTGAGTCGCCCGCGAATACCCGTCCACCCGTCGCCGGGACTCGACAACACCGCGGTGTACCGGAATGTCTCGTAGCGCTGGGCCAGCGTCTCGAGTTCGCGCGCGAAGATGATGTCCTCTTCCCGTTTGCAGCAGACGAGCAAGTGGATGGCTCCCCCCCAGACCCGGTCCGTTAGGTATCGGGCAATGGACATCATCGGCGTGATCCCGACGCCGCCGGCGATGAGCACTACGGCGTCGGCTTCCTGCCCGGTGAACGTAAAACGGCCTGCGGGGGCGGACACCGCGAGCATGTCGCCCGGGCTGACCTGGTCGTGCAGGAAGCGAGACGCGATTCCCTCGTTCTCGCGCTTGATCGTGATCTCCACATAGTCACCCTGCGTCGGCGATGAGGCGATTGTGTAGGACCGCTGCACGGGTTTCCCACTCGGCGCGACCTTCACGGTGAGGAACTGACCCGGTAGGTACGTGAACGGGATGGGGCTTGCGTCGGGATGACACAGGCGAAACGTCTTGACGGTCTCCGTCTCGCGGAACACTGCAGCGACCTTGAGCTCGCCACGCCAGGTGCTGGCGCGGGTGGGTTGCTCGACGACCCGTCGGCCCGGTGGGGGGGCAGAGGCCTCGAGCGTCTGCAGCAAGGCCGCGGCACGGCGCATTTTGAAGAAGTACATCCACAGCATGGCGCCCGCAAAGGCGACCAGGATCGCCATGACCCCGAGGTGGAAGACCCCGAGGCCACCCTGCGAGTCCGTCGCTGTCGAACGGCGCAGACCCAGGTCCTGGCGGAACCACTCGAGCGTCGTCTCCGCTGCGGTCGAGGGCTGTGCGAGTGATCGCCGCAGCGCAACCCCCTTGGACAGCTCGCGGGAGCCTTGCCGGACCTGCGCGATAGCACTGGCGAGCGCGTCCGAGTCACCCGCCGGTGCGTCGGCGAGGCGACGCAGGCCGGCGGCGAGTTCGGCTCTTCCCTGCGACACACTCTCGTCTGCCCGCGCTTGCAGCAGCTGCCGCGTCGCTGGGGGCAGTGCATCGCCCGACACCAGACGTGGGAGGTTGGTCCCGGGGAGAAATACCTCGGCGTCCTCGGGCCCGGTTTCATGGTGTCCCGCGTGTTCGTCGGCCCCGGGCGGGCCGCCAGGTGGAACCGAGGTGTCGGTCGAGGGGGAACCTGGAGCATATGGCGGTGGTCCCCCGCGTCGAGATCCAGCCCGCGGCCCGGCGTGTGGAGGTGGTCCGGCGTGGACGACCGGTACATCGAGGGCGGTACCAGCCACGAACATCCCGGCGATCCCGAAGAACAGGGCGAAGAGCGTGCGCGCTCCCGTGTTGCGTCGGAGTTGCCGGGTAGGCTGTGGGTGGCGCTCACCGAGCATTGCGCTGGCTCCTCGTCGTGGGTCGCGGGGGCCTCGAGCCCATCTTGGCTGTGTCGTCGTCTTGGCCACCGCCATCAACAGACAGGCGCTGTCGCTGCTGTCGGGTCAAAGTTTCGAGGGCATCCACGATCGCGTCGAGATACGCGAGCCGTCGACGGGTTTGAAGCTTCTCGACTGCTTCGACGGCGGCGACCACGTTCCTTCGATCGAAGTCCACATCCGCAAGCGCTCCGGCCAGATCCACCTCCCGCGCCTCGACTTGGGCGCGCAGACGGTCATCGTTCTTGCCGTGCTCCTGCGCGATCAGTTCGAGCGCCCGCCGCTGGCTGGTCGACAAGTCGAGCCCGTCGTCAACCTCTAGGAAGAAGCCGGCC
Organism: Nannocystales bacterium; assembly: GCA_050633305.1. Classification (GTDB taxonomy): domain Bacteria; phylum Myxococcota_A; class Polyangia; order Nannocystales; family Nannocystaceae; genus CAJXVA01. The sequence goes on from JBOEGF010000036.1 coordinate 140,632, forward strand.
GCGCCCGACTGGACGAGCTCAGAGGACGCGGGCAAGAAACCAGAAAGAGCCGACGCGGAAGCAGGTTCTGCAGTGGACATCTTCCCGATGGTGCCGTCGTCAGCCTGGGGCTCGGCGCGGTCATCCGTTTCCATGCCGCCGGGCGTTCCCGTGTCCATGCCCATGGCTTCGCCGCCCATGGCTTCGCCGCCCATGGCTTTGCCGCCCATGGCTTTGCCGCCCATGGCTTTGCCGCCCATGCCCATGCCCATGCCCATGCCCATACCCATGCCTTTGCCGCCGCCCATGCCTTTGCCGCCGCCCATGCCTTTGCCGCCGCCCATCATTCCGCCTTTGGCGCCGCCCATCATTCCGCCCATGCCACCGCCGTCAGCCGGAATGGCCACCACCGCACCACTCGCAGATTCCCCGCCGTCAGGCTTTGGGTCCTCGTTGGCCATGTTCATGTCCGTTGGACTTGGGGAGGCTGCCGCGACATGTGCAGCATGGTTCTCCGCGGCCGCTGGGTGATCGGGGCGGCCGTCATCGATTTGATCCGCGAGGCGCTGGAGGGACTCCGCCGGTGGTGCTTCGCTGGGGACGTCGTCGCAACCCGGAATGACGAGGAGGAACACGAGTCCCACGGACGACACGGCTGTGCCGATGATGGGCGCGGGGAGGGGGGAGCGGGGACGGGTCATGTTGTTGGGGGATTTCGGTGCTGAAACTCTGAGGCGCGCGCGGGCAGCAGCGCGACAGATGACTGTAGTTTTCTATGGGTGCTCGGAGGTCGAGTGCGACCGTGCATTCGTTGCCCCCTCGGGTCGCTCTAAGTGACCCCCCGGGCCACAAGCCCGGTTGCCGCATGTCACGGCAAGGCGACCCGCAGGCGTTCTGCGCGGCTGCGAACCTCGATGGCGGATGACGGCCTATCCGCCCCGATGGCAAGCGAGACGCGGCCTTGTTCGTCTTCCCCGACCTCCGCCCACACCCCGCGGGGAACAAGCGGACAGTCCGGCAGGTCGTCGATGGGATGCCCGAGCACTGCGCTGTGTGCCAGGTGACAATCAACCACGCGTCCCAGGCTCTCGGGAGTCATCCCGACGACGGGTCGATACACGATTGTGACAACAGCCCCTTCGACGCCGCCGTCATGGATGTCGACCGAGACCAGGTCCCGCGGGTGGAGCACCGGGCTGCGCTCTCGGTCGGAGGCTGCAACCGACCGGCAAGCCGTAGCCGCCTGCGCTTCGAGGGTATCCGCCGCCTGACGATGCAGCTGCGCGGCGTGGGCGTGCTGTCGTCGCTCGGTCCGGTGGCGGCCATTGGTGCCGCTACGCGACGACCAGCACAGCCCGGACACCTCGGCGTCCCCAGTGCACCCCGCGAGCGGGTCTGCCCCTGGGTGATATCGACCACCGTGTGCCGAGGCCCGTGCTTGTTCGAGGCTGGCCGCTTTGTTGTGCTCCTGTACGCTCATCGCGTCAGGCTGGGTCCCGGGCGGTCGTCGGTTCGCACAACCGGCCATGAGCATGAACGCGGCTGCGAGTGCCCATCGTTCCCTCCCGGAGAGAACCGAACCGCTCATCGCTGGTCAGCCTTCGGAGCGTCCGCGAAGTCGCGCTCTGTGCCGCACGCGGACATTGCCTCGTCGAGCTGCTCGAGCGCGCATGCGTACGCGGCGGTTCGTAGCGGTACGCTCCGCTCACTGGAGAACTGTGCCACGCGCTCGAATGCGGTGGTCATGATGTCCTGGAGGCGCTCGTGAACTTCTGATTCAGCCCAGCGAACGCCGCCGCGGTTCTGCGCCCACTCGAAGTAGCTCACGGTCACTCCGCCGGCGTTCGCGAGGATATCGGGCAAGACCCGGACGCCTCGACGATTCAGGATCGTGTCGGCCTCCGGGGTTGTTGGCCCGTTGGCGACCTCGACGATGGTGCTCGCTTGGATACGCTCGGCGTTGTGATGCGTAATCTGCCGCTCGAGCGCGGCGGGAATGAGGAGGTCGACGTCCGATTCCAGAAGCTCTGTGTTGGTGATGACTTGATCCGGTCGGGCATCACCGCACCAGCAGGTCTCCGCGCCACAGTCCGGGCAATCGCAGACGGATGCGCCCGCGTATCCGGTGCGAAGAGAGCGGCTGCGTTGTTTTCGTTCGAGCAGCGCAGGAACATCGAGCCCTGTTGCCCGGAAAACGCCGCCCTTTGAATCGCTGATTGCGACGACACGGTATCCGTCGGCGTGCAGCAAGCGGGCGACATGCTGGCCTGCGTTGCCGAAACCCTGGACGGCGACGCGGATCTTGGTGGGTTGCCAGCCGAGCTGGGCCTCCAGCTGCTTGATGCAATAGTAGGCGCCACGCCCAGTGGCGTCATCGCGCCCCAGGCTTCCGCCCAGCGCGATGGGTTTGCCCGTGATGACCCCCGGCTCCCGGCTTTGGTGGCCCTGAGAGTACTCGTCCATCATCCAGCCCATCACCATGGCGTTGGTATAGACGTCGGGGGCCGGGATATCGCGTGTTGGCCCGATGACGCTCGCCATGGCTCGAGCGTAGGCACGGCTGAGCCTCTCGAGTTCGGTGCCGGAGAGCTGCTTCGGATCGACCACCACACCCCCCTTTCCACCGCCGAAGGGAATGCCGACCACGGCACACTTGAACGTCATCCAAAAAGCGAGGGCTTGCACCTCCGCGAGGTCGACCGCGGGGTGAAAGCGAATCCCTCCCTTTGAGGGTCCGCGAGTGTCGTCGTAGCGCACCCGGTACGACGGCAGAAGGGCCAGTGAACCGTCGTCCATGCGCACTGCAAGCGTGGCTTGGGCGATGCTCTTGGGATGTCGCAGTCTGGCCACTGTTTCCGGATCGACTTGGACATGCTTTGCCGCTTCATCCAGGCGGGACAGGGCGGCACGGAAGAGGTCGAGGTCAGCTGGATGATTCATGGTTCTCTTTCGGTCTTCGGGCACGAAGCGGGCTGTCCCGCGTGTCGGAAGGATGTGGCCCGGGGTAAGGGGGAAAGCGACGGCCCCGAACCGTTCGTCGAACATGGACCTCGGTCGACCGCGCGAGCGCGCATTTGTCGACTGGATGGGCAGACGCCGAGTAACCGCCCAGGCCACAGAAAGCATTGGTTCGCGCCGCACCCCGCCGGCGCTCCACGACCGATGGATCGCAACGGTCATCGAGCTGGCGCTGCTGTGGGTGCCGGCGTTGCCGTCGTGACCCGTGGCCGCGAACGAACAGCGTTTGGCCGCTGCTCAGGTGCAGCTGTGACCGCTGAGGTCACGGGAAGGACATGCCCGAGCGCAAGAATAGCAACCTCATGCTGCGCGCAGCGGCATCAGTGTCCCGAATAGACGGAGTACACCGATGACACGGACCACACGAACTCAACCCACTTCCAAGAAATCTGTATCGCAGTCCCCCCCGCCGACACCACCTCGACCGACCACTGTTGAGTGTGCCGCTTGCGACGCCCAAGCAGTGTTTCTCGCAGGGACGTTCAACAGCTGGAGCGAGAACTCGACGCCGATGCGGAGGCAGCCGGACGGGCGTTGGGTCGCGACGCTCAAGGTCGAGCCCGGCCGCCACGAGTACAAGTTCGTCAGGGACGGACGGTGGTGCTGTGACGACTGTGCCGAGGCCGGTCCAAAGGTCGACAACGGTCTCGGCACGATGAACCACGTCCTCATCGTGGAATAGGTCCCCTTCGGAGGTCGTGCTGTACTGTCACGGCCATGCAAGACGACCCGCGCGTGCAGACCCTCAATCGGGGATGCCAGTGCATCACCACGGACGCTGAGGCACTCGCGGCGCAGCTGGACGGCCAGCTCCCGGACGCCGCCGCGCTGCTGCGCGACGGGATGCCCAACGTGTTCTCCAGCGGTCCGGTGTTCATCGGAGCCGAGCAGGTGTCCTCGATCGTCGACACCATCCGGGCTATCGAGAGCGTGGGCTGCAACGAGGCGTATCGGGAGGCGGTTCTCGCCGACGCCCCGCCCTCAGCTCGGGTCTCGACGCCAGCCAAGGGCGTGCTGTTCGGTTACGACTTCCACCTCGCGGCCGAGGGCCCCAAGCTCATCGAGATCAATACGAACGCCGGCGGCGTCCTGCTCAACCTCGCACTCGCACGGGCGCAGGTAGCGTGCTGCCCGGAGGTCCAGCCGCTGATGCGGACCGCGCTCGACGAGGGCGCGGTGGAGGCGTCGATCGTGAACATGTTCCGCGAGGAGGCCAAGGTGGCGGGCCACCCCGAGCTTCGGCGGGTCGCCATCGTCGACGAGGATCCGCCCTCGCAGTTCCTGTACCCGGAGATGCTCCTGTTCGCGGCACTCCTCGAGCGCAACGGAATCGACGCGCGTGTCGTGGGCCCCGAGGAGCTGCAGAGCGATGGGGGCCTGATCACGCATCTCGGCGATCCGGTCGAGCTGATCTACAACCGGCTGACGGATTTCTACCTCGAGTCGGACAGCGTCGCGGCCGTTCGCGATGCGTGGGAGACCGGGAAAACGGTGGTGACTCCGCACCCGGCCGCCTACGCGGTGCTCGCTGACAAGCGAAACCTCGAGGTCTTGTCCGACCCCGAACGGCTCCGTGAGTTCGGCGTTGCACAGGGGGAACTCGACCTGCTGGCGGCCGCCGTCCCGGCCACGCGTCGGGTCGATCCTCAAGACGCCGAGGCACTCTGGGCAGACCGCAAACAGCTGTTCTTCAAGCCTGCCACCGGGTTCGGGAGTCGGGCGACGTACGCGGGGAAGAAGATCACCCGCAAAGTCTTCGCCAATGTCCTGCACGGCGAGTACGTGGCCCAGCAGCTCATCGCACCGAGCGAGCGCGTGGTCAACGTCGATGGTGCGCCGACCACGATGAAGGTCGACATCCGCGCCTACACCTACGGTGGCGAGGTGTTGTTGTTCGCCGCTCGGGTGTATCGCGGGCAAGTGACGAACTTCCGCACCCCGGGCAGCGGATTTGCACCGCTGTTCGTGCTGCCTGCATTGGCCTGAACGCCACCGTCGGTACCGAAAACAGTGGCCGCGCGGCCGCCTCCATCACGGCTGGCAGGCCTGGGGGGTCCAGCCAAGCACCCGCGCGAACGGGGTGAAGTATCCGAGTGGGTCGTGTGGCCCGCACGTGGGCGCCTCGAGCGAGCACTGCGTCTCGTCGTCGCACGCGGTTCCGAACGTGTTGCCCTCGCCGACCTCGCACACCGCGAACGCGAAGTCGCCGGAGACGAATCGGCAGAGCTCGTCTTCGGCGCAGTCTTCGGTGTCGTCGCATTCGAGAAACAAGTTCACGCCGTCTGTGCAGCCGTGGCGAAAGTCCCGGCCGAGCTCGTCGTACAGCGAATCGGACGTCCGCTCCAGGCAATGGGCATCGAGGCCTTCGGGGTGGGAGCAGCCCAGGCAAAACTCGGTGGCGAGGTCACAGACCTCTTCACCGCAAGGGACCGTGCCCAAGGGCGGTTCAGGCGTCACGCCGGTACTCGTGTCGGCCATTTGGGTGGTGCTGCCGGAGCCAGTCTCGGCAACGACACCGCCGCTGGAAGTCGAGGACGAGCTGGCTGGGGACGCGTCGGTCGTCGAGTCTCCAGGATTGGTCGACGATCCCTGCGTCGATGCATCGAAGCCCCCCTCGCTCGTGCCGTCACCGGGTTGCTGGGTCGACCCGGCCGACCCCTCCTCGCCGTCCGGTACGGCGGCACCGCAGCCCAGCCCGAGAGTCCCAACCATGAGCGCGCAACGAAGACCATTATTCATGTCGCCGAATTTGGGGGACATCAACGATTGCGTCCATTCGATTCTTTTTCGGAAAACACATAGATAATGCTGATGTATTGTCGACGACATTGACCCGTACCAACGACCTCGACCTGACCCTTCTACGCACGTTCCGGCTGTTCGCCCGCCTGGGTAGCGTCCAGGCGACCGCGCTGGAGCTGGGGCGATCGCAGCCCGCCATCAGCGCGCGGTTGCACCAGCTTCAGCGGGAAATCGGGGCTGACCTTTTCGTGAAGAGCGGCCGGCGGTTGGTGCTGACGCCGCTGGGGCGAACCCTCGACCGCCGGGCCGGAGTTGTAGTCGACGGGGTTCGTGCCCTGTTGGATGAGGTCGCGACCGCGGCGGAACGTCCGATTGGCGTGCTGCGGATCGGGGCATTGCCGACCCTGGGCGTGTTTGTGTTGGGCCGGCTGCTTCCCGAGTTCGCATCGCGTTTCCCGGACGTGGAGCTCGAACTCGAGTACCAGCCCGACCCGACGAGCGCGTCCCTGCGCTCGGGAGAGTTCGATGTCTTGATGGGGGTCGGTGAACCGCCGGGCGGTGAGGTGGCCACGCAGATCATCGGAGTGGCCCGGCCCGTCCTCGTTGTCGCACGGTCCGGCACCAAGGCGAGGCGAACCCCCGTCCGGGCTCGAACGCTTCAGTCGATGTCTTGGGTCGGATACGGTCCGACCGACGACGCATTTTTCTCCGCCGTGTGGAGCTACCTCAGCGAGCACGGGCTCGCGTCGCGCGTGCGGCCCAGGGTTCGACACATCGAGACGCTCAAGGCGTTGGTTCGCCACAGCACGGACGCAACGATCTTGCCCGACTACACCGTCGTCGAAGCGGATTTGCACGCCCGCCCAATCGCAGATTTGAAGTTCTCAATGCCAGTTTGGGTCGCGGTGCGCTCGTCTTCGCTGGGCGTCTCCGCCATCGACGCCTTCCTCGACGCTCTACGGCAAGCCTGGCGTCGTCGAGGATGACGACGTCGGCTCCCCAGCGCAACTTCGGCGGCCGCCTACGCTGGGGCGGGGGAGCTTGGAGTTCGGACACGCTTCCTGCGGTGCTCGACCGTGGTCCGCGTCTTGCGACCGTCTCGCGCTGTGTAAACTCGGGTGCTTGCCGTGTTCCTCCCCTTCGCGGACGCGGGGTGCATCGGTGTCCAGGCCAGCATGGAGCTCGAACCCACCTCCGAGTGTATCGATCTCGCCGATACAGGCGGTCTCCATATCTCGGGTCCATAGAATCCGCTGATGGCGGACATGGCCCCAGTCGTGAGACCTGCGATCTACCTGCTTCTTTCCTTGCCAATCTGCGCATCGTGTAGCGACAGCCCCTCCGACGCCACATCCTTGGCCACGTCGGGTCCAACTTCGGAGACGACCGGAGCAGCTGACACGGCGGGCACGAGCGCTGGCTCGACAAGTCGAACGGCCGGCGAGACTACAAGCGTGGCCGGCACGACCGTTGGTGGCACGACCTTCGGCGACACGGCGTCAGCCACCTCTGCCGGAGCATCTAGCACCACGGGTGCGGGCAGCTCTTGCGTCGACCATGACCTTGGCTCGGATGTCGGGTCTGACGTCTTGCAGGCTGTAACCTCAGGTGACGACTTTACGCTGATGGAGTGTGTTCTCGCCGATGACGGGGGGGGCTTCGTCGTCGACCCGCCTATGGACGCAGACGATTTTGTCATCGTCTGGACCTTCCCGGCGACCGGCAGCTTTGCGATCTCGACGGTGGGGTCCGACGCCGCGATCGGGCTTGCTCCGCCGTCGTGTGACGCGAGGATCCTCGAATGTGAGGACCAGTGTGCGGGGCCTGCCGCATCCCTGGTGATCACTGGAGAGGCTGGTGACTCTGTGTTCCTCGTGATTGAGACCTACGAGGCTCCCGGGCAGTTCAGCCTCAGTATCACTGCGGGCGCCGAGGATGTCTGCATCGAAGATCGCGTTGGGGCGAGCTCGACTGGCGGCACGTGATGGCAAACAGGTCGCGCACGGGCGGCGTCCCATCACTTGTCACCTGTCCTCCTTGGCTGATCTCCCCCCGTGTTCTCGGTGGCGACCGGCGTACAAGTGAAGACGGCGCACCGGGAGCAAGCCGGCCAACGAGGTCGAGCGTGATGCGCCACCGAGAGCGATCGCATCGGTGCTCGACGATCGCGAATTGGCGCTCTAGCCCCAGCCGAGGTGGGCAAGCTCGACGAGTTCGGGGAGTTAACCACCGTCAACAGCGATCTCGCGCCGGGTCAGGTGGATCACACGGTGGTTGAGCACGTCACCGAGGTAGATGTGCGTACCGTCTGCGGTGATGACGATGTCCTCGGGCTCGGACGCAGAACCCACAATGCGCGGCAGCTCCCACGTCTCTAGCAGCACTCCTGTCACGTCGAAGATCACGACGGCGTCAGCCAGAGAATCACAAACGTAGATCCTGTTCTGCGCATCAACGAATACGCCGGTTGGCTTGGCGAAGCCGGGCCACTCGCCGACAATGACGCCTCCGCTCGAGAAGACTTGCACCCGGCCGTTTCCGCTGTCGGCGACGTAGACGTGCCCGGCCGAGTCGGTCGACATCCCCCAAACCCCCGAAAATTGTCCTGCTTCGCTGCCGGGACCGCCGAACTCGAGGATGAACTCCCCTGTGTCGCTAAACTTCTGAACAACGTTGCTCTCCAGGTCGCCGACATAGATGTTCCCGGAGAGGAGATCGATGCCGACGTCGTGGATGTGCTGGAACTGCGGGCTGGTCCAAAGCCGGACGAACTCGCCTTGGGTCGTGAGCACCTGAACCCGGTTGTTTTCTTGGTCGCCGGCGTAGAGGAGTCCTTGAGCGCGGTCCATTGCGAGACCGTGCGGATGATTGAACTGGCCCTCGCCGGGGCCAGCCTCGCCGAAGATCTCCAGAAGCGCGCCATCGGCTGTGAACTTCTGAAGCCGATCCTCGTGACTCGCAACGTAGACATTGCCATCCGCATCCAGTTCGACGCTGCTCGGCTCGACAAACTGGCCGGGTTCGGTTCCGAGTTCGCCCCAGACTCCAACCAACAGCGGCACGCGCCGGAGCGGCGGGCCACCGGTCTCCTCAGTGCTCTCAGCATCTCCCTCGTCGGGACCGGTCGAGGTGGTCCCGGTCAGGGTCGATCCATGTATCGTATCGATCGTGGAAGCGCCGGCGGTACCCTCGTCGCCTGCCTCGGTTGACACCGCTTGAGCGGTTCCGGAGGACGTCGCTGTCGCCCCTGTTCCGCCCTGGCCACCGTCGGTGGTGGTGCCTGGTGTACATCCGCCGCTCGACAGCAGCAGCCCGAGCAGCAAGCGACACGAGGCAAACCTCCAACCAGCAGGCGCTTCATCGATATCCACTGTGACAGCGTAGGCGTTGCGATCGACTCGGACAAGGCGTCCGCTCGACTCGCTCGTGGCACCAGGATGCATCGCGCCGGCTTCATCGGTCACGCCTTGGAGGGAGTGTGAGTGACCCGTACGGTTACACTTCGATTCGAGGTGGGCCCCGTTCCTCAGCGACGCACGCTGGCCGTTGGGAGGAGAGCTCGCCGTGGACGGGTCGGTTCGCTGCTGGCGTCTCGGCTCACTCATCGGTGCTTCGGGCAGTGGCAGCGCCGAAGAACACGAGCACGAGCACGATACCGCTGAGGATCGCCATCTCGGTCGGACTCACGGTTGCCTCGTTCGGGAACGACGCCAGCGCCGTGGAATGAACATCGGGACGCGGTTGCGGTACTGGTCGTAGAGTTCGCCGAACTGCGCCTGCATCTGGCGCTCCTCTCGTCGCGCAAGAAGCGTATAGGCCCCGACCAACACGGGGAACGCAGCGACCGAGACGACGGTCGGCCAGTGCACGATCCCTTCTCCGAGCAGGATCATGAACAGGCCGGTGTACTGCGGGTGGCGGACGTGGGCGTAGACGCCGGTCGTCAGCAGCCTGCCATCGCGCCGCGCGCGGTGCACGGCGCGCCACCCGTCTACGACCAGCGCCGCGCCGGAGAAGACGAGCGTGTAACCCAGGACCATCGCGACGACATGGGCCATTTGTGTGCCGAACAACTGGGCCCAAAGGTTGCCGCCGTCGGTCCACTGCAGGTCGATCCCGAGGTACCTCGCGAGGAAGTAGATCGTCAGTGGAAACCCGTACATCTCCGCGTAGAACGCGATGATGAACGCCTGTAGGGCTCCGACTCGCGACCACTCCTTCCATGTCTCCGGCGCCAGGTAGCGATACGCAGCCCACGACGTGAAGACGATGACGACGGCCGCCAGCCCCCATGCTCCAACGTTCACATCAGATTCTTTACGACGCCCAGCGTCGCGGCGGACGGCAACCCCTGCGATGGAACGACAGCTCCTTGTGACGTGGGGGGTCACTCTCCCGAGGGGCGCACGCAGGTCGGTCCAAACCCGGCGGCCCCCCCTCAGCGCCGGGGCCCATTGAATCTGGAGCACCACATCCACCGTCGACGGATGGTCGAACACGGCCTCCGCGCTCCCCGGTGGCCGCGTCATCGTTCACCGACGTATACGTCGCAAAGCGCAATTGGTACGGGCCAGACGGGGCCACGAGTTCCGAGGCGCACGTCGTGTCGGCGTCGCAGCCGAAGCAGGCCGGCACCTCGACTTCGAGGAAGATCCGCCCGTTCCAGGTCGTTTCGTAGGATTGGCCGGGCTCGATGGGGTTCAAGTTGAGCCCGGGGCACCAGCCGTGCCCGGGACTAGGGCACCAGCTCGCATCGGCGCACGTGCTTCGGCCGGTGCCGGGCACCGCGCCAACATCGGCGCCGACGGCCTCGAGCGAGAAGCCGGGGCAGCCGAACCCGAGCGAGCCCCCGATAAAGACCGTCTGTTCTGTTCTGTTCTGTT
>JBOEGF010000037.1:0-21827 GCA_050633305.1 Nannocystales bacterium
GAGCTGGTCGACGATGCCAAGGCCAAAGGCGCCCGTGTGGTCAGCGGTGGCCAACGCGTGATGTCCGAGCGGGGCGACTACTTCGCACCGACCATCCTCGCCGATGTCACGCCGGACATGCGCATCATGAACGAGGAGACCTTTGGTCCCGTGATGGCGCTGTGCCGGGTGCCCGACGAGCATCACGCGATCGAGCTGGCCAACGGCAACGGCTTTGGACTCTCGGCATCGGTGTTCTCCAAGGACCAGGCTCGGGCGCGTCGCATCGCGAGCCGCGTGGAGTCGGGCATGGTGGCGATCAACGAGTTCGGGGGCATGACGTACATGGCTCAGGACCTGACCTTTGGTGGCATCAAGCAAAGCGGCTTTGGTCGGCTCAACGGTCGTGACGGGCTGCGGGCGTGCTGCAACGTCAAGGCGGTCCTCACCGACCGCGTGCCGGGGCTGCACTTCGCCAACAAGCTGTTTCCCGTGGCCTCGGGGGACTTCTCGAAGATCAAGAGCGCGGTCGAGTTGGTCTATCGCCCCGGCATTCGCGGCAAGATCCGCGGCCTGGTGGGCTTGGCCAAATCCGTCGTCAGCAGCTGAAGAGAGGGACTGAACATGACTCAATCGTTCGACTACGTCGTTGTCGGTGGCGGAAGCTCCGGCTGCATTGCGGCTGCCGGTCTTGCCGACAATCCCGACAACGCGGTGCTGCTGCTCGAGGCGGGCCCCGCCGCCGAGGAACACCCCGAGACGCTCTCCGCGGACGGGTACAAACATGCGTTCATCAACGACGAGCTGTTCCTCGAGCGGTTCTCCACGCCGCAGCAACACGCTGCCAAGAACCGAGTCTTCATGGGCACGGGCTCCGTGCTCGGCGGCAGCGGGTCGGTCAACGGCATGGTCTACACACGCGGTGCGGTGCAGGACTACGCCGAGTGGCCGACCGGGTGGCAATGGAACGACGTCGTGCCGCACTTCGAGCAGCTCGAAGCCAAGCTACGGCCCAACCAGCGCCCTCCCACCGAGTGGACGCAGGCCTGTGTCTCGGCCGCGACCACCAACGGCTTCCGATTCAGCGAGGACTTCCACGATGGCGATCTGTCGAACGTCATCGGCTACGAGTGGATGAACTACGAGGGCGACCGCCGCCGCAACTCGTACGTTGCCTTCATTCAGGATGCCGAGCATCGCCCCAACCTGCAGATCCGGACCAAGGCCAAGCTGCACCGCATCGTGTTCGATGAGAGCAAGCGGGCGGTGGCGGTCGAGTTCGAGCATGCGGGCAGCCTGCAGCGCGCCGAGGTCCGCCACGAAGTTGTCATGTGTGCGGGCGCCCTGGAGACGCCGAAGCTGCTCATGCTCTCGGGTCTGGGGTCCGACCAAGCGCTCCGGTTCGCCGGCGTGCCACAGCTCGCCGAGCTTCCGGGCATCGGCCAGAACCTGCACGACCACCCCAACGTGCCGCTGTTCTTCCTCGGTCGCGAGAAGGTCGACTGCAACTACCCGCAGCTGTACAGCTTCTTCCGCACCAACGAAGACACCAGCCTGCCCAAGGGACAAAGCGACACCTGCTACGTGTTTTGGCCCGCACGCTCCGCGATGAAGCAGGCCGTGCAGCGCATGCTCCCTGGCATGGTGCTTCCGCCCGCGCTCTACGAGAGCCCGATGAAACAGGCCGTCCGCGGTGCGGTCGGGGCGGCGTGGTCCGTGCCCGCCGTGCCCAAGATGGTCGACCACCTCTACGGCATTGTCGTCATCCTCGGCAAGCCGTACAGCCGCGGAAGTGTGCGGCTGGCCAGCGGCGACCCTACCGTGGCCGCCACGTATGACCCCGCGTACTTCTCCGACTCGCGGGACATGGACACGATGGTCAAGGGTGTTCGCCGGGCCCGAGCGATCAGCAAGCAGGGGGGGCTGGGAGCCTGGAACAGCCAGGAACTCATGCCCGGGTTCTGGAACCGCAGCGATCGCGCCATCGCCAAGTGGGTCGCGAAGAACGCGATTACGACCTACCACTTTGCGGGGACGTGCCGCATGGGCGAGGACGAGGCTGCGGTCTCCGATACGCGGCTGCGGCTGCGCGGTGTGAAGGGCGTCCGCATTGCGGATGCGTCCGCGGTCCCGTTCACGCCCGTGTCGGCGATGAATGCTCCGAGCATGTTGGTGGGCCTGCGGGCCGCGAAGTTCATGGCCGAAGAGCGGGCTGAGGGCGTGCACCAGGGCGCGGCAGAGTAGGCTCGTCGCCCGGGCACGGCGTCCGCCTTGGAAGGGGGCGATGCCCACAGTCTGGGGTTGGAGTGGCCGTCGGTGCCCCGAGCGCCCGCGAGAGCCCGCCACGGATGCGTCCACACGGCGTTAATGCTCAACTCCGGGTATGTGTGCCAAACAAGGACTGTTGAAGGCCTCCATCGCCGTGGTGACTGCCCTGCTGAGCGCTGGGTACCCGTTGTCTGAGGCACGAGCCCAGCCCGCCGACACGGGCGACTCGAGCGAAGTGCCTGCGGCCGCGGACGAGGTTGGGGAAGGCGACGCCGAGGGCGAGCCGTCGGTGCCTGCGGCTGCCCCGGATCAAGACGAGGTTCGCCTCAAGAACGGAGGGATGTATCGCGGTTCGCTTGCAGAGGTTGTTCCCGGCGACCACGTGACGCTCGTCCCGATGACTGGCGGCGAGCCGAAGGTCATCGAGTGGGACGAGATCGCGACCCTGGTCCGCAACGGCGAGGCTCAGGACGTCGGTGCCCCGGAGGCCGAAGCTGCGCCTTCGGACGAGGAAAGTGTGCCCACGTTTGCGGCGGCGGCGGCTCGCAAGGAGTCCGATGGCCCTCGGCTCCACATCGATGTCGAAGGGCGCGGGGACGTCGAACTGCACCGCGTCGTGTTGGACGTCGTAGGCACGGAAGGTTCGGCCGTCGCGAGCAAACGAGTGTGTAAAGCGCCGTGCGACCAACGGATCGAGGGGACGACGGAAGGCGAGTTCTTCTTTGTCGGACGCAGGGTTGCCTCGAAGCGATACGATCTCGACGGACGAGGCTCTTCCATTCACGCCACCGTCCGCCCGGGAAGCCGTGGCCTGCGCATTGGAGGCTGGATGATGGCGACAACCGGAGCCTCCGCAATGTTGATGGGGGCGGCGTTCGCGTCCACACCCAAGGACCTGGGCTACAGAAAAGCTGCAGGGGTGGCGCTTGGTGTCGGCGTTCCGATGATCGTCGCGGGCATCATCATGGTCGTCCAGGGTCGGACCCGCGTCTCGTTTGGCTCGTAGTCCGTTGTTTCGGAGTTCGACCCCCTGCCTCGTTTCTCGTGGTCGGACGTGCCCCATCCGGGCTGCTACGCTCCTCCCGATGCTCGCAGCCGTTCGGAGCCCTTTCGTCGTGCTCCTTCCGATCCTGCTCGCGTCGGGCTGTCGCCGCGGGACGGCGGAACAGGCTGGCCACCGGGTCGAACCGCAGCCGCCCCGAGTCGACGCCGCGACGGGGCTGAGCTTCCCGTTGGATCCACCTGCGTCGACCGGGTTGGTGGCGGTTCGCGCATTCCCGGGCCTCTCGCTGCGGCAGCCGCTTGCGCTCACCTCGGCCCCTGGAGAGCCGGGGCATCTGTTCGTCGCCGAGAAGTCCGGCCGGGTGTTGCGCTTCGAAAACCGAGACGATGTGAAGTCGGCCACCGTGTTCTTGGACCTTCGGGACCGTGTCCGAACACGGCACGACGAGGAGGGCTTGCTCGGTCTGGCGTTCCCGCCCGACTACGCAGAGACCGGGGCATTCTACGTCTCGTACAGCGGCTCGGATCCGCGTCGTACGCAGGTCTCCCGCTTCCATCGGCTGGCAGATGGCTCCGCGGCAGACCCGGACTCCGAGGAGCCTCTGCTGGCAGCCGCCCAACCCTATGGCAACCACAACGGCGGCTCGATCGGATTCGGACCGCGAGGGTTCTTGTACGCGGGCTTTGGCGATGGGGGGGCCGCGGGTGATCCGCTGCAGGCCGGACAGGACCTCGGCAGTTGGCTGGGTTCGATCGTCAGGATCGAGGTCGCCTCGCGGGGGCCGTACCGGGTGCCAGCGGACAACCCGTTTGCGGATGTGTCGGGTGCGAAGCCCGAGATCTGGGCGTACGGCCTGCGCAACCCGTGGCGATTCTCCTTCGACCGTCAGGACGGAACCATGTGGGTCGGCGACGTGGGGCAAGACTCGCTCGAGGAGGTCGACATCGTCGAGCGGGGCGGCAACTACGGCTGGCGACTTCGCGAAGCACAGCGAGCGTTCGCTGACGACCCGCGCGAGGGCCGGGCGGCGGAGGACCCGCTGCTCGAGCCAGTCGTGTCCTACGGCCGTCGCGCCGGGGTCAGCATCACGGGCGGATTCGTCTACCGGGGCACGCACTTGCCCGCGTTCCGAGGTCTGTATTTCTACGGGGACTACGGAAGCGGGACCGTGTGGGCGCTCGACTACGACGGGACCGAAGTGGTGTCGAACGAGATCGTCGCCACGGTCCCCGCGCTGGCCTCGTTCGGGGAGGATGCCGCGGGCGAGTTGTACGCGGTCAGCCACGCGGGCGTCGTGTACCGCTTCGAGCTTCCCGATTCGAAGGCGTCGTCCGCCGCGTTTCCGACCCTGCTCTCGCAGACGGGACTCTTCACCGACCTCGCGTCCTTGACCCCGCAGCCTGGTCTGCTGCCCTATGGCGTCGCGTGGCCGTTCTGGTCGGACGGCGCGGACAAGCAGCGGTGGCTCGCGTTGCCCGAGCGCGGGGCGGTTGAGTTCCGGGTCGATGCGCCCTGGTCGTTCCCGGTAGGCACGGTTGCGGTCAAGCACTTCGAGCTCGCGCTCGACGACCAAGACCCCGAGTCTACGCGACGACTGGAGACCCGGGTCATGGTGCACGAGGTCCGAGGCTGGGCCGGATACACGTACCGGTGGAACGAAGCGCAGACGGATGCCGAGTTGCTCATGGCACCGACCTACGAGGAGTTCTCCGTGACGCGCGAGGGAGAGACCGAGCTGCAGCGCTGGGACTATCCCGCAGGCAGCGACTGCATGCGCTGTCACAACAGCGCCACCGGAGGGGTGTTGGGTCTGGGTACGCGGCAGCTCGCTGGCGGTGAGGGGGTCTTGGCGGCGTGGGCCGAGGCCGGCGTGTTCTCGAACCCGGTCCCAGAACTGGGCTCGCTTCCGACGCACCCCCAACCCGGGGTCGCCGAAGCTTCAACCGAGGCCCAGGCGCGTGCGTATCTCGATGTGAATTGCAGTGTCTGCCATCGGCCCGGCGGTCCCGCACCTGGCAGCATGGACTTGCGGGCGGGCATCCCACTCGCCGACATGGGTTTGCTAGAGCAGCACACGGAGGAATCGGTCGGCGGCGGGCCTACGGTACGCGTTCATGCAGGGGCGCACTCCGCAAGTGCGTTGTGGCATCGCGTCTCCACGGTCTCGGCTCAGCGCATGCCGCCGCTTTCGTCCACGCGGGTGGACGAGGTTGGGGCGAGTTTGATGGCCGCCTGGATCGATGCGATGTAGGAGGATGGAGGAACGACTGGCTACGCTCTGTCCGGGCACGTCTGTGTCCCGTATGGACAGAAGGGCACAACAGCCGTCGCGTTGAATTCGGCAAGCTCGGCGTCTGTGAACGCCTCCCCTGACCCCTGCGGGGCGTGGGTGCGGACGGATCGCAGGAGGGCCGCGCGGGCCTTCTTCACGGCCTCGTTCCGGAGCCGCTGCCCTTCTTGCGCACAGAGAGTGCCTCGGCGCTCCTCGAGTTTCGGTGACCCGTTCGGTGCGGTGGTGCCCCTCCAGCGAGGACCCAGCGTAGGCCGCAGGCTGGTTGGTGTGGGCGGCGGCTTGGACTCAGCTACAGGAGGCGCGCACCAAACGAGGAACAGCGCGAGCCCGACCATGATGCGATCGTGGTGCATCATGGTCGGTCGGGTCAAACGACTCGGGACGGGCCGACGAGCCGCAGTCCCGGCCGGAGGCCCTTTCGAGGTCACGTTGTGACGGGCTGCGGTACGGTCGTGGTGCGCGAGGTGGTTGCGGCCCTCCATGGCGCACAGGGCAGGGAAGAGACCGTCCTCGAGAGCGAGCGAGGTCGTAGCGCGCGGCGCCGAGATTCAAATCGGAAATCATTTTCCGATTTGAGCATCTTGTCGCGGCCCGGTCGCCTCCTTGAGGCAGTCGAGCGTGTTGGGCGTTGGGCTGCTATGTGACTCGACGATCCAACTTCCCCCTCTTGAAATCCGGCCTCGCGGCGGGGCTCGGCGTGCTCGTTGTAGCGTGCAGCTTCGGCGCGTACGAAACCATCGTGCCCACAGGAAAGCTCAACGTCCCTCGCGAGGCCGCGCTTGCGGTGAGCGTGGACGGGTCGACGCTTTGGGCGGTCGACCAGTTTTCCTCGGATGGTGTGTATGAGATGCGCTTGAAGGTCTTCGACGGCGATTCCGGGAACGTGCTCGGCTCGAGCTGGTGGAGCGGGACCTGGGGCGTACGCGCGATCGCCCCGGCAAACGAGGCCGGCCACGAAGGGGTCGCGTGGGTGTTGCACGAGAACGGGTATCGAATTCGTTGGAACGCAAACCTGGCCGGATACAGCGAGATCGAAGTCCCGATCCCAACGACGGGTCCAACGGCGGCGACCAGCAGGCTCTATTGCGATCTGGACCAGTCTGCCGACGGTGTTCAGTTCATCACGACAGTCGATCTCGTGGATGGCAGCTTGGACAGCTGGTTGTACCGGGAACCGAGCGAAGGGGTGTGGGAACGGGTGGCACTGCCCACGCTCAACGGCAAGTGTGGACGCGTTTCGTGGGACGGTCCCGCGGACGACGTGTTCGTGCTCGACGATTCCCTCGACGAGATGCTGCGGTTCGACGCCGACACGCTCGCCGACAAAGGGACGACCGACCTCTCGGCGATCGCCGGCGGGCTGCGGGATTTTGCAGTGGTCGGCGCCCAGGCGGTCGTCGCGGTGTCGACGGACTCCGGCCCAGACCAGCTGGTCATCGTAGACCCCGACGGCATGGTCTCCGATACCGCCTCTATCGCGAGGGTCGAGGCAACCTACGTACGGATCGAAGGGGAAACGGCCCGCGCGTACTGGACTGGGATGGACAGCAGCCCAGTCAAGTACACCGCCGGTTTCTGGACCCTCGATCCGTAGGACAGCTGGTCAACGACGCAGGCGGGTCGTTGTCGAGTTTGCGTCGGGACCTCGCATCTTGTCGATCCGGTCGGCGATGACACGAGGATGACGGTGTCTGGCACTTTGGGGGGGCAGCGAAGGCGGAGGTGCCTGCGCAGTTGCCCATGCTCCTCGCCGTCCCCCCGCAATCGACGGAGCCGCTCCGACGCCTCTGTCCTGCATTCCAGCTCGCGTGGCACCCCTCAAAACGCAGGGGCGCCCGAGCCGTGCAGGTGAAAACCCGCGCGGGGTTGCCCGGCCCGCGCGTCCGCGTCGTCGGCTCGCGGGGCAGGGATCCCCGCTGCGACCCAGTTGCCCTTCGAGACCCGACCGCGGTCCCGAGGGTGAAGCGCAGGCCCGGACGAGAGGTCAGATGTTCACGTACATGAGAGCGGGCGCTCGTCTCGGATTGCAAAAACGAGCGCGGTCACGCGGTTGCGCGCCCTGTTCGAGTACGATTGTGGCGAACAATGGCGGAGCGGATGATTGAATTGCGCATCGGGGGATGCCTAGCGATGTTGGGCCTCGCGGCTTGCGGTGGGTCCGGACCAAGCACCGAAGATGACTCCTCGGAGAGCTTCACGACCCTCACAACCCTCAGCGGCACGGAGAGTGACACGGCCCCGGACGACGGGTCCTCCGGCGGAGACACGGACGCTGGCGATGAAATCGACTTTCTCGAGGTCATCCCGGTCGAGTCTCTGATCGAGCTCGATCTGGGCGCGCCGACCACGATCGAGTTCGTCGTGGAAGCCAACTACAACGATGGCAGTACGGCGGACGTGACCGCACAAGCGGAGTGGGCCGTCACCAACGAAACGGTGGGTGTGATGAATGGGACGACCTTCGAGGTCCCGGGGTTCGCGGACCCGTTCTTCGAGTCGACGATCATCACGGCGGCGGTCGATGGGAGCGTTGGGAAAGCGCAGGTGACGGTCGCGGCCTATGACCTGGCCAACGACTTCTTCTTCATCCTTCCCTTCAACGACGACGATGGTCCTCAGGACAAGCCGTTGACGTTCAGCACCGACGTGAAGGCGCTCGACGTGTTCATCAACATGGACGTGACGGGCTCGATGGCGGACGAGATCAACAACCTCCGGGCGGCGCTGTCCGGGGACATCATCCCGGCAATTACCGCACAGGTTCCAGACACCCAGTTCGGTGCGGGGTCCTTCGCGGACTTTCCGATTGCGCCGTATGGAAGCGTTGGGACGGACCAGCCGTTCACGTTGCTTCAACCGATCACCGCGAATGTGACGGACGTGCAGATCGCGGTCGGCACCTACGTCGCCGCGGGTGGAAACGATGGGCCCGAGTCCAACATCGAGGCGCTGTATCAGATCGCAACGGGCGAAGGGCTGGTCGCTCCTGCGCCAACGATGGTCGCCCCCAACATGGTGGGCATCGGCGGCGTCGGCTTTCGCGAGGGGTCGTTCCCGCTTGTCGTGTCGATCACCGACGCGCTGAGCCACGATCCCATGGGCAACGCCGGATGCGACTTCGGGGGGCCCGAACTCTACAGTGGTGATGTCGCCACCAACGCGCACAACCAGACCCAGGCCATGGACGCCCTGAACTCGATCTGCGGTCGGGTCATTCAGATCGCGATCGGGTCCACCGGGACGTGCTCCGCCTACGATGACGGCGTGCAGTTCGCCGAGGCCACCGGGGCGACAGTTCCGACCGAGGCGTGGGACGTGGCGGGACGGCCCGCAGGCTGCGCGGTTGGGCAATGCTGCACCGGGTTGTTTGGAGCCGGTGTGGCCCCTGGCGCGTCTGGGCTGTGCCCCATGACGTACCAGGCCAACGCCGACGGGACCGGCGTCGACAGCTCGTTCTCCAGCGCGGTCTCGCTCCTCGCGGCGTACGGGCAGTTTGACGTCACGAGTATGGTCACGGGCGTTGACGCCGACGTCGACGGCGAGGCATTGCCAGCGGGCACCACAACGGCTGACTTCATCCAGTCGGTGACCCCGGTCGACCACGGCCCGGTACCGCTTCCAGGGGTGGCAGATCCCGTCCTCACGCCGACCACCTTCGAGGGGGTCGTCCCGGACACCGATGTGATCTTCACGGTCACGGCGTTTAACGACTTCGTGGAGCAGGGGACCAGCCCACGGCTGTTTACGGCCAATATTCAGGTGCTGGCAGACTCCTGCGGGGAGCTGGACGACCGGGACGTGTTCATCCTCGTTCCGCCCGAAGAGCTCCCGCCCCCCGCGGGCTGAGCCCACAGCGCGCCCTCACATCGACCCCCGAGGCACCGAGCCCGGGGGATTTTTTGTGAAAATCTTGCCGATCCGCTGCGACAAGCCAAAGCCGAGTCCGTCTTCGTCGACATCATGGGCGCCATTGCAGCGATCGTCACCGCCATCTCAATCATCGTTCTGATCTACGGCCTGCTGATGCGCCGCAAGGCGTCCAGGATCACCAAGGCCGATCACCTGCAGTCCGGAGCTGCTGGGGCGACGCCCGATGGCAAGGCTGTCAGTGTCCAAGGCCGTCCCGTCGCGCAACCGCTCGTCTCTCCCGTCACGGGAACCCAGTGCCTGTACTACGAGGTCGAGATCGAAGGCTTCTGGAAAGACGGCGACACCAAGAAGAGCAAGACCTACTACGAGGACAAGCAAGGGCAGGTCGGCGTGGACGACGGCTCCGGTGTGCTTCCGCTCAACCTCGCTGGCGGCGGCGACTTCGACCTCAAGCAGACGTTCGAAGAGAAGCACAAAGAGGGCATGTTCGACGACCTCAAGAACGCGGTCGGCAAAGGGAAGGCGATCGAGTTCGGCAACTTCCAGTTCCAAAACCCCGTCAACTCCAAGGCCAACGAGTTCGTCTGCAAAGAGAAGGTCTTCCTGGCTGACGGCGGCACCGTCTACGCCGCCGGCTACATGAAGCAGGGCGTTCTGTCTGGCAAGGGTCTGTTCTCCTTGCTCGTCAGCCCCAAGACCCGCGAGCAGCTGCTCGACGAGGCGCTTGGCAACGCAAAGAAAGCCCTCATGGGCGGCGGCATCGGAGCCGGAGTCGGCATCCTCGTCGGCATCATCTCCAACTTCCTGTAGGAGTCCGGCCGTTGCAGGCCCGTGGACCGGCGCTCAGCTTCGGCTGTTCGTCGGTCTTTGTGCGTCCGAGGGACGTGTCCGGTTCGGGGTGTCCCCGCTGCGGGTTGTCGCTTGTCCTCGCGTTGCGTTCGAGGCGAGAGTCCGGCGCATGAGGACGACTCTTGGCATTGTTGCGGCGACACTTTTCTTGCTCGCGCCTTCATCGGTGAGCGCAGCCGAGTGGGGGAGCTACGGTCCCGCTCGAATGGCGTATCCAGCCGGTGCGCTGAGCGGAACCGCGCACGACGATCTCCGGGCCGCGATCGAGGCCGCGGGCGATGGCGTTGCGGCACCGACCGATGCGCTCACGGCCGAGTATCTCGACGGTGTCGACGTGTTCTACACGGGCATGCTCAGCGGAGGCACGGGGCCGATGGCGGGGGAGCTGGGCACCTTGTCGAATCCGGAGTCGGATGCCCTCGAGTCGTGGATCGGTGCAGGTGGGACCCTGGTCGTCACCGTGGACAGCACGGGCCTGCCCGGCGACATGTTCGCGACGGTCTACGAGAGTTGGGGGGCGCTGTTCGGGATGGACACTGTCGCGTTCGTGACCAACGAGGGAATGGCCGCTCCGGCGGGGGTGCATCCTCTGACCGCTGGCGTCGCGCAGTACTCGTGGGTCAACCACACCACGTTCGAGCTTGGGGATGACGCGCAGGTCCTAGGAGATAGCGCGGCTGGCGAGACGTTCCTTGCTGTGTTGGAGCCGTCCTCTGGGTTTGCGGCAGGGGGCCGAGTTGTCGTCATCGGAGACCACAACTTCTTCACCGACAACTTCATCGCCACGGCCGACAACGCAGTTCTGGCGGCCAACCTCATTCAATGGGCGGCGGGCGAGTGCGGCAACGACATCCTCGAAGAGGATGAGGCGTGCGACGACGGCAACGTGGACGACGACGACGGGTGCTCGGCCGCGTGTGAGGTCGAGGCTGGCGGTGGTACGAGCAGCACGGGTGGGTCGTCGACGGAGACAGGAGACGACACCAGCACGTCTGGGGACGGGGGAGACGCGTCCTCCAGCGGTCCGGGACGACCGGGCAGCACGGGGTCTACGGGTGCTGAAACGTCGAGTACGGGCTCCGAGACCACGAGCGGAGGAGGCTCGACCACCGATCCCGCGCCCGGGACGACATCCCAGGGGACCAGCAGCACGGGCGGCACGGGGGACACAGATGGTGGTGGAGGGGCCTCGAGCGGCTCCGGGTGTACGCAGGGCGGCCCCGTCCGCTCGGGATGGGCGCTCGCGCTGCTGCTGCTCGGCATGCGCCGTCGTCGGCCCCGTTCGCACTGAGCGGAGCTGCATTGCGTCAGCTCCGGCGGCACCATGCTCCGCGTCGTGCCGGCCCGCTCAGCCGGGGTCGAGCCGCGCGCGAACCAGCATGGAGTCGGCGTCGGTGATGTTGCCGGCGCCGCATCCACCGTTCTGCACCGCGTACACGTAGCCGTCGGGCGCCTGAGCCCACGCATGGGCGCTGGGCAGGTGCCCGATGTGCCTGTCGAGGGTCAGCGCGCCAGCGTCGTCGACCTCGAGCAAGCGAAGGGATCCGGTGCACGCTTCGCCGACCAGGGTGCGGCCGTTGAGCAGGCCGTCGTACGGGTCGTCGCCCTGGTCGCGATACGAAACGGCCACGAAGATCACACGGCTCTGCACCGGGACGGCGTCGGGGTTTTCGGTGACGTACTTGTCGATGCCGTGTTTGATCGCGATGACCGGCTCGGAGAGTCCTTCGCAGTCCCCTTCGCAGGGCCCCTCGGAGATGCTCCAGCCGAAGTTCTGCGCGGCCGCGGTCACGACGTCGATCTCCTCGAAGTCGTCCGCGCCAACATCACCCACCCAATAGAACCCGCGCTCATCGAGCGTTCCGGTCCAAGGGCTACGAAAGCCATAGGCGTACACGTCGCTGTCGGGGAACGGACCGTCCGGGACCGGGTCGTAGCCGGTCTCGGCGAGGTCGCGGCGCGGGATGATGCGGATGAGTGAGCCCAGGCCCGTGGCCGGGTCTTGGGCGTTGGCCGCGACGTTCTTCTCGCCGAACAAGGCCCACATCACGCCCTCATCATCGAACCCGATGGCACCGACGTTGTGCCAAGGGCGAGTCGCGTTCTCGTACCCCAGCCGCAGGACCTCGGTTCCCGATGCTCCCGTGCCCGCGTAGTCGGAGGTGTCCCAGACATACCGCTCGATGACACTGTCGGTCTGGCTGACGCAACGGCCCACGTAAAACAAGTTGTTGGTGGCGAAGTCGGGATCGAAGGCGAGCGAGATGATGCCGCAGTCGGATTCGGTGTGGGTCCCGGCGATGGGCACCGTCCCAAGCTCGGTCACGGTGTCGCCGTCGAGGCCGTAGTGCCAAAGCGAGCCGTTCTTGCCGAGGAGAATGAACTCGTTGGCGTTCGGCAGGAATCGCATGCCCGTGACCTCGGCGCGGGTGCTCGGGAGGCTCAACGGTTCGAAGGTCAGCAGCGGTGGTGCGTCCGGATCCTCGGTCGCGGAATCGGCGGTCTCTGCCGCCGAGGACTCCGGTGTGGAGTCCGACGGGCAGCCCGCTGTGGCGGCGAGCAGGAGGCATCCGCCGAGTCGATACAGAGCGTTAGGCGTCATGAGCAGCTTCAATTCAGATCGCAAGAGCGCTCAGCCTACACTGCGTCGGGCCGATGGTCAGGGCGTGCCGACCCACGTCGCGAACGCCGCCACGAAACCGGCGAGGTGTTCGCAGGTGCTCGGGTCGGTCAGGTTGCCGGCCGCGTCGAACTTCTCCTTCGCGGCGCCGACGAGAACTTCGGGATACGCGAACACCGGCGCCGCCATGCCGAGCATGATGCCCTTGAGGTGCGCCTGCGCCCGGGCGGTTCCCACCACGGAGTACGAGGCTCCGAGCATGGCGGTCTTCTTTCCCGCAAAGACGGACCGGTAGGCGGGGCGAGATGCCCAGTCCAGTGCGTTCTTGAGGACACCGGGCACGGAGTAGTTGTACTCCGGCGTCGCGATCAGCAATCCGTCGGCGGCGGCGATGGCGGCCTTGAAGACCGCGACCGGGCCTGGGTCACCCGCTGCGGCAAGGTCACCGTCGTAGTGCGGAAGCTCGCCGATCGACAGGGCTTGAAAGGTGACGCCTTCAGGGGCGACGTCACGGCATGCGGAAAGGAGTCCGCGGTTGATCGAGGCCTTGCGAAGACTTCCGGCAATGGTTGCGATGTTCATCCGAAGCGTCCGTCGAATCAGGGGAGGTCGAAGACGAGGACTTCAGCCTCGCCGTTGGCGGTGAGATGGAGGGTGCTGGCGTCGTCCGTGCCCAGCGCGTCCCCCGCTTGCAGAGCGTGCCCGTCGACGGTCACCGAGCCGTGGGCGAGGTGGACCCAGGCTCGTCTGCCCGGCTGGACCGCGTGTTCGACGGTCGTCCCATCGGTGAGGACCCCGGCGAACATCAAGGCGTCCTGGCGGATGCGGATCGAGTCCTCACGACCGTCTCCACTGGCAACGACGCGAAGCTGGTCGAGGCGCTGCGCGCGGGAGAAGTGTTGCTGGCCGTAGCGAGGTTCGCCGCCGCGTTGCGAGGGCTGGATCCAAATCTGCAAGAAGTGGAGGCCCTCTACCTTGGATCCGTTGAACTCGCTGTGAGTGACGCCTGTGCCCGCGGACATGTGCTGTACATCTCCAGGCCGGATGACCGAACCATTGCCCATCGAGTCCTTGTGTTCGAGCGTTCCTTCGAGCACGTAGCTGATGATCTCCATGTCTCGATGGGGGTGCGTGCCGAACCCCATCCCTGGTTGGACACGGTCCTCGTTGATGACCCGCAGCGGTCCAAAGCCCATGTGCTCCGGATCGTGGTAGTTGGCGAAGGAGAACGTGTGGCGGCTTTCGAGCCAGCCGTGCTCAGCGTGTCCCCGTGCGTTGGAGCGGCGAAGTTGAAGCATCTCGGCTCCCAACGTAGGTCCGAGGGGGCATGATGTAAAATGATGAGAAGTGCACATTTTGTTCACAAAATGTGATGTCTCCCGCGTTAGCCTCTGGCGTGGTGTCGCGCTTTGCTCTGCTGATTCTCCTCGGTTCCATCGCATGTGCGGGCGGTGACCAAAACCAGCCTGCTGGCGCCACGCTCGGGTCCGGCTCGGACAGCTCCCAGGACACGGAGGTCGCCACGACCGGCATCTCCGGGGGCGAGGGTGCGGGCTCGGATGCATCGGCGACCTCAACGACGAGCGAGCCGACCAACGGCGTGACGACGGTGACCGCGTCCACCACCGAGGACGGCTCGGATGGTTCGAGCGGGGAAGAGGATGGCTCGTCCTCGAGCGGAGGGAGTGTGCAGAGCTGGCATCGCTACTCTCTCGACCTGACGCAAGGCACCTGGTCTCAGGTACCGCTGAGCGAGATCTGGGTGGGAGACAACGCGCCGCCGCCCACAGGGATCACTGCAACGACATCGTTCACGCATTTCGACCGGCTGTTCGTGATCGCCGAGGATCGGATGGTCTACGAGCAAGCCGACGGGGTCTGGCAGACGCCCGAGCTTTTGGACACGCGCTTCCCGGCCGCGGCGGGTATGGATATCGATGCCATGGTGCATACGCCCGGGCAGGAGGCCGACGATGTCGAAGAACTCTTCCTGCTGGAGACGCCGGTGGCGGTGGTCTACGAGCAGTTCGAGAACGGCGGCCTCGAACTCTCGCAGGTCGCCGACCTGATGGACCACGATGGCGGTGCGCCGCAGGGCACCGTCGACGTCATTTGGACCATTGGTCGAGCCGACCCCTCGGGCATCGGGTCCGATGCGGATTGGCTCGTGTGGCACCAGGCGTACTCCAACGGAGACCTCTGGCGGTTCAACGCGGCGTTCCAATGGGTCTCGGCGCCGCTGGACGACAACGTCTACTTCACCGGTGCCGCCGGAGAGCCCGACGTGTTCAGCGTGGAGGCGGCGTACTTCGACGACGGCTTCCAGCGCGCGCACTTCATCGCGCCTTGAGGACCCGGTCATGGCTTCGCTCGATCGACTGACGCTCGACCAGCTCCGAGTCTGGGTCGCAGTGGTCGAGGCAGGGAGTTTTTCAGCTGCGGGTCGTCGGTTGGGCAAGGTTCAATCGGCGATCAGCCAGTCGGTCGCGACGCTGGAGGACTCGCTGGGAATCGTGGTGTTCGACCGCGAAGCGGGGAAGGGCGCTCTGACCCCGGCGGGGGCGGCATTGTTTCCGCAGGTTCGCGGCGTGCTGGCTTCGGTGGCGCGCTTGGGCGGACATGCTCGGGCGCTCGATGCCGGGCGAGAAGCCGAGCTGTCGATCGTCTGCGATGCGGTCTTTCCTCGAGCCGTCTTGGTCACGCTCGCCTCGAAACTCGCCGTGGAGTTTCCCGACATCGCGCTGAGAACGGAGACCGAGGTGCTTCAGGGGGTGGTCCAACGTGTTGAAGTGGGTGCTTGCCGTCTGGGCGTGATCGGGCCGGACGTCGAGGTGCCGGAGTCTCTCGAACGCACATCAGCGGGTGCGGTTCAGATGGTCCCAGTCGTGGCCCCCTCGCATCCACTGGCCGGTCGAGCGTCCAGCGACGCCGCGTTGACCGAGCATGTGCAACTGGTGTTGCAAGGCGTTCATGGCGGTGATGCCCCCGACCGTGCAGTGCTCTCACCGCGGACCTGGCGGGTCGGAGACCTCTCCATCAAGGCCGCGATGCTGCGGGCGGGGTTGGGCTGGGGAAACCTCCCGATGCCCGAAATCGCGGCGGACTTGGAGCGCGGGACGCTGGTCCGACTCCAGGTCGACGCTTGGGCAGACCACGCCCACGACCTCGGACTGTCGGTGGTCTATCGTAGAGACGAGGGCCTGGGCCCGGTGGCCACCTGGACGATCCGGACCCTGCGTTCACTGTGTAGCCGCGGTTGACACGACCGCGTGAACGAGCAAGCCCCCGCACGACGAGGTCGGCGAGGGCTTGTGAAGCGAGACGAACGTCGGCGTCAGCCGTCGCCTTTGATCTCGCCGCGGGCGAAGATCGACGCGACGTAGGTCAGCACGTCGGTGGCCGAAATCTCATCGTAGCCGTAGTTGCGGATGAGCCGCTGTTTGACGACCTCGATCTTCTCTTGCGCCTCTTTGTCGACGACGTTGGAGACCAGGGAGGTGAGCTTGATGCTGTCCTTCTGGTCTTCGAAGAGCTTGAGCTCGAGCGCCTTGTAGAGCCGCTCGTTGGTGCGGAAGTCGAACTGCTTGCCCTCGATCGCCAGGGCCCCGATGTAGTTCATGATCTCGCGCCGGAAGTCGTCCTTGCGAGACTCCGGGATGTCGATCTTGGACTCGATCGACCGCATGAGCCGCTCGTCGGGCTCTTCGTCTTGACCGGTGTACGGGTTCTTGACCTTCTCGCGCTGCGTGTACGCCTTGACGTTGTCGATGTAGTTGCCACACAGGCGGCTGATCGCATCTTCGTCGGCCGAGATGGCGCGCTGGACCTCGTTCTTGACGATGTCCTCGTACTCCTGCTTCACCACGGCGAGCAGGTCGGTGTAACGCTTCCGATCGTCCTCGTTGGTGATGAGGCTGTTGTTGCGCAGGCCGCTTTCGAGCTCGTTCATGACCATGAACGGGTTGATGCTGGTCTGACCGCGCTCGGAGACCAAGCAGTTGGCCAGCTTGTCCTGGACGTAGCGGGCGGAGATTCCGTCCATGCCCTCGCGGTTGGACTCCTTGCGCAGCTCCTTGACGGTGTCCTGCGTGAAACCGGGGAGGGTTTTGCCGTCGTAGAGCTTGAGTTTCTGCATCAGGCTGAGCTGGTGCTTCTTGGGCTCCTCGAGGCGCGTCAAGATGGTCCACATCGCGGCCATCTCGAGGGTGTGCGGCGCGATGAAGCGACCACGAACCTTCTTGGGGTTGTAGTCCTTGACGTAGATCTTGGTCTCTTCGGAGAGCTTGGTGATGTACGGGATGTCGATCTTCACCGTACGGTCGCGAAGCGCTTCCATGAACCGGTTCTCCAGCAGCCGCTGGTACTCCGCCTCGTTGGTGTGACCGATGATCACCTCGTCGATGTCGGTCTGCGCGAACTTCTTGGGCTTGATCTTCTGCTCCTGGGTCGCGCCCAGGAGGTCATAGAGGAACGCGACGTCGAGCTTGAGAATCTCGACGAACTCGATGATGCCGCGGTTGGCGACGTTGAACTCGCCGTCGAAGTTGAAGGCGCGCGGGTCGGAGTCCGAACCGAACTCGGCGATGCGGCGGTAGTTGATCTCGCCGGTCAGCTCGGTGCTGTCCTGGTTCTTCTCGTCCTTCGGCTGGAAGGTGCCGATGCCGACGCGGTCCTGCTCGGAGATGAGCAGGCGGCGAACCCGGATGTACTTGATGACCTTGGACCAGTCACCGTTGTGAATCTGCATCAGCTCCGCAAAAATGTAGCGGCACGCTGGGTTGAGCTCACCCTTGACGTGGGGGCGGTAGCCGTCCTTTTCGAGGCCCAGCTCGGTGATGGCTTTGTCGCGCCACTCGGGCGGGATGAGCTTGAGCGGCTCTTCATGCATCGGCGAAGGGAAAATCTCCTGGCCGGCGATGAGGTGTTGCAGTTCCTTGGGCAGCACCCACTCATAGGTGAACATCGCGCCCTGAACGCTGCGGCTGTACTCCTCCATCCCGATCTTCAGCAGCCGGGCGATGGTGGACTTGGCCGAGCCGACGGGGCCGTGCAGGAGGATGATCCGCTTCTCGGTGCCGTAGCGCATGGCGGCGGCTTTGAGCACCGACACCAATCGCATCAGCGGAATGTCGAGTCCGAAGATCGCGTCACGACCTCCATGAACTTCGTCGTCGAAGAAGCGGTAGTGGATGATCTTCTTCTTGTTGTCGACATACTCCTCGGTCCCGTGGGAGATGAGCATGTCGTAGAGCCGCTCGTGCGCCGTTCGGGCGATACGAGGGTTGTCGCGGACGAGGTCGAGGTACTCCTCGAACGTCCCTGACCAATGCAGGTCTTCGTACCGTTTGAAGTCTTGGAGCGCGGCAATCCGTTCGACGAGGCTCGACATGATGTTCGCCGACGGTACCACGCACAGGCTTGCGAATTGGACTCGTTGACCGCTTGCGTGTTCCGCGCGATGTCGCGCGCGGCACCTGTTCGTGGGCCGCTTGAATCTCGGCGGGAATCTGTCGTTCTCTATGTCAGATGTCGACGCCGCAAGGACCGTGGAGCGTTGTTTTGGGAGCAGTGTTTGCGCTTGCCGGATGCAGCAAGGTTGTCGCAGAGCCGATCGCAAAAGCACCCGCCTTTGAGCCGAACGGGCAAGCGAAATGCTCCGTTGCGGTTAGCCAGGACAAGCCTCTCGTCGTGGAGTGGCCATCGGCCGATCGAGCCCAACTCGAAGCGCGGGCCAAGACCCGGGTCGTCGTCATTCGGTACGACGGTTGCGAGCTCGAGATGCTCCCCCGCTGTGAAGCCCCCGGAGCCTATGCATACACGTCGGTGGCCCCTAAACAGGACACCGTCCACATTCGGAACCTCGATGAACTCTACGCAGAGGTCCCGGCGGGGGCTGTCAGCCTCGAGGGCAAGCTTGCGGCGGCGGGCGAGTTGACGATCGACATGATGATGGTCGGACGACTGGACACCGACACACCCGTCGTCACGGCGAACGAGCTTCAAGGCGACTGCGTCGGCGCGACCCATGTCATGACGGGCATGACCGTGGGGGCGTTCGAGTTCTTTGCGGGCGCGAGCGCTGAGGCGGGTGTTGGTGCACGGGTCGGTCAGGTCGGCGCCGGGACCCGAGGGGAACACGTCAAAGAAACACTCACCCGCGACGGAACCCTGGAGTCGTGCGTGGAGACCGATGCTCCCCCCAAAGGATGCAGCGCGCCGCTGCGGATCGAAGTCGCCAGGCTCGGGATACCCCGCAAGCGCGCTGTGGCATCGGCCGAACCCGTGGCGGCAACCTGCCCCGAAGGGAGCCGCTTGCGGGACGGGAAGTGTGTCGCGACGCAGGTCGTGCACGAGGTGTCGTGCCCGAAGGGCTCGCACTGGGAGGGGTCGGCGTGTGTCGAGAGCGCAGCAACACCGCCGGGCGGAGGTGCGGTCACCGAGCTTTGGGACGACTTCGACAAGGGTTCCGGCTGGGCTTGTTACCTCGGCACGACAAAGAACGGCCCGCACGGAGAGTGCATGCGCGACCACATCGATTGTGGTCAGCAACTCGCCAACCGCAAAGTCGCCGGGCGTCTCGAAAGCACGTGGGATCGTTGCGAGCGTCAGGCTGTCGCCGGGTGTTTCCAGCTTCAGGTCAAAGCCGGTGAGACCCCGCGGAGCTTCTGCTTTCCAAGCCCCGCGATCTGCGAACGCAATCTTCGGAACATCGAGGAGAACCGGGAAGACGTCGGGGTGGTCAGTCGCTGCGCGCAGTACCGGTGAGGACTGCGAAGCGCCGGAGTGCCGACGAACTCGCGCCCCGGATCGTGTGCTCGAGGGTTCTCCTCTCGCGTGTGCAACGGATTGCCCACCTCGGCCGAAAACGAAGCAAGCGGTCGTGAAACCGTGTTCGGTCGGTCACCAGGGCCGCCTTTTGCTCGGACGTGCAGAGGTAGGATGACCTCGCATGAAGTGTGTCCAGCCTCGGTTTTCTGCGAGCTCGATCGCGGGCGGAACCGACCCTTTCGACGACGCGCGTTGATGAACATGCGCGCGGATCGAACCGCGGGTGACATCGCGGTGGGACGGGACGGACGAGAGCCGCACCCTTGAAGGTGGTACGCTTGGGGAGTGAGACGCCGCAAGGGAGCAACGATGGGCATCTTCGCGGGACTGGGTGTGCTCGCGCTCGCTGCGATGAGTGTGGGGATGCCGGACGCCTGCGGACTGGGGTCCGATGCGGTCATCGGGCCCGAAGGGGGCATCGTGCTCTCCGAAGATGGACGCCTGAGCCTCGAGGTCCCCGAAGGAGCCCTCGATGAGCCCACCGAGGTGTCGATCGTTGCCGTTCCCTGCGAGGCGGAGGGCTTGGCAGACTGCTACGCGGTCGGCCCGTCGGTCGTGCAGTTTTCCCTGCCCGTGACCGTGGTCTACGAGGCGGCCGAGCTCAGCACGATGGACGGCGTCGCGCTGATCTACAAAGGCTCCTCCGGTTGGATGCGCATGCCGGACGCGCAGGTCGATCACGAAGACGAGATTGTCATGGGGACGATCATGGTCGCGTCTTCGATCTCCGTGGATGCGCGCTGAGAAGATCCCAGCGGACACGACGGCCCGCGTTCTGTGGGTCGGCAAGGACCCGCCACAGGGGGCGTCCCGGCTTGAGCTTGTCCTCGAGCGCGACGTGGAAAAAGCATGCGCGCTCGTCGGTGAGGCGGTGTGGGACGCAGTCGTCGTCGAAGGCCGGGAGCCTGAGACGGTCGCGGCGGTATTGGGCACGGCGCGCTCCGAGGAGCATGGGTCGCTCCGTATTGCCGCCTCGACGTACGAGCAGCTCCCCGCGCTCGTGCGCGACGTCGAGGAGGGCGTCATCGAGCGGGTGTTGGCGTGGCCGGTCGACGCTGCCCAGCTCGCGCGGGTCATCTTTGGCGAGGACCCGAGCGAGTCGGTGGTCGGAAGACGGGCGCTCAACGCTCCCGCCGAGCTGTCTGAGCGCGCTGTCGATGAACGGCTGCGGCAGGTCGTCACCCGGGTCGTCGACATTCCGACCGCCGTGATCCGCCCCATCGCCGCGAACGAGCAGGTCCCGACGGTTCAGCTTGTGGTCCCCGCGACCGAGGCCCTGCTCGAGTTGCTGCGAGACCTGCCGCGATTGCTCGGGTGGCCTGTGAAAGCTGGGGACTCGGCGGCTGGCCGAGCGTATCGGAAACACCCGGTGCGAAAGATCCTCGGCGAGCTTTCGGAGGCGCAGTCGGTCTACTGCCTCGGCCGTGACAACTTCGCGTACATCGCATGTTTCCCGTGGCAGGGCGGCAGCAAGGTCACCTTGGTGATTGGCTACCTCGATCCATCGTCGGGGCGGGTGGCGTCCCTCCACCAACATGCGGTCGCACAGGCGATCGAGTTCCCGCTTCCAAGCCGGCACCGGAAGTCCCCGCTGCTGTTCTACGACCCCGACTACGATTGGGTGATCACCAAGAACTACGCCGGTCCCGATCGCCGTCGAAAGCGGACCTCGTTCCTCAACCGCTATTCGTTTCGCGGCCGACGCAAGGCGCTCATCCCCAACGAGTTCCGAAGTGCTGGAGCATTCGTCGACAGCGCACCTCGGTGGGCGTGGATCGGTGCCGCGGTGTTCATGGTGCTTTTCGCCGTGGACACCGGAATGACGGCGCTGTACGTCGGCTCGGGTGGGGTGGCCGAGCTCAACCCCGTCATGCGATGGGGACTACAGCAGGGGCTCGTCGTGTTCCTGACGTTCAAGACTCTGCTCGCCGTCGGGGTGGTGGTGATCCTGTTGCGATGGCACCTATGGCGACCCGGTCGCTGGATCTTCGCCGCATGTCTGGCGATTTACCTCGCCATCGACGTCAACTGGGTCCTGCTACAGCTCACCGGAAGGGCGGGTTAGAAGCCGTCTCTGTGCTGGGACGGCCGCGAAGCCTAGGGGGTGTCCTCAATTC
>JBOEGF010000038.1:0-161971 GCA_050633305.1 Nannocystales bacterium
GAAGGCGGAGGGGAAGAAGGCGATGGTGGCAGCCAGACTCCCGCCGCTTGCGTGCAGTTCGGGAGTGTCTACTGCGGCTGCCTTGGGGACGTGGCAGCGCCAGACTGTGTTCAAGGCGCGACCCAGAGCTGCGCGGATGTTTACGACTTGTGTCCGTCGTACTGGACGTGCGTGAACGCGAACCTCAACTCCTGCGACCTCGACCACACGGAGTGCAACTGTGAGTAGCCGAGCTCGACCGGTGCTTCGGCTCGCCTCCATCGCGGCAACGGTGGTGTTCGCGGGGTTTCTCGGTTGCGCGGATGGATCGCAGCCGGAGGCCGGGGAAGAGCTCGGCCCCTGCGTGGAGGGCTATTGCCTCGGTGCGTTGGAGTGCGTCCGCGAGCGTTGTGTGGATCCCGACCAAGCCGCCTCGGGCGGCGAAGAGGAGTCCTGGGAGTCGGATGACGAGGGGGTCCAGCCCCCGGCTGACGACTCCGACCCGGACCCAGACTCCGATGGCGCGGCACCGACAGACGAGCCTTGGTGCACTCTGGCCGCGGACACCCAGTGCATCTGCGGGTGGAGTGAGGACTACGGTGCGCCTGACGCCCCGTGCGGACCCGCTGTGATCCCTGGACCTTCGAGGTGTTGCGCGAGTCCGGGATGGCCGGAGGCAGATGCCTCCTGTTCCTGTGAGACGCTCGGCTGTTGGACCAATGGAGCGAGTTGTTTCTGTACGGGTGACCAGGGAAACAACGAGCATCTTGAGAAGGTGGGGACCTGTGATGCCCCGTCCGGGGGCACGTGCTGCCTCGACCATGGAACGCACATCTGTCGTTGTAGCGACCGAACTGAATGCGACGACTTGGGCACATCGGTTCCCTCGTGCGAGGTCGAGCTGTTGGGCTGTCTCGAGACGTTCGACTCCGTCAGCGTCTGTGTCGAGTGACCTCGAGCGCAGAGTCGGGCCCCAGGGCTTCGACCGGTGACAACCTGGAGAACTCAGACTCGTGACGTACTGACCTCAAGCGGGGGAAAGGGGTTGGGCAGCCGAGCCCACGCGCGGCTGTCGGTCCCCGCTTGGGCTTCGTCGAGTAGGCAGGCGTCGAGACGACGGCGGAGTGCGGCCTCGTCCATCTGCTGACCGATGAAGACGAGTTGCTGGCCTCGGTCGCCGAACCGCTCGTCCCAGTCTTGCTGCTCGTCGGGTCGCTCTCCGTTCGGCTGCGTCCAGCGGTCCCGGGGTACGGCTGCCCACCACATGCCCATGGGGCTCACGTTGGTGACTCCGCCGGCCTGTCCCCATTCGTAGGCGACGCGTGAGTCCGACGCGACCCAGAAGAAGCCTTTGGATCGAAGGACGCCGTCCCAGGTTGCCGAGTCGTTGAGAAACGCCCAGAGTTTTGCCGCATCGAAGGGCTGTCGGCATCGGTAGGTGAAGCTCGAGATCCCGTACGATTCGGTCTCTGGGGTGTGTTCCCCGTTGAGTTCGCGAATCCAGCCCGCGCTCGCCGCGGCCTTGTCGTAGTCGAACAGGCCTGTGTCCAAGATGGCCTTCGGCGGCACCCGGCCCTGTGTCGAAGGGACCACGCGCGCCCCCGGGTTGAGTGCTTCGAGCACGGCCTGAACCTCACGAGCTTGGACCGGGTCCACCAGGTCGAGCTTGTTGAGCACGATGACGTCTGCGAACTCGATCTGCTCGATGAGAAGGTCGGTTACGGTTCGTTCGTCGTCCTCGCCTAGGGTTTCCCCGCGTTCGGCGAGAGCTTGGGCGGCGTTGTAGTCGCGCATGAAGTTGGCTGCGTCCACGACGGTGACCATCGTGTCGAGACGCGCGACCTGTCCCAGGCTCACCCCGTTCTCGTCTTCGAATGTGAAGGTCTGCGCGACCGGGATCGGCTCGGAGATTCCCGTCGACTCGATCAGCAGATAGTCGAACCGACCTGCCTGAGCCAGTGAGGAGACCTCTGCCAACAGGTCATCTCGCAACGTGCAACAGATGCAACCGTTGGTCATCTCGACAAGCTTCTCTTCCGTGCGGGACAGGGATGCCCCGCCGCGGTCGATCAGGGCCGCATCGATGTTCACCTCGCTCATGTCGTTGACGATCACCGCGACCCGGAGCCCCTCCCGGTTGGTGAGGACCTCGTTGAGCAAGGTCGTCTTGCCCGCGCCGAGAAAGCCGGAGAGCACGGTGACCGGAAGTCGTGCGGAAGGCGGCTGCGGCGTCGGTTCGGTCATAGTAGTGCATGCTCACGCAATTCGATTGCATATGCAACGCGGTGCGATTAGAACGTCGCAATGGCCGCCAAGGGAACCCGAGTGAACGTCCGCCTCGTTTCGAGCGCAGGCACCGGCTACACCTACTCCACGACCAAAAACCGCCGAAACACGCCAGAGCGAATGCGGCTCATGAAGTACGACCCCGTGATTCGTGCTCGCGTCGAGTTCGTCGAGGCGAAGTAGCCGCCAACTGACGGCGCGGCGTGATGCAAGCCCCGTGGGACGAAACCTCGGGCAACCCATCCCATCGCGGATGACGTCGAAACAAATGGGGGCGGTGTCATCGCCAGGCGCCCGATCGTCACCCTGGGCTCGCGGGATCTCGTGCTACGGAGGCTGGATGGACGCGCGACGCCTCCTCGCCTTCGTATTGCTCGCCCTGGGCCAGTCCTCCTGCGGAAAGCCGGACGCCGACGAAGCGGACACCGAATCGACCGCCGCGAGCACCACCGGGGTCGCCGACGCCTCGACGGTCACGACGTCGGCGACGAGCACTGACGAGACCTCATCGGCGCACTCGGACTCCGGGAAGGCGGGAGGCAGTACGGGCGAGGACGATCCGACCTCCGGCGCGAGTTCGAGCGGGGAGCCCGGCTCGGAAGGGATCGTTGACACCGTTCAACTCTCGGAGCCCTACGGCTTCGACGGTCTGTACATGGACCCTCGAGGCGTGTTGTTCGGGGCCGGCGGATGGCAGGACGACGCTGTTGTCCGTATCGGTGACGATGGGACCATCAGTCCGTTTTCGACTGGGCACGGGGGCCCGATTCACCTGACCTTGGGCGGCGACGGCTTCTACTACGTCACGAACTACACGGACAACACGCTGCGACGCGTGCCACCCGACGGTGGGGCGCCGACAACCATTGCCACTGGTCTCGACGGACCCTCCGGGGCCGTGACCGCAGCGGACGGAACCGTCTACTTCGTCGGGTGGGGCGTCGAAGGGAACACGGGCCGCTTTCTCTACCGAGTCACCGAAGACGGCGACGTTGTCGTGCATGTCGATGGCGAAGGGCTGCAGGTCCCGCAAGGACTCGCAGCTGACGAACGCGGCAACCTTTACGTCGCCAACGCGGTCGATGGTCGTGTCCATCGCGTTGCGCCCGAGGGCACCGTCTCCTTGCTCGGGCAGCTGCCCAGCGGCGCGAACTACAACGTCGCCCACATGCTCTACGGCAACGGACGTCTCTACGCGACCGGTGGGGAAAACAACGTCATCTACGCGATCGAGCTCGACGGCGCGGCCACGTTTTGGGGCACAGGCGACGCCGAGACGATTGACGGACCGCTCGAGCAGGCAGCCTTCGACCGCCCTGGCGGCCTCGCGTTGAGCCCCGACGGGACGACGTTGTGGGTTTCAGGCGGAGGCGGAACCAGCCTCCGTCGGATAAGGTTCAACTGAGCGCCTGTGCCCCATGCGAGTTCTTGGGTGCACGTTCGGACACTCCTATAACGGCCAAACGGTCCGGGGGCCGCGCTTATTGTTAGTAGTCCGTGTGCGGAACAACGTACAGGCTTGTCGGCATGCGTCGTCGGCCGGCCGCCATTGAGAGTTCCGCCATCCACGATGCCGAGTCCGGCTAGAGCGACTCTTTTTCGTCGCTGCTAGCATCGGCGTCGATGGTCTCGTCGACGCGATGTTGTGTAGTCCGGGCAACCCTCGGACTCTCTTTGGCCGGCGTTCTTTTCGGCTGCGACGAGCCGCCAGATGCACCGGCGAAGCCCAAGACTGCAGTTGAGCCCGCAGTTGAGACCCCTGGACCACCGGAGGCTTCCGGGCTGCCCCCGAAGCCCAGCGAGTGGGTGTGCGCCGATGCAGTATCCGAGGCGGAGCTCGACAAGAAAATCACAGCGTGGTGCGCCGAGCCCCGTGCTCAAGACAAGAGTCCCCTGGGTCCGCCCCAGCCCTTGTCAAAACTCGAGGACAAGAACGCTTTCGACAAGTCGATGGCGGAGTTCCTCAACTCGGGTGAATACAGCACGAAGCTCGGTTGGGTGCACGACGAGCATTGGCGCCTGACCGGGCCGTGCGTGGGCGAGGCGGATGACCGTTGCGAAGAATCCTACGGTGTCCATCCGGCGGTGAGGATCTGGTATTCGCCCGAGGTCGTCGACTGGCTATGTGCCGGCCGAGCGGGGGAGATCCCCGACGGGGCAATGATCGTCAAGGAGATGCACTCCCTGGCGTCCGGATTGAAGATCGGGGTGGACTCGAAGAGCTGCATGTCGATCCAAGACGCGCCAACCGAGGCCGACTCTTGGACCCTGATGATCAAGCGAAAGAGCGAGTCCTTCGACGGATGGTACTGGGCGGGCATCAGCCGAGACGCGTCGGGGAATCCACCCATCGTGGACGCGTCTGCGTTTGTGGATGCCAAGGCTGTGCCGGTCGACCCTGCGGCGCCCGTGAACACATGGTTTCCGACCGGTGACATCTTTGGCGCCGCGGTCCCCGGCGGCGCGAAGGTGTCCAATGTTGTCTACCCGTACAACATGTTCGGGAACTACTGCCTCAACTGCCACGCGTCGGCGGTGAGCGAGTCGACCTTCTCAACGCTTCGAAACGTGCTCGGGCTGGAGATGCAGTACAAGTGGTTTGCCGATCCGACCAAGGAAGACCCGCCGTCCGCGAAGGTCCCTGCGGGGAGTCTGCATGGAGAGGGAGGGGCGGATCCCGAGGCCTCCGACGACTATGTCAGCCCGTTCTCTGCGGCGCTGCCAACCGCGGATCCGGCCTTCGTGGAGTTCTTCGATCAGCTCTCTGAGGTGAGCTACGCCCAGGCGTGGACGAAACGCCTACCCGCGGAGACCTACGACCACGTGCCTTCAGGGTCCGAGGGCCCCAGTCAGTTCCTGACGTCGGACCAATGTGTCGGCTGTCACGACGCGACAGCCTCGAACTCCAGCACGCCGAACATGCAACTCGCCGCGGAGGACCCCAAGCGCATGGTCAACCTCTCTCCGTATGGCGAGTGGAGGGCATCACCCATGGGCCTCGCGGGTCGCGACCCGATCTTCTTCTCCCAGCTGCAGAGTGAGACCAACAACCTCCCTGCGCTCACGGAGTGCATCGAAACCACGTGCCTGCACTGCCATGGGGTGATGGGACAGCGGCAGCTCAGCATCGACACCAAGCCCAACCCCAAGTGCGACGACCTCTTTGGGGTCAAGCCGCCGGCTGAGGTGCCCTTTGGCGAGCCGTTCCGGCTCAGCATGGTCACGCAGTGGTCCGAGTCGCAACCCAACGCGGAACAGAAGTACGGGGCGTTGGCTCGCGACGGAATCTCGTGCGCCGCATGCCATCACATCGCGGACCAGGAGCTCGGCGAAGAGACCACCTTCACCGGGAACTTCATCACGGGCGCTGCCGACACCCTCTTCGGGCCCTTCGAGGATGTCGTGACGAAGCCGATGGAGCATACGCTCGGGGTCACGCCGAAGAAGGGCGCCCAGATGTCGGACTCGAAGGTGTGTGGCACATGCCACGCCATCTTGCTGCCGAAGGTGACGAACGCGGGCAAGATCGTCGGCTACTCATTCGAGCAAACCACGTTTCTCGAGTGGCAAAACTCCGACTCGGGTCGTGGACCAGACGCGCAGTCCTGCCAGGACTGTCACATGCCGCACACGTTCAAGGACCAGCCGCTCACCTTCGAGATCGCCAACATCGAGTCGTCGGCATTCGCCCCCACGGATGGTCGCCTTCCCGACGCAGACATCACCCTCACGCCGAGGAAGCACTATCGGCGGCACGCGTTGCACGGGCTCAACGTCTTCCTCAACGAGATGTTCCAGCAGTTTCCGCTTCTGCTGGGTTTACGGCAGATCGACTACATGACCGGTGACGCGGTGACCCCACCGCTGATCACGGGCGAAGAGTCGATGTTGCACATGGCCAAACATGAGACGGCCACGGTCAGCGTCCAGAAGGCCGTCCGGTCGAAAGACGACATCACGGTGTCCGTCAACGTCGTCAACAAGGGGGGGCACTTCTTCCCCTCCGGGGTGGGCTTCCGACGTGCCTTCTTGGAGGTCGTGGCAGTCGACGGCAACGGGACCGCGTTGTGGGCCTCGGGTCGGACCAACTCGCTTGGGGTGTTGGTCCAGGGAACCGGAGATACGCCCCTGGACTCCGAGCTACCGCTGAAACACCCGAAAGCGTATCAGCGCCACTACACGGAGGTGACGGGGCAAGACCAGGTGCAGATCTACGAGGAGGTGATCGCGGACTCCGACGGAGCGATCAGCACGAGCTTCCTCAGACGCATCGATACGCTCAAAGACAACCGCCTACGCCCCAAGGGATTCGACCCAGCCTACTTTGCAAAGTCCGAGTCCCCCTTCGTGCAGGCCCTTGCGTACGAGTGTCCGGGCGGAGACCGGGCCAAAATGAAGGACAAGCGATGCCAAGACCCTGACTACGCTGATCCCAAGCGCACGGGACAGGACCAGCTGACCTATGTGATCGCGCTGGACCCTGTCTCCTTGGCCGAGGTCGCTGACATCAACGTGACCCTGTACTACCAGGCGATTCCTCCCGCCTACCTGCAGGAGCGCTTTCGTGACGCCAATCGAGGTCCCAAGGACAAGTCGGAGATCGAGCGGCTGTACTACCTGACCAGCCACCTCAACACCGCCGCCGAAGGCCTCGACGACAGTGAGGTGATCCCGCAATGGAAGCTGAAGGTCGCGGCGACCTCGGCACCCGTCACCACGGGAGCCACGCCGTGATGCCCAACCCCCAGGACACGCTGCTCGCCTCGGTTCGGGACCGTCTTCAGATTGCAGTCGAACTCGAACTCGCAACGCTCCCTCCGTATCTCTACGCGATGTGGTCGGTGCGAGACCGCAACAGCGCCGCTGGAATGCTCGTCCGTGGCGTGCTGATGGAGGAGATGTTGCACATGGTCATGGCGTGCAACCTGCTCTCGGCTGTGGGAGGCACGCCTACGCTCGGCGAGGGAAGGCGTGTGCCGACGTACCCCGGACCGCTCCCTGCCCACTCCAAGACGGTCAACGCCTTCGATGTCCACCTCGACCGTTTGTCCGTGGAGGCGGTTGTCGGGTTCATGCAGATCGAGCTCCCCGCTGCCGAGGATGCCCGGCCGGAGGCCGACAACTGGGAGACCATCGGGCAGTTCTACGACTCGATCGCCCGGGACCTCGCGCAGCTGGACCCCAGCTGCTTCACCGGCGGGCATCAGGTCTCCTCTGGGAGCTTCGCCCCCGGCACGCTCTACACGGTTCAGACTCCGCAGGACGCGAGCCGAGCGATGCAGGAGATCGTCCTCCAGGGCGAAGGGCATGCACGCTCGGGGCTCGACGACCAGGGCGAGCTCGCCCACTACTACCAGTTTCGCAACCTGTACTTTGCCATGGGTGGTCGCGACCACGATGGGTTCGAGCGCTTCGATGCGGCGACCTTTCGGGAAGCACTCGACGGCGACAAGTACCGGGCGTTTCAGGACGCGGAGGTCCACCCCGTGGTCCGAGACCCAGACCCTGAGACCTACCCCGCGGGCGCCCAAGTGCTCGACCGAGGCTTCAACAGCGCGTTCTCAGACATGTTGGACTCGTTGTTCGAGAAGGTGACCGACCCGGCCAACTTCAAGACGTTGTGGGGAGGCCAGGCGCTGTGCGGGATGTTGGAGTTGGGGCCGTTCGCTGCAGCGTTGCGGCAATTCGAGGTGCCGGGCGGGGAGGGTCTTGCCGGGCCCTCGTTCCGCTACCTCCCGCCCGCCGAGCGTATGGACAGACGCGCCCGCAAGCGTCGTCTCGAGGAGGTGTCGTCATGAGTTACCTGGATGTTCCCCGACTTCACTTCTGCGGAAGATTTGTGACCACGCCCTCCACGGTCAACAACATCTCGCAGAACTTCTCGCCCCGGTTGCCGACACCCGAGTCGATCAACAACCCTCAAAACTGGAACTGGAACCCCTTCGGTGGGCATCGTTTCCAGCTCTACGAGTGCAGCATCGTCCGGGTTGTGCACGCGGACGGTCGGGTGGTGACGGCGTCGTCCGAGGACCCCGTCATCGGTCTGCCGCTGCAAGGGACGGACGACCCCGTGCCCGCCAAGATGGCCGACCTGGATACCGAGCAGCAATACGTTCCCTCGATCTACGGTCTCACGCTACGGCTCGGGGCGCCGGGGCACACGCTCGGTTGCCAGGGAGCGATGGTGCCGACCCCGCTCAACGACACATGGAGGCGTGCCCCGGTCGTCCCGGGCACGCAAGAAGGCGGTAGCCGCAGCGGCTGGTATCAATCGGTGCTCGAGCAGATGCACTGGGCCGCGAAGGGCTCGGCCACGCTCGAGAAGCTGGCCGAGCTCAGCCCAGATCGGGTCTCGATTCGTTTTGTGTTGGACGGGTACGACATGGACTCCTACAGCCCCACGTTTCAGACGGGTCGGGTCGTGGGCACGCTGGGCCCGGCCACCGCGGACGAGCCGATCTCCTTTGTGCCCGGACGCCTGTTGCGTCCTCCCAACTTCCCGTTCGCCAACTCGGGCAAGAACCTCTTCGATGGCAACCCCGCGTACTTCGCCCCGTTCCGGGTCGATGAGCAGCGCAGCTCGCTCCTGCTCGACCTGGGCAACGCTCTGCCCACCACCGGATACGGCGGTCCGATCCGCGACCTGGGCAGTCTCCATCCCGTCGTGCTCCCCCGAGGGCGTGCTCCCATCGTCCTCCCCGCGCTGGAAGTTCTAGATGGCGCGTATGAGCAAAACGCAGGGGTCGTGGAGACCTCCCTCGACGCAGACGCGCTTGTGGCCCTCTCCAACGCACCGCTGCGACTCATGACCGTGGCAGCCAACGGCGGGTTGGGGCAGACGATTCTGCAAGAAGACAGCGAGGGCCGCATGTTACGAGCCGACCCGTTTACCTTGCGGATGGAGCCCGAGCACGACGCGAGTGTTCGCGTTCATGCCTTTCGTTTCGGCCGACCTGCCGCTGGCGAGACGATCGGCCTGAAGCTGACGGCCGAACGCTTACGCAACGAGGGGCAGGTGGTCCCCATGCCTCGGCAGCAAGACGGCGAGCCTCTGGCCGACCCCACCCGCGCTCTGGAGGCGTACCTCTCTGGCATGCCTCCTGCGTTCCTCGCCGATCACGGTGTGGAGCTCGTGCCGATCCCTGTCGCCGAGCCCGTCGAGGCGCTGCGTTTTCCGGAGCACCTCACCACCGACGACACCGGCGTTGCGTCGTTCGAGCTGCACGCCTCCGATCCCAAGGCGCCTCGGCTCGGCGGAGCGATCGATGGTCAGGTGTATCCGATCGCGATGGTGTGGGAAGGCCTCGAGAACCCTTGCTTGCAACACTTCGTCAGCGTGCGGGTGTTCGACGCTTACCCCATCCCCGAGGCGCCCACGTGGGCCGACGCAAAGCGCATCCTGGAGCCCTACGCCAAGCTCTTCCCCTACATGCGGCATCTCGTCGACCTCGGTGAGTTCGCCACCACCCACCGGGCGCGCGAGCAGATCCTCCGGGTTCTCTCCTACCCGGAGTCGGACCCCCGCTACATGCCCGTGACCCGCGATCTGTCCGCAAGCAAGCGTGCCTTGCTGATCGCGTGGCTGGAGAACGGCGCCGAGAAGTAGGCGGACCCGAGCCGTGATGCGAAATCTTTCTGGAGACGGAGCGATACGTCTTCATCTCCGGGTACGGTGTACGAGCACGAGCCCATGGCGAAGCGTGTGGTGCACCTCATTCGTCACGGCCAGTACGTGACCGACGCTGACGACCCGCGGTACGGAAACCTGACGGTTCTGGGCCGGAGACAGGCGCGTCGGCTCGCCCGCG
This sequence comes from Nannocystales bacterium, assembly GCA_050633305.1. Taxonomy (GTDB): domain Bacteria; phylum Myxococcota_A; class Polyangia; order Nannocystales; family Nannocystaceae; genus CAJXVA01. Next base: position 10,074 of record JBOEGF010000038.1, read on the forward strand.
TGTTTGCAGATCAATCGATCGACGACGTCCATCATAGCGATTGGACCCGCGCACAGCAGACTGCCGCGCTCCTCGGTGCTGCGCTACCGTCCGTGCGCCTCCGAGAGTCCGCCCTGCTTCGAGAGGGAGACCCCGGGTCGCGCGGACGCAAGCGCACCAGGGCTCAGGCCGCGACTCGTGGCCGCATGGACGAGGCGTTCTCGCAGTTCATACGACCTTGTCGCGGAGCCGACCGTCGCGAACTCGTCGTATGCCACGGCAACCTCATCCGATACCTCGTCATGAGGGCACTGGATGTGCCGACGGGCGGATGGCTTCGGCTCGTTGTCGCGCATTGCAGCATCACCACCATCGTCGTGGTTCCCACGGACCTCCGTGTTCGCTGCGTCAACGCGCTTGGCCACCTGCCCGAACACCAACGTACCTTGGTGTGAAGCACGCCGTGGCTGGCCGGGCTACGCGCTCGGTCGACTCCGCGCCGTAGAGACACCGTCACTGTGGCCCATGGACCGAGGTCGGGGGCTTTGCCTCGAGCGTTCCGATGGGCGCTGCAGCGTTCAGCAACAGAGTATTTGCAGCTGAGCCGGGTCGTTCTGGCGCAACCTCGGGAGCCCACTGGGCGGATTCGCGCTATCGTCCCACCGATGTGGCGGATAGCTTGTTTGGGACTGGTGTTGGGCGGGGCGTTGGTTGGCGGCTGTGGTGACGACTCCGGCGGAGCGTCGGGGTCGGGCGGGGGGTCCGGTGGAGGCGGCGCTTCCAACCCGGACTGTTTCGACGAAGCTCAGCAGCCGACCGCCGACTGTGCCGTCGACCCGGTGGGCGGACTCTGCGAGGGACGAGGAGGCGCAGTGGCAATGCTGGGTGTCGACGACGCCCCCCGGCCAGGATGTCGATGTGGGCCAGTGCAGCGCGACGGGGGAGTGGACACACTGGAGCGGTCACAGCACCGGGCAACTGGATACGGTCGAGGGGACCTGCAACCCTTTGGTGCAGGACTGAGGGGGCCTCGGAAGCAGGTGCAACCTCGGGGTCGCTTGCTCGTCTCATCGGGCGTGGACCCGTCGCGCAAGCGCTCATCCTTCGGCGCCATGTTCCTGATGTATGGCGGAGGGATCACCGCCATGTACGGAGCGCTGGCCGCGTTCTCGATGCTCTCCGGGGTGAAGTTCGAGTTTGGGGGAGACAACGGGCGCGGTGGTGTGCCGCTGCCGTCGTCTGTCCCTGCGGTGGCGGTCCTCTTCGTGGCCGCGCTCGGCCTGTATGGGCTAGGAGCCCGTTGGGACGCGCCTCGGTTCGCCAGCGTGCGCGCACGTCATCGGTGGCTCGTCCCCGTCGTGACCACGTTCGTCGTCGTGCCCAGTCTGGTGATGTTGTTGTTCGTCATGGTCCGCTGACCCGGCTGTCATGCAAAGGCCGCGGTGATCGCCGCGAGCCGGACGCGGAGCTTCGCGCCCGCGAACTCGAGGAACGCCCGCACTTTTGCGGAGACATGTCGTGCGTCTGGGTGGACGAGGTGGACGGGGATTGGACCGCGCTCGTCATCGGCGAGCACGCGGACGAGCCGACCCGCGGCGATCGCATCATGGACCTGGTACGAGAGCAGCCGGGTGACGCCCCAGCCTGACTCCGCAGCATGAAGTCCGGCCGCGATGGTGTTGGCGCACAGCCGCGGCTCCAAAGTGACACTTCGAGTCTCGTCGACGCCGAAGTCCCATTGGACGCTGGGGGCTTGCGAGCGGCTGACGGCAACGACGTCGTGGTGCAGGAGGTCTTCGGGCTCGAGTGGAGGGCCGTGCTCCTCGAGGTAGGGGGGCGCGGCCACGACGACACTGCGGACGGACCCGACCCGGATCGCCCGTAAGCTGGAATCGGGGAGGTGGCCGATACGGACCGCGACGTCCATGCCTTCGTCGATGAGGTGCACGATTCGGTCGAGGAAGAGCGTGCGGGCGTCGACGGCGGGGTGGAGGTCGAGGAACTCGCCGAGGACGGGCAAGACATGGGACTGGCCGAACATGACAGGGGCGGTCACGCGAAGCGTTCCCTTGGCTCGAACGAATGCCCCTGTCGCCGCCGCCTCGGCGGTGTCGAGCTCGGATAGGATCCGGCGGCAATCCTCGACGTAGCGACCGCCGGCGTCGGTGAGGGCGAGACGTCTCGTCGTTCGGGTGAGGAGTTGGGTGTCGAGGTGATCTTCCAAGCTGGCGACGGCACGGGTTACCGATGGTGCGCTCACCCGCAGCGCTCGAGCGGCGCCTGAAAAGGACCCCTCGTCGACCACCCGGACAAACACCTCCATCGCGCCAAGCCGGTCCACGTCAGCATTGTTGCAGAATCTGAAAGAGTCGGTTGCGGAGTTTCGGGATTCCGCACGTCGCGATCAAGGGTCACAGTCCACAGCAGGACTTGGCGATGGTCACCTCAACCTCCCCCAACAACCTCCCTTCGCCCTGGCACGCTGGGGAGGTGGAGCTGCAACGATCGGTCGGGTCGTACGAGAAGATGGCCGTGGTCGGCCCCAAGGTCATCCGGCCGTACATGCCAGACCAGCACCGGAGGTTCTTCGAGGAGCTGCCGTTCATCGTGCTTGGCTCTCTGGATCACTCCGATCGACCGTGGGCAACGCTGCGAGCCGGAGAGCCCGGGTTCGTTCACTCGCCAGACGACACGCACCTCAGGATTGCGGCGGGTGGGGACGAGCACGATCCGGCCGCATTCGAGGTTGGTGCGTCGGTCGGGATGCTGGGGATTCAGCCCCATACACGTCGCCGAAATCGAGCCAACGGTGTCGTGCAACCCAGCGACACGGGTGGGCTGCATGTGCACGTGACCCAGTCGTTTGGAAACTGTCCGCGCTTCATCACCCGGCGCGAAGCGGTCTTCAAACCGCTCGTGGACCGGGCCCCAGCGGCCGAGCACCTCGAGCAACTCGACACCGACGCTCGGACGATGATCGAGCGAGCCGATACATTCTTCGTCGCCTCGTATGTCCGCCACGAGGATGACTCGACGGATGTCGACGTGTCTCACCGCGGCGGTCCTGCGGGGTTCGTCCGGATCGACGAGCGCGGGGCGTTGGTGGTTCCCGACTACGCGGGCAACAACTTCTTCAACACCCTCGGAAACTTCGTCCGGCATCCCGTAGCGGGCCTGCTCTTCGTCGACTTCGAGAACGGGGACATGCTCCAAATGACCGGACGCGTGACGCTTCGCCTGGCCGAAACCTCGGACGACGCGCAGCGGCATTGGAGCGTGACTCCGGACGCGCTCGTTCGTCGTCGCGGAGCCGTCCCGCTGCGATGGCGCACCTAGGGTCGCCCTCATCTGCACACCACGAGACACCACGAGATACCGATGAAACTGTACGAAAGCCCCATCTCCGGCCACGCCCATCGGGCGCGCGCATTCCTTCTTCTTCTCGGCGTGCCGTTCGAATCGGTCGTGGTCGACCTCCTCAACGGGGAGCATCGCGGTCCGGAATTCCTCGCGATCAATCCGCTGGGGCAGATTCCGGTGCTCGTCGATGGGGACACGGTCGTTCGCGACTCGACCGCCATTCTTGTCTATCTCGCGCTCAGCCACGACCCCGAGCGGACCTGGCTGCCGCAGGATCCCGGTTTGGCGGCGCAGGTTCAGTCCTGGCTCTCGATTAGCTCGCGCGAGCTGTGGGCGGGCCCAAGCTCGGCGCGGCTGGTGAAGTTGTTTGGGGCGAAGATCGACCATGAGCGAGCGCTGTCGACGGCGGACACCGTGCTGGGTTCGTTGTTCGAGCCGCACCTCGCGGACCAGAAGTGGTTGGTCGGTTCGCGTCCGACGATTGCGGACGTCGCCTGCTACAGCTACATCCGTGTCGCGCCCGAAGGCGGCGTCAGCCTGGAGCCTTACCCCAACGTACGTGCATGGCTGGACCGACTCGAGGCGCTGCCCGGGTTCGACCCCATGCCCGCGGCGGCCGACCTCCTTGCGTCAGGCACTGGCGAGCCCTGACACCGTCAGGGGGGCGTCCCTAGGGCCCGGTCGGTGACAGCGAGGCGCGGCCGGCCGAACCTGGCCGCGTCTCGATCAAGGGCGGCTTAGATGCACTCGTAGGAGCCGCCGTCAAACGGAAGGTCCCCTGTGCACTCCGAGGCGTCGGCGCAGCCCGGCGCGGTGCAGAAACCATCGTCTCCGCAGGTGAGGCCGTCGCCCAGGGCGGAGCAGGCATTGTCGTCGTCGCAGCGACAAACCCCATCGGTAGCGTCACAGGAGAAGCCATCGGCACAGCCAGTGTCCTCACAGCTGACGGGCTCGACGTCCGTCGTGCACGTCATGTCGCCGTTCCCGATGTCGGCGCAGACGCCCGTATCATTGCCGCAGACCGTGACCGCGTTGCCGTCGATGTCTCGAGCCTCGACTTCGGCCATCATGAGCGTCGCGCAGTCGACAAACTCGGTCGGCTCCGTCGCGCATCCACCGGTTCCGTCGCCGAGGTCGATGCAGGGGCCGGCGGCGCAGGCATCGTTGCTGTCGCAGGGTTGGAAGGACCACCCCGACAGCTGCGCGACGCAATCATTGTCGTCTTCGCAGACATTGAGGCAGACCCCGTTCTCGGTGCAGGTGAGCCCGAGGTCGGTGCCCTGGCTCAAGCAGTCTTCATCAGCGGAGCATTGGTACGTGCATGCTCCCTCACCGGAGCCTGTTGGATCGCCGGTTTCTCCGGAGGGGTCGCCGGTCTCGCCCGAGGGGTCGGTTGTCCCCGAGGGGTCCGTCGTGCCGGTTCCGGACGGGTCGGTCGTCCCGGAAGGATCTGTCATTCCGTCGGTGTCCGAGGATCCGTCGGTTGCGGTTGCCGCTTGGGTCTCGTTGTCGTCGTCCGAGCTGTCGCACGCGGAGAGTGAGAGGGCGAAGGAGGAGGAGAGGAGGAGCAGAGAGAGTTTTTTCATGGTCGACCAGGTTGCGGCGTACATGTGACGCCGTGTCGGTTTGGGTATTCACCGAACGTACGCAGGTTCGTCCGGGTCTATTCCGGGATGATGCAAAGTGACCCCATATGTTCGCGCGGCCCTACAACGACCGACCGATCCCGCAGACGCACGTCCGCCGACTCGAAGGGACGTCTCGTGCTTGGAGCCTGAGTCCAGTCCCCCACGAGACAGCATCCGTCCTGGAGGTCGGCTGTGCGCACGGCGTGAACTTGATGGCGATGGCGGCTCGTCTGCCCGACGCGACATTTCTGGGGATCGACGTAGACCCCAACGTCATCGCGGTCGCGCAAGCACGGGCAGCGCGGGCAGAGCTGACGAATGTCCGCTTTGAAGTCGGGGACGTAGGGGCCTTCGACCTGCCCCCGGGAACCGTGGACTACGCGATTGCGCATGGGATGCTCTCTTGGGTTGCGGAACCAGTTGGCGCTGCCTTGCTTCAGTTGTTCGGTCGCGCCCTGTCCTCAGAGGGCATTGCATACATAAGCTACGACGCGATGCCCGGCTCAGCGCTCAGAGCGACGATCGGCCTCGGGCTTCGGGGGCTCGACACGGACGACACCGACAAGGTGAGGGACGTCTTGGGTGCGCTTCACATCCAGGCGGACCCCAGTACGCTCCAAGGTGCATGGCTTCAGTCGGAGGTCTCCGCGGCGCTGGGCCAGCCGGCGTCGTTCATCGAGCAGCAGTTCCTCTCGCCGCATCAACGTGCCTTGGCCTTCTGCGATGTCTGGGACCAGGCGTTGGCCCAGGGTCTGCGATTCGTCGACGATGTCGCCGATACCGGACTCTCCGCCGATGCGTATGCGAGCGCAGTGGCGGCGGTCTCCCGCGTCGCGCCGGACCGGCGGGCAGCGGAGCAGTTGCTCGATGCCGCCATCTATCGGCAGTTCCGGGCCTCCGTCTTTACCCGGAGCGCACGACCCATGGCGCACTCGGGATCTGAGGTCGCTGTGGGCTCAGGCCGGGCCGCTGCGTCCGAGCGACCGCAGGTGCTCCCGCTCAGCCGGGTTGAAGCTCGCGAACTCGGCTTCGTCTCAACACCCGATCTGGGACACCGGGCGCTTCATCCTCTCCACGCGACGCTCGTCGAGGCCCTTGACGGCACCCGAACCGTCGAAGAACTCGAGGCGCTGGTCGTGGAGCGGGTGGGCCAGGGTCGTCTTTCGTTGCCCACGGAGTCGGGCGAGCCTGCAACGCTTCAGGAGGCACGCAGTGGCGCGTCCGCTGTGGTCGCAAGTGCGCTGGATGACCTCGAAAAGGCCGGAATCCTGGTCTGAACAGAGCACTGCCGACAAGTCCGTCGACAGGCCGATCGGACCTCAAGCCGGGTTCGATCTCGCCGATGTCCATTTTGGCGTGCTGCTCCCCGGTGCGCGGGAACGATCGGACATGATTCAAGCTTTCGTAGGACGTCAACCGATCTTCGACCGCGACATGGAGGTTGTGGGCGCCGAACTCCTGTACCGGGATTCCGCCGCCAACTCCGCTCGCATCGACGACGAGGTCGCTGCGTCTCGCTCGACCATTGTGACAGCGTTCACCGAAATCGGCATCGATGCGCTTGTTGGACGCGGCGTTGCCTACGTGAACTTCCCCGAGGACCTGCTGCTGAGTCCCAACGTCGAGGCGCTGCCGCCCTCCAAGGTGGTGGTGGAGGTGCTCGAACACGTTCCGGCTACCCCGGAAGTCCTGCAGGCGATCCGGCGACTGAAGGACGCGGGCTACACGATCGCGCTCGACGACTTCATCTACGAGGAGAGTCGTGCGGCACTCATCCCGTTGGCCGACATCATCAAGGTCGAGGTCGGCGACAAGGTTGCCATGCGCGCGACGCTCGAGGCTCTCTCACCGTACGAGGTCACGCTGTTGGCCGAGAAGGTCGAGGACCAAGCCGACATGCGACTGTGCATGGAGCTTGGCTTCGACCTGTTTCAAGGCTACTTCCTGTGTCGACCCGAGGTTGTGACTGGCGAGAAGTTGCCCGCCAATCGCATGTCGACCCTTCGGCTGCTGTCCAAGCTCAGCGACCCTACCGTCGACTTCGGCACCCTCGTCGACCTTGTCTGTTCTGACGTGGCCTTGAGCTACCGGCTTCTGCGCTACCTGAACTCGGCCCACTTCTCGCTGCGGCAACCACTGACCGACGTGCGCCAAGCATTGGGCCTGCTTGGCTACAACAAGCTCCGGGCCTGGGTGGCTCTGGTCGCGCTGTCGAGCGTCGACGACAAGCCCGCCGAGCTCATCCGGATCGGGGTGGTGCGGGCACGGATGTGCGAACTCCTGGCCGACGACATCGGCATCGACGGTCCGACCGCCTTCACCGTGGGTCTGTTCTCGATTCTCGACGCGTTGTTCGACCGCGAGATGACCGAGCTCGTGGGTCCTCTTCCGCTCGACGACACCCTCAAGGCCGCCCTCGCGGAACGGGCCGGCCCGTTGGGACAGTTGATCACCCACGCCGAGCAATACGAGGCGGGTCGCTGGAACTCCCTGCTCGAGTCGCGGTTCTCCACCGAATCGCTCGTGGAAGCCTATCTGACCGCGAACAAGTGGACCGTCGAGGCTCTCGCCGCGCTCACCTGCTGACTCGGGCTTCGGTCGCTCCTCGTAGGGGTCCGCGCTCTATGCGGTGGTCGATGGGCTACGTTCCTGGGGTAGATTCCAGCGGTGCGTATCTTCGAGAGCTCGCGACCTGACATCGTCATCGAGGACTGTTCGATCACCGATTTTGCGCTCCGGCATGCCGAGCGGCTCGGAGAGAAGGCGGCGTTCGTCGACAGTACGAACGGACGGAGCATGTCCTACGCTGCGCTGGCCGACCGTATTCGTAGGCTGGCAGGTGGCCTGAAGGCACAAGGGGCAGGTCCGGGCACGACGTGGGCGCTGATGGGGCCCAACATTCCCGAGTACGCGGTCGCGTTCCATGGGCTTGCGTACGCGGGCGCGACGGTGACGACGCTCAACCCGACCTACGGGGCCGTGGAGATTGGTCACCAGCTGCGCGATTCCAAGGCGACAGCGCTCATCACGTCGCAAGCCTTCCTCGCGACAGCGCGAGAGGCCGCAAAAGCGTGCGGCATCGAGCACGTGTACCTGCTGGACGACGGGGATGCGCCGCCGCTTTCGTCGTTGGAGGGCGAGCCTCTCGCCGAACAAGTCGAGGTGGACTACGCGGCCCATGTTGTCGCGCTTCCCTACTCCTCGGGCACCACCGGTTTCCCCAAGGGGGTGATGCTCACCCACCGAAACCTGGTCGCGAACCTCTGTCAGGCGCGCCCGTTCTTCAACCTGGGCGAAGACGATGTCTGCTTCGCGGTTTTGCCGTTTTTCCACATCTACGGCATGCAGGTCTTGATGAACATGGCGCTGGGACATGGGGCTACGGTCGTCACTGCGCCGCGCTTTGACCTGGTCAAGATGCTCGAGTTGGTGCCCGAGCAAGGGATCACTCGGTTGTTCCTCGTTCCACCCATCGTGCTCGCGCTGGCCAAGCAGCCCGTCGTCGACGACTACGACATGAGCAGCGTGAAGCAGATCTACTCCGGTGCCGCGCCGCTCCCGGAGGACGTCGCATCCGCAGCGGCCAGACGACTCGACTGCGGCATCGGCCAGGGCTACGGTCTCACGGAGACGTCCCCAGTGCTCACCACCACGGACACCAAGGACTACCGGGCAGGCTCGGTCGGGACGGTGATTCCGAACACGCAGATCCGCCTCGTCGATCCTGAGACGGGCGAAGATGCGGAGCCCGGAGAGCGTGGAGAGCTCTGGGCACGCGGACCACAGGTGACGGGTGGCTACTTCGGCAATGCGGGCGCTACGGCGGCCACGATCGACGATGACGGTTGGCTGCACACCGGCGATGTCGCGGTGGTCGACGAGGACGGGTACTTCTACATCGTCGATCGGCTCAAGGAGCTGATCAAGGTCAACGGTTTCCAGGTCGCCCCGGCTGAACTCGAAGCACGGCTGCTCCAACACGAGGCGATCGTCGATGCCGCCGTCATCGGGATTCCAGACGAAGAAGCGGGCGAACGACCCAAGGGCTTCATCGTCACGGCACCTGGGGCGACCCTCGATGCTCAGTCCGTCATCGCATTCGCGGCGGAGAACTTGGTGTCCTACAAGGAGCTGGCCGCGGTCGAGTTCCTCGAGGCGATTCCCAAGTCGGCGAGCGGAAAGATCCTGCGTCGGCAACTCAGGGAGTGACGGCTCCCTGCGTCTTGGCTCGCGGGGCGCAACCGCGAGGAACGGCCGCGGAGGGTGGGGCAATGCACCCCCTGCGGCCCGAGCAGCTCGGCTACTTCTTGTTCAGCGCGCGGTCGGTCTGCGCGATGCCCTTGTTGTAGCCTTTGATGCGTCGCTGTGACGCGCGGAGGGACTTGAGCTCCTCTGCGTTGGCTGCTTTGGTCGCCCGGAGCTTTGCCAGCTCCTTGGTGGTCGTTGCGAGGTCTTTGGTGACCGTGCGCAGGGCCCCGCGAGTCTCGACGGAGGAGGCCTTCTTGACCCGGGCGGTCGCGAGCTTCTTACGCTTGGTTTGCGTCGCTTTCCGCTTCGTCAGTCGCTTGACGGCTGCCAGGTGCTTCTTGGCGTCGGCGGTGCGGACCGTGACGGCCTTGTCCACTGCGGCGGTGGCCACAGCGAGTTTCTCAAGCGCAGTTTGCAGGTTCTTCTCGACGAAGGAGCTCTTCGCCACGGCCTTTTTTGCTTTTGCCATCTTGGTTTTCCTGGTCCCATCGACGTGTCGCGATGGAGGCAAACCACAATGTTTCGGAGGCCGCAGGGCCCGCAAGCTCTCTGAGCTGCAAATTTCGTCGGCTGAACGACCCCGGCCGGCGACGCTGGGGCAAGAGACCGCAACTCGCCTAGTCGCCGAGATCACCGTTCTAAGCGGTGTTTGAGGCCAACCCGCCGCGTTCGAGAACGCGACGAATGGCGCTACCGACCGCGATAAAGTCCTCGGCGACGCGGAAAAACCTTCGCGAATCGCAGAGATCATTCACCATCGAACACGGTTTTTGGGATCGCGGTACCTCGGACGAACAGAGGGGGCGGGCGGATGTCCGGTGCCTTGAAGGGACAGATCCTGTCCCTAAGAGCAAGGAGCCGCGCTCGTGCGAGAACTCCGAGCGCGGCAGGTGTCCACGCGCTCTAGGGCGTCACGGGAACGTGCGGGTAGCCGTCGCGTTGACGTGCGAGACCCTCGAGCAGGCCCATGACGGCCAAGACTTCCGGCTCTTCCCAGGGGCGACCCACGACCTGGACCGAGACCGGCAAACCCACGCTCTGCGACTCGATCTCCGCAGCCTTCTTCTCGATTCGGTCCTGCGGCCTGACGCGTCGGGTTTCATCGACCCGGACTCGGGAGATCGGGACGACTCCGCCTGGCTGGTCGAGGAGGTTGTACCGAGACAGGCTCGCGAAGCCGACGGTGAAGTCATGGCTCATCCCGTGGGGAACCGCTGGGGTGGCGAGGGCCGGTGTGATGAGGACGTCGATGCCCTCCCTGTCCCAGAAGGCCATCTCCTCGTTACGGATGCGGTTGCGGCGATCTGCGAGCGCCCACATTTCGTGGGTTCGCTTCTCACCGAGGGCGTCCAACACGTCGGCGGCTCGGGTCTCGCCCATCATACGAGCGACCTTGGAGAGGCCAGCCCGGACGTGGCGTGGGGATCGGTTGGCCATGGCCACGGTGCGTAGCGGTTGAGCGAAGGGCTCGCCGTCCAAGCCCTCCAGCAAGGTGTGCAGGCCATCCGCCGACATCGCCGAGAGGAACAGCTGGAGGTTCTCGTGGACGTTGGGCGGGCGAACTCGCTTGATGCGTACCCCCGCGTCTGCGAGGAGGTTTGCTGCCTCTTCGACGGCGCGCTGGACGGAGGCCGCGGGGGTCAGGTAGCCATCGTCGTCGTAGTACCCGACGGTGAGCGTCGTGGGTTCGATCGCGTCGGGATCGCGGAACGGGACCGGAGGAATGCCGCGGTCGCCCGCATAGTGCTCGGGCCGGTCGAGGGCCTTCATGAACAACACCAGGTCGTCGGTCGAGCGACCCATTGGTCCGATCTGAGGTCGAATGAACTCTTGCCCGGGGATCGATCCCTGCGACCCGCGGTTGGACCATCGGCCCGCAGTCGGCTTGAGGCCGTAGACGCCGCATAGGGCCGCGGGCGAGCGGATCGAACCACCCACATCCGTACCGACGCCCAACACGCTGGTGCCCGAGGCGAGAACGGCTCCCTCGCCTCCACTGCTTCCGCCAGGGGCTCGCCCGAGGTTCCACGGGTTGTTGGTCGTCCCGAACAGTTCGTTGGTGCTCTCGAACGGAGCGAGCAGAGTTTGAGGGACGTTGGTCTTGCCGAGCAGGACCGCGCCTTGGGCAAGAGCGAGCCGAACGACCAGCGCGTTGTGGACCGGGCGTTCGTCTCGCCTCGCCTTCATGCCGCACGTCGTCGAGACACCGACCGTATCGACCGACTCTTTGACGGAGAGTGGGATGCCATGGAGCGCGCCACATGGCTTGCCTTCCTTGCGGTCTGCGTCCCGCTGGTCGGCCTCCCGGAGCGCTCGGTCGCGGAACTCGTGCGCGAATCCGTTGACTCTTGGCTCGACCTCGTCGGCTCGTCGATGGAGGTCCTCGACGATCTCACGCGAGGTGACCTCGCCTTCGTCGAGCAGCGCCTTGAGTTCGGTGGCCGTATGCGCGTGGAGCGATCGACTCATCGCGGAGATCATACCGTCGCCGTGGACCAAAGGGCGGCGCACCACCCCAACATCAGCAGGTTGAGTGCGAGCGCTGCCATGAAGACGAACCGGACGCATCCGCGGCGGTCTTGGGCGTCGGCGTCACGCCAGAGCAATGCGCCGACGAGCAGCGCCACCACAGGCCCGGCTTCGACCGAGAACCAGGTTGTCTGAGGCATGTCGGTGAGGACGAACGGGGTCATGAAGGTGGCGACGGCGAGGAGCTGTAAGATGTGCTTGCGAGCGCGGTCCGCCCCAAACCGAACCGGCCACGTTCGTTTCTTCGTGGCCGCGTCGGGCTGGGTATCGGGGAGTGCGGTGTTGATGTTGCCTGCGAACCCCAGGATGAACAGCGGGACGAGGGCGGGCCACGGCATCGCCTGCAAGGAGCCGGTCACCGTGTAGAAGCCGATCATCGGGAGGATCAGGCCAAGTCCCAGCCCCTGCGCCACCTCGCCGTAGCCGCGGTAGGACAAGCGAAGGGGTGCATAGCTGTACGCCCACATCAGGGCGATGCCCGCGACCCACAGTGGGAAGAGCAGGGGACGCCGCATGCCGAGAGCCATCGTGGCAGCAAGTCCCAGCAGGGCGGCGGCAGCGAGCCATGACGCCCTTCGCAGGGCTTGGCGGGAAATCTTGCCCTCCACGAGCACCCGAGAGCCGCCCGAGAACGGGGTCGCGTGTTTGTTGGCCCGGTCGGACTCCTCGTCGGCCACGTCGTTGGCAAACACGATGAACAGCTGGTCGAGGACCACGGCGAGGTGGGTCAGGAGAACCAAACGCAGGTCCCACTCCCCCACGAGGGCCCACCCAAGGACTTCCCCGACCAACAGCGGCATCGCGAGGTTCGCGTGCGCGAGGGGGCGCGCGGCCTGAATCCATGCCGAGAGCTTCACGACGCTCGGAGTACAGCACATTGGAGCTGTTCGCCGACGCCGTCGCCCTGGAAAATGGCCGGTTTGGCGCTGGCTTCCCTTTCCTCGGTCAACCTCCTTGAGGCGATGTGGAGCGGCGCCCAGGACCGCAGGTGTCCTCAGCACCAGCTGCGGAGCCTTTCCAGCCGTTCGGTGCGGTGGTAGACGACCTCCCGATGCGGCCTTGGATTCTATGGAGCGTTCTGCTCGGGCTCGCGCCCGGGTGTGACACGCAGAGCTCGGAAGCCGAGTCGGCACCCGACGAGTACCTCAGCCGAGACGTGGTCGAGAGCATCCCCGACGGAGACGCCGCTGGAGACACCTTCTCAGGGTCCTACCAAACACGCGCGACGGTCATCTCTTGTGTCGGCGACTGTGGACCCATCGAGACCGGTGGCACGAGCTACGCAGTGTGCGAGCGGGATGCGGAGTCGGTCGAGTGGATCACGGCCTACCAAGAGGACGGAACCCTGCGTGTCGACCTGGACGACGATGGGCACATCGGGATCAACCTCGACGGCTACATCCCGGTCCGGCTCGAGGGAGGCATCGACTCGGATGGGAGCTGGGATGTGGGAGGCCACGGGACGAAGTTCGGGGGCGAGCTGGAATCTACGGCTCGAGCCCGAGGAACCGTCGGGGTTGGGGAGCCTCTCGAGGGCACCGTGGAGGTGCACGTCTTCGGCGTCGTCGCGCAGACCGAGACCGACTGCTATATGACGCAGCGTCTGGTCTCCGTCGAAGAGCCAGAGTAAGAGCCGTGTCGCGGGGCGGTGTCGCGAAGGTTGCAGCTCACGGTGCGAGCGCTGTGCGCTGTGCGCCGTATCGCAGGTCGTCCGGGGCGACTCCCGAACAGCGCCCGTTCCTGCCCCGAGCGATCCGTCCCCATGTCCGAGTGATACCCTCGTCTCACGGTGGATTGGGGATGGGGGCGGAGGCTTGGACTCTTGGCGGGAAGCCTCACGGCGCTCGGCTCAGGATGTTCGCCGTCGGTGTTTCAGTGCGCCGAAGATGTCCAGTGCGAACCCTCGGGCTTCTGCGAACCTTCCGGCTTCTGCTCTTTTCTCGATGAAAGCTGCCCCAGCGGCCGCCGGTACGGCCCGTTTGCTGGGAACGAACTCGGCGACAGCTGTGTTGTTTCCGACTCCGGGTCGTCGAGCAGCGCGGTGGGTCCGACGAGCACGACTCCGGACCTCGACAGCACGGGAGCGGGCAGCGGCACCAGCACTGGCGATGCGACAACCACGGCACCGGTCCCGATCTCCGGGGGCAGCTCGAGCTCCGGCAGCGAACCATCGACGGGCGGTGGGGACGCCTCGAGCACCGGGCCTGGGGTGCTCGGGCGGGTCGAAGATGGGTTGGTCGTGCTCTACCGTCTCGATGAAGTGGATGGGCTGATCGTCCACGACACGGCACCTGTCAGTCCCGCCATCGACCTGAGCTTGAGCGGGTCCGGGTTCACGTGGGTTCCGGGCGGCCTGCAGTTCCACGGGGCCAATGACACCATCGCCGCCTCGACGACATCGACGACCAAGCTCAACACGGCCTGCGCGGACAGCAATGAGATCTCGCTGGAGTCCTGGGTCACCCCGAACGTCGTCGGCACAGCCGGGCCGCCACGGATCGTGACGTATAGCGAGGACTCCTCGAGCCGGAACTTCTCGCTCATGGTGGGAAGCGATGTGACCGGAAAACTCCCTCCCGCGGTTCGGGGACGGTTTCGCACCGACGCAAAGGTCCCCAACGGGACGCCATCCATGGTGACGGAGCTCGAGAGCTCCGCAAAGGAACAACTCGCGCACATTGTCTACGTGCGACAGAGCGATGGAGACGAGCAGATGTTCGTCGACGGGTCTCTCGAGGCCGAGACGACGCGCGCGGGGGACTTGTCGGTCTGGGATACGACCGAGGCCATGCGTTTGGCGCTGGGCAACGAGTTCATCGACTCGCGTCCGTTCGACGGCACGCTGCACCTCGTCGCGGTGTACTGCCGCGCGCTCCCGCTCGAAGACGTCGAGCAGAACTTCGTCGCCGGGTTCTAGGGAGACGAACCGCTAAAACACGCGTGTCAGAGGGCGTCTGGGGGTAGCTGTGGCTAGGAGAGAGGCCGAAGCCGTGTCGGGAACACGGTGAGCGCTGAACGACACCACCACTGCTCGCGCCAGGCGTGCACTGGCGCGCGTGTTTTAGCGGTTCGTCTCTCGAGGGGGCTCCGGTAGCGTCACCAGTCGAGCGGACCCCAGCTCGGCAAACGCCTTTGGCGGCACGCCCAGGAAGGCTGTGCCGCCGTTCCGAATCGGCCGCTCGTGTTAACGCTTTCGCTTCGGCGAGCTGCGCTTGGGTGCAGAGCGAGAGGGTGCAGAGCGCTTGGGTGCAGAGCGCTTGGGTGCGCTGCGCTTGGGTGCGGAGCGAGAGGGGGCGCTGCGCTTGGGGGCGGAGCGAGAAGGTGCGCTGCGCTTGGGTGCGGACCGCGTCGGGGCGCTGCGTTTGGGTGCGGAGCGGGTCGGGGCCGAACGCGATGGTTGTGAGCGCTTGGGGGCCGAGCGGGACGGCGTGCTGCGCTTGGGCGTATTGGAGTACGACGAGCCCCACGAGGGCTGCGTGCGCTTGGGTGCGGAGCGGGTGGGTTGGGGCGACGTTCGGCGTGGTGACGTCGTGGACTTGGTGTTGGTCCGGGTTGCCGGTGACGGGTTGGTCCGAGGTGCGAACGCCGGCGCGGGAGCGGTGCGTCGAGGCGCGTTCGCGGCCGGGAGCGTCCCGACCGTGGATGGGGTGCGTCGGACTGCGGGGCTGGTTCGTGTCGCCCGCGGGTCGACGACGGTGATGCGCTGGCCACTTGCGGTGGTGTAGCCATTGGTCCGCACCGGCGTGCGGGAGGGATTGGCTCGGACACCCCCGTTGCTCGCAACGGCGGGTGCAGTGTTGCGGCGTGTGGGACCGTTGTCGGCGAAGCGGGCCGGAGGGTTGGTACGCCTGGCTTTGCCGCGCTCTTCGGCATCGGCGGGGTTGGTGCGCCGTGGCGTGTTGATCGGCTCGCCCTTGTGGACGGGACCGGTGGAGTTTCCGGGGACGGGGACGGTGGCTCCGGCGTTTCGGGATGGCTTGGGGTCGCGTCCCGGTCGGCGATCGTTCTGGTGGTAGTGGTGGTGGTGGTGGCTGGCGTGGACCACCGACAGGCCGTAGGCGTGATAGCCGTACATGCCGACGCCACCCCAGTAGTAGCCCGGACCGTAGTAGCCGACGCCCCACGCGTACGGAGCCCAGGGGTAATACCCGTTCCAGTAGGTGACCAGGGGAGCAGGCGGGCCGAGGTAGTAACACCAGCCCCAGCCTTCGGACCAATACACGAAGTCGCCGTGCACGTTGTAGTAGGTGCGGCCAGCCCAAGCGACCTCGGGAAACGTCTCGATCTCCTCGGGATACGTGTGCACGTACTCGACGACGACGACCTGCTCACCGTTGCTCAGCTCTTCGTAGCCGAGGGCCTCGGGGTACTCGGCCGGGGGCAGATCGTAACGAACACTCTGCTCGATGTAGACGTCCTGCCGCGGTGATGGCTCGGCGAGCACCGTTCGGGGTGCGCCGCCGTAGATGGTTCCGGGAGCGTTCAGGACCGGGGCTTGTTCTTTCTTGCCGCACCCCGTTGCCGAGAGCGCGAGACCCAGAAGCGCCACGCCAACCGGCGCGCGCAAGCCACCAACCTTGAAAAACCGCACGATTCTAAGTGTGTCGGGGAACATGGGCATCAGCAAGTCGACCTCCGGGCCGCCTCCCTCGGCGCCCAAACCGCGGCGCGCGAGACAAGATGTCAATCTCGACGTGGCGCCCATCTACAAGACGTTGCAACGGCTCGCCGCATTCGAAGGCCGGCCCACGGGGAGTGTTTGACCTCACCTCGCGCGCCGCCGTACGGTGTTCCGGTCGATGGCAGAGTCCGCGGTTCCAGTCTTGAGTTTCTTGCACGGCACCTACTCGGGCCGCGAGTTTCCGCTGGATGGTGGCGGTGCAATTGCCGGACGAAGCTCGGAAGCCGACCTCGTCTTGGCTGACGACGCTGTCAGCCGAAAGCATGTCCGGTTCTTCTCCAAGCGAGGGCGCACCTGGCTCCGGGACCTAGGTTCCCGCAATGGCACCCACGTCAACGGCAACCCCGTCGAGTTGCACTGTCTCCGCGAGGGCGATCGTCTGCTCGTGGGTTCCAACCTGATCGCGGTCGAGTTCAAGGCGCTGGCGGATGTGTCCGAGGCTCGGGCTGGCGAAGCGCCACGGCGGCGTGGCGGCGCCGAGGCTAGCGCCGGCCACTCGATGGCAGGCAGCATCGAGGAGATCCCCTTGATGGATGTCCTCCAATGGCTTGCCACCAGCCGCAAGACCGGGGCCTTGAAGGTGCGAAACGTCGACAGCGGCCGCACCGGCGTCATGCAGCTCAAGGAGGGCCTCGTGAACGACGCGGCGATTGAGGGCAATCCACGTCTGCACCCCGAGAAGGCGCTGATGCGCATGCTCATGTGGCAGAAGGGCAGCTTCGAGCTCGAGAACATCGACGAAGAGGCCGAAGCACCCAAGCCCCGACTCAACATGTCGCTTGAGCACGTGTTGATGGAAGCCGCGCGCCAGCAGGACGAGATGGCCGCCCTCGACAAGAAGTACAAGCTGCCCAAGTCGCGGGACCGCGTGACGTTGGTGCGGAAGTCACCGGTGCGGTGGAGGACGCTGACCGACGAGCAGGTCGACCTCGTCCAGGACATCATCGAGCTCGGTGGTTGGAAGAACGTCTTGGACACTCGCGAGACCGACGACCTTTCGCTGCACCGACAACTCGCCGCACTAAAAAAGGCCGGCGCCGTCGAGTGGTAGTGAACCGGGGAACCATGGGGGGTGGCCCCCGTGTTCCTCGCTGACGTCTCGTCTCGAGAGGCGGACCGCGCTTGGACGAGTGTCCTTGGGGGACGTGTGCGTCGGCTCAGGGGTCTGTGCGCCAAATCGGAAATCATTTTCCGATTTGAAACTGCCCCGAGACTCGTGCCGTGCCACGCTCGCGCTGTGGCCCGTTCCCGTACCGCCCCTGCCCGCACCCGCCGACTCGCCAGCCCTGCGACCGGTCCCACTGCGGGGTGGCAGTCCGACGCCCGCGTCGTGTCCCTCACCCAGCAGATCAACACCCTCCAGCGCGACGCTTCCCAGCGCGTCGTGAATGCCATCGTCGCGATCGGTGGGCGCATCGCAGAAGTTCGCGCCCGTTTGCCGCACGGACAATGGCAGCACTGGGTCGCCGAAGCGGTTCCGTTCACCGCTCGGACCGTGACCAACTACATGGCGCTGGCGGCCTGGGCCGACGCGCGCCCGCAAGAGGTCGATCGCTTGGCAGGGTTGGGGCCGAGCAAGTTGTATTTGTTGGCCGGGTTGCCGCTGGCGTCCCGGCGACGACTGACCTCGTCGCGGGCATTCGCGTTTGCCGATGGGCGCGAGAAGACCGTCGGATTGATGACCGTGCCGGAGTTGGTCGAGGCGATCGGTGAGGAGCGGGGCTTGGCGATCCCCGAGGCCCGGCCGCCGATCGGGCGCGTGCTTGGAAAGATGCGCCACCGGATCGCTGGGCTGGAGGCGATCGTGGAGCAGCTGGGCAATCGCCGCGACGAGGTTGGGGAGGAAGAGGCGTTGGAGATGAGAAACGAGCTGGTCGAGCTGGTGGAAGCGCTCGATGGCGCGTTTGGCTTGTGAGGGGCGGGATGGCAGGGTCGCTGATCTTGTTCTGCGACTTGCGGAAGATGAGCCCGAGCAGGCCGGGCTGCTTGCCGAGGCGCTCAAGGGTTTTACGGTCGTGGACCTCGAGGGCGTCACCGTCCTTCGACAGGAGGGTGGGCCAGTCGTAGCCCATCGGGGATGGGCGAGGGGCGCTTCCACGGGGGCGCCGTGTACTCGTCGGCCATCTTGAGGAACAGCAGTAGGTGAGCTGCTCGGTGTAGTCGCCGTAGGAGAGCACGCCCAGCGCACGTGTCTGGGTTGCTCGCATCGTACGGCCCGTCGGCTCTGCCGCAAACGGGCCCAGATGGCGCGAGAGGGAGGTTTGGGCTTGGGCGTGTCCCCAAGCTGCTCGCATCGGCGCGGCTTTTTTTGGCACAGAGTGTCTTGACCGGGTGTCGCGCAGGCTCCTACCATCGACGCTTGGTGATGCGGCATACGACACTGGCTTCTTGGGTGGGATGGTTGGCGGCTCTTTCGAGCGTGGCTTGTGGGGATGACTCGCCGCCGGCAAACACTGGTTCGTCCAGTGGCGGTGCGGGCAGCAGCACTGGGACAGCCGGAACGACCGACGCTGCATCGAGCTCGGAATCTGGTGCGGACGCCAGCAGCACCACAGGGGACCCCGTCCCACGCCTGGTCGGTGTCGCCGATCTACACCTGCATATGTTCGGCGCCGAAGCCTTCGGTGGAGGTTGGCTGCACGGGACGGTGAACGGCGACGAAGAGTCCGCGCTCGGCCCCTGCGACGGTGGTGAGCCCGGGGACCACGGACGCCTCAAGGACGACCTCGCGCCCCTGCTCGGTACGTGCCCGGACACGACGGTGGAGGAACTCTCGCAGATGGTCCCGCTGGTCGCGACGATCGTGGGTGGTGGCGGCGAGGTGATCGGAGAGTTCATCGCCAACATTCCGGGCAGTCGCGGCGAGACCGGAGAGCACCTCGATCGAACCGGCGGCTTCCCGGACTACGACGGGTGGCCCCGCTGGGATGCCATCGCCCACCAACAGGTGTGGCAGGGTCATCTCCGCGAGGCCTACGACGACGGCCTCCGCGTGGAGGTGATGTCGGCGGTGAGCTTCGACTGGCTTTGTCAGGCGCTTCCCGAGGAGAACGTCACTCGTCCCCAGTGCGACGAGATGGCTGACGTGCTGGTCCAGCTGGAGATGGCGAACACCTTCGCCGATGAAAACGACTGGGTCGAGGTGGCGCTGACCCCTGCGGACGCTCGGCGCATCGTCGAGGAGGACCGACTTGCCATCATCCTCAGCATCGAGGCGTCACACATCTTTGGGGATGGGGATTGGGAAGCACAGTTGGATGAGGTCTACGACCTGGGCGTGCGGACCCTTCAGCCCGTGCACCAACTCGACAACCGCTTCGGGGGCGCGGCTCCACACAACACGATCTTCCAGGTCGCGCAGTATGCCGAGAACTGTCACATCGACACGGACTGCGCGCTGACTTCACCCACGGTGACGCTTGGCTTCGACGTGGACGAAGAGTGCCGCAATGTCCTGGGCCTGACCGACGAAGGCGAGGCGCTGGTTCGCGCGATGCTCGAGCGCGGCATGCTCGTCGATGCAGCGCACCTCAGCGAGCAGTCGGTGCGCGACCTCTTTGCGATCCTCGAGGAGAACGACTACTACCCGTTCTACCTTTCGCACGCCCACTTCCGGGAGATCATGACGCCCGACAAGGGCGATCAGGAGAAGACCACGCCGTGGTGGGTCGCTCAGATGGTGCGCCAGACCGGCGGCATGATCGGTCTGCGGACCGCGCACGAGGAGACCAGCGGCTACGATTCGTCCCCCGTCGAGAACTCCTGCCAAGGGTCGAGCCGATCGTTCGCGCAGGCCTACGACTTCGGTCGCCTCGGTCTGGGTGTTGCCATGGGGCTTGGCTCCGACCTCAACGGCTTCATTCAGCAGACGCGGCCGCGATTCGGCCCGCAAGCGTGCTCGGCCTCGTTCCCCGAGGAGGCACGGTGTCAGGCCAAGACCGAGCGCGAGAGCGGAGTCGCAGGCCTCGGCACGGACTTCGACGACAAGGGCATGGCCCACATGGGTGTCGTGCTGGACCTGATCGATGACCTCGAGGCGCTGGGCACCGACGTTGAGCCGCTGCGGACCTCGGCCGACGATTGGGTCACCATGTGGGAGCGCGCCGTGGACACCCGCAGTGGGATGGCCGACCCCGCAGATGACATGGACGTCTCGGGCGTGACGGTGCTGCCTGCACACGGCATCCGTCGTCAGGACTACCCGACCGAATGCGACATCACGTACTGCGAGGGCGGTACGCTCAGCGGTGAGGAGTGTCGCTTCGACGCCGAGTGCGAGAGCGGGACCTGTGTCGACGCTGGCAAATGCGGAACCCCGCGCGGCACCTGCGAGTGATCGCTGCGCGGTGATGGGGGGCTCCGCTACGTCGCCGCACTTCTCCGATGCAACGGGTATCGCGAACGTAGCCGGGCGCCCTATGCTGTGGCTGTGGCACCTCCGGCAGTTGTAGACGAGTGGGCGGAATCGGCGGCTTCCTGGGACGACGACCCCCACGTGCAGGCCTATGCCGAGGCCGCGTTGCGCACTTTGCTGGAGGTCTGCCGCAACGAGAATCTCTCAGTGGGTCAAGCTCGGGTGCTGGACTTCGGCTGTGGCACGGCGCGACTGGGACGGGCGCTCGCCCAGCAGGGTGCCGACGTTGTCGCCTTCGACACATCTCCGGCGATGCTCGACCAACTCCGAGCCCGGCTCACTGCGGATGGTCCTGCGACCGTCACGCCGGTTTCAGCATTGACCGAGGAGCACCGGGACTTCGACTTGATCGTCGCCTCCTCGGTTCTGGGCTTTGTCCCTGACCTCACCGCCTCCGTCGGCGATCTGGCCGCACGGCTGAAGCCGGGCGGCCTGCTCGTCCAATGGGATTGGGAGGCGAAGACCGGCGATGACGACGGCCTCACGCCTCGCGCCATCGAGGACGCCTACGCTGACGCAGGCTTGGCGTTGCGATCGTTGGAGACTGGCTTTGTGGCAGATGTCGAGGGCACCGCGATGGCGCCGCTGATGGGCGTCGCGCGTCGGTGACCGGCGCCAATCTCAACGCTCCTTGGCGTCGGACACCGACAACAGCCACTCCTCTGCGAGCACCGCCGATGAGAAGTCGCGGCCATACAACGGAGCGTGTTCGGCCAGCGTTCTCTGGATCTGAAGCCCTTGCACCACACTCGCGGGGAGGACTGCGACTGGCGTTCGCCCTTGCTCGAAGGCTGCGAACGCGAGGCATAAGACCCGTTGCGTGCGTGGGCCCGAAAACGGTGGCGACTTCCGAATGTCCAACAACAACGAGCGGACTTCGGGGTCCTCGGCGAGGGCCCGGAAGTGCACGAGCATGTCCTCGGCAGACTGAGCACCCGCGTTGGAATCGAGGTCGCGTCGTCGCCATACCGTGCAGCGGGCTCGCCCCTTGACGAGCTCGAACCGGTAGTTGTCTCCCTCCGCGTACGACACGCTCACATCGTCCTCGCGCGGCCGGACCAAGCCGCCAGCCCAACATACGGATTTTCTCACAGCCTGTGCACAGCCGGTGAGTCGGTTGCCGGCCTGTCGTCTTGAACCCCCGGGTACTCACTTGGGTCAGGCTGCCTCACTACCCAGAAGCCACGTCGAAACGGTGTTGGTCGGCGCGTTCTCGGTCCTCCGCCACTGCGCTCGAGCCGTCGGCTGACCACAATAAAAAGGTGGTTGTCTCGGTCTGCTTGGACTCACGATTCGCCGGTGGCGGGCCGGGTTGTGTTGAGTCCTCCAGGCACGTTCCCCTTCCACAAATGTGGGCTGTTCCATTTGGCGGTTACCGGCCGTACTTGCGCTGAAGTCGATCCGCGGTGTCCTGCTCCGCCCTACCCGTGATGGGGAGGTCCTCATCGACCTGTAACGATCGCAGTGCCCGCGCCGTCCAACGTCGAGCGTCACAGTTGACGGCTCCGGACCTGGCCGCGGATGGCGGCACGGGTCTTGAGGTCGGGCGAAAGACGTCGCGGTCACTCGCTTCGACTCTCACCTGCCTGGGCGTCGGGGATGTGTCCTTTGCAGCTCCATGCAATGCAATGCATGGAGCGGCAACCCGCTTGGGAGACACGCCAGCGTGCCAGTCGAGGACTGGACGTTTACCCGCCGCAACAGACGGAGCCTTCGACTCCGATCGGTCCGCCTTCTTCGGCGGTAATCCTGGCGGTCGGAGGCTCGCCGTTGCTCTCGCAAACGTAGTCCGGCTTGAAGATGGCACCATCACCGATGTCGCCGACGACGTTGCCTCCTGCCGCCTCACACTCGGCTGCACTTTGGCTCGCTTCAGGTCCGCCGTTGCCCGTGGGAAGGCCGTCCGGGTTGCCGGGTTGGTCGGGCGGCGGGGTCGCGGCGGGTTTGCAAGCGACCAGGAACAGAAGGGCGAAGGACAGGCGCTTCATGGCGACGACCTTCGCCCATCTGGACGGATATCGCTACCGCCGACGGCGATAGACTCCGGCGAAGCCAAGCAGCAGCAACCATGCGTTCGGGAGGTCGCGGCCCCCCGCGGAGCATCCTCCGCCGCCGTCGTCTTGGCCGGGGTCGCCGTCGGTATCGGAGCCGGAACCCGCGGAGTCGGAGCCACCATTGTCGGTATCAGAGCCGTCGCTGTCGGAGTCGGAGCCACCGGAGTCGGAGTCAGAGTCGGAGTCGGAGTCGGAGTCAGAGTCAGAGTCGGAGCCGCCGCTGTCCGTGTCGGAGCCGCCGCCGTCTGTGTCCGTGCCTCCATCGTCATAGGGCGTGCAGTTCTCGAGGTCCCACGAGAAATCGTCCTCGCTCTCGCAGGTGTACGCGTCTCCTTCGCAGTTGGCCTCGAGCTCGGCCGCAACGTCGACGACCTGCTTGCCGACGCCGTCGGGGTTGCCACCGTCCACCGTGACTGCATCGCTGACCAAGCTGCTGCCGTCGATGAGGCTCGTGATCCGCACTTGGACTTCGAACACGGCTGCTCGACTCACGCCCCAGTCGAGGGGGCCCAGCCCGTCGTTGCTGTGGACGACTTCGCCGTCGATCAAGTACTCGATCGCGACACTGGGCCCGAGGTTTGTGGGCAGCGCACCGACGGTGACCGAGCCCGTGGCGTAGCCCGTGCCCGAAGGCGCGACGCAGAAGCCGGGGCCGGAAAAACTGGGGGTGTTGCAGCTGTCGACGTTGATGGTTCCATCGTCGCAGCAGACGGCGGTGTCGAAGTCGACGTCCTCAGCAAACCAGTAGTCGGTGCCGACGTCGACGGAGGGGAGCTCGAGTGCAGGCAGGGTCTCGTCCAGAACCGTGACCGTCGTCTCTCCGCCGGCTGAGGCTCCGCACTGCTGGATGTCGTCGGGGTCGGCCTCGATGCTCACCGAAACGCTCAGCGAACTCCCGGCCAGCAGCGGCGCGTCGGGTCGCCAGAAGTACTCGCCCGCGGCGTGTTCGATGGTGCCGGACAGCTCGACGTCTTCATCCTGCACGACCACGGTCATTCGGGCGATGGCGTCTTGTGGCGAGAGCGCATCGGGGGCGCCTTGTTGGGAACTCAGGAGGAGGACGCCGTCGGTGGTCACTGTCTCGTGCGCAACCCGCAGCGTGCTGAACTCCGCGGAATCGGCACACGGATCGATCGAGCAGGCGTGAGCGGTGGACGGAGCCAGGGCGAGGGCACCCACCGTCGCGACAGCACCCAAGGAGATCAAGCGAAGCAAAGCCATGCAATCAAGGTGTCGCGACATGAGCTTTTGTCCACGGGTGCTCCCCGTTTTCTTCACTTTGCTGGAGCGACCGCGACAGGGCTGTCGCGGTCAGGGGCGGGTTCGCTCAGCCTTCGGGTGCACAGGCCACGGAGCCCAACGCGTTGCCCGTCATGTCCGAGTAGGTGTAGGGGTCGCGCAGTCCGGTGAAGACGTCGACGACGGACATGGTCTCGACGTCGATCTTGAACGCGCCAGCCTCCGACATGGGGTCTTCGTCGTCGCGGAAGGTGACGGCCCAGAGGTAGCCGTCGGCATCGAAGCTGACGCCTTTGACGTCTTCGTCGGTGGTCCAGGTTCCGGTGATCTCCAGCGTGTCGATATGAACGGCACGCACGCTGTTCCCCTGGCTGACATACATGAGGTCGTCGGGTCCTTCGGCCAACCCCGAGCCGCCCCCGAGGCCTTCGACGACACCCCAGGTCTCGGTGACAGGGTCGAAGCGTGCGGCGATGCTTCCGAAGTTGCTGGCGAGCCAGACCCGCCCCGTGTGGTCCACCGTGATGCCGTAGGGTGCGACCCCGGCCGGGATATCCCAGATCTGGTAGGTCAGCGTGTCCTTGTCGACTCTGGCGAGCAGGGCGGCACCGAAGCCGCCAAGCGGGCTGAAGTAGAGGTTGCCCGCAGCGTCGACCGCTCCTCCGTAGGCGCCAAAGCTTCCGCCGGGAAAGTCGGGGACGTCGACCTGGGCATCGATCGCGCCCGAGAGCCCATCGAGCAAGGACGCGGTCACGCCCCCAGCTCCGCCCAAACCGGGGAACAGCCCTGGCACGGTCGAGGTCACGGTCCACACTTGCGACACGCTCGCGTCGCAGTTGCCCGGCGCGGTGGTCTCTCCAGTCCAGGCGACCGGGCGCTGGTTGGTGGTGGGGAAGTCGACGAACCACGCTCGGCACTCCTCCTGATCCCACGGCAGCACGTCGCCCCCACCCGAGCTTGTCTGAATGCCGGGGGTGCCGTTGGTATCGAGGCAGTTGTCCGGGTTCGCGTAGAACTTCGTCAGCCCGCCGTGCCGGTTGGCCACGGCCACATCCCCGGAGAGGTTCACGGATGTGCGCGACGGGTTGCCGTTGCCATCGGCCCGCGTCAGGTACCGGCCCTCTTCCTCGAGCGTACGGGTGTTGATCTTGGAGACCGTGCCCTCGACGTGGTCGGCGACCCACAGATAGGTGAGCTCGCATTCGCAGCTGCCGAACCCGCCTTTGGGCGAGCCGACGTCGAGCTTGATGTCATCGCCCGTCTCGTCGGCAGCTTCTCCACTGGACACCGCGGCCGAGCTGCTCGCCCCCGCAGACGAGCTGCCGCTGGACGGCGCCGTGCTCGAAGGGGTTCCTTCGTCCCCCTGCGAGCTGGAACCGCCCCCTGCAGCGGACGCGAACGCATCGCTGGACGAGTCCGAGTTGCAGGCCGATGCCGTCGCAGCAAGTCCGAGCAGCGCGACCCTTGATGTGCTTCCCCACCCCATCGAAGTGCAGTGTGCGACGAAGGGGGACGAAGGTTCCCGGGCAGCGGGTGCGTTTCCCCACGGGTGCTCGAGTGTCCTGCTAGGGGGTGATGACGAGGGAGACGGCCGCGGGACTCTCGGGAGTTCTGACCTTCCAGGTGTTGCTGTCGCCGAGGCCTGGATCCTCGCCAATCTGCCACGCGATGTTGTTCCAAGCTTCCTTTCCGGACTTGCCGTAGGGAAGGGTTCCGACCGAGCGGGTCTCGGAGATCGTGAAGGCCTGCTCCGTGTCCGAGCTGTTGGTGATGGTGATGTCGAAGTCCCGGGCACCATCCCCGTCGTAGCTGCAGCCGATCTCGGACTTGGACTTGGCCGGAGACATGGCTCCGCCCGTCGGGCCATATTGCCAGTCGTCCCCGCCGACGTACTCGAGCGTGATTGCTGCGCAGGCAAGCGGGGCAGGGGTGGTGCTGCCCTTGTTGATGTGAAACACGGGGTCCTCCCCGACTGTGACGTGCCAATCGTCCCACGACCCGTATTCGTCGCTCAGCGTGACGACGTGGCTCGAGCCCTTCTTGAGACGTCCGGCCTGCTCGAAGGTGACCGGGATCTGTTTGCCTGTCGTGTTGTTGACGAACACCCGCAAGTTCGTCATTCCGCCGTACGACTTGGTCGACGTGGGGTTCTTCGGATCTTTGAAGGGGGTCCACGAGGGGGGAGGGTCGGTCAACGAACTGGAAGTGTTGTTGTATTGCCACTGCGAGCCGTCCCATTGCAGCCAAAGGTGCGCAGATGCTGGCGTTGGAGCACGCTCAACCAACGAGAGCTCCATAGGCTGGGCAGCCGCAGAGCCGGCCAGTGGAGCGCTCGCTTCGGCCTTTGCCGTCGACGCTGGTGAGGGCGGAGGCTTCGGCGCAGCCGTGCGCTCCTCTTCCACCGGTTTGGCATTCGGCTTGGCGTCGGCACCCGCGTTTCTCGTCGCAGGGGCTGGGTCATCGCAGCCGGGTACCGTGGCAGCGAGGGAGAGCCCGAGGGCGACCCGGAGGTGGAGAGGGCGGGGGACGGATTCGTTGCGATGCATCATGGACTTCCAGGGGTCAATCATCAGAGGAGGTTGGGGAGAGCAGGGACCGGGCCTGATCCGCACGGTCGTCAAATCCAAGGGTGTCGAAGCCGGCCGCGGCCTCTCCCGCGAGCCGTACCGAGCGCGCCGAGTCGCGCCCGGCTTTCTGAAGGGCGCGGGCGAGCGAGAGCTTGGTATCGGCGACCTCGAACGGTTCCAAGGGGGGCCGCTGCAAGAGGGTGAGTGCGCGCTCGAGCGATCGAATCGACTCGTCGGTTCGACCCAGGGCGAGCAACGATTGACCACGACCCTTGGAGGGCTGAGCAAGCATGGGGTGCTCGGGCGGTAAGCTCACCTCCATGATCGCGAACGCGCTGGCGTACTCGTCCAGCGCAGGAACGTGCTCACCCATCGCTGCGCGTGACTCGGCGAGGTTGGAGTGCAGGAGTGCGACCTCTGCATGGGCTGGACCGTAGGTGACGAGCGCGACGACTAGAGCCTTCTTGTAGGCTGCGACAGACCCTGGGAAGTCCGACTCGTAAAATCGAGCGACACCGAGCGCGTTGTAGAGTTCGCCCGTCTCACGGTGTTGTGGTCCCAATTCCCGTTCGAAGACTGTCCCCACGAAAACCAGGTCCGAGGCGGCCTGTTCGAAAGCGCCACGGGTCATCGCGAGCTTGGCTTGGGCGAATCGCACCCGGGCGACGGGGACACTCTCGAGTCCCAGCGCAGTCTCGAGGTGGCTGCGGGCGCGGGAGAGTCGGGTGTCGGCTTCAGCGACGTCACCGACCTCGAGCGCGAGCATTCCGAGCACTTGTTCGAATCGGGCGGCCGTCGGCGAATGCTCTCCCCATGCCTCTGCAACGATAGGAAGACCTTCTAGGAGCAGAGCGCTCGCCTGCCCATGCCGTGCCAGCAGGCTAAGGGTATCGGCTTCGTCGAGCCGCTCGTTTCCGCGGGGGACTCCCTCGAGACTCTCTCCTTGCGCTCGCAGGGTTGCGAACAACGACAGCGCTCGCTCGTACTCTCCCGCCATCTTGGCGTGACGTGCCCGCGCTGCCAGCAGGTCATGGTTCGTCTCCTGTGAGGGCGAGGCTCCACGAGAAGCCGCCGCGCTGAGTTCGTCGATGAGCATGGCTTCGAGCTCGGGCTTCGACCAACGTCCGACGAGTGCATTGACTGCGGTGCGCCGCGCTTTGAGTTCCACGCCCCGGAGGCCCGCGGGTACCGCTTGATAGGCCACGCCCGTGAGCAGGTCGGCGGCCTCGTCGAAATGACTGCGCATCCATGCCAGCTCCCCCCGGACGATCTGCGATTCGAGCTCCAGCGGTCGGAACCCATGGTCTTGCCCAACTGCGCTCGCAGCCTCCGTGAGCTGCTCGGCCTCGGCAATGACGCCGGTCCACAAGCGGCCACGGGCGCGGGCGAGTTGCTCGTAGCCTTCGAGGACCGCTTCCCGTGTTTGGGGGTCGTCGGGAAGTTGCTCGGCGTCGGACGCTACGGGGTGGTGACACGAGGTCGGTGAGGGAACCTGGGCGAGCAGCTCCGGGGCACGTGCCACCGTGGCAGCGTCGGCAGCGACGAAGATGTCGATGAGCGCCGCCGTTTCGCGGGACTGCAGCTCCAGGCAATCCATCCGGCGGTCCAGTAGCGCCTCGGAGGCCACGCCTTGCTCGTGGGTTGCACGGCACGCGTCCCCCCGCGCATCTTCCCAGCCGTCCGCCCAGCGTTGCAGGCTCCTTTCGACCGCGCGGTGGGTCGGGACGGCGAAGGGTTGCTCGCTCCCCTCGAACGCGGATCGAACCGCAGCTTTCGTTTCTGCGTTCCACGTTTGGGCGACAGCGCCCTGGCCCAGGGCGCAGTCCGGGCCTGTGTTCTCCTGGGATACGGCGCGGGTGGTGGCGACCGTCGCGAGCAAGCCCGTGGCAACGACAGCGGTAACAGCTCCCAGGCGTCGGGCTCTGAGCCGGCCTTCGACCTCCTCGAGGAGCGTTGAAATGTCGGGGAATCGCTCGCTGGGCTCGAATGCTAGGCCGCGGGCAAGTACGGCGCGCAGCCAACCCGGGACCCGGGGTTGTTGGGCGTGGCTCGGTGCGGGCTCGAAGGGCGGCGTACCACCCTTGTCCATCCGCTCGAGCAACCCGGCGAGGCCACGAAAGGGTCGCTGGCCATAGAGCGCCTCGTACAGGGCCAGGCAAAAACTGAACTGGTCCGCCGCCGCATCGACGCGTTGCAGCTGGGCCTGCTCGGGAGCCATGTAGGCCGGCGTGCCCAGGAGCGTGTCTGATTGGGTGATCCGATACTCGAGCGCGCGGCCCGAGCCTTCGGAGGAGGACTCCTGCTCGCCCGCCTTCCGCACCGAGGAGCGCAGACCATCCTCGGCGGCGGATCTGTCACGTTCATCCAGGTCCGCGAGCCCTCGGGCGAGGCCGAAGTCCAGCACTCGAAGGACCCCCGCTTCGTCGAGCATGCAGTTGGAGGGCTTGAAGTCTCTGTGCACGATCCCCACGGCATGGGCAGCGGCCAATCCACGTCCCGCCTGCAGGTACACCTCAAGACACTCGCGCCACGGATGCGCCTGTTGCTGCCAAACCGTGAGGGTCGTCCCAACAACCAGCTCCATGGCGATGAACAGGTGCCCGCCTGCCTCGCCGACCTCGAACACCGAAACCACGTTGCGGTGTGAGAGCCGTGCGAGGGCCTGGGCCTCCCGAAGCAATCGTTGTTGATGCCTCGGCTCTGCGGCTCCGTGCAGGAGCTTCAAAGCGACCTTCCGGTCGAGCTGGGGGTCGTAGGCCTGCATCACCGTGCCCATGCCCCCCTGTCCCAGTCGTCGCTCCACGACGAACCGCCCCACAGTTTCGGGCTCGGCGTTTTCCTCGAAGAGCCCCGCGAACACCCGCCCCTTGTCGACTCTGGGCAAGCCCAACCCCGACCCCTCGTCGTGGGTCGAGTGTTCCGCCGCGGCTTCGCGCGCGTGCTGAAATTCGTCGCTGAGCGTTGGCATGGGTCGGGTCGGGGCGAGGGGGGAGCGCCTGTCCTAGGACTCGTAGTGGTGGACGACCATGTTGAAGTAGACGGAGTCGCACCAGCTTCCACCCGCGCCCTGGTCGACACGGAGGTAGACGCGCTCGCCGGCGAGCATCGAGGTGCTGCTCGATTGTTCGTAGACGACGTTGTCGGCCGCGGTCTGGGACCAGAGCACGGCACCGCTCTCGTCGTGAAGCTCGAGGTGGACGCCCTGGCTTACGCAGGCCGGGTCCAGGAGCCCCGCGTTGATGTCGATGTCGACGGCGCCGTCCGCTGGTGCTTCCCAGGCCAGGGCTGTGGTTCCGTCGCATGCCCCAACGGATGGCGGGACCATGATGATCGTGTTGGGGTCGTCGCTGGGCCAGAACGAAGCCTCGGTGCAGGTGGGGTCTCTCCAGGACTCGAAGCCCCAGTAGGCCGACCCGGGCTCGAGCTCGGTGTATTGGCTCGTGTTGGTGGCGTCGTACAGGTAGTACCAGCCGTTGGTGCCCTGAGCGGCGCCCGGCGCCGAGCCAAGCTCAAAGTCTGCGACGACGTCATAGACGGTGGGTGCCAGACAGCTCGTCTGGTCGTCGGACAGGGCAACACCGGCCAGCTCTGCTTCGCACGCACTGGGATAAGCCTGCCCGTCGCACCCACACACCTCCCCGGCGGGGGCGAACTCGCATCCGATCGGTCGTGCCGCGCACAGGCCCGCTGCCACCTCGCCGCACGCGGCCGCTGCATCGAAGTCGCAGTATGCGTCCGCGTTGCAGTCGTCGTTGCTCGTACAGGCGTCGTCGCTGAGGTAGGTGTAGAAGGGCTCACACGGCTCGACGTCGAGGTCTGTGTTGTGCGGGCCTCGGTACCAGCGTCTCTTCTGCTGGGTGTTGGTCCAGGTGCCAAAAGCAACGTAGCCAACGAGATCAACCCAGTACGAGGCGTTGGTGGGCCCGTCGTACATCGCGGGGAACAACGACCAGTTGTGTCCTGGCTCGCCCGAGACCGCCGCCGTCTCGTCGGTGGGTACGGTACCCACCAGCGTTTGGTAGGCCGGGGTGCTGGCATCGACATGCGCCGCGATGACGCTGCCCATGGGGATGTCGTAGTCCGCAGCTCCGCCGACGCCGTCCATCGGTCGCCAGCGGACATAGGATTGCGCAACGGCGTCCCAGGTGATCACTGCAGAGACCGAGCTGCCAAGCTGGGCGGCCACGTCCGACGCGCGGCTTGGCCCGTCCAGCATGCACATCCCGAACTTGTTGTAGCCCGGTGCCATCGCGGTGGAGCGCTTGAGGACCATGGTCGAAGCGACGCCGTCCACCACGACGCGATAGAAATACGTTGGAGTTGGAGCGGCGTGGTCGGCCGCGCCGACGTCCGCAAACAGGGTTGTTCCGTCGGCTGCGACGAGTTCTTCCGCGTCGGCATTCGGAAGATCTGTCGCATCGATGAGTGCGCCGGCTTCCTGGGAGCGGAAGACCCGGACGTCGACTCCGGAGAGTCCTGCGGCGGTCCAATCCAGAATGACATCATCGCCTTGCACCGTGATGTCGATGGCGAAGCCTGGGACCGCGGGGGTCTGCTGATTCGTGGACAAGCTTCCCGATGCCGGACTTGCATGACCCGCATCCGGGCTGGCGTCTTCGTCTAGGTCGAGACCGGACGCTTCGGGGTCGCTGGGTTGGTCGTCGCACCCATACAGGGCGAGCAAGGGAGCACAGCAGGAGAGAAGGAGGAGGGGATGGATTCGCATCGTTTCGGGTCGTCTTTCGAGCCCCGCCGCGCCCGAGCGTCGGTGCGGTGGGCACCCGGGCTGTCCGAACCTCGGCCGAACTGTTCCGAAAAAAACGACACGTCCCAAAACGAAAAACGGGCGCCCTTACGACCGAGCGAATTCGAGAGTCATGCGATCGCGTACCTTGGCGGCCCAGGCGTCCACCTGCGCAGGGGCGAGGGGATCGGGTCGGGACCTGGCGAGAAGCGTGGCGAGCTTTTCCCGGCCACGATGGGCGCGAGTGCGGGCCGTCGCCGCGGAGATCCGGAGCGTGTCGCCCACCTCGCTGGACGACATGCCCTCCCAGTACATCATCTCCAACACGACTTGCTGCTCGACCGGGATCTTTCGCAGCGCTTCGAGGAGAAAACGGTCGCGCTCGGTGTTTCGCAGTAGCGTACTGGGGCCGGGGGCGAGGTCCTGCGCGGCCTGCGAATCGAGCGACTCGGCGAGCTCAGGTCTCGCACGCTTCGTGTAGTACTTCTTGAGCACGTTGTAGGCGGTGCAGAACAGGTAGCTGCGAAATCGGCCATCTTCTCGCAGCCGGTCGCGCCCCCGCACACACGCCGCGAAGGTCTCCTGCACCAGGTCCTCATGGTCGTGGGGGACCTTGTTCGCAAAGAATCGAGTCATCGCTGCGAAGTAGCGCTCGAACAACTTCTGGCCCGAGAGCTTGTCGTCGTCCCGCCACGCGGCGAGGAGTTCTGCATCGGTTCGCGCCACGCCTCAGGATACCGAACCTCGTGGGGACCCCTATGTTCAATGCATGGATGCCAGAGGTTCCTTTTCGGGCCGCGGGGAGGGGCCAAACGTTTTTCGAAGCGGGGTGACAGATGGTCGGGCCAGCGGTGTTCGACGGATGGAACCAGATGGAAAGACTGATGCGCACCACCACCGCACTCACCTTGTTGGCGCTCACGCTCCCAGGATGCACCGATGACAACTCAGGCGGCGGCACACCGATGGGCGGGAGCTCGGGTGACATGGCGACCACCGAGCCCGCCGGCGCGGAGACGAGCAGCGGCTCCGAGAGTAGCGGAGGCGACGATGAGTCCAGCTCGGGAGAGCCTGTTGCCCCCGACTTCGCCGCCTTGGAGGCCGAGTTGGAGATGATCCGCGAGAACGCGGGGGCTCCTGGCCTCGCGGTAGGCCTGGTCGCAGGGAATACCGTCCTGTGGACGGGGGCGTTCGGAACCCGGGATCTGGAATCGATGGCTCCCGTCGACACCGACACCGCCTTTCGCCTGGGCTCCATCAGCAAGACGTTTGTCGGCGTTGCGATGATGCGAGCGCAAGAGATGGGAATCATCGACCTCGACGATACGATTGAGGTGCCATTCACCGTCGACAACCCGCACATCGAGGGCGAGGCGATCACCTACCGAAGCCTCGCCCAGCACCGTTCGGGAATCCTCGACACGGACTGGTACGAGTGCGCCTATACGAGCGAAGACGGCTCCTCGTATGCGTTGCCCGAAGAGCAAGAGTTCTGCCCTGCAACACCCCTGCCTGGACTGGAGGAGTATCTGACCGCGTACCTCGACCCCACGGGGGAGATGTATACCGAGGAGAACTACGCAGCCGGCCCCGATGGGGAACCAGGCACGACCTACGAGTACAGCAACATCGGAGCCGGACTTGCGTCGGCCTCGTTGGGGTACGCAACCCAGGAGGCGGTGGGTCAAGACTTCATCGCGTTCAGCAACGCGGAAGTGTTCGGCCCCCTTGGCCTCGAGCACACGCGCTGGATGCGAGATGAGCTTCCCGATCCGGACAACGCCGCTGTCCCTCATATGTTCGATGACGGCTTTGCGCCGATCGCCCGGTACAACCTGTCGACGTTTGCCGACGGCGCGCTCTACAGCAGTGTCGACGACCTCTCGCGATACCTCGCTGCAATCGTTCCTGGGCAGGGATCGGTCGAGGACGCCACGGTGCTCCAGCCGGATTCGGTTGAGGAGATGCTCGACTTCGTCGACCTTGGGGATGGTGATGGACAGGGGATCTACTGGGAGTTCTTCTTGGGGATGGCTGGTCACACCGGAGGTGACCCCGGCGTGTCGACGGCGATGGGTTACGACACCGAGGCCGGAGTCGGCGTGGTGATCTTGCTGAACTCCACCGGTCCCAACACGGAACTCCTGATGCTGCAGGTGTTCGAATCCCTGCAGTCGTTCGCAGCTGAGGGGCTCTGAGGGGAGCCCACCCAGGGCAACCCCAGAACGTGCGTCGCCACCCCCGGTGGCGTCGCCGCGTACGTTCGTGCCAACGCCGGTGGCGCGCTGGCTGGGAGCGGAGGCAGATCACCCGACTCTTCGTTGGCACCAACATCGCAACTGCGTGTCCCTGTGCGCAGAACCCTGTTGAGTCTCTGTTTGTTGACCGCGTGTGGCGAGCCTGCACTGAGCGAGGTTGAGTTGACTCGCTGGACACAGTGGGTTGCCGGAGCACGCATCGTCGAGGGTCCGCCCAAGGTCGATGTGTTGCTGGTCGTCGACGACTCTCCTTCGATGCACGACCAGGCGGGGTTGTTGGCGGACAACCTCCGAGCCATCGCGGCGGTCTACGAGAGCGAGTGGCTCGACTACCGGATCGGGGTGATCACGACGCATGTCGCCGGTCCGGATTGCACTTCGGGACGTGACGGGGGACTGGTCCGGACCAGCTGCCGAGAACGCCTGCCGTCCTTCGTGACGAGTGCGAACCAAGAATCACCCGCGGTCGATCTTCGTCAGGTCTGTACCGATTCGTGTTCGCTCGACGAGGTCACGACGCTGCCAACCAGCGTCGGTCCAGATGACACCGCACGGCCCCGGGCGTGGCTCGAACGGGGAGGTGCGGGTCAAAACACCGCCGACCCCGTTGAAGCGCTCGTGTGCTTGGGACAGGTCGGCGTGTCCGGGTGCACGGCCGAGTCCCCGCTGGGAGCTGTTCAGCGCTTCCTCGACCGCGCAGAAGATCCTGAGGACCCCGATTTTGGTTTCCTACGGGAGGACGCCGGCCTCTCGATTGTCTTCATTGGGGACGAGGACGATTGCTCGCGAGCGTCCGCGACAAGCCTGCGTGGGGGCGGCTCCGTCTCCGCGGCGTGCTGGCGCGCGGGTGCGGACTGCGTCGAGGGAGAGGAGGGAGTGTCCTGCGAGGCGGCGAGCAGTCCTGACCTTCTCGACCTCGACGGCTTCGTCGAGCGCCTGCTGGAGATCGATGCCAACAAGCGTTTGGCCCGAGGAAGGGATGGGCAGCGGGTGTTCGTCAGTGCTGTCGCAGGGGTGCCGCCGGGGTACCCGGACCTCCCACAGCCCTTCGAACCTGGAGCCGACCCTGCGTTTGAGGATGCGTTTGGGGTCGGCGCCGGTTGTGTTCGTGACGATGTCGTGGGCGCCCCGTCGGTTCGGACGGTCGCCGTCGCAGAGTCCTTTGCGCCGTGGCAGTCCAGCGTGGTCTCTGCATGCGTGCCGAATTGGACGGCTGCCCTGGCGTGCCTGCCTGGACCCTCCCTCGACGCACCCCCGCCTTTCTGCCTGGATGTCGAGTTGTTGGCCGAGGGTGCCGACCTCTCGGAGTACTGCGTAATGACCGAGACGCGAGGGGGGCAGACCCGCCGACTTCCGGAGTGCAACGTGGAGGACACCGACGCCTGTGTTCTCTGGGTACCCACCATGGAAACTCCGGACTACTGCCTGGACCGTGGACTCGGGGCAGCAGTCTTCCTACGGCGTCGGGACCCGAGCTGGGAAACGCTCGAGTACGAAGTCACGTGCGCGGCCGAGATCTAGAGGCCGGCCCCGAGCGGGCGTCCCTAGCTAGGGGATGTCATCCTTCGGCCGTGGAAGGCGGCCGACCGCGGCGGGTCGCCCGACGCCGGGTTCGCAGACCAAACCCAAGCAGCATCATGCAGGCCCACCATGGGCCCGAGGGCTCGGGCCCAACAGAGCATCCTCCGCCCCCTTCCGCAGCACCAGCGTCTGTGTCGCCGGTCGCATCCGCCGGACCGGTCGTGCCTCCGCCGAGTCCGTCCGAGGTCCCCGTACTCGCGTCCGCGCCATCCGAGTCTGTCGCGTCATCCTGTCCGGTGGACTCGCTCGGCTCGACACCGACATCCAACACCAGCGGCTCGGATACGGTTTGGTTGCCCCAAATATCCGTCGCGATACCGACGACCTCCCAGGTGCCCTCGGGGAACACCACGCCTTGAAACTCAAACGGAGCGTCGAAGTCTGGGTTGGGGATGACCTCGCCGTTGATGACGAGTTGGACGGCACCCGCATCCCCGCTGACCTCGGCCACAATCGTAGCCTCGAGCATCAACTCTGGCGTGGATGTGTCTCCAGGAGTGGTGAGCTCGATCGCCGGGGGCTGATCGACCGGTATCATGGCTGCTTCGATCGCGGCCGGCACCTGTGGCAGCGGGCCAATGTTGTTGCTGTTCTTGGGCTGCGGAAGCCCGGTGGTCTTGAAGATCGCACGCATCTGCTGGGAGCTGAGCGGCTGACCCAGCTCTTCGATTGCGGACTGCTGAACGAGGGCGGCGGCTCCAGCGACCATCGCACTGGCCGCGCTCGTGCCTCCGAACCCGGAGGTGTAGCGCTGGTTTTCGTCCGCGCCGTATTCCTCGTAGTCCCCGTAGCCTGCCGTGAAGGTGCTCTCTCCCCACGCTTGCACGTCTACCCGAGCGCCGTAGCTGCTGAAGGTCGCCCATTCGCGGGTACCTGGGATGCCCGCCCCCACAATGATGGCACCACTGTCGCCGCGCTCGCGATAGGTGGTGAACCCTTCGCCGTCGAGCGGAAGCCCGCCGTTGCCTGCGGCGGCAACGACGACCATCCCCGCGTCAACCGCCATGCGCGTCGCCAACCAAACCGACTCGGTGAGCTCCGCCGGGCCGCCTGCTCCCGGTGCTTCGAGTCCCGTGTTCTGCATCTCGAGCAGGATGACGTCTCCGGGTGACGATTCGGAAGCCGCGCTCAGGATGGCACCCGCTCGTCGGTTCCCCTCCTGTGTCGTCAGCTCCGGGTAGAGCGTCACGGTGCTCGCCGGAGCGATTCCTGTGATCCCGTATCCGTCGTCGCCTCCAACCAGAATGCCGAGGACCGCCGTACCGTGGTCTGGGGTGGTGATGTTGGCGGCGTTGGGGGAGATCGTTTGCCCGGCCTCAGCCTCAACTTGGCCGTCGTTGTAGGCCTCGTGCTCATTGAACCACGAGTACTCGACGTCGCAGATGTGAACGCCTTGGCCATCGAAACCAAGCTCTCGCGCTCCGTCGACGTCGAGGCCGCCTTTGGCCGGTCGATAAAACTGAAACTCGGTGAGGTCCGGAGTGGGCGGGTCGATGTCGACGGGGGGCGGGGTGCCCACGGGCTCGAAGCTCACCACCTCGATCGTGTCGAGTTCTTGCAACGCGGTGGCGGCTCGCGCGGCCGCTGCGGTGTCTCCTTCGAGCGTGAAGACTCCCCTGAGGTCGGGTTGCTGTCGTCTGCTTCGTTGTCTCGCTCGCTCCTCGAGAGCCTCGATTCGGGTGGAGTCCATTCGGAACAATGGTGCCCAGACGAGTCCGCTGTCGGAGGTGATCGACGCGGCAGCGCTGAGGTCGACTCCATTCTCGCTGATGAGCGCCCCCGCCTCGACACGCGCGCGAGCGGAGTCCGCAAACTTCACCACGACCTGGTAGGGCTGATCCGGCGCGAGCAGCGGCCGTTTTGGGAGCGGTGAGCGGGCGGCCAAGACTTCCATCGAGTGTTCCCCATCGCGTGCTTCGGGTCCCGCCGCCATGGTTGCTGATGGCTTGGTTTGCGCGGTGTCGGAGGCCGCTGCGCCGTCGCAGCCCGCGAGGGACAGGGCCAACACGATGCCCATGCCGTGTCGGCGCTGGCGATGGGATGAGGGGAGACAGCCGCAGACCCCCGCACGTGCGGGCTTGGCCGAACACGTTGGTCGAGGGGATTCCGTGGATTGGGCACTGTGCTCGTTCATGCTGTTCGTTCCTGGATGACGTCGCCCGGCTAGGCGTCTGCGTCCGCAGCCGAATGCTGAGATCTGGGGTCAACGGGAAGAGCCGGCACTCGCGCCAGCGCAATCACGTTCGGCGTGTCCGGCACCGTCGAGTGCCAGGCATTCCGTGCGGAGTCCGTCAGGACTTGGGGTACCCCGCGTTCACTGCGTTCGCAACACAGCTGGGTCCGTCGGTTGGGGTCAGACACCGTCGAGCACACGTAAGTTCGACATCGTCTCCAAGGACTCTCGGGCGAGGTTCCGGTGCGTTAATGCGGGGCCGTCTCGCGCATTCGAAACGAAACCTCTCGATTGTGCGTGCGTCCATGTCTGCGGCGGAAAAGCGACGGTGTTCGGAAGCGGAATCACGTCGTTCACCGATCACGTGCGACACTCTGAGGCGACCGCGAAGTTGATGCTGCGGCCGTTCGCAGGAGTCCAATGGAGCCAGTGCAAGCCCAACCCAACCCCTATCAGCCTCCGTCGGAAGGCGGGTCGCCAGGGTCACAACCGCCGATCGACGACACTCCGTTTCCGGCGAGTCGGGGGCGAAGATTTGGCAACCTCATGATCGACGGGATCGTGCTTGGTGTCGTCGTCAGCGCCCTGTTCTCTGTGTTCGACGAGCTTGGGTTCGAGCCAGAGGGGTTCGTCTTGCAGTGGGTCCCAGAGATCCTGGGCTATCTCCTGACCTACGTGGTGCCTGAGACGTTCCTCGGCCGCACGGTAGGGAAGTTTGCAACAGGGACCAAGGTCGTCGACGTACGCGGCGGGAAGCCCTCGGTTGGCCAAGTCCTCGGTCGCACGTTGATCCGATTGGTCCCCTTCGACGGGTTGTCGTTTCTGTGGGGGGACAACACGGGCTGGCACGACCAGTGGTCGCGTACCCTCGTGGTGCCGTTGCTTGACCCGTACTCGGACATCCCGACGCGTTGAATCAACGGCTGCTCTCGAGCGACACGGGTCGCACGCGCTCGACCATGGACGCGTTGAACCTGGCAGGTTCGTCGACAAATGGCTCGTGCCCTGAATTCTCGAACCACAGGAGCGTCTTCGAGGGGGCCCGGAGCCCGTCTATGAAGGCCGTGCTGTTCTCGGCCGGGACCCAGCGATCGTGACGCCCCAGGAAGAAGAACGTGGGGATCTTGAGCGAGGGAACGAGCTTGGTGAGGTCGATGCGAGACACCTCGGGCCACATCGCTTCGAGTGAGAAGCGAAAGCCGTGGAGCAATCGTGGGAGGTCGCCCAGCGTGTACTCGGGTCCAGCGAGCACCACTCGGGCGAGGTTCCACAACGGCTTCACCCCGAGCTTGCCCTCGAACCGTTGCAGGCACGTGCGCTCCCTCCAGAGCTCGTCGACCCCGTACGGCGGTGCCCCGATTTCACGAAGCTCGCGCAGCGCCCGGCGGTCCTGCCGACGCTCGGCCTCCTCCACAGCGTATGCGTAGGACCGAGCCTCGGCATCTGGCCAATCACCGATCTGTCCGCTGCCGACATAAGAAGCAACCTTCGCCGGGAACCGAGACGCATACAGCACGCCCAGCACCGAGCCCCACGAGTGGCCGAAGAGCGTGACCTTCTTCTGGTTCAGGCGACGACGCACTTCGTCGACCAACTCGTCGAGGTCGCGGATGAACTGCTCGACGGTCATCGAGGACCGAGGGATGGTCTCGTCGTACGACTTGGCGGTGCCACGCTGGTCCCAGTAGACGACGGTGAAGTCGCGTTCGAGTGCGCCGTTGTGATGGCGGAACAGCCGTGTCTCCGAGAATCCGGGTCCGCCATGAAGAACGATCAGCGGTGGGTTTCCGCAGTCGTGGCCGCGGATCATCACCCACTGGTCGAGGCCTCCCAGACGCATGGACACGACCTCGGCGATGCTTCCAGGCGTGAGCGAGCCATCGGGCTCGAGGAACGGCGGGGTGTGTCCGCGGTGCTGCATCGAGGTTCGAGTTGCCGCGGCTTGGCGCGGTAGCACCAGCAAGATTTGCAGGCCGTCTGGTCCGAGCGTCGCTAGGGCGCGAGCGGCTCGATGATCGGCGACGTTACAGGAGAGGTCGAGCGCGGCGGCGACGAACGCCACCACGATACAGGCGTACCGCGGCGGACCGAGCGAAGGAGTATGTCAACTCCAATGGGCCCACGAGTCGACGGGCTGGTCGCTCGTCCAGGTCGCGAGGATGCAGACGCAAACGCGAACCACGGCCCAGAGCGCAAGCCTTCGATGATCGCGCGTTGAAGCCAAGCGTGATTGTAGAGAGTCTCAGGAGCCTCCTCCTCGAGCCGGCGGCAGGGAATCGAAGCCCGGAACGTGAGCGCTATCGTTCTCGCGTTTTCTTGGACCGACTGGGGGCCGTTGCGGCGGTGATCGCATCCAGCAATGTTCGGGTGCTGGGCGGCAACCTTCCCGCCTTTGGGTAGACCGCCCAATACGTCATTCGGCCGAGGCCGAGGTCGAGCTCGTGGTGGACCCTGACCAATCGCCCGCGTTGAAGGTCCTCTTGAACGAGCGCGTCGTCGACGATGCCCAGCCCCACGCCGTCTCGGATGGCATCGAGCACCATCCCGAAGTCGTCTGCGCAGAACCGAGTTTTCCGGGGCAGGGGGGGCGCGTACTCTTCGTTGGTGCCAGGTCGTCGAAAGGCGACGACGGGGGCGGGCACGCCCTCCTGGAGCCGAGACGCGACCTCGGGGGTGCCGACGACAATGAGCTCGCTCCGGAACAGGACGCGGTTTCGCAGGTCGGAGTCGACGAGCCGTTGGCCGACCCGGATCGCGAT
Organism: Nannocystales bacterium; assembly: GCA_050633305.1. Lineage (GTDB taxonomy): Bacteria > Myxococcota_A > Polyangia > Nannocystales > Nannocystaceae > CAJXVA01. Next base: position 50,288 of record JBOEGF010000038.1, read on the forward strand.
GTCGACGTCGTCGAGAAGGGGGTTGACGAGCCGGGTCGTCAACACGAGGTCGACCCTGGCACCTGGGTGGTCTCGCAGGTAGTCGGTGATGATGCCGCGCAGGAACGTGTGAGCCACGACGTTTGTGCACGAGACTCGGACCGTGCCTTCGACCTCGTTCGAGAGGTTGGCGACTGCGCGTTCTCCCTCGGCCAGGCTCACCGCGGCCCGCTTGGCGTGGCGCACGTATTCGGCTCCCGCATCGGTGAGCTTGACGTTCCTCGTGTTGCGCATGAGGAGCGGTGCGCCCAGGTGTTCTTCCAGGCGTTGGATGCCGCGGCTGATTGTGGAGCTGTTGACCCCGAGCTTCGCCGCGGCGCCCCGAAACGATCCGGCGTCGGCCACCCCGAGGAGCAGGTCGACGTCGGTGAAGCGGGCCACGATGGTGTCTATCACACTGGTGCGAATGAGGGGCAGTGTGGTGCGAATGTGCGGCTTTGCAGGAGGCGGTCCAGGACCACACTGAGGTCATGTCCAACCCAACGAAGACTGCGCTCATCACCGGGGCGAACTCCGGCGTCGGTTTCGAGGCCGCGCGACTCCTTGGACTCGACCCCTCGTACGGCAGGGTCTATCTGGCGGTTCGCTCTCAGGCGAAGGGGGTCGCGGCCAGGAGCCGATTGGCCCAGCTTTGTGGCTGCGATGAGGGGAAGTTCGAGGTGCTGACCATCGATGTCTCGTCGGCCGAGTCCACGCGGGAGGCCCTCGGCTTGTTGTTCGCGGCCCGACCCGAGCTGAAGTTCGACTACGTCCTACTCAATGCCGGGAGGGTTGGTGGGGTTGAGCTCGAGCGGACGGCCGATTCGATCGACGTTGCGTACGCAGCAACACTGGTCGGGCACCACATCATCGCCCTCGACGTGCTCGACCGTGGAGCCCTGCGGTCCGGAGCCACGATCGTCATCGCCGGGGCCGAGGCCGCTCGAGGCACCCTCAGCGGCATGACGCTGCGAGACGTCCACGCGCTCGCCAGCGAGCGTTATGAGGGCGACTTGAGCCAAGCAACGACGGCGCTCCTTCGGGGAGAGGCACCGGGGACCTACGACGCCCGTGGCGATCTCGCGACCCTCAAGGCCTTCGCCGTGTGGTGGGCGGCAGCTCTGGCGCGCCGCTTGGAATCCCGCCACATCGACGCGAAGGTTTTTTCGGTCTCGCCGGGGGGAACCCCCGAAACGAACGGGCCGCAATATCTGCCTTTTCCGATGCGAGTCGTGCTGAAGATCCTGACACCGATCCTAAAACTAGCCGGCCAGGCGCACTCCGTCCCCAAGGCAGCGCAGCGATACATCGACGTCCTCTCGCGTCCAACATCGGACTCCGGCAAGTTCTTTGCCTCGCCTCACGAGAAGGGGATTGGAGCGCTGACCGACAACACAGCGCTGTACGGGCACTTTCGCGACGAGGCGTTGCAGGAGGCCGTGTTCGCATCGCTCCAGCAGGTCACGGGTGCTTCCATGGAGTTGCACCCACGGACCACCGCCGCTGCGGAGGCGAGCTAGGGGCGCTCCCCCACGCTCCGAGCACTCCCTGTCAGCCGAATGTTCGCTGGATCGAGTCGCGGAGCACATTCGAGGCATCGGCGTCGAGCAGCCCTCCGTGCCCCCCGATGAGCTTGTCGAACGGCAGCTCGGCAAGGGTGTCGAAGTCGTTGCGCAGCGAGCCGCCCGGTGGGGTCATCATCTTGCGCCACGGGGGCCCGATCTGTGCGGGGTGTTTGAAGCCGAGCAGCGAAGTGACGACCTTGGCACCCATGGACATGAGGGGGTGCGGCACCCAATGTTGCACGCTGTCGCAGGTGACCAGCAGCCCCCCGTTGCGCTCGAGCAGGAGTGCTCCCTCGGGCTGGGTTGTTTCGCGGAATCGAAAGACCCTGGCGTCGGGGAAGGGAAGCTCGGTCGCTTCTGTCAGTTCGGTGGTTCCTTCCTTGGGGTCGGCGGCCCAGAGTTTCGCGCCGTAGCGATCAGCGTAGTAGACGTCGTCCATTCCGTGCCCACCGATCTTCATGACGTGCGCGACCTTCCCGAGTGCATCGAGGGCGCGCTCGCCCGCGGCATCGAGTCGGACCGCGTTGACCAGGGTGAGTTCGCCGTCATGGCGGACCACAACCATGTTGCGGATCAGTCGGACCAGCGGCTTGAGGACGACGGAGCCGGTCACGTACCAGGCATCCTCGAAGATCGGTTGCAGCTCCCCGTGGGGTTCGGCGGGTGGGAGGTCGGTCACCATCACGACGCCAGCCAAGCTCGGGCCTCAGCCCGCGTTGCAAAGTAGGCGGTCGGGAAGTCGGCGGGGCCTTCGGGCGCGGGGGGAGCACCAATCGGGGGGAAGCCGGCCGGGACAACCAGGGCTTGCTTCTTCACCCCAGCCGCATTGAGGCGAGGGATGGTGTTGGCATCGCGCCACTGCACGTCCAACTCTTGGGCGTTCATTCCGAACTGGACCGCGTCGATGAGGATGCCCGAACGTCCGCACGTCTCGACGAAATCGGCGATGACCTCCTGGCGTCGGTTGAAGCTCTCGCCGGTGAGCTGCGAGGAGCCGTCGTACCAACGGACTTCGAGGTCGTCGGCGGTGGGATCGTCGATGAGCGAGCCCTGGTGGTCTTCGTAAACAATGGTGGCTTTCATGGTCTGACTGCTTTCGCGTGGGCGTCCGGTTGGCGCATGTCGAACCTAAGCCAATGAAATCATAGGCTTTCGTTCATTTACGGAATCGGACGTTTCCAGTATGGGATCCGCATTTCCGGAAGTCAAGAGTTCCGATAAGATTCATCCCACGATGGCGCACGAAGGTCGGCGGTCCGAGAAGGCCAGAGGGCGCAAGCGCGACGCGGAGCGCACCGACGCGATTCTCGCAGCCGCTGGCGAGCTCCTCGTCGAGGTGGGTTTCGACCGGCTGCGGATCTCGGACGTCGCCAAGCGAGCAGGCAGCGGGACCGGTGCGATCTACCGCCGCTGGTCGACGAAGGAAGCACTCCTCGCGGAGGCGATCCGGGCGATGCCCGACGCGGAGATCGAATCCACCGCGGATCCGGTGGCCGACCTACGGGCGCACGTGGCCGACCGTTGTACCTCAACCGCGAAGAAGCCGGACCTCGTCCCTGGCCTCATCGCAGCGATGCGGGCCGACTCGGGTATCGAGCGGGCTGTCAAAGACGGCCTGACGCTCGACTACCTCAAAGACGCGGTCGCGCGCGTCGTGGGGCCCGAGCACCCGCACTTGGATCTCCTCACGCAGCTTCTCCCCGCGCTCACCCTGTTCCGGGCCGCCTTCATCCCCGAGACCGTCGACGCGGGGGAGATGACGGAGGAGATCATGTCGTTCATCCAATCGGCCGCGGACCCCAACACTCGCGGCAACGGGTGACCCGACTCGCGGTGTCGGTCCTCGGGCGTCGGTGCTGTATCGACCACTCCGGTGCCGTCACCACGGATGTTCCGCCGCGCGTGCCTACAGCGACCAGCTCAGCGACGTCTTCTCCTCCGAGACCGCCCAGAGTTTCGTCGCCACATCCTGCTTCAGGGCGAGCTCCTCGAGCGTGCAGGCGTCGACGGGGCCAACCGTGTCGGCCCTCTTTGTCGGGCCGTAGAGGGTGTTGGGCTTCAGCCCCTCTTCGGTCGCACACATGACTTCGGGCCACGAACCCTTCTCCGCGGATTGTGCGATGAGCGGGGAGACGAGCGACCAGACGATCTTGTTGAAGGTGCTGGCGGTGTCCTGCAACAGGTTCGTCCGCGATGCCCCGGGATGACACACCTGGACCTGAACGCTCTTGCCCGCGACCTGAATCCGGCGCTGTAGCTCGTACGCAAACATCATCTGCGCGAGCTTGCTCTGCGCGTACGAATCCCACGCGCTGTAGTTCTTGTCGAAGTTGAGGTCTTCGAACTGGATGGTCTTCAGCCCCATCTTGTACGCGTTGCTTCCGACCACGACGATGCGGCCTTCCGAGGCTTCGATTCGCTCGAACAGCGAGCCGCACAGCAGGAAGTGACCGAAGTGGTTCACGCCAAGCTGGCTCTCAAAACCGTCCACGGTGATCTTCTGCGAAGCCACCTGGGCGATGGCCGCATTGCAGATGAGCGCGTCGATGCGCGGCACGGTCTTGATGACCTCGGCCGCGGCCTCTCGTACGGAGTCCAGCACGGCGAGATCCATGCGCACGAACCCGACGTCAGCATCGCTGCCAAACTCCTCCTTGAGCGTCGCGATGGCGGCGGTCGACTTCTCGGCGTTGCGGTTCAACATCACCACGCTCGCGCCCTTGGACAAGAGGACTCGTGTTGCCTCGAATCCCGCACCAGCGTTGGCACCGGTGATGACATAGGTCTTGCCTGCGAGGGATCCCAGCCGCTGCGGTGTCCAGCCGTGTCGTCCGAATGCTTTTTCAGGGGCCATCGTTTCAACTCTCCTTGTTGCTCAGAAGGTCAGCTTCTGACCCTCTCAACGTAGGTATCTGCGGGCGTCATGCCGCTGCCCCTGGGCGCCAAAACCCTACCTCTGGGCGCCACCGGAGCAGTCGCCTCAGACGGCCGGGATGGACGCCGCGGCGGACTGGTGCCGGAGCGCCTCCGGGGTCGTGCCTGTCCATCGTTGGAAGGCGCGAAAGAACGAGGTCGCCTCATCGAACCCAAGCAGAAACGCAATCTCCGTCGCGCTCAGCTCGGTGCGATGAAGGTAGTGGCGGGCCAGGCTTTCTCGTGTCGTGTCGACCACCGCCTTGAACGTGGTGCCCTCGTCTTTGAGGCGGCGCTGGAGCGTACGGGAACTCACCGCGAGTCGGCGTGCAACGTTGTCCATGCCGACCTGCCCGCTGGGAAGGGCCTCCATCAGCACCACGCGCGTGCGTTCGGCGAACGTCGCGTCGCTCTCGAGGTCCGACAGTCGCTTGCGCAACTCGGGCTCGAAGATGTCCCACATGGCACGGCTGGCGGTGAGGAAGGGCTGGTGGGCGTCCGCGGCATCGAAGCTCACACGAAGGACATCACCTCGTGTCAGCCGGATACCCAGGTAGTCCTCGAAGGGTTGTGGATCTCGGGGCAGCTCAGGGACCACGACCGCGGTGGGTCGGACCCGCTGCCGCGTCCCCAGTCGCGCGAGGTTGGTCGCGAACATGGCCTCCATCCCGTGCATGTACGCGGGCTGCCGGATCCCGGTGTCCTTCCACCGATACGTGAGCTCGAGCCCGTCGGGGCTGTCGCGTACGTCGAGGGTGATGGGCCCGATCAGCGGCTTGAAGCGCGAGAGTCGCTCCGCGGCCGTCGCCAGGTTCGGACTGCACAGCGACGCGAAGACGGGCGGCGTGAAGTACTCGGGAGTCATGGCCTCCGTCAGCCGTACCCAGAACCTCGAATCGCCCACACTGTCGTCGAGCGCCTCGAAGAACCGCACGAACGACTCCGTGGTGAGCCGAACGTTATCGCGGTTGAGCAGGTCCTCCGGTAGCTGGGCCCGGCGGAGTACGTCGATGTGATCGACACCAACCTCAGCGAGAATGCCCTTCCAACCTTCGCCGATCGCATACTCCCGGTTGCTGCCCATCGAGCCCCTCCGAGGCAAGTCTAGCCACGATCGGTGGCCGCGGCAGTGTCTTTGCGCGCCACCTTCCTAGCTCTGTGCGCCAAGACCGTGCGCCCTGCCCTCAGCCGCCAGAGCTCGAATGCCACAACCACAACGCCGCAAGGGCAAGCAGCACCCCCTCCAACGCCACATACAACCACTGCCGTGGATCGTCGCCTTCGATCACCAAGCCGAGGATCCGGGCCAGGAGGGCGCCCAGCAGCACGTAGAACAGCAGCGACGCGACGGTCACGGACCATGGGCGGAGCGTGGTGCGGGCGATGAGGACCAATCCGAGCCCCAGGACCATGCCACCCCGGATCCGACGCTCGATGGCCGCAAAGGTGTCAGCCGCGGGACCGGGTCCCCCCGTCAGCGGCTCGAACCACCCCGGAAATGCGGCCATCACAGCCCCGAGCGCGACCACAACCATCCCGATGATGCGAAACGCCGACATGTTGGCGAGCCTAGCAGAGCCGGGTCCAGCCCCGCCCAACACGAATCGCCCGATCTGCCGACGGTGCTCGGTTGGGGTCGAGGCACCGGCTGCTATCGTCCGCGCGACGCATGACCTCCCTGCGATTTTTCTGCACGGTCGCCTCCATGATCTGGGCGCTCGCATTCATGACACTGACGACCTCGGTCGCGCAGGCGTCGATGCTCCAAGCTGAGGCCGAAGCCGAGGTTGAAGCGAACGCTGAAGCTCAGCCCGAACCCGCGCCCGCCTCCGATCCCCCGACGCGCATCTGGCTCGTCACGGTCGGCCCCAGTGAGCACATCTACACCCGGGGCGGTCACGCGACACTCATGGTGGAGTGGACCGAGAACGGCAAGTACAACGAGCTCGTCTACGACTTCGGAGAGGCCGACTGGGAGAGCTCAACGCTTGCTTGGGACTTCCTCATGGGGCAGCTGACGTTTCGGCTCGAGGCGCCTGGCGACCTGATGGAGGTTGCGGGCAACTACGGCGTCCGCCAGAACCGCGATGTCTTCAAGCAGGCCCTTGCCCTGAGCCACGATCAGGCGGAGTCGATCCGTGCGCGGTTGAAGGAACTCGACACCGACGATGCGCGGCACTACGCCCACGACTACGTGCACTCGATCTGCACGACCAAAGCGCGAGACATCATCGACGAAGCGCTCGGCGGTGTGATCCAGGAACAGCTCAGCTCGCAGGGCGACGGTATGACCATCCGTGAGCACCAGCGAGAGGCCTTCTACGGCAAACCTTTCGCCGGTCTCGGAGCGGACCTGTTGCTCGGCGCTGAAAACGATGTGCCCCTCAACCGCTACGATGCCCTCTTCGTGCCCGTCCGGATGCGGATGTACCTGCAAGAGGTGATGGTCGAGAGCCCCTCAGGGCTTGTTCCCCTCGCAGGCCCGCCCATCCCGGTCGCGGGCCGCCAAGGCGTCAAGCCGCGTCCCGGCTCGACCCGAGGGAGTTGGTATTTTGTGATTCCGTTGATCGGGTGGTTCGCCTGGAGAACGGGGAAACTCCGTATGGGGTTCACCCTCGAGGGCCTCGGCAGGTTCGCCCTGTGGCCCTCCTTGCTCTTCGCCGTCCTCGGCTGCGTCCTGTGGGGTCTACACCTCATGACTCAGGAGACCGGCTTCCAGAACAACCCGCTGTCGCTGGCGTTCGTGCCACTGGACTTTGTCCTCGCCTTCGCCTGCAGCCGGTTCATGCGTGGGCAGGACAAATGGCTGAAGAACGCCCGGATCTACGCCGTCGTGCGCGGCTTGATGGCGGCAGGTGTGCTTGCGATGAACGTCACCGCGGACGGGGCTGCTCCGACAGCGCTCCCGATCCTCGCCGTCACCTTCTTCGGGTTCTTCGCCTGGCTGGCGCGGGTTCGGCCTACACCTGAGCCCTGAGCGTCCATCACAACGGGCGGCGACAAGCCGAGCGAGGGCTGAGGGCGTAACGATTGGACGAGTTGGTCGCGCAGGACCTGGTGCGGAAGCAGTGCTGAGGGCCCGGCGAGACCGGTTTGGCCCGAGGAGCGCGCAAGGCCAAAAAATGCGGAACGTTTCCGTTGCTGCGGCAACTGACCTGGTTCGGGCTCCGGCGAGCCTGTGGCTGAACGTTGCTTCGGGACTCGGATGAGATGAACAGACGTCGAAAACTTGGACGCCATCAGCCGCAAGGGACCTCGCCCGCGACCGCTTTCCGCGCGCTCTTGAAGAGCGTACGAATCCCGAGCGGCCAACCGAGCCATCGGTCGTATCGAGGAACATCGACGACGGTTCTGTCTCTGGCGTTGGTTTCGGGGGCGTTGGTCTCGGGCGTGCTGGGCTGCGCCGCTCCCGAGGAGGAGAGCTTTGGCGTACAATCAAGCTCCGAGTCGTCCTCCACCCCACCTCCAGAACCCCTGGACCCTTGTGACGCCGAGGGGCGTAGCTGCGACTGTGGAGAGTTCGGTGCCTCCGCCGGAACCTCTGTTTGCGAAGACGGGAAACTCACCTGTGATTGTTCGGCATGCCCCGACCTCGAGACCCCGGCGGACTTCACGGCGTGCAGCGGTGACGTCTTGGGGACCTGGCGTTTCGTCGGAACCCGAACGAGCCCGGCGCTGATCTCCTACCAGACGTCTCTCGGGCAATCCGGCCAATGCCCTTCTACAACCTCGCACGGTGGGAGACGAGACCTTCGGTTCGATTTTCGCGCAGGTGGGGAGGCGACGATGGTCGCCTCCGAATCGTTCTCCGAGACGACAACGATTCCTGGCGACTGCATGCCGACGCGGTGTGAAAATGTCACCTACTTTCCTGCGGAGAGTCCATTTGCGTACTCGTCCGACACGACTTCGGAAGGTGGATCATGCCGGGAATCCGACTGCGATAGCTGTCGGTGCAGTACCGTTGTCGCGAACCAGGAAACCGGACCCGTTGAATGGGATTACTCCGGCTCGCTGCTTCACATCGGTAGCGGGGCCGTCGGCCAGTTTCAGTACTGCGTAGACGGAAACGAACTCACGCTCAAGAAGGACAATACCGTCTACGACTTCGAGGCCGTCGACGTTGCCGGAGCACCTCTTGCTTGCGCGGAGCGAAGCTCTGGCCAGTGCCCCCTTGGCGAGGGATGTACAACCGGCGGATGTGTTGGAGTCTCAGCCGAATGCGTCGACGCCGACGAGGCCAGCTGCTCGAGTCTTGTGGGTTGTGAGTGGGAACCATCGATGTGCGTTGGTGAGGTGCCGCTCGACTGCGCACTGGCGGACGCCGACGTGGTCCCAGGTTGCTATTTCGAAGTTCTCTAGCCCCTCTGTCAGGGTAGTTGCCGCACGAACCGGGCGACGGCGTAGAGCCGGAGCCTACGGCAGACGGGGGCGAGAAAAGAGACGAAGACCATGGTGGATTCGGTTGCCTTCAAGGCAAGCATGATCAGGAACATGAGGGGCCGCGGCGCAGTCACGGCGACAGGAAAAAGTCCAGTCGGTCATGGAGACCGGCGGGCTGAACGAGGCCGACCTCGGCGCATATCTGCGACGTCACGGCCTGCACTCCACCCAACTCGACACGTCGACGGAGTCGGGATCGAAAGCCACGTGGTTGGAGACCGCTGCAGGGGCCTCGTCCTCGTCGTCGCTCTGCTCGAACGCGTCAGCGTCGTCGAGTGCAGGGTCGGTGTCGTCACGACCGGCAAGGGCGAGACAGGCGAGAAGGAAAAGGGGGGTGCTTCGTTGGAGATTGTTCATCGGTGTTCTGGGCGTCCTCGCCCACCCGACGACCTAGGGGCACGGTGCACGACACGGCGAAGTGGCGCAGCTCTCACCGCGCCGCCGATGGACTCGTCGAAGGCTGGCGCGCTGCTACGCTGCGTTTCGAGATGAACGTCATCGGAATGCTGTTGGGGGCGCTCGTGGCCGCCCCGCCTGCTACCCCTATCGTCGGAGGCCCGCAGGCGCCGGAGGATGCCTTTGAGAGTGCGCGCGTTCGAGAAGGCGAGGAGTCTCCGGTTGCCTACGATGTGGGCAGGCGAAAAGGATGCCCGAGGCGACCGCCGAGGCAGTGGGCCCCCAATGCAGGCACGCCGTCGTCCACCACCCGTAGCGTTCGGCTCTGGTCAAACGCGTACAGCAGTTTCTCTGACTGCGAACCAATCCGCCGTGCGCACGCCGCCCGAGTCGGCCGTGTAGAACGCCGACGTCGTCGACCACGTGACCCTGCCCTTGGCCGAAACGCCGTAGTGGAGCATGAGAACGGTGGACTCCCGCATGCCCGAGCGCGGATACCAGTGTCTCTTCGTGTTCGACAGCCCCGGTGGCGGTCATGCCTGAACCTTCAGTTCACGACTGACGGGTCGACCATGAGCACTCGAAGCCCGTCGCGCCCGGCACGGGCCACGATCGCGAGTCTGTTTGCGCTCGCACTCATCTCCAACAAGGTGTCGAACTCCGACCCGTAAACGCGGAGGTCGAGGTCCGTCAACGTGACGCTCGGGATCACCGTGTCGTCGGGCCGAACGCCCACGAGTCGCAACTCGATGTCTGTCTCGTCCCTCCCGATTTCACGTTGGCATTCGCAAGAACCGACCGACGCGCACATGTCCGGCGGCTCTTGCACGAGGAGAAGGGAGAGCTCGACGTGTACGTAGGCGCCCCAGATCGTCGCATCGGCCGTACGCCCCAGCGCAGCGCTGTCACCAAGTCGGCCTGATCCATCCTCGAAGCAACTCTCGTCGCATTGAAGGTCAGGGCACGACCATGGTGCGCGTGCTGTGTTGGGCAGCGCCAGGTCGGAGTTGCCGGAACGGTGAAGGCGAAGCGTCTCGGGCTCGCCGGTCATCACGACAGCCCGAGGCGCGTCCTCCTCGAGGGGCTTCGGGTCCTGTGCAAGCCAGAGCGATCGAGGTGCCGCACCCGACGCTGTGTAGACAGGGGCTCCATCGAGCATCAGCGACCAGCCGTCCGCGCCGACTCCGACGCTGCTAGCAGCGAGCGGTTCTCCGTCGCGATCCAGGCCGAATGCCCAAGTCACCGCCGGTGGGTCCACGGGGCCTGGCGCCCAATCCTGGTCGGAGCTCCGGCGCTCGATGGTGGAATCGGGATGGCTGAGCCATAGATCCATGCGCGAGCCGGAGACGTCGAAGCCCACGATGTCCTCACGACCTTCGGTCAGGAAGAGCGTTTCGTGGGTCCAACCACTGTCGTACTCCCACAGCTCAAACCGACGCTCTCCGCTTCCGGTCGCGGACTCGTCGGGAATGAGGAGGGTGCCGTCGGGGTGGAGTGCGAAGGACGCTCCTGCGCGGAAGTTCGCCCAAGGTTGTGGGAGAGCGGTTGCTCCTGTCTCATCGACGACAAAGATCGCGGAGGCGCGTCCGTGGGACGTCGATACGAACGCATGCTGATCATCGCTCGTGACGCTGACACCATCGTGTCCCAGAGCGAAGTCGGAGCAGTGGAGCTCGATGTCGAAGAGGACCGACGGGTGTGCGGGCGCTCGGTTCTCCGCGGCGCACAAGGAGGGGTCAGGCCTGGCCGGCTCCTCCGGGGGGTCGACCGGAGAAGACCCCGTGGTCGGGTCGGTGATCGTCGAGGATGAGCCCGTGCTAGAGAAATCCGTACCCAGATCGCTGTCGGCGGACTCCGAGTCTCCGCACGCCTCAACTCCGAGCGCCGCGGCCATAAAACACGCCATGGTTTTCCACCGGACCATCCTCGGACCCACTGTCAGTGTACATGGTCTCCTCTCGGCCTCGGAACGCGCAACGTCCCCGAAGCACGGCTTCAGCCCGCTTCACTCCGGTCGGGCGACCGCCACCCCGCCGACGTGAGCGCACGAAACACAGTGTCCGGCTCGTCGTCGGACGGTGCACGCGCCGTCCGTGTCCGCCTGCTCGACCGCGATCTCGCGGCCGTCACGCGGGGCGGTCTGGTCGACCCCCGGCTCGCGGCTCCAACGAGAAGTAGTGGGAGACACCCGCGCGCCAGTCCGCAAGGTTGTCAAGATCACCTGCCGCGTGGCAGTGGCGGGCGTACTCGTGTGCTTCCTTGGCCCAATCTGTGCTCAGCGAGCTCAGGTAGTCGAGCGTCTCGTCGACGCCTGCGCCGAACAGACAATGGATGTCGAACCCCGTGCCCAAGTCCATGTCGCGGGAGAACTTGGCTCGCGCAAGAAGCTCGACATCCTCGACGACGCCGAGGTCGAACAACAAGGCTCCACACAGATAGATATTCTCGAAGTGGTCGCCGTCGTCATCCAGGTCGTCGTCGTCGCGGAGTCGGTAGACGAGTTCCAGTTCGAAGAGCGCGCGCAACAGGGGACGGAGCTTCAGCGACAGTCGTCGGGCCGCGATCTGAAGGTACACGCGGTAGCGAACCGCAGGCGCGAGCTCCCGAACATCGGCAAGTTCGCCGCGTTCATACGCCTCGACAAGGGACTCCGGCTCCACGGCGAACCAGGATAGCCCAGCGCGACGCCGTCGCGAGCTCCACCGATCCACAGGTCCACTGCCCGCCGATGCGTTCCACCGTGCACGCGGCCCGTCCGCTTTCGCTGGGGGCACGGCCTCAGCGGCCCGATGTTCCCGACGGGTGGTCTCGGTTTCGGATCCTGGTGATCTCCCAGTCAGCGGTCGGCTGACGTGCTGGTTCAACCCGCACGCCGTCGCGTATGGTCTCGTCCGTGCTGAAGTTCGACGCGGACGAAGCCGCGGATGCGCTGTTGACCGCGAAACCCGTGCTGCTGGAGAAACTCCGGGTGGCTTGCGACGTCGACCCCGATGGAGCGCGCCGAGGAATACGTGAGGTCCTGCGGTTCCTTGCGTTGACCGGATTGTCCACCGAGGGCCTCACCCCGAGTCCGCGGATCGACAACGCGTGGCACGAGGTCATTTTGTGCACCCGGGAATACAACGCGTTGTGCCAGCGGTACTTCGGCCGCTTCGTACACCACGACCCGGGCGGCTCCGGCGAACTCAACCATCGTCGGTTTCGCGAGACGCTGCGCCTGTACAATCTCCACTTCGGCCCGCCCGACCCCGTGTGGTGGGGCAAGGCGGCCGAACTCGCACCTCGAGCAGACTGTGGCGCCTGCGAAGCGCCACCCGCATGAACCATGTATTTCGCCTCCGAAATCTCCTTCGACCCCTCCGCCGCCACTGAGCTTCGCCGCGTCAAGCCGTCCAAGGCGTTCGCGAAATTCTTCTACTACATGACCGCGGGGCTGGCGGGCGAGCAGAAGGAGATCGAGACCTTCACGGCGGTCAGCGTTCTCCAGCAGGTCAACATCGCGCTGCGAAGCGTCGGGGTCACCAACATCGTTCGCCTCGCGAGGGACGGCAAAGACTTCTACTTCGACCGAAAAGGCCGCCCCGACGATCTTGCCGATGCGATGAAGACGTTCGAGATGGCCGAGGCCTCTCAGTTTTCTGGGAAGCCCTTCGAGACGATCACGTTGGTGCTCGAATACGAGGATGCCGCGCTCAAGTATCTGGTGCAGATCGAAATCACCCGCACCCACGCGCCGGGCGAGCACCCCGTGGTGCTGAAGATCAACGGAGCCTTGCGGACCCCGGCGTCTGCTGTCGACGCCAACACGGCGAAGAAGCAGCTCGGCTCACTGTTCGCCAGCCAGGCCGCCCACAACACCTACGTTGCCGAGCGACGAAGTGCATTTGATGCATTCGTTCATCAGGTCAAGGGAGCCTTGGCGCGGCACATCGGTGTGGATGACATCGCGGAGACCTTCCACACCAAGCTGCTCCGGCCTTCGCGTCGGCGGAGCTCGGCCGACGACCAGATCGACTACGACAGCGATTGGGGCGGTCACTCCGATCCTCTTTTCGGGGGTTACCACGGGTTCGGCGACGTGTTCTTCCACGCGTGGCTGTGGTCGGAGCTGATGCACGATCACGGGGTGCATGCCCAACAAGTGACCTTGGTCGACGAGTCGGGGCACGACGTGTTGCTGCTGGGGGAGCAGGGGATCGACCCCTCCTCGTCCTCCGCTCTCGATCCCGACAGCGCAATGGAGGTCCCCGCCGACCCGGATGCTGTGGTGTTCGACGGACACGACTACTCGAGTGACATCTGCGAACCCACCACGAGCACGGGAGTTTTCGACTCCGGCAGCGACTCGGGCGGCTGGCTCGATGGGATGTTCGATGGCGGGGGGTCCGACAGTGGGTCGGATTCGTCGAGCTGCGGCTCGAGTTGCGGCTCGAGTTGTGGATCGAGTTGCGGGGGCTGCGGCGGGGATTGATGTCCCCTCGTATTGTTCAGCGCCCCGGGGCAGGAACCCGTTGTTGTCACATCCGCTCCGACGGCGAGGGACCGTCCGCGGGTTCCACGCCATAGCGCACGATTTTTTTCCCGTCTGCCGCAAGGATCTTAGGGGCTCGGCCCAATCCCCTCTCGAAGTCCTTCGATGACGCTCGCCGACCTCTACGAAGCCCAGCTCGACTGGGTCATCGCAACCCTGCGCCGGCTCGGCGTGCGGGATGCGGAGGTCGACGACGCTGCGCACGAGCTGTTTCTCGTCGTCCATCGCAAGCTCCACACCTTCGACACCACCCGGCCGCTTCGTCCGTGGCTGTTTGGCATCGCCTATCGCGTCGCAAGAGATCATCTTCGGCGCGGTTCGGCGCGGCTGAGGCTGGTGGAATCCGTGGAGCTTGAACAGGGTGTGGACCTCGAGTCGCAGGCGGGGGCCCGGCACCAACTCGCGCGAGTCCAGCAGGCACTGGACACCCTGGACTACGAACGTCGCGCCACATTCGTGATGTACGAGCTCGACGGGTTTTCTGTCCCTCAGATCTCCGAGGTCCTTGGGTGCCCGCCCAACACGCTCTACTCCCATCTGCGCAGAGCCAGGAAGCTCGTGCATGCCCACCTTGCCTCGGCGGAAGAGAGCCAACATGAGCACGGATGAACTCGAGCCCATCGACCCCGCGCTCGCGCAAATGCTCAATCCCGCTCGCGAGGTCGAGCCTGTCGAGGATGCTCGCCGTCAACGGATCCGGCGCCGCCTGGAGGCCGAGGCCGGCGCTCTCGATACGCCGCCGTCGAGGCCGCGTCGGTGGATCCTGGGGGTCGCGCTCGCGGCAGCTGCCGTCGCGACCTTGTTCCTGGCGAGTCGAAGCCTGAGAGCCACCGACACGGGAAGCGCTCAGAGCATCGCTGAGCGTCGCACGGTGAGGACCGGAGACCGGAGCGTCGCGGTGCTCGAACCAGGATCCGACATCACCTGGGCCGTCGACGCCAGCGGAGCCGCCGTCGACCAAGCTCGGGGCCGGGTCTTCTACCGAGTCGAACCGGGTGACCCGTTCGTCGTTCGCACGCCGACCGCTGATGTGCGGGTCACCGGCACCAGTTTCGAAGTCGAGATCATCATGAACACGCAGAAGCAACGCCTCCGATCCATGTCTCTTGGTGCCGCACTGGCCACCGTCACAGTCGTCACCGTGTACGAGGGCCGCGTCGTGCTTGCCAACGAGCATGGCAGCACCGAGGTCGACGCGGGACGCGTCGCGCATGCCGATGCAGCCCATGCTCCGTCCTCGACGCGTTCCCGCACTTCCGACAAAGTCGTCCTTGGACAGTCGAGCCGACGTGCGAAGGCCCAGCCTGTCGCCGACACTGTGTTGGTCTCCGATCTCCGGGCGCGGGTCCGGCAGTTGGAGGCCGAACTGGAAACCGCGCAGGCCTCGGCCGAGAACCACGATGATGGGATCAGCGCGGACGAGAACCGAGAGTTCCTGCAGAAGATGTACAACCCGACGCCGGAGCAGCTCCGCCAAGCTGCCGAGAACTGCGAACTCTCGTTCGGCGTGCCTGCGACGCTCCCATCGGGGGAATACGTCACCGACGCCAAGGTCGAGAAGCTCGGCCTGACGTCGCAGGAAACGGCTGCGATGAGTCAGGCTCTCGACGCCGCGAGCGAGCGGGGCAGAGACCGACTCCAAGCGATCTACATTGACGCGACCGGCGACGAGGAGGGGGCCGCTGGGCTCTCCGTGGGTGCAATGCAGGCCGAGATCCTCAACAAAGCCGTACCCAGCGACCTCATCGAATCCAGGCAGCTCATCGCCAAAGAGCGCGCGGGCATGTTGGATGCACCAGCCGCCGGCGAAGGCAGCCCTGTCGAACGCTACTACCGCAACGAGCTCCAGCGGGCAGCCGACGCATACACGGCGGTGTCCGATGCGGTGGGAGAAGATCGTGTGTACGACGTCCTGAGCGGGCTTCGGATGAGCATGGCCAACTACAGCGACTGTCGCGAGGAGTAGTTCCCAGCCGCAATCGACCTGCGGGTACGTCAAGCGCCGCATCGGGAGCAGCGTTTTTGTCCCGTTCCGTGGAGTCGTAGGTGTGGAAGTCGCCAAACCCCGCGTCGTCCTCAAGCCCCCGATACGGCCGCGAGTACCTGCTCGAGCGCGTGCTCGGGAACCGTGGCTTGGCGATCGCGTCGGTAGTAGGCGGCCAAGCTCGCCGCGCCGTCGAGGGTCTTGGTCAGCGCGGCAACCGAGACCTGCATCGCGTCGTCGGGGTGCAGCCGTCCCAACGCTCGGGCACGGGGCAGACGTCTGCTGCAGCGACAGGCAGCGTCGGCGTTGGCGACACCGCAGTTCGTATTCAGATGGTCCCGAACCCGGGCTCGGGCGCGACTGAGACGTTTGCGGAACGTCGGGCCGGGGACGTCGCAGACGACCGCAGCATCGCTGGGTTCGAATCCCATGATCTCGACCAAGACGTAGGCCACGCGATGGTCGCCGTCGAGACACTGCAGCAACGCTCGGCCGCACCCGACCTTGACCTGCTGCAGATACACGCGGTCCTCGGGGCGGGGGGCCGATGCATCCTCCATGCCCTTGCCGAGGTCCTCGGCGAACGCGTCGAAGGAGAGTCGCGCCTGGCGGGCCACCCCGCGGCGGAAGTCGAGGAACGAACGCACGGCCAGGGTCCATGCCCACGTCGAGAACTTGGACTCGGCGCGGTAGGTAGACAGCCGAGTCACGATACGGAGCAGACACTCCTGTAGTGCATCGGCAGCGTCGTCACGGTTGCCGAGCATCCGAAGGGCGAGGCCGTGCAGCCCCGGCTGGAGGGTGCTCAACAGGGTCCGCATGGACGCGGTGTCTCCATCGACGGCTTGCGCGACGAGGGCGTGGGTGACCGCGGAGAAGTCAGGCGGGGACACGTTGCGCTCCGAGAACCGTGTGACACGCCCACGCGGCGAAGGCGACAGCGAGGGCGTCTGCGACCCCGGATACGAGCATGGCGAGCGCATCGAGACGAGACCACCCAGCCGTCACGAGATGGTCGCCAACGAAGACGACGAGACCGAGCACGAGGCCTCGGCGGACCGCGATCGCCACGCCGGCGGGAGGGGCAATGCGTTGCAGCCACACGAGGCCCGCCGCGACCACCGCGTAGCCAGCAAGCAGCGCGGGCATGAGCAGGCCGTCGGTGTTCGGATCCCGGATGTGCGCCCCGAATCTGGGCGCAATGAAGGGGCCCATCGCCATCGCGACAAGGGTACCGACGACGAGACAGGCGACAAAACCCGCGAGCACAGCCAGGAGAACGCGTTTGTGGAGCATGTCTGATGAGACGTCCGGACCCACGCCGGCGTGACCGGAAAAAACGCGGTCACGTCGGGAACAGACAGATCGTCTCATCGACCATGACGACATTCACCGAAATCATCGCGTACCGCATCGACCCGGCGAAGCTCGGCGACTTCGAGGCGATCAAACAGACCTTGATCCGTGAGGCGGGGACGATCCCCGGGCTGCTCTCCTCCACCACAAGCGTGTCGGCAGGCGACGAGGCGCTGTTCGTCGACACGATGGTCTGGAGCAGCCCGGAGGCCGCCCGAGAGGGCCGTTCCGCGTTCGAGGCTCTTCCCACGACTCCGGAGTTCCTCGGCATGATGGTGGGGCCGCCCGAGTTCGCAGGTCTGTTCCGGCACGGTCGGTCACCGTCCTAGGTGCTGTTCGCTACGGCGACATCCGAGTTCACGCCGACTGGGCTGTGCCCACGGTGTTGGCTGCGGACTGCTCCGACTGCAGAGGCAGGGCAAGGACGAACCGCGTGAACTGGCCAAGCTCGGTATCGATGTGAATGGTGCCCCCGAGTGAGGTGACCAGTTCGAGGACGGCGGATGTTCCAACGCCGCGCCCCGAGAGTTCGCTGACCTCGTCGCGGGAGGTCACCCCGTCCGAGAACAGCCAAGCGACCCGTTCTGTGTCGGTGGTCAGGGTTCGGCCTTGCTCTCGTGCCTTGGCCTCGAGTTTGCCCCAGTCGATGCCTGCACCGTCGTCACGAACCTCGAGCTGGACGGTCTGCGCAACACGCTCGGCGAGGAGGGTGAGCTTGCCTGGCCCGGACTTCCCTGCCGCACCACGGTCCTGTTCGAGTCCATGGTCGACGGCGTTGCGCACCAGGTGGACCATCGACGTCCACAGCTCTCGCCAAGCTTGGGTTGGGGGCGTTCGGACGCCCTCGCTCTCGACGGAAACCTCGATCGACTTGTCCAACTGCTGCGCGAGACGCTTGGCCTGGTCGCCAAGGTGGCCCATCCGATTCCCCGCATCGTCCCAGGTCCACGACTCCATCTTGGCCGCCACCTGGTCGCGTGATTCCCCGGACACCACGAGGTGAATCGTGTTGTCGAGTTCGGCGGCGGGAACGCGGATGGTGTTCTCCTCCTCTGTACCAACGATCTCCGAGATGCGGCTCTCGATGCGGGTCCACTGCTCGTCGAGCTCCGCTCGCTCGGCAGCGTTGGGCTCACGCCGTTCGTCCTCGACACGCGTTTCCAGGACGTGAAGCGAGCGAGCAAGACGTCCCAGTCCCATGACGGCCGAGTTGCCCTTGAGCGTGTGGATCCAGCGGCGCTCCTGCACCGCGGTGCCTTCGCGAGACTGCAGAGCGTCGACGATTCGTCGAGCATCGGCCGCAAAGTCTTGCACCTGCTGTCGACTGCGACCGATGCGAGCGAGGATGTTGACGAGCTCTTCTTGTTCGCGGCGTTCTTCCTCGGCCTGCATCTGCGCCGTGACGTCGGTCGCCACGAACATGACCTCGCCGTCGTCGCCAGCGGGGCTCCACTGGAGCTGGAGCACTTGGCCGTCGGTCTCGAGACGAGTCGGGAGCTGGTCGAGGGCGACCTCGACCGGCAGCCAACCTGAGGTGACCTGATCCCATCCAACCTCGACCATGTCGGCGAGTCGATTGTCCTGAGTCCGTAGGACGTCCCAGACGTTCGCGTCGTCCGCCGGGGCTCCAAACCATCGTTCCAGAGCTGCCGACCGAGCGGGCTGTAGAGAACCGTCGCCTCGAACGAGGACCAAGCCTTCGCCGACGTTGTCCAGCACGGCGCGGGCGTGTTTGTGAGCGCGGGTCGCTTCATCTCGGGCCTCGCAGAGCTTCTCCATCGCCTCTTCGCGGGACAGTTCGTAGCTCCACACGAAGGAGAACGCGCAGGCGATGAGTCCGGCGGGCGCGGCGTAGTCGAAGAGAGAACGGAAGGCGACAGGCATCCCGTTAGGCGTCTCGTACCCGGTGAGATGGAGTCCATACAGCACAGTCATCCAGGTCAGGGTGACGCCTGCCCAGACGAGCCCAGTGCGTCGACCGTTGAGCAGCGCCCCGAGCATCGGGACGACGAGGAACCACGCGATCGCGACCGATTGAAGCCCGCCGGTCGCCCACGTGACGCCGAACAGGGCGATGAACGCGGCGCCCGCCAGAGCATGTGCAGCGGCAGGCACGTTCGGTCGGTACTTGAAACCGAGCGCGATGCCGATCGCGAGCGCGATGGTGAGCCCCACCGCGACGACCGGTAGCCACATTTGCATGATCACGTACAGAATCTCGTACGTCATCGCGGCACCGGCCACGATCAACGACAGGAGCACCACGAGCCGACCCGAGCGGGCTTCATCGGGAGTCCCATCTCGCAGCGGATTGAGTTGTTGGAACCAGCTTTCGGAATCGGTATCGGGGGTCGACATGTCCGGAATTCCCAGGTTGCATCGCACCGGGAGCGGGCCCGCTTGAGCCCCTATGGGGGCCGCACGGCACAAACACGAACACAAGGCTGCGGACGCAACCCGCGCGGGAAGCGCTGGGGCCGCTCCGTGGCAGTTGCCGTCTGGGAGGTCGATCTTGGACCGTTGGCGCCATCTGAAAAGAATCTTCTCCCAGACCCGAGTGAACGCGGCGCGGTCGACACTATAGGAGCATGGATGGCTTTACGAACATGAAGGCAGTGTTGATCCCTGCGGTGGCGTGCGTGGTGGCATGCGGCCCGAGCAGCGCAGACGAGACGGATTCGGGCGACGCCAGCACCACCGCTGGAGCGGAGACCAGTTCCACGACCGATACGACTCCTCCGCCGGGCACGAGCAGCTCGTCGTCGGGCGATGGAACATCGAGCGGAAGCTCGTCGGGAAGTTCTTCGGGTAGCTCTTCGGGTAGCGACTCCTCGGGCAGCGACTCTTCATCCACCGGAGAGCCGCCGCTTCCGAATCCATGCGGGGAGCCGGGCGACCTGACTGAGCTTTGGCGCGTGGCGGATGGGGACCGCGAGCGGGGCGAGTCCGTATCGGTCTCTGGTGAGCAAGTCGTGTGGGTCGCCACTGGATTCGGCGGGAGCACGCAGATCCGCGCTCACGATCTCGAGGGGGTGGAGTTGTGGTCTGCCGAGACATCGACGGATCTGGGAGAAGGGGGGCTCCGACTCCACAGTGTTGCTGCCGGACCACTCACGGTCTTCGCGGGGACGGAGGACTACTCCACCGCCCGAATGATGGGACTCGATGGGAAGGGGGAGGTGGTCTTCGAGCATGTCTTCAAGGAAATCGAACATGCCGGCGGAGTCGCGATCGGAAGCGACGGCAGCCTCCTGTTCGCAGGCAGCGACCAGGACCTGCGCTTCCGAACCTTCGACGAGCAAGGGCTGCAACTCTTCTCAGACTCGTATGACCACGGGGGCGACGAGTTCGTGGCGGATGCGACGCCAGACCCCGATGGCGGCTACTTTCTCGCGGCGCACAGCAACAACAACGGGACGCCCCTGTTGGTCCGGCTGAGCTCTGATGGCGCCGTGGAGTGGGTCGCCCCGGTCGCGGGTCGGGAGGGCGCACAAGGTGTCGCTGCGGATGGGGCGGGAGGCGCGTGGCTTGCGTTGGACACCGAGCTTGGGAACGGAGGGGCGCTCGACCACTATGACGCCGACGGGAACGTCATCGACACGATCGAACTCGGTTTCTTCGCTCAACAAGTCGCGATCGGGCCCAGTGGCGATCTTGCGGTGTTGGGACGAGACCGCGTACAGCGTCGCAGCCTCGACGGTGACGTGATCGCCTCCGCCGTGATCGAAGGCTATTGGGGACTGGACATGGAGATCGACGCTGCCTGCGACGTCTATGTCTCGGGCAGCGATGAAACCGGAGCATTCCTGGTCAAGCTCGACTGAGTTCAAGCGTCCGCTCGACGCCCGGTTCGAACGCGGTCTGCGACGCTACAGCCCGTCGAGTCCGCCCGGCCCGGTGCCGTCGTAGCCGAACGTGTCGATGTCCACACCCATCATCTTCGAGATGCTGACCAGCAGCTTGGTGTGGGCTTCGTTCTCTCCACCCGCAGTCCCTCGATAATCGAGGCTGCGCCCGGTCTCCAGCTGCCCGCAAGCTCCGCCTGCCAGGACGAAGGGCATGTCGGAGTGATCGTGCAGGTTGCCGTCGTTGATCTCCGTGCACAGGAAGACGATGGAGTTGTCGAGCAGGCTTCCACCCGTGTCGGGGATGCTTCGCATGCGCTCCAGCAAGTACGTGAACTGCTCCATGAACCACCGCCGATGCGCGATGAAGTCGTTCGCGATCTCACCTGCGATGTCCGAGCCGTAGTGCGAAGCGTCGTGGTTGGCTCGCGTCGCGCCCGTCTCCGGAATCCGCGTGGGGCTGACCGCGTGGGACCAACTCAGCGTTCCCACCCGGGTCACGCCACAGCCGAGCGCCAAGGTCAGCTGGTCCATCTGGAGTTTGCCGATCAGTCCGAAGTTGTCCTCGCGGTGGTAGGTGGTGGGGTAGTTGTCGGCGTCGCTGTTGGCGTAGCCCTCTTCGTTCCAGACCACCTTGTCGCACGACGCGGTGATCTGGCCCGTGACGCGTTGCTCGACCTCCCGCAGCGCGTCGAGGTGCACATCCAGTTTCTCGCGCTCGGCGGATCCCAAGACCGACTGCAGGCGGTCGATGTCGTCCATCGCGCTGTCCAGCACACTTCCCGCACGGAGCTGCTCGAGCGTGGGTCCTTTGCCTCCGCCGCCCTTGGCTGGGGTCAATCCGGAGAAGAGCCGGTCGAACGCGTTGATCGGGTCGTCGTCGGGAGAGATGGGACTGCCGCTGATGTACGAGATCAGCTTGTCGCCGCCGCCTTGGAACGTGCTGCCAACGCCCAGTTGCACCGAGCGGTGCGCCAGCCCGCCACCGGTCTCCTCCCCCAGGAAAACGTCGAGCGAGACGTCCGAGTCACCCGTGAGCACTTTGGCGACGCCGCCTTCGTGTGTTGCACCTCCGGCGTACATGTCGAGCCCGCGGACGAACACGAGGTCGTCCACAACCGGTGCCAACGGCTCCGACATCGACGGGAGCACCAGGTTTCCACCGGAGCCCGTCGGGTGCCACAGCGAAGGGATGACCCCGTCTGGCACGTAGACGAACAGCGCCTTGACGTCGGAAGGCGCCGCGGCAGCGTTGCGTCCGAACATCGTGCCAAGCGGCGTTGCGACCCCCGCGGAGGCGAGGAGTTGAAGCATGCGACGACGAGAGCGGTTCATTTCGAGTTCTCCGTGCGAAGGGTGAAGGATTCGAGTTGGGTGAGGTCGATGAAGGCCTCGTGCAGGTTGCCGCCGGACTCCTCGAGCCGCTCGCCCAGCTGTTCCAGCGTGCACTCGTCCTCGCTGAGGTCAGAGCGACCGCTGACGAAGTGGAAGTAGTGCTCCAACACGCAGGCTTGAACCTCTCCGTTGGCACCGAGCACTTGTCCAAGCTCGCGAGCACCGTTGAAGGGAACGGAGGTGGCGTTGCCCTCGGCGTCGATCAGCGCCTCGACGCTCCCGCTCTCATCGACGTTCATGCCGTTCTCCTGCGTTCGGAATGCGCCGACACCATCGAAGCCTTCGAAGCCGAAGCCAATCGGGTCGATGTACGCGTGACACCCGGCGCAGGCGGGGTCGGCGGAGTGCTGGCCGTAGCGTTCACGCGTGGTCGCGTTCGGGTCGACGTCCGGTGGTGTCGCGTCGACATCTGGTGGCGGTGGGCTGAGTGGCTGACACATCAACCGCTCTCGAACGGTCACCCCGCGGCCGACCGGAGAGGTTTCGTTGGCATGCGCGTGCGAGGCGAGGAAACTGCCGAGGGTGAGCAGGCCGCCCCGCTCATAGCCATCGGGAAAGTCAACCCGCACCAGCTCCTGCGAGCCGGGTGAGGGAAGTCCGTAGAAGCTCGCGAGCGCATCGTTGGCAAAGGTGTACTCCGCCGTGAACAGCTCCTCGACGCTCTGCTCCGAGTCGAACACCACGTGCTCCACGAAGCGTCGCTCCTCCTCGATCATCGCCAGACGAACCTCGTCGCTGAACTCCGGATACACCTCCAGGTCCTTGTTGGCGGATTGAAGCGTGGTCGTCTCCAGCCACTGGGTTGCGAACATGGTGATGCGCTCTCGACCGCGGGGGCTATCCAGCAAGCGGCGGGCCTGCTCGGCAATGCCCTCGGCCTCGGACAGCGTGCCATCCGCCGCGGCGGCCATCAGCTCCGGGTCCGGCATGGAGCCGACGAACGTGTACGAGAGCAGCGATGCTGTTTCCCACTCCGTCAGGCGGAACAAGCCCGCGCCGACGGATTCACCCATCTCCGAGCGGTAGAGGAACCCGGGCGAGATGAGCATGGCCTCGATGCCCATCCGCATGCCTTCGTAGAAGTCACCGTCCGCCGCGTCGCTGTCGAACTGCGCCACGTAGTGCTCGACCTCGTCCTCGGTCAGCGGTCGTCGCAGCGCTCGAGCACCAAAGCTCTCCACAAAGGAGCGGGCGCAACCCGGGTCGGCGGGCATGCATCCGGCCAACCCCGCCGCGTCCGAATCGACCGCAACCGTCGCCGCGGCCTGGGCCAGCGTCATGTACGCCTCGACGTGTCGCGCGGTCACCAGGGATGCGTCGGCGTTGTTGTCGTATCCCTCGACTCGCGGCTCCAGCGGAACGCTCGCCACATCCGGAGGTTCGATCCCCAGAAGGTCCGCCATCGTGTTCGCGTATTCGGCGCGGGTCAGGAGTCGGAGCGATCGGGGGCCCGGGGTTCCGTCCTCACAGCTCAGCTCTGGGGTCTCGGCGTCCGAATCAGAGCCATCCCCCTCTTCGCCCACGCCATCCGTCGACGAGTCCGTGCTCTCGGCATCCTCGAGTTCGGCCGAGTTCCCCTCGTAGCAGCCCGAGAGGAGCCAAAGCCCCATGCACATGCTCCACGCCTGCTGTCGTCTGGCCATGTCACAGGATCGGTGTTCCGCGACCCCGAAAACCGATGAGAATTATTGAGCGGATTCTTCGTAATCGACCGTACGAGCGGTGGCGCCTGCGATACAGGCACGAAACATCGACGTTGGCCCGTGCCACGAAACCCCCTGTGGTGGGGCTCGAGGCCAGTGTGCGAAGGTTGTGGGGCGGAGTGCTCGCGGGTCTCGCGGCATGTGGCGCCCCCGGGCAGTCCCGGGTCGACGCTGTCTCCTCGCAGCCCGTCTCCGCGCCGGTCGATCAGGAGCAACTCGCGCAGACTCTCGAGGCTCGGATCGCGTCCGCGGTGCGGATGTGGAACGACTCCTGCGCGAACCCCAACGCCCACGGTATGTGCCTCACGTTCGAGGAGGACGCGCGGCGCGTCGGACCGTGCGGGCCTGCGTTGCTGGGCAGCGTTGTTCCCCGACCTCGTGATGTCGCCTCCGCCGCGGCGGCCCAAGCCGAGCTCTCCGACGCCTTGAGCCTGGTGGGGTGCGAGTCGTCGTACGTGTGTCGGCGCGAAGTCTTGCGGGTGAGACCCGCCGACCCTGAAGCCCGACGGTCCTTCCTGCGTGTGGTCGGGTCGGGGCGCCTTGCGCGAGTCGATGCTCACCTCGAGGCATACCTCGCCGCTCCCCAACCGATTGGCACCCAAGCCGTGGCCGAGAGGTTCGAGGCGTTCGCAGAACTCCACGCGGAGATCGTGTCTCTCAAGGAGTACCCGGACGCAGAACTACGTCAGGGCGCGGCGCTACGAGCAGCGTGGACTGCTCTGCACTTCCACGACGAGGTGCTCGACGGCCTTGGTCCACACGCCAGTTGTGATGAGACCGCCGCAGAGGCGAAGCGAGTCTCTGAGAACGCCGCTGCGTACTGTGTGGACCAAGCCGCCAAGTCGGGCTCCACGAGCGCAGCGTCACAGGCTTGCCGCGACCTGCTCGCGTACCTGCGACCCTGATTCGCCGGTCTGCCGCACGATGCGAACCGGCCGGCCAGCGCTCTGGGGCCGATCGCCTCGCCTTCATCCGATTTGCTCTGGAATACGGGACCGCTTGGCGCGGTACCCTGGGTCCCTTGATGAGCTGGCTCCTTACCTTCGTCGTACCGGCCGCCTTGGGGGGGTTGGGATACCGGGCGTTCCGAAGCCGCGTGCGGGGAGGGCGGTTCACGGTTCACGATGGTGGTGGCGTCTCGATGATCGAGACCGAACTGGGCAAGTACACCTTTGACCGTGGGGCGGGGAAGATCCATCTGGAGCGCCCCGGCGGTGTCCGTGCGTTCGTCAGGCTGCGTGATGTTCGTGGGGTTCAGGTCCGCGTCGGGCTCAAGGAAGCCGGGCTCGAGGAGGCGTTCTTCGAGGGGTGGAACCTCACCGACTTGATGGCGGAGTACAGAGACCACCGCATCTACTGGGACGTTGTGATCAACACCTCCCACGGGGCGGTTCCTTTGGCGCATATGAGCCAATACAAGAAGCGCGACTGGTTCGACCTGGCCACGCCTGCGCAGCACGCCGTCTTGTCGTGGGTGGGGCTCTACCGCGATGGCGCTCTCGTTGCAGCGAGCCTGGAGGGGGCAATCCGACGCTCGCTCCGGGCCGCAGGGTTGAACGTGATCGGTGGCTATGGGGAGGCCGCGCCCACCGGTGCCCTGCGCGGCACCCCCATTCCGACCGATGCCGATCTTCCGAAGCCTGCACCGGCACCGAGGGAGCGTCCGCTCGCGATCGATTTGCCGCCACCGCCAGACAACCCCCGATGGGAGTCGGCGAGCAAGGGCAGGTAGCGGCCACGAACACCCGGTCGGAGACCTGCGAGGCAACCCTAGGCTCGCCTCACGAGCCTCTCTTCGGTCGAGCGATCGGGCAGTATGATGTGGCGTTGCCGCGATGCCCGAAGGAGCCCCACCCAGCGACGATGTGCTTCCCGAGCGTGCAGCGGTTGACTCTGTCGATGCCGCACGCGCGCTGGCGAACGTGTCGGCAGGGCTTTTTGGGACGACCGAAGAACGCCCGCAGTTCGGTCGCTTCACCCTGCTCGAGCAGGTTGGCGCAGGGGCGATGGGCACCGTGTACTCCGCGTTCGACCCGGAACTCGACCGCAAGGTTGCGATCAAGGTCCTGCGTGGGGGCCTCGACGAGTCTCAGCAGCGCGCCCGCGCCCGAATGCGCCGAGAAGCTCGAGCGCTTGCGAAGCTCACTCACCCCAACGTGGCTACGGTCTACGAGGTTGGACAGGTCGCCGAGAGGGTGTTCATCGCGATGGAGTTTGTGGACGGCCGTCCCCTCGACGTCTGGATGGAGGACCGCCCGCCATGGCGCGAGGTGGTGTCAGTCTTTCGAGACGCGGGGTCAGGGCTGGCAGCGGCCCACGATGCGGGGATCGTCCACCGCGACTTCAAGCCCGGAAACGTGATGTTGGGCGACGATGGTCGGGTCGTCGTCCTCGACTTCGGACTCGCCGCCCCGGATGTCATCACACCGACCGAGGAAACCGAAGGCGACTCGATGGACTCTCCGATCGAGCGTCTCACCGCGACGCGGGCCGTCGTCGGCACGCCGGCCTACATGGCACCCGAGCAGCATCGCGGGGAGTCGGCCTCGGCCAACAGCGACCAGTTCGCCTTCTGTGTCTCACTGTTCGAGGCGCTCTACGGCACCCGTCCATTCGCCGGGAACACTCGGGCGTCGGTTCTGAGCGCGATCGAAGGCGGTGAGATCGTGACTCAGGTCCCGACGGGATCCGGGAGCGCCCCGCGGCTGCGGCGGGTCCTGGCGCGTGGGTTGTCCGCTCGACCAGAGGATCGCTATCCGTCGATGGAGGCCCTCCTGGCGGAACTCGATCTCCGCCGCGTGGCCCGAAGACGGGCTGGCATCGTCGGAGCTGTTGGCGGGGTTGTGGCGCTTACTGCAGCCTACGGCTTCGGTGCACAGCGGACCCCAGCCGCGACCGCGGTCGAGTGCGCTCTCCCGGAAACTCTGCGGGCTGAGCTGTGGGACGAGCCGTACCGGGGCCGCGTGAAGGCGGCCTACACGGATGATGCCCGGGAGCATGTCCGGGGGATGGAGGCGTCTGTGCTGGCCGACCTGGATGGGTGGGCCGAGCACTGGTCGCACGAGCGGGCGACGGCGTGTCAGGCGACGCGCGTGCGTGGCGAGCAGTCGGAGGCGCTGTTGCAGGTTCGACTGCGTTGCTACGATGCTGCCGCGATCCGGCTGCGGTCACTCGCCGATACCCTCGCCAGCTCTGACGAGGATCGGCCGTCCGCCGCGGCCTTGGTCACGACGCTGCCGGCTCTAACCCTGTGCGAGGACACCGAGTGGCTGGAGCGCAACAGTCAGTTGCCCGCGGGACAAGACGGGCCCGCACGCCTCGTCGCGCTCGAGGAGGCCTCCGCCACCGCCATGCTGGAGTATCGCGCAGGGCGGCTCGGGCCGGCCCGAACCATGTACGTGGAGGCGCTCAAGGAGGCCCAGGCACTCCAGCACGAGCCCTCCGAGGCCGACGCGTTGTTCGGGCTGGCCCGGATCGATCATGCCGAAGGAAAGGTCGAACAGGCGGAGGCGGGACTGACGGAGTCGATGACGAAGTGGCTCGCCTCTGGTGACGAGTACAGGGCGACCGAGGCCGCGTTGGAGCTCATGGGCTACGCCGGTACCGATGGCAGCAACCCCGCTGCTCGTCGGCGATGGACCAAGCTCGCCGAGGGAATGCTCGCCAAGCTCGGCTCGCCTCCCGAGCTGCACGGGCGACTCGAGATGCGATTGGCGTCGGCGCTCGAGAACGAGGGCGACCCCAAGACCGCCCTCGAGCACGCTCAACGGGGCCTCGCTCTGTACGAACAGAGCTACCAAGAGAGGGACCCCAGCGTCGCCGAGGCCCACGAACACGTCGGTGGTCTGCTCCAACAACTTGGACGCGCCGAGGACGGCCTGCCCCACGTCGAACGTTCGCTGGCGATCGAGATCGAGCTGTGGGGCCCGGAGCATCCTCGGGTCGCCGCGTCACGGGATAACCTTGCGATCGTTTATGGATCCCTGGGCCGAGCTGAGGACGCGGCGCAGCAGTTGGAAGCCGCGTTGGCGACTCTCGAGGCGATCTACGGCTCGGACTCCTTCGAACTCGCTGATGCCCTCACGAACCTCGGCGAAGTCCGGATGATGCAGGACCGACCCGTCGACACGCTTGCCCTCAACGAACGCGCGGGTCGGCTTCGAGAGAAGGCCTACGGACCCGACCACGCCGAGCTTGCGTACAACCTCAGCAACGGCGCCGGGGCGCTGATCCGGCTGGAGCGCTACGCCGAGGCCGAAGCCCGGCTCCGGCGGGCGCTCGAGATTCGGGTGGCCAGCCGTGGCGCCGACCATCCGCTCGTGGGCCTCGTGCAGTTCAACCTCGGCGCTGCGTTGGCCGGGAAGGGTGATCATGCGGGCGCGGCGGAGGCGTTGTCGGAGGCCGAGCGCATCTGGAGTACAGCGCTCGGGGAGGGACATCCCAACACCGCCGCTGCGCGGGTCAACCTTGGCGAAGCATGGGTGAAGGCCGGCCAGCGGAAGCAGGGCTTGGCCAAGATGCGCGCTGGGGTTGATGGGCTGGCTGCGGCGTTGGGCGCGGAGCATCCCGATGTGGCGGAAGCTCGGGCGCAACTCGCCGCGACGAATGCCCTCGAGTGAGCGACTTTCTCGGGGCGCGTGGTTGGAGCCGCGGCGTTTGCTCGTGCTTTTGGGCGGCGGGCCCGGTCGGGAAACCCCTTTCCGGTTGAAGCTCCTCGAAGTCGGGCCGGCAAACGGCTGTCCAATGCCCACTATGGTCTGCCAGCTCGGGAAACCTGGGGTGCTCGGGGTTAGCCGCATCGACACCACCGTCTACTATCTCACCCAGCCGCACGCGTATCAGATGCTCGCGGCGCTCCAGTCTCACTAAGGGGCGTCCCTAGATGCAGGCCGCCTGCATCACACCGCCACCGAACGACATTGCGTCGCTCCTCGTGCCTTGCACGGCCGTCCGCTGACGGCGTTCTGCACACAACCTGCACCTAGGGACGCCCCCTCGCGGGACTGTCGGTGGGGCCGGTCTGGGGCGCCAAACTTCGTTGGACACAACGGCCCGCGCTTCGGTCCTGAGGAGGTCGAGACCTCTGTCGCGATCGACGACCTTTCTCAGGCACGTGCCTGTGTCACGGGCTCGAGAACTGCTTCGAACGCAGTCGCTGCACGGCCCCGTCGATCGCAACGTCGATTTCGATCGAGAACGAGTCTCCGCCTCCTTTGGGCAACAGGTCGATCGACCGGGAGGTCCCGTCCACCTTTGCGAGGGTGAACATCGCGGTGAACTCGGATTGCGGAGGGACGACTCCATCCCAACCAGCGTAGGTCGTGGGGTCGATCTGAATCGAGCGGTCCTCGGCGGTCAGTTCTGAGACCGGCTTTCCATCGTCGAGGAGACGAACCGCGGTCACCGCGACAACAGCACCTTCGGGGCAGTCGACCAGCGCGAGCTCGATGTACGAAGAGACGCATGGATTCGCCTGGCGCATGTTGACCGGCAACTCGCCGTTCGGGGGCGGCTCCATCCCGGGCGGCACGGGTGGACACCACATGCCGACGTGAAAGGACGTCAGGCTGACGTTCGTGGCGGCAAGAACAGCGGGACTCGCGTGCGACTCCGCGGATGCGACAGGGGGCTCCACCGGCTTTCCGCCGCACGCGAGAGCAGAAAAAACGATGGCGAGGGCCGTCACGCGTTCCAGCATTGAAACACTTCTACGCGCGGACCGGGGTTTGGGTCCAATGGTTGAGTTCGCTTCGGTTCTACCCTCACCCACACACGTATCGGGAGCCGTCGAACAGCTCGGGCTCGCTCACCGTTCCTTCGGCGTCTACGCACCGAATGTCGCACGCGCCCGCGTTGCCGCAGTCCACCTCGCACCCACCTTCGCAGTCCACGCTGCAGCTTCCCACCGACTGACAGTCCACGCTCGAGGCGTCGCCCACCACCACGTCGCAGTCGCTGGAGTTGCGGCAGCTGTAGTCACACCGCTCGCCGCACTGCGCCTGGCAGGTCGACAACGAGTCGCAGTCGATATGGCAGTCGTCGGTGCACGCCACGTCGCAGTCATCCAGATCCGTGCAGTCGACAGCGCAGTCGCTCTCGCAGGTGGCATCGCAGACGTTGAGCGCGTCGCAGTCGACCGCGCACCCGGGGCCTTCGCAGTCCACCTCGCAGACCTCCGCACCGGCGCATCGACACACGCCCTCGTCGTCGCAGAGCGAGTCTGAATGGCGGTGGCATCCCGCCGCCAGCGTGATCAGAAGGACAAGGAGTGTGCGTGACCAAGCCACGCCTACAGCGTGGACCCGGGGCGGCGAAAACGGATGAAGAAAAATCTGCCCGCCTACGCGCTCGTGCGGATTTCTGCCCCGGGTTCTGTCCGCGGCCCGAGAACGCGACCGCCACATCATTCACCCCGGCGAGCCATGATGAACCGTGCGCTCCGCGGAGACATCCACCCCAGCGCCCTGCGGCTCACGATCAAGCCGGTCGAGATACTCTCTGCCCCACGCGCGCAGGGACTCGAGGACGGGTTCGAGGGTGCGGCCGAACTCGGTGATGGAGTACTCGACGCGTGAGGGGACTTCGGCGAAGACCTCTCTGTGGACGATTCCGTTGGCTTCGAGGCTGCGTAGCTGGGCTGTCAGTACCCGCTGGGTGACGGCGGGCATGAGGCGGCGCAACTCGTTGAAGCGTTTCGTGCCGGACATCAAGTGGTGGAGAATCACCCCCTTCCACTTGCCTCCGATCGTCTCGAGGGCTGCCTCAATCACGCAGCCGTAGTTGTGGTCGTATCGTGTGTGTCGCATCTTCGCTTGCCTCTTGCGGGGGTGTTCAGCGGTATACTTCCTGTTCCCTGGGTTGGGTTATGTGCGTACTTGCGGTTCTTTGGCCTGTGGCTATCGTACGGCCTCGATGACCAATCCAGAGACCAAGGTGGTGCGTTTTCATGAGACCGGCGGTGCATCCGTCCTGCAGATCGATTCGGTGCCACTGGCAGAGCCGGGGACGGGGGAGGTTCGGCTTCGGGTGGAAGCGCTCGGTCTCAACCGGGCCGAGGTGATGTTCCGCGAGGGGCAGTACCTGGAGGCACCCACGTTGCCTTCGCGGCTGGGGTACGAGGCAGCAGGGGTGGTCGACGCCGTTGGTGCGGAGGTCGAGGGCGTAGCGGTTGGTGACCGTGTCAGCACGATCCCCGCCTTCTCCATGGGAACGCACGGGGTGTATGGCGAAAGTGCAATCGTCCCGGCGACGGCCGTGGCGAGCTACCCCGAGGCGTTGACGGCTGCCCAGGGCACGTCGATCTGGATGCAGTACCTCACCGCGTTCGGAGCCCTGATCGAGCACGGGAAGCTGTCGTCGGGGCAGACGGTGTTGATCACGGCGGCCAGCAGCAGCGTGGGGATCGCCGCGATCCAGATCGCCAAGTCTGTGGGAGCTACGGCGATTGCGACCACCCGCGGAGCCGCGAAGAAGCAGGGGTTGTTGGACGCGGGGGCGGACCACGTCGTCGTGACGGATGACGAGGACCTCGCGGAGGCTGTCTCCGCGCTCACAGACGGCAATGGGGCCCAACTCGTGTTCGACCCGATCGGAGGTCCCGGGTTGGAGGCGCTTGCCAATGCGACCGCAAGCGGCGGTACGATCTTCGAGTATGGGGCGCTGTCGACGGAGCCGACCCCGTATCCGCTGTTTGCGGCTCTGGGCAAGGGCCTGAGCATTCGCGGCTACACCCTGTTCGAGATCTCCGGGAACCCCGAGCGCCTCGCTCGCGGAAAGAGCTTCGTCTACGAAGGACTGGCGAGCGGCGCACTGTCCCCGCAGCTCGCGGAGCGCCGGTTCACCCTTGCCGAGATCGCCGAGGCCCACCGCTACATGGAAGCCAACACGCACACCGGAAAGATCGTCGTCACGGTCTGACGTCGTCCGACGCTCCACAAGACCGCAATCGTCACCCGACAACCTGTTGTTAGCCGCGCGAGTGCCGCTGGATGAGCGGCGACGACGCGCGGCTCCGGTGTTGGGGCGGAGCTGAGACGCCTCTTGTTGGGGGCGACTGACGTGCCGAAGGGGGGGGGGCCGTCGCATGTGCCCGACTCGGCGTCGCGCTCTTCCTGGATGTGGACGGGCTGCCCGGAATTCACCACGGCAAAAGTGGGTACGACCATCTGCCAGTGCAATGGATCCCGGGCCCGTCGGGATAGCGAACGGGCTGACCGGAATCAGCATAGTGCCGCTCGAGTTTTCGACTGATTCGTCGTGGTCGGAGGAAACCGACGGAGCTGTTGTGCGTGGTTCATTAAGCGAGAGCAAACGGTCACTTTTTGCCACGGATTGATCAGGATCCCGGCATTCAGATTCACAGGTTGTGTTCGACACCCGTGCTCGTGGGAGATGCCGCGCGGGTCGTCGTCGTTTGCCATCTGTTGAGACGTTCGGAAGGATTGAGAAGCGATATGTCGAAGTGTGGTCGTGTAACCGTTCTACTATCCCCTGTCTGGTGTTGCGCCTTGCTGCTTGGCGCGTGCGGCACTGAATCTGCAGAAACAGAGTCGCTGGCCGACTTGGCCCCTGGTCCGGAACATCGGGTCGGTGAACTTGCCGCGGTCTGTGAGCCCGTTGAACTCGACCCTCGCCTGTCGATCTTCGAGACCAACCCAGAGGTTCTGGCGCCGTTCACCATGCGCCGAATCCTTCGTCGAGCTGCCCTCAATGCTGGCTATTTCCCGACGCCCAGGCTGACGTATCAGCGGATGATCGATACGTATGCGACGGGTGAAGAGGGGATGTTCCCGAATGGGCAGCATTGCGACGACGAGCTGCCGGATCCAGCGTTCACCAACACGAATGAGGAGCCGTGCGGGTTGCTCGGGTGCGACCAACGGTTCTTCTGCGCAGCCAACGACACGCAGTGCTTTGCGTGCAACGGGGAGGGGACGGCTTGTCCCAACTCCGGGCTGCCGCCAGGAGCTCACGCGGTGTGCGCGTTCGATGGATCGGGCGAGGTCTGCACGTTCGAGGGCAACGCGGTCTCCGATTGCGAACCTGTGGTAGGGGACGAATGCGCGGATGCCGGATGTCACCCGCTGGGCTGTGACGCGGTCGAGCTGTGCGACACGGAGTTCGACCTGTGCGTGATGTGCACCGGAGACCTCGACCAATGCGAGGTGACGCAAGGGGCGACGGATGAGCCGATCGAGCTGGTCTGCAACTTCACCGACCTGTGCCAACTCGACGTCGCGACCGGTGTGGTGTCGGATTGCCAGCCCGACCCTGACTGCGAGGAGGCCGCGTGCGGACCGCTGGGGTGCCAGCCCCAGTTTGTGTGCACGCCTGAGTTTGAGTTCTGTTTTGCCTGCACCGAGGATGGAACGGAGTGCGATCCAGGGAGCCAGGCCGTGCCGTCTCCGACACAAGTCTGCAGCTTCGAGACCGGCGAGGTGTGTACGTTTGCGGACGGGATGCTCGCGGACTGCGGGCCCGACCTCGAAGGGGTCTGCTTTGGGGGTGGAGGAGACTCTGGCGGCTTTGGCACATCAGGCAGCAGCGGATTCGACAGCGCTGGGTTCATCAGTCCTGGGACCGCCACCACCCCCGGGACCGCCAGCGCCACTGCGACCGGGGGAACCGGAGGCTTCGACAGTGGGGGCTTCATCAGCGGAGGTGAAGTCGGAGGATCGGTCAGCACCTCCTCCTTTGGGGGTGGTGACTCCTTCGGGGACACCGAGTCGTTCGGGACCAGCGGGGGCTTCTTCGGAAGCAGCGGGGGTTTCGGGGAGACCTTTGGCGAGACGTTCGGCGGAGGCACGACAGGGGGCGGCGGAGGCCCCGGAGACGGGAGCGACTTCGGTGCGATCAACGGCTACCCGCTCGAGTGCCCGCGCATCGAGGCCAACCAGATCGACAACATCGACGAGTGGTTCCCGATCTCGATCAGCAACCGGTTCGACCTCGCTCCGGCCGACGGTGCGCACTGTGGCCAGCAGCGAATCGTCCTCGCGAACAACACGCAGGGGCGGATGTTCACGATCTTCGAGGCCCAGATCCCCAACCCCAGTCCCGAGTGTGGGCTGGACGCGTGTCGTCCGCTGGTCGAGTTCTGGGCCAACATGAACGAGGTCGAAGACCCGATCGCGCGTCGCTGGGAGTTGATCCGAGCGTTCTTCATTGGCCATCCCGATCTGGAGGCGGCCGGCTTCGGCCCATTCGTCAATGCCGACCTCTATTCGTTCGGCACGGGGCAGGTGCGGACGAACAACTTCGACCAGTTCCCGTGGACGCTTCGCGAGTTCAAGCTGGTCGAGCACAGCTTCTTCGGAATCGTCCCGCGCGTGGGTGTGGTTCAGGTTCCGGTCGCAGACAGCCCTGTGGGCGACCACTTCAACGACGCACTCGAGACTCCTCTTGGTCCCGAGTGCCGCGAGAGCTTCCTCGACGCCATGGAAGGCTTGCTCACCGACGAACCGGACGCGATGAGCTTCCCAATCTCCGCAGAATGCCGGGCCGCGGAGAGCCGTGATGACTTCGTTTCCGACTATGCGTTGCAGCTCGCAATCGGGACTGGAGACTTCGAGTCCGAGATGCAGACTCGGCTCGACGACCTCGGCTCGGCCCTCACGCCGACCGACATCGCCAACCGTGCTCGCTTCGCGGGTGCTTGCATTGGCTGTCACCAGCAGAGCAATGGGGCCGACCTCGGCAACGGCGTGACGGCGCCGAACTCTGCCGGGTTCACCCACACGATGGAGTTCACGACCGAGTCGTGCGGCGATGGACAGCAGTGCTTCCCCATCTCGGACGCGCTCACGAACAGCTTCCTTCCTCACCGCGCCCAGGTGATGGAGGAGTTCCTCGCCGGCACGCCGTGTGAAGGCCCGGTGTGCCAACCCGCCGCGGGGTCGGGGCCCCTCGCCCCGCAAGACGTGCCTCAGATCCTGAGGCCCGGAGGCGAGCTCGACATCGACGCGAT
Organism: Nannocystales bacterium; assembly: GCA_050633305.1. Classification (GTDB taxonomy): domain Bacteria; phylum Myxococcota_A; class Polyangia; order Nannocystales; family Nannocystaceae; genus CAJXVA01. Next base: position 85,403 of record JBOEGF010000038.1, read on the forward strand.
GCTGATGCTCGAACGCCAGGGAAGGCGAACAGGGGCGCAGCGCACGATCGGCGGGCGCTCGACGTTGGCGACGCACTGAGATCCGCGCATCTGGATCGCAGCGGGCGGCTCGATGGAGCCGCCCGCTTTTCGTCGTGTTTCTGATACCCGAGCCCGCTTTCCAGCGGTGTCGCTTCAGCTCTCGCAGCAGCAGCGAACGGCCTGAGCATCCATGCTGGGCTCGGGAAGCTCTTCGTTGCAGGACTGGGTCGGGGCGAGCAGGCCCTCGTCCGTGCAGTCGAGCGCCCCGAACGCCCAGGAGGTGGCGAGCGCATCGGAGTCTTCCCCGACCGCGCATGAGGCGGGTACGCAGACCATCTCCGCTGCAGCGCAGACGTCCGCACAGCTGGCGAAGGTATCGAGGCTCGTGCAGTCGCTCCAGACCCCGGTGGGTCCGCCCTCGACGCTGAGGTGAACCTCGAGCAGTTGGAGGGTCAGGGCTTCGATCGACGCGGCCCGCTGAGCCGGCTCAAACCCGTCCCGCTCCACCCATATCGTGACCTCGTCCGCCGTGAAGAGCGGGCTGGTGTCACAGAGATACCCGCCTGCCACGAGGGTGTCCGCCGGACAGGGGATGGCTTCCTCCTCGCCCTCGGCCACCATCGTCACGACGGCCTGGACGTCTTGTAACATGTACTTTGGGAACACCCGAAAACCTTCATCGGGTGGTGCCTCGGGGTCTCCTGTTGTCCCGTCCGCAACGGAGTCGGACCCTGACTCGCTGGTGTCGGCTCCGTCGGTGTCGGAGAATCCGCCGTCCTCCGAAGGGTCGCAAGCCACGAGGTGCAGACCGAAGATGAAGAGCGTTGTTCGCTGTAGTTTAAGACCAAACATCATTCCCACCGCCTAGTTCCGTGAGCTCAGCAGCGTGCCGGCGGAGGTCCCCAAGAGTTCGTCAAACTCTGCCCCCAGGCCCTGCAGTCCGACGCCCCAGGCATCGATGCTTTCGATTCCCTCCAAGATCCCGATGCGTCGCGCCTCCGGGACGAGGAAACCGTGGTTGTAGAGCTCGGCACCATCAAAGCGCGTGCCGATGTGTTCGAGCAGTTCGTTCGCTGCCGCTGCGCTTGTTTGTCCGTCCCGGACACACCAGGTGTCTCCGAGCACCAAGACGTGAGCGCCTTCGCCGAGCATCTCGCCGACCGCAGTGGCGCTCACGGGGCCGCAAAAATCCGCTACGACGACGTCATACGCCAGGGGATCGACTTCCGAGAGGAGCTTGAAGTCGATGCTTCCGATGGTGTCGACCATTGCAAAGTAGGGCTGCACGTTGCCCGCTAGACATCCCACAGCGTCACTGCGTGGGTCGCAGTCGGCGACCCAAAGGACGTTCACACCTGCGAGAGGATCTGGCCCGGTGCCGTCGGTGTCCCCATCGGTGTCTCCGCCGGGTCCGTCGGTGTCGCCGTAGGTGTCCCCGTCTGTTGTTCCTCCCGTGGTGCTGCTGGCTGCGCCTCCAGTGGTGCTGTCGGTGTCGACTCCGCCGGTCGTTGTCGTGGCGTCGGTGTCTGCGGATCCGGTTGTGCCGTCGGTGGAACTCGAGGTGCCCGCTGTTGAACCCCCGGTGCTCGTCGAGGATGAGCCCGGCTCGCCACCCGCCGCCAAGGACAGGTAGATGTTGCGGACAAGGTCGAGGTTTTTGGTGGGGATCCCTGTCTTACCCCAGACGACGACCGCGGCATCCTCGTCCAGCGGCCACGGCGTCGGCCACTGCGGCAGGTCGGGAACCGTAGGGTCGCCGCCGCTGCCACGCGTGCCGCTCTCGTCCATGTCGTCGTCGTCGTCCATGGGGGACGTGGGATCGCTCGTGAAGCCGTCATCGGATGGGGCCGAGGAGCTGCTGCCACAGCCCCCGCCTTGGCTGTCTTGCTCTTCCTCTTCTTCGGAACCCCAGCGCACGCATCCGTTGGACGCGATGCACAAGACCGAGATCGTCAGCAGTACTCGGGATGTTCCAGGCCGCATTAGAATTCCCCCCGAAGCACGAGACCGCCGGAGCCTCGGCCGATGTTGGGGGCGACGGACAGCCGTACGTTCTTCCGGACCCAGTTCTTGTACGACGAGCCGTAGAACATCAGGCCTGCACTCGCGCTTGCCGCCAGCGCAAAGCCAGCCACGACCGCCGTGGAGGAGCGCTGATAGGTCTTCACACAGATCTCCGTTTCGCACTGTGGCGTTGGGATCCAATAGAGGGTCCGGGCGGTCACCATTCCGATCAATGAGGCCGGAAACAGGATGGCTCCTGTCAGCACGAGGCCGGAACGATCGTAGACATGGCCGCGCTCGCGTGCATCTCGTGCCGCGGAGTACTTCCCGTAGCGTTGCCCTCCAGCCGCGGTCAATGCGATGCCGGTGCCGTATGAAAGCAGTGAAACCGTATGGCTCGCAACGGAGCGGATGGTGCCCCCACTGCATTCGACGTCGCTGTTTGTGGGGCCGCAGCTGGTTCGCCATGCGTCGCTGCCGAGGATCGAGAACGGCACGCCGAGTGCGACCGCCACCGGTCCTGCAATCAAGAATCCCAAACCGCTCGGAGGCTCTTCGCGGGTGACCGTGGGTGCGGGGGCTGGCGTCCGAGCTGGCGGCGCAGTGGCGGGCGGCGGAGCCTGAGTGGCGGGCGGCGGAGCCTGAGGGGTAGGCGCTGGTGGCTGAGCCGTGGGCGCCGGGGGTGGGGCGGCCGTCGTCGGTTCCGGCGCGGTCGCGGATGCCGCCATCGCGAGGAGAGCGGAACTCAAACCCACTACCATCGCTCGCTCCGTTTTGCGGCGGCCAGGCCGTTCATAGCCAATCGTCTTCTAGTTTTCATCAGTCCAATCCTCTAAGCGCCACAAGAATATTACGGTGGCCCCGTGTCAGTCGCCACCGGGTTCGATCGGTTGCATCGCGAAGGCGATTTATTCAATCCAACAAGGTGTGACGAAATTGTCAGGGTCTCGGAACGGTCCGGCTCCCGCGCGTGCACGCGCTTGCGGACCATTGTAGGACCCCGGCCTCGGCGTCGCGAAGCCTGCGCGTCCTCGCCTCCATCGTCGTCCGAGTCGGCACCGTCAGGAGGGGTGGCGCTGGTGTTCGAGCCTCGGAGCCGCAATGGACAGCGTCACCCGCGGAGTGCGACGATGATGTCGTGGGCGGCGAGGGAAAACGGAAGTCGACGACGCGCGAGATCGGCCTGCTGTTGATGGGGCTGGCGGTCGCAGTCGGCGGTTGTGGCGATGCGGACAACATCGAGGCCGAAGACGCGGGATCGATGGGGATCACCGTAACCGCGTCCAACTCGGGGGGGACGGACGCGCCCAGCACGGGGACGGGCGCCACGAGCACGGCGACTCCGGACGGGGATTCCAGCTCGGGCGTCGCGCAGACCGACACCGCGGTGGGGAGCTCCGCGACGGGCGACATCAAGTTTGATCTCGCCTCCCCCGACGGCGGAGTCGGTTGTGGGGGCGGGATGATGGCCGACGACACGTTCTCGTACATTTGGATCGCGAACAGTACCGAGGGCACGGTCTCGAAGATCAATACCCAGACGCTGGTCGAGGAGGGGCGGTACATCGTTCGGGACGACTCGGCGGGCAACCCGTCCCGGACATCGGTCAACCTCAGCGGCGACGTGGCCGTGGCCAACCGGGCCGGCGGGGTCGTGAAGATCCGGGCCAACATCAAGGACTGTCAGGAGTCCAACGGGATGCCGGGGATCCAGACGAGCTCGGGTCCCGGGGACGTCCTGCCGTGGGGCGTCGAGGAGTGCATCGACTGGTACACTCCGTTTCCGCAGTACGGCACGCAGCGGCCTCTCGCGTGGACGCAGGGCACGCTCAACCCTGCGACGTGCCAGTACGAGAACCAGAAGATTTGGACGTCCGGTCGTGCCGGGTTGAGCCAGCCGGGCCCGGCGGATGTGGTGCTCATGGACGGCGACACCGGGGTCGTCGAGCAAACCGTCACCGTCGCGAGCTCGTCTGGGTGGGCAGGGTTGTATGGCGGGGCGGTGGACGGCGATGGCAACTTCTGGACCGTCGATCACGATTGGACCGCGGGCGGCAGCGAGCTCATTCGCGTGAACATGTCCGACTTCACTTACGACAGCTGGCCCACCGAACTCGAAGTTCACTACGGGCTCGCGGTCGATTCAAACGGCCGTGCATGGCTATGTGGTGGAGGCGTGACCTCGAGGTTCGACCCCGCCACCGAAACCTGGACGCAGCCGGCCAACACCACACCGTCGGGCGCGGTGTACGGAGGCTGCATGACCGACGGCGACGGAACGCTGTGGCACAGCCGAAACGGAGACGGAATGATGCTGGGGATCGATACCGAGACCTTGGCCATCGTGCAGTCTCACCCGCTTCCGGCGTACGTCCACGGTGTGAGCATCGACTTCGACGGCTACGTGTGGGGTGTGGAGTTCGCGGGCACCAATGCCTATCGGCTCGACCCCACGACAGGGCAAGTCGATACCGTCTCGGGCCTCGTGGGTGCCTACACGTACTCGGACATGACGGGGTTCGCGTTGTCCTCCGCCGGCGTTCCGAGCCGGTAGGGTCCGTCCCGACCGACGCTTCAAAGCAGGGTCGTTCCGGAAGATGACGACTTGACGCGCTACGCGGACGAGGTCGCGGCCCAGAGTGTCGAGCGGGTGTTCGAGTTGCACTACGGCGCCGAGCAGTCTGAGGGGCGACCCATTCGCTCCGGTGACGACAGCGAGCAAGAACCACAGCACCGTCTTGACGCGGTCCACGGGGCATGCGGGAATCCTGCACATGCCAAGGGCTGACGCGACCGTATTCATACTCGTCGTGGGATCCAGCACCTGGTGCGGTTGCACGCGCCCCGCTCCGCAACAGCGAACCCCCGCCGAGCATGAGGTGCCAGCTGAGGCCGCGATGCGGGAGACTGCTCCTCGTCCGGAAGCCGCCCCTCGCCAAGGCGGACAACCTCTGGGAGCGCTCCGGCGATTCGGAAAGCGCGGTGTGTCCCCCAAGGTCAGTTCCGGCCTCACTGAGTTTCGGGACCTGTGGTACGCAGGGGTCTGGCCGGATTCGGTGTTCGGGGTCGAGGACTACGGCACAATTCGACGGTGGCGCCGAAGTGACGGCGAGGAGCTTCCCGTCATTCGCTTCGAGAACGACGGAAGTGCCTTCGATGTCGTGGGGGACAGGTTCATTGCGTTGGCGAGCGACGAGTCGATATGGACCGTCGAGGCCAAGACCGGAAAGACGAGATGCAAGGTCGACGCAGAGGCCGGCGCCGTCCTCGGGTCTGTGACTCGCCTCGGGGACGGCGAGCACTTCGCTGTCGTCAACGAAAAGCTCAGGGTGTTTGACTCCCAGTGCGACCTCGTGAAGACGTTCACATTTTCGGACTTCTTGTACTCCGCGGGGCTTGTTCCCCACCAGCCCATCCTGAGGTTGACGCTCGGGGATTCGGCTCCGGACGAAGTGAGTGGACGGATGTGGCACGAAGACGTCAGTGTTGGCAGCTGGAACATCACGGAGGTGGCCGGCAGCGCCACCGACGAGCAAGAGATCCACTTCATCGAGACGCCGGAGTGGATCGTCTACGACCCGGAGTCTCCCGAAACGCATGCCTACGTGGAGTTGGCTGGGGGGAAGCGCCTGGATCTCGGCGATGGTTTTAGCTACGTGCAACCGACCATCCGTTGGTTGTTGGCCCCCCATGGGCGCACGGCTGTTGTCTTCGTCGACGACATCGAAGCCGGGGAGACCGACGGCTACGTGCTCTCGCTGCCCGAGCGAACGCTCCGACGCCGAATCGAGCTTCCGATGGAGTCGCTCCACACGGGGATCGACCCCACGGGCCGATGGTTGACGGTGACGGACGAAGACACCGTGCTCCTGTACGACCTCCAGTAGCCCGTCCGTGGAACGAGGCTAGATACGCTTGCGTCTGGTGGGTGAACCGCCTGGCAGGCGACGCTCCCGAGGGCTGCAACGCAGAGGAGGCGGTCGCTCTCCGTCACACCAAACCCCTCAGGGCGGCGAGATTTGGCGCGCACGGAACGGAGAAACGCCCCAGGTCCGAACTTGTTGCAAGCCGTTGAACGCGACGACACGTGGCTGATGCCTCCAGCGCCAAGGCTGTGGGTCGTCATGGCTGTTGCTCGAACGCTGCTCCTCCTCGCGGTTCCCGCACTCGCGACCTTCTTGGGTGGGTGCAACCAATCCGAGTTCGAAGACGTTCGTGGCGACGCCGTGGTCGACGATGACGATGCGCCGGACGAGCCGGACGGGCCCGGTTCCGCCGGCCGTGTCGACACGGATGTCGCGTGCTCGACGGAAGACGACTGCGGACCGGGAGAGACGTGCCTGGATCAGGTGTGCCAGATGCAACGTTGCGCCGAGGGAGCCTATTCGTCGGCAGCCCCACTCGCGGCCAATGTTCGTTTCGCGCAGGACAGGGAGTTCGTCGTTGCAGATGCCGAGCCCAGTGACGGCCGCTTCTTCGTGGACGGCTACACGCCGCTTTCGGGGTCCGTCGAGTATCCGGGCTCGTGGGACATCGGAAGCACCGCCGTGGTGGATGTCGCAGGCGGTGATTTCTTCGGCGCGAATCCGGAACTGTTCGCCATCTCGACCGCAGGAAGCACTCGCGTTCGAGTCGCAGGGATCGAAGAGGTCATCGAAGTCGACGTTGGTTTTCAGCCGCTCGCACTCGCAGCCGGGGACACGGATGGGGACGAGCGCGACGAGGTCTTTGTCCTCGGTCAGTTCGGGAACTACGCCTTGTGCGACATGGTCGACGGCGAGTGCACCACCGGCTTCTTTCAAGGGGGAAGCGGCGTGGACGCGAGCATCGGCGATGTCGATGGAGATGGCCAACTGGAGGGTGTCCTGCTTCTCGAAGCCGAAGGAAGCACGATGCTGCACGTCCTGGAGTTCACGGGGGAGCAAGACGGCAGCGAGGGTCCGGCTGCCCATCCGCTGAGCGCGATCGAGGTGGGCGATCCCGACGGCGACGGCGTCGATGAAGTCTTCGGCATCGAGCCGAGCGACATCTTCGCGGACGCCCAGCTTCACCGCTACACGGCGATGGGCGGAAGCATCGGACTCGTGGCCTCCGACGCCATCCACGACGACTCGGTCGACCTTGCCTTCGGAGACCTGGACGCAGACGACTCCGACGAGCTCCTCATCCTCCGCAACACGCGGGAGGTGGAGCTCTTCCGTGAGTCGGAAGACAACGCGGGCCTCTCGGCGGAGTCTACCCACCTCCTGGACGACTCCAACGCCCCGCGTCGCATTGCGGCGGTCGACTTCGATGGGGACTCGCCCCGTACCCGGCTGATGAGCGCAGAGCCCGTGCTCGTCGCGGGCCGGGTGCTGCCGGTCTCCGTGGGTTTGTTCCCACCCTACAACTCGGAGTTCAGCGATGGGCAATCCTCGGTCACGTTCGGTCAGGCCGAATCAACATCGGAGAGTTTCTCAGACTCGGTATCGCTTCAACTGGGCGTGGACTTCGGCGTGAGCATCGGACTGTTTGACATCGCCAAGCTTGGGTTGGGGACGAAGATCAAGTCCAAGGTCTCGCAGACCGAGACCCAGTCGAGCCGGAAGAGCGCGGGCGTCCGCTACACAGCTGCCCCCGAGACCTACTTTGAGGGCGAGCCGTATGGCGTCGTCACGCTCTCGTGCGGATGTTTCCACGCATATACGTATCAAGTCGAAGACCCCTCGGAGATCTTGGGCGAAGGCGGAGACAAGGAAGAGTTCGTCCTCCTGGTCCCGGTTGGCGGCGCCCAGATGCTGTGGTCGACCCCGCGCTACAACGCGATGGCGGAGGCCGTCGGGGACCTTCCTGTGATCGATGTCCCCTACGAAGTCGGCAACCCCAACTCCTACCCACGAGCGCCAGAGCGCCTCGACGGATCGCCGATCCCAGCCGACGACTTCGTGTTCACCGAGCCGCCGAGTCTTCTCGTGAGCGATGCGGGGTCCTCAGGATTTCGGATGATGGTCGGCCAGGACACGAGCAACAGCGTGTCCAGGTCGACAAGCATCGGCCTCAGCGTCGACGTATCTGGCGACATCCCATTCTTGGGCGGCGTGAAGTTCGGGACGTCGCTCGGCGTCGGCTGGGGGGAGGGGTACAGCGTTCGCGTCGGGGACAGTGCGTTCTTCGGGGGCAAGCTCCCTCCGCTTCCCGACAACCCCGACACACCCGAGGACGAGTACCTCGACCATGCATACACGACGCTACCGTTCGTGTACCGAGAGCACTACACCGACGCGACCGGACAAGATGCGGCGTACTACGTCATCAGCTACGCCGTTTCCGATGACTGAGTGCCCACGACCCCATGGCGCTCGCTCCCCCCCCGGGCGCGGGCTCGGCTAGGATATCTCGATGTCCTCCTCCGACCCCGTGACGCCAGCACAGACGGTCGGCGCCGCGGACGAGCGAGCAACGCGAGGACACGGCGCCGCCGCGGTCGAGCAAGCGGCCAACCTCGCGGCACAAAAAGCCATGGTCCGGGCGCGAATGTTCGGTACGGCGACTGCGAAGATCGGGCGGTACGCGATCCTCGATGTCTTGGGCGCGGGCGGAATGGGCACCGTGTACGCGTGCTTCGACGACCAACTCGATCGCCGAGTGGCGTTGAAGTTGGTCAAGGGCGCGGCGACACAGGAAGCCCGCGGCCGGATGCTTCGCGAAGCGCAGGCCCTCGCCAAGCTCAGCCATCCCAATGTGGTCCCCGTGTTCGAGGTGGGAGAACACCTCGGCCGCGTCTACATCGCGATGGAGTACGTGCGGGGGTCGACGCTGCAGCGGTGGCAAGCGGATGAAGCACGCGACTGGGCGGACGTTTTCGACGCCTATCTGCAGGCCGGTTTTTTTGGACTCGGGACGTCATGCCGGCTGAAAGTACGGCGCGAACATGTTCTTGAACGACTGCTGAGGGCGAAGGCGAAAGGGGTCGCCAACGACCCGAGTGTTCTTGATCCGGTCGATGCGGAACACTCTGGACGCCATCCGGAGGTGATCCCACGCGATGATGTACCAAACTGGCCAGTTCAGAAGGATGTAGTGGGCTTCGACGACTCGCTGTGTGACCTCGCCGCCCTCGGCCTGGTACTCGATCTCCAGCGAGTGCTGGCGCAGGAAAGACTCCGCAATCTCTTCGGAGATGCGCGTCGCCGGGGTTGCGTAGAGTGAGACCACGTTTGCCGACGCGTTGTCTCCGATGAGGATGCGCTTTCGGATGTTGCTGACCTTGCGACGCTGACTCTCTGGGAACGCCTGAAACAGCTTCTGGCGAATGGCTTTGAGGTTGCTCGTGAGGATCGGGGACTTCTGGCTTTCCATGATCGCCAGCGCAAGGGTCAGCTCGACCACCTCTTGATGGTTGAGATGCAACCGCTCGATTCCCCAACTTCCGCTGAGCCGGATCCCTCCACCGCGTCCTCGCTCGGACTCGATGGGGTACCCGTCCTCCCTGAGTTCGGCAAGCTCGCGCATGAGGGTCCGCTGACTGACACCGAGCTGCTCCCGGAGGTCTGCGGTCTTCCAATGGTCTTCAGACCGGAGGAGCCCCAGGAGGCGGTTGCGCCGCTCAATACGCTCTGAGAAGCTGACCTTCGGCATTCTTAAAATGTGCCAAATGGTGGCATAGTTGTCGATATGCTCTGAAGCGAATGTTCAACCCGACCGACTTCCCCAAGCCCACTCTCGTCGCAGTCAACGGTGTGGAACTCGAGGTTTTTGAGGCAGGCCGCGAGAACGCAGGAAATCCGATTGTCCTGTGTCACGGCTGGCCCGAGCACGCCTTCACCTGGCGCTACCAGGTTCCCGCGCTCGCAGCAGCGGGCTACCACGTGATTGTCCCAAACCAACGGGGCTACGGGAAATCCTCCTGTCCGACGGAGGTGACCGCCTACGACATCGAGCACTTGTGCGGGGACCTGGTCGCGCTTCTCGAACACTATGGCTACGAGGATGCGGTCTTCATGGGGCACGACTGGGGCGCGAACGTGGTCTGGCGCCTGGCCATGTTGCACCCCGCGCGGGTGCGCAAGATCGTGAACCTGGCCCTGCCCTACCAGCCGCGTACGGAAAAACCTTGGATCGAGTTCATGGAGGAGGTCTTCGGCGGAGACAACTACTTCGTCCATTTCAATCGACAGCCAGGGGTTGCGGATACCGTGCTCGATGCCAATACGGCCCAGTTTCTCCGCAACCTGTTCCGCAAGAAGGTGCCTCTCGCACCGCCTCCTCCGGGCATGATGATGATCAACCTGGCACAGGCCGATGCGCCGCTGGGTGAACCATTGATGAGCGAGGACGAGTTGGATGTGTTCGTCTCTGCGTTCGAAACAACCGGGTTCACGGGCAGCATCAACTGGTACAGGAATCTCGACCGGAACTGGCAGCTGCTGGCGGATGTGAACCCCGTCGTTCAACAGGCTGCACTCATGATCTACGGGGAGCGGGACATGATCCCGAAGTCCGAGAACCTCGCGGACTTCGTGCCCAACGTGGAGGTGGCCAGCCTCGACTGCGGCCACTGCATTCAGCAGGAAAAGCCAGAGGAGACCAACGCGTTGGTTCTCAACTGGCTGAAACAGCAGGGAGCTTCCTAAGCATCTTGGTGTCCGGCCACACTCGGTCGGCAACTCGTTCAACTCCGCGCCTACCCGCGCAGGCGTCGTAAGGGGTCGCAACGTCGACAACCCCCTAGACTCCGTCTCGATGAGGGGGATGGAGCGAGCATGGGCCTTCGGTGTCTTGATGTTGGGGTTGGGGGGGGCCGGCTGCGGTGGCACGAACGAGCCGACGTCGGCCGAGGGCTCCGCGACTGGCGAGGCGACGACGGGGAGCGACAGGGGATCGTCGGGCGCCGCCGTCACCTCGCGCGGCACGGGCTCCGACTCGGGACCAGAACCCTCATCGGGAACGACGGGCCTCGACGATGAGGCCTCGAGTGAGACGGGAGCCGAGGCCGACCCTGGAGAATGGCAGCTTCCCGAAAGCCATCGCGTGGGTCCGATCTTGGATATGTACCCGCTGTACCCGCGTCCAGACGCAGAGGTTCCGAGCAGCGCCTACCACCGAGTTGCGCATCCGCAACTCCAATACCGGGTCCCGATCGGTGTCCAAGGCGGGGAGTGGCCGTTCCAGTACGCGCTTCTCTCGGGGCCCGAGGGAGCGTCCTTCGTAGCCTCAGAGCTGACGCGTCGGCTCGATCCGCCGACGGGGATGTTGGTCCACGAGCGAACACCGGGCTACGGCGTGCTCGAGTGGACGCCGACCGCCGGGACGCACACGTTCGAGGTCCGCGTTACCGATCAGTCCGGGGATTCCGCCGACTTCTCATGGGAGGTCGTCACGGATGAGAGTGCTTTCGTCTTCGTCGACGCGGCCGATGGCGACGACGATGCGACCGGTAGTTTTGAGGACCCGCTGCGCACCTTCGCAGGCGGCCTGTGGGGGAACGACGATGGCGACGAGAGTTTCGCAGGACGTGTCGCCGTGTTTCGGGAGGGGGAGTACGAGATCTTCGCCGCCGAGCCGAACACCAGCCCGGTGTTGGACTGGGAACGGAAGCCTTCCGCGTTCGTGGGATTCCCCGGGGAATCGACCGTCTTCGATGTCTCTGAGGGCCACTTTCGTAGCGGCGGACGGGGCAGCCACGACGACCTGTTTGTGAGCGGCATCGATTTCGTTGGGTCGAGATCCGATCTTGGGAACAATCGTATCTTCAACATCACGGCCCGCTCCAGCCGAATGACCTTCTGGGAACTCTCGTTCGACCAGTCGAGCGTCGGCACGATTGGCACCGACAACCCGGGATGCATCGCGCTGATGAGCGATGGGCTGTGGCACGAGAATCTCTTCGTGAGCGACTCGACCCTCGGCTCCGAGGGGGGGATGCAACTCGTCGTCACGTTCGACACCAACTTTGCGCTGTTCGAACGCAACACAGCGGATCGCGTCGACCTGGCGGGGAGCAACGGCTCGATGTTCCTGCGCGCCAAGGACGACACCAGCAACGTGACCATCCGCGACAATCGGTTTGTCGGCTCGGTCATCGACCGCGCGATCTCGGTGTCGAACCAGAACACCGTCGACTCCCCGCCTGAGAACCAGGAGGTGTGCTGGAACACCGTCGTGTTGGATGGGGGCGATGCGGGCATCTCGGTCAACCAGAGCTCATCCTCCCCGGATGGCGTCAACACGCACGTCTACCGGAACTCGGTCGTCAGTGAGCGTCGGGCAATCCGGTTCAACGGCGCTGTGGATCCGGTTCCCACCCTCCTGCAAGGCAATGCCTACTTTGGGGAGGAGGATGGGGTGTTTGGCTCCAATTTCGTTCCTGGTGATGTCCGCGATGTCGAACTCGGCAGAGACGACTTCTCGAATGACGCCGCGCTGGTGGGCGAAGCCCGGGCGACACACGGTGGAGTCCGTGGTGCTGAGGTGATGGCTCCGGCCGACGGCGGCTGACGGAGCTCTCGCGGACGGCGGTCATCGAGTTCGGGAGGGAGCGGGCTGCCAGCATTCTGCGCCGCCGCGCCCGCACCCCTCGTGGTCGCCTTTTTTCTCAACTCGGTGCGCGCTTCGGTGATGGGCCTCGTCGAGTCGGTGGGTGGGCGAGCCGACCGTCCCTCCGGAAAGAAGACAACATGAAACTCTCCCGAAAACTTGCGATTTACTCCCTGCTTTCCGCCATTTCTGCACCGATGGTCGGCTGCGATGAAGAACCCCTAAAAGGGCCCGAGGTGCAGCGGCTCGACGAAGGGTTTGTCGTGCTCGGCTCAGGGGCCGACGTCTTGCAGCACCGCGATGCCTCGGTGTTCGTGGAGCTCGGCGATGCCGAGACACAGCCTTGGGAGCCCGGAAACGGCTATTTCCAGCCCAACAGAGACGACCCTGAAGACGCGGTGTACTTCGACACGTGCGACGCTGCGGGAACGCCAAGTCCCGTCGAGTCCGTCGATCGCATCCTGGTGGACGCGGACAACGAGTCGCTGGCCTGGACAGTCTTGGTGTCGTTCGTACCCGAAGGTGAAGAACATATCAACGCATCAACAGGGCTTCCCCTCGAGGTGGGCGATGAGTTTGTGACGCGAGAGTGCGAGTTCTCGAGTTCCTACGCTCGGTGTGTCGAGGAACGTATCTCGTTCGACTTCACGCAGCTTCCGTTTCCGGGCGCGCCCGAAGACGCGCGGCTTGTCGACCGACTCGATGCGCATATGTACTGGGACTATGGCCAGGACCGATTCCGTGTCCTCCGTCATTCGACAGTGGGCTGCGAGGGGGCGGACTGCGACTCGCATCCGTTCGTCCTGACATTCCTGGCCCAGATCGGCGCGGAAGAGTCCTGTGAGTCGATGTCGATGAGCGTGTACGATCGAGTTCCGACGCCGGTCGTCGACTAGGTCTCCATGACCAACGCCCTGCACCCGCTTCGTGGGGCGGTTGTCCAGAATCTGCGCGGTCCCGAGTCCCCGCGTAGATTCTGAGTGAAACAATCAGAGGTCTTCGGGCGTCGTGTCGTTGGCGGCAAGTGTCGAGAAACTCATCTCCAGCCGCCCGACGACCGCGTTGATGAGCGACAGCGCGGAGTCTAGTCGAAGGTCGAGCTCCAGTTCGAGCCGCCGACGCGTACCTCGAAGGACCGTGTCGCGAGCGCGAATCAGCCATCGATCGACTGTCGCTCGGTGAACACCATACAGCTGCGCCAAGTCTTCACTGGTGAGCCGGTCGATGAAACGATGTCGGAGCACGTTCTGAAAGCGAACCGGAAGCCCGATGAGCGTTGCTCGAAGTGCTTCCTGAACTCGCTCGCGAGACTCGGCAACTGCAAGCGCATGTTCGAGGTCGCCCGACGTCGCGACGAGCTGTTCAGTGATGTCGCTGAGGGGTTCGTACGCTCGGCGGCGTCTCCGAGCGTCGACGGCTTCTCGAGTGGCGCATATCCTCAACCACGCACTGAGGGGGCCCGAGCCGTGGTACCGATCAAGACGCGCTGCGGTGCCGTCGGGGTCCGCGACAAGGAGTTTGGACCAAAGGCCTTGCGACGCGTCCGAAACCTCTGGGGCGGTCAGTCCTGCGCGGTTCATGGCTGTGTCGATTAGCCGCTGATGTTGTGTCCGGACGTGCCGGCAGGCAGGGGGATCGCCTTCGAGCGCGGCGTAGGCGAGGCAGAGGTCCACCCAATGTACCGCGTCCGGACGAGCGCGTGCGTAGGCGTGAAACCCCGCCTCGTCGACGTGTATCCCCGGGCAGTCTTCACGAACTGCGGCGAGGGCGGAGGAAACCGATTCTTCGACGGTCATCGTTTGTGGCCAGGCTCGAGTAGCTCATCCAGCTCACGGGAGAGCAGGGGGGAAATGTCGGCAGGGTTTCGACTTCGCAGTTGTACGGCGCGCTCGAGAGTCGCGCGCGCCTCGGACTGGCTGCCCACGAGTCTCTGCGCCCGGACTAGGTTCATCAGTGTGTGGAGCGTGGCAACACTGTCGGTGCTGTGCATGCTGTCGGTCAACTCCAGGGAATGTTGGTAATGCTCGATTGCACGCTCTGGCTCGCCCTGCTTCGAAGCGACGACGCCCAGAAGATCATGAGTCCATGGCATCAGCATCGCGTGTCCATCGTCTTCTTCGAAGATGTCGAGCGCGTGCTGCCCGAGCCGAGCGGCGTCTTCGAACCGGCCGAGCTCGTACAGCGTCCAGCCCAGCGCGACCTCGGCCGCGGCGCTCAGCGGGTCATCGGGCCCGACCAACTCATGGAGGATGTCGATGGCTTGCTCTCGAAGCGGGAGGGCAGCTTCGGGGTTCCCTTCGACCGTGTGAATCTGGCTGAGCATCAACAGACCATCCGAGAGCGTGCGCCGCCTGACCCTCGGGTGCTGTTCGGCGAGTTCGATCGACTCGGTGAGCAAGGCTCGGGCGCTGTCCAACCGGTCCAGCCGCGTCTCGAGGTCGCCGAGTGTGACCAAGACGTCCGCGAGAACGCGCGGCGAATGGTTGTTGATGCGGCACTGCTCGAGGACGCCGGCGAGCAGGGTCGAGGCCTCTTCAAACTTCGGCATGTGCAGCAAGAGGTCGCCGAGAGTGATCGCGTCGAGGGCCACCCGCGGGTGTCCTGGACCGTAGACCTGGGTGTGAAGCTTCAGGGCGGCTCGGTAGCGCTCGGCTGCGAGGTGAGGCTCGCCGAGTTGGTGGTTGACGGAACCCAGGCGCAGAAAAACCCGGGCTTGTAGCAGCGGGGACTCACCCGCGCGTGAACCGAGTTGCGCGAGGGCACGCTCGTAGAACTCCTGGGCGCCCAAGATGTCGGCTTGAGCGAAGCGGGCGGCGCCAGCCACGAGCATGGCCTCCGCACGAAGGGGGTCGTCGTCCAGCCCCTCAGAGTCCTTCAGGGCGAGCTCTGCCCATACCTGCCTGTCTGAGCCCACCGCGGCAAGCGAGAGGAGCGCTTCGGTTCTCGCGGCGTTGCGTCGGTCTGCGAGCCCGCGGAACAACAGGAGGGCCTGCAACAAAGAGTCTCGGGCGACCTCCTTGCCATGCAAGGTCCGCGCGATCCTGCCTCGTAGTTGCAGGCCTCGTGCCTCGCCCGCAACATCGTCGTGCTCGTGCGCCAGTTGAACCGCGTCCTGGGCCGCAGCGTATGCGCCCTCAAACCTGCCGGCTTTGCGTAGCGCCTGTGCACGAGCGAGGTGGCCCTCGAGCACGACCGATGACGTACCCTCATCCTTCCAGCGTGAGCGCCCCGAGGCAGGGAAGACAAGCGGGTCGCATTCGGAGAGGGGAGGGAGGTCGACCGCCAGATCGATCGCACGCGTGACAGTGTCTGGGGCCATCGCTGTGGTCGCGGCAGCCTCGACCGCAGACAATCCGCGTTGCAAGCACCGAAGGCGACTGGCTGCCTTTGCGGGTCCGGGTCCCCGGGAGCGGGCGTCTTCGCAAACAGCGATACGCCGTGTCGTCCAGTCGCTGACGTAGTCGCTGATGTGGCCCGAGAATTCGGACGCGCTGTGTCGTGCCATCGGCGTGTCCGTAGATGCCAATGCCTTTTCGACCTCCGCGCGTCGTTCGGGACTCCAGACCTCCTCCATCCGGGAGTCGACCCCCTCGCAGGGAAGCGGTGCCGTGCTTGCGCCCGCCTGAGCACCAAGCACCGCGAGCACGGCCACGCCGCAGGCGAGCAACGGTCCCCGGATTCCCCGCTGCGGTGCGGAGGCTTTCGTCAGAGCATCGCAGAGCTCTGCCATCGACGGCCACCGGTCTTCCGCCAGTCGTGCCATCCCCTTGCGAAGGATGGACCACAGTGCACGATGCTTCGCGTGCTTGGGAGGCGGGCAGGGGTTCTGTGTGAGTACGGCATCGCGCAGGGCCAGGAGCTCCCCAGTGGGGAAGGGTTCTGAGCGCCAAAGGGCCTGGTATGCGGATACGCAGAACGCGAACTGATCGGTCTTTGCCGAGGCCCGTCCGCCCTCGAAGAGCTCGGGGGCTAGATATCGCGGAGTCCCGCGGAGGACCGTGGGCTCGGTCGGTACCTGCAGACCGGTCTTCGTACCCGGATCGATCGTAGGGACACGCACCGGTTCACGAACCGTCGACAGCCCAAAGTCGGCCACAAGCGCGGTGGGGTGCAGCGCATCCGGATCCCGGACGAGAACGTTGGCCGGCTTGAAGTCACGGTGTACGACGCCACAGGCGTGCGCGTCGGCAAGGCCTCGGCCGGCCTGAATCAGAAGGTTCAGAGTCTGGTCGCGTGCAGAGCCACGTCGCGTCAGCCATGCCCCCAAGCTCACTCCATCGACAGCCTCCATGACGATGTGCACTTCGTCGTCCGCGGTGATCACCTCGAACACATCGACGACATGCGCGCTCTGTACCCGGGCCATCGCGCGGGCTTCGTCGAGGATCTTGCTGCGGGCATCGGCAGACGCGTTCAGCTCAAGATGGCGGGACTTGATCGCGACGAGTCGGCGGAGCTTGGGGTCGAATGCGGCATAGACTGACCCCATGCCACCCGCGCCGAGCTTTCGACGGACGAGATAGCGGCCGAGTCGGTGGCCCGGACCGATGGCGGAGACTTCGGTGAAGGGCCCCGCGGGTAGCGTGTTCCCACGCACGACTTCGGCCAGAACTTCCCGGCACAAGGAGCATTGCGCGATGTGGGCATCCTGAACGTCGATCTCCTGCGGCGAGGCACGACGTTCCACGCGTGCCAGCAGTCGGTCTTCGTCCAGACACCCGCGCATAGACTCCCAAGCCTAACGACGTTGGGTACGGATTCGCCACCTCGTCGGCCGATTCGACGGGGCGTGGGAACGCACTACGTCTACACGTCGCTTTTTCTGCGCGAGTTGGCCCAGTGTTTCGTCTTGGCGCAGCACCTCAGGATCGTCAGAGAACCGGATCCCGGCTGGGAATTGCTGTGTGAACCGGTCCAAATATACGGCGCCATGCCGGGGCCTGAAGGTCCCCCGGCGGAGTCGCTCGCTGCCTGCCGAGCCGCGCGACTACGAGCTCGCCGGGGTCGCCCCTGATTGCACCAGACTCGCCCGAGCGCCGAACAGGGTGTCGAGTTGAGCCTGCATTGGCCCCGGTATTGCCGTCGCGCTCCATCCGGGCTCTTCATCCAACCGCCGCATCCACGCCCGGATGTTCGGGTACGGGGCGAGGTCGACTCGGCCGTACCTCGTGATGCCAAGCTGACTCGCCAGCGCAAAGTCGGCGATGGTCACGGACTCGCCGCACACGAACGCACGGTCTCGCAACGTGTCATCCAGAACCTGCGCGTAGGGCCCGAACGCCTCGAGAGATCGGCGTACGACATCTTCGTCCGGCTCGCCCGCGCCAGCAAAGGGTTTGAAGACCCGCTCGAACAACGTGGTCGCGAGATGGTTGCCAAAGTGGGCGAGGTCCCAGCACAGCCAGCGGGTGACGTCGGCGCGAGCGGCTGGGTCCTCAGGGTACAGCGACGTGCGGCCGTGCTTCGTGCACAGGTACGCCATGATCGCGTCCGACTCCCACAGCCGCAGTTCTCCATCTTCGAGGGCTGGGACTTTGCCATTGGGGTTGATCTCGAGAAACGCCGGTCGTTTTTGCTCAGCGACCGCCGGGTCGAGCACAACCATCTCCACGTCGAGACCGAGTTGCGCGATGACGGCAAGGACCTTGCGGCAGTTGGGGCTCCCGTGGGCGATGTGCAGTTTCATGGTGCTCACGCGCCTTCCGGTGCTTGCCACAGTGCGATGTTGGCTCCCGCGGGGTCGACCAGCACTGCGAAGTCCCCTGCGGGACCCCGAGTACGAGCTTTGAGGACAGATGCTCCCAGCGATTCCGCCTTCTCCAGGGCGGCGTCCAGGTCGTCGACCTTCGCGTAGGGCAACCATCCGGTCGGCACCCCCTCGGCCGGCACCATGCCGGACCAGGGCTTGTCTTCGCCGAACGCAAGCATCTCCGCGGGGGCCGTCTTGGGTCGCGACCATCCAAGCAGGGTCTCGTAGAACGAGGCGGCTCCGGAAGGGGAGTCGCTTCGATGGTCGAACCAAATGAACGGTGTCGTCATGCCTCGATGACGAACCGGGGGTCTCGATCCCGACACGCGCCTCCGATTCTTTTCGGCCCTCGTGCTCGAGCGAGACGAGCGGCCCGCGCGCGCACGGTCTTGACGCTCTGGCGTACCGTCGGCAGGCTGTAGGGGTGGATGCGCAACCGAGGATCCGGGCCTCGATCATGCAAGACCACCTCCGGGATCTCCGAGCCCTACCGGAATGGGCAGAGATCGGGCGGGACTTTGGTCCGCAGAACATCCGGACTGTCGAGGACGCGAGCCGTGTCGGGTGGGTGGCTGGTGACGTCAACTTCGCCATGGTGAGGGCGATCCACCATCAAGTGGGGCTCGAGCGCGGGCAGGAGTTCTTCTACAAACGGTTCGCCGCGGCGTGGGACAGCCCGATCTTTCAGCCGATTGTCCGGGGTGCGATGCGCATGCTCCGAGCGGACCCCGGTGGTCTGCTGTCGATGATCCCCAAGGGTCACGGTTTGGCATTCCGCGGATTCGGTCGGTACGAGGTGGTGGAGAAGACCAGCCACTCCCTCAGCCTTCGACACTTCGAGGTTCCTGCAGAGTGTTTTGTGGACGACGCCGCGTGGATCAGATTCGCCGGGTTCTCACAGCTGAGCCTCATCGCGCTCGCGGACGGTGAGGGGACCGTCGAGTGGTCCATCGACGCGAGTCGACGCGAAGCTGTGCATCACTTCGCCTGGTAGCGCCCGCGGTGCCCATCCGCTCCTCTCGACGCCGCGAGAGGCATTGACGTCTTCAGTCCTCGAGCGTCGGCAGGTATCCGAGCGTCTCGCGGGTTCGGTTCTGAGACCGAGGCGGCCGCACCGTCCAAGGCACGCAGCGGGGTACGGACTCCGGATCCGGGCTCGGGTCGGCGTCGACCTCGAACTCGCCGCGGACCCGCCACCCGCAGGGTCGGTCCAGGACCCGCGGAATGGCGCGCTCGGTCCTGGTCTTCCGCGGTGGGAGGCGATGGCTCCGCGTGTCCTCGGGACGGGTCGCTTCCACGATGGACAGGAGGTCGTTCGTCTGGAGAGGCGTCGGAAGCATGTGCACGCCCGCGGCCGCGATCCGCTCGGCCACCGGGGCCTCCCGCCCGGAGAGCAACGCAACCCGGCGCGTACTGGGAGCTCTGGCGAGCAGGAGCAGGTCGTTGGTCGCGAACGTTCCCGTGTCGTGGACGAACACCAAACACGCGGGGCCTCGTTGGAGGTTGCAGACGGCTTGCGCAACGCTGGTCACGAGCTCGACGGAGTAGCCGTGACCACGCAGGGACGTTGCGATCGAGTGATCCACGGTTGCGCTGTGGTCGACGATGAGCACCGAGACACGCGCGTCCGCTTCCGAGCTTGCCTGTCCGATGGTCGCTGAACCGCCCCGCTCAACAGACTGTCCTTCTCCGGTAAGCTGCATCACGTAAGCCGTTTGCACGTACCGTGCCGTTGGGCCGGTGGTGGGTTGTCGTGTCCTGCGTTGGGTCCGGCTGGACCTAGGCTGCGCGAACGCCACGGCCCGATCCGGCCGCACGAGACCGATCTGGGGGACTTCGGCTGGTTCGTCGTCCATCGGCGGCGTACCTGCTACGACCGGATCATGCCGTCGTCGCGGCGACACCCGTCTCAGCCTGGGACAGCAGTGTCTCCCGACTGTCCACCGGGCGAGACATCGGGTCGGTCTCCGCCTTCCCGCAGTTCGATCGCCAGTTCGTGTCTTCCGCCCTTTTCGAAGTCGGCGGCGCCTTCTGTGGCGCTACGCGGGGTCGACTTGGACATCGGCGACCTCCACGTTCGTGAACCCTCCGCACGTCTCGAGCCCGACCAGCTCTCGATCGGTGAGGTCCACTGTTCGCGACTCGCCGTGCGGGACCTGAACGCAGGCGGGGAGCTCCAGCGTCGTGCCGCTGGCGCAGTGGAACTCCACGGTCCAGCAGGCTTCAACATCGGCTCGGCCCTTCCGATGTGTCGCGGTGCGAGCCCGTGCTGATGTGCACGCCTCGAATCTCAGCGCGCTCGATCGCCCCGACACCCCGGTTCTCTTGCAGCGCATGAATCGTTCTCCGTCCGTCATGCCACTCGTTCAACCGCCTCGAGGCACGGGCTATTGCCTGCCTCTGAGGGGTAGTTGAGCGAGTGGATAGATCGTTCCGAGAAATCTGCGGCGGGGAAGACCGTTAGTCCTCGTCCTGCGCGCCACCCAGGGGAGTCACCCCCTTCTTGGCGCACTTCTTCGTGTAGACCCGTTGCCAATGCGCGTAGCCGCCGAGCGTGCGCTGTTGATGAACGAGCAGTTCCACGAAGGCTCGGCGGTCACGTTTGGCGAGACGGCCGAACATCTTCTTCTGCGCTTTGGTCATCGAGCAGCCCGTGCAGTGCCCCGCGCGTCTGAACTTGCAGACGTCGATGCAGGGACTTGGGAGCTTCTTCGCCATCGGATCTAGGCCTATCAGACTTGGCCGCGTGTCGTCACGGCCACCGGGACGACGCGGCGTGGCAGGTCCTATGGCGTGACCGTGAGGCGCAGCTCGGCCCCGGATCGAATGTGGACGCCTTCACCTCCGAGACGTTCGCAAGGAGTCTACGTGGTATTCGGTCCAGAGATGAGACCACGAAAATCGCTGTTCCCCTTTGGGTCCCTCGCTCTTGCGTGCGCGCTGCTGGGTGGGTGCGACGCTGCAGGGACTCGTGTCCATGTTGCAACAGCGACGCCGGAGGAGCTCCGGGCGGCGTCCGAGGACGACATCGTTTGGTACGAGTTCCGCGAAGGCGACGAGCTGCCGTTCGAGTTCGGTCTCTTCGGTGACGCAGCCGCAATCGGCGAGCCGACGACGCTCATCGCCCGTCGGCAGTTCTGGTTGATTCTGAGCCGCGACCGACAGATCAAAATCAGCTACGACGGGAAGACCTCGACCATGGACGAGATGGAGTTCCTTCTCACCGTCGTTCCCGGGGACGACGGAAAGGCGCGCCTCGTGTGGCTCAACCACCTCGGCACGGGGGACGCCGAAGAAGCTTTGCGAGACATCATGGGTCCGGCGAAATCCGAGGCTCCGTAGATCCTGCGGTTCCCAGTCCGGCTCGGACGCACTCCGCCTCCATGCGGACTCCGGAACCCTCACCAAATTGTACTTCGTCTGTAACGAAACGTGCTCGCGCGGAACATCGTCTGCGACGTGGAAAACAGAATGAAGTCAAAGATCGTCGGGTCCCGTTTCGCTGTGGCAGCCCTCATGGCCTCCTTGGCGGTTGTCGTCCCGCAAGTGCCCAACAACTCACCACCGAGGCGAAGGCTCCTTCCAGAACGAGGCTAATTCGAGCGTATACGACAGCATTTGCAACGCATTCTACGACGGAGTGCACCACAACCAGTGATGGCACGACAACCTGCGCAACAGATTTCCCCGATATCGTTCGGAGGTTCCTCGGTCCCGGGGTCGGCCCCGTCCCACTCGTAGACTCCCAGTGCTTCCCGGCGACAGAATCCTGCAGCACGAACTGCACATCGGACGAATACACCGACTGCGGCGCGTTTGCGATCGCGTGCGGCAACACTGGGGGGGCCGTAATCCCTCCGAACCCGGGGGCAACTACGACGTGCGTACACAGCCCTGACTGAGCGCATCGCAGACTGAGCCGCCGCGACGCTGTCTGTGACCTCTACTTCAAAGCCCACGGAGGCCGCGGCTACACCACATCTCCTGCCGTCGATACGGGTGGCTTGCGAGCGGCGGGATCCTGGTGGGCTTACTTCGGAGCGGAGCCCAGAAGCAGCTGCAGCCGAGCTCTGAACTTCGAGCTCTTCTCCGGCGCGGGAGGCTCGAACCCGACTTCGAGGGGTCTGTTTCCGAACCGCACCTGCGCCCGCTCGACGGCCCAGCTCTCAGACGGGTGGGCGGCCGAAGCCGGGGTCTCAGGCTTGTCCGCCCCGCAGGCGACCACCGCCAAGAGCCCAAGAGAAACAATCAGACGCACCGTCGCTAGAGTGACGCGGCTGCTCGGTCCGCGTCAAGCTTCGGTGTCCCGACGCGTCGGGCTGCTGTGCGTCACACGACGCAACCGATGCTCGGACACGCTCCGGGCTCGCGTCCGATCGTGATCGCAAGCGATCTCGGCCCGGATTGACGCGGCCGAAGCCCGTGTCGGGCTACAGCATCGTGCGAGCGATCGCGACGAGTATTGCGCTGACGTTCTTCGTCGCGACCTGGTTTCGCGCCGCGGGACAGCTGCGCGATATTCAGGCGGAGGCGCCGGTGGTCGGGCCGAGTCCACCGGTCAACGTCCGCGTCGAGCTGCTCCGTCAGACGCCGTCGGGGAGGGCTCGCGAGATCCACTCTAATTCCCTCGCCCAAGCACGACCTCCCAGGCGGGAATCCTGCATGGATTCTCGGAGCCCGCAGAGGATCTCGCCTTGGTACTCGTAGAGCCCTTCCGGGAACAGAACATGAGGGGCTTCGCAAGTCCGACCTCCCAACATGGTCAACGTGGCAACATCGAAGATGCTCTCCTCGGAGTGGTCAAGCGACCTCACCCACGGCCGGAGAGCTGCGAGTCTCGGTTCGAGATGTGTGCGATTCGGACAACAGAGAAGAAGGTTCGCGGCCAACTCGAACTGAACCTGCGCTCCCGCGACGGCGGCATCCGATTCCGGGATGTCGCGCTCGAGTTCGAGAACCTCGACGAGTGAGAGGAACGCCCCAGCTGGCCTTCCGGTTCGAAACAACGCAACCGCCGGGGTCATCGACGTCAGAAGACCCCAAGTCGGCTCCGTCCGGACGCGGTGTGTCTCCGCTCATCAACCGCGCCGCCAGAGCAGCCGCCTCGTCAGCCGAAGTTTGAAGGCTCTCGGTGAGCACGGATTCGACTCCGTAGTCACGGGACCACATCGTCTCCGCCTGCAGACCGAGCGCATGCAGAAGTGACCACTGGGCGCGCAGCATGCACTGCGAGTCGGTATTCGCGTCCGGAAGCTCGGGTCTCATCTCAAGGCTGTCTCCCATGGAATTGCTCGGACGCTCCGCGGCGCTCCCCCGCCCAACGTCTCTACCGCCCAGAACTCACCCGTCAAGACAGAGCAGCGGAGCCAGCATCCGACCCCGTTCTCCTGGCCGCGAGCGGCTGCACCGTGCTGCTCTACCACGCGGTCGAGGGCAAGGTCATGGCCGCCGACGGAGTCCGTCGAGATCAACCTGAGCGGTCGTCTCGTTGTTGAGAAACCTGTGGGTGACCGTTGGCCCCCAGCGGTTAGATCCGGACGCTGGCCCCCGTCCGCAAGCAGCCAAGCTCGATGCACTCCGAGACGCGGGTGTGCACATCGCCGAGACGCCGTCCGACCTGGGCGGGACCCTTTCTTGTTGGTTGGGCCCCGCTTCCCGTCACAGACGCGGACCCGCGATCCCGACGACCCGCCCGGTACCCGACGTGTCGTTCAGCGCGACCGCCATGTCTTCGTTGGGCAACATGACAAACGATACGCCGCTCGCCTGCATGCCCGTGTCGGGAAACACCATCGACCAGCCCGGAGCACCCTCGGAATCGAACGCGGACAGCTGCGTGCCTCCGCTGTGGTTGTGCAATACGATGAGCTCGCCGCTGGGGTGAACCAAGATGTCCGCGGCACTGCCAGCTGGAGTTATATCGGTGATCCACGCAAACTCTGTCTGCGGCGGATTCACCACCCCCACCCAGTGCGTCGGACTGAATATACCGATGGCCGCCAGTCGCCCGTCCGGCATCCGGGCGACCTCGCGGAACTCGTCCACCATGGCGCCGTAGGACTCGGTCATAGAGAATAGCGTTTCCCCTTTACTCCCCAGCACCGCCAAGTACAGACCGTGTTGGGCGGCGTTTCCGGCGACGGCGACTCCTCCGTCCCCCGCAAGGGCGATCGCATTTACATCGGCGACCGACTCGTCCCCCTCCACCGTTCGACTCCAGATTTCAGCCCCATTTGCGCCGTAGCGCGTGATCAGCCGGAACCGTCCGAGGTTCCCGCTCGCGCTGGAGATGACGACCTCGTCGTCGGGGCTCATCGAGACAGCGGCGCGCGAAGAGTTGAAGCCGTCGTAGCCCAGGTTGCCGTGCCCCCACAGACCGACCCCTGCGGTGTCGAAGACGCGCAGCGACGCCACCTCGGGGGAGAGGACGTCCGCCACGGTGATTGCGGCGAATCCCCCGGCTCCGGAGGCGACGCGTACGCACACCTCACCCTCCGTATCCAGCGATTCACCGTCCACGGCCGCGACGTCCAGAAGCGTCATTCCGTCTCGGCCACACACCACCACACGCTCACCGATCGCTGCGAGGTCTTGAACACGCTGCTCTGTATCCCACGTCCAGATGACCGCCCCGGAAACGCGGCAGCGGTCGTCGCAGTCTTCCCCCCCGTCGCACATCTCCGTGCCCTCCACGACACCGTTGCCGCACTCCCCGGGGAGCGCAGGGTTCCCGGTGCTGGTCTCGTCGAGGCCCGCGACCTCCTCCACTGTGCTTTCGGAAGAAGAGACGCCCTGGGCCGACCCGCTGCTGTCCCCAGCCGAGGGGGCACGCTCCTCGCCGCACCCGGGGGCGGAGAACAACAGCAAGGAAGCAAGGGTCGGGACAGTACGCATTCGCACCCAGCGTTTGACGCAGCGCAGTGACGAACGATCACCTTAAAGTGCCGAAATCCTCGCCCCGACACACAGCCGCAACCCAAGCGCTCGCCCTCTTCATCCCCCACGGCACCCGGACGCGGGTCGCTATCCATCGGAGTAGAGTACGAGCACGCGGCCTTCGGCCCCACCACGGGCCCCGACTACGATATCTTCGATACCATCGTCGTTGAGATCGGCGACGGCGATATCACGACCATACTCCCCCTCGATCGAAAAGGACTGCTCTTCCTCGAAGGCGTCGTCTCCGAGGCTCATCAGGACGCCTACCGACCCGAAATAGGGAAGCGCGGAGTTCCCACCGGTCACGACAATGTCGTCGCAACGGTCGTCATCGAGGTCGACGCCCGCCATCGACACGACCGGGCTGAGAACGGTGAGTTGCTGTAGGGGCGCGAACCCGCGTTGACCGTCACCGGCGTAGACTTCGACGACGGCATCCGTGCTGATGGCAACGTCGAGCAACAAGTCTCCGTTGAAGTCGCCTATTGCGGTGGCTCGGCTGGGAAGCGCGCCCAACGCGGTGGGCCCATCGAGGCCGCCATTGCCCGTTCCCCACCAAACGAAGCCGCCATCGAGCGTTGGCACGAGCACATCGACGAATCCGTCGGTGTCGAGGTCGGCGGTGGATATCTCGAATGCCCAGGGCGACTCGTACCGAATCGGGGTATCGAATGCCTCGGCGGCGTTCCCGAGATGCACTTCGATGCTGGTGCTTGCGCTCGTGATCGCGTCTAGGCGATTGTCCCCGTTGAGGTCCGCGAGGGCAATGTCCTGGCCGGAGGGGGTCATCGTGAAGTCCGACGCAGGGCCAAAGCTCCCGTTTCCTAGACCCCGCCAGCGCCGCACCACGCTGGCGGTCGTGGCGGAGTTCGGTCGCGTAAACGACACGAGATCAGGCTGCGCGTCCGCGATCGGGCCGATAGCGAGCGAAGGCGAGTACGAGTCCATGCTGGTGACCGTCCCAAAATCGCCGCCGATCTGTCCCAGAAGCGTTCGAATGACCTGGGAGCTGAGGTCCGACACGACGAGGTCTGGCTGGTCGTCGCCGTTGAGGTCGCCAAGCGCAATACTGTCGACGGTTCCCCAGGCGCCGACCTGATCGAACCCGTTGTAGGGGACCGCATTCGTCGGGAACCGACCGGTCCCGCACTCGGGAAGCTGGATCCCGGTCGAGCTCGATGATTCGCCTACGCCTGAAGTCCGCTCGCTGGTCGTCGTGCTTCCGGTGGACGGCTCCGGACCCGATGTCGCCGCGTCGGAGGTGGATGAGTTCGGCGCCGTCGTCGTTCCCTCATCCCCCCCGGCCGATGAATCGACTCGCGAGGTCGAAACCTCAGCGTCGGTCTCGCTGGTCGGTCCCACTTGTATGTTCGAGGTGGGAGAGAAGCAGCCGGGCAGCAGGGATGTGACGAGGAGAGTAGAGGTGACAGCCCGACGAGGTCGTCGTGTGGACGACTCGTGGAGGCAAGGGGGAAATATGACGTGGGCGCGTCGATCGCGTGGCACGTGGGCGCGTGTTGCATGCGGTTGCATGGTGAGTCTCGCTAGGGCAGAGGCCGCCTCGCCGAGGATGTGACAGGGGGTGAGGAAAAACTCCGAGGGTTTGGAGTCGCGACATGCGGTGTCGACGCGCGTTCTACGCCGAGATCCGAAACCGGCTGCCTGGCTCAGAGTGTGCCCACCTTCGGCCGGCGGAGCGGTGCACGCAGGCAAGCCTCACGGACAGGTCGACGAAACGCGGCCGCCACCGGCGCGTTCGGTGTGCCCGACAAACCGCTGACGGCCGGCAGCCTAGGCGACGACGTATTGCCCGACCCTCGCCGTCTCGAAATCATGAGGACCCGAAGTGTCCCGTAGTTCGCCCCGGGGCTCGAGGCTCACTCGTCTTGCTCGTCCGCGGCGGCGTGGGCAACCGACGCTTCGTCCGTCGGCACGTAGTACCCGGTGACACGGAGAGCCGCGTTCCCCATTCTCGGAATGTCGAAGACGAGCGTCTCGGCTTCGCCCTGTCTCAAGATGAGCGGGTTGCCGGCATCGCCACACCCCGGCGAAGGGCGCGCACTCGAAACGGCACATCGGAGGGGTTGGAGTTCTTCGTTGTCGACACGCACAACGATCCTAGAGACTCGCGTGACCTCCGGCTTTCGTTCTTGCAGTTCAACCTCCAATCTCCCAGGCTCCACAATCCCGAGGTCGGTCGGCTGGGTCGCCGCCAGGCTCGCGTCACGCAAGTTGGTGAGAGTCTCTCCCAGCTCCTCTCCGTCGACCCGGACGAAAGGGCATGCTGCGAACCCGCAACGGGTGTGAGAATCGAGAGTTCGCTTCATGCGGACCTTGGCGATTTCCTCGACCTCCGGTATCCAGCGATAGGATTCGACCGCTCTCGACTCGACCCCGTTTCGGGCCTCAGGGGGGTCTGCATCGCGCATGCACTCCGTCCACACCACCTGGAACCGCCCCTTGCCTGTGAATGAGGGCCGAGCCCCGTGGGGAGTCATCAGAGACTCCTGCCCTTCGAGGATATTGGACAGCACTCCGTCGCGGATCGAGAATATCTGATGCTCGCGAGGCGGGTCTTCGGCCCCACCGTAGGGAAGCGTCACCAGGAGAGCGTGTTGCTTTGCGTCGAGATCGATCTCGACGATTTCGTAGTCCTCTTCCGGCCCAGAAAGATCGACGGGAGGCAACTTGACGAGTTGCTGCTCATAACGGAGGTATCCGTGCTCGGTGAGGTTCACCTCCTCCAAGACCCCATCACCGTCGAGGTCTGAGTGAAGCGAGCGCACCGAGGCCCCAGGCCCCGTAGGCGACTCGGAAGCGTCAAGAGAGCCAGGATCAGAATCCGGGGCTGTCGGCTGGGGACATTGGGTCTCGGGTTTCGAACCCTCGATTCGAGGGCAGACAGGACAAGGTGTACCGGATGCCACGATGTGCTCGGACATACCCCCATTGCACGCCGCTCCCGACATCAAAGCAAGCAAGCCGCTCCTTGCTCCGAGCCTCGCTGGCCACGGACTCAGCGTCCTTCTCAGGACCATCCGCAGAAGCAATAACGATGTCGATAGCGTGCTCAGGTTCATCTCGATACTGCGCTCCTCACCACAAACGCTTCGAATGCACGACCGCTTTCATCGTCACGGGCGAGTTAGACTCGCAAAAATGCGACTTCTGCAAGATCCTTCAGTGCTTACGCGAACGAACGCGTTTCGCGTCCGAACCCTGCGAGAACGACGACCCTCCGGGCCCTGCCGCAGATCTTCTGCGGAACAAACCGCTCCGCCTGGACGTCAAGGACCGCATGCCTGGGAATCGGTTTATCGCCCACGTCCTCGTGCTGTCCGCCTCCATGCATGCGTGGGTCCCCTGGGGACAGGTGCCAACGCCTCGGACTTCCGATGGCAACGCGGGCAGTCGCCGCGACTTGGCTTGAACACTTTCAGGGGCCGTGTTCCGCCTCAAGGGTCTTGAGCATCGAGAACAGGAGCTCGTGCAGTCCCGCGCTGATCCCGTTCGCGAAAGGCGTTGCTCGGACCAGCGTCAGGCGGGCTTGCCATGGGTCGCCACGGTCGTTGAGGACGGGGAGCGCTGGGCCGCGCCGCGCTGCGGGCATGACTTCGCGAAAACTCGCGCATTGGCGACACACACCGTCCTTGTTGATCAGCGAACACAATCCATCGAACGTCGCTTCCATCGCGCGACGGCCTTTGCTCAGCTCCCCGCGAAACACCGACTCGCTGAGGCTGAGTATGTTGGCGGCCTCTTTGTTGGTGAGGCCGACGACCTCGCGCAATACGATGGCCGCTGCCCGGGTGGGTACCAAGGAACGGCCAACACAGGAGAAGCAGAACGAGACGTGCTCGCGAACGTCAAACGCGAACCCAGGATCCCGGGTCGCGTCCACGACCTGTTGGCGCCGCTCGTCGTCGGCTTCGCATTCCTCTTCGAGGTAGCGTTGACTGTAGGGCCGCCAGCGTTCCTGTTTGCGGAGGTGGTCGAGGCAGGTGCGGGTTGCGATCGTCAACAACCAGCCGCGAAAAGCACCCTCGTCGCGGAGTGTCGCGAAGCGTTCGAAGGCCTTCAACGTTGTCGCCTGGACGAGGTCCTCGGCGTCGGCCGCATGCCCGATGAGCCGTCGGACGTACGCTCGAAGCAACTCGTCGTGGGGCCGCAACAGTACGTCGAAGCGCTCGCGAGCCTCGCGGGGAGGGCGGATGGGCTGTTCGTTGTGCTGCGACATCGATCTTTGTAGAAGTCGTTTTAACTCATGTGCTTAGCGGATCTCTGGCGCTCGCGCGTCTTAGGGACATGAACAACCAAACGTTTTCCATCAAGCATCGGATCGAGCTCGACGTCAAGCCCGCCAGCGTCTACGACGCGGTCTCGACCCAAGCCGGCCTCGCGTCGTGGTGGACCACGATGGTCGAGACCAGTGGCGAGCTCGGCTCGCTGGCGGCGTTCCGATTCGGGGACGGGGAGCACGGCGCGGACATGCGGATCGATACCCTGACCGAAGGCATGCTCGTCCGGTGGCACTGCGTCGACGGGCCCTGGAAGGGCCTCGACTTCACGTTCGACATCCAGCCACACGAGCGAGGCTCCGTACTACGGTTTGAGAACTCGGGGTGGCCCGAGACCGGAGACTTCTACATGCACTGCAACGCCAAGTGGGGCTTCTTCCTGGCCGTGAGCTTGAAGCAACTTCTCGAGACCGGGGCCGGCGTGCCTCACCCCGACGACCCCCGGATCTAGTGGGCACTGTCCCTCGAACCGCCGGGCCGTCGATGCCGAGGTCCGGTGCCGTGGGCATCGCGGAGGCGGGCCCGCACTGAACATGCTGGCTATGCTGCGACGCCGAGAACCGGTCCTCTACTGCGATTCACCGAACAATGTATCGCCATCGAGTGGGTCTAAGGCGGCCGAACAAGATGACTGGGTCTCTCCAACGAATCACCGCCGAGCGAAGCAATCCGCAGGATTCGTCCCTGGATATGTAACGTCTTCGTCTGATCTGCGTAGGCGGGGGCCAGAGGATTCAGATTACCGTGAAAACCGATTTGCGTTCCATTCTCGAAGCAGCCGCACTCGCGGCCGCAACCCTCGTGTTCCCGGCCTGCGATAGTGAGGCCGGCGACGACACTCCGTCTGGTACCGCGGGCACAGAAGCCGGCTGCCCGGCTGCGACCGGTACTGACGCGGGCTGCCCCGGTTCGAGCTCGGGTTGCCCCGGCACGACGGCCGGTTGCCCTGCTGCCGAGCGCCCCGACGAAGTCGAAGACGTGCTCGCGGCGATCGAAGACGACAGCTACACCGGCTGGGAAGCCGAGTCCGCGGCACACCCACCGGTCGGAACCTCGCCCCACCCCGGAGAAGTCCGAACGTTTTTTAATCCGGAGCTGGCCGAGTCCATGGGCGCCGGTAACACCGAACACCCGCTGGGCTCAGCAGCGATCAAGGAGTCGTGGATGGACGGTGAGCTCGCCGGGTGGTTCATCGAGGTCAAGGTGGCTGAAGGCACTGGCCCCGAGACCTGGTACTGGTGGTCCGACCTTGCGGGCGTCGACGCGCTCGGCGGCGATGCCTCGGTGATGGGGTGTGTCGGTTGCCATGCCGCGGGTACCGACTACGTCACGACGGCGTACCCGCTCGAGTAGGCGTCGCGACCCGAGCGCCTGGGCCACGCTGGGCCAGGAATCTGTCGTGCGAAGCAAGAGGGAACTCGCGCTGCGGCGGACAGCCCCAACGGGGCTGCCGCAGTTCGCCCCCGAGTCGCGCATTTCGGTCATGTGCGATCCTGCGGGTCACGTTCAGGCCGTACGTCCACCGATGAGCCTGCCGTTCGTTGGCCTCGTCGAGATGGCTCGAACCGCGCGTTTGCATCGAAGAGGTGCGGCATCGTCTTGCGTAGGTCACCCAGCCTCTCGTCGAAGGTCATCGTGTAGCGCCCGGGGATGGGCCCCGTGTCCAGGAGCGGCGCGCAAGGGATCATGACGTGGTAGCCGGAGCCATCGCGCTCGAGAGGGCGCTGGTAGACGTAGAGGCGGTCTCGGTCAGCGTCTTGGATGAACAACACGGTCGCTGTGCACGCGTCGTAGTTCTCCAGCCACAACGTGCCAGCGCGTCGCAGTCGGGCTTGCCGTTCGCGTTCGTCGGCGAGGTCGCGAGGACACAGCAGTGGGGCTTGCCAGACGTGGTGGCGCGGTAGTGAAGATGGAAGCTCGGTCACGGGGCGCATGTAGAAAATCTCAGACATCGCGGAGCTCCGGGGCGGGTCGAGTTTCGGCCGGTGGCCGTGTCAGGGCTTGGTTTAGGCGACGGAGGTCGTCGGCGACGTCGCTGGCAGTCTTCTCTTTCTCCCGTTCGAGGCAGATCGACCGCAGTTGGCCCTGTCGGCCAAGAAGCGCGACCAGGTCCAGGCTCGCTGGGCTCAGTGGATCTCCGTGTGAGTCCCGCAGTTTGCCGTCGTGAGGGTCGAGGCGGTAACCGCCTACGTGAGCGTGGACTGGCGCCTGGCTGAGCAGCGAACTCCAGGCGTGCACCGGGTCTCCCCCGTTGGTTTCGGCGACGATCGCATTGGAGACATCGAAGAGCAGCCCGGCTCCTGTTCGTCGGAGTACCTCACCGGCAAAGTCGGCCTGGCCCACTCCCTGTGGGCCAGCAGAGGCGATGTTCTCCAGCAACAGGCGACGGCCGGTGGCCTCTTGGTATCGCTGGACTCGCCGGCACGTCTGTTCGAGGTCTGCCTCATAGTCGAGGTCCTCCGGCTGCGCCAGGTAGCGGTCGCCGGCCACGGTACGCAGCAGGTGGTCGGAGACGTAGACGGGATCCAAGGCACGAATGTGCGTGGACATGCAGTCGAGAATCCGGTCGAGGCGTTCGGCGGAGGTGTGGACGAATCCGGTCCACATGACGTGTAGTGCGACCCGTGGGGCGAGCGCCTCGAAGCTTCGAGCAATGACGTCGGGATCGAGGTGGAGGTAGTTGTCCCAGAGAATCTCGACGAACGTCAGTGCGTCCTGACGGCCGGCCATGGCCACCGCATCGGCGTACAGGCTGAAGTCGGTGAGGTTATTGACGCTCAGGGTTGCTTCGGTCGGCGAGGATGCGCTGAACTCGTTCATGGACGTAGTTTCGGAAGCTGTGCAGGGGATCGACGATGCTCGCTCCGGCTCGAGCCAAGGCGTGCTCCCCGAAGCTCGGGATCTCGTGCGGCGCAGCTTTGCGCTCGAGGATGAATTGGTCTGCCCACTCACCCACGATGCTGCGAAAGAGCGACGGACCCAGCAGAGCGTGCAGCTGTGGTTCTCTGCGGGCGAAGATCAAGTTGTTCAGCAGACCCACCGCGACTCGCTCCTCGTCGACCTCAACTGGGGTTCGTCGTCGCGTGTTGGCCACCAACTCGGCGACACGGTCGAACTCGGCGCGATAGCCTTCGGGTCGTTCGGCCCACACGGGGTCGGTGTGCTCGACGACCACGGTCAGTGGCTGGTCCGCCACGCGGAGCACGGCGCATAGCAACTCGAGGACCTCTTCGGCTAGGGGCTCACCATGGGCGTCATGCCAGACGCCTCGACGGTCCTTCTTCACCCCGGACAAGTGGATGCAACTGACAAGGTCGAGGTCGACGAAGCCGAGCATCATGGTCGACGAGATGCCGCAGTTGCGGGCGTGAACACACAGGTGGGCGAGATCGAGGACCATGGAGATGCCCTCGGTGGCACACAACGCGTTGGCCAAAGCCCAGGCACGTCGAATCGCACCCAGGTCCACGTCGTAGAAGTTTGCGTTCTCGATCAGAATCGGCCACGGCAAGCGTTCACGGGCCGTGTCGAAAAACCGCCGGGCGGCGCGATCGTTGTCCTCGGTCGAGACATACGCGGGCCCAGCTCCAAGCCAGCCCATGCCCGAACGGTATGGACCGCACAGGTGCACGCCGATGGAGTCTACGCATGGCGGCGCGCGCTCCAACACGTCGTCGAGGAAGGCGTCTTGAATGGGTGGTCGTTCGCAGACGGGCGCTCGGGACAGGTGCACAGAGCGGTGTTTGATGGAGGCGAGAGCCTGGCCCTTCTCACAGCCGATCGCGTTCCACCCCGCTTCGAGATGTTCGACATACGGCGGCAAGTCGAGATGACCGTCGACGATGGCCGGGGTGTAGCCACAGCCAATGCGGTGTGTGACCGATTGGGAGAAAGGGGCGGGCATGGGCAACTCTGCGATACAGGCGGGGGGGCGCAGGACGCTCGGGCGAGCGTCCCACGCGGTCGTCGCGGTAGGGCCTACGCGACCGTGATGATGTAGTCGCCGCAGGTTGCAGGAGCCGACACGGGGACCGCTGGCGCTGCCGCTCTGGCACCCCCGACCACGGCCTGGAGCACTGCGGTGTCGAGAGAGTCGAGCGTCCGGGTTTGACGGTCGTCGTTGCGGGGGCTCTTGTTATTGTTCTTGTTGGTCATCGTTGTTGCTCTTCGTTTGTTGTTGGTTCAGGGAGTGAGCAGCCGCTTGGATAGCCACAGCTCGTCGTGGAATTTTCCGCCCAGCATGAGCGCGTCGCAGCGCCGCCCCTCGACCTCGAACCCCAGGCCGCGGTACAGCTCCAGGGCGCGTAGGTTGTCTTCGCGGACGGTCAGCTCGACCCGTCGGATTCCGTTGCGAGTGGCATGGGCCAGCGCGGTCTCGAACAGCCGCCGCCCGATGCCGAATCCCCAGTGCTGCTGGAGCACGCCGATCCACGCGCGCGCCACGTGGGCGTTGCGCTGCAATCCGCCCCGCTGCATTCCGCAGAGCGCGACGATGTGGCACCCGTCGAGGGCAACGAACGTCCACGCCGTGGAATGCTCCAGCATGCTGCGTGTGCTGGTCTCCGAGACCTCCTCTGGGGCAGGGAGGAGGAGGTCCGTCTGTCGAGCCAGAGCCTGGCGCAACTCGAAGATGGGCAGTGTCTCTGCCGAGTTGGCGAGTCGGTATTCGAAACTGGGCGTCATGGGTTCTTGCGGGCGGGCATAGAGGCCCTCTACGTCCACGCTCGAACTTCTGACGCGGCAAATCGACGAAGCGCAGCCTGCGACAGGTGGTAGGCGATCGTAGACGCGGTGGCGCAAAGCAAGCGCCGCCGGCTGAGGATGGCGGCGTCGCTCAAGGCAAACGCATCCCTCGCTACGCTCTGCATCGACCGCACCGGGGGGAGCGACGGTGGGGCGAAGTCTGTTGGAGGCTGGCCCGGTGTTTTGGTGCCACGGCCCCAGACCCTCCGAGATGTGTGTACCCGCGAACTGCACTGCGCGACGCAGTGGTCCCGGGTGCAAGCGTTTCGACCGGCTGTTCTCGGCGCGAGAACGACGGGTTCTCAATCTGTGGCGTTGTCCACGTCCCCTCCTGGGCTCAACCTGGAACGGAGGTCGAGATGAACAGCGAATCGAACAACGAGTTTCCAGTGCAGCCCATCCGGGGCAAACATCGGATCGAGGCGTCCATTGAGGTCGACGCGCCCATCGAGGCGGCGTGGGCAGTGATCGCCGACTTCAACGACATCTACCTGTGGGCGCCCTCCGTCGAGGACTCCCGCGGTATCACGGCATCGCAACGCTGCGTGGGGGCAGGACGGCAGTGCACGATCAAGGGGTTCGGAAAGATCGACGAGGTCATCACCGATTGGAAGGAAGGCCGCGAGTTCACCTACGCCGTGGGGGCCCTCGGACCGTTCAAGGGGTCGCGCAGCCGCTGGCAGCTGGAGAGCCTGAGTCCAACCCGGAGCCGCCTGACGCTACAGCTCTCGTACGACATGCGAATGGGATTCCTGGGGGACGCGATGAACGCCCTCGTGATGCGTCGGAAGCTGCAACAGTCGCTGGACGGGATCTTGGAGCCGTTCAAGCGCCGGGTCGAGACCGGTGAGGTTCTGCGCCCCGTTCGCTCCGCGGCGGCCTGAAACGGGGAGCTGATGATGCGACGGAACACGGCGATGACCGAGGGGCAGGGCTCGGACACGACAATGGCGACGGTCTATCGAGATGCGGTCGCTGGCACGCTCGAGCGTGTGATCGACGCGCAGGTCAGGGCGCTCTCGGACGACCTCGTTTGAAACGTCGGGCAGGCACGCGCGTTGCTTCGCCCAACCCCACCCAACTCAGGCCCATGCGACCTCCCCATCTCAGTCTCTCGCCAGCCATCACCGCTTTCGTCTCGGCGATGGCCTGCAGCAGCCCCTCCCCCGAAGATCCCTTGGTGACGACGCAGCAGCCGACGGCTTCGCCCAACGCCATCGAGCACAATCGTGTTCCACAGGATGCGCAGCGAGACGCGCTTCGACACCCCGAGGTGTTCATGGACTTCGCTGGTGTGGCTCCCGGCCACCAGGTTCTCGAGCTCGGCGGAGGCGACGGCTACACCTCGATGCACATTGCACGGCGCGCGGGCCCTTCGGGCGGCGTGTTGGCGGTCAACCCCCCGCAGTGGAGCACGTTCATGCGGCCCTACATCGCAGCCCGGTTGGCAAACGGGCCCGTCGCTGGCCTCACCTTCGCCGAGCGGCCGTTCGACGACCCCGTGCCACCGGGGCATGTGCCTTTGGACCTCGTCGTCTGCGTGCTCATCTACCACGACATCCTCTACATCGACGTCGACCGCGCACGGATGAACGAACGCCTGTTTGCCGCCCTCGAGCCGGGAGGGAAACTTCTCATCATCGATCACGCCGCTGGGGACCCGAACGACCTCTCGGTCGGGGGAACGCTGCACCGGATCGGCAAGGACGCCGTGATCGACGAGGTCACGGCGGCCGGCTTCTCGTTGGTGAACGAATCGGACGCGCTCAGCATGCCCGAAGACCCACATACCGGGCTTGCATGGACCGACCCGCAACCCCGTACCGACCGCTTCGTGCTGTTGTTTGAGAAGCCGAAACGCTGAGGTCGCGCAACACCGCGACGATTCGTCGGTCCCGGCCAAGATGCGCTGCTAGGCACAACCTGGCGTACATCGGCCCACCCGAGTTGGGGACGGCCCCTAGACCGTCTTTGCCGTTCCCGCGTTCCTCTGCAGGTCGGCTTGACGCTCCCACGCTCTCCAGTACGTTGAGTCCGCGTTCGATGAACGCTCTGGCACCACAAACGCCGTCTTCGCCGAGGTATCGACATGACCCAAGCTCTCGTTCCCACCACGGAGTCCCCCAAGCGGGGTCCTCTTCGCGAACTGCTTGTCGCCGCGGGCGCAACCTGCATCGCCCTCGCGCTGCCCAGCGCGCTGATCACCAACCACTCCAACGACGGCTGGCCACTCATGGTTGCGATGTCGATGCTTGCCTTCGCGTCGTACCCGATGTCGCGTGCCTCCAACCTCTTCGCGCAACTCTTCGCTCGCGCAATCTGGTGGCAAGCCCTCGCTTTCGGTCTCGTGCTCGGCCTCGGTCATGCGCTGGGCGAAATCAACGGGTCCATTTCGAGCGCGGTCCCCATGTATCTGTTGGGCGGTGCCCTCACACTCGGCGCAGCTGGCAAGGTTGGTCTCGACTTTGAGTCCGCGTATTTCGTCCCGAACGAGTTTCGGCGCAGCCTCACCGCCTCGCTGGTGATGGCGATGGCCGACACCATCGCTCTGCTGTTCTACGCTGGCATTGTCCTCGTCGATGGCTCGGTGCGCGGGTCAGTGCTCCTCGACGTTGCGGAGTTCACCGGTGCGGCGCTCGTGATGGTCGTGGCGCTGGTCGGGTTGTACCGAATTAAGGTGTGGGGCCTCGTTCTCAACATCGGTGCCAACATCCTCATCGCGACCCTCGCGGTGACGGGCGTGTTCGACATCCCCCCGGTCATCGCGTTCGGGCTCGCGGCCACAGCCCTCGCCCAGCTGTTCCTGCCGATCCCCCTGCTGGTCCGCGCGGCCCGAAGCAGGCGCGACGCAGCCTAGGGGGGACGACGGCCGTACCTGCACCCAGGCCTCCGAGACCCGTACCGTTCGTCACGATGCGACCGGGTCGCGAGGGGCCGACGACGGTCGCGCGTACACACGCTCTACGGGAACCCGAAGGGCTTCAAGCGCCCCACGATGCGTCCGTTGCTCGCGTACGAAGTCACTGATGTCCTCGATCGACAGGGTCTCCTCGGACACGAATCGACGCAGCATCGTCCCACGCAACCCGAGCTGAACCGCGCGTCTGGCCAGCTTGCCACCGGTCGGACCATGGTCGGGATCCCACTGAAGCCGGACCTCTGACCTCCGCAGCGCACGCTTCCAGGCGTCGCGGCTTTCGAGACCGGACGCGCCGAAGCTGGAAGCGACGGCCGTGTCGAGCAGTGTGTCGAAGAAGGCCCGCCGCACGCGAATCGCCAGCACGCGGGCCTGTTCGTCGTCAGCTTGCAGCCAGTCGCAGCGGTACATCATCCACATGAAGTTGGGCTTGATCCAGCTCATGCGATCCAGCGAGTACCGCGGGCCTCCGAGTTGTTGGTGCTCCACGGCGTGCGCTGCCGTGACGGCATTGAAGGCCTGGTACACCACGATCGAGTCGCGGTCGTACTGCGCCAACACAACCTGCCCGGAGGCGGGCCAAGTATCACGGAGCGAGAGATACGGGGCGATGTCGAGTTCGATCACGGAGCGGAACCTGCGTCGTGCAAGTCCCACCATGACCGTTCGCTGGCTCGTGTCCAGGCGACAAAGCAAAAAAATGAGACCTACAGCCAAGCCGGTTCATCGTCGTTCCAGCGCACGAAGGCCATTCGCGCTCAGGGATCCGAGGCGCTCGGGAGCGTGGCGATCCACGAGGCGGTGTGCGTCCCGATTGCGGTCGGCTGCACCTCCTGCAGGTAGTGAAGGCCCGACCCGACATCGATCGTCTTCATGCGCGGGAGGTCCCGCTCGAGCTCGGGGCGCGTCTTCTTGGTCCAGATCATGCCCGGGTCTGCGTAGAGCATCAGCAACGGCGTGGACGAAGAGCGAAGCCACGCGTAGTTGGCAGCGATGCGTGTCGCGTTGTCCGCTGGCTCCTCGTCCAACGGGATCTCCCGCGGCCATTGGGCCACAGGTCGGCGGGATTCGACGGTCGGGTACGGCTCGCGATACGCCGCCATCTCAGTGTCCGTCAGCGTCCGTCCCGACATCATGGGCAGGAGCTTTTCGACGAAGTAGTTGTCCTCCGCGAGCAACTCGTGCCCCTGGTCCGGGTCTCGTAGGCGCTTGAAGAGGAAACGGCTGGGTGCGTCGGCATCCTCGAGCGACATGGGTTTCAAGACCGCCTCGAAGTGCGCAATTCCGCGGACGTTGTCCGCGTGCCGAGCGGCGTAGTCGATCGCGACTCCGCCTCCCCAGTCGTGTGCGACCAGGACGACGTCATGGAGGTCGAGCTTGGCGATGAAGGCATCAAAGTACGCCGCGTGGTCTTCGAACCGGTAGTCGAGATCTGGCTTCCCACTCTTGCCCATCCCAATCAGATCCACTGCGATGACTCGCCCCGAGCTCTCGAGATGCGGAATGACGTTTCGCCACAGGTAGGCGCTCGTCGGATTGCCATGCACGAGCACGATCGGGGGCCCCTGCGGGTCTCCGGCCTCGACGTAGGCCATCTCGCTGTCCAACACCTCGACGGTCTCGTACTCGAAGGGGAAGTCCCCGCTGATGCCGGGCTCCACCTTCTTGGCTTTGGGCGCCATCGCGGGCATCACGGCCAGACAGCCTGTGGCCAGCCACCCCGACATCGCTGCGAAGATTCCGCCCGCTCGGGCTGGCCCGCTCCCTTTCCGACGCGTCTCACTCGGGTTCGCTTGTGGAGGATGTGTGTTCGGCACCCCGAAACCTTGAACATGCCGACGGCGTTTCGGTAGGCACACAAACGCCCAATGGATGACCAAGAATCGCCAGCACCGTTCGACTGGGATGACGCTCGCGTCTTCTTGGCCGCGTATCGGTGCGGCTCGTCCCTGGGTGCAGCTCAGCGGCTCTCGGTCAGCCACTCCACGGTTCGGCGCCGCCTCGCGGGGCTGGAGCGAGCCTTGAACGCTCGGCTGTTCACGGCAACTCCGGATGGCCTGCACCCCACCCAAGCCGCAGAAGCAGCGCTCCCGGCCGCCGAGGCCTTGGAGCGAGCGGCATCGACATTCGTTCATCAGCTCCAGGGGGGAAGCCGAGCCCTGCAAGGCTCACTGCTGGTGACGACGCTCCATGGGCTCGCCGGACTCATCGCACCGAGCGTCAAGCGATTCACTGAACGATATCCCCAGGTCGCTCTCACGCTGCGGTGCGAAAACCAGATCAAGGACCTCGCGCGTCAAGAGGCCGACATCGCGATCCGCCTCGTCAACACGCCCGACGAGACACTGTTCGGTCGGAGAATTGGGCGGGTTGGCTTCGGCGCATATGCGGCCCCCTCGCTGATCGCTCGCTACGGCCGCGACATGACTGCGCTGCCATGGATCCTCTGGGACACCAGGGCTGGCGCGGAGCAGACCGAGCGCTGGTACGCCGAGCGCTCCAACGGTCGGGCGCCCGTCCTGCGGGTCACCGACGTTTCGGCCATGCTCGGTCTGGCTCGCAACGGAGTCGGCGGAGCCGTCCTCCCCATCCCGTTGGTTTCCGGGAGCGGGCTCGAGCCCGTCGAAGCGCGAATCGCCGGGTTCGACACCGACATCTGGTGTCTGTGCCACCGTGATGCTCGGAACTCCGAGCGGGTGCGAGCGTTCATGCACGAAGCCTCGACGACTGGCGCCCGGATTGCCGCGGCGCATGCGTCCGAAGAGGGGGAAGCCTAGGGGCCGTGCGACCCGCACGGCCTCCCACACTGCCCGAGTCCCTACTCGCAGGTCTCGCCGCCGAGCAACAGGTACGTGGAGCAGACGCCCTCGCCTGAGCACCACATGTTGCCGATGGCGTCCTGGGGAGCGATACCGGCTGCGATGGCCTCGTCCTCACAGTCCTGAGCGGTCTCACACGTTCCCGTGCAGGCGGTGTAGTAGCAGAAGTAGCCATCCCAGGTCGTCGTGCACATACCGCTCTCGCAGGCCGAGCCTCCCTGTCCCAGGCAGTCAGCGCCAAACGGCAGCAACCCGGAATCCACGCACGCCCCATCTTGAATCATCGTGCCCGCCGGGCACTCGAAGTCGCGCAGGCGGGTGAGGGCGCTGGGGCCGACCCAATACAGAGCGGCAAGATCGGCCAAGGTGGCGAGTGGTCGGTTGTTGACAATGCTGGTCGCCGCCCATACGTGCAGCGGGACCACATCGTCGAGAAACTCGAAGCTCGCCTCGTTCGCCAGCTCCAGTGTTGCCAACGCTTGCGCGTCGGTGAAGGTCACGCCTTCGATCGTGCCGCCCAGGGAAGTGCCGTAGAGAAGCTCCAGTGGGGCGGTGGGGACCCGATACTCGACGACGCCTCCGCCGTACAACGCCGTGGTGATCTCCTGTTCGGCGGCGGGGTTCCCCAGTGGTGTGGTGTCCTCCGCCCGGATTTGGACGGTGTGGTAGCCGGAGATGAACGGTCCGACGTTCGGGCAGCTTCCGCTGGTGTTCTGGGTCTCGACCAACCCGATGGTCTCTCCCGCATCGGTCTCCACGAACACGACACACGCATCGCCGACCCCGGTGAAGGTTCCGGTGCCGCCGTTGTCATAGGTGCCACCCCAGAGCCACTCGGTGAGCGGCCCGGTGAGCGTGTAGTAGTCGACGGCGCGGCCGCTGGCTTGGTCGAACGTGACCGCCAAGTTCTGCAGCGCGTTCGAGTCGGTGATGGGCGTCGCGTCGGCATCGTTCCACTCGAGCAGGCGATCGTCGCCGCTGAGGAACGGGGTCAGCTGTTGGCAGTGGGGCAGCTCGTCGTTGTCGAACGACACGACCAACGCGGCCCACGGGCTTTGCCCTGGGGCGGGATCCTCCCGGTACGTGTGCAGCACGCAGATGTCCCCGAGCGGGAAGATGCCATCGGTGTTGCCCTCGACCGCGAACCCGCGCGTTGAGGAGGTGAGCCCACTCCGGGTCTGAACGTCTCCCTCG
The DNA here is from genome assembly GCA_050633305.1 of Nannocystales bacterium. Lineage (GTDB taxonomy): Bacteria > Myxococcota_A > Polyangia > Nannocystales > Nannocystaceae > CAJXVA01. The sequence continues at coordinate 126,602 of JBOEGF010000038.1, forward strand.
GGGCCGAGGTCTTCGGCCGCACATGCGGTGACGAGCAGCAGGGGCAAGGCGAGGAGGGCGGGGGCAGTTTGAATGGCTCGCATGTCGATCTCCTTGAAGGCGGTGGAACTCGGGTCATTCGACCCGGCCACGCGCGAAACGAGCGTCGTCTATCACGAGCTGTCGGGTTCAGATACGAGGGAATGCGGTCTTCACTCAATCGTTGTCCTACTGTTGCGAATGCGCGGGGTGGTCGCTTGAATGAAACGGGGGGCGGCCCTCGGGTCGGGTCAATGGTGACCGGCCGGGCGTATTGTGAGGATGTCTCCGCTCACACTTTTGCCGTCGCGTCTCCCTTTCTGTGCCGGTCCTCTGGCAGACTCCCTCCGGGTTCTGCAGTGTGGGCGCCTTCGGCTTGGGCGGCGCCTCAGAACAGCGAATCAACGCAAGCGACGGCGACGCGTGGTGCGGCCAATCCGTGACAAGGAGCGTCGAATCCGTGAGGGGTCATGTCCACGTCTCCGGTCATGGGATCGAGACTCCACATGCGGCCCTGTGCGTCGCAGGTCAACACATCGTCGTCGAGCGGGGAGGACGTGAGTCCCCCGGGCTCATTGAGCGCGCGTGACAGGGGAATGTCGGTTCCGAGTGTCCCCGCGTTGGTGTCGAGGGTCCGGATGCGGAACTCGCCGACATCGGTGAGGGCATGGAACTGTGTGGCAGCAGCGCCGCTGGCCAGACCGACGACAGTCCCGATGCCGACGAGATCCAGACTCGCGACGATGGCCGGCTGCGCGAGGTCTACCCGCAACAACGCCTGCCGCATCTCATCGACACCCTCGATGGTGTCGTCCCCTGCGGTAGCGATGGAGTGAAACATGGCGGGAGGGTCGAGCGGATCGAGCGGCGACGTTTCGCACGTGCACGGGTCGAGGGTCCACAGGGCAACGGGGTCGGTGGAGCTGCCGACGAGAAGACCGCTGGGCAGCCAGGTGAGTGCGTCCGGATCTGCCATCGGTTGGTCGCACACCTCGAGCATGTGGCCGCTCGTGAGGTCGAGCGCGAGGAGTCGTGATTCTGGACCACCGACGGTGGCCACCCACGGCGGAGCTTCGGAAGTGGATCCGGTCGTCGAGCTGCTGCCGATGCCGCTCGAATCGGCAGACTCGAGCATACCTGTCGTGGTGTCCGCAGCCGCGGCGGTACCGACAGTCGTGGCGTCCGGGGCCGTCGTGGTGGTCTGGGGGAGTGGGCCGCTGCTGGCGTCTTGCCCTTCGTCCGAGGTCCAGCCGCCCACGGTCCCCGCAGGCGGGTTGCAGCAAGCCAGAGCGAGAGCGAGAAGCGAAGGATGGGCTCCGCGTCCGTGGGACGGGGTCGTCATTGCGACGCGGTACAGGCCCGCCGGATCCGTTGAGTGTGAAGGGAATCGGGGTAGCGGTCCTCGAACGCGGCGACTGCTTTGTGCCCCTGGCCTGGCGAGACCTCGCACCCAAGCAGTGCGCGACCAACCTCTCGTAGCTCGACCAGAGCGCCTTTGGGGAACCGTCGGGCGTGGTCGTCGAACGTTCTTTGAGCGGCGTCGTGGCGACCTGCTCGCAACGCGGCGTTGGCCGATCGGAGCAGCCGAACTTCCTCGTCGACAAGCTGGGCGGACGGGGGCGGAGGGGTAGGGGGCGCCTCGCGGTGCTCTTTTGGGTGCCGCTGCGCGCGGGGACCCGGCCGGGTCGTGATGGGTTTCCGACCCCGCCGAGGTGCATCAGCAAGCGGTGCGTCCGGCGATTCGATCGCGGCCACCGTCGGGGGCAGGCTGTGTTTCGCAGGGGGGGCAGGCGCGCTGGCGGGGTCGGGAGTTGCAGGCTCGAGCACCGCCACGGGAACCGAAGTGGGCGTGTTGGGGGCTGCGGCTCGCTGGGGATTGGCGTTGGGCCGAGGCCACACCGCAAGGCCGACTGCGGCCGCGACGACTGCTGCGATGAGCACCCACCACCCGGATGCCATGCCCGGAGCCGGCGTGGCAGGAATGCCGCCGTCGGGCGGGCCACCGAGATCCAGCCGCCGCTCGACCCCCGCGAGGAGCGTTGCACGCTGCGTTGCAGACGGTCCGATCGCGTCGCGGTATCTCGCGATCGCGTCACGACCTTGCTTCGTCGAATCGCTCATGTCGTCCCCCCTCGTCGCTCGAGGTACGCCGCGAACAAGAGCCGAGCCCGACGCAGCCGTGAGTATACGGTGTTGAGTTTGAGCTCCAGGCTCGCGCCCACTTCGGGTGCGGACCAGCCTTCGACCTCGCAAAGGTAGAAGACCAGTCGGCGAGGCTCGTCCAAGGTCTCGAGGAAGGCGTCCAGGAACGCTCGAGCCTCGCGGCGCGCCATCTGTTCCTCGAGGTTGAGGCCGTCCGGCACAGCTTCGAGGGCGACCGATGGTTCGCTTCTCGTCTGTCGGCGGAGGTTGGCTGCGACCCGGCGGCTGATCGCGAACAACCAGGCCCGTGCGAAGCCGCGCTCCTCGTACCGATGCCAGCTTCGGTACGCGATGAGGAAGACGTCCTGGGCGGCGTCCTCGATGCTGGCCGCAGGCACCCCCAGCGCGTGCAGGCCGCGCCACACCGAGTCCCCGTGGGCTTGCACGAACTCGACGAACGCTGCTCGCCCCTCGGGGGCAGCTTTGGAGGGCGCACTCATCTCGCTTCGGACATGTCGGCAGGACGTGGTTTCCGTCCCGAAAATTCGAACTCGATGCGGATTGCACCTCCGACCCCGATGCGGGGAGCGCGGAAGACCTCCCCGACGCCGTCGATGCGCACTCCGGGCCGAACGAGTGTGACACGGAGCCAGGGCGCCACAGAGACGGCGAAACGCGGGCCTAGCGAAAGCTCCGCCCGGGGCAGCAACACCGCGGCAAGCAGCGGCTCGTGGGTTCTTCGGGGGCCTTCGAGGCCAACACCCCTTGCGTGAAGCGCACCGATCTCGACTCCACCACATGCGGCGAGGGCGAAGCGGTTTCGCCCCCAACGCCCGCAGCCGTCGAGCGTGACCGATGATGCGGACAGCTGGCTGCCGACGTTCGACTCGCCCGGCACCGAAACGAAACCTCCCGGCCAGTGTGAGACGTCGACGTCGACAGCGAAACCAGTGCCGAGAAGCGTCGCGCCCAGAGTCGGGGCAGCGAAGGTCTCCGCGGCGACTCCGGACCCGGCCAGAATGCCGGCCCGAACCCGCCATCGCACACGCGGAGGGGGTGTTGGGGGCTCGGAGTGATCCGTCGTCGCGGGCGCGGGGCTGGCCCTCTGCCGGGGCTCGAACCCGAGATCGGGACTGGGCTCGGGCTCGGGCTCGGGGTTGGGCTTGGGCTCGGATTCAGCCTCGAGGAGTAGTGCGACCTCGATCGCGACCGCATCGACGAGCGAGTCGCACCGCGCCGCGTGGAGCTCTCTGCGCTGCTCTGCGTCGCCCCACGCCAGTCCCATCGTCAGGGTGAAAACCTCGTCGTGTTTCACCACGGTGGCGTCGAGCTTGGGGCGGGAATCGCTGCGAACGTGCGGCGGGGTCATGCCCGCGATCTTGGCGAGAACTGCCGCCGCCTTCGGGCACTCAACGGGGGCGTCCCACTGAAGATCGACCACCGTTGTCGGGTCTGGGTCGGGCGCGGTCGCGGCCAACACGCTCGCCAACGCGAACATCATCCGAGCCGACCCTACCAGGGCCACCGTGTCGCGGGGTCGGGACGGATTCTGCCCTGTTCCTACATGACGGGGTGTGACTCGTCCTTGCTCGCGGCTCTTGGCTTCGCTTTTCATCCTTTGCACCGGGTGTTCCGATGACCCTGGCGCATCCTCTTCCGGTACCGATGGGGCCGCCTCGAGCGGGACCGGAGGCGCAAGCGGTCTCACGTCTGGCCAGGGGGACAGCGCGGACACCGAGTCTGGGAGCGTCGGCACCAGCGGTGCCGAGGAGACCGGTGGCGGAACGACAAGCACGGACACCAGCGACACCGGGAGCCCCACCGACCCTCCACCGAACGACGGGCTTCCATGGGATCCCGAGCAGCTCGCGCGGGTCTGCGAGCGGGGCAACCAGGACCCTGTTGCGCTGCGGCTATGCAGCGCCGACCCCGGCCAGGTCACCAGTCTAGCCTCGCTCTACAGCGTCCTCGGACTGACCATCTCCCCTGCTCAGGTGGCGCTACTCGGCAACTCGATGGCCGTCAGCGCTCGGAAGGTGTCCGCGATCAACCCGCGCGTGTTGATCAACTTTCCGTTCGACGACAACACCATTGGGGCCGTGGGTTACTCGCGCGGGGAGCAGATGGTGGAGCTGGTCGGGTACGACCCCGTCGCGGACCAGATCAACCTGTATGCGCTGCCGTTTTTTCAAGATTGCAACGACGATGTGTGCTCCTTGGCTGACCTCTACACCGAAACCGTGGAGTCGGGTTGGAACGCGTGGACGCTCTACCAAGACGTCGACATGGAGAACACCGCCTTCGACTGCTTGACGTGCCACGAGCCCAACGGGCCCGGTTCGGAGCGGCTCTTGCTCAACCGACAACCGACGTCCCCGTGGATGCACTGGTTCCCCACGAGTTTCTCGTTCGAGGCCGACGGCCCCACGCAATCGACCCTCGCGCTCATGCCCCTGTTCGAGGCGATGCATGGCAGCGAGTCGCACTACGGCGGCATTCCCATCGAGGAACTCGTGCCGCCGGCGACCTCAGCCGCCGGTATCGTCGGGGAGCAACTCCTCATCAACTACTGGTTCAACTTACTGGGCGGGGTGGCGCCGGGCTTGAACCAGAGCGGACAACAGCACCCGTTTGACACGCTCGCGATCGAGGCCGACATCGCAGCCGGGTCCACCGAAACATGGGACGCGTACTACGCCCAAGTGTTGGCTGGGGAGCGCCTCCCGATCCCCTACCACCATCATGACATCACCGACCCGGGCAGGAGAGATGCCGTCATCGAATCCTACACCGGCGTGCTCGCAGGGGCGCCGCCGGAGTCCTTGCTCGACCCCTCCGACGTGCTCAGCGAAGAGGCCGAGGCCGCGCTCAGTTTCCGTCCTCGCGCTGATGCGTCGGCGGAGGAAATCCTCCATCACATCTGTCAGCGCTGCCACAACGACAGCCTCGACCAGACCTTGTCTCGGGCCAACTTCAACGCGCAGCACCCCGAGGACCTGACCACATTGCAAAAGCAGGCAGCGATAGCCCGACTGATGATGGACGACCACGCGCCCGGGAAGATGCCACCGCACCGGGCCGCCACCCTCGATGACGAGGCGCGTCAGACCCTGGTCGACTTCCTCTCGGAGTGATCGAGGGGGGCGGTCATCTTCGATCCGAACTCCAACAACTCCAGTTTGATGCACGATGTGTATGACCTTCAGGGACGGCTTGAGGCGCAGGGCGTGACTGCAGGGGATCCCTACCTCGCGATCTCGAGTCTCGCTCTGTTGCTCACCCGAGATCGAATCCATAAAGCTGCGACGCCGCCGTCTCGAGAGTCACAGCTCGCCACTCGAGTCCTCACTCACCTCGGTAGGCTCAACCATCAACTGGCTGCAGAGATCAGAACGAGCCAAGGAGAACAGGCGCCGCCGGTGGTCAATGGCGACATAGATGGCTGTGGCGCAGAACCCCATGCGCCTTGCACCAACTGGTATCAACGCGAGTACATTTTTCCCGAGCAGACCCTGTGACTTGAGTGTCAGGAGGTTAGGGACGGCTCGGGCAGATGGCATGCCCAGTGTTCTATTGTTGGGAATGGGGCGCAGCAAGCAAGCTGGTCGAACGATGGCCCGCTTCACGGAGCAAGTCCAAGTTTTGACGGCTTGGCGGCGGGGATGCGCGCGTCGTTGCAAAGCGAATGGTCAAAATATAGCTTTGGGCAGCTCGACAAGTCAGCGTTCTACGGTGCCGAGGTTGTCGCTCCTTGGTTACAGCTCGCGCCCTCCCCCATTCCGATTTGCGACAATTGTAGGGATATCGCTAGTCGTGAGGGCTGCCGACAGCGACCGATCCAAGGCGGAGGCGACCGGCTCGAGGCAAACCTCTACAACGTCGGGCCGTGGGAAGCGATCGAGCAGGTCGAGTTTGAAGATGGCCGAGTTGCGCTCCGATCAGCGAACAGTTGCCAGTTTTTGAAGACCCAAGGCAATGGACAACCCGTGCGCGCGGTCGCGCATCAGGCTCCCGAGTCAGAGCGACTCAACATGGTGGCCTACAACGACCGAACCGTCTTTCGCACCACCAACGGTCGGTATCTGGGGATTCGAGCTACATCCTCCAACACCCTCTTCGCCGACTTCGACCGCCCATCCAGCCCCGAAACACAGTTCGAAGTCCTGGGGCCCTACAACGCTCTGGTCGAGTCCTGCGAGTTTGAAAAAAAGCATGGTCGCTGGCATTCCTCGTGCGACCTCCCAGCCGTGAGCACTCCCAAACTCTTTGTGGGCGACTGCAGATGCGACGGCCGAGTACTTCAACACCGCTCAACAGGTCGCTACCTCTGCGAGGCGCTGCCCGAAACCTGCGGCGGAGTGTCTTTTGGGGACACTCTTGGGCGGTCGCCCAATATGAGTCGGTACTCTGTCGCGATCGGAGCACCTGTGCTGTGACGTCGTCCTTGCAATGAAGTAGGGGAAAACAGGTGAAACGCCTCGGACAACCGAGGTGGACGGGCATCCCCTTGGTCGCTCTCGCCTTGGTGCGGCGTCCGCTGCACGACCGCGCGAAGGCGGTTGCAGCGGAGGGACACGGCGTGGTGGACGCCATCGCGATCCACCTACTTTGAAGCCCTCGAAGAGAATCGTGCACGTGAAGAGCAGGATCGAGCAGGACGCGGCCGTGCACGGTGTTCATCTGCGGGCGAGGACCGAACCGCGCCAGCTACCGGGCCTTGGCGTCGCTCGCCCAGCTTCACGAGGTCGCCCGGGAAGCCAACTTCGAGGCCATCGTCTGCGACCTGCAGAACTTCGCCGGCGTCAAAGCTGCGATCATGCGCTCATCGACGCGTTTCACGGCTTCACGACACCTGATAGAGAGGAGGGGAGCGGTCATAGCTCGGTTCAACGGCGCTGTTGGCGAGCGGAAACAGGGGCTGCGGCCGCAGGGACGAGATACACACCGTCGCTAGTCCCCGCATTCGACGGTTCACGCCCGACCGATACTCCTCGCTCCGCTGCTCAAGGGCGTGTTCCGCAAGTCAATACGAGATTACTTGCTCTTGACCCTCCATCATCTGTGCACCCGGGGAGGTGGGCGAGCGCAAACAGATCAAGGCGATCCGGGCCGCGAGTACGTCGCGGCGCATGATACTGGCTGACCGACGAGGCAACGAAGGCTGGCTTCGCGAGGCCCCGGCTTACGGCTCTTCGGCCCAGGTTCGGAGCTTGCGCTTGAGCTTCTCGCCCACCTTCTGCTCGACCTCGTCCCAGTCCTCGTCGGGCTCGGCCTCCGCCCAGGCGCGAAGCTTGCGGCGGACCTTCGCCTCGACCTTGCCCGCGACCTCTTGCCACTCTTCGTCGTTGCGACGGCGACGGGCGCGTCGGTGGGCTTCCGAACCGCCTCCGCCCGAGATGCACAGGATGCCCAGCATGAAGCCGACGTCGTACCAGGTGCCCACGTTGTCACGTTCGTAGATCTCGACTGAGTCGAAGAAGAACCCGACGACCAGCGCGACGAGCGAGATGATGCCGTGCCAGAGCCCGGCCCAGAACCCAGCTGGGGCATCGAGGGAGTACTTGGGATCTCCGGCCGCACACGCTGCGAGGAGCACGATGGCGAGCAGCGCGATGGCTTTGGTCGTCGAGCCGAGACGTCGAGTCTGCATGGTCTGCGAGTGCGGTTGGGGGTCGTCGCACTCGCGGCAAGTGCTTCGGGCAGGCTCACCGACCCGCGCACGGGCTGCGCGCGCTCGCTCACAGTTGCTCGATGTCGATCCGAAGGTCGCTATCGTCGGGCCCCTTGCCGAACGAGCCATCGTCCCACCTCACGGACATGGTCACGTCCCAGTCGACGGTGACCGCTTCACCAGGCTCGAGCGATTCCACCGAGAACTGCACCGCCTCGGGGTCGGCACAGCGCTCGCCGCTGCCTTTCCACATGGCATTCGCGACGAGAGAGAAGCCGGTTTCGACCTCATCGGCGCCAGAGAGGTCGAGCTCTCGGACGTGAACGCCATCCTCCTCCTCCTCGGGTCGCTCGAGGGACTCCACACGCAGTGTGACGTCGCGGCCTGTGTTGGTCGTGGCCGCGACGTTCACCCGTCCGTGCACGAAGAGCTTCTTCGGATCGGGCCCGTTCAAACACATCGTGACGTCGAACGCCTCGATCGGAGACTCGCCCGTCAGTGTGAAGGATGGGCCCGACGCGGTCCGGGTCTGCTCGGGCAACGAGCAGCCACTGACGAGCAGGCCGAGGGAAACGAGCGAAGCGAGTCGGGTCATCCAGGTCATGGCTCCTCGATAGTGCTCACCGCTTACCAAACGATCATTCAAAACCCCTAGATTTCAAGGTGTTGCGTTCTGCAACGCCGGCGTTTGCGACCGTTCGCAACATGCAGGTCCGCGGTCTTTGCGTCTGCAACTGAGCTTCGTTGGCCCGTGATAGCGTCTGTGGGCGTGGGGAATTCTGCGGCCGGGGTCGAGGTGGATACAGGGCTGCGCGGTCTCGTAGCCTCGTTGCCAGAGGTCATCACGATGGAGGCGATCGCCGAGCTCGAAGCACGGTTGTCGGAACACCAGTCGGACCCCTGGGACTGCATTCTGCTCGACACGAACCAGCACGCGTTCGAGTCGATTGCTTGCATCAAGGCGCTGCGCCGCACGTTGGAGGGGGCGCGGCTCGCCGAGCGAGGGACCCTCGTGGCGTTCGTGGCCCCGGCGGCATGCAGACCACCGGAGATCGTGTCGTCGCAGGAGGCGTACTTCAGCGACGTGGACGCGGCCCGGTCGTGGCTGGAGGAGTCGCTTCGGTAGACGCGCCGCCCACTCGAGGGGTGGGTGTTTGGGAAGTGGCTACGCGAGGAAGACCTTCCACCACCGCGAGTAGCCGACCGCCTCATCCAGCGGAACAAAAAACAACGGCGCGGTCACAACCATGAGTCCCGTATGCAATGCCGTGGCGATCGGGCGGGGGAGCTCCCACGGCACCCGCGACACGAGCACGACGCCGAGCCCGTGGAGGATGAAGAACATCAGCATCCACCCGGTGTAGCTGCCGAAGCCATGCCCGCAGGCGACGACCAGGTACTCGTGCATGAGTCCACTGATGGCGAACACGAGTATCGTGGCCCTCACAGGTCTCCTGCGCCCGCCGGCGGGAACGAATACGTTGGAGAAGGCCCACCGCGTGACGAAGCGATTCCAACGTCGCCCCCAGAAGTCCGAGGACGAGCGCGCCAACATCGGGGCCTCGAAGCTCTCGCTCATATGCAGGCCGGTCAGCATGAGCAGACCGGTGAGCCCATCGGCGATGGCCGAGATCAGGGCGTAGAGGTAGAGCATCGACCAGACCGTGAATCCGAGCCCAAGGGCGGTGATGTCTGCGACCGTCCGGTTGAAGAGCACCAAGGAGACGACGACGGCGGTCTTGGGCACGATACGAGCGAGGCGAGTCCAACCCTGGCGTCGATTCAGGGCTGCTTGCTCAGCATCGTGGGGGAGTCGTGCGTCTGCCGGAACCAACCACCACAACCAAAAACGCCAAGGCTTCGAGCCGAGATCGGGGTCGCGACCACGCGAGCGCTCCCAGACTCTGGCGGCCCATACGACGGCCAAAGCGGAGAGCACCAGGCGGCCCCATTGCGGCGAGGTCGGAGTCAGAAACGGTAGGGACGCGACAGCTACGACACCGAGCGGTCCAGGCACGCGGCGCTTTCGGACGAGCAACGTCAGCACGAGGGCAAGCAGGCACGATGGGATCCAGGCCACGCGAACTCGCAAGCTATCACGCAAGATCCAGGGCTGGGACTCAGTTGCAACACTCGAGGTCGTGGCCCTACGGCGTCGGCTTCGTGGGCGGTCCAAAGAAGCGGGCGGCGTATTCGATGAACACCCGAACCTGCGGCGCTTGGTGCTTGCGGTCGACGTATACGAGGCTCAGGGGTGCCGGTGCGCTGATCTTCCCGGAAAGCACTTGGACGAGTCGGCCCGAGTTGATGTGGGGCTCGACCAAGCCAAAGGGGGCCAGAGCGATGCCCAGGCCGGCGAGTGCCCATTCGATGCGAAGCCTCATGTCACTGCTGGCGAGGGCGTGCGGCACCGTGACCTCTCCGCCCCGCGTCAGCGGCCATGTTTGGCTGGGCACATGCCCGCCGCGGAACCCGACGATCACGTCGTGGTCGGCCAGATCCTTGGGACTCCGAGGCACACCCCTACGCTCGAGATAGTCGGCGCAGGCACATGCAACCGTGGTGTCGCTCGAGAGACGCCGAACGATCAAGTCCGAGTCCGGGATCGGGCCCCCGCGGATGGCGACGTCGATGCCCTCGGCGACGAGGTCGACATGGCGTTGGGTGGCGGAGACCTCGAGTCGGACCTCGGGAAAGTCCTTCGCGAACGCGGCGAACAGCACGCGGGCGCGTTGGCTGAAGTGGGTCGAAACTCGAAGGGGACCCCGCGGCTTGTCATCGAGTCGGCGGAGGGCCGCCCATGTTTCGTCGGTCTCGGTGACGATTCTACGCGCACGGGCAAAGAGCTGCTCCCCCGCATCGGTCGCGACGAGCCGTCGCGTTTCGCGATGCAAGAGACGAACGCCCAGCGACGACTCGAGGGCCGAGAGTCGACGGCTCAACGTGGCTCGCGGGATGTCGAGTCGGCGCGCGGCGGCCGAGATGCTGCCTTGCTCGAGTACGACGACGAACTCGCGGAGCCGATCCGCGCTCGGACGACCTGTGATCTCAGTGGACACTAGATGGACGATGAAGGCTACTTGTGCTGCCTACGGATCGGAAGCAACTTCTGGTGAATCACGGAGAACACGCCATGAACGTCCGGAAATGCCTATGTATGGGCGAAATCTCAGCTTCTTTGGTCGCTCTTACCCTGCTTGGCTGCGCGCATGGCGTGCCTGACCGACCCGACCACTCGAAAGCCACGACGATGACCACTCCCGCGCCCTTCGACCCCGCCGAGCACGTGACGGATGCCACCGCTGTGCTTCGAGATTACGAGGCCGCTGTCAATCTGGCGGACGTTGAAGCTGTGCTCGGGCTGTATCGCGAGGACGCGGTCTTCATGGCGCAGCACCGCAGTCCGGCCGTGGGTCGCGAGGCCATCGCGCGCGCGTACGAGGAGATCTTCGGGATGATTCGGCTCGCCATCGAGTTCGAGATCGACGAGGTCGTCGTCGTATCGCCCACGGTGGCCTATGCTCGAACCCGAAGCGTCGGAACGACGACCATCGTGGCGAACGGTGCGAAGCTCGCCGAATCCAACCAAGAGCTGTTTGTCCTCGTCCGCAGCGGTGGGGCCGGGCCTTGGAAAATCGGCCGCTACATCTTCTCGACGAGCAATCCGCCACGCGGCTAGATCCGGGTGCCATGACGGAGGGTACGCGGAGGACACCTTGGTCCCGGCGTCCAGCGTCATTCCCGTGGCTACCGATCTCGACTGGCACCAGCTCGGTGCCTTGCCCCAGGTCCTGCAGACGGCCTGGGGCTCGATGACCGTGGGTATGGACCTGCCCCCAGGGGGGACGGTGCTGATCAGGGGCGGGACGTCCTCGGTCGGTCTGATGACCGCGGTCCTGGCGAAACGACGCGGGGCGACAGTGTTGTCCACGACCCGGCGCCCCGACCGTGCCGCCGCGCTGTGCCGTATTGGTGTCGACCATGTGCTCATCGATGACGGCAACGTGACGGACGCGGTGCGGGAAATCGTGGCTGAGGGGGTGGACGGAGCGATCGAGTTGGTCGGCGCCCGACGCTCCAAGACACGCTCCGCGCCTGTCGACCGGGCGGTACGACGTGTTTCACGGGGATCGTTCATCCCCTCGGGCGTGAGACTCACGGCCAGGTCACGCGGGCGCACGACGACATGGAACACAACCGGGTCACCGCCAAGCAGGTGGTCCTCACCAAGGGCCATTCTCGGCCCCTCAAACTGACCGAGTCAGGGCACACCCCATCGAGGACTGAACCATGAACCACCTGAACGAAGCCGGCAATGCGTTGGACCTGCAGCGACCGGGCGAGGCCCTCGAGCACCTCGGTCAAGCTTTGGCCTTGGGGCGAGCGACCGGAGATGTTCTCGCCGAGGAAACCGCGATCAGCCTGCGGAACTACTGCGCGTGGCTCATCGGTGACTGGACCGACATGGAGTCGATCGTCGGTGACTTTCGCCGCGCTCGAGAGCTGAAGGCGGCGCGCGCTTCCGCGGACCCGTCACGGCCGACAATGAGAGCCGCCGTTGCTCGCGAGCCCGGCGAGCTCGAGTTGGCCGACGTCCTCGAGCCCGAGCCGTTGGCAGGCTTTGTGAAAATTCGCGTTCGCGCCGTGGGACTCAACCGCACCGAGAAACGCCTCGCGGACGGCGGCTGGCCCGTCACTGCGCTTTCGCCAGTTGCCCCGCTCATCAATGGGGTCGAGTGCGCGGGCGAAGTCGTCAGCAGCGGCGACTCGCTCGGATCTCTCCCTGTACTGCCCAACGGAACACGCGTGTTGGCCTGTGCCAGCGCGCTCGGCCGCGGCATTGATGGCACCCACGCTCAATATGTCGTCGTCCCGCGCTGGGGGGTGGTGCCGGTTCCCGACAACGGCGAGGCGCTCTCGTGGCGCGAGCTGGCGGCGATCCCGTTGTCCTACGGTACCGCCGCCGGGTCGCTCGATGCGATGGACTGCGACCCCGGCGACACGGTGCTGGTGCGAGGTGGGACGAGTGCACTGGGGCTCGCAACGATTGCGCTCGCCAAGCACACGCTCCAGTGCGTCGTGATTGCGACCTCTCGACGTTCGAGCGCCGACGCACGACTGCGGGCTGCGGGCGCGGACATCGTGCTCATCGAGCCCAACATACGGGCCCAGGTCCGCGAACGGTTCCCCGACGGTGTGGACTGTGCGCTCGAGGGCATCGGCGAGACCACCCTCAAGGACACCATGCACTGCGTACGACGAGGCGGGGTGATGTGCCAAACGGGCGCCCTGACGGACGTCGAAGGCTTTGGACTACACCTGCTCGGCGAGGTGCCCTCAGCGGTCAAGGTGACTTGTTTCGAATCGGACGGGTTGACCCACCACGTGATGGCGCCCCTGGTCGGCCGGTTGATCGACGCCCTCACCGCCGGGGCCCTCCAACCGTCGATCGACCCGACGGAGTTCAGCCTCGAGGAGTACGGGCAGGCTCTCGACTTCCTCGACTCCCCCGACCGCGAGGGCAAGGTCGTTGTCAGTCTTCCCGGATGAGGCACCACGACGGCACCGCGTGCGTCCTCGAGTTCGACCTCACGCCGGTCACACCCCTCGAGTTCGCCGTGGGGGACCTAACGGTGACGGGCGCTACGAGGTCGAGCTGCGTGGGCTCTAGCAAAGGGCCGTCCCCTCGCACCACGGGCTGCTCGCTAGTGGGCGGCTCGCCACGCCGGCCCCGCCCTCGAATCGAGGTACTGATCCCGCAAGGCTGCTGCGTCGTGTTGAAACATCGAGGCGGTCCAGTCTTCGTATGTCTGACTGACCTGCCCCGCGCTTGCGCGGCCCTCTACAAACGCGGTGACCAGGTGGGCCGCATACATGCCGGTCATCAACGCTCGCATGACGCCGTGGGACGAAGACGGGTCGAGCCGGAGCGCGGCGTCGCCGATGCTCGAGTACCCAGGACCCCCGCGCTGCCTTCGGAGTGTCCAGGTCTGGTCGATGCCACCAGGGTCGGACCCGATACGCAGTTGGACCCACGCCTCGCGATTTTCGGAGACCGATGCGGACCAGTCCCAGCCGTGTTCGCTGAACCGGAAGGACGGTCCGGGTTGCTCGCGCTCGCGGGCGGTTGCGGGGTCCGGCGTGTGCCACCCGAAGCGCGCCATGAGCGTCGGGGAACGGACGTCGACCGGAATACCCAACTGCTGGGAAAGCCAGCCGCGATGCCCACTCGCATCCATGGTCCAGCGCGCTGGGTAGGTCTTGAGCGCCGAAGCCACGCCCTCGACCTTCCCGCCGTTGGTGAGGACCCGGACGGGCTCGACACCCCGTTCGACTGCAACGCCGAGCGCCTCCGCACGCGCCAACAGCAACCCATGCAGAACCGCTCGGTCGACCTGGAACCCCTCCCACGGACCCTCGGGATCTGCGCCATAGGCCTGAAACCTCCAGCGGCTGGGCTCTTCGACCCAAACGCCGCGATGGCGCGGAAACCCGGCACGATGCACGGCCTCGGCGACGCCGAGCGTGCTGAGTAGGGGTTCGACCCCCGGGTGTAGGGTTTCTCCGGGGACCCGGGCGTTCCGTCGTCGCTTCTCGAGCAGGCGAACGCTGAGCCCGGCCTGTGCTGCCGAGATCGCGGCTGCAGTCCCCGCGGGACCGCCCCCGAGCACGAGAACATCACAGGTCATGTCTGCTCTCACGCCTCAGGCCGGAAGACAGGAGGCGCGCCATCGATTTGGACAGAGATGCCGTTTGGGGCCACGGCGCAGGTGATTCGTTGGCGAAGGGGCCGGCGGACACGACCCACTTCGGCCGACGCTTGTACGCCACCGGAGAACACGGCGAACTCGGCGAGGTAGCCACCGCCGGTGAGTTCCGGCGCGGGCCAGTTCTTGACCTTGCGGAAGACGACGAGGCAAGTCGCGCTCGAGGGCAGCTCCGGGAGCGCGGCGCAGCGGTTGATCGCCTCGTTGCGAGCGATGAGCTCGGCGCTTTGAACCTCGGCTGTCAGGTCCACCCGAATGCGGTTGGCGAGCGCGTGGTTGATGTAGTCCGAACGTTCGATCGGGACGAAGTTGACGAACCGGACCCCGCCGACCTCCTCGAAGAACGGGCCATACTCTCCATCCCACCCCCTGTAACTGGACGTGGCTTCCGCACCGACCTCGTCGTGGTCAGGATGAAAACCCAGCTCCTCATCGAGCATCGGAACTTGGTTGGGCCACGGGTTGCCGAACGTACGGGCGTTGTCGGGCGCCACGGCGGGCCAAAAAGACGAGAGTGCTGCACAGAGTTTGGCGTCCTCGGGGAACGGCGAGCCGAGCCCGGCGCTGGTGAGGTAGCTGCCCCGCGAATCCTGAATCGAGCTGCGACTTCGAGAGGCGTCCCAGCCAGGCGCGAAGACGTTGGAGGCGCTGTCCGGTAGGGAGCTGACCATTCGATTGCCCGAGATCCGGACACCGGCGGGGTCGCCCGAGGACGGGCTGCCGACAATTGCGGTGACCGTAGTGTCGTCTCGGTCGAACGCGGGAGGACGTTGCGGAGCGTTGAAGTCCGGCAAGGTCGGATTGACGGGCAGCCGTCCGAACGAGAGCGGTTCGGAGCGGCGAAGTCGGCCCTGTGCCTCGACCTCAACCTGGTCCGCGAGCGGCATGAAGTCTGGCGCCGACACGAGCGAGAAGGCAGGCTGGGCTTCGGGAGCGAACGCTCCGCCGTGAACCACGGCGCCGACGTATCCGTCGCAGGAGTCGTCGACGTAGTGCAACGCATCGTAGCCGCCGAGCGCCATCGCCTGCTCGAACTGAGGCGATGGCAACAGGTTGAGGTCCTGCGGCGGGGCGGTGGGCGCGGCCGCCGGGTCGATACGGTGCCGCATGTGGACGTACTCCGGCGCAATCCGGTCCCGACCGTACGCGGGGATCTGAAACGACGAGTCGACGAAGCGGTTGCCTCGGCCTGACCTCAACGTGGGATCCTCGGCTGGCACTCGGAAGTAGATTCGTTCGGTGCGGGCGCGTACGGTGTTGTGTTGGTCCATCGTGCGGATCAGCGCGGGGCCGGGTACGGGCGTGAGTAGAGCGCTCGCGCCTGCGGACCGCACCGTCACCAAGTTGCCGCCGTTCCGGGAGTCCCGCACGTAGGGAAACGCTCGGTGGTCGAAGCCCGCGGGGGTGGGCAATCCGCCTTCGGACACGGGAAGCTCATGTGCACGACGGAGTTTCTCGTTGCGGTGATACTCGGAGAAGTCGATGTTCAGCGCGCACCCACTCAAGCACTCCTCACCCTCGAAGAGCTTGTGAACGGGAAAGAGGTAGTCGTCGTCGAGCGCACCGCGGTGGCCCCCTTGCACCGTGCCTATTTGGCCAGGCTTGCCGCGACGAGCCAGGAACACACCGTAGCGAGCCGGCAGTACGCAAACGCCCGGCGCACCGTCGGCGGGCGTCACCCAGAAGCTGCGGCGCCCCGGGTCGTATTCCGAGGCGCGGGTCCCAACCCTCGCGACCCCGGTCCGTGAAAAGGCGAGGTCCGCGTGTACACGGTGACTCGTGCGCTGGGCTGTCCGGTACTGATAGGCGAATACCGCGACGACTGTGCCACCCAGGTCGGTGCGGTCTGCGACCAGACTGTAGATATAGTTCTCCAGGGTGTCGAGTTCATCAAGTGTGGCGTAGTCCTCGGGCACGGACTGCTCGAGCGGCTTCGGGTGCACGCTGGGAGAGGCGAGCACGTGGTACAGCAGGCTCCGCGCGGGTTGTCCTGGGGTCACGCCTCTCGTCCCACGGGTCGAGAAGTCGGCGAGACCGTCCTTGCGCACCACACTGAGTTCAGCCCGAAGGGCGCCATCGAGGGCGGCTGTATCGGGCTGAGCGATATCCAGTTGGCCCCCAGTTGCGCTCTTGAGGAGGTCTCCCCAGCCTCGGGGGGCGAGCCGATCACAGAGCTTCTTGACGTCGTCGATGAGTGCCATTTGCCTAGAGAACCTTCTGCAAGGTGTTGATGGAAACGTGGGGCCAGCGGATGAGGCCTTGCCCGTCGGGTCGGTTGAAGAAATCGAGCATCACCAGCTGCGAGTACTGCAGCTGAAGCCGGGTGGTATCACCGTCATTGATCTCGGAGATCCAAAACGTGGACCGCATCGTCGTCGCATTGGCTTGTTTGGTGACGAAGGGAATGTTCACGACACCACCGGTAGGGGTATCGGAGTCGACATGCAGCGTCGTCGTGCGCGCTACGTCGAGGCCGTTGTTGGCCAGTCGCAGAAGCGCGTTGAGGTCGGTGGGGTGAAACCCGGGGAAGCCCGCTGCATTCTCGGTTCCGACAAAGGGATGATCTTCGTAGTGCTTGTACGGCGATAGATAGGCGGAATCGAGATCCGGCGGGACGCCCACTGGCAGTCCATTGAGCACAGGGATGCATGGTGGACCATCGTGTTCCTCGCTCTTCCCCAGCGCGAGGACCGAGTCCCCGTGGGGGACCGTGGCCAAGCGGGCGATATCCAGGTCGTTGGTACGTTCGTCGAGCATGTGCAGCCACAGACCCGGCTCGTGGTGAATCCCATCTCCGACTTTGCCGCGCTTGTGGCCGCCTGAGCCGTCGTCGCTGGACGGAAAATCGTCCACGGCCACCTGGTTGACCAGTTGTTGGTAGTCGAGCGCGATCAGGGTCTGGTCGGTATCGACGACTCCCCCTGCTGAGCGTGCAATGCCTCGGTTTGGAACGCCCTTGCTGACCACCGTGAAGCTCAGCGTTTCGTCGTACTGGTTCATCAGTATCCGGTAGTTGAACCCCGCCGGTGGCGGATCTGTGGCGAACGGCAGCGCGATGATGTTCCAGCCTCGGCCCTGGCTCTTCCAGGTACCCGGGAGCAGCTGCAGTGGACCCAAATCCGGATCGTCGGGGCGCGCCGGGCCGATCGAGCGGGGGCGTGATTTGTCGTACTGGCTTTGAATGGAGGCTGCCATCAGTGTTTCGTCCGTGTTGCAATCGAGACACTGCACCCGCCAGCCGGCAGTACCGGATGCGTCCGTCCCAACCAAGTAGTGACGACCGAGCCCCGAACCGTCAGTGCTTTCTTCAAACATGCCGGAGCGGGTGACAACATCACCAGCTGGCCGGTCGTCGGCTCACGAGTCGGCAAGGAGGCGATGCTTGGACGGACGTGGGGAGCGTCTTCGCGTAGCCTCCTGAACGCTCAGTCTGCACCGCTGAGTTCGGCCCAGGTCGCTGCTTTGAGGCGGAAGCTGATCAGCTCACCGCCGTGGGTTGCGACGATGAGTTCCGGTGCCCCGTCCCCGTCGAGGTCCGCGAGCTGTGGGTGCCCCTCCACCTGTGCGCCTGCGCTCGAGCGCCACAGACTCTCCCCCGAGACCGCATGCACGATGCTGAGGGCACCACCCTCGGACGAAACGACGACGACGCGTGGTCCGTCTGTGGAGAGCTGGCCGCCGACCAAGGGGGCGGTGGCACGCGGACCGTCGCTGGAAGCTGCCACCACCCGGGTCCAGGCGGGGCGGCTCCAGTCGCCCTGGAACCGACGAATCTTCCCGTGGGCGTCCGCCGCATAGACTTCGAGGTTCCCATCCGAATCGCCGTCGAAGCCGAGCGGGGTCGAAGCCCGGCTTCCCCACCCTGCGTGGCGCTCGAGTACCTCACCGTCGGTCGCACGGACGAAGATCAGGTGGTCCTCCGCGTCGGCGCCACCCATCGTTGTTAGTGCGATGACACGATCCGAAGCCGGTCCTCCGACGGCGCCCGCGTAGTTGATCCGTGCCCCGACGTCCGCACGCCAGAGCCGGGTCCAGTTCTGGTTCGGTGCGAACGCCTCGACAATACCCTCGAGTCCGAAGACCACGATCTCGGTGTCCCCGTCCCCGTCGAGGTCGGCTGGCAGCGCACGCGCCCATGTGAAGTTGGACATCGGGACCTCTCGCTCCGCCCGGTCGAGGGCAGCGGTCAGGACGACGAGACGCGGTGCTCCTTCGTCGCTGAACGTACCGATGAGCACTTCGTCCTCACCGTCGCCATCCACGTCGGCCACTGTGGGGGTGGCGTAGACGGCGGTCTTCAGCTCGAAGGAGGCGGTGCGGCTGCCATCGGCCGCCGTGTGGCGATGCACAGCCTGGCCGGCGCTGAAGTACAGATGCGCGCCATCCGAGCCTCCGAGGCCAGCTTCGCGGTGTAGATCCGGCCTGACGCGGTCCAAACCCCGAAACACCGTCCCGTCGCGGCCGCGCACGCGGGTCAGAGTTCGTCGGCCCTCGTGTTCCATGGACGCAACGACGTACGGTTCGCCGTCGAGCTCTACGACCGACGGGGCCTCTCGCACACCCGCTTGCGACTGGACGGCCCAGCGGCGCGAAGGTCCCTTGACCAGCAGCACCCCGGAGTTGTTCTGCATCAAGAGGTCGGCCGCGCCGTCTCGATCGGCATCTCGGACCGAACGAACCACGTTGACCGAACGATCGAGCTCGAGAGTCGCGAGCGGCTCGAGGTCGTCATCGAAGAACCGCAGTACGCCATCGTGTTCGCGCGCGACCCACTCCCGTATCCCATCCCCGTTGAAGTCTCCGACGCTCAGGCGCTTCGGAGCGATCGCCGACAGCGTTCGGGTGGGTCCGCGTCCGTCGATGGGTTCGAGCACGGTGTCTTCTCCGCGACCGACCGCCACGAACGCGCGTTCATCCAGCGCGACCGGGTTGAACGACTGCCCGTCGAAGCGCTGCAGTTCGTGGCCCGTGGGTCCGAAGAGGACTGCGCCGTCGGGGCTTCGAGCCAAGTAGCCATGGAGGGCAGGGCCGGCCACGATCGGCTCGATCGAAATGAGTGAGGGGTCCGCGAACCGCACGATGGACTGACCCGTGGCTCCGCTACGCACGGTCCAAGAGCCAGCGCGATCGGTAGACGACACATCGCTGACGCCGTCACCGTCGACGTCGTCTACCACGGATGCGCGACCCGCCGCCTCCACTCCCCACGCCACCGTACCCGAAGGCAACACGCATCGAATCCCCTCCGCATCCGAGACGATGACGCGTGAGCCGAGGGCCTGCATGGAGGCATCGAGGCCGGCGGGGAGTATCCACTCGGGGGTGCCGTCTTCGGCTCGATTGCCGATCACGGACGCGCCGTCGAGGGCGACCACGACCGCTGGGATGTCCTGTTGGTGGATCACGCCGAGTCTGTCGCGCACCGGGGCAACTCCGGCCAGCTCCGCTCCCCAGCGCTCGTTCCCCATCGTTGACGCCGACAGACTCCACGAGGCGAGCCTTCGCCCCCCTTCCGCCACAGCGAACGAGAACAGCTCGGGCATCCCGTCGGCGTCGGCGTCAGCGACGACGGTCTCCCATTCCATTCCATGGGCCACGGAGAACTCTCCAAGCCGTTGATCACGCCACGGGTCGAGGACTCGGATCGTTCCCGCCCGGTCGACGAGAACCTCATCGCGGAGGTCGCCATCGAGGTCCGGAAGCCAACGCACGTGGCGGACCAGGTCGGGGGCTGGGTGGCTCCACGTCTCGACCGGGGTCAGGCCCACGTGCGCCTGTTGGGAGTGCCCGCGGGTGACGGACCAGCGAAACCGCTTGGCAAAGTGCCCCGCCAACCGCACGTCGAATACGTGCAGCCCGGTCGGGAGTTGGGTTTCCCGTACGCGCGAGCCGTGGTCGACGCCATCGATGTAGATCCGTGCCGCGCCCGGGGAGGCCGTGATGTCGACTGTGCCGCGGTGCCTGGGCAGGTCGAACGTCAACACCGCAGACGACCCGGGGCTCACATCCACCGAACGCGCAGCGGGGTCGTGATTCTCCGCCGAAACCTCCACGACATGCAGGCCAGGCGAGAGCCGCACCGTACGGCTCTCCGTTTGCCCGTCGACCACGACCTCGATACCCGACAGCGCGGCGCCAGTGTCGCTCGATGCGAGGACCTCGATCGTGCCGGGTTCGAAGCGGTTGTAGACAGCCATGCCCACGCCGAGCAGCGCCAGGGGGCCGAGTACCCAGCGGGACGACGCCCGTCGTCGCTCGCCCGGTGAGGTCCGCAACCGAGACAACAATGCCTCCATCGACTCGAAGCGGTCACTCTGGGATGCATTCAAGCCACGTTCGACGACGCTACGAACCCATCGGGGGGCACCACATGCGGCGGGCCACGGACGACGGTCGCCGCTGTGTTTCTTGGCGAGGAGTCCCGCGAGCGAAGTCGACTCGAATGCCTGCTGACCGGTCAGCGCCAGGTAGAGCGAGGCGCAGAACGCAAACTGGTCGGCGCTGGGGCCCGCCTGCCTGCCCTGGTGCTGTTCGGGCGCCATGAATGGCGGGGTGCCCAACGTGGTGCCTGTCCGCGTCAGGGTCCGACCGGTATCGCGGAAAGAGTCGACGACGGACGGGTCCGTATCGGTTTGTCTTGCGACCCCTTCGGCTGCATCCACGACGGTCGCCAGACCGAAGTCCGCGACCTTGACGGCGCCATCGTGGCCGATGAGCACGTTGCTCGGCTTGAAGTCGCGGTGAACGATGCCCGCCGCGTGCGCAGCCGCCAGCCCCCGTCCGGCCTGGACGAAGACTCGAACGACTTCTTTCCACGGGCGCGCCTGAGCCTCGAGCCACTCGGCGAGGTTGCAGCCGTCGACCAGTTCCATGACGATGTACAGGACTTCGTCGGGCCCATCCTCGCGCGCGAGCTCGGCGGGGGCCACTGCGGTGCCGGCATCGAACACGGCGGCGACCTCCGCCGCTTGCACCGAACTCAGCGCTCTCGCCTCGCGGAAGAACCGCATGCGGACCGTCTGCGAGAGTTCGATACCGGGGCGAAGGACCTTCAGCGCGACTCGGCGGTCGAGCTGTGGGTCGTAGCCGAGATAGACGACGCCGAATGCCCCTTCGCCAAGTCGCCGCTGGAGCTCGTACCGTCCGAGCACCGAGCGCGCCACCGGCGTGCCGAAGAGCGCCGCGCTGACGTGCGCGAGCATCGTCCGCGCCTCGACACGATCATCGACCACGCCCCGCCCGAGCCGGGCGGTGCCCGGGCTGCCGCGAGTTGTGGCTTCGAGGTCGCGCTCGGACACCTGCGACCGAGTCTACTCGCCACTATCGCCGCGGGTTCGTCGCTGATAGCGTTTTCCCATGGATGCTCGCGACGACGGGACGCTCCTGAGCGCATGGGCCGAGGGCGATCGAGCCGCCGGAGCCAAGCTCCTCGAGCGGCACCACGAGATTCTATATCGATTCTTTCGCAACAAGGTGTCGTCGGGTGTGGAGGACCTCATGCAACAGACGATGCTGGCCTGCACCAAGGCGGTTGGCCGGTTCCGGGGGGAGTCGGGGTTTCGCGCGTTCCTGCTTGGGATTGCGCGACGAGAGTTCCTGCATTATCTCCGAACTCGCTCACGAAAACAGGCACCGCTGCAGCCTTTGGTCGCCTCCGTCGCGGCGTTGATGGAGTCGCCGAGTCAGGTGGCGGCCCTGCGCAGCGAGCAGGAGATGGTCGCGGCGGGGATGCGCCACCT
Source organism: Nannocystales bacterium (assembly GCA_050633305.1). Lineage (GTDB taxonomy): Bacteria > Myxococcota_A > Polyangia > Nannocystales > Nannocystaceae > CAJXVA01. The sequence continues at coordinate 148,939 of JBOEGF010000038.1, forward strand.
CCCCGTGGATCTGCAGGTCACCCTCGAGCTGTTCTATTGGGAAGACTTCTCCGTCGCCGAGGTGGCGGAGGCCACAGAGGTGGCCGCGGGGACGGTGAAGAGTCGGCTTCACCGGGGGCGTGCCCAACTGCGCACGTGGATCGAGAAACAAGAGGCCGTCGCCCCGGGCTTGCGCTCATCCACCCTGGCCCGAATATCATCGGAGATGGCCGCAGAACCCTGAATCGACTCCGCATGGAACCGACTGGGCCGCTCCGGCAGCTGAGGGGGCATGAAGCGGATCACGGTACTAGCAGCGGTCTTGGCGAGTGCGCTTGTCGCTTGTGCGAGGGGAGACAACGACGGTCCGGTCGCATCGCCGTTTGCCGGGTCGGGGGCGATGGGTACGGCAAGCACGGGGCATGCCGAGTCGAGCAGCAGCAGCCCTGCGCCCGACAACGACCTCCCCCCGATCGACTGGGACACCGACTCGACGACGACCACGGGAGCTGATGAGTCCGGCGAGGACTCATCCACCGGTTCGGGAGCCGAGATCGTGCACCCATGCGACGTCGACTTCACACGGGTGGTACCCGCCACGCCGACGCTGGATCCGTTCTATGTGGAGGTGAGCAATCCGGTCCCGTTGGTGTACGTCGGCATGAACATGGAAGGACCCACCACCGTCGAGGGGAGCTACCTCGACGTGGTCGAGAGCAATCCCTGGGTGTGGCGCTTTGCTTTCGAAGGCCACGTCCCGGGGACCTACGTGCTCGAGTTTTCGAGTGCTGAGGAACCTGGGGGTCCGCGGACGACGTGGTCCACGTGCACGCTGGTGATCGAGACCGCCGACGTCCCGTGAGCTTGGGCGGCGCCGCGAGGAGCGTGAACGATGAGCGAGACACGGTGCCGGGTCCCACCAAGCTTCATCCAAGGAATCTCGGAACCAATCGTCGGTCGCCGGTCGCTCTGTATGTATGACTCAACGAATCTTCGCTGTTCTCTTCGCTCTCGGTACATTGACGGGCTGCGAGGCGACAGACTCCGGCCGGGCTTCCATGGGCGAACTTGTCGATGATGAACTCGATGCTCCCGAGCCCACGACAGAAGCGATCGTCAACGCACAGGTCCGGCCGGTGTTGTTCGTCCCCCAGGGGGCCTCGATTTCGGGCGCGGAGCAGGCCGTCCTCGACGCGGCAATGAACGACGTCCGAGGGTGGTACACACGCGAGCTGGGCCGCGCGGGCCGAGATATCCGTTGGGCCGACGATTACATCGTCGTCAAGGGCGAGCACACCGCGGCGTACTACCTCGCGCCAGATAAGATGGGCGATGCTGTCGTCGAAGTCGAGACCGCGATTGGAGACACTGTCTGGGAGAGTGGCCACATCGAGTTCATCCTCGGTGTGGACTTTGGAGGTTGGGCTGGCGGCTCGGGCAACGGCGTGGGCGGCTATGCGTTACTCGGGCTCGATCCCCTGATCAATCCGGGTGCATGTGCAGGCGAGTGGTGGTGCGACACGACCATCTGGCGGGGGGCCGCGGTGCACGAACTGGGGCACACGTTTACGCTTGGTCACAGCGCCGACCCGTCGATCATGGGGTTTCACGGGGAGTACGAGAGCCGCTTCTTCTTCGAGACGGCCACGTTCCCCGAGCTCTCCACCGTGGCCAGCATGCCGTACGTGCGTGAAGTCCAGGGCCGCAACTGGACCTGGGCTGAGTGCACCCGCGACGTCTGCCCGATCTCGATGGGGCACTCGACGGACGGTGCGTGGTCCGGGCTTGGCACCGTGCCCCAAGGAACACGCATGGGGGTCTTCGTCGAGGACGGAGATGCGCTGGTTGTCAGCTACCCGATGGCTGATCGGGATCGTCGCGTTCAACTCGTGAACCGTGACGACTTTCGGGCGGTGGTACTCCCGCACGGTCCCCCTCCTGTCACCGACCTGCGCTCGGCCAGTCGTTTCTGCGCTCAGGATTCTTGCAATGTCTACGTGAAGCAGAACCTGGCGGACGTGGGGGAGCAGATTCTTGGCCAAGTCCCGTGTGGTACCGAGATGGGTGTGTTCGTGACTTCGGCCGATTGGGCCGTCGTCAGTTACCCGATGGAAGATCGCGCCCGTGCGGTTCAGGTCGTACCGCAGCAGGGCGGGGAGTGGGTGGACAGCGCTCCTGCGTGTTGAGCGGGGCCGGGCGTAGGTCTTCGAGTTCACCAGCCAGCTAGCCCACGGGGCCCGACCGGTGGCCTCGTCGTGAAGACCGAACCCGCAAGGCGTGGCTCAGCCTGCCGGGGGCTGGTATGAGAGGTCTGCGATGAGCGATGAGCCTACGCTGCGCCAAGCGGTTTTGGACGATCCTGACGCGGAGGCCCCGCGAGTCGACTACGCCGCGTGGTGTGACCAGCAGCCGGATGTGGCTACGCAGGCACGCGGTGAGTTTATCCGGCTGCAGATCGGACTGGAAAAATACACACCAGGCGGCACGAGCCGTGGTGATCAGCGGCTGCGGATGTTCGAGCTTTCCGACCGCTTCGCCAACACTTGGGCTCAGCCTCTGGCGCCCTGGGTGTCCAAGCGCGAGTTCCACCGCGGCTTCGTCGAGTACGTGACACTGTCGGCCGCGAATTTCTTGGCGCACGCCAAAGACTTGTTCGCGCTGGCGCCGATCCGCCATGTCGACCTCACCGACGTCCGCAACGTCAATGAGTCCCTGTTTGCATCGCCGTGGCTTGCGACGCTGCGTTCGCTCGGTATGGACGCCGTGGGTTTGCACGACATCCACATGCAGCTCCTGGGCGCGAGCCCCCATGCCGCGCAGCTCGGATGGCTGTCCGCCGAAGACAACCACCTCACGACAAACTCATACGCGGCACTGGCAGCTTCGACGACCCTGCCGCGTCTGCGGTTTGCCCGCTTCAGTGGCAACACGGTCGATCCCGTCGAGCAGCTGGGGATGGATGGGGAAGAGGTCGTCGCGGTGCACATGCCGGACGAGGGCGTCGCCCTGGAGCAGCAGCACGGCCACCTGGAGTGGCTCCACCGCGACGGAAAGTCGGAGAGTCGTTTCGCGTACTGAGGGGCGCTACCCCTACTCGATCGCTGGGTAGCCGTACACGATGGCGGCCGTGATGGCCTCCCGGTCCAGTAAGGTGAGTACGGTCGGATGTCGGGCCTGATTGACCGCAGCCTCGAGTTCCGCGTAGTCGCGGTAGCCGTTACTCACGTTGCGCTTCGCCACGATCGCATCGACGATCGTGTCCCGGTCGGGGAGCGCAGCGGTGAGTTCCGCCTTGGTCATCGTATTGACGTTGGTATTGGGATGGGCGTCGAAGTAGCCGTTGGCCGTGGCGATGTTGACACCACTGAGGATCAAGCCGTCGGGCACCGTTGAGACAGGCAACCCCTCACGGTACGCCCACATCTTGTCCTTGGCGGCCGTGCTGGTGGGCTCCCACGTGCCGACCGCATAGCCATTGTAGACCTGGGCGGCGGCGCCCAACAGACGGATTCGGCCATCGCCGCTTTGCAGCCCGAGCATGCGTCCGTCAGCGGCGGCATCGACGGTTGTCAGCCCCTCGATGGTCGTGTACTTGCGCGGCTGGCCCAACATGTTGGGACTCTGGCCGTTGGGGATGAAGAGGCGGTCGTACTCCTCGGCCGGCCACTCTGGGTTGTGTGCCGCCTCCAGGTAGGCGGCGGTGCACTCCCACGTCGTACCGGTGAGGGTGTTGTCGACCCGGTTGTGATCGACCAGCAGTGGTGGCGGACCGCCGTTCTTGCTCGCCTTGAGCTTGACGACGGCGTGCGTGTCGGTCGTAGTCACACGGTCCAGCGAAGCCAACTTGCCGTAGCGCAGCTTGATGTGCGTGGGGTACAGCGGAATCTTGTCTCGCTCGACATCCCTGGCCGCTTCGTACGCTTCCTTTTTTGCCTTTTCGGTGTCGTAGGGCTCGCCGAGGGCGGCCAGGCGATCGCCCTCCTCGGCAGCGGCAAACAGAGCGGGGTTGAGCTCACCGACTGCCATGGCCTCGCGCCTCTCGGCGTGCTCGAGGAAGGTCTGGTTTCGGGGGTTGTCGAACGTATTGACCAACGTGGTACGCCCGAACCAGTCCAGCCAGCAGCCTTTCTTTTGCGACTTCTCCGCGCAATTGAGCCCCACGCCACCGCCCGCGGTCACGCAGATGCGCTCATTGTTGGAGAGTGCAACCTCGTCGACGATCGCATCAACCCCGTTGAGGACGCGGCGGTTCTTCAGCGCGTCGTCCCAGTTCTCCGGGGCGAGCCAGGGGGCGGTCTTACCCTGGTCCCGAGCATCGCCTCCGCCGAAAATATTCGGCCGACCTGGACCCGAACAAAAATCGATATGCGACGCGTAGTACGGCAGGATCGTCGGTTCGTCGTCGACGAGCACGAGCACGCGGTACTCCGCCGCGTCAGGCCAGTCGTTCTCCCGGTTCGCCGCCTCGATCGCAGTCCCGAGGGCGGCGTAGATCTCGGGTCCGCCTGCCTCCGGGGTGAAGTCCTCTTCGACAGGCTTGGTGTCATCGGCGCCCTTCTTCTGGATCCACACGACCCAACCCGGCCGCTCGACCACGCCGTTGTCTGTGACGAGCTTGGCGAGCTGTACGTCGATGGCGGCGCCGAACTCTCGCGAGTCCAATCCGCCGTCGACCTCGGTACCGGTGGCGTTGGGTTGGGCGGCAAACCCGGGGAGGGTGAGCAGGTACCCAGGCTGCCCCATCCCGTGCTTCAGATAGGTCGGCCATGGATTCTTGAAACCGACCTGGAGAACCCTCCGCCCGTCGAGCCGCTCGAGGCCCTTGGCACAGCCAAACAGCGTCGTGCAATTTGTGACACCTGCGGGGCCGCGACCGATGATGACGTAGAACACCTCCGGGGGTGGTACGTCGACGCTGTTGACCGCGACCTCGGATGACGAGGTGCTCAGTGAGACGGTGACTTGCCTGAGCAACGGCTCACGCTCAACAGAGTCGGCCAGCTCGCGGCTGCTCGCCGTCTGCTGTTTCTTACTGAAGCAACAACATCCCATCCTACGTCATGTCCTGCGGCTGTGTGCCGCCGTAATCCTGTCGAGACTGAGGTGGCGTTCCAGCTCGCGCAACGCACAGCTGTGAAAGCGCTCTGCGGGGACATCGGTGTCGCGAGATTCCTTCAATGCGGGCTGAGTCCAAGGGTGGAACGGGTCGTCCGCGAACCCCGTACCCAGGAGGATCATCAGCGCCGTCACGACCAGTGTCCCCTCTGGACCTGCGACTCCGAAATGCTCCGCCGCCGTCCGTGCCCGTTGGTGGAGTTCCGTGACGCGCTCGGCCCCAAGCTCCGCGTATCTCGGTGGCAAGAGGTCACGGACGAAGTCGTGCAGCCCCTGGTCACCGCGGCCAACGTAGTCGGTCGACAGGGTCGCGAACGACTTGGAGCGCGCCCAGAGCATGGCCCGACGGTAGTGTTCGCCGTCGTCCCCCACGCTCTTGGCCAGCTCGTCTGCGGCACGCGCTTGCAGCCGCGACATCGCCTGCTTCTGGGGAAGGGGGCGGTTCTTTTTCAGTGTCTCGCTCGCCCAGGGAAGCAGCGGGTCCTCGTCGAAGCGGTGCCCCAGAAACACCATCAGCGTCGTGTATACGGCGACTGCGGCGAACTCCGTGACGCCGTGGTGCGCGGCGCGGGCGATCGCTGTCTCGACGAACCGCCGGGTCTGCGGATCCGTCAACAGAACGCAGTGCTGGGGGAACTCCACCCAAAGGTGATGAAGCAAGTCCTCCCGGAGTCGGACGGCTTGGCCTTGCCGGCGTACCGTCAGTCGACGCATGGCCGGGGTCATCTCGCCGGTGGCCATTACGCGGAGGCCCCGGTATCGCTGTCGTCTTGGCCCAGCGTATCGTCGGCGACCGCGTCGTGGAGCTCGTCGAGCCGAGCGCGCGTTGCATCGTCGAGTTCGCCTGTTGCCTCCAGATGCGCGTCCTGAGCTCGCTGGAAGGCCACAAGGGCGTCTTCGGTTCTCGGCCCCATCTTTCCGTCCGCGCGCCCGCACGGGTACCCAAGGTTGGCCAGTCGTTGCTGCACCCCGGAGAGTTCGCAGAGCGGGTCGAGGTGGCCGAATGCGAGCTGAACCACGAACCTGTCCTCGCCGATTGTCAGCACACCCGACGTGGCCCCGGCGGGTAAGGCTGTCTTGACCACGCCGTCCGCGTCGGACTTTCCTTCGATCGTCGTGCCGCCAACTTCAAGCGTGTAATCCTGGTCCGCCCGGGGTTCGCCGAAGTCGTACAGCTGGATCCTGAAGTGGGCCGGGATCCCCTTGCGACGGAACGTGTGCAGTTTGCCCGTGGGCGCCGTCACCTCCTTGACCCGCAACTCGGGGATGAACAGCTCGTCGCCCGGCAGGAGCGTGTTCATGTTCGGCCGCGCCGCCTTCAGGGCAGCGTTCTCAGGTGCCGCCCAGATCGTGTCGGCGTACAGGCCGTAGTCCTCCGACAGGCTGATGACGCTTTCCCCAGCTTTGACGATGTGGGTCGGCACGACCACAAGAGTATAGGTGGGCTCGTTCTCCGAAAGCGACCGCCTTTCCCAGAGGCCCGTTGTGTCGGCACAGCCCTCGTCGGACACCATCCGCACGCCGGTCCACCAACCCTTGGGAGTGCCTGGGTTGTCGGTCGGCTGTTCGGCCGCCCGTGAGGTCGCCGTGTGATTGTGTTTAGGCGAAATGAGCCCGGGGAAATAGGTCATTTGACCGACTCGTCGTGACGGGCCAGCCCGATAGGTTCTCGAGCAACCGATGACGACGCCACGCCGACGCTCTTGGATCACCCGCCTGTTGAACACCGTGCTCGGGCTCGGGCTCGGATCTGGTTGTGCCACCACCGCGAGCCACATTCCTTCCGGCGCCCCCGCTGCGACTCCGACCAAGACCATCGTGCTGGTGCACGGGATGTTTGTGACGCCAACGTGCTGGAGTCGGTGGGAGCCATACCTGGAGTCCAAGGGCTACCGGGTGTTGGCGCCGGCGTGGCCACAGCATGACCGTCCTGCGGCGGAGGCCCGCGCTGCTCACCCCGACGCCGCGCTGGCGGCGGTCGACTTGGCCGCGGTGGTCGACCACTACCGCGGTGTCGTGGCGGAGCTGGACAGTCCTCCGATTCTGATCGGGCATTCGATGGGCGGCTTGGTCGTGCAGGTCCTGCTCTCGGAGGGTGTTGGATCGGCTGGAGTCGCGATTGACTCCGCGCCCCCCAAAGGGGTCACGTCGCTGAGCCCAGCGTTCCTCAAGAGCAACGCACGGATTCTCCGCGGGTCGCTGGACGAGCCGTTGGACATGTCACCGGAGCGTTTCGCCTACATGTTCGTGAACACCCAGCCTCCGGAGCGACAGAAGGCCCTGTGGGAAACCCACGCGCAGCCGGAGTCGCGTCGGGTTGGGCGCGACGCGAGCCAGGACCCGGGGCGCGTTGACTTCGGGCGCAGTCGGCCCCCGCTGCTGCTGATCGCTGGGGAATACGACCACGCGGTCCCGCCGGTGATCGGTCGCAAGACGTTCCGCCGCTACCGAAAAGCGACTGCGATCACCGAGTACCGCGAGGTGGCCGGCGTCGACCATTGGCTGATCGGAGGTGAGCAATGGCAAGAGGTTGCGGACCTGACGCTCGAGTGGCTCGCGGAACAGGGAACCTAGCGGCGCGATACGGGAGGGCAGCGCGTGCGCAACGGAAGTCCGGCGCTGCAGAAGTCGCTCAATCCGGTTGTCGGGGCAGGCCAGCGAGCGAACTCCAGTAGCTGCGCAGGCTGGTCTCGGTCGACTCAACATCGACGGGGTTCGCGATGAGTTTTTCTATGACCCGTTGGAGCCGCTGCCGTACACGATGGAGTCGCCCGCTGATCACATTGAGGGGGACGTCGAAGACTTCGGCGAGTTCTCGACGCTTCATGGCTTCGTAGCCACTGAGTTGCAGAAGGATCTGGTCGTCGACAGAGAGGCTTCGCAATGCCGCGATCACAATGTCGCGGTTCGACTTGCTCACGAGGATGGCGGAGGCGGGTGGCGCCTCCCCTGCGAGGCGCGCTTCGAGCTCCTCGCCTAGGGGGGCGGTCCTCCGTTTGCGGCCTCGCTCGAGCAGCTTCCGACGTGCGATGCCGAACGCGAATGAACGAAAACTGCAGTAGGATCGAATTCGCGCCCTCGCTTCGACGAGGGTGAGCAAGGTGTCCTGAACCATATCGGCGACCTCGCTGGGCGGCACTCGGTCGCGGAAGAATGCTGTAAGCGCGCGGCGATGCTTTCGAACGAGCGCCGCACCGGCCTCGGAGTTCCCGTCACGCCACTGCGCGAGCAGTTGTTCATCGCCCACCTCGCAGAGTATAGAAACGCCTGCAGGAGGATGGAAAGCTCTGGCTCGATTGGAACGCTGACCCGGCGGCAACTTGCTCTTCTTAGCGACCTGGCCCGTGAGCCGCAATGCGGGGCGGCGGCCGATGAGTTTCGAGAGCTCCCTTTGCTACTCGGCCGCTACGAGGTCCGCGAGCCCATCGGCATGGGCGGTATGGGTACTGTCTTCAAAGGCTGGGACCGCCGCCTCGAAGCCCACGTTGCAGTGAAGATCGCCCGCCCTGGCGGCGGGGAACGGAACCGCAGCAGCTTGCTACGAGAGGCTCGGGCTGCCGCGGCTGTCCACCACGAGTACGTCGTTGGGATTCGGGATGTGGGAGAAGCCGAAGACGGCACTCCATTCGTGGTGATGGACTTCCTTGAGGGCGAACCACTCTCGGCTTCCCTGGCCGAGCGGGGGCGGCTCCCGTTGTCATTCGCGCTCCCCCTGCTCGAACAAGTTGCGCATGGCCTTCAAGCCGCTCACGAGGCCGGGATCGTTCACCGGGACCTCAAGCCCAGCAACATCTTCGTCAACGAGAGAGAAACCGGCATCCGCTGCACTCTCATCGACTTTGGGCTCGCCCGAGCGTTCGATGTCGATGGGGACTCCCGCTCACTCACCAAGGATGGGCAACTCGTTGGGACACCGCGCTACATGAGCCCAGAGCAGATCACGGGCGGTCATCCGGTGGGCCCGGCTTCGGACATCTACGCATGGGGCTGCGTCGCGTACAACGTGCTCCGCGGGGCACCGCCGTTCGGAGGAACGCTCCATCAACTGTTGCACAAGCATGTGCATGAGGAACCGCCCAGGCTCGAGAAGGTTCCGCCCCCAATTCAGAAACTCGTACGACGCTGCATGGACAAGGACCCCGCAAGGCGTCCGTCATCGGCTCTCGAACTACGGGCTGTCTTGGCGGCTCCCAGACGTTCCACCGCACCCGCTCGTAGTGATAGGCTGAGCACGCGGGTCGCGGCGGCCGTTGCCAGTGTCCTCGTCGCAGCGTACATCGGTTGGGCGTTCGGGCGAAACACGGCAAGTCCCCATCTCATATCGCACATCGCGCCCCCTGCGATGTTGGTGGAGGCCGACGGGTGCCCTCCCTCTGGCGAGAGCGCACCCTCGGTAATTCACGAACCGGGGAGTGAACCTAAAGAGAGTGAGCCTAAAGAGAGTGAGCCTAAAGAGAGTGAGCCTAAAGAGAGCGAACCCGAGCCTGCAACGAAAGTGAAACCGAAAGTGAAACCGAAAGTGAAACATTCACGACCGCGGGCTGGTTCAGGGAAGACGACTCCTGACGAACTCAACCGCGAGGGAGCGACGGAGCCCCCTGTGGTGCAAGGTCGATCACGCGCCGAGATTCTCGAGGAGCTTGATGAGCTGGACTGAACTTGGGGCAGTGGCTTGGCTGGCCTTCGCACCCGCGGAGGCGGCCACGCAACGGAAGGTGCGCCTGCTCGATGAGCTGTACGCGCTCACCGAGCAAGAGTGCTCAGAGCACGACGAACTCGTACAGCGCTATGAACTCGCGCGGAGCGAGGCGGAGGCAGCTGGGGGCGACGGCTTGTTCGAGTTACGGCTCGGCCTCGTGCGGGCCAAACTACTGCGCCGGGCTCAGACGGGACGCCGAACCGACGACGAGAAGATCACCCGAGAGCTCGATGCACTTGCTCTCGAAGCCTCCCGCGGCCCGCGTGCTGAATCGCTTGCCGAGCTACGCGACTCGCTCGCCGAGGATGTTCGCAACCCATGTGCTACTTCCGTCACGCCGAGTCCGGTGCTCTCTCCATCCCCCTTGCCTGCGACGCGTCGAGAGGAGACGCCGCCGGCTAGCCCGGAGACAGCGCTCAACCCCGACCCCAATCCCGAATCCAAACCCGACTTCGTTCTCCCACCGAGCCGATGGACTCGAGCCGAGGGAAGGATGGTTGCGAGCGGGTCCGTCGTGGGTGCCGCCGGTGTGCTCTCGGTGGCGTACGGCATCGCCGGTCCTTTTCTGGCCAACGCCCGAATCTCCGGCGAACCCAACGGTGCACAGCGCGAGTTCCTCATCAGCGTCGTTCCTCGCCGTGCGGGAGCCTGGGTTGGTGTCGGTAGTGTGCTCACGGGCGTTGGCACCGGGCTCGTTGTCTACGGCTTGACTCATCGTCGGTGCCGCAAGCGTCGGTGCAGGTGAGTCCGCCACGACGCGTCGGCGTGCCCACGGCAGCCGACAGTAGGAGTCTCTCGAGGGGAGTCTCGCGAAATTCTCGCAGCGCAGCGCCAGGCAATTGGGACCCCGGCTATCGCTTCGCCTCCACCGAGATTGTCACTGTGGCAGCACGTGGGACTTCGCTGTAACAAACCAGTTTGTAGGCCCCGCTAGGGACTACGGACGGACTCAACTCCAGCGGAATCGAAGTCTCAATGCCGGTGTACTGAAGAAGCGTCGTTGCCGGCTGCGCGACCTTCGCATAGTCGCCACCGTTTTGGTCCGTCACACCACAAACAAGCGGATCTCCCGACGTATCAGAAATAAGCGTAAACGACCCATCGTAGACAAGATCAGGACACGGGAGTTCGAAGAATGTGCCGTAGTATGTGGCCTCGGCTCCGATCGCCCAATTGAAGTCGACGATAAAACTCGCGGGTGAGAACTGGCACGGGCTCGTCGTTCCGTTGACATGATCGTTCGCAGGGGCGAAGGGCTGGCTCGAGCAGATCCCATCGCTCGGCGGCATGCACCTGCGGTCGGCGTCCGTCGACGAGGACGACGTCGCGGTCTCCCCCGCATCCCCCGTCGAGGACGCGTCGGTCGTGCTCGAGGAGCTGGAGGCCTCGGCTCGCCCGCTAGATGTCGCGTCCGCGCCGGTCACCGCCATCGTTGAAGAGCTGGTCAGCGCTGTTCCCGTTCCCGTGCCCGCTTCGTTGTCAGAACCGTCTGGGGGGGGAATGAAGCAACTTGCCGCGACCGACAGGGTCAAGCACGTTCCCAGAGTGATTCTCACTGGATTCACCTAGCGGATGTGCCATCGGCTGGCAAGTCCTCGCTCACTTGAGGGTTATCGGACGACCGCCTCTGTGGAAATCGTGACTCGCGCTTCCCGTTCGACGGCGCTGAAACAGACAAGCTTATAGGCTCCGCTTTGAACGACCTCCGGGTCCAGAAACAGGTCCGTAGTGGTCTTCACACCGATGAAGTTGAGAGGAGTGGTTGTCTCGTCGGCCGGATCGGCGTAGTCGCCACCGTCCTGGGCGGTGATCCCACATACCAACTGGCCGGATTCGACCGAAGACTCAAGCGTAAAACTTCCCGAGTACGGCACATCAGCGCACGGAAGGTCGAAGAAGACTCCGAAGTAGGTCTGGGCGGCCCCTCCTGTCCAATCGAAGTCGACGATGTATTCGTTTGGAGTGAAGTCGCACGGCTCCGTGACCCCTCCGATGTGGTCGTTGAAAGGGACGAAGGGCTGGCCGACGCAAGCCTCTTCGAATGGCGGCATGCACTCATCACCGTCTGCGGTGGTCGATGACGAAGCGCTGCTGGTGCTGGTGCTGGTGCTGCCCTGCTCTGAGGTGCTGCTGGTTGGTACGCCGGATCCGGTCGAAGGTCCCGCAGAGGATCCGCTGGGACCTGCGGTCTCCCCGCTCTCCGCAAGGCTGGAGGTGGAACCCGTACTGAGGTCATGGGACGTCGTGGACACCACCGACGTCGATGACGAATCCGTGTCGGACGGATTGCCCGTGCCGGAGAAGCAGGCGGAGGCGATACACGTGAATAGGGCGAGAGCGTGTTTCATGGAATCGGGCGCGAGGTTGTAAGAGGCGCGCGCACCTCCCCAAGTGACGTTCGAATCGAAAAACGTCGGCGAGCCCCCAAAAAAGTCGCGGGTTGTTCTGCCGCGACGGGCCACGAGGCAGGTTCCGCTGCCCCCTACCTCATCGGATCGCCCTCCCGGGGCAGGGGGAGGCAGACACGCCCCCCGGATGTCGGGAGTCGGTGTGCATCGAACAGGTGTGTGCCGTTGGCCAGCGCGAAGGCGCCGCGTGCAACGGCGGCTGCGGTGTTCAGCTCAGCTGCGACACCGCCTCCGAAACCTGCGTTCGCGACCCATACGTGTGTCAGCAGTTCTAGCAGGGTGAGAAAAAAGTCCCACGCAGTGTCATCTGGCTACCCGACCCTCATCTGGCTACCCGACCCAGGGTGTGGCTACCCTGGCTGGCTACCCGCTACCCTGGCTACCCGACCCAGGGTTGTTGACCAGTGGGGCGGAAGATCGGCGCGAGGGTGGGGTAACGAACGGCCTGAGGAAAGGTGAACTCCGCAGCAAGGACCGGAGAATCGGGGCCGGGCGGGGTGTTTCGTCGGCCACGTCCGGCGAGGAACCAGCACCCGCGGACGAGCACTGGGCTCGCCTTCTGCGCCTGAAACCGCGAGGGCTCAGTTTTTCGTGACGTCGACGGCGACGCCGAAGCGCTGGACCATCAGGTACGTACCGAGAGGAAAGACGACATTCCGCTTCCCGCCTTCGAACAGCAAGCGTGCTTGCTCGTGTGCCTCGAGGAAGGCCTCGTTGCGCTGTAGCGCTTCGATGCGGGCCCACTTGTTCTTGCCAGCCACGGTCGGTCGAATGCCGCGCCGCGGAGCCCGGGTCGAGGGGGAACTATCGGTGGGCTGCCGGCGAACACGCC
>JBOEGF010000039.1:0-39935 GCA_050633305.1 Nannocystales bacterium
GTGGCCGTCGGCCTGTTGCTGTTCGCGAAGTACGACGCGCTCGTCCGGCTCAAGGCGCGGCTGCCCAGCGTCACCAAGGGTGTTCGGCTGTACAATGCCGGGCTCAGCACCGCGTACCGCCTCGCCCGCGGCATCACCGAGGTCTGCTACACGGACTCGCTCCCGCGCTACATCGTGCTGGTCATCCTCAGTGCGCTCGTCCTGGGCCTGAGCCCGTTCGCCGGGTGGGGCGCTGGCGGTGGGTTCGAGGCCCCGAACGCCCTGGAGGCGGTCCAGCTGCCGACCGTGGCCTTCGTCGGAATCTTCGTCCTCGGGGCGGTCTGCACGGTCCGCTTTCGACACCGGCGCTTCTTGGCGTTGATCATGCTCTCGCTGTGTGGCCTGGGTACGACGCTGTTGTTCGTCCAGCTCTCGGCACCCGACCTCGCGCTCACGCAGCTTTCGGTCGAGCTTGCGACCACGGTTCTCATCCTGTTGGCGTTGTACTTCCTCCCCGAGGACAGCGACCGTGAGGGCAGCACGGCCCGTCATCGGCGCGACTGGGTCATTGCCGGAGCGGTGGGCCTGGGCGTGACCGGTCTGATGTACGCGGTCCTCAGCCGGCCGGCGTCCTCGATCGCCGACTACTACATCGCACAAGCCAAGCCGCACGGCGGGGGCACCAACATCGTCAACGTGATCCTCGTCGACTTCCGTGGCTTCGACACCATGGGTGAGGTGACGGTGCTCGCCGTCGCTGCGCTTGCGATCGCGGCGATGCTGGAGAACGTCCGGTTGGTACGCCGCGAGACGACGATGGGCGCCACCGTTCGCTCGAAGGACTTGCATCCGTTCATGCTCGCCGTGATGACCCGGCCGCTGTTGCCGTTGTTGCTGCTCGTCGCGCTGTTCATCCTCTTGCGAGGACACAACCTCCCCGGTGGTGGATTCATCGCCGGGTTGGTCACGGCCGTGGCGTTGGTCCTGCAGTTCCTGTCCAGTGGCCTGCGCTGGACCTTCGAGCGGCTTCAGATCAACTACACCGCTGCCGTCGCGCTGGGACTGCTGATCACGCTCGCGACCGGGCTGGCCGCGATGCTCTTCGGGCAGCCGTTCCTCACCAGCACGTTCACCCATGTGCATCTGGGGCCGATCGAGTTCGAACTGGCTTCCGCGATGGCCTTCGACCTCGGGGTCTTCATCACCGTCGTCGCGGTGCTGTTGATCATGATGGTCCGGCTGGGCGAGGTCGGCGAGGAGAAAGCCCAATCCGAGGGCCCATCCGAGGGCCAACCCGAGGACCAACCTGAGGGAGGCACCAGCCGATGATGGACCTCGTCTTCGCTGCGGGCATTGGCATTGTTGCGGCGTGCGGGGTCTACCTGCTGCTGCGGATGCGGACGTACACGATCGTGTTGGGGCTGGCGTTGCTCTCGTACGCGACCAACCTGTTTCTCTTCGGTTCGGGGCGGTTGTCGATCGGGCAGGCCCCAATCTTCGCGGAGGGCACCAAGGTCTACGCAGACCCGATTCCGCAAGCACTGGTGCTCACCGCGATTGTGATCGGTTTGGCGATGACCGCGTTCGTCGTTGTCCTCGCTCTGATCGCGAACCGGGAACTCGGTAGCGACCACGTTGATGCAGGCCGAGACGAGGAGGGCGCATGACCGGTCATCTCCCCATCGCGATGGTGGCGATCCCGATGTTCACGGCGGCGGTGGGCTTGCTGCTCGGCGCGCTCTCGAAGGACACCGCGAGGGTGCTCGGGCAGCAGCGCGCCCTGGGTCGGGCATCCCTGCTGGTGTTGATGGTGCTGGCCGGGCTGATGCTCGAGGCGACCTCCACCGGGGAGGTGCTGGTCGTCCGGTTGGGGAACTGGCCCTCGCCGTTCTCGATCGCTCTCGCGGTCGACCGTCTCAGCGCGTTGATGGTCGCGCTGACGATGCTGCTGGCCTTCTTCGTCCAGTGGGCTGCTCGCGATGGCGCAGACGCTCGCGGCCCCTACTTCCATCCACTCCTTCAGTTCCAGGTGATGGGGCTCGCCGGGGCCTTCATGACCGGCGACCTGTTCAACCTGTTCGTCTTCTTCGAGATCCTGCTGATCGCTTCGTACGCGCTGCTGCTGTACGGCCGCGGCCGGGCGCGACTTCGGGCAGCGCTGCACTACGTGGTGATCAACCTCGTGGGGTCGGCGCTGTTCCTCATCGGCGTCGGGGTCATCTACGGACTGCTGGGCACGCTCAACATGGCCGATCTTGCCGCGAAGGCGAGCCTGGTCTCCGAAGCCGATGCGCCGCTGCTTCACGCGGGAGCCCTGCTGCTTCTGTTGGTCTTTGCGCTCAAGGCCGCCGTGGTCCCCGTGCACTTGTGGTTGCCCGCGACCTATCACGCGCCCGTCGGACCGGTATCCGCCCTGTTCGCGATCATGACCAAGGTTGGGGTGTACGGGATCATCCGCGTGTTCGTCCCGATCTTCGGCCCTGGTCAAGGGTGGGCCTCCGGCGTTGCGGAGCCGTGGGTCTTGCCGTTGGGACTGGTCACGCTCGTCGCGGGGTCGCTGGGCGTGCTCGCGGCCACCAACCTCAAGAGGATGGTGACCTATCTGGTGGTGGCCTCGGTCGGTACACAGGTCACCGCGGTTGGGCTCTTCACCGAGCAGGCGCTCGCTGCCGCGACGTTCTACATCGCGCACAGCACGTTGGTCACCGCGGGGTTCTTCCTCCTGGCGGACGCGATCACCCTGCGTCGCGGTGAGGCCGGGGGACGCCTCTCGGCGGCACCGTTGATGCCCCAGGCTCGACCGCTTGCGATCCTGTACCTGCTCGCGGCGGTCAGCACCGCGGGTCTTCCGCCCCTGTCCGGCTTCATCGGCAAGGCGTTGATCTTGGCCGCCGTGCCCGACGAAGTTCAGCCCGTCGTCTGGACCGTGGTTTTGCTGACCAGCTTCTTGCTGCTCGTCCAGCTCGCGCGAATCGGCAGCGTGTTGTTCTGGAACCTCTCCGGGCACCGAGATGACGACGAGCCTGCGGCGCCAAGTGTTCGGTCCCTGGCTCCTGCCGCGGCGATGCTTGCCTTCAGTGCTGTGCTCGCCCTGTTCGGCGAGCGGCTCGACGTGTTCTCCCGAGCCACTGCGGCCCAGGTCTACGACCGGCAGGCCACGATCGAACGGGTCATGAACGACGCAGAGCCTTGGCCCAAGACGTGGCCCGAGAAAGCGGCTGCGAAGAGCGAGGGGGGGTCATGAACGAGAGCTCTCCTCCCCAGAGTCCTGAGAAGCGACCGGGACTGGTGCCGCATCCACTGCTCTCGATCCTCGTGGCGGCGACCTGGCTCTTGGCGCAGAACACCCTGTACGTCGGGCACCTCATTCTCGCGGTCGGGCTGGGCGTCGCGCTCCCGCGGTTGACCCACAGGTTCTGGCCCGGGGCTCCGCGCTTACGCCGGCCGGGCGTCGCTGTGCGCCTGCTGGGGGTGTTCTTCTACGACCTCCTCGTCGCCAACTTCCAGGTCGCGCGTCTGGTGCTTGGACCCAACGACCGACTCCGTCCCGGGTTCTTGCAGGTGCCGCTGGACATGGAGGACGAGTTTGGCGTCGTGCTGCTCGCTTCGATGGTGACGCTCACCCCCGGTACGGTGACCGTCGATCGGGACGCCGAGCACAACATCATGCTGGTCCATGCCCTCGACATCGACGACGCCGAGGCGATGGTGGCGCTGATCAAGAGCCGCTACGAGAAGCCGCTGAGGGAGGCCTTGGGGTGCTGAACATCGCAATCCTGGCCTCGCTGGCCATGTTGTTCTTGGCAATGGTGCTGGCCCTGCTCCGTTTGCTTCGCGGCCCCTCGGTGCCCGATCGTGTGCTCGCGCTGGACACGGTGTTCGTCAACACCGTCGGCGTCGTCCTGGTGCTGGGGATCTGGCTGGAGACCAGCATTTACTTCGAGGCCGTGTTGATCATCGCGATGATGGGGTTCATCGGCACGTGCGCGCTGGCCAAGTACCTGCTGCGCGGAGACTTGATGGAGTGAGCATGCTCGAGATCATCGTCAGCATCCTGTTGCTGTTTGGGTCCGCGTTCGTGCTGCTGGGCTCGGTTGGGCTGCTCAAGCTCCCCGACGTCTACGCGCGCCTCCACGCGCCCACCAAGGCCACCACGTTGGGTGTGGGGGCGCTGCTGGTGGCCTCAGCCGTCCAGCACAGCGCGCTGCGGGACGGCATCAGCGGTCAAGAGTTGCTCGTCACCGGTTTCTTCTTTTTGACGGCGCCCATCGGGGCGTACTTGGTCTCGAAGGCGGCGTTGCATCTGCGATTGAAGGCGGGCAAGGCCGAGCTCCCGCCCCGGGATTGAGCCGCGGCGCAGGTCGAGAACATCCCGTTCAAGGTAGGAGCTGAAACGAGTCGAACACGTGGGAGACGAGCTCATCCTCGTCTTCGGACCAGTCCTGAATCGAGAGCAGAGTGTAGAGGTCTCCGCCGACGAGGTACGCCCGAATGCGGATGCGGCTGTCGGCCTTTCCAAACGGACTTCGGACCACCGCTTCGAACCCAGGATGGCCGTCGAGCTCGAGCGCTCGGGACCGCTTCACCGCGCCTTCGGAGAGCTCCGTGAGCGTCTTGACGAACTCCCGGAGCACCGACTGTTCCGCTCCGTCCTGATAGACGAACTCGGCGTGTAGGACCCCCAAGAAGCACCGAGACAGGCTACGCCGACAGCGGGGCGACGTGTACCTGACGGAGGGCTGACCGGGGGACGTCGTGAAGCGATGCTTATCGAAGTTGACCTTCCCGTCCTGGATGCGAAAGGAAGACTCGAGCAACGGAACGTTGTGGGTCTTGAAGCTCACCCGCCCAGGCATGTCGAGTTCGTAGTGCCGCTCTTCGTCCTCGACGGAGGTGAGCTCACGGCCGGTGAACGGGGGCGTGGGGTCGAAGAGAGACGCTGCTGGGCGAGCGCAGGTTGAGCGTGGTTCCGTGAGCGCAACCGATTCCGAGCGACGGACCGCCTGATTCACGCCGAAGATTGCGTCCATGACCAGTGGGGTTTTCCAGGGGTTGGCTCGGTTCTTGAGCCGGAGCAGGGGAGCGAGGTCGTGCTCGTTCGCGACCGTCGGGAACCACGTGCCAGACCCGTCCTGGAATCCTCCGCGGATGCGTTCCAAACCGGCGATGCGAACCCCTGGGACGCCCGAAGCGAGGAAGGATGTCACCCGAGCACGTGCCGCTTCGTCCCCGAACGCAGCCAACGCCGACTGTGATTGCGCGTAGTACAGCGCCGCGCGCCCCTCCGTCGCTGAGGCTGTGCGCGCCAGGCTGGGCTTGACCCGTTCGAGGTGACAAGGGTCCTGGAGCAGCGAGACCTCCCGGAGGGCATCCGCCCGCCGCTGAACCATCGTGCGGTGGGGGTGGCGGGGCTCGATCGTCCGCGCGAGTTCGTTCCAATGGTGTGTCTGCCCGAGGTTCACGAGTGCAACCAGAAGCGGAGCTCGGTCGCGGACTGCGACGTTGGCGAGGGCGCTTTCGAGGAAAGGGACAGCCCTCGCCTCGCCACTACGACCCAGGAGGCGGGCGGCTCGCTTCGGATCACTGTCCAAGAGCCGAACCAGCGTGGCGAGGTCGGGGGACGCGTCGACGGTGAGGAGGTAGTCCAGACATGTCCAGCGAGCCGTTCCGGTCTCATCTCGTTTCTCGAGGACCGCAAGGCAGTGCTCAACCGCAGTGGAACTTCCGCGCTCGGCGGCGATTCGAGTCGCGGGAACCGGTCGGTCGAGCTTCGTCAGCAGCAGCTGAACTAGCTTGTCGACCGTGGCCTGGTCTCCGACGCTGGCGACCACCTGCTCGACGCCCGCGATGACGGTGTCGTGGTGCGGGAGTCGAGGCTCCGGCGCTTCGAGGAGTGCGACCAGAGTCCTTGCATCGGACGCGTCGCCGGCCAGCGCAAGGAAGGCCAGGGATTGGCCGACGATGGGTTCATCCCCGAAACCGAACTCGGAGCAGTCCAGCGCGAACTGCTGCTCGTTCAGCGTCAGAGCATCCCGTGCGAGGCCCAGCGCCTTCCTCGTGACCTTCTCGTCGCCGCTGACGATGGCATCGACGACCCTGCACTCGGAGAGTCGGTCACCGACGAAGCAGCCGTAGTCGTCTCGAAACTCCGCGTGTGTCCCAATCGGTTCGCACTGACCGCGGTCGTTGAGCGCCCAATACTCTCGTTGCACGGCAGACAGAGGCTGCTCCTCGCCCCCGCGAGGTGTCGCAGCCGGGCGCGTTGGAGGACTCGCGATCGAGCACGCCCCCAAGAGCGAGATGCACATCAACGAGGCGGTGGCGATGCTCAGCGGCCAGCAAGGGCTCCCCATTGTCCGAGGATGCCCCTGGCCGTGGAGCGCTGTCCACGTGCACATTCGCGAGCTCGTTTCCCATCCTTGCCGTTATTCCGGATGATCGCGGCCCGCGTTGTGGGCAGCGGACACGGTCACCAGGTCCTCGGCCTCATCCGCGGGTTCTCATCGCTGCACTCCGGGCGCTCCACACGGCGCACGCTGCGTCGGCCCTGGAGTTCCACGTCCGGCTGCACGCGGCGGCTCCCAGCGGCGAGCAAGGCATTGCGGCCGACCACCTGCTGGCCGAGCACCTGCTGGATGTGGGCGAGCCCGCGCTGGCAGCCACCTTGCTTGGGACGACGCTGGAGCGCTTGCGAACGCAGAGGTCTACGAGCTTGTCGCCCCACAGCGGGAGGATGTGCAAGCCGACACTGAGGATGAGCAGGCCGCGCTGCGCGGCCGCCTCGCGAGCGTCGGGACACTGGACTTCCTGGTCACCGCGACGACCGGGTCCGATCGAACGGCGTCGTTGCGCGAACTGGCTGCATTGCAGCCCCTGAACCCGCAGCGCTTCTCACACCTGGCGGAGCACCTCGAAAACGAGCGGGAGCCCACCGATGCCGATCTGGGCACGCGCGCAAGAGCGGTCGCGCGGCTGTTGGCGGACCCCGATGCCTTCGCACAGGAGGAACGCCCGCCCCGACACCACGTTCGCGGTTTGGAGGCGCAGCAGATCGAGTAGACCCTTCGGCATCGCGAAGCTCGGGACGGCGGGGTGCTCGCCAAAGTCTCCGTACCCGACGGGTCGGCGGTGAAGCCTACTGCGAACGCGTGCAATACAAGGCCAACACCGACCTCGAATCCGCGATCTCGGCAGCAACCGTGGTCCTCGGTGTTCCCTCCATGCTCGCGTATGTTTCGCGTGGCGAGAAGTCGATCGGCATGCGGGCGTACGAGGATGACCTACCGTTTCTCGTGATCGGGGGCGACCACCTCGATGCAAACGCCGACGCCTACTTGCCTCCGGCCGCCCTTCACTTTGCCGTGGGCGCCGAGCCCACCTACGCCTGGCTCACTCTCGGGTCACGCCCGCAGAAGTCTGGGCGGGTGGGCTCGAGCTCGGGGTGGAGGGGTTGGGAGTCGTCCTCGCCGCAACGCCGCTCATCAAGAAGGTCTACAGCACCACGTTGGGGAAGATCGTCAGCACCGTCGGAGGGCCAATCGTCGACAGGGTTCGCGGCACCCTCAAGGCCAACAAGAAGCAGCCGCGAGGCTCGCTGTCCCACGACAACAGCGAACTGGTGGCCGCGCATCGGGTGATGCAGTTTACCGCGGACCGAACGGGACTCCTGCTCGCAGCATCCCCCACGGCGGCGGTTCGGGTGATGTTCGCCGGTCACCCGGCAAGCCTCGCCAAGTGGGCCTTGGTCCGGCGGCACCCGTTGGTCGATGTACTGATTCGCGGCGAGGATGCATCCGAGCGCGACCAAATGCTCGCGGTGCGGGTCGCCGCGATGCTTGCGTTCTTCGTGTCGCCCGACTTTGCGACGCTGCGGGAGGCGATCCGTGCTGAGGACGCGGCGCCGGAGGGCTGACACCGTCCTGCGGTGAGGGGGAAGCACCTGCACGCGTTCCTCTCATCTCTCACGTCGGTGAGGCCAACCCACCGTGACGCTCAGGGCCTGCACGTGTGGCTGCACCAAGCGCATCCGCTCGCGAAGCACACTGAACGTCACGCCACCGCCGACACCAAAGCCGAGCCAGACCCGTTTCACAGGCGGCACGTATAGGTGCAGGGCGACCGACGGGCCCAGGCCGAGATAGCGATGCCGCTCCCCACATCCCCCGGCGAAGCAAAAACGCGTCGCAAACCCATTGAGCACCACCCCGGGTGCCAGCGTCGCGAGCCGGCCGAGCACGAAACCGCGGCTGACGGAGGCCGTCGCTCCCCCAGCCAGCACCGGGAACGGATATCCCATCCCGATTCCTGCCCGCAGGAGCCACCGTCCCCGAAGGGTGCGGCCCAGCGCAAGCCCGTTCAACGGGAACCCCGCGTCGAGACTCGCGGACCAAGCGAACGCGAACGGCTCTCGTCGCGTTTGCGGAGCGACGGAGTCGGTGGCGCTTGGCGCTGCTGTCGTTCCTCCGCTGTGGCGTTCCCCAGCCTGCGCAGGAGCGAGGAAAACAGCGACAACGAAAACACCGAGCATGACGACAAGCTCCGAAGACGATCCGAGGGCACCCACGTGGGAGAGGCGACGAGTTCCGAAAACCCAACGAGCAGTCTACCTCGAAAGGCACTGCGTGCCATTGATGTTTGCAAGATTCCTCGCGGGCGGTCGCTTCGGGCCCACGTTTCGCACCCCCCTGCTTTCGCTCCGCCACGCTTGCCTCAATCCACAGCCTGTTAGCGAAGAGTGGCAAAGAAGGGCGACAGCGACACGAAGCAACCCGGGGGCCCGTCCCGGGATGCGGAACGCTAAGACGCGGGCGTCACAGTGCAGCGGGTCCAGTCGAGGTTGCCCGACGCCTGCATGTACAGCTTCACGTTCTCCGTCTTCGGACGGGCGTAGATCTTGTGGTGCAGACGCCCATCCGAGGACGGGGTGGTGGTTTGCTGCCGCAGGAACTTGCCATCCGCGTAGTCCATGGTGAGGATCGACTTTGAACCGCTGAAACGGCACTCGACGTCGTACTCTTGGTTCCGGTCGGCCCGAAAGTGCACCCAAAGCTGGGTGTGCTTGTCCATCTTCACCCGGTTGGCGGTCGTCTCCACCTGCGGAGCCCGGTGGACGTTGAGCGACGCGCCGTTGTTGTGAAGGACGCGTGGCGTCAGCGTCGCGCGCGCTGAGAGGCCGCCGGTCAACCCCTTGGGCGGGGAGACCGTCTTCCCAGGGAATTTCCGCGTCGGCTTCACCATAGGCCCCTTGGGCAGCGACGCGGCCACAGCAGGGCCTCCCACCACCAGGCCGACGCCGAGAGCAAATCCGAGGGCAAGCGAGCGATACGAAGCGGTCATGGTGTGGCAGTACCGCCTGGAGGCCGGGTGTTACGTCGGCCGCTCGTTTCTTCCTCCGATTCTTCGCCTCTGTCGTGCCGAGCAGGAACCTTCTTGTCGGGCGTTTGTCCTTCCGCCCGATGGGATGGGGGTCGGTTCGGTTCGCGCTTGGAGGTCTGCTCGCGTCCTGCGTCGGGTGTGCATCCTGGGCGGACGACGACGAACTCTGGTTCAACACGCCCGGGGAGCAGCGCTCCGGGCCAATGTTTGTCTACGCGCCCGAACAAGTCGATGCCCTCGAAGAGCAGCCGATGCTCGAAGAATCTGAGGTGGTGAGACCGTCTGGTCAGGCGGGAGATCTGGCGTTGTCCCCTCGCAGGGCCGGTCCCATATGCACGTTGTCGAGCCCGACGCCCTACGTTCCTCCGCAGTTGGACGCTGACGACATTCGGCGAACGATTGGCACCCATCACAACGATATTCGGGTTTGTTACAACCGTGCCCTTCGGCACGACCCCAACCTCAGGGGGCGAGTTGTCATGCACTTCGCGATTCGCCCCGATGGTCGGGTGTCGTGGGCGGAGACCGGCGCGGCGACCCTCGAGGATCCCACGATGCATGCGTGCCTTGTGGAGACGGTCGAGCGATGGAGCTTCCCGTCTCCGCCTGGGTCTCGCCGGTCCGTGGTCAACTATCCCTACGTGTTCTCCGTGCCAGAAAACGCTTCTGACGACCGAAGTCGGTTGAGTAGGCCATCGGCCGGCGGCAGGGCAGGCTGATGGACGACTCGGCCGTCGTATCGACTTGAACGAACGGGGTGCCCGGCGGTTGGGGTTGGTCTTGCGGGGCGGGGGCGGTCCGATGCACTGTCGATGCGTGACTTTCTGTGTTGCACTCGCTCTCGCGGCCGTTGTCGTAGGACACCCGTCGAGGGCCCCTGTCGACCCCACGTTGCCGAGCGAGTCGTACGTGTTGGACAACGGGCTCACGGTTGTCCTCCACGATGACCCGACCGTGGCGTTGGTCTCTGTCCGTGTGTTGTATCGACTGGGCTCCGCGGATGATCCCGCCGGACGACAGGGCCTGGTCCACCTGCTCGAGCACGCCCTCTTTCACGGGTCGGAGCACATTCCGAGCACGGCCCGCCGAGAGATTGCACGGATGTCCGCGACTCGGGCAAACGGTGTCACAACGCCCGACTACATGCAGCTCTTCGAGACTGTTCCGGCGGCCAACCTGGCCGCGGCGCTGAGGTTCGAGGCGGATCGCATGGGCTACTACCGATTCGACTCGAAGCGGATCGGCGCCGAGAAGATGATCGTCAACCGGGAGATGGTGGAGCGCGCGGATCGGGACCGCTGGGCACAAGCCGACATCGCGGTTCTCGGGGTGTTGTTCCCGGAGTCTCATCCGATGCACCCGGCGACGGCCGTGACGGTCGCGCGGGTGAGTGTCCCCGAGCTGAAATCACTGGCGGAGATCGCAATCGCTCCCAACAACGCGGTTCTCGTGCTTGCGGGGAAGCTCCCCAGCAACACGCGGGAGTTGGTGACCAAGTACTTTGCGAGTTTGCGCCGGGGGTCCAAGTTCCCGCTGCGTCCGCGCGAGCACGGGAGGCTCGCGGAGGAGGTTCGTCTGTCCACATCAGGCGCTGCGGATTCGGCTCCCCTCGCATTGATCGGGTGGCATGCGCCGCACCAGGGCCAGGACTCGCACGCGGCGGGTTCCATCGCTGCGAGCATTCTACGGCGACGCTTCGTGGGTCGGGCCGCGCAGCGAGGTCGGCGACCGCTTGGGGCGACCGGGGCCTTCGCACACCTTCGGGCCGGGCGCGCGTATGGGGTCTTCGTGCTCGGTGCGGTCGGGGAGCTCGGCACCTCACCGGAGTCTCTGGCCGCCCAACTCGACATCACGCTTGCCAGGCTCGGGGAGAGTCCTCCCTCGGAGGCCGAGGTCGCGGCTGCGCGGAAGCGGATCGCGGTCTCGGTGTCCAGGCAAATGGACACCCTCGAGATGCGCGCTGAAGTGTTGGCTAAGAGCGCGGCGATCGGCGAGGACAACGTGGTCGAGTCCCTTCTCGCTTCGCTGGAGCGCGTGTCTCCTGAGGACGTGAGTCGGTTCGTGCGAGAACACCTTGGGGCCACGCGGGGTCGAGCCGTCGTGCTGCAGTCGCCACGGGAGGCGTTCGGCCGATGACGTGGATGAGATGGATCTGGTGGGTCGGTTGGCTGTTGGTCGGTGCTTGGGGGATCGGGTGCAGCGGCGGGCAGCGCTGGCGAAACACGGAACCCGTGGTGACCAAGGACCCCTCGTACCAGCGGTCTGGGGCATCCAAACACTCGCTCGACAATGGGATCGGGGTGCTCGTCTCTGCGGTGCAACATCCCTCGACGACGCGTGTGGCACTGGTTTTTGCACACGGGTATCTGGACGACCACGGGTACGCTGGCCGAGCGCAGCTTTTTGCGGAGTGCCTCGAACTCGAAGCACTCACCAAGAGCGCTGCGCCGTTTGATGACTTGGGCGCGAGGGTTCGGACCACGGTGATGACCACCGCCACGGTTGTCGAAGTCGACGTTCTCAGCGCAGACGCGAAGGCGGCAGTCACGGCTCTTGCGGGTCTTGTCCGCGGCCCCGCCGACGAAGTTGCCTTCGAGTCAGCACGCCGAACCATGCTCTCGCGGCTGCGTCAGGCCCGACGCACTCCACAGACCCTCGCGAACCTGGCCGCACTGCAGTCGGCGGTCCGTGGTGACGCCCCTGAGCTTGGTGGTCGCGGGTTCGGCTCCGTGGAGTCGCTCGAACGAGTACGGTTCGATGACATCCTCGCGACGCGAGCCGAGTGGGCGGCAAGCGTCCCGATGAGCTTGGCGGTCGTTGGCCCCCACGAACCGGAAGAGGTGACGACTTGGGCACGCGACATCTTCTCGCGATGGACTCGGCGGGCACCACCGCGGGTGAACGAGACCGGTTTCGCCCGGCGTCCGAAGATCATCACGGTGGTTCCCGTCGAGAACCTCGACCCGGCTGTTGTCCTCGTCGGCACAACAGTGCCCCGGTCCAGCGCTGCGGCTCGCGATGCGTACCTCCTTGGGCGGTCCTTTGCTCACTTTCGCCTTCGGGAGGGGTTGCAGCGGACCTACGGCGTCCGTGGGAAAATCATGGATCTGGGCGTTACCGGCTTTGCGTTTGCGACCGCGCGCGTCCCAGCCGAGGACGCGTATGGGTCGGCGCTCACGATCGCTGCCGCGTTCGGGCGGTTGAGTCGGGTCGTGCCCCAAGATGCGGTCGACAACTTGCACCGTGCGTCAGTGGCCCGTTGGATGGCCGCCAGGCTCGAGACCGAGCCGAGAGCTCAAGCGCTGTATCGCGTGATCGCGTTCGGCGACGAGCTCCATTCCGAGCCGCCGTTCGGCCCGCTTCCGACCCCGTCCTCCCTCGATGAGGTCAAGCGGTCGCTCGCCGACGACTTCTCCTATGCCGGGATGCAGATCGTGATCGCCGGGGACCTGGAGCTGCTGTCACACCAGCTCCGCGGGACTACGTTCCAGGTTCGGACGGATCTCGACCTACTCGGACCTGAGGTGCTTCCGGAGGACTCGCTTTCGGCGGCGACCTCCAGCGATGCACGGTCTGACCCTCGACGCGGCGGGCCCGACGAGCGAGCAGGTGTTCGATCCGACACTGTTCCTCGAGCGACGCCACCGCCGACACCTCAGCGAGGGCCGAAGTCGCGCGGGTAGACCCCCGACGTCTCCGCGGGCCGGGCGAAACTATGAACCATCGGCCGGCGAGCGGAGCGGTTCACCGCTCTGGTGTCGGTGGCATCTTGGCCCATCCGTCGAGCCAGTCCACGTACGGGCAGGCGTCGATACCGGCGGCGCTGGCGGCATCACGGACCTTGGCGACCTTCTGCGCCGGCGCTAGGGTGGCGAGCTCGGAGAAGAGCGCGCGGACCTCAGGATCTGAGGTGTTCTTGTCGATGTATTGCGCGAGCTTCAGCGCTTGTTGGTCGGGCTCGCTCTGCAGGCATTCGCTGCACGTGACCGTCGCTTGGCATACGACCTTCATGTCCGACGTTCTCGAGCTGCAAGCCAGAGCACCAAACGCGAGAACTAGGAGGAACGATCGCGTCACCATCCAATGTTCGGGTTTCGGGTGCCGCGGTGCAAGCGCGTTCCCCGGCCCGCGTGCTGTTCCTCGCTCGGGCCGCCGCATGGCTGGAGCGTCCGGAGTGCTGAGTGGATGACAGCCGTCGACATCAGCCTCGTCGGAGTGATCTCCCGGACTTACCCAGCCCTCGGACGGTCCGGAGCGCCGGTCTCCCGTTGCAACGCCGGGCGAGATGCTATGAGAGCCAACAGTGTCGGCTCCGACCCCGTGGGAAGTGCTGGTCGAGACGCCGGGGTACACGATGCTCCGGCGCTCGACGGTGCTGTTGTGCCGTCTGCGCAGTACGCCCACGCCGTTGCTCTTGCGTGGGATCGAGCGTGCGCTCGAGCAACACCCCGAACCGATGACCGTCGTCATTCACGTCGAGGCATCGGTCAGTGTCCCCAACACAGAAACCCGTCTGGCCGCATCTCGGGTCATGAGGCTTTCCGCGCCGAGAATCGCGGCCTGGGTCGTTGTGCTCGAAGGCTCGGGTCTCATTCGTACGGCGCTGCGCAGTGTCGCGAACACGGTGCGATTGATCGCCCGTTCCCAGTTTCCCCTGAGGCTGGTCGCCAGTGCCGCCGAGGCCACGACCTGGCTCGCGGAGCACAGCACGGCGGAGATTACCGCCGAGGACATCGTCTCTCCGGTCAGCGACCGCGCCGCGTCGTAAGGGTCGACTGCGGCGCTCCCCGGGGCTCATGGAAAACCCCGCGGAGGGTTGGCGCCGAAACCTGGACGACTCGGACCGCGAGTGAATCGCACGCGGAGCTGATCTTGGGAGCGTTCGATGGGGATGGTCACCTCGAGAGCGTCCCAGGTCCGAGGATTTGTGGGGGGGAATGCGAAGATGTTGGACTGTTGATCCGCTGTGACCTCGGATGCGTCGAATCGCTCGGTTCGCATCGCGGTCTGTGCCACCCCAGCCGCGCCCTCAACGGAGAGCATGGCGCCACCGACGCGCACAGGGCGTGCCCCGTCGGTTCTGTGGACCAGCCGTACGAAGGTGGCTGGGCCCGCGGCCGTGAAGGCGGAGGAGCGGAATTTCGAGGCGCACGAGAACCAGCAGCCATCTGCGTGACTGCTCTCCGGCAACCACAGCTCGGCTTCCCAACCAGGCGCGGGCGAGGCGGCTCCCTCCACATTGATGTAGTGCACCTCGGGCCGTGCCCACTCGCCCAAGATCTCAGCGTGGGTGGGGTTGCACGCCTGTGTGCTGGTCGCAGGGCTGTCGGCGACTCCCACGAGGCTGTCCGCCGCCACCGAGGCGTTCGCATTCGTATTCGCGGTTGGGTCTCGGCATCCGGCGAGCGCGGCGAGGACGAAGGCGGAGGAGAGGAGGGGTCGTGCGACATTCATCTGGGGTCTCCGAACTCGTTTGGGGGGGGGGGGGGAGCTCGAGCTGGGGTGGACGGCCTCAGCCCAGCGACGGAGTCCCGGCATCCGACATCCACTCGGCGAACTGGTCTCGAACGGAGGTCCGGATGTCGAGGTCTGCGGGGACCTGATCCACCGCTTCGCGGAGCAGCTTTCGGGCGCGATGCAGCCGACTCTTGACGGTTCCGCCAGGAACGCCGAGGAGTTCGCCCAGCTCGGTGACGCCCAGGTTCTCCCAGTAGTAGAGCTCGAGCAGGAGCTGAAGGTCGAGCGGGAGTCGGTGCAAGGCGGCCAGGAGCACCCGGTGGTCGTCTCGCTCGCTGGCCTGGGTGTGTACGCCGGGGTCGAGGTCGTACAACGACGCGGCCGACACGTCGGGGCAGACTCGGGCATCGCGCACGCGACCGCGGATGTGCTCGAACAGGACGTTGCGGGCGATGCCGAACAGGAACGTTCGAACCGACGCCTCGCCGCGGAACCGACTTCGCACCTCGGCGCAGCGCAGGAAGGTCCGTTGCGTCAGGTCGTCGACCGCTGAGGGTGACTTCGTCCGGAAGAAGCGAACGATCGCGTCGTAGTGCCGATCGATGAGCTGGGAGCCCGCGTCCTGATCTCCAGCGCTCCACGCCTCGAACAGCTCTCGATCCGCACGCATCGAGGTGATGATCGCGTTCTCGGAGCCCTGAGACAAGCAGGAGTGGTCCCGCCGCTGTGCACGCCAGCCGACAGTGCGCGACAATGTGTGGGTGACGAAGGAGACGGTACCCGACGTTCACAAGTCACTCTCGCCGTTTGAAGTCTCAGACGGAGACCGACACTTCAAGCTGGCGGCACTCAAGGCCGCCGTGCTCGGCGTACCGGGCCTTCGGCTTGCCGGGTACTCGGACCTTGCGCCGGTGGGGGAGGGGGGAATGGGTGTGGTCTACCGCGGGGTCGATGCCCACAGCGGCGGGCCGGTTGCGTTGAAGCTGTTGCGGCACGACGACCCGAAGGGGGCCTCGAGGTTCGAGCGGGAGGTGGCAACCCTGCAAACGCTCCGTCATCCCCAGGTCGTGTCCTACTTGGACCATGGCTCCACGACGACGGGGCGACGCTTCTTGGTGATGGAGTGGCTTGACGGGCTGGACGCTGCGGAATGGTCGGCGCGCCACGAAGTCAGGTACCTCGACGTCATCGACATCGGGTTGGCGGCAGCGCGGGGCCTGGGTCATGCCCACGACCAGGGCGTGGTCCACCGGGACGTGAAACCGAGCAATCTGTTTCTGCTCGATGAGCAGCCTTCACACACGAAGGTGATCGACTTCGGGGTGGCGAAGGTGTTCGCGGCCTCAGACTCGCTCACGTCGACCGGAGCGCTGTTGGGTACGCCTGCCTACGTTGCTCCGGAGCAACTCGAAGGTCGTGCGTCGGCGACGGCGGATGTCTACGGGCTCGGCGCGACGTTGTTCGAACTGGCGACCGGAGTCCTGCCGATCCGCTCTTCGTCGACATCCAGCCTGCTCCTCGATGTGCTGCGGGTGATTCCACCGAACGCCTGCACGTTGCGTCCATCCCTCCCACGTAGCTTTGGCGCACTGTTGGCCGCGATGCTGGCCAAAGACCCTGACTGTCGGCCCGCGGATATGCGGGTCGTCGCGCTCGAACTGGAGGAACTACGCGACGAGCTGACCCGCGGAGCCAGGCGGGTGAACGCACCCGAGCCAGGGCGGCTCGTTGAGCGAGACGATTCTCCACAGGAGCACCCGTTTGGCCCCATCCCTTTCGTCGGGCGGGAGGCGGAGCTCGGTCGAATCCTGGCGTTGCTCGACGCTTGCATCGCGGAGGAGGGCGCGGGTTGGGTCGTCGTTGAGGGGG
Organism: Nannocystales bacterium; assembly: GCA_050633305.1. Classification (GTDB taxonomy): domain Bacteria; phylum Myxococcota_A; class Polyangia; order Nannocystales; family Nannocystaceae; genus CAJXVA01. The sequence continues at coordinate 16,681 of JBOEGF010000039.1, forward strand.
CGTACGGTTCTGGAAAATCGGCGCTGCTCGGTCGATGCTTGGAGGTGTTGCGGGAGCGGGAGGTCTCCGCAGTTCTGTGTTCGGCCCAGGCTGGGGCCGCGGCAGTCCCGTTCGAAACCGCAGCTCAGATCGCCGAGGCGATGACCGTGCAGGGATGGCTCTCGACCGCCGAGCATCAGACGCTCCGAGCGCGCTTCGACGCAGTCCGGAGCGGACTGCAAGTCCCCGGACAGGCCGCGGGAACCCAGCTCGACGCCTTGCATGGGCAGTGGCGTGATGCTCTGGATACGATCGATTGGTCTGCGCCCCGGGCGTTGGTCATCGATGCCCTGGACCGGGTCGACGCTCCGTCGATGCGGTTGCTTTCCGCCTTGCTGCGCCGGGCCCACGCTGCCTGTGTCGTCTTGGTGGCGAGCGCCACGGTTGCGGATGGTGTGTGCGCACAGCTCGAGCTCCACGAGGGGCTTGCCCAGGACCGAATCTTGCTGGCACCGGTCCGAACGCGGGCCCTGCATCGTGCCTTGTTCGAAGCGGGACTACGGGACCCTCAAGCCCGAACACGATGCATCCAACAGAGCGACGGCTCGATAGGGCGACTGGTGGCGGCCCGTGGGGTGTGGAGCGATGGCACGACAGAGGCGGCGGGTACCACCGACTTCGATGGAATGGTGCTGCGCGCGCTCGCGGTGCAGCAACCTTCGTGCACAGGACTGCTGGCGGCCATTCTCGGGATTCGAGAGGACTCGCCTCTTCTGGGCTCGGCGCTCGAGCGCGCCGTGGATCAAGGGGCCGTGCGACAGAACCAGGTCGGACGGTTCGAGGGGCAGCCAGAACTATGGCTGAGCGAACCTGGAATCTCCGGGGGGCAAGGAGCTTTGGGGCCCGAAGCGCACCGAGCCTGCGCCGATTGGATGGACGCGGTCGGAGGTTTTTCTCCCGAGGTTCGTCTCCCACACTACCGGGCGTGTGGAGATCGGGCGCGGCGCTCTGGCGCGGCCCTGCAAGCGGCAACGACCGCCCACGCCGTCGATGACATTGCTGCGGTGGAGACGTTCTTGAACGACGTCGATGAGTCTGTGTTGGAACCCTCGCAGCGGCGGGTGTGGAGTCGACTGGTCTTCGCGTCGCATATGGGGAACAACCGGATCGAAGACGCGCTCGCGGCCATCGATGACGCGCTCGAACGCACGCCTACGCGCGGGGCCGACTGGTACGGGCTGTTCGCCGAGCGCATCACCGCGTTGGGCCAGGCGGGTCGCAACCCGGAGGTGGCACAGAGCGAGGCGCAGCTTGGCCCAGCGCCTGGAGACGACGGAGAGGTCCGGGAACTGTGGCTGATTGCAACGGCCCGCATTGCCTCCCAGCTCGCGACTTGGAACCCCAGCATCTTCCTTCGTTTGGTCGACACCATCGAGCCGGTGTTTCAGCGTGCTCCCGCGTCGGCGCAGGTTCGGGGAGTCTGCCTGGGGTTGCGTGGGCTGTACGACATGCGCCTGAGCTTCGCCCAGCGGCTGGGTCGTCTCGACGAGGCTCGCGACGCGTACATGCTGGCCGGAGACCGCCGCACCGCCGCCATGGTGCGGATGTTCTGGGGCGTGGGCCAGGTTCGTCTGGGTGGGTGGCGACACGCTCGGGAGGCGTTTGACGACGCGCTCGAGGTGTTCGACCGCCTGGGCGTCGGGTACCTCCATGCCTGGGCTCTGTACTCCCGGGCCCGACTGTTGGTCGAACTTGACCCCCAACGCGCGGTCCCCGAGCTCGAATCGGTGCGCGGCTACTTCCAGTCCAGTCCGCGCCTTCGTTCGGGCGCACTATTGTACGAGGGATGGGCGCGCTTGCGTCTGGAACAGCCTCACGCCGCCGTCGCTGCGGCTCGCCTTGGCGCGCAGGCGCACGATACGGACGAGATCCAGGCGGGGGCTGCAGCGATCATGTTGCTGGCCTCCAACCGGGGCGCGAACGTCCCTGACCTCCCACAACAACGGGAGGCTGCGAAGACGGGCCTGTCCGCGCCGCAGCTGCTCGAGTTTGCCGCCCATGCGCGGTACGCCTTGGCCGAAGACGCCCGCGTTCGCGCCGACCCTGCATATCGCGTGCTGATCGCCGAGGCGCGGGACGAGTTGTTGGCCGAACTCGGAGAAATCACCGACCCTGCGCAGCGCTCGGCGGCGTGGCACGGCCCGTGGTTGCATCGCGCGATCATGCAAGCTGCAGAATCGCTGGGGCTCTCCGGTGAGTCCCGGACGGCCCCCTGAGCCGAGACTTCTGCCACGTCGAAGTTTCTCGTGAACCAGGGGGCCCTGTGACGTCACCACCGGAACATGCCAAGACGAAGCATCTTCCTTCGCGGTCTCTTCCTGCTCCTCCCCGTGGCCTGCAATGCAGAGCCGCTCGACCCGTTTGAGACGCTCGATCCCGGCCCCCTGTCGTTTCGCGCCGCGGCCGACGTCCTCCAGGTCATTCCAGAGCTCGACATCGACGGGGTGCGCTCGACCCCGGTCGAGCCCTACGTCCGTAAGCAGGCCGCGGGGGCGATGATCGCCAGCGATTTGCTGTTACGGCCAGGCGCGACCGAGAACGGGTTGGAACTCAATCGCGTCTCGCTGATGTTCACCGGCAGTGTGTCCGTCCCCAACATTGTCCTCAACCGCGACGACATCGGGGTCTTGCTGCGCGAGCGAGGCAGCGCATTCCATGCCTTGGGGACGAACCGGCACCCTCCCGCGGACGGCGGCCCGCCCATCGCTGTTCTCACCCACGGACTGAGGGTGAGCGGCGGAATGTATGGCATCGGGCGGGGCGCTGATCCGGACGCGGCAGGGTACCTCGTCTGGTCGAATTGGCTCGGCAGTTACCGCGACTCCACGTTCTTGTATCCCAACGCGGACTACGATGAGGGCAGCACGCGGGCGATCATTCGGCGGACGGGTAGCCCGGACAAGGAGGTCTTCGTCGCGGGCGTTGTCGAAACGAACGGCACGGTCAGCTCTGTGTTGCACCGGTTTCGGGTCAACGCCGACGACGAACTCGAGCAGGTGGACTGGCCGATCCTCAATGCCGACCCTCGGCCGAAGATCGACTTCGCGCTCGAGGCTTGTGTCGCCACTGAGGTGTCCCATCTGGCCTGGGACGAAACACAGCAGAAACTGTATGCCGCGGGAGTCAAACGATGTGGGAGCGAGCGTGTTGCGTTCGTGGCTCGCTTCATGGAGGACGGCACACTGGACGGCGGCTACGGGGTCAATGGCATCGCGGAGCTTGCGGGCCCAGGCGGAGTCACCGCGGACCCCGGCGGACTCGTGCTCGATGAGGCGACCGAAACAGCCTGGGTGGCGCTGGGCGTGTCGGGTGCTTGCGAACCCGAACTGGTCGGCGCCTGCGACACCGCCGTCGTCAAGCTCGACGCAGGCGGGGCTGTCGACGCCACATGGGGCCTGGGGGCCGCCACGCTTCAGCCGGGCTGGGTCAAGGTCGACGACCCTACGGTCGAGCGGGCAGCGCCAACCGGAGTCCATCGCGACGCTGCGACCGGCGCCGTGACGGTGGTCGGGTGGGCGGATCGGGGGGTCTCGACCGACTTCATGGCCGCGCGCTTCGACGGAACCGGACTCCCCGACCCCGACTTCGGACCCGACGCGACCGACAACCTGCTGTTTGCCATGCCGACGCCGGGCGACGACCTTCGGACTGCAGGGCTGTCTCCGAGCGGTGTTCCGCACTTCGTCGCCGAACGTGAGGCCGATGACGGGCGAACGCGGCTGGTCGTGCAACGTCACATCGCAGACGGCAGCATCGTCGAGACCTCCACCTCACTCGCACAGGAAGGGATGAGGGTCGGGAGTCCGTTCTTCAACGAGGAGGCGCTGCTTGTCCCCGGGGGCGTGGAGGGCTTGGCCCGCGGACCTGCTCACTCCGGGCCGAGTCCGATCGGAGCGGCATTCACCCGCTTCCGAGCGGACGACTTCTTGCTTGACTGGGGAGGGGTGCTCGAGGACGGGACGCTGCAACAGGTCGCGTGGCCCGACGCTCCCGACCTGCCGAGCCCCTGGCCGTCAGAACTCCGGGTGAGTGTGGGCTTCTCCAACAGTCGGAGCACGCTGGACCAGACCGTGGCGTTGGTCGAGCCGCCGGCCAGCTACGTCTTCCCGCTCAACCACGAGGAGCTGGTCGCGCCTGGATGGCACCCGCAGATCGACTCCGGGGCCCATCACAACTTCCGAGCCCATCACCGAGGCTCGACTGCGCAAGTCTACGCTCTGGACATGGGGGCGCAGCGGTGGAGACCTTCCCGCAACGCCTCCTACCACGCTCTGGCTTGCCCCGAAGCACTGGAGGCCGACCCGGAGAACCCCAATCCGCTCGCTTGCTCCGGGTCTTGGAGTGCGCTGTCGAACCTCGAGGTGGTTTGCCCGCCGGAGACGTTCGACGGCGACAAAGCGCGTTGCAATGAGCGTGAAGCCGAGTGGGGCATGCCCGTGCGTGCCATGGCGGATGGGGTGGTCATCGGCTGCTGGAAGAACGCGGACGAGAACGTGCGCACTGGTGACAAGTCCACGTTCTTCGAGCAGGACATGCCTGGGGGCGGCAACATCGTGTACGTCTTGCACGAGGACAACACGATCGGCTTGTACGCACACATGATCCCCCCCAGCTACGACATCGACCCGTCGATGTTCTTGCCGCGGTCTTGGAATTCCTTGTCCTCGTCGGAGAAGCAGGGGGTGAAGCAACGAACCGTCGAGCGGGCCGAGGCCGACCCCAACGATGACTTGGATCCCAACAACCTCGAACAGGGGGACTTCGAAGACCAGCAGGTGTTGGACGTTGAGCGAGAGTTGGATCGGCTCCGCGAGACGATCGACGCCTTGGACGCCGTCTGCGTCGTCGAGCAGACCGAGTACGACGCGGAGACCTGTCACTGGCCCTTCGACCCGGTTGGCAATGGCATGGTCTCCGCGCCCGCGATCTCAGTCGAGGCGGGGCAGGTGCTCGGGGCTCTGGGGAACTCGGGTAACTCCAGCGGGCCACACGTGCACGTGCACGTGCAGCAGGGGTTTACGGACAACGATTGCGGAATCCTGCCTCCCGAGGTCCCCACGGACTATCAGATCGGCATGCCCATGCCGTTCACGGTCCTCAATCGCTTGGACGATACCCCTTGGGGTCCCTCGCTGTGGGACGTGTCGTGGGGGGATGAGGCCGTGCCGCCACCGGTCACGGACGAGGACGGTGCCGTCTCGCACGGCATTCGTCTGCGCTGGCACGAAGGCTGAGTGGCGTTACGCTCGCTCAGTCGTCGCACGCGTAGTTCACGGTGATGCCCATGCCGGAGGGCAACGTGGACGGGGCGGGCGGGTGGAGTTCCGCTTCGACCACCAACACGCCCGCGCGTGCATCCACCTCTGAGGCGAGGGCCGTGACGCGGGCACGACCCTGTGCTCCGCCGTCAGGGGTGGTCCACGACACGGAGGCGCCCGCACGTACTGCATCGTGCTGCGACTCGGGGATGGCGAAGCGGATGTGGTCGCGGGAAGGCGCCACGAGGCGAAGCACAGGACTGCCGGACGAGACATGTGCCCCGGCGTCTACGAACACGTCCGCGATGGTGGCCTCGAAAGGAGCCCGGATTGTGAGGGCGTCTTGGCGGGCTCGGCTGCCTCGCGCCGCGGCCTCTCGCTCTCGAACGCGGGCCGTCGAGGCTCGGAGCTCTTGGAGGGAGAGCGCACGGGCGTGGTTCACGTCACGGCGTTCGCTCTCGCCGGCAAACTCCCCGAGGCGGTTGACCTCGGATATTCGGTCCTCGGCAAGGGCTGCGCGCTGCTTCGCCGCGCCACGTTCAGCCCGCGTGACCTGTAGGCTCGCGGTCACTCCGCGGACGGCGGCATCCAACGAAGGGCTGGAAAACGTCGCCACGACGTCGCCCGCGTCGACCCGAGCTCCGCGCGGAAGCGGACGCTCGATCACTCCGGACTCCGCGGCGCTCAGGACGACGGTCTGGCTCGACTGGAGAATGCCAGGAGCCTCGCACGTGGTCGGCGTCTCGGGCAACGGTGCGGCCGGAGCCGATGAGACCGTGGACTGGGCGGAGGGGGCCTCGGGTGGGGGAGCGGAGAGCTCACAAGCCAGCAGGAGAGTTGTTGCCCCCAGGAACCAGCGGCGCGTCAACATGCGAGCTCCTGGCGTTGTGCCGCATGCTCGTGTTGCGCGGCCCACAACGCCGTGTACGTGGAGCCGGCCGCGAGGAGTTCGTCGTGGGTCCCCCGCTCGATGATACGTCCGTTTTCCATCACCACGATGCAGTCGGCATTGGCGATTGTGCTGAGGCGGTGGGCAATCACGACACGTGTGCAGTCCAGCGTTTCGAGGGCCTGCTGGATCTTTCGCTCGGCGCGGGTGTCGAGCGCCGAGGTTGCTTCGTCGAGCACGAGAATGCGAGGGCGCCCCACGACCGCACGAGCGATCGCAACCCGCTGACGTTGCCCGCCCGAGAGTGACGATCCGCCTTCGGCGACAGGGGTGTCGTAGCCCATCGGGAGCCCGGCGATGTCGTCGTCGATCTGGGCCAGACGGGCGGCCCAGAGCATCGTGTCCTCGCTGGTGCCCGGAGCGCCCATGATGATGTTGTTGCGCATGGTCCCCGCGAACAGCCGTGGGTCTTGGCCCACGAATCCAAGTTGTTGTCGTAGGTCCACCTTGTCGAGTTGTTCGACATCAACGCCGTCGATTCGGACCATGCCTGAGCGAGGCGTGTACAACCCGAGCAAGCACTGGGCGAGCGTGCTCTTGCCACAGCCGGATGGGCCGACGATCGCCACGCTGGTCCCGGGTTCGATATCGAGGTCGACGCCTGCCAGCACCGTGCTCGCGCCGTCGTAGCCGAACTGAAGGTCGCGGACCTCGATGCGCCCCTGAACGGCGATGCGTCGGTACGCCCGCTGCGGATCTTGCTCGAGAGGATGCTCGTACACATCGTTGAGCCGTTCGGCCACGCTCTGCGCGCTCACCATCTCTTCGAGGGTTTCCAGCAACGAGGCCATGGGGGTGACGAAGCCAGGGATGAGGGCCGCCAGCGCGAAGAGGGTCCCGATCGACAGCGTGCCCGAGGCCGCGGAGACTCCGGCGATGCCCAGCAGAACCGCCGGGATTGCGAGCTGTGCGAGGTCTTGAAGCGCCGCCAGGTTCGCGTCGAACGTGTTGCTTCGCGCGTTCGCATTGAGCTGCTCGACCTGGGCCTCGGCCCACGTCGCCGCCATGGAACCTTCGCGGCCCATGCCCTTGAGGGTCCCCAGGCCCGAGACCAGCTCGATCTGCCGCGATTGGCAGGCAGCCTCCGCAAGCATTAACTCGGTCATCAGGTGTCGGCGGCGGCGAGCGCCGAGCACGACGGTGGCCGCGTGAAAGGACGCGATCGCCAGCGCTCCGACGCCCACGCCCACGTGCACACTGAGCAATGCCGCGAGAAACATGACGGCGACCGCGGCGTCGAGCATCGTCGAGAGGGCCGCCGCGGACAGGACGTTCCGGAGAACGCTCATGCTGTTGATCCGCTGTTGAAGGTCTCCGTTGCTGCGTGCTGCCGTGAACGCGAGCGGCAAGCGTACAAGGTGGTCGACGAACGACACCCGCAGCCGAGCGTCCATACGTACAGTCAGCCCGATGAGGACGCGACTGCGCACGAAGCGAGTTACCGCGCGACAGCACGCGAGAACCGCGAGCGCGATGACCAGTGTGATCAGAGCCTGTGCGTCGCCCCTGGGGATGAAGTCCTCGACGGCCAAAGCCATGGCCAACGGGGCGCCAAACCCCAGGAGCTGTCCGAAAAGCGAAAGGGCGATCGCGCTCGTGACTGGGCCACGGAACTCCGTGATCAGGCGCAAGTAACGACGCAACGGGTTCTCGTGACGTTCGGTCGACGGGGCAAACGATTCGTCGGGCTCAAACTGGATGGCGATGCCCGTCAGCGACCGTCCAAGGTCACCGCGACTCACCTGGCGGACGCCCGAGGCTGGGTCGAGAATGTGGGTCTTCCGCCTCCCGTGACGGGCGAGGACGACGTAGTGGTCGAACTCCCAGTGGAGAATCGCGCCGGGATCGAGGTGGTCCAGTTGGTGGGGTTCGACGCGGAAGACGCGACCGACCAGGCCGTGGTGGCGGGCGACCTCGAGAAGTCGGCTTGCTTCGACGCCTTGCGTCACGTTGCCGAAGTCCCGGCGCAGCGTGTCGAGGGAGACGCGCTTTCCGAAGGCGCCAAGAACCATCGCCAAACACGCCGGGGCGCATTCGACCGGCGTCATCTGTTGAACGAACTGCAGCCGATTGCGCCGGGATCCGAGGTGCGCCAGTGGTTGCTCGACGCTCATCGGCTCTCCTCGTGCAGCAGGCGCTCGAGCAGCGAGCGCTCGTGCACCATGACTTCGACCCTCGCAGTCATCCCGTCGAAAAGCTGTAGGGGGCGGCCGCGGTTGTCGTGAACCACGGTGTCGGTCGGCGCCCCGAGTGCGATGCTTCCATGCTCATCGCCTGTGACGCGCGCGTCCGCCAATGCTTCGACTTCGCGGGGGCTCAAAGAACCATTGGAGATGTGCTCGGCCCGAAGTCGAACTTTCGCGTCGGGGTAGCGGTCGAAGGTCAACAGGAGGGGGGCGTCGGGGCTGAGCTTGGGTCGTGCGTTGCCGGGGAGAAACGCGACGACCCGGGCCGACTGGGTCTCGGCCGCCAGCGTGCAGACGACCTGGCCTGCTTCGATCGCTTGTCCAGCTCCGACTCGGACGGCTTGCACGTGCCCAGCGGAGGGAGCCCGGACTTCGGTCGACGCCAGTGTCGCGCGGGCCCGGGCCAGCGCATGGACGTGTTGGCCCACGCGTTCCCGCGCGGCGAGGTCGGCCGGCGCACGGAGCATCGCCCGGACCGCATCGCCGTACTCGGCGCGTGCCCGGGCGTGCGCGTGCTGTGCCGTCGTGGCTTCGGTGCGTGCCAACAACTCTCCTTTTTCCACCCACTGTCCGGGCCGGACGAAGACGGACTCGATCGCCCCGCCGCTCGATGCCCGAGCGAATGCGACGCCGTCGAACCGAATGAGTGCGCGACCGGAGACGTACTCGGGGCTGGATACCCAGGCCGCGGCGGCCACCAACAGTGCAGACAGCAGGCCCAGGGTCGCCACGATCGACACGGGACCCGGACGGGTCGGGGCCAGCGGTCGCCCGGGGATTCGCGGTGCTCGGTGGGCTGCCACGGCCTCAGCGCGGAAGATTCGGCCGAGTTCGTCCGGCGCAGACTTCACGCACCCTCCGCCAGGTTTGAAGGGCCGGACCCGCTGATCTCGCGATGCAAGACGATCTCTGCCTCACGGGTCGCCTCCAGGAGCGCGTCGACGTCGGTGATCTCATCGAGCTCGCGGAGGAGCTCGTTGACGAGCTTTGCGTCTGAGCCAAGCGTGTGAACGCGCCGGTCGGGCTCGGCCAGGAGTTGCGTGGCGATGAAGGCCGTCGACCACCGGGTGGGCTCGGGTGGCGCGAATCGATCCGGAAGGCGGGTGAGTCCAAGGGCGGGTCCGTCGCCCACGTCGCCGTGGAAGACGACGTCGTATTCGTGCTCGACTGCCGCGCTGACTCGGGTGGGCGCGCCTCCACTTGCGACCAACACTTGTGTCACCCGCTCGCACAGAGCCTGACGGTTGTGGATCACGTGCGTACTCCCGCACTCGGACCGAAGTGCGTCGAGCAGACCCTCGAGAAACTGCACGACCTGCGCGTCGCGAGCCACGCGAAGCTTCCAGACCAACATCGCGTCGAGAGCCTGCAGCGCGGCACGCACGTGGTGCACGAAGTCAAACAACTCGATCCCGAGCAGCGTTCCATCGGATTCCTCAGGGCTCCGCGACAGCGTTGGCGTCGTGTGGTCGCAGAGCTTTCCTACGAAGGGCGTTCCGTGAATCAGCGGGACTTCGAGGTCGAGGAATCGGCCGTCGAGGGTGAAGTTGTTGAAGTACGAGCCCCAGTAGATGCCGAGCTCGAAGTGGCGCAGAAAGTTCCGGACGCCGCGGTCGATCGCGTCGCGGAGTTGTGCGATCACGGCATCAGGGGACAGCGCCGAGGCCAGCGGTAGCGCGGCCGATGGGGGCTGCGAATACATGGCGAGCCGGTACCCGAGGTCGGCGACCGCGGACGGGCTGGGGCGAATGAAGCTGAGCAGCCAAAGGATGTTCGACAGACGCGCGAAGTCCCCGGGTTTGACTGAGATCGCTTGTAGCGTGCGGTCGCATGCGGGGAACGGCCCGTCGCACGAGCGCTCGAAGTCCGCGACGCCGCGGGCAAGCTCGGTCGGCATTCTACGGAGTAGGAACCCTTCGCACTCGACAACGAGGTCGGCGGATCCGCGCGCTTGCATGAAGACGGTGGCGATACGTTCCCGCACGGCCGAGCTGGCGAACATATGCCCCGTTGCGTGGTACGTGTCGGCGGCCTCCGCCCAGTTGGCGGCCAGCGGCGTACGCCCCACACCCTTGAGATACTTGCCTTTGTAGAACCCCGCCCGGCCGGAACCGAGGCGCCGTCGAACGTTCATCTCGCCGTTGAGTTGCAGGTCAGCGTAGAGCACAGAGTCGCCGTCGAACGAAGGATCTGGAACCCGAAACGCCCCGATCGCCGAGAGGTCGACGCAGACATCCAACGCTCGATGATCCGGCCGAAGCGCTGTGAATCCGCCGCGTTCGACGGGCACAGGAACGGACCAGGCGCAGGATTGGTGTGCGTGTAGGCGAATCGTCATGGGGTGGCTCCGTTAGCTCAGCAGGAACAGGTCGCGGGGTTCCGACGCGGTGATGGGGAGGCGTTCGAGGTGGGTGAATGCGTGGCGCAACAGGTCCACGCTGTTGGACTCCCGGATGTGTCCCAACGCTCGGAGCAGTGATTTGGGCGCGGTGTCGTGTCGGTGCGCGCTCGCGACCTGGTCGACGAGCTTGGAGAACGAGTCACGGACGATCCCGCGGCGGGAGATTTCCGGCCAAGGGTCTTCGCCCAGAGCGTTGAAGTTCGTGAAACGAAAATCGAGGGGGCCGTCGTTGGGCGCCCGCCAAGACGAGTTCCCGAGCTCATCACGCATACGCCGCCGAGAGGAAGCGTCGTGCTTGATCTTCTCCCAGAGTCGCTGGCCTAGCTCGTCCAGGAGCTCGCGCTTCCACGGCGCGTCGATGGGGACCGGGGCTTGGAGTCGCTCGGCCGTGACATGGTCGTGCAGGCCGCCGAGGTGGCGCAGCCACATTCGTGTGTATCGACGCTGAAGCTGTCCGTAGCTCAGTTCGTGTCGGAGCCACCGAAGCATTCTCGGGCTGCGCCGCAGATTCGCGACCTCGAATCCAGGAAAGCGACCGGTGCAGTAGAACTCCGCGATCGACGTGAAGAACGCGGGATCCTGGACGGCGAATTCGGGGTTGAAACGTCGGTACTCGGGAGCGTGGCTCTCCCTGTAGGAGACCGTCAGCGACTGAATGATGGAGCCGAGATCGAACATCTCGGTGATGTCGACGCAGGACAGGTACCAATAATCCAGGCCGACGGTCGCGGCCGCCTCGGTTGTCAATTGCACGAAGGCGAGGTCCTCGATCGTTGTCTCGTCGATCGTTGTTGTCCCAATTCCAAGGGATGGCACGATGTTTGCGATCTCCTGGAGCGACCACGCATGAAGATAGTCGTGTGCCGCGAAAAGGACCTCGTAGATGAGTCGGTCGCCTTCGTTGGCTTCTCGAAGGCAGATGGAAGGGTCGTCTAGCCATTGCGCCAACGCCGAGTTTCGGGGCATGTAGATCTCCGGGCGGTAGAGATTCCAGCCTCCGAGAGCCTGGGGGATGGCACTGGAGTAGAACCACGACGCTTCGGCCCCACGCTGCACCATCGTGACTCCCGGGTCGTCCAACAGCTGCCGGATCGGCAAAACTTGGGTGAGCTCCGGGGGCGAGGGGAGGGGGCCAGTGGCGATTGCGGCTGTAGCGATTGCGGACATAGACATGAGAAACAACCGGGCCGTGCGGGCGGGCACGGCCCGGAGACTGGGCCGGAAGAACTACGGGATGACGGGCAGGACTCCCGGGAGTCCGCCGATGCCGATGATCCCGTCGCCTTTGATCGTTCCACCGGAGTTCTCGTACTCTTCGCCTTCGTCTCCGCGAACTTTGGCCTTGGCCTTGCCTTTGCTGCCTAGACCGTCCTCGGCACCACCGCCGCATCGCACCGATGCGAGGTCTTCAATGGTCAGTTCGGGAAGTGCTTCTTTCTTGCTCATCGTATTCGTTCCTTTGTTTGGGGGGGCGTAGCGCCACGGCGGTGCTACGGTTGTTAGGTGAGAGTTCGATTCGTCTTGAACGGATCACGTGCTTTTGATCTTTTTTCGGAGATGCCTTCCACGTCTTCTTCGGCCGGGTAGTAGAAGACGGAGACCGCGTAGCGGACGGACGCTGCGTCGCGGTGGGGGGCGCCAGCGCGGTGTGCGATGTTTGAATGAAACATCGCGAGTCGTCCCGGCCTCGGCGACACGATGGCGGTCGCGTCTCCTGCGTTGTCGTAGAAGACGGTCTCGCCCTGCCAGTCGCGACGCCAAAACGTATTCGCGTAGTAGAGAAACGTGACCGCATCTGGCGATTCGAGGTCGCGGTGGATCTCCGGGTGTTGCTGCGAGGACATCGCCGCGGCGTAGACATGGGACATGGTCGTCGTATCCGGGATCACGAGCGCGGCACGGTGCTCAGCAACGAGCGCTTCGAGGACGGGGTAGAGAAACGGCGCCCGCCGGAACGCGTCTTCGTCGATGTTCGCGTTCAGTTCACCGTCGAACGAGGCGCGGCGGGTGTAGTCGAGTTGGGTGACGACGTGGCCGAAATTGCGAACCTGGGCGTCCGAGAACAGATCGTCGAAGACGAGGAGCGACCGACCGTCGATATTCGTGACTCGCGAAGGCTGGCTGGACATAGGTGTTCTCAGAGAGAGTCTCTCCGGGTAGCGACGGATCACGGGAACGTGCGCCGTGACTGGGATGAGACGGGATCATGAAATGCATTCGCGATGACGCGGCGGCGAATGACACTGCGGATCGGGCGATCGCGCCTCGACGCTCCCCCGGCCTGGTGTTCACCCAGGCTCTCTATCCAAGCTGGGTGCTCTCCGCTCGCGCGGCGGAACCAACGACAAGACCGCCACAGCGCGGCTCTGTGGCGAATCGGCCTGTTTGTTGCTCCTGTTCGGCCGACAGAGGGCTCCTACGATGTGGGCACCCCGGTCAGGCTCGACGACGCGCTACCGTCCCAGAACAAACCCGACGATGCCCAGCACGGCACCGAGGAGCCCCGCGTAGGTGAGGCCTCGTCGCTGGATCGCGACGCTGAGGAGGCCGGCCAATACGGCGGGGCTTGTGTACATCATCATCATTTCGTAGCCCGCGCGACGCCCATGGATCCCACCGACGGCAACAGCGGTGATGCCAGCAGCGAGCGCAATGATGGCGAGAATGCTGGCAAACGGGTTGTTCTTCTTCTCGGTCATGGGTTCCCAGCTGAGTAGAGTCTGGAGGGCGCGGATCGGATCACGTTTTTCTTGCCCGATTCCAGCGCTCGGACCGATGCGGGGGCCGGGGAGCGACGTCGAACGTTCCGGGACTCACACGCCTGTGGCGAGCGGACGCGTCGTCCTACGACTCGACCCTTCGAATCAACAGCTGAAAGAAGAGGTCCGAGGAACCGAACTCGACCGATGCCGACCCGAGATCGATGGCGAGCGAGGTGTTGTCATCATCGGGCAGCACCCCACGCTGGCCGCCAAAGAGCACGAGGGAGTCGTCGGAGTCGGAGAACTCGACGGAGACCCTTTCCGAGCCCTCGCTTGCGCATGCTTCCGGGTCAACGACGGTCGATAGTGGATCCAGGGCACCATTGATGTTCCAGAACTCGCTCGAACTCAGGGTTGGAGTGTTCAGCGCGACCAGCAACAGGGTGTCGTCCATCGCTCGCAGTTCCAGCGCTGCGTAGTTCACCCCGTCTGTCTCGGCTTGGAGTCGCATCGTCACCGCTTGCGAAGGCTCCCAAACGACCTCACCGGCGTCGGTCGGGGCGATCAGAATCGAGCCTTGGAACTCCCCTGCTGCGCTGGTGCAGTCCAAGACGGTGTTGAGGCCCGTTCCGCCCGACTCGATATCGACGACGGAGCAAGGGACCTCGCTGTCGAACCCGAGCCAGTTTGGGTCCGCGTACTCCTGCCATGCGGCAAAGTCATAGGAGAACGCTGCATCCGCAACCGGGTCTGCCGTACAGACACGGGTCCCCGAACCGGTCTCGGTTCCCGAAACGGTCTCAGTTCCCGAACCGGTCTCAGTTCCCGAACCGGTCTCAGTTCCCGAACCGGTCTGGGTCTCGGACGTGCCCACGCTGGTCGTCGCGGCACTCGACGTCGTTGGCGCAGAGGTGTCTGTCTCGGGGCTTCCGCCCACGGGCTCGACTTGAAGACAGCTCGATAGACCGAGCAACGCAGCGATGGAACCAATCTCGGTGAGACGAAGCATCACAAACAACTTCTCCGGGGTTGCGGGAATCCATCACGGGGTCGCACATCTTTTTGGCGTGTTCCGCGAGATGCTGGAGCGCGGGAACCGATTGTGGAGCTCCCTCGCCGTCTCCTCGGCGGCCACGGATTGACCCGCAGCGCATTGCACCGCCACCAGGGCTGCGAGTCGGGCGTCACCAAGTTGCCCCTGTGGAAAACGACGGGCGTGCTCTTGGAGTTTCGCAAGGGCATCGGCGTGGGCGCCGACGTAGAGGAGGTCTTTCGCGGCATCGAGCAGGGCGACTTCCTCCGCGAGATTCGAGGTCCCGAGTCCGGTGCTGCCTGCTACCGTCGCGGGAACTGGCCGCGTCCCGGGGCTACGAGGTTCGGGAGGCATCGATGAGTGTTTGCGGGAGGCGGCTTCGGAGCGCGTGGAACCCATGTCGCGCGGTACCACGGTGCTCGAGCCGAGCCCGGCCCGGTCCGCCTGCTGAGATGGGACCGTGGGCGAACGGGGCGCAGGCAGTGTTGGTGAGGCCGGTGTCGTGGCTACGCCCGCGACGTGGACTTCTGGCCTGGGGTGGGCAGGACTGGGCTCGGTGCCGCTGAGGTAGCCGATCCCGACCACGGTGAGCGCGAGGGCTGGCACGGTGGCGAGCTTGAGCGCACCGGCGATCCCAGGGCTCAGCTTCGTTGTGGCAGTGCCAAGCAACGGAATCAGCGCCGCGCGGGTCCGGCGGGCTTGGCTTTGCGTCGGTTGCAAGGCGGCTTTGGTCGAGCCCAGTTGGTGGTCGAGCGCGGGTGAAGACCCGGCGAGCTTGGTCATCCGAGCGCGGGCCAACCTCAGCCTCGAGTACACAGTGTTCAGCGGGAGGCTGAGTTCAGCGGCGATCTCCGGGGAACTCATCCCAAGGAGCTCGGTCATCACAAACACGTCGCGCTGCGTGCCGTCGAGTCGTTCGAGCAACTTGTCCAGCACGAGCGCGGCCTCCGTGCGCGCGTGTGGTTGCGCGGCCGGGCGAGCAGCTGCGGCGAGGGTGGACCGTCGGCGAGCGACACGGGCAGCGGTCCTCCGATATCGAAAGGCTACGCGCCGCGTGACCCCGTACAACCATCCTCGCGGCGAGACCTCCCAATGCAGTTCGTCGATGCGGCGGTGCGCGGTGACGAAGACGTCTTGCACCACGTCCTCGACGCTGTTCGCGGGAGCCCCGCAGCGTTGCGCTGCTGCCCAGACGAAGCGGAAGTTCTCTTTGTACAGCCGGTCGAATCGGCTCATGGTCGAGTCCTCCCCTTTCTTCTCCGGGGTTTCTTGGATCCGTCACGAGGCCCCCGGATTTTTCCCTCGACTCCGATCCAGACGCGGCCCGAGACGGGAGCAGGCTCGAAGAGCCCGATGGAGTCTCCGGGGTCGCGAAGCTCGAATGCCGTTCTGGTGAGGGGCGCGGCAACTTCGAGTCGGGCGCTCAGCGCCAACCGCGGCAGGATCCAACCGTGGACCCCTGTCGAGACGGTTGGCGCAACCCACAGTCCGTTCACGCTCCGCGGATTCGGCGCGCCAGATCCTTCGCCCCTCGATGCGCCGACGTCGAGCCCTGCGCACAGTGGGACCTCGGCGGGTCCGGAGAGGAATCGACCGCATCCCCGTACGACGGCCGCGCCGAGTTGAACCCGCACCGACGCGGCCCCTCGGCGGGCGGTCCGAGGAGCCGCATACCATCCGCCAGCTTCCAGACGCAGTCGTGGCAGGAGCACGCCGAAGACGAGCTGGGGCCCACCCGACAAGCGCGGCAGGGCCCCGAACTCGATCCCCGCCTGCAGCCCGACCGTGACCTCAGCAGCAGCGCGCGGGCGTGAAGATGGGGATAGGGATGGCGGCACACCGTCGTCATCCGATGCAGAGCCCGTCTCGGGATCCGCGGGTCTGACAGCCTCCTCGGGGGCGAGCGCGGCGGGCAGTGGAACGGCAGGCACAGCGGTCGTCGCCGACGTTTCCTCGAGGGGGGTCGGCGGCCGCGGTTGCCGGGCGGCTCGGACCGACTGGGTCACCGCGAGTGGGTCGATGCTCAATGCAACAACCAGCGAAGCGGCATCGACCAGCGCATCACACTGTGCTGCCACGATGGTGCGTTCGGCGGTCACACCATTCCGCGTCGTCTCGAGGGCCAGGATCAACCCATCGGATCCATGGTCTTCGATGATGCCGCGGACGCGGACATCGGACGCTTCGACCGCTCTTCCCAGTCGTCCCTCCGTCGCCCCCTGCATCTGCCGCGCGGTCTTGCAAGAATCCGGCGCTTGCCAGTCGAGCCACGACGGTGCCTCCGTCGAGGGACCAAGCCCGAGCAACGTCGCCAGTGAGTATCCGAGCGCGGCGCCGACGGGGGCCAAGGTAGGCAGCCTAACGTAGCTCTCGCGAGGTGTGGTCCGAGGTTCCGCTCGACGGTGCGCCTGGCCAGCACATCTCATGACCTCCTCGCCATCGGGCCCAAATCCGTCGCGAGCCGGCGCGTCGAGGTTGTGAGATGTGCTCTACCTACTTCCCAACCCCGGGTGGTCTTCCTGGAGCCCCGGGGCGCGCCAAGCGGGCGACCACGCCCCACTGCTTCGCTTGTTCGGCCAATTCCCGGGGGCTGAAGCCGTCGTCGTTCCGTGCTGAGCTGTCAAAGCCGGACTCGAGCAGGAGTCCGGCCAATTCGGCGTTCCCGGCCTGAGCAGCTCGGTGCAAGACCGAGTTCCCGCCCACACAGGAGCCTCGCGCCCCCGCGTTCACGAGGATGCGCGCCGACGCGACGTGCCACGGGAACGCTTCGTCGCTCGCAATGAGGTCCAGCAGTGTCAGCCCGTCATCCGTCGCAGCATCGGGCGCGTAGCCAAGCTCGAGGGCCGCGCGGACGACGTCCGAGTCGTCTCCGCGAGCCTTGTGCAGCGGCGTCCATCCGGAGTCGGCGGGACCGGGAGGCGTCAAGCCGCCGACCCCTCGATACCGCTCGAGCAGGATCCGCTCGTTGTGCTCGATGGCGTAGGCCAGCGTCGACTCGTCATTGTCACCGCCGTCGCCGGGCATGGTCTTCTCGTAGCCGCTGCGAGGCTCCGTGCTCTCAGCTTCCATTTTCTCGCACCACTTCGTCACGAGGGCTTCGAAATGTGCGGTCGCTTTCGCGGGGGTCTTGCAAACCTTGCAACGAAACCGGCCTGCCTTGCCGAGCTTCGCGTGCCAGCTGAATACGCAACGCCCCCATACGCGCGCGACACCCACCTCTGTGTCACTGAGAACCTCCCGCTCATCGTCCCACGGCAGAAATCCGACCATCCACCAACGCTCGTAGACCTCGGAGCAATGAGGGCTATCGACAATCGGTCGAACGACATCACAGAACACCTCTGGGTCGACCCTGAAGGCCGACTCCAGCAGGGGCCGAAGCTCGTAGGCGTGAAGTTGCTTGTCCGTGGGCCATCGCGCCGTCCCGATTTCCACGGGCGATGTGCCGTGTTTCTTGGCGATGGCCCGGGCGCCGATGGAGATCAAACCCAACGCAGCTGGATACCTCGCGAGAACCTCGAATTGGGCTCTGCTCTCCCCTGCGAGTTCAGCAACGAGCTCCCAGATCCGCCCGCGGATTTCGGCGCTCGAACGGAACCCATGGCGAATGAACCGGGCGCTTGGGTCCAAGGCCGGGAGCACCCGGCGTTTTGCCTCCAGGTCGGCGAACTCGAGCCACTCGACCAGGTCTTCGAGGAGCGCAGGGGTCACGCGTGCGCCTTGAACCAAGGTGAGCAGGTCACGGTGGGCGAGCGTCAAGAGTGCGCGGCCGGACGGATGGGGGATGTGGTCGGAGATGAGCCAGAGCGTTCGCAGCGGCTTCTGTGGGTCTCGGTCGCCCAGACGTGACGTGTTCAACCCGCGCAGCACCATCTGGGTCACGGGTCTGACTCGTGCGGGGTCCTCGAGTTTGACCGCGCCACACAGCTCGTGCACCGGGATTACATCGCGGTACGTCGGGTCCTTTGGTTTCACAAACCTGCGCAGCCGCGCTTGCACCTGCTGCAAGTCATACCGGCTTGAGACCAAGGCGCTCGCAACCTCGTCGTGGTTCATTGGCTCGTACCTTACGACGCGAGCCGCGTCGAACCAAATCCGAGCGTCGCGAAGGCCGAAAGCTTCGAGACCCGCCTCGTCGGTGGCGAGCGCAGGACGATTCGGGTGGAGTCGCTTCACGACCCCGGGAGGTCGTCTTCGATCTCCGAGGCGTCTTCAAACACGGCCCAGGATGCGCGCGGAAGACCCTCGAAGACCGACTCCAGTCGGGTCTGCAATGCGGCCTTGCGCATCGATCCCGTGTCGCGCAGGTAGACCTTTGCAACCCGGTTCTTCGGACCGCGGAGCAACGCCGCGTAGATCTCCGGGTCTCGCTCCCCTGTGTCGCCGACCAGAATGAACCGACGATGCTCGAACCGTTCGATGAGGTCCGTGATGGCCTCCTGCTTATGGTTCTCGGGCGCGGCGAGCAGGTCGAGGAATGACCCGTCCCGCCAGCGAAATGGCTTGAGCTGGAGCGAGCCCGCGGGATAGTCCGCGTCCGCGATCAACGATTCGATCGCGCCGAGCAGGGGCAGGGGGGAGTTGGAGACGTAGTGAAACGCGGCCCCTTGGCTGGCCCAGCGTCGGTACAAGGCCGCGACCCCAGGGCAGGCTCGCGCCGGCTTCGCAAAGGTGTTTTCGACGAGGCGCTTCTTGTCGTGGACCTCGGTGATCTTGATGGTGTCGTCGATGTCCGAGAGCACCGAGACTCCCTCGTCGGGCAGTAGGAAGACGCGGCCGGAGAAACGGCGAGGGTCCCCGGGACGAAGCACGACGGACACCTCGAGGGAGGGTGGTGAGCCCGCGGGGAGCACAAGCGTGCCGGAGCAGCGACCGTCCGAGCCCGAGGTGCAGACCGCTGCGGCGGTGGAGCCGGCCTGAATCGTCAGTCGCTTGCCTCTCTCGTTGTCGACCATGAACGGTCGGAGGTTCTGGGCGATCCGCTTGGAGGTCGCCTCGTCGACCTGGGTCTCCATCGCCTCCTCGACCAGCTTGGCAGTTGCCGCGCGGACGGGTCCATCATCCTCCGGCTCGAACACCCAAGCCTCGATCGGCACGCTCCATCCCTCGGGGGTCTTGGTGCCGAACGTCGGGAGGAAGCGGACCACTTCGTCGGAAGCGAGCTTGCTGGGTCTCGGAGGCGTGCTCGACCTCGCTGGGGGCGTCTCGGACGCGGCCGCGTGGGTCGGGGTGGGGTCTTGCGGACATGCGCACAGTCCCCACGTTGCGAGCACCAGTCCGGCCCGGTGTGGTCTCATGGCGTCCGCGTTTCCAGACGGTACTCGGCTTCGCCCGACGGTTTCGTGCCGTGTCGAATCCAGCCTCGACGTTGGTACAACCGCTCCGCTTTGGTCTGGGGGGTCGTGGTGAGCCAGATCGACGAGAGTCCCTGGGCGAACATCCAGTCTTCGACGAGCTTCATGAGCGCACCGCCGATGCCTTGGCGTTCGGCAGACTCCCGCACGAACAACGCCCAGATGTCGCCCGGGTCGGGCCGCCCGCACGAGAACCCGAGCACCTCGCCGTCGCGTTCGCACACCCACGCCTTGCCGTCTGTGGTCATGGCCTGGACGTAGTCCTCGCGCCCGATCACCGTGTTGACCAGGGCGTTCTCCCGGACGTTGTTTCGGATGTGCATCATCGCCTCGATGTCGGCGAGTTCAGCGTCTCGAAAGACAAGGGCAGTCGGGTGTGCGTCGCTCATAGTCGTGCGGTGAGAGCGGCGAGTCGCTCGGGGTTCGCGAACGTTCGCAGCAGCTGAAGCATGGCGGCCTTGGTCACCTCGGCGGGGCTCTGGTCCATGTCCCGATCGATCCACAGCGAGAGCCTGACCTGGCTCATCGCGGTCGCGGTCCGTGCACACAACTCGGGGTCGTCGCGGACGAACCAGCCCTCATCCATGCCGGCTTCGAACGCGGTCATCATCATCACGCGTCCGGCTTCCCAGGCCTGGGTTTGCTCGGGGGTGCGGAGCTGATCCGTGGTTCCCCACGGCACACCCTCGCGCAGCTGTCCACGAAGGTAGTCCGGGTGCCCCATGTGAAATCGTAGGTAGCCCTCGATCCCTCCTCGAAGACGCTCAAAAGGATCGCGAGCGGCGAGGACCTGGGTGCCGACCTCCTGCATCAGTCGCTCCAGGCGGTCTTTCTGGAGGGCCCGATAGACGTCGTGCTTCTTGGGGAAGGTCCCGTACAGCGTCGCGAGCGAGACGCCGGCACCCTTGGCGATGTCGGTGACCTTGGCCTGCTCGTAGCCGTGGGCCGCGAACTCCAGCTCGGCCGCGTCGAGAATGCTCTCGCGATACAGGGCCCGTTTGGCCTCCTGAAGGCGCTCTCGGGGGCTGTGATGTGGCTGCGTTGACATCGGGGCCTACACGGAATATTCCGTGCGAGAAACAGAATGGCAATTCTGTTTCCGGTTCGCCACCCGTTTTTCTCGTTTTCGAAAGGCTCCCCATGACCGACCTCAGTGGACACGCGTCCGGCCCCCCGCCGTCGTTCGACGACGCCAAGACCCAGCGTCAAAAAGCCCGCTCCGCCGGGATGGACCCGGACTACTGGTACGCGGTCGGTCGCAGCGAAGACCTCAAAGCGGGGGACCACTTCGAGACCAAGTTCTGGGGCCGCGCGATCGCGGTCTTTCGCGGTGAGGATGGCCGCGTGCGGGCGGTGGAGAACCGCTGCGCGCATCGGCACCTCAAGCTGACCGAGGGCAAGGTCGTCGGCTGCGAGCTGGTGTGTCCGTATCACGGGTGGAGCTACGACGGGGAGGGCAAGGCCCGCATCCCGCACGACCTGTTCGGCAAGAAGCACCCCAAGCTGCGCATCGCGGCACTGCCGGTCCGCGAGCGCTACGGGATCATCTTCATGTTCCCCGGCGACCCCGAAGTCGCCAAGACCCGGGACATCCCCTCGATCCCCGAGCTCGAGGGCGCCAAGCCGTGGCCGCACGCGATCGTGCAATTCGACAGCCCTGGGCACCACTCGATGCTGCTCGACAACGTCAGCGACTTCACGCATGGCTTCTTGCATCGCAAGTTCCAGCCGTTCGAAGGCACTGACCTGCTGCGTTGCGAGACCATCGGCGACCGGGTCGAGTTGGAGTACCGCTCCAAGATCGCCGCGGGTGCGATGCAGGACATGTTCATCGACCGCTCGGAGTCGGGCGCCGACCACATGCTGGCCTGCTACGACTACCCGTACCACTGGTCCAACACCGAGAACCGGATCAAGCACTTCTTGTTCACCCTGCCCAAGGACGAGAAGACCAACCGGCACATCTTCGTGTTCTATCTGCACCCCAAGGCGATCAAGCTGCCCCTACTCGGGCCCCGGTTGCCGCACTGGGTGATGCAGAAGATGATGCGAATGACCCGAACAGTCACGCTCGAGCCGTTGCTCGGCCAAGATGTCTGGGTGCTCGGTCATGAGCAGGAAGGCTGGGAGAAGTTCTGGGACCGCCCCGCGCCCGAGCTCTCGCCCGTGGTGCGCGAGTTCCAAAGCCTGACCATTCGCAAGTGGGAAGCCTACCTCGAGCGCTCCCAACCCTCGTCCGACGCTCAGGCCGACGACGGCAACCTCCACCTCGACGTCGTTGCAGAAGGAGCCGCCCAATGAACGCCCCCATCTCCACGCCCGCCCTGCGTATCGACGCGCAGCCGGGCATGATCCAGTGCTTCGATCCCGCTACGCGAGAGCCGATCGGGACGGTTCCCATCGACGACCCCGCCGCGGTTGCTGCCGCCATCGCCCGGGCTCGAGAGGCCCAGAAGGGCTGGGGCATGAGCACGTTCGCGCAGCGTCGACGCGTGCTGGGGCACATTCGCGATGCGGTCCTCGACCGGACCGAGGAAATCTGTGACCTCATCGTGCGTGACTCCGGGAAAACCCGCGAGAACGCGTTGATGGGCGAGATCTGGACCGTCTGCGAGAAGCTGCGGTGGACGATCAGCCAGGGGGAAAAACACCTCAAGCCCGAGCGGGTCAGCCCTGGGTTGTTCCTTCACAAGAAGGCTCAGCTCGAGTTTCTTCCGCTCGGGGTGTTGGGCGCGATCATTCCGTGGAACTACCCGTTCCAGAACATCATGAACCCGGTCATCCCGGCGCTGATCACCGGGAACGCGATCGTCGTCAAGCCCAGTGAGTGGGTCGCGTGGTCGGCCGGGCCCATCGTCGAGATCATTCACGACGCGCTTCGGGCCGAGGGCTTCAGCCCCGATGTCGTGACGTTGGTCCAAGGCTTCGGGCAGACCGGTGCTGCGCTCATCGAGTCGGGCGTGGACGGCTTGGTGTTCATTGGTTCGGGTCGCAACGGACAGAAGGTCCTCGAGGCCGCGGCAAAGACCGTAACTCCGGTCGTGCTGGAGCTGGGCGGCAAGGACCCGTTCATCGTCTGCGACGACGCAGACATCGATCAGGCCGCCCACGCTGCGATGGCGGGCTGCTTCATCTCCGCGGGGCAGAACTGTGTCGCCTCGGAGCGTTTGCTGGTCTTTGACGCGGTCTACGACGAGTTCGAGGCCAAGGTTCGCGACCTGGTCCGCCAGATGAAGCAGGGCGCAGCCAGCCAGGGCGAGCTGGTCGACATCGGGGCGATGGTCACCCCCATGCAGCTGAGCATCGTCGAGGAGCTGGTCGACGATGCCAAGG
>JBOEGF010000040.1:0-92539 GCA_050633305.1 Nannocystales bacterium
CCGAGGCCGTGCTGGCGCTCGTCAATGAGGCGAACTTCGACACTCTCGATCTATCGGTGAGCTCCGGAGGCGTCGGCCTCGACGCTCGCGCGGCGGGTGGCATCGTCGAGCACCGAGCCGGACCCGATGGTGTCGAGGATACCGACGACGACGAGCTCTTCGACACCCTCGCCGAGCTCGACGCGGTCCCGTACGTGGGCGACGTCGCGCTTTCACGGCTGGCGGACTACGCCGCGAGCAACGGGTACCTCGATCCCGAGCCTGAAGCGTGCATTCCCGAGGTGCACCTCTCCTCGACCCACACCGTCCGGGCCGTGGCCTGGTCGGGGAACCCGTATCTCGACTCGTTCACCCAGCGCATCGAGGTCACCGCCACGCTGCGGCCGGACGAGGATCCCACAGGCACCCTCCGTCTGGTCGGTCCACGGTGGACCCAGCCGCTGATCGAGTCGACCGGATTCCACGACTCCGGGAACTGGATCACGTTCCACAACAGCATCCACAGCTCCGCGGGCAACAGCCACACCTTGAGGGCTGGGATCAGTACCTGGCCGGAGGCATACGTAGACGAGGACATGGACATCTACGGCTACAACTGGGATCTGTGGGGCCCCAACAGCCGGGAGGCGCAGTGCCGCGTGTCCTGCGGTGACGTGGTCGTCGACGAGCCCTGCTCCGCCTACGACACCTATGACGCGTTTCTCGAGGACATGGGCTGGTAGGTCGCGTCGGCGAATCGACGTCCGCATCGGGCTCTGTCTAGGCGGCAACAACGACGGAGCCCGGAAGCGCTGTCGGGTTCTCGTAGCCGTGCGGGTCCCGGCCCCTACACCTCGAGCTCGTGGAGCACACCCGCGTGGAGCCCGGCGAACATCGAGCGAGCCTCGGCGGGCTCCGGCAGGCCCAAGACGGTGTGAACGCTCGGGTCCTGGGCGGGCGTGAGCTCCTCGCGGAGTCGCTCGATGCTGTGCCGCGCGCTTCGGGCTACGCGTGCGCGCTCGCCCGGTTTCATCCGGCTTCTCGCCCAGCCGTCGATGGCCCAGCTCAAGCGTGCGTGGCGGGTCTCGTCGCGGGCGATCGTTCGCATGGCATGCCGAAGCGCGGGGTCTTGGGCGCGTCGTGCCTGTGCGTGCGCCACCAGGGCGCCAAACGTCTCGCGGACACAGCCCTCCGCGGCGTTCTCGGCAACCACCGATACCATGTCTTTCAGGGGCATGCGTCTCACTCGAGGGGCTCTGGGCAGTCCGCCGTGGCGCCGCGCGAGGCGGGCCATTGTGCGTGCGTGCCGAACCTCATCGAGGCGGGCGCGTTCGGCCTCGCCGACGAATGGCGTCGGGGCACCGTGCGCGCGGAGCTCTCGGCCGAGTTGCTCGAACGCGGGCACGGCAGCGGCCTCCATCTCAGCGACCGCGACCAAGGCTCGGCCGACCGGGGAAACGCCTCGGCGCACGTTGTTTCGGCAGTAGCCTCGGGGCAGCCGACCTACCGAGCAGCCAGGCTCGCCCTCTTCGACGACCTCGGAGTCCAAGACCTCGATGCTCCCATCGGCGCGGACCAACACGACGTGCTGCACCACATCGTCAGGGCACCCACTGCCGGTCGTCGTGTGAAGCACATGGCCCTCGGCGTGTTCCCCAACGTCGTCTCCCGGCCCGCAAACGATGGCGTGACCTCCGATCTTGGCCCACAGGGCCGCGTCCCCCGGAGCGTCGATCTCCCCGAGGAAGGCCTGAATGTCGGCCGTCGAAGCCAGCAGTCCGACCTCGTCTCCTCGGGTGAACGCCAACGTCGTGTGAACCCAGACGTCGCTGAAGCCGCCGCCGCTGAGCAGCTCGGATTCGTACGGCAACATGCCGAACTCGGATGCGCAGGCGTCCGCGTCCGAGGCCCCACCGCACTTCTCGCCATCTGAATCGGTGACCTGCCCTTGGGAGGGCGGGTCCAGTGGGTCGAACTGGTTTGCGGTCGCTTCGCGCAACTCCATGTACTCGACCGCGTCGGCCGGTTGCACCGCCATCAAGGGACGAAGGTCGCCGTCCGAGCACAGATCCAACGAGAATTGGTCGAGGTCCAACCCCGGCTCGGCGTCCGACTTGGGAGTACAACCAATCGCGCTGGCCGCAAGCAGCCCCGCAAACACCTTCTGCAACCGATCCACAGCGAGAGTCTACTGCAACAGCCACGCCATGCCCCGATTCCGGGCGCTTCGAGGAGTGGTGCTCCGCGGGACCGAGACGTCGGCGTCCGGTCCATGGCGCTCGTGTCGTGGGTCCGACAGAGCGAGGCGTCGCCCATTCGGATGCTCAACGGCAAGACCCCTCGGTGGCGTACGGTCATCGTCCACACTCTGCTCGTCCCAGAACCTCCGAGCAGGGTGGCCACTCGCGCGGGCCGGTCAGCGGTTTGCCAAGCAGGTGAGCGTCGGCGTGGATTGATTTCGAGAGTGTTGGAATCGATTGGGGTTCGGAGCGCCACTGAAGGGGCCGAAACCACGAAAGCCCGGACGTGCACACCAAACTTCGCCTGCAATCTCTGAGCCTCTTCTTGCTGCTTCCGTCGTTCGTCTCCGCATGTGGACACGGCGATTCTTCGAACACCGACGAGTTCCGCGTGGTTGTGTTCGATGGGGAAGACGTCGCCGCTCGACTTTCCGCCGATCCCGAGCAGCGTTTCTTCGTCGATCTGCGAGAGGACGTTGTCTACGAGTTCGATCAGAGCGAGGCGGAGATCGACTTCTCGGCCTTCGACCTGCAATGCCCGTCCATGAGGTTCCCGGTCGAACTCTTGGGGTGGATGGAAACCGGAGCGGTTCTCGATACCTCGCTCACCCAGCAAACTTGGTTCTCCGTCGCCCGATGGGAGGGGACGGCGGAGGACTCTCATCGCATCAGCGGCCCGCCGATGATGGAGGAGTACCTCGGCGACGGATGCTGGTTGCACTGTGACGGAGGCGGAGAGGACTGCGTAGAATGCTGCGCCGGGTCGTGACGGCTGAGGGTCGCAAGCCTCGTTGAGCCGGATCCACGAGCGAGCCGGGCACAGACCAGGGCGCAGGAGCCTATTGCATCGTGCTTGGTCGTGCTCTGGTTGATGACCGGTGGTTCCGGGTGCGGAAGCGATGCCCCGTTGGGGGGGACACCGATGACACGACGCCGTTCAGAGCACGAAGTGCTGGAGTGTAACTTCCGACACGGGTGACTCTGTGGCTGACACCACGAACAGTCCGCCCGCGTCATCGGGCATCGCTTCCAGTGCCGCTCCGTCGGTCGCGCGACTCCATCGTAGCTCTCCGTCGTCCGTATAGACCTCGACCGACTCGCCATTGCGAATCACGACCCCATTCGGGAACGACCCTACGACGAAGCCCTGTGTTGTCCGTGGCTCAGGGGCTGAGGGGATGCCCTGCGGGTCGATGCGCGTGCGTTCGGTTTCCGTCCAGACGACGATCTCGTCGCCGTGGGAAAAGGCGCGCGGTGCTGTTTGGCCTTGGGCGGGCCACGTGGTCGACGTCCACTTCGGCACGGTGAGAATGTCGACGCCGGTGTGCAGCGCCACGTCGTTGGCCTCCGGATCCCACACCAGGACGGTGACCTGTTCGTCTCCGCCGACGACGAGGCCCGCAGGGTGCAGCGAGAGCGTCGGCCCGAGGTTCGGAAATCCTGCCACGACCTGGGAGTTCCCCGCCGCGGTCGTGTGCCGCAAGGACGCGGGCGTGACTTGGTGGGGTCGGTGCAGGCTGAGGAGCCCTTGGTTCATCCAGCGGATGTTGCGGCACTGCCCCCACCCGTCAAGAGTCTCCTCCCAGATCAACTCGCCGTCCGGCCCAAGGCGACGAACCTGGCTCGGCTGCGGCTCCCCCGGGCTGCCCGAAGAAACGACGCCACCATCAGGAGAGGCGGTCATGCACACTTGCATCGCGCCAGAGCCCGACGGTGGCACCTCGGCACCAAAGACAACCGTCCCGTCTCTGCCCACCCGCGTGAGGAGCCCTCCTGGCGGGGAACTCGAGCTCGCAAACACGTACGCGTCGCCATCGCGGACATCCAGCACCTCGAACCGGGCCGATGCCAGATCGACCGAGTGCGCCCACGTGGGCGTGCCGCTGATCTCGCACAGCTGGCTGCAACCGTCTGCATCCGAAACGTTGCCGTCATCGCATGCCTCCGCATCATCGAGCTGACCATCGCCACAGACGTGGACCTCGGCGGTTGTACTGTCGCTGGACCCCTCCGACGGAACGGACCCCGTACTCGTGCCGGTACTCGTGGACATGCCCGGTCCCGGCCCGCTCGAGCCCTCATCTTCCGCCTCAGCCCCGGTTGACTCCCCACCGGGCGTCTGCCCCGTCACGGAGTCGGTCAGCGCCGTCGTGGGTCCACAGCCCCAGCAAGCCAGAAAACCCCCCCAGAGTATCCTGACTCCGGTTCGTCGACCGAGATCCGCTGTCCATCGCACGCGCAGTCCTGAGTTGATGGGCGGCTCAAACGGGTGATCTTTTTCTCCAACCGCCAGCGATGCGTCCACGCGGGCGAAACAGCGGGGCTCCGTCTAGCTTCGGGGTCGCGGGCGGTTGGGCATGATCGCCCACAGGAGGGTGCTCGGGGGGTCACGGACGGCCTGCGGAGCCCCCCAGGTCGCCCAGCAACGCCTTGAGCGTCACGAAGACACGGTGTCGACGGTCGAGCTCGCAAAGGGTGAGGCCACGGCACTCGTAGCCGAGCGCATAACGAGCGTCGAGATCCAAGAACGGCAAGATCTTGAAGCTTGCGCCGACATTGGCGTAGTGGGTCCCGAACCGTGCTCCCTCCGCGCCCTGTTGCTCGTGGATGAGGTTGTACTGCATTCCGACGCCCAAGCGCTCGTGGGCGAGGATGTCCAATCCCGCGTTGGCCGTGATCGCTTGGTACTTCTCGTCGGAGAGCAACGCGGTGTCGTTCGGGTCGACGACGTCGTTGAGGACCCGCGAGCCGTTCGCAAATGGGCGAACGCGACCGTCCCAGAACTTCAGCATGAAGCCGCCGCGCAGGTTGTAGCCCTCGAGCTTGGCATCGGCGCGGGTATTCGTGTTGGTGTTCGCCTGGAACCATTGGCCGGAAAACTGGGCCGAAACGTACTTGTGGTCGTAGCGAAGCGAAGGCGAGACCAGGTACACGTGGAACGTCGGCGTGGGAAAGCCTCGAGCGTCCCGGCCAACCTCTGACCACGGCACCTGATAGAAGCGGGAGAACGGCGGAAAGGTGCCGCCGATCATGACGGTACCTGTGGTCGAAGTGGGGTTGCCCGCGTTGGTGGTCAACCCAAGTCGCAACCCTTCCAGAGCCCCCTTTTCCGGACCGTAGCTGATGTGCAGCCCGTTGCCCCGGTTGAACCCGGAGTACAGCAGAGGATTTCGTGCAAAGTCATCGGTGAGCAGCAGGTTCCCCACCGCGTAGAACGAAACGAAGTCGAGGCTCGTGGGGTCCGTGATCCGCCCCGCGTCCACACGGAGACCTCTCCACTGCAAGCGCATGAGCTGGTTGCGAACCTGGATGGCCGCTTGGCCCTCCCATACGCTGGTTCCATAAGGCCCGGCGTTGAGTTCGAGCTCGCTGACAAGCGAGAAGACCTCACCGTAGTGGGCGCGTACGCCCAGACGGGACAACGCGACGGTCGTGAACCGATCCTCGCGACGGTCGGGGGACATCTCGGTGCCCGTGTTGTCGATGTGCTCGTAGTAGCCACCACCGACGACGGCGATGAACGGGTTGATGTGGAGCGTCTTGCCCTTGATATCCTTTGCAAACCCGACCCCGTCGGGGCGCTGAAGCTCACGCTGTTCGACGGTCAGGCTCTCATTGGCGGTCGGTGGCTCGAGCGTGGTGACCGGTGACGTGGGCTGCGGTGTCGTTACGACCGTGGTCGGCTCGGGCTGTGTTTCCGGCTTAGCCTCCGGTTCCGGCTTAGCCTCCGGCTCCGGCGTTGGTTCCGGCTCCGAATTAGCCTCTGGCTCCGGCGTTGGTTCCGGCTCCGGCGTTGGTTCCGGCTCTGGACTCGCGGCGTCCGGAGATGTCGACTCCTCGGTCGGGTCCGCGTTCTCGGGCACGGACGAGACCTCGGGCAAGCTCGGCTCAGGTTGCCGAGCTGCGTAGGCAGGAGTGGCGCACTGCAGAGCCGCAATGGCCCCAACAGTCACCCAGGGGCATGCACGAATCATGAGTCGACGTCTCATCGGAACGTTCTAGAATCCCAGCTTCTCGCCGATGATGCCGTGTGCCACCGTGCTGCGTGCTGCACCGTAGTGGTTGCGGAAGAGACCGCAGAAAAAGTAGTTCGAGGTGTCGAAATCATTGAGCCCGATGGTGCGGTTGTCTGCTCCGAGCAGGGCGGAGCTCGTCTGGGACACGAAGAGGTCTTGCTGCTCTCCACCGTCCAGGTCTTCCATGACGATCGTTGTCCACTCGAGCGTGTGGCCTTCACAGACATCGTGGCCAAACGCATTCACTCCGTCCGAGCACGGGGTTTCATAAGCCCCTTCAGGGCCGTTCAAGGGGATCGTGAAGTAGGTGGGCGAGTACGCCGCGCGGTTGCCCATCTCGCAGGTCACCGTCCCTCTCATCGTGGGGTTCGTGCCGCACAGCGGGAAGCTGGACACCCCGTGGTTGGGACCGGCGAGAATGAAGGCGTGGTCGATCTGCGGGTACGGATTGAACCCTTCATTCACGATCAGACGACGCAGGGCATCGCGGGTCACCGTCGCGCCCAGCGAGAAACCCACGACCACGAAACGGCGATCCGGGTTCTCTTCCATCATGGTGCGGATGAACGACTGGGCGATGGGCACAGCCCAGCCGTGGTCCATGTTCCTCGCCGCGTTCTCGGTGTCGTTGTTCGTGTTGGGATCGTCGACGAGGTCGAACCGCAGATCTGCGGCGACCGTTCGGAAGCCGTTTGCGGCGAGCAGTTCGGCCAGCTGCTCCCCGCCTTCGCCGCCCAGCGGGGTCTTGCAGGACCCCGCTGGGTCGAACGTCTCCCACGAGTCGGGCGTGTCCGAGTTGCCGTGGACCAGCAGGACGATCGGCTTGCTCGTGTCTTCTTGGTCTGTGTAGTCCTTGGCAGCGCATGGGTAGCCGTCGATCGACGCGGGCGTGTAGGCGAGACCTTCCGCGCTGCAACCCACATGCGCCGCGAGGTCGTCGCGGTAGTTGACCTCGACGGCGTCTTGTGCATCGTCGAAACTGGGCAGGTCCGGTGTGCCGGTGCCGGTGCCGGTCTCGTCGTCATCACCCGATTCGTCGTTGCTCGTGCCAGTCGTTCCCCCGGGGTTGTCGGTGCCGTCGCCGGGGGTGCCCGTCTCATCGCTCGGGCCGCTGGTATCACCCCCGCTGGTGGGGCTTGCAGTCTCCCCATCGGTGTCGCCGCCGCCGAGGTCGGTGCACCCGGAGGCGAGCAAGGAGGTAAGAAGGGCGGTGGCCCACGGAGTTTTCGTCGCGTTGTTCATCGGGGAAGTCCTCGATGCAAATATGACACATGAACCACCATTCATATTTGGGCGAAAGGCTAGTTTGCGCCACGAATCCAGACGAAACACCGCGCGACAAGCTTTGATGCGCAAATGGCGCCGCTGCGACGGCCGACACGCGGGCGTGGTGAGGGCGGCGCGGCCATGCGACGCCTCCGCGGATGAACATTGGCGCTCGGTCCTGGACGGCGCGGCATATCGAGTTCTTTCAGCAACCCGAGCCTGACTCGTCGAAGGTCCAGCAGCTGCCGAAGCGGTACATGGGAACCTGCGCAATGTAGCCGTATGTCGAGCCGCAGCCGAGGTAGCCGGCGACGTCCAGGCGCTGTGAGACGTAGTGGATCGTGCAGCTGCCGCTGGCCACTTCGTCGGCGGTGATGGGGTCGCCGGTCTCTCCGGAGCCACCAGAGCTTTCGCCGCTGCTCGAGTTGTCGCCGGTCTCTCCGCCCGAGCTCTCGCCCCCGCTGGAGCTGCTGCTTGTGCCTGCGCTACCCGCCCCGTCGCCGAGCAAGCCGAAGAACTCGGCCTGACGATAGGCGGCACAGACTCCGCGGTCATCCATGTACGCCGCAGCGCCTCCACAGCCCGAGCTGGGGTCGATGGCGAGTGCGTGCCCCATGCCCGAGACGGTGACGTGCTCGACGAGGAGCTCGCCACCGGAGTCGTATCGGTCTCGCGACTGCCCGTCGACGACGTCGGTCGAGCTCGGCGTAGAGGAGATGCCATGGACATTCGACCATTGCTCGGCGAGCTCGACTCCATTCATGGGAGCCACAATGCTGTCTTGCGTGCCGTGCCAGATGGAGACTCTTGGATAAGGGCCTTCGTAGGTGCCGTACGCGTTGCGCACGAGGTCTCCCCACTGCGACGGCGACAGGTTCCGCCCCGGGTTTTGGCAGCTGAACGCGCCGGTGACCGACGTCGCGCATCGGTATGGGACACCCGCGTTGATCGCTCCTCCTGCGAATCGATCGGGCCACGTCGACAACATCACCGCCGTCTTGGCCGCTCCGGCGGAGAATCCAACCGCGAACACACGGTCCTCGTCCGTAGCGAAGTTGTCGAGCACGTAGTCGACCATCGACACAATCGACTGGTTTTCGCCCTGCCCACGGACCAGGTTCGCCTCATCGCCATACTCCCCCGCCCAGTTGAAGCAGCGCACCGGGTTGTTGCCGGTGGTTTGTTGCGGGTACACGAGATAGAAGCCCTCGTCGTCCGCGAGTGCTTCCCATCCAGAGGTCCGGAAGGTCGAGACTTGCTGGGTGCACCCGTGCATCAAGACGACGACCGGCGCATCGGGAGCGACGGTGTCGGGTGCATAGAGGAACATCTGCAGTCCCCCAGGGTTGGCACCGAAGTTTTGAATCTGTTGAAGGGTTCCGGTTCCGTTTCGGAGCTCCGTTGACCCCGTGTCACTCTCCGCGCTCTGACACCCGCCGAGGAGGAGTCCGCCGAGGAGCACCCCCACGGCCACACGCTGCGATCCGCTCTCGCTCCGACTCCGACCACTGAATACGCTCGATTTCATATGAATACTGAATCATGTGTCATGTTTAAAAGGAAGGCAGCTCCCGGTTTTAGGGCTTCTCCGGCCCGCCGGTTTCTCTGGGCATCAAGACGGAATCCGGGCCTGGACCTACGGATGAGGTCGAGGGCCTGCTCGGCTAAACGATGCGGTCCGCGAGCGCGTGCGCGCTGTGCCAAGCGCCCTCGAGTCCAGGTCCCCCGCACCAATCTCCACAGGCGCCCGCCCGGGCCTCGGCATCCCATAGGCAGCCGTCGGCCAAGCCCGCGGACCCGCGCGCGTACTGCCACCGGTGTGCCTTGGCGTGCCGCACCGGCCCGAACGACAAACCCGAGGCTGCCTCCATTGAGCGGAGCAGTGCCTCGATCACTGCCTCGGGGTTCGACTCCCACTGCGCCTGGCTCCACTCGCTTCGCGCGTGCAGAACCCATCCGGGTGTGGCGTCACGGCCGGGCTTGCTCGCCTGAGAGAACGCGCGAAACACCGGACCACGTTCGAACTCGGCCGCGTCGAACCCCGGGGACCATGGCTGCTCCGGCACGACCATCACCGACCAACATGGTGCCATCGACACCGCCCTCGCGGCCTCCTGGAGCGTCGGTGCGTCTCCCAGCAGCGGCGCCGCCTGGCCTGAAGGCGTGTTGACGATGACGGCACCGAAGATGCCTAGCGCGGCCCCATCCTCGTCCCGCAACGCCCATTCACCACCGGCTCGCGCGATAGACCCAACCCGAACCCTGGTGCGAACATTCAGACCCGCGGCCAAGGCCGCCGGGATCGAGCTCATCGATGGGGTTCCGACCCACGCCGAGGGGCGCCACACCGTCCGCGTCGCGTCGGCCCCGACTCTCCAGAACCGCCCTTCCCACCGGGCGACGAACCCCTCGGCCGCCCACCCCTGCACCACGGCCTGAAACCGTGGCGACCGAGCGGTGAACAAGGGGGCCCCGTGGTCGAACCTCGTGGTTTCGGCCCGCCGGGTCGACAGGCGGCCACCGGGTTTGCGCCCTTTGTCGAACAGAACAACTGTGAGCCCCGCCGCGACCAGCCGCCGGGCGCAGAGGATGCCCGCCAATCCCGCACCCACGATGGCAACGTCGGCTTTCACGCACGGGACCTAGCCGCCCTCGCGCCGTTTGCAAGAGACCGCACGGTCGCGCCGTGACGCGCCGGGCACCATCGAAACCCTCTTGGCCCCACCGTGACGCTCGGCGACTGCCGTCTCTCCCGGATTTCTCGGCCACCGCGTACCTCGACCACGCCGCCATCTCGTCCTGTGCGGGCTGGGGCCTACGAGCCTTTGACGCGCCCTGCATTGCGAGTGGGCCGCACTCGGCTACTCCAGCGCCGGTCAGCTCGGCAACGAAGCTCCGCCGAGCGCCCTACCGCGGAGCGGCCCTGCGGACTCGTGCGGGAAACTCTGCCACGCAGGCCAGCTGCACCGTTGGTGTTTCGGTGGCGCAGTCGGAGACGCAGCGTAGGGGCGCGTCGTCGGTTGCGATGGCAACCTCCTCGCCCGTCATCGTCTCGAGCCGCGCACCCCGAGGAACGAGGAAGCTCGCTGACGGACCGGTGGGGGCAATCATGCCTCCAAGAATTCCGGTGGCGTTGGCGTCGATCTGTTCGTCCGGGACCCATCCGATGAGGTGGATGCCCTCCGGGGCAAAGAGCTCGGTGACCGCGACCTTGACCTGCCCACGCGAGATATCCGAAAGCCGATGAACGCTTGCGAACCCTGAGATGCGCCCGAATTCGGGCCCGCCAGGTCGGCTCCGGACCGCAATGGAGTCTTTCGCGCGGATCAGCGTGAGTGTGTCGGGAAGAACGCGGGGGTCGGATTCTGCCGCGAGGTACGTGCGGCCTAACGAAGATTCGGGGACCCAGCCTCGCGCTTCGAGCTCCCCGCGCATGAATACCTCTTGTTGCCCGTTCTTCTTCTTCCCCACCTCGACAACGGAACCCGGAGCGAGAGAAATACCGACATCGTCCTTGGCGCTCGGCTGCGGCTTCGCCAGCACAAACTCCGTCGCGACAGGAAGCAGTCCGTCGTACTCCACCTGCAGTTGGATCGACAGAACCTCGGAGGAGCAGACGACAGCGACAGGTTCGCCGGGCTTGGGTTGTTCGGTCGGGCCAACAAGCACTCGTGGAGGTCCGAACGGTGATGGCGGCCTCACTTGGGTCGACGCACTGGCAACGATGACCATGCCCGAGGGGGACAGCAGGGTGACAGTTTCGCCGAAGCGCGCGCGAGCCTGACATGCGCTCGGCTCGGCACAGGGAAGCTCGACACCTGCGAGTGGGTCACCGGCGATGGGCGGGGGGGCGTCGGGGATCTCCGTCTCGGACTTCGCGTCAGAGTCGGCCGGGCCGGAAGAGGCAGAGGTGACGGGCGGGCTCGACGCGGCGCTAGGGTCGGTCTTCGTGGCGCAGCCGGCCAAGACCGCAAGAGCGAGAAGGGTGTGTCGTGCCATTCGTCAGACCGTCCTTGTCGCGGAGTTTGCCACGGCGTGCCCGTTCGCTGTCGCCGGAGACGTGGTCACCGTCGCGAACCGCAACGGGGACTGCCCGTCACGACCGGCCGCACACCCGCGTGCCGTTCGAGCAAGCCGCCGTTCAGCGCAGTGCTTGGCGTGCCGCGTCCAGTTCGGCATCAAGGCTTTCGTTGTCGGCCTCGCTCGTGAGCGCTGCGGCTTCGTCCAGCGCCGAGCTCGGGTCGTCCCCGCGGGCGTGGGCGAGTCGGGCGGCCTCGAGGGCCGTGCGGGCGCGCGCAACCGGGGACCCCCCTGAGGCCTTTGCGGACTCGAGAGCCTGGCCAGCCTCGGCGTATCGTTCGAGATGCCGAAGGTCGGTGGCGACGTGCCGCCAAGGGAGTACAAGGCGCACATGAGGGGCTTCGTAGTTGGCCTGTTCGATGCGAAGGGACTCGCGATGGTCGGCGAGTGCGGCCTCCCAGTCTTCGCGGGCTCGATGAATGTCGGCGCGCTGCTGAAGGGCCACGGAAACCCAATAGTGATCGTCCCCGAGCCCCGCGCGGCACAGCCGTTCGTCGATGTCCGCGGAGGCGAGGGCTTCGTCGAGACGCCCGAGTTGCATGAGTACGCCTGCACGAACCCGGTGACCCGCGCCGCCGACCCGGTAGTGCTCGCGTCCGAACGACGTAGACAACAGTTCGATCGAAGCGTCGGTGACCTCCAACGCCTTTTCGGGCTGGCCCGCCTCGAGCCACGCGATCGCCTCGTTGTTGAGCATGACCGCCGGTTCCTTGCTGTTCGGAGGCGAGGTGGTCCGCGCGATGCGGCTGGCCTCACGGGCATGTACGAGCGCTTGCTCGAAGTCCCCCGCACGCGCGTGATTGGCAGCGAGGATGTCATGCAGGTCGACTTGGGTCGGGTGCTCGGGCCCCAGCGTTTTGGCGATGTTCAGCGCTCGCAAGAGCGTCGCGCTGGCGGCGTCTTGGTGCTTGCCCCGGCTCTGAGCGTTGGCGAGCTGGAGGAGACGCGGGACCAGTGTAGGGCTCTGCGGGCCGTCGAGGTCTTCGAGAATCTCGATGGCGCGCTCGATCAGCGCGGCGCCTTCGTCGAACTCGCCTCGGTGTTGATACAGATTCGTGCCACGAACGTGTAGCAACCGGGCGCGTACCCGTCGTCCATCGGGAAGGCGATCGGTGGCCGCGGCGGCATTGTCATAGGCGAGCTGGGCGACGTCGTACTTGTCGACGGTGCGCCCGACCGCGTCGGCGTAGTCGGTCCAGGCTTCCGCCTCTAGCTCCGCGTCACCGAGATCCGCGGCCATGCGTGCGGCCGTTTGCAGACGAAGCACCGCGTCGGCATGGTTTCCGTCGTAGCTGAGCGCGAGCCCCTCGGCGAGAGTGGCCTCGGCGAGGACGGGCGTCTTGGGGTGGCTCGCAGCACGTTCCGCGAGCTCGAGCGCACCCTCGTGGGCGGTTTGCCACTCTCCCACGCTGCGTAGCGCGCGGAGACGGGCGAGCTCGTCGAGGATTGAAAGGTAGTCGGCCGCGCCTTCGGGGTCGGCAGGGATCGCGGCATCGTGTCGGGGGTCGACGGGGTTGCTGCACCGACCGACGTCGGGCAGCTCGCGGACCGCCCCGGCGAGGTTTCCAACCGCCGTGCCAGGGGCGGAGGCTACCGCCTCGATCAGCCCGTTTGCGCGTCGAAGTTGGGTATCGAGGCACCGCACGCGGGCATCGTGTTCGGCGCCCGAGAGCTCTGCTCGCATTTCATGGGCCCGACAGGTTTCATCGAAAGCATTGGCCCATCCCTCGAGCCAGAGTTCGAGCCGAGCGGAGGGGGGGCCCCACAGCTCGAGCGCAACCGAGACCCCCGAGCGGCCGATGACCGATTCGATGGCGTCGCGTCGTGTCGCGTTCCAGACCTCCTCGACCCGCGCGGCCCCGCCATCACAATGTGGGCCCGAGGGTTGGGGCTCGGTGGGGCGGAGAACAGCCACGAGACCCGCGGCAGCGGCCGCGGCCAATGCCCACGAAGTCCAGCCGCGTCCCCGGGTTCGTTCGAGGGCGGCGAGCAGGCCATCGAGGGTCGGCCAGCGCGCGTGTGGATCGTCGGCCATGCCGCGTCGAAGTGCAGTCCACACGGCACGCGGAGTGCCTGCGACGCGGGTCGGCACGTCCTCGGTCGAGGTGGGTCGTCGGCCTGTCAGGACTTCGACCGCTGTCACGCAGAACGCGTACTGGTCGGCAGATTCGGTGACCTGCTCTCCCCGCGCCTGCTCGGGAGGCATGTACGCGCGCGTGCCTGGCTGAGTGCCCTGTGCGGTCAGTGAGCCCGGGGCGCCATCCGTCGAGTGCGAGGTATTGCCCTGCGGCGAGGTCTCGACTTCACCCGGATCGGTTCGTGCCAGTCCGAAGTCGGCGACTCGCGCACGGCCATCCTTTCCCAGGAGCACGTTCGAGGGCTTGAAGTCGCGATGCACGATTCCCGCAGCGTGCGCTGCCACCAGCCCCTCACCGGCTTGCAGCAGCAGACCGAGCGCATCTTGGAATCGGGTGCGGTCATACGTGGAGTGCTCTTCGGCCCACTGCCGAAGGTTTCCGCCGCCGAGGAGCTCCATCGCGACGAACACTTCGCCCTCGTGCACACCGACTTCATGGATCGTCACCACATGCGCGTGCTGGGAACGCGCAAGCACTCGCGCCTCTCGCAACATCCGCGCTCTTGCCTGTTCGATTTCCGAGTCGGTGCCCTCACGCGTTCGTACGAGCTTGAGTGCCACGTAGCGGTCGAGCGATGGGTCACGCGCCCGAAACACGACGCCCATGCCTCCATGGCCGAGCGGTTCGCAAACCTCGAAGCGACCCACCTTGGGCAACGGGGCGGACACGTCTCCGAAGAGTCGTTGACTCAGCGCTGCGCGCAGGCGTGCAGCTTCGATACTCTCCGGAGCGCCTCCCATACGACAGCGCGTGGAATCGTCTCACCTCCAGAGCTCAAACGCGATCCATCGGGTTCGATCGGCTGCGCCGGAAGGTCGACTCGCTCCATTGCGATGGCTCTGCGCCCGAGTAGACCGCGGCGCGGAGTCAGCTTTGGTTGAGGAGCGGGCGAGGACCGGGGACGAAGAGGCAGGCGGTTGTGACGAAGGCGACCCAAAGGCCCGAGCGACGGGGGCCAGTGGACTCTGCCCTTGCGGGGTCGGGGGCTTCCAGACTTGGGCGACGAAGTCCTGGCCGTCTGTGGACACGTGAGGGCTCTTGCGGCAAGCCGGTGACGCCGGTTTCGACGCGCGAGTCGAACCGCGGTAGGACATGGAAGGTGCGGCCTGCCCCTGCGTTTGGTCCGGT
Organism: Nannocystales bacterium; assembly: GCA_050633305.1. Classification (GTDB taxonomy): domain Bacteria; phylum Myxococcota_A; class Polyangia; order Nannocystales; family Nannocystaceae; genus CAJXVA01. The sequence continues at coordinate 14,848 of JBOEGF010000040.1, forward strand.
ATGAGCGTCGTCTTCCTGCTGGCTTCGGCGATTGCCCTCGGGGAGCCCGAGGCCGGGGCGGCGGTGTCGTTGCAGTGGAGCGCCCCCGCGGGCTGCCCATCGGCGGACGCCGTGCAGCGGGACGTCGACGCGTTGTTGGGCCGCGGGAGGGCGGAGGGCGAGCCCCTCGTGGTCGAGGCGGAGGTGGCCGCCGACCGAGACGGGTATGTGCTGCGGCTCGTGATGGAGACCCGCACCGGTCGGGATGTGCGCCGAATTCGTGCGGACGCATGCGAGCAGCTTGCACGTGCGACGTCGCTGATCATCGCGACGCTGCAAGACCCGGTCGCGGCCTCCGATCACGTGGCGTACCTTCAGCGTCCACGCGCCGACGGGCCGCCGACAACTCCTGCCCCCGAGCTTCCTTCGATCCCAGTCGAAGAGTTCGAGCCGCGGCCGCCGGAGCCCGTGTCGCCGTCGGAGGCAGAGACGAGAGCGTCCGAGCGATGGGCGACCCCGTGGCGGGCCGCGATTCGGCTCGACGGAGTGGCTGGCTCTGCGACGCTGCCGCGTCTCGACGGTGGTCTGGCGTTCGCCGTGGGGATGACCGCGCCGCGAATCCGACTGGAGCTCGGGGTGTCACACATGTTCGCGCAAACGGAGGCCCACCCCACGTTGCCGAACGTCGGCCTACGCGTACGCGCGACCACTGCGGTGGCGCGTGGGTGTGGAGTGCTGACATGGGGTACGTGGGAGTTCCCGCTGTGTGTTGCCGGGGAGCTCGGGGCGACCGCCGCCCAAGGTGTGGGGTCGGCGGTGCGTGAGGCCACGGTGGAGCGCGCTGTGTATGCCACGGCGCTCGCGGAGGCCCATGTCGTTTGGCGGGCGACCGATCGGTTCTCGATCTGGGCGGGCGCGCAGGGGGTACTGAACCTGACCCGCCCGAGCTTCACGGTGGACACGCTCGATCCCTTCTTCAAGGCGCCGTTGGGCGGGGGGCGCGCGAAACTCGGGGTCGAGGTGCGATTTCCATGACTGGGTCACGAATCCGTGAGCAGGTGGACACTGCAGGTAGTGGCCCCGTGCGACGATCGAGCGTCTACAAGGAGAACTTCCGGTTCGTGTGGAACTGTCTGCGGCGCTTCGGAGTTGGCGGGGCCGAGCTCGAGGACGCGACGCACGACGTGTTTTTGGTGGTGTTCCGGCGGCGATCCGAGCTCCTGGGCGCCTCGAACGAGCGCGCGTGGCTGTTCGGGGTCATTCGGCGTGTTGCCGCCAACTACCGGCGAGGCGCGGGCCGCCGGGCTCGTCGGCTCGACGCCGTGAGGCAGGTGCAGCCCCGCGCTACGCGGCCCGAGCGAGACCTCGAGCGTACCGACGCGGCGCGGGTCGTTGGTCGATTTCTCGATGGCCTCGCCGAGCCGCATCGCGACGTCTTCGTTCTGATGGAGCTGCAGCAGATGACGGCGCGGGAGGTGGGCGAGCTGCTCGACCTGAACCCGAATACCGCATCGGCGCGGCTGCGGTCGGCCCGGAAGGCGTTCGATCGCTTTGCGGCCGCCGTCCGTCGGGAGAATGGCTGGGATGGCGACGCGGTCGTCGCTCAGCTGCAGTGTTCGGTCACTGCCCCGAGTGACGCTCGCAAGCGAGTTGGGGCCACCCTCGCAGTGAGCTTGGGGTCCAAGACCGCCATGGCGGTCGGGGTGGCGGCGTGGGCAAAGACCGCAGCGATCGGCCTCGCTGTGGGTTGCGGAGGGTTGGCGGCACTCGCCGGGATTGCGTCGGCAATGCCAGGCTCATCCCCCGCCTCCGCCGCGCAGCATTCCCCTCCCGCGTCTGCCGTGGTGGACCCCGTGCCCGCACCAACGCCGCGCCCGCTCGTCGCCGAAGCCGAACCGCAGCGGCCGCCCACCCCGGAGGTCTGGCGGAAACGCCCGGCGACTACGGCGGCTTCGAAGCGGCCTCGCCGAAGCGCGCGTCCCCGACCCCAAGCGCCCACGCACCCGCAGGAAGAGATGCAGGCCGCGACCGACCGACTCGGGGCGCAGACCGAGCTGCTCGCGCGGGCCCGAACGGCACTGACACGAGGGGAGGGACAGGGCGTTCTTCGTGCGACGGCCGAGTATCGTCGACAGTTCGCGACGGGACCCTTTCTGGCCGAGATCGAGTTGCTCGAGATTCGGGGGCACTGCCGTACCGGGGACACGACAACGGCCCGAACGTTGGGCAAGCGCTTTCGACGAGCGCACCCCGATTCGTCCCATCTCGCCGTGCTCGAAAAGACTTGTGCCGCACCGGTCACGAAAACGGACTCGGCCGGAAACTGAAACACTACGATGGCACGCACATCTTCTCGCCTCCCAATCGCATCCCTCCTGTGCGCGAGCATCTGGCTCGTCGGATGCTCCATCCCCACCAAGTCCAGTGGTGAACTCGAACCTTCGGACATGAACGAAGGCGGCGAGGGCGATGGAGGCGACGACCCCGTTGCGCTGCCGCCGGGCGAGTGCGTTGGCGATTGCACCGTTGCGGCCGAGTCTCTGTGGTCCCGCGTCGTTCCAACCACGACGCCTCGCTTCTGGGCCTGCGACGTGCAGATCGATGCATCGGGCCGCGTGGCGTTGGCTTGGCGTATGGAGGGCACGGCCGAGCTCCCGCGGGGGCGCACTGGCATCGACCTCATGAACGCCGACGGCACGCTCGCCCACACCACCGAGTACGACGGACAAACGTTCGCATCGTTGGCGTTCGCGAGCGATGGCACGCTGCGCGCCCGTGGTGTCACCATCCAAGACGGCGGCGATACGCAATGGGTGATGGCGCTGGACGACGAACTCGCACCGACCTGGTCGATGACGTATCCCGAGGTCGGCGGCAACGGTCAGTGCGACTGGGGCTGGACGGGAGCCCTGGTCGATGCAACCGACCATGTCGTCACATACGACTACTCTCCGCAGCCCATGGGCACATCTTTCGTTCGCCGCCATGCGCCAGATGGAACGCTGCTCTGGGAGGTCGAAGCGGGCGGCAACCCAGGCTGGACTGGTCTGCCCATCGCGGTCGGCGAGGACCAGAGCATTCTGTACGGTGAGGTGCTCACGTACGATGCCTTCGAAGAGACCGTGGTCCACAAGTTCTCGTCCAACGGCACCGAGCTGTGGACGGAGACCGTCCCCGATGAGCTAGCAGGGATCTGGGCTGCCACTGACGGCGGGGCCTACGTGCACACACGCAGCTTCTACGATCGTGATGGGCACACGCACCGTCTAGGCCCCGACGGGGCCTTCCTCTCCGTCTCACCCCCGAAAGAACGCTTCTTCGAGATCATCGCTCCAGCAGCCGACGGCTCCGGGTTCTTCGCCGTTCATGACGGTGCGTTGATCCGTACCGATCCTGAACTCGACACGATCTGGTCGACGGACATTGAACAAACCAGCACCGTCGTCTTCGCGTCGGCCGTCGCCGACGACGAGCAAACCTTCGCGTTCGCATCGGCAGAGACCGACAACTACTGGATCTCCGTGCTCGCCAAGCCCTGAGTGTTGCGTCGGCCGGGTGGCGCAGAGTACGGGGTGGCCGAGACGGGGGGCACGAGCGGCAGTGGCGGGAGTTCCGGGACGACTGGCGATACCGATCCAGACACCGACTCAGGGAGCAGCACGAGCATGGGGGGTCCGGACTACGGCGTCCCCGAGACCACCGGTCGCGAAGGGCGTCGCGAGCCTCCCCAACGGACGAGCCTGGCTGGACGACAGGACCGACGGCGATTTTTTTGACGACTCTGCAATCCGCCGACGCACTCGCGGCGTTTTAGGGAAGGAGACCTCAACAATGACCCTTTCCAGAATCCAAAAAAGCTCGATCGGTGGCCTCTCCGTGGCCACTCTCCTGCTCGGCATGGCGACTCCGGCCGCTGCCGCCGGCGTCTTCCCCACCGCGTCACCCTCGTCCCTGCTGCTTGGCGATGGCAGGGGGCCGCTCTCTTCCGACGTCCAAGGAATGTTCGGGACTCCGTCTAGCTCATTGCCACCGACCGACGACAGGGGAACGCCGGGAGAGCCATCGGAGGGGCCCAATGACGGACCCCAGCGAACCCCACCCGAGCCGACCGCGGGCGCGCCGTACGGCATTCATTTCGGCCCCTATGGCCTCTGTATCGACCACGCCGATTGGGAGGAGGTCGGCCCCACCGATGTCGTCTTCGACCATGAACGCCGCCTTATTGCGATCAAGCCCAGCTTCGAGTTTGAGACGTATGTCGAGATCTACGTCGACGACAACGGCACCGTCAGCGCCTACGACGATGATCTGGTCATTACGATGGATGTCTACGCCGATGGTGTCGACCTGCACCTCGAGTTCGTCGAGCAGTACTGGGAACCGGGTGCGGAAGATGACCCCGGCGGTGGCCTTACCACTGAAAATACCCCCAAGAACCTCTATTGGAAGAAGATCGAGTATCTTGGATCCAGTACCACTCCCTCGGCTGTGTTGAATAGGCACGCCATTCCGATGAAAGCTCGTGGTCACTTCGCCGCCTTGGCCGCGGATGTTGCCAGAGGGTTCAATGGTGGCGACGCCCCCGATTGCGTCCGGGCCTCCAATTTGGACGACATCATTCTCGGAGGCGGGGGCGCCGACCACCTCGAAGGCATGGCAGGCGACGATGGCATCGCGGGCGGAGACGGTCCCGACACCCTCGAGGGGGGCTCCGGCGATGACCGCTTGTATGGAGAAGGCGATGTCGACCATCTGATCGGTGGCGGTGACAACGACTGCATGGACGGTGGCGAAGGCCATCGTGACTTGCTCGAAGATAATCACAACACCGTTGACGCCAATCGCTATATTGAGGACCCGGGAACCGTCAACGGAGTTCACGTCGATTCTATCGACCATATCCTTGAGGAATCGCCCACGTTCACTGATATGTGCTTTGGCTGAACCCGGCAGCGAAGCGCCGGTTCGGACAGCACGACCGGCGCTCGTCCCTTGACGCGCGGCGCCACGGCGTACGCCTCCCGGGGACCGAGTTCAGTGTGCAGCTCACGATGACGCCACCGCCGTGTTGCTCTGCGGCCACAGGCTCGCCTGTGGGGGCCAGGGTCGCTCATCATGGACAATCAGACCCCGGAGCTTCGGATAACCCCAGCTGACGCGGACCTCGCCGGTTGGGCGCGTCCTGTGATGGTCGTTCGGGCGACCGGGCGTGCGATAGGCCCAGCCCGACAACGGCGAGCTCCTCGAAGAGTATGGCGAAGAGCCGTCGGCCCGCGTGAACACGGGGCGACGATGCGTTGCCGCTCGAGCTTGAGCTTGGTGTGCGGGCAGTGCCCGCTTGTACGGCGGAGGATGGCAACCGACAGCGCGGGGGGCGACGGAGTAGACTCGTGTCGCTGCCGGTTGTACCCCTGCGATCGCACGTCTGCGACGCGGCAGGCTCACCGCCGCGATCTGAGGTCGTTTGCGGTGGTACGCTCCGTGCGTGCCAGAGAGCGCAACCGAGCTCGAATTGTTGGCGCAGTGGTGCGACGGCTCCGACCGAGCCGGAGACGAGTTGCTCCGCAAGTCGTTCCCCGTCCTGTATCGGTTTTTCATCAACAAGGTCGGTGACGCGACCGACGACCTCGTGCAGCAGACGCTGATCGGCTGCGTACGACACCGCGACAAGATCTTGGATTCGGGCGCGTTCCGGATGTACTTGCTCAAGATCGCGCGCAGTCGCCTGTACGACTACCTCCGCGCGACGCGGCGCCGCGCAGGCCACATCGACGACGATTTTTCGCATGTCTCGGTGGCCGAAGCGGGCACGGGCGGGACCACTCGATTCGGGAAGGCGCAGGCTGCGACGCGGGTGCGTGAAGCGCTGCAGCGGCTTCCTGTGGACTTGCAACTCGTCGTGGAGCTCCACTACTGGGAGGAGCACACGACCGCAGAAATCTCCGAGGCGCTCGAGCTCGCCCAGGGAACCGTCAAGAGCCGCTTGCGACGGGCCCGAGAGCAGCTCCAACGCGAACTCGGGGATGGCGCGGACGTCGACGCGCTGGTCGGACGCGCGATGCCCAAGGTGGAGTCGGGCGCTGCGTGATCCGAATGACGCGGGCGGGCGTTTAGGCGAGTACGGTGTCTAGCTCCTCACCATCGGACGAAGAAACCGAAGACGGCTGCGACCCAGGGGCTGACGGGCTCGATGCCGCCGTGCGACTCGCGCGGATCCGCCAGCGTATGTTCGCTCGCCTGGAGCCGGCTCGGATCGCGCAGTACCACGTGATGCGGCGCATTGGCGGCGGTGCGATGGGGCTGGTGTTTGCCGCTTGGGATCCCTCCCTCGACCGGGCCGTCGCGATCAAAGTGCTCCGCGACTCGGACGGCGGGGATGGCGGGCAGTTGCGGATCGAAGCGCAGGCCCTCGCGCGGCTGGGCCATCCCAATGTGGTGACGGTGTTCGAGGTGGGCGACCACGACGGGCGGCTGTACCTCGCGATGGAATACGTCGAGGGGCAGACACTGCACGCGTGGATCTCCGAATGGAGGGCAGCCCGCCGCCGGGACTGGGCCGCGTTGCGCGAGGTGTTCGTTCAGATCGCAAAGGGTCTGGCAGCGGCACACTCGGCAGGTGTCGTGCACCGCGACGTCAAACCGGAGAACATCATGATCGACGCCGAGCAGCGCGTACGGGTGATGGACTTCGGGCTGGCCCGTCATCGTCCGCCTGCACGTGATGATGCGGCAGCGCTGGATACGGCGGACTCCAACGGCGACGTCGCGTCCACGCTGACGCGCGTGTGCGGCACTCCGGCCTACATGGCGCCGGAGCAGCTCGAGGGGCGTCCGGCGACAGTGGCCGCAGACCAGTTCGCCTTGGGGGCGACGCTGTTCGAAGCTGTGTACGGCCGCAGGATTCGGTCGGGGCCGCTGGCGGTATTGGCAGCATCGGCGATGGATCCCATCGAGGTGCCCGCGTCGCGAGGCGTGCCGCGGGCGCTGCGGGGGATGCTGACGCGCCTGCTGGCAACCGAGTCCGAGCAGCGGTTCGGCTCAATGGACGAGGTCGTGGCCGAGCTGTCGCGGCAGAGTCGGCGCGGCGCGAACCGGTGGACCGGGGGAGCGATTGCGATGGTGCTCGGCGCGGGTGGGCTTGCCGCGGGATGGGCCATGGGCGCGCCCGAGGACCAGCGGTGCACGGGCGCAGGGGAGCAACTCGCTGGTGTTTGGGACGAGGCGACCGCGACCGAGGTTGGGCAGGCGATGCTGGCCGAGCCGACGGGTCTCGGCGCCTCGACATGGGCTTGGATCGGCCCCGAGCTCGATGCGTATCGGGATGCGTGGATCGCCGAGTATCAGGAGACCTGTCAGGCCACCCACGTGCGGCGCGAGCTTCCGCTGCCCGAGATGGAGCGGCGCGTGGCGTGTTTGTACGACCGCCGCCGTCACCTCGCCGTCGCGGTCGATCTTCTCAGGGGTGCGGGCCCGCGGACCCTTGCCCGCGCAGACGGCATTGTCGCTGCGCTGCCCAGCACCACCGCGTGTGCGGACCCGGACTACGCGGCGAGCGAGCGCTTTCCGGGGACCGACGACGAGCCGGCGCAGCGGCGCGCGGAGGCGATTGTGGCTGCGCGCGCCCGCTTCATGATCTCGGAGACGACCGAAGCCCACGCGGAGGTCCAGGCCGCGCTCGAGGACGCGCGGGAGGCCGGCGACGGCGTGGCCGAGGCCCGGGCGCTCCTGTTGCTGGGGCGGATCACCGCCAACTTGCTGCGTTTCGACGAGGCACGCACGCACCTGGTCGCCGCGTATGAGGGCGCGCGACGGCACGAACTTCCCGTCGTCGCCGCGGGTGCTGCCCTGACGCTTTCCAAGCTCACCACGCGCGCGCTGGGGCGCATCGAGGAGGGACGGGTTTGGCAGTCGCTCATCGCACTGGAGTGGCCAGCGACGGGCAATGTTCGGCGTACGATGCTGCGGGCGTTGGCCCGTGCGATGGTCGAGCGCACCGCCGGTGATTCGGAGGCTGCGTTGCGGGCCGCCACCGAGGCAGTGGCCCTCGCGTCGAAGTTAGGGCCGGAGCACCGGCTGGTGGTCGCTCAGGTGCGACGGGCCTTGGCCCGCCTCTACTTGAGCATGGGTCGGCTCGAGCCGGGTGCCGCTCTCGCGGAGCAGGCGATCACGGACCTGGAGGCGTTCGTGGGCGTCGGCCACCCGGCCACGGCGAGTGCCTTGGCCACGGTCGCGCTGGCTCGGCGACACCACGGAGATATGGAGGGGGCGGTGCGAGCGAGTCGGGCCGAGTTGGTGGCGACCGAGCGCGGGCTCGGAGAGGACCACAAGCCGCTCGTACCAGGGCTCGAAGCATTGGCGAGCGCGCTGGCCCAGACTGGTGCGGTCGAGGAGGCGTTGGAAGCCTTGGACAAGGCTGACCGTCTGCTCGAAGACGGAGGCAGCCTTCTCACCCGGGCGCGAATCGTTTCGCGTCGCGGCATGATTCTCGCGGATCGGTCGCCCTCGGAGGCCGCCGATGCGCAGCGTCGTGCGTACGACTGGGCACGCGAGGCGATCGGTGACGACAAGCGCGAGACGCTCCTGTTCCGGGTCTCGCTGGCCGTGGCGTTGCGTCGCGCGGGCAAGGAAGACGAAGCGGTCCCATTGCTACGAGGGGCCCTCGAACAGCTCGAAGGTGCGCTGGGCGACGACGAGCACGCCGACATCGCGGACATCCACGGCATTCTTGGCAGCGACGCGCTGCGGCGTGATGACTACGACGCGGCGGTCAAGCACTTTGGGCGCGCTCTGGAGATCTGGGGCGACGAGGCGGGCAGTTCGTACGCCCGTGCGCCCCTGCACATCGGGGCGTGCTCTGCCGAGACGAAAGCCGGGCGCCCGGAGGCTGCACTTGCGCATTGCGAGGCCGCGCAGGTCTTGGTGGCACGGAGCCGAGGGATCGCTGACGGTACGCCCGAGCGGATGCACGAGGCGTTCGCACTGACGCTGGCTGCCCTGGGGAAGACGGCCGAGGCCGAGCGACATCGCCGTCTCGCGCAGCCGTGAGGACTTTGTGACGCCGCTCTAGCTCTAGAGCTAGAGGTCCTGGCCGACGATGCGCAGGCCGGCCCACGCCGTGGGCCACGGGGCCAGCGGAGCGCCGTGCAACCTCCGGAAAATGCGGCGCTGCACGAGCGGCCCGGCGCGCGCATCAGCAGCGCCGTGCAGTGGCCAGTTGTCATGGGCAGCTGCGGTACGTTCAGCGGACACCACCCAGGGGAGCGACGCTCTCGCCGTCGTTCGCGAGCACTGGCCCGCCTTCCGGGAGCAGCTCGAGGAACGTGTGGGCTCGCTGCCAGGATTCGTGCGCAACGAGCTCGAAGCGTTCATCACCTGCGGAGACTTCAAGTACGGATTTCTGGTGGCTCAGTGCCGTCGTTGCGGGGACAGCTTGCGCGTTCCCTCCGCGTGCAAGAGCCGAGGCATCTGTCCCTAGTGCATGGGTCGGCGCATGGCCGAGACCGCGGCGCTGCTGGTTGAGCATCGCTTGCCCGAGGTCCCGTGGCGTCAGTGGGTGCTGAGCTTCGAGGGGCCGATGGCGGTGCGGCTGGGCTACGACCGGGGGCTGCTCGGGCGGGTGTGTCAGCGGTTTGCGAAGCGGGTGATGCAGACGCTTCGGGGCCGGACCAAGTGCGCGCACGGGTTGCGTAGCAGCGGCAAGCTGCACCCCGGAGTGCTCATCGTGGTGCAGCGGTTCCGCAGTGACCTGCGCTTGTACGTCCATCTGCACGCCCTGGTCACCGACGGCTGCTTCGAGGCGCCGGCAAAGGCAGACGAGGCAGTGATGTTCAGGCCCGCCGCAAGCCTGTGCGAGCAGGACCTGCTGCGGACCCTGCAGCGCTTGCACGGCGAACTCGCCGAGCACCTCGAGGATGGTGACAGTGAGCCTGTGGGCGAGGCGCTCGCGGCCTGCGTCCAGCTCGCGCTGCCGGCGCGTACAGTGGGACCCTTGCCGTGCGAATCACGACCGGCTTCGCCGATGCTCGTGCGCGGCTTCGGGATGCAGCTGCACGCGGCCGTCACTGTAGACGGCCGAGACCGCAAGCGCCTGGAGCGAGTCTGCCGCTATCTCCTGAGGCCGCCCTTCGCCCTCGATGCCGTCCAGCGCACCGCCGACGGACAGGTCCGCGTGCACTTCAAGAAACCCAACCGCTTCGGGGCGACCTATGCCCAGATGAGCCCGCACACTTTCCTGGCCCGGCTGCGTGCCCTCGTGCCCCCGCCGAGGGCGCACACGGTTCTGTACTACGGCGTCCTGTCGGGTCACCACGCGCTGCGCTCGGCGGTGGTGCCTTGGGCTGAGGAACCTGCGCCCGAGCCCAAGCAGCTCGCGATGTTTGTGCCTCGCGGGGCCATCGAGCTCCCGGGCACCACAACCTTGCTCGAGACTCAGCTGCGTGATGCTGCTCCGTCTCGGCTGTCGTGGATGACACTGCTGGCCCGCGTGTTTCGCATCGACATCTCCGTGTGCGCCCGCTGTAGCGGGCCCATGCGGGTCACTCGGGCCTTCACCACGCCCGAGGACATCGCGGCCGAGCTTCATGGTGCTCGGCCGCCGCCGCGTGGGCCTCTGCCCGGACAACTCGTACTGTTCTCGGCTCTGCCGTGAACGTTCTGGGCTGTGCGCCACGATGCGCGCCGGTTCGCCCCGGGCTCGTCTCGGCGTGCCTGGATTTTGGCCTCCGTCGCTCCGCGCTGCGCTTCGGGCCCGCCTTTCGCCCACGATGCCTTCGCGTTCCCAGGCTCAGCCCCAATCCACACCCGGCCGCAGGCCCCCTGCGGAACGACCGCGCTCGCTGGCGGCCCGCCGTACTCCGCAGCCCCTGCTTTTCCCACTTCATTTCGCTTAGACGCGCGCGCGGAGGCGAGACGAAATGAAGTCGGAGGACAGGGACGGCTCGGGTCGCGGGCTGGCGGCAGGGTTCGCAACGGTGTCGAGACACCCCAACTATGGCGCTGCCCGGGCTTCGTCCTCGCCGTGGCTAGACATCAGCTCGCGGACTTTTCGCTCTGAGTCAACGCCCATCGGATCATATCCGGGATGGACGCAGCGACGCAGCAGCCCCCGCATCGCGGAGAACGGCACAAGCGGGTTCCACGAAGGCTAGGACGTCCGCCACCGCTGCACGGCGCTTGGCACAGCAGGGAAGCGGACAAGGTCCGGACGACCCCTCGGCACTCGAGGCGAGGCGTTTCGTCGCGGGAGACTCCCACTGATTAGTCAAGTATCGCTCGTGTCATCTACCTGGCGAACCGGCGGCAAGTCCGACGTGAGCCAAGCGCGGAGCGCGTCCGCAACCTGCTCAGCCTGAAAATATTTGGTGTGAGCAACTCCCAGCTGCGCGTCGAGTCGCTTCGCTCTTTCGCCGTGGATCCCGGGAAAGCCCGGACCGGCGGCCTCGAAGCAGCCTTGTGTGGGCACGACGAGGTCATTCTGTGAACCTGAGAAGACTCCCTCCATGATTCGGGTCTTTGCCCAATCCGCGAGCGCAGGCTGGGTCGGTCGAAAATCTGAAGCGATGGCGCACAGCTGAACAGACTCGGGGACTTCCGTTTCGTTCATCCTTCGCAAGAAGTCACCTTGTGGGTCCATCGAAACCAAGCCGGGAAGCTTCACTGCAGCGCCGCTGGCAACTTCCTTCACGATCTCGAGAATGGGCTCAAGGGCGTCCGTGAATCCGTTGTCCGGTAGCCAGGACAGCAGATTGATGAACACATCAAGAAGCGAGGACAGGTGATCGAAGTCTGCCAGACGTGTGCCGTGATGCGGGGTTCCGACAAACACAATCTGCTTTACGGCCGCGACTGGCGGGCTGTCGGGGAGTCCCCCCGCGATGCCGCGGGCGACCAACCCTCCACGAGAATGGCAGACGATATCAAGAACTGCACCGTCGACGAGTCGCTCCCGCAGCCACTCCACGTTCTGCGCTGGATCATGGCTTAGTGTTGGGTGGTCGAAAGCGAATACCTTGCCCTCGTACCTCTCGTGAAGCTCGACGAGCAGTTCGTGAGGGAGGTCGCCGAATGCGCTGTCTGCACGGCTGAAGGTCCCGTGGACGAACAGCAGGGCACGTTTGTTCTGGAGCGACGCAAGGAAATGCTCGTCGAGCTCTGCTCCCGTGTTGCGGTAGTCGTCCGGTCGGAAAGTCCGAAGTCGGTAGCCGCGTTTGTGGTCTTCCCAAGCCGCAACAGCCTTTAGGCCGACCATGCCGGCTACTCGCTTCAACAGCTTCGCGGCGAAGACTCGAATGACCTTCCGCCCGAGGGCACCTGCCCATCCTCGACTTCCGTCTGACGTTGCGCCTGGCGGGAGAGCGACGGATCCGCTCATGCGGTAGGTGTTTCGACCTCCCTGTGCCTTTGGGAAGCACCAGCGTATGATCCCCCCCTCGTCGGTAACGATTGCGAACTGGGCCCATTCCGCAGGCGCCGGCTCGACCTCCAATTCGATTGTGGGCTCGTCTGTCTGTCCTGATCTGTCGCCGCCGATTCCGCCCCCGGGGACCTCGCGAGACTGATCGATCTCGACGTGGTGAATTGCTTCGACGTCAAGGCCTCGAAGAGCTTCTTCGAGTCGTCGTTGGACCGGGTCGGCAGCTCGCAGACTTTCGGCCGCTGCCATTACTCTCTCTGCCCGACCCATGAGGCCACGGGTCCGCAAGCTAACTCCGTCTCCCAGGTCGACCGGGCTCCCATTCGGATCAAGATATTTCATTTCGTTCCTACTTGAATCTCACATTCGGGTCGCCGAACAGCTGATAGGCGAGGTGAGTCGTGTGGGGTTGGTCGCTGAAAGCACGCCGAACGTTGCGAAGTGCGGCGCCGGCTGTGAGCCCTTTCGTGACCCCAGCATAAAAGTGAAGAGCCACCTCCTTCGCAATGCCGTCGTTGACCTTCCAAAGAGGAGCGACGACGGCAGACGCTCCGGCGACAAGCATTGCGCCTGGGAGTCCCGTGAACAGAGATAGCGTCGGCTCCGAGACTCCGGCTTCGCATGCGTTCAGAAAAACGAACGGTTTCGAGGTGAACCTAAGGCCTCGGACCGACAGGGGGCGTAGCGTTTCCTTGTCACCGAGTATCAAGCCGCCCTCGCCCCCGCCGTACTGACCGTGGAGCGCGAAGTGGACGACCTCCGGGACAGACTGGCCGTTGAACGCTTTGACGACGTTGGCGTAGTTTGATTGCTGCATCGACGCTTGGTAGAGGGTCGCGAGCGCGTCGGCTTCTTCCTGTGCTTCCGGAAGAGCGCGCCATCTCGCTCCTTCGTACTTGCCCAAGAACACCGTCATCGGCGTCTGACGGCACTCAGACGGGGGGGGCGTCGTCGGCCGTTGCCTTGCGAGAGTCCACCGGCCGACTTCATATTGGGCGCCGAGGAACGGCGGCGCGTTCGGGTCGCGAAGCTCATCGACATCGATCAGTGCGAGTTCCCAAGGAACGGCGGGCTCGTCTGTGAGGATCTGGACCGATGGCACCCTGTCGGCCCGGGGTGGCAGCGCTCCCAGGATCTTCCACAACAAGACTGGAGCGACGTCTCGGATATGGTCGCCGACCCCGCGCATTGTGTCTCGCGTCTCCTCGGGCGTGAGGTCTGGGACGAGTCGCAGGAGGTCAAGCACGAACTTGCGGGGAGGGGCGGGTAATAGCTCCACCAAAGGTGCCTCAGGCACGAGCTCTCGCACAGTCTGGTGCGGGCTACGGAAGTTCCATTGTAGCGCGTCGCCCTGCGATACAATCTCGATCGTCAGATCGGGCGCCCCACTAGGCTCAGCCAAGGTAACCCGACCCGGGGACTCTTCGTCCGATTGGGGAGCCTTGTGATCTCCCCCGACCCCAATGAACCGCATAGCAAATCCGATGGTCCGGCCGCCATGCGCGTATGTCACAGCGATCTTCCGAATTCCGCTAGCCTCGGCGGTGAGGTGCAGAACTTTCCGCGGAAAGTCCGCACCCTCTGGAGTGACTTCGAGTTCTTGAGTCCACGACTCGCCAGCCCTCAGCGAGAAACCGTGGGCGGAAACGGTTGCCGTGAGCTTGAGCGTGTCGTTGAACAGCCGCAGCGGCGAGCCAGCAACACCTGGCGTCGGAAACGCTGACAGGCCAAGCGTGAGGACGAACTCTTCTCCAATCTGCGTTTCATCTGGTGCGTCGAGCAGCCCGTAGGCGGTTCGGTGCCCAGAGTTCTGACTGCTCTTTGGAGTGCTGTTCGGTGCGGGCCGTGCTGAATCAACGACGTAATAGGCAGGTTCGCCTCCCCTGAGGAGCAGACCTTTGAAGTCTGGAGGGAGGGGGTCAACATCTATCTCTGCCGATAGGAGCGCACGGCTTTCACGCAGGTCGACAGCGGAGAGAAGCGATTGGTCTGGGGTGATCGTGCGAGCAACTTCATCGGCTGGCGCAAGGTCTATGTCTGGCGGGCTCGTGGTGCGGTTGCCGTCGCTCGAACCTTGTTGGCCCTTGCCGTTCTTCCGTCTCCTTCGCCCCTTCTTCGCGAGAAGCCTCTTCTCAAGGTTCTTTCTGTCGAATGCGAACCACAACCAGCCCAACTCATTGTGCCATCTCTGAACCAGGACTAGTGAGTTTTTCGGGTGGTGTTTGAGGGCCTTGAGTACGTCACTGACGCTCCAGTCCGCGTCGATTACTGCGGCGGGGCGTCGCCAGCGGGCCTGCGGTGTCTGTTCTTGAGTCGCGCGCATTTCCTGTGTCGCAAGTTGCTGGCCGCGCGGCGAGTGTCCGCGCTTGCGCCTGTGGCGGCCGGATGGAGTCGCCCGGGAAAGATCGAACACGGTCTGAGTCTGTTGAGGCGCCGAGTCTGCCGCGGTGAGACCATGTTGAAGCCACTATCTGAGCTATTTTCGTTGTAGTCGTGAAACCGCGTAGGAAGCAAGGAAAGAAGACGCTTCGGGTCGGAAAGGTTCCGCCAGCTACACGTAGTTACGCTTGAAGGCCTTCACCAACGCCTCGGCCACACCGTTCGATTCGCTCGAACAGGCGGGCGTGTTGCGCGGCTTCAGGTTGCACTCCGAAGGCGAACAGGCGCGAGTTATTCGCGACGTCCGGCGGCCCGTCGTCGGTGTGCCACTTGATCGGACTGGTGGCCTTCGGTCCGCCAGAGGATGCCTCGACGCTTAGCGCGAGCACGTCGCGGAAATCTGATCCGTCGAGATGGCTGTTTGCTCCGACCCCGGCCAATGGCGTCGCGGTCGCGGCAGTCGAGCCTGAAGGCCGTGCACCTTCTCGCTGTTCCAACAAACGAACCTCGAACAGATCGCAGCATGTCGCGGGCAAGCGTGATGATCGTGCCTCGATGGCCCCTCTCCGGCTCGGGCCGAACTTCGGAAGCTGCACGCCAGAAAGGAGGCGGTGTCCCGTTCAAGCGGGGCCTACATCAGTTAGGCTCATTTTAGTCTCCCTCATATCGGCAAAACGAGTCCGTCTCGTGGCGACGTGCCGAGCCACGACACCGTGCTGGCAGGCGTGTCGCCGATCTAGCAGCGTCGCTGGATTCTCCCGCCGAAAGAGTGACCGGCGGGCCGGTTCTGAGGGGCCTTCGCACAAAGACTACGTGATTCGCAACGTGATCTGCAGCGAGCCTTGACCCCTCAGCCACTGCTACTGCGCAGAAAAACTCGTTCGCTCGCGGCTTCGCGCCCGGCGTCGGTCTCCAGCTTTTCGTTCTTGTGCGCTCCCTGCGCTTCACGAACGGTGGAGAGCTGGCCGAAGTCGGCAACGGTTCGGGCCCACCCTTTCCCTTCTCGGGACTCAAGAGGTCGCTCGCGAAGACGAATTCGCAGTTGACCATCCGATATGACCGCCTACGCTGTGCGATAGTGTCCTACTCCCGCCGAAATACTTTTTTGCAAAAAACGGTAGCGCAAAGAACAAAAAAGGACTCGAAACCTCTTTCGAGCAGCTGCATACTCAGCTAGTCAGGCACCGAGCTACTTATTTGGTTCAGCCGAACTTTTCCGCCAGCCTGACCACCTCAGGCTTACAGAGACTAAGACCAAGATGCCCACGGACGACATGGAGATGGGGCCCGGAACCCTCGAAGTCCGCCTGTTCGGGACCTCGAACCAGCTCCGAAGGATTGTCGCCTTCGTCGAGGAAAGAGGGGGCGCCTCAGACGTGCGCCTTCGGCGAGACAAGACTGGCTTTGTCGGCCGAGTGTACACGATAAGGCGCGGGCGCGAACTCGCGCGCCTACTGCGGCGCGTATTCGCGACGGACGTGCGTCGGGCCACCGTAAAGCCTCCTGCAATGCCCTCGTCGTTGCGCAGCGCGACGGGCTAGTCAAGGCCTTGAATACTGGCCAGTGACCTCACGGCAATTGGTCCAGTTCGTGGATGATCTTTTGGAGGTCCGGTCTGTTCCCAATTTCGGAGTGGCACGACCAACCGTGGTGCTGGAGGAGCTGCCGAACTTCGCGGGGCTTCAAGCGCGGCTTTCCCTGGTGGTCCCGATAGCCCTGCACAACGGCGACGATCCCAGCCACCACAGCGGCTGCGGCCGACGTGCCTTCGAAACTGTCGACTAGACCGGAGTTTGGGTCGGGATCGAGCGCGCCGGGGCTGATCCCAGACGTTGCATCGGCGGCGAGGAGCCCCTCCGGCGCGTTGCAGTTGATTACCCCGGATCCGTAGTTCGTAGTCGCACCCCGTTGGCCATTCGCGGCACTCGCTGCAACGAGGATCGCACCGGAGTTGTGCCTACGGCTCGCCGCGAATGGGTTCTTCCAAGAGTGGTCGAAATCGGGGTCCGGCTGGTCCAGCGCTGAGCTTGTCAAGTCTTGCCCTCCATTCCCAGCCGCTTCGACAACGACTACGCCCCGCTGAGTAGCATCCAGGATCGCCTCAAACTCCTCTTGGAACCACTCCACCGGCACGAACTCACCCGACACAGGGTGTTGAATCTGAGTTTCTACTAGCAGCACGGATCCCTCATCAAGGTCGTCGGCAGCTTCTTGAATTGCCTCAGATACGCCCGCGTAGGAGTCCACCGACACCCCTTTGAAGATGGCGGCAGGCGCCACACCAACGAGCGAGGTGTCCGCGGCCACGATGCTCGCAACCGCCGTTCCGTGGGCGACCAAGTCCTCATCGGCGGACTGTGTGGTACCGACGATGTCGCGCCCGTTCGTGTTTCGGAGCACTTGGTGGGAGAAGTTCCATCCCCACTCAACGTCGTTGACCTGTACTTTTCCTCGGCCCGCCCCACTTGCGAGGCCGGTAGCCCAATCATGGTTGATCGGCTTCGTTCCGCCCGTGCAAACCCAGCAACCGGCTGGTTCCGCCGGGGGTTTCGCATACGCTGCGCGGACACCAGGGTGGCTGCGGAGGAACTGAGCCAGTTCTGACGCCGGGGTGTTCCCCTCCAGCCGAATGACCGCGATACGGTTGGTTTGATCGATCTCGACTCTACCGCTGCTGGGTTTACGAAGGACGCGGCATCGGCTTCCCGGAGGAAGCGCAGAGAGCCAACCCGGTCCAGCCCCGGAAGCCCAGATCACACCTTCCTTTGGCACAGCCTCCACGGCGAGGACGAGCACAACTTCTTCGTGCACGGGCGCACGTTATCATCCATTCGAGTCGGTTAGTCTTGCTCGCGCAGCACCCGAACCAATCCTCTTGCGATCCGAGGGCATTGGAGAAGCACGCGAGCTGCACCCTTTCTAGGTGTCGACCCGGCTCCCAGACCCAGGGTTGTTGGCCCGGCGAGTCGGCCGATCGGCGCGCAGGGAGGTGACGATCGACGCGAGGGGATGAGAAAGCCGCGCCTCGGGGCAGGCAGTCGCGGACGGGCGGGGCATTTCGTGAGCCACAGCCGACGAGAAACCAGCACCCCCGGACGAGCACTGGGCTCGCCTGCTTCGCCTGAAACCGCGAGGGTTCAGCTTTTTGCGACGTCAACGGCCACGCCGAAGCGCCGGACCATCAGGTACGTACCGCGCGGAAAGACCGCATCGCGCTTGCCGCTCTCAAAGAGCAAGCGTGCGTGCTCATGCTCCTCCAGGAAGGCCGCGTTGCGCTGGAGGGCTTCGATGCGGGCCCACTTGTTCTTGCCGGCGACGGTCGGCCGAATGCCGCGCCGCGGAAGGCGGTTGGTGGGCGAGGAGTCGGTCGGCTGTCGACGAACACGCCTCATGCCCATGAAGGACCCTCCGCTCTTTCGAAGGGCGTCCGCCATCGCGTGGCTTCGCTCGCGAGCCTTGTCGCGAAGTTTCTCGCGAGCTTCGGTATCGGTGAGGGCTGGGTAGAGCGCCTCGGGTCGCACAAGCGTGAGGACCTCTTCGTCGAGGGTGTTGTCGCTGAAGCCGTCGAAGAAGCCCTCGGGCCGCGGAATCGTCTTCGACTGGCCATGGTCCATGCTCCAGCTGCACACGCCATCCCAGTACTCGGGAAGCTTGACGAGGCCAGCCTCGACGACGTTGCACAGGGTGTACAGGCACTCGTCTTCGATGGCGTCGCCATCGACGAGGCTGACGGCGTTGTAGGAGCCTGGCGCGAAGAAGTTCTCCCACCGGCCGAGGTTGGCGTTCCCGCCTCGGGCGACGAACTGGTTGAGCTCGCGAAAGAAGACCGGGCGCTGCCCACGAACGTCGGCGAAGACCACGTGATAGTGGTTGCTGAGGACCTGAAACTCGTGGATCCGGACGCCCGAGATGCGGGCAGCTCGAGCGAGGCAGTAGAGAAAGAGTTGGTCGGTGGGGGCGCTGGGCCGCAGAAAGAAGCGGCCCTCGCTGCACTTGCGCGTCCCCATGACGACCTCTCCGACCTCGATGAACCGCGGCCGAGTCATGAGGACGGCCTCCACGGAAATCCTGCCGAGCGCGCGCAGGTGCTGCTGCACGCGCGGTCAAGGCAGGAAAGCTTCGAGGAACGCACCGGTCATCAGACACAGCAAGGAGTCAACCATCTTCGCGAGCGGTAGAAACCGCATGTTCCGGGCGGGCTGGAAGACCCTTGCGCAACGGTGCCCGCCCCTGGGCCATACGGTTGG
The DNA here is from genome assembly GCA_050633305.1 of Nannocystales bacterium. Classification (GTDB taxonomy): domain Bacteria; phylum Myxococcota_A; class Polyangia; order Nannocystales; family Nannocystaceae; genus CAJXVA01. The sequence goes on from JBOEGF010000040.1 coordinate 33,865, forward strand.
CCATGGGGCCACCGCCGGTACCCCCGCCGAAACAACCCTGGGTCGGGGTCTTTCAGCCACGTGCGGCGGCGTGGCAGGACTGATAGGCCGGCATGGGGCCCAGGCTCATCCTTCTCGAGTCCAGATCTTGATCTCGTTGCTGCACGCAACAACCAACGTCGTCCCGGAGGCAGAGAACCCGTATGCAAACGGGGCGTCCCAATCCCACACCTTGTGGAACGTGCCGTTCTCGTAGAAGCCGGGTTTGTCCGGTTCCTCCACCCAGACCACCTCGTTCGGCCAGGCTGGCGCAGCGCGGCCGACTCCCCATCCGTCCGATGTCGTCGTCGCCAACCCACCCCCGATGAAGCTCCCGGCCACCCGCACCATCGCGCCACCGAGCGGGCCGACACCCTCGGCAAGGAGACGGCTCGTATCGAGCCACGAACCGGAGTCGTCGTCTGGGACGCGTTCCAGGGTGTCGCCGGTCTTGCAGTCGAGCACGTAGCGGCCCGCACCCGAGATCGAGAGCAGGAACGCTCCCGATTCATCGAGGCCAACGGCATAGACGCCCCCGGCGACTCCGTTGTTCGCTCGTTTCCAAGGAGACGGGGGGTCGGACTCTGGTGCGGCGGCCCAACGCTCGCGCAAGGTTCTCTGGTAGCGAGAGTCCGACACTGCGAGGCACGTTAGCAGAGGCTGTTGGACCCGGCTCCCCGCGGCTCCCGGACCCAGGGTTGTTGACCGACCCGGCTTCCCCACCCAGGGTTGTGGCCCGGCGAGTCGGCCGATCGGCGCGCAGGGGGGTGACGATCGACGCGAGGGATGAGAAAGCCGCGGCTTGGGGCAGGCAATCGCCGACTGGCGGTGCGTTCCTTGAGTCACGCCTGGCTCGCCCGCACGGGTGGGTTCCGGTGGCGAACTCGTGGCCCAGGGGATCGAGTGCGAGGAGGAGTGAACGCTCACGGCGTGCAACCTCGCGCTGATCGTACCGTCGGATCGGCATGCATGCGGTGGTTCTGGGGATGGCCTCCTCGTCGGCACACCACATCCGCGAAGAGTTGGGGATGGACGAAGCGGACGCCGAGGCCGGGCCTTTTCGGTGGTCGAGGCTGTCGCCCGTTCGCGCGGAGGCCACGTGATCGTGGCTTCGCGTCGTCCCCTCTCCGAGGTCCTGCTCCTGCTCCTCGTCGCCTGTGCGCCTGCGCCCGCGGCATCGCCAACCGACGTGCCGCCGCCGAAACGCTCGCAGCAGTCGCCCCCCCAACCTGTCGCCGCAGCACAGGACGACTCGACCACCATGCCGCAAGACGACGGTCCTCCTGACGAGACGGTGGATGCTCGCTTGCTACGGCGCGTCGTCCGAGCGCGGACCGAAACCGGCGAGGTCTACGTCGAGTCGGAGACCGAATTTTGGATCACCGATGACGCCGTTCGGACGAAGAAGGGAGCGTTGGGCGTGGCCCCGCCGGTCGACCTGCTTTGGCGCGAGGGTGAGGGCACGTGGTGGGTCTTCGATCATGCGGTGTGCCCCTGGTTCGGGTCCACCGACGGCCGGGGGCACATCTCGCAGGAACTCCGCATCCCGCGAGGAGATGACGGCGAACTCGAGGTTCCGGACCCGGTACTGACGAAGGTTCCCGATGCGTGGGCCAACCCCGAGGGCGACGGCTTGCCCGGCACCGAGGTGTATCGCGTCGGTCCCAAGACGCGAAAAGGGATGACGACGTTCCTCTGGGTCTCCACGGATACACCTCTGTCGGGCCGCGACTTCGCCGACGAGCTTCGTCGCCGGCTCTCGCCCCCATGGTCCGCCGACCTCCAGCGACTCTTCGCTGCGTTCGACCAGCTTCCCGGCTACCCCGTCGCTTTCCGGAGCGAGATGGGCTCCTACGCCGTCGTCGAGATCGGTCGGGCACCGATTCCCGCGAGCGAGCTTTCGAGCGGCGACAGACACCGAAGTGACAACTGCAATGGGCTCTTCACCAAAGATGTCTTGGAGAGGTACGCGGCTGAGCGAAACGCCGGCCGAGAACACTACGGCTTGGACATTCCGTTCACACCGTCTACAGGCGACCCCTTTCCGCCCTCACTGCCCGGAGGATCGTGCAAGCCGCGACCCGAGAGCTGCGTGGAGGCTTGGAACGGGGTCGAGACTCAGTTCCTGGACTGGTGTGAACCATCGCAGTTCGATTTCTACAGGCCGTGCCCGCGCGATGGAGTCGCGTTCGTCTGCGAGGGCCCGCAGCGAGAAACGTTGATCTATCGGTACGGAGGGCGGAACGGTGGGCGGGAGTGTCCGGAGGGAACGGTCCGGTTCGACCCCTGACGTGTCTTCCGAAACCGGCAAACCATCGAACCGCCCGGATCTCCGGGAGCGACAGGTGCGACGTGGCGGAGCTGTGTTTCTCCATCGACTCGGATGGCAACGGCACCTGCGAAAAAACTGGCGGCTGCCAGCCCGGCGCGGTCTGTCCAGCGCCGGAGGTCGTGCCAGGTTGTGAAGACGAAACCGGGTGCAGCAACCCCTGGTGCGACTTGGCGGGTCCTCAGTATCCGCCGACATCGACCGCGTGATGTGGTTCGAGCACGTGGGTCTCTGCGCGGTGCTGTCGTGACCCGCTGAGGCCCTTCAAGCCTCCGGCCTCGTGGACTATCCTCCGCCCACCGCATGAGTGCCGACGTCAGCTTGCTCGTCTTCTACCTGCTGCTTGCACTGGGCGTGTCGTTCGCGTGCTCCATCTTCGAAGCGGTGCTGCTGTCGATCACGCCTGGCTACGTGGCAGCGCTCGAGAAGGACGGTAGCGCTGCAGCCGAACGCATCACTCGGCTCAAGGCGAGCGTCGATCGCCCGATGGCGGCGATCCTCAGCCTCAACACCGTGGCGCACACCGTGGGCGCAGCGGGAGTCGGTGCTCAGTCGGCGAAGGTCTTCGCCAGCGTGCCGATGGGAGTGATCTCCGGAGTGCTCACGGTGTTGATCTTGTTCGTCTCGGAGATCGTCCCGAAGTCACTCGGCGCGACGAACTGGAAAAAGTTGGCCCCGGCGGTTGCCGCGGCGCTCGTGCCCGTCACGTTCGTCATGACTTATACGGGCTTCGTTCCGGTCTCCAACTGGATCACGCGCAAGCTCGGAGGCGGCGAGCACGGCACGGAGCCGAGTCGCGAAGAGATCAGCGCGATCGCGGAGCGTGGGGCCCAGCAAGGCCTCTTCGCAGGCAGCGAGGGGCGGGTCCTGAACAACCTGTTTCGACTGGGGGAGGTGCGGGCAACCGATGTGATGACCCCTCGCACGGTCATCTTTTCTCTGTCCGAGACCGAGACCGTCGGCGCCCTCATCGAGCGTGACGAGGCGTTCCGCTTCTCTCGCATTCCGATTCACCAAGGCACGCTCGATCAAGTCACAGGCTACGTGTTGCGGAGCGAGATCCTGCTGGCTGCGGCACGCGATGAGCTGGATACGCCGCTGTCGGACCTGCAGCGTGATCTCAAGACTGTAGGTGACGAGCTGCCGCTGTCCGAGCTCTTGGAGCGGCTGCTCGAGCAACAGACCCACATGGCACTGGTCATCGACGACCACGGCACCGCCACTGGCCTCGTCACGCTCGAGGACGTCGTCGAGACCCTGTTCGGGACCGAGATCGTCGACGAGGCCGACAACGTCGCCGACCTGCGGGAGCTGGCGCGCAAGAAGTGGCAAGAGCGAGCGCAGCGGTTGGGCATGCTCGATGACGCCACGGCCTCGGAGTGACCCACGGTCTGCACTCGAGCCGCGTCGGTTCCGTCGCCGCAGCCCGGTACATGCTGCCCCTGGGCATGTCGATGACGGTATCGATCCGTATCGGCTTGCACGGGGGTTCCCGTCATCAGGAAAGACTCCCCGCGGTGGGGTCGCGATCACAATCGTCACTGTCTGGACCGTATTCGTAGCCTCGGAGACGCGCACGGTGATCGGCGCGCCGCCGCACTCGCTCGCTTGACCTCAAGTCGACTCGAGGTGCTACGAAACAGGGATGAAGGAGGAAATGTCGAAGGCCCGGATGTGGGACGAGCGGTACGCCGCCGAGGGGTTCTTGTTCGGGACCGCACCGGCGGCGTTTTTGTCCAAGCATGCGCAACGGCTGTCGCCGGGTGCACGGACCCTGGTGGTGGGCGACGGCGAGGGACGGAACTCCGTGTTCCTGGCCGAGGCCGGGCTCGAGGTGACCGCGATGGACGTTTCGGAGGTTGCGGTCGCGAAGGCCCAGCGACTGGCCGCCGAACGCGGGGTCGAGGTCGCGTTCTCGGTCGCCGACATTCTCGCCTGGCCGTGGACCTCCAACGCCTACGATCTGGTGGTCGCCGTGTTCATCCAATTCCTCCTCCCCCAGCAGCGCGACGTCGTGTTCGAGGGGCTCAGCGCCACGCTGCGCCCCGGAGGGACGCTGATGCTCCACGGCTATCGGCCGGAGCATCTCGAGTTGGGAGGGGTGGGTGGTCCCCCGTTGGCCGAGTGCATGTACACCGAGTCGATGCTGCGCGCGGCGTTCCCGGAGCTCGAGGTCGATGCGCTCGAGTCGTACGACGCGAACCTCAGCGAAGGCGCCGGTCACACCGGAACCTCCGCGCTGATCGACTTCATCGCCCACAAGCCGGGCCCCGGCGCCTCGTGAGGTGCGTGCTAGCCTGGCGCAACGATGGACATCGCAGACGTCGTGAGGCAGTCGGGGCTGCCGCCGTCCACCCTGCACCACTACGAAGCCAAGGGCCTCATCGCGTCCACCGGCCGGCGGGGCCTACGGCGCCAATACGGCGAAGGCGTGCTCGACCGGCTCAAGCTGATCACCTTCGGGAAGACGGCAGGCTTCTCCCTCGATGAGATCCAGACCGCGCTGATTCCGGACGGCGGCGTGGAGGTCGACCGCGCAGCTCTTGCGGCGAAGGCGGACGAACTCGACCAGACCATCGACGAGCTCATCGCGATCCGCGACGGTCTTCGGCATGCCGCCCGCTGCCCGGAGGATCGGCACCTCGAGTGCGACAACTTTCGAGCACTCCTCAAGCGGGCGGGTACGAAGCGACGGGGCCGTCGCTGAGGCCCCGAGTCGGCTGAGGATTCGGATTGTCACATGCCCGAGACCCAGCGCGAAGATGACGGTCAAGCACTTCGACCGCGCGGGCTCGGGAACGAGAGGCGGACACCGCGAAGCGCCCCCCTCCTTCACTCGCCGACGGGCTGCAGGTTTCTCCCTCGTCGCTGGTCAGTGCGTAGACCGAGCGATCCATCGGACCGCAGTGCGCATCCACTTTCGACAGCGCAAGAGTCGCTCGGATTGACGAACACCCCCCGGGTCACCGCCGAGCCCAAGTCAATCGAAGACGCCATCGTCGTCCGGAGCTCCGCAAAAAAGGGCCCGTTGGGGTTCGTTCGAGCCCGCGAACGTCGACGTCGGCGCTGAGTTCGACGCCTCGGTCCCACGTCGGCTCCCTCGGACGAAGTCCCGCCGACAGAGGCGTGATGTCACTGCAAGCACCTTGGAGCAGGAAACAACCAAGCCATGAACAGCGCGCTCCCCGAGGTCGACATGACTCTCCTTCGCGCCGCACACGGCTGTTTTCAACCGCCAAAGGGCCAGCACAAGCCGAGGTCCGGATGGTCCGGGTTCGGCGTGAGATAGAACGGCTGACAGAGCAACCCGTTCGAGCACGACTGCGGGTCGGCCGTGTTGCAGTAGGGCACACAACACGGCTCGTCGTCCTCACACAGCGATGCCGGACCTCTGCCGGCTTCGTAGTGCCTCGTGCCATCGGGGCAGGGCACGAACGCCCGATCCACACAGGCGAACGCATCGTTCGGTGTCCAGGCACAGGTCGCCTCGTCACCGCACTGCGCGGCGAGTGGGTCACAGGGCGGCAAGCACAGCGGCAGAGCGTCCGAAAAGAGCAAGCAGCTCTCGCTCTCGCTCTCGCATGACGGGTCGAGCAGGGCCCCCGTGCAATACGGCGCGCACACCCCCTCGAGCGTGTCGGGGTCGACGTCCCAACACATCGACCCGGCGCCACACGAATCGATGCCAGACACGGCACTCGCTTCGGCCGTGCATGGTTCGCCGGGCTGAGCGGGCTGCTCGACGAGCGGGACACAGCGTGTTGAGTTCCAGACCGAACCGCCGTCGTTCGCCCAGGCTCTGCACGTCTCCCCCTCGTTGCAGTCCTGGTCGAAGAGGGAGCACTCCGGGAGCGTGCAATGTGCCAACACGCCGTCGGGAAGCCCCGAGTCGCACGAACCGGTCGGATCGATGAACAACCCGTCCCCGGACTCCGAGCCCGAGCCGTCCGCCGCGCCCATCGTCGAGTCCGAGTCCGAGTCCGAGTCCGAGTCCGAGCCTGCCACCGACGTGCCACCGAGCCCTCCCGAGGTTCCCACCGGTCCGGAGGGCCCAGATGTGCCCGCAGTCTCCACGCCAGTCCCGCCTGCGCCCGTCGAAGCGTCAGTGCCGGGGGCGATGTCCGTGCACCCGGCCACCAGCAAGGCGCAGACAAGGCCATAGGGTTTCGGTGGTCGCACGTGCATGGTTTCGCCTAGTTCGCCACGCTGCAGAAACCGAGCGGGTTCACTTTTGGAAGGTCCCCTTCGAAGTACGACAGACACTCCGCGTCGGGGCCACAGGAGTCCGGGACGGTGATGTCGCAGAACGCAGTGCAACACGGCAGGTCGTCGACGCAGCCTTCGATCGCATCGGGGGCTGCCCAGAATGTCCCCGCAGGACACTCCGGATGGAACACATCGAGGTGAACGGGATCGCCTTCGCGGATGCACACGAAGTCGTCCTCCGATCCCGGGTAGCAGCCGAAACCGTCAGCGCACGCGGACGCGAGTGGGTCGCACGAGGGCAGGCAAAGCGGAAGGACGCCGTTATTGAACTCGCTGCAACGCTCGTCCACATCGGAGCAGCGGATTCCCCCACCGCCGAAGAAGTCGCAGTATTCGACACACGTGCCCTCCAACGTTTCGGCGTCGACGTTCCAACACATGAGCCCGATGTCACAGCTGTCGATACCCGAGGCCGCGCTTCCTTCGGACACGCAGGGCTCCCCCCGTTGGCCCGGCTCGGGATCCACGGGTCCGCAGCGGGTCGAGTTCCACATCGGAGAGCCGTTGTTCGCCCAAGCCTTGCAGGTCTCCCCCTTTGCACAGTCCTGCGCCTTCGGGTCACACCAGGTGCAGTGCGCCAAGACGCCATCGGGCAGGCCGGCGCCGCACCAACCCCCGTCGGGGTCGATGATGAAACCTCCATCGTCACTCGAGCTGCCCCACGTGCCGCTGGTGGTGCTGCCCGAGGTCCCCGGTGGAGTCCCGGTCGGGTCGGGTGGCACTCCGGTCGTCGGGGGCATCGGAGTCCCGCTGGTGGAAGGGTCGGGTACGTCGCCTGACGCCGACCCCGGCGCATTCGACGAGGTCGATCCCCCGGAGGGGTCGTCCTCGGCAACCACGGGCCGGCAACCCAGCGCCGCGACACAGAGTCCCAACAGGGCGAGGTTCGTGAACTGACTTCGAGAGGACATGGGACTCAGTCGGCAACGCTGCAGTAGCCAAGCGGGTTGTAGATCTGCATCGTCGGTTCGAAGTACGGCACGCACTCCACATCGGGGCCGCAGGCCTCGGGGTCCTCCACGTGGCAGTAGGAGGTGCAACACGGCTCATCGTCGACGCAACCCTGCACCGCCTCCGCGCTCGCCCAGAACGACCCCGGTGCACACTGCGGATGAGAGACTTCGCCGAGTTCCACCCCCGCGCCCTCTCGCAGACACACGAAAGTCTGCTCGGAGCCCGGGTAGCACCCGAACCCCTCGTTGCAGTCGGGCACGAGCGGATCGCACCAGGGCAGACACACCGCGACGTTATCGTCGTTGGCCACCATGCAGGTCTCGTTGGCGTCGGCACAGGCGGGGTCGTCCGCGCTCCCGCTGCACAGCTGCGCGCAGGTGCCCAGAAGCGTGTCCGGATCGACGCCCCAGCACATCAGCCCGACATCACAGCTGTCGACACCCGAAACAGCACTGCCCTCGACACTGCACACCTCGCCCACCTGTTCCGCGTCCGGGTCCGCAAAGACGGGAACGCATCTTCGCGCGTTCCAGGCTTCGCCACCGTCGTTGGCCCAAGGTCGACACGCCTCGCCTTCAGGACAGTTTTGCTCGAATGTGCTGCACTCGAGGCCCACCCCGCAGTGCGCGAGGTAGCCGTCCTCCAGCCCGGCGCCGCACCCCGAAGTGGAACCTAGGAAACCACCGCCATCATCCAGACCGTCGTCGCCGGACGACGGGAGTCCCGTATCGACGGACGTCGTCGCCTCCCACGGGCCCCCGGATGTCGAACTCCCAGCCGTGTAAACCCCGCTCGTGGGCGAGATCAAAGTGTCCCCCGCAGAGCCCGTGCTGCCGGCTTCAGTCGATGGGTCCGCTGAGACCACCGGACCGCAACCGATCACCACAACGAGTACCAAGGGTATGGGTTTGAGATCCTGCATCGCCTCAGCTCGCGACGTCGCAGTGGCCGACTGCGGCCTGTTCGGGCTGTGGGTCGTCCAAGTACGGCAGGCACTCCACGTCGCTCCAGGCCTGAGGATCGTTCACTTCGCAGAAGGAGGCACGGTCGTCCTCGGGGCACCTTGCGACGCCATCATCGGGACCCGTAGCCGCCCGGGGCCAAGCCAGCACACGCATATCCAAAGCTAACTTATCCACTATTCCTGTCAAGAGGTTCCGGCGCGACCCGCGAAAAAGGGCCCTCGACCCGAGCAGGCGCTCTCGAGGGTTCTCAGGCACCACAGGAACAGTCCCGCGTACGGCCCGTTGGGCCCGGGTCCAGCCATCCCGTCGGACGAATGGCGCTCACAGGAGAGTCACACGCAGACTTGACCGAGCGGCACAGCCAACTCGCAGGTCACCCGCACCGTCGTTCCGGCGGGGACCGGCGCGTCGTTGCGACGCTCGACGACAAACTCCAAGATGGCGCCGAGGGTCGTGCACTGTGTCGAGAGGTCGTCCAAGGGCGTGGCGGTGGCCCCTGTTTCGTCCGTCAGCCGTCGAAAGCATGCATTCGCCTCCTCGGAGGGGAACGACCAGGTGTCCCCATCGATGACGCAGGCCTGCACCGTGACGTCGGGCATTCCGTCACCAAACTGCTCAACGACGGAGCAGGTGGGTTGCAGTCCCGGGATGTCTTGGTCGCTGTCGGCGACGCACCCGCCGACGCACGCACGCTCGCTGATCTCCCCGATGGACCCGGCGATGTCGGCCAGCGCGACGCCATAGTCAGGGGAGCAGATGGAGAACATGTTGCGCGTCTCGTTGGCAAAGGCCTCGGCAAACTCGCGCAACCGCACCGGGGGGATACCGGGAGGACTCAGGACGGTCTCAGTACCCACCCCGCACCCGGGGCCGATTCCATATTGCCCGTTGAACTCCGGCAACGCCGAGTCCGCGTAGAAGTGCTCGCCGGTCTGGGGGTGGCCCAATGGCACGCCGCCCAGCAGCGCGACGAAGACCTCTCCCTGTCCGCCGGCCGCTTGCTTCTGTTCGGCGAGGTCGCGCAAGGTGTCGACATATCGGTCGACGGGGAACAACACCGCTTCATCTTCAACCTCGGTCTCCAGCCCGTCCCGGTCGAAGTCGACGGCCTCGCAGTCGTCGTATACGCCGGGTCCGCCCGCACACCGAACGCCGGCGCCCCAGCATGCGCCCGAGGTCGCGGCCGTCGGGTCGCTCCAGAACACTGATCCGAAGTCGCGCAGCCAGTTGTGGTTGTCGAGGGTGGCGGAGCAGTCGGCCTCGTCGGTGACGAACACGACAGCCAACAGGGCATCGGGTCGAAAGAACCCTGGGGCGTCGTTGACGATCGCGCGGCGCATCGACTCGAGCGGTGCCTCAAAGCCGGGGCCGTTGATCCCCTGAGGGCCGATGCACTGCAAGGCCTCCGTGAGGCTCACGCCTGGCGGCAGGTTGGTCGACCCGTTGCTCTTCTCAACCCACGGGTCCGGCAAGTCGATGCTGTCGAGCTCGCAGACATCCAAGCATCCGCGTTGGCGCTCATCGATCATTCCGAGCGCGCCACTGAAGATGAACTCGGGCAGTCGGGACCGGCAGCTTGTCGCGCGTATCGATCCGCTGCCGTCGGTCGTGGCGACGCCGATTCGGTAGTTCGCGCCAACTTGCTGCGATTCCAAAACGTCGATGAACGAGGCAAAGCTCGCGGACAAGGTGCCTTGCTCGTCGCCCATGGACCCGGAGTTGTCGACGACGAACAGGACGTCGACGGCACGCCGCAGCGTCACATCCACCAAGCACAGCTCCGGCGTGTCCTCGCAGTTGAGCGCTCCGGTCGAGGTGCTGGCGTCCGTCGTTTCCCCTGTGCCGCTGGTGTCACCGGGGGAGGAGGTGACCGAGTGGCTGTCGTCGGTGTCCCCGCTCGACCGAGTCCCATCGCCGGTCGCGCCGACCGTCGCACTCGCGCCGTTCCCCCCCGTCGCCCCCGCGAAGACTCCCGTAGGCGTGCGACCGCACCCAAGTCCGAGCAGGGGGGAGAGAGCCAGGAACGCTGCCAAGGACCGCACGAAACACCTTCCAAGCCGTGCGCGAGTGGGGGCGCGCGACAGCGCACACGGGCGCCGCGATGCAACGGTAGTCGCGGCTGGCCAGGAGTACAAGCGATCTGGGTTTTTTTGGGCGGCCGCGAGCTCCACAGGACTCTCTACGAAGTTCGCCGGGCGCTCGGGGCGGAAGTGCGAACATGGTAGGTGGATTTCAACAGGGTCGCTCTTCAACCACTGTGTTTCGACCCGCTTACACGCAGGGTACTTTGAACACGAGTGTGAACCGAAGAACTGAGGTGGCGAATGGTGACGGTATATGAAACGTTGGGCCTCCGGAGGTGGTCGGCTGCGGGGCCCCTTTCGCCCCCTATGCCTCCGGTCTCCCACGCCCAGTCCTTATTCACCCCCCTGCTGGCCCGCTCCCCTTGGACCGCGCTCGCTGCCCGCCTGCCCTACTCATCCGCTCCTAATCGCTGCCGAGCATCTCCGCGGCCTTCTCTGCGCCAGCACCCTCGCGCCCGAGCGCCATGTCGGCGCCCATGCGTACACCGGACTCGGCAAAGCGCCGCAGCCGCCCCAGACGCCCCTCCGCGGGCTTGTTGGACTTGGCCAACACGCGGGTCGTCTACCGCCGGTCTGGAGAGCGCCTCGCTGTCCGTGAAGAGCTGCGGGTGTACGATCCTGCCATGTGCAGGCTCTCCGAGCGGATCGTACTGTGTTCTTGCGATGGCGAGACCCTCGCGGATCCAGACTGGATTCTCGAGCGTCAGGACCTGTCCATCCCGGTCTCGCATCGCCGCGGTCGCGCGATGATGCCGCGCTTCAACGCAGACGAGCAGAGCTGTATCGATGCGATTCGCGTCGCGCTCGACGCGGGGGAGGCGTTCGACTTCGAGTACAGCCCGCAGGAAGGGGATGTGTTGCGATTGGGCGGGGTGTTGGTGGACGGGGCCGCTCAGCGCCGCAACGTTCGCTTCCGCGTTGTCAAAGGTCGCTGGCAACACGACCGCAGCACGGGGCTGGCAGGCTGGCGGGTACAGATGGTCGAGCAGAGACGTGGAGAGCTCGCCGGGCGCTGAGAGCCTTGGTTCGCGAAGTCCTGCTGGTCCCCGGTCCGTGGACGTCCGCAGCCGCGGTACAAGAACACCTCGCCCCGGGCTGGGATCCAAACCCAGCTGTGGAGCAAGCCGTTCGGCCCACCGCCGAAAACGCCCCCAACCGGAGCTATCTGGCGACAAGAAGCACGACGCTGCGATCGGCGACGAGGATCTGCCCGCCCGATGTTGTCTGAGCTGCAGGCTCGGCCACAGGTTGTGCGACATTCGTGTCAGCTGCGAGGTACCACTGAGTCCCCGCGGGTGGGGGAGGCAGGTTCGCCGTGATCGAGCCTCCCCAGCCGTTGTAGCCCAAGTAGATCGCGTCCGCGGTCTCGCCTTCGACCCCGGCGGTGGGCAACAGCATTCCGACGTAGTGGAATGATGTGTTGGTCCGATAGCTATCGTCCATGTCGAGCCCGCTGTCATCGAGCCAGCGCGCATCGAGGTAGAAATCGCCGTTGCGTGCGATCGCAGGGTGCCGGGCTCGAAAAGAGGTCATCGAGCGCACGAAATCGACGAAGTCGGACTCTGTTTGTGTCTGCTCCCAGTCGAGCCAGTTGGCGGGCGAGTCAATGTTGTAGGGGTTGTTGTTGCATTGAAGCGTGCGCAGGAACTCGTCGCCCCCGTTGAGCATGGGTACCCCCGCCGCACTCATGAGTAGAGCGACACCCGAGCGGGCCACCTTTCGACGTGCAAACGCGTCGCCCCAGTCGCGCGAGTCGTTCTGGTCAGAGCCCCCGTCCGAGGGTCCGTAGGGCCATTTTTGGTCGTTGGCCTTGTCGTCGCAGGCGTACAGGTCGTGCAGTGTGAAACCGTCGTGTGCGACCAAGAAATTGAGCGACGCCACGGGACCTCTCCCGTCGTCTGCGTAGAGGTCAGGGCTTCCTTGCAGTCTGCGGATGATGTCGCCTGGGGATACGTTCTCGTCGTCGTAGCGGTTTTGGTCTCGTCGAATGATGTCGCGGAACTGGCCGTTCCACTCTGACCACCCCTGCGGGAAATTGCCGATCTGATAGGTCCCAGGGCCGATCCCCCAAGGCTCGGCCAGCAAGTCCACGCCCGCTCCACCCCTGGCGTCACGGGCCGTCAGGGCAATGTCGCTGAGCAGTCCCGTGCCGCTAAAACTGAAGCAGTCGGTCTCGCAACTGTTGCCCAGTACCGACGCGAGGTCAAAACGGAACCCGTCCACGCCCAGCACTTCGTGGGCATAGCGCAGCGACTCGAGGATCAACCGCTGGGTCGGTTCGCGGGCCACGTTGAGGTTGGGGCCCACCCCCGAGTTGTTGACGTAGCCAAGCCCACCATCGGCGGTCTCGTAGTAGTTGGCGTTGTCGAGGCCTCGCATCGAGAAGATCGCCGCGGTGTCAGGGCTTCCCCAGGTGTCGGTTTCAACCGAGTGGTTGTAGACCACATCGATGAACACCTTGATCCCCGCCGCGTGAAACGCTTCGGCCATTTCGCGAAACTCTCGGGTGGGGCCGCCTGGGGACTTGTCGCACGCATAACGACGGTCGGGGGCAAAGTAGTTGATGGTCGAATATCCCCAGTGATTGTCGTCGCCATTGACCAGGTCGTTTCGGTCGTTGTCGGTCTCGTGAATCGGGAGAAACTCGATTGCTGTGAACCCAACATTCGCGAGGTGCTCGGCCTTGCTCGCAGCAGCGGCATAGGTCCCGCGACACCCTTCGTCGAGTGAGGTGTCCGCGAACGTGAGGCCACGAACATGCACCTCGTACACAACGTCTTCGGTGAATGGACGCTCGGGCCCAGCAGGCAGGGCTGGAAGATCGACGAGGGCGATGCTCTTCGGCACCCGCTGCGCAGAATCGATCAGCCTGTAGTCGGGGCCTGATGCGTAGACATCGTAGCCGCCGTGCTCCACCGACTGCGGGTCGTGGCTGATCTCGCGCGCATAGGGATCGATGAGCAGCTTGTTGGGGTTGAAGCGATTGCCATCGCTGTCGACATCCGCAACGAAGCCGGCGATCGAGCCTGGCTCCCACGTTGGGTCGTACGGCCAGTTGGGGCCCCAGGCTCGAAAACCGTAGTAGATTGTCTCGAGCCCAGCGTCCTGCAGCTCCTCTTCGCCAAACGCGGTGCTCCAGTTTCCTCGACCGTCGTTCTCGAGGGATGCGGTGAGCACCGGGGTCCCGTCGTGTGCTTCGGCAAAGATCCAAACTTCAACTCGCGTTGCCGCGCCAGAGTAGACCTCGACTTCCCACGCTTCGAAGGGTTGGGATCCCGTTGAGGATCCAGTGCCGTCGGTGTCTCCCGTTCCACCCGTCCCGCCGGGCGTGGATGAAGTGGAAGTGGAAGGAGCTGGGATGGTGGTCGCCGAGGTTTGACCCGTGGTTCCTGCCTCGGAATTCGTGCTCAGGCCAGTCCCATCATCCCCGCATCCCAGCAGGACAACGAGAGCCGGAAGACACACCACCCAACCTGCGAACGACCGACGCACCGTGGCATCTTCTCCAATCGATCCGGCACCGTCCACGGACGATCACCAGTCTGGAAGTCGTGTGCAGACAGGCGTGTCAGCGAAATGGAGCCGGTCGCTCATCGCATCAAGGGTGCATGCTGCGGCGGGGTCGACCTGTTCGTAGCACGAGCGCGTTCCACCCCGCGAAGCCCAGAATGGCGACGAACGGAAGCAGCATCCGGTCTGGCTCCAGGTCGAGTGTCGTGTGCTCGCTTCGAGCCGCGAGCACGGCCAGTGCGAGGAGGAGGAAGCCGAGACTCAATGTACGCCCACGAGCTCGTGCACGCCATCGCCTATGACGACTTGGTGGGCCCGGCGGTGGAGGACATCGAGAACTCTGGCTTCTACTTGGAGGGCTGGGCGGAGTACGTGGCGCTGCAGGTCGATCCAGGCAAGACCGGGTTCTCGCTCTTTGGCTTTGATGAGGACGTGGTCGTCGGCCACTGGCTGCTGGAGGGCGGGCCCACGCTGGCGGACTATCGCGAGCGGCATGAGGAGCTGAGCCTGCGCTGCCAGGGGCAGTCCTACATCCTGCGGGCGTCATGGTTCCGCTACGTGAGTGAGGAGCTGGGGCGGGAGGTCTTGTTGGACCTGGCGGCCGGACGTGAAGGCTGGGACCGGGAGGCCGTCGAGGCCGTGCTGGGGGCGTCCCTCGAGCAGGTCGACGCCGACTGGGAAGCGTGGGCGACCGCCCGCTACGAAGCGTACCCCAACGCCGACGCCGAGGCAGAAGCCTACCGTACGCAGAAGATGGCCTGGTACGAGCCATGCCTGGAATGACGAGTCTGTCAGAACAGCCTTCGTGCATGAACAACGTCGCGCCTTGTCGAGACTCCATGTCCACAGCCGACCAGGTTCACGAAGGCTTTGTCCATGCGACTTCGCGACGCTTGCTGGCGGCAATCTGTGATGCTGGCGTGTTTTGGGTGTGCGCACTGCCGGGCGTCGCCGTGGGGATGGATGTTCTGCTGACGGATCTCCACTACACCTACATGGGGGAGCGGATCGACCCTTGCCTGGGTCCACACTCGGATGTTGCGGCCGTCGGCCTGTTGATCCTCGGGGGGGCACATTGCAGCCGAGCTTCGTGGTGCTCGCACGGCCCCCACGGCCCGAGCCTCGCGGACAGTTGCCCTTGTTCTCGCTTCCCTGACGAGGGTCCCGGCCAACGAATGCGAGCCTGCCTCTGACCTCCCTCTTCATTTCGCCCAACCGCCGGCGTTCCAATCGCTGGGCGAGTCGGCAGACGTCGAAGCCTATTCAGCGGTAGGGGGCCGCACCGGACGGGAGCGGCTCTCGGATGACGCGGACCAGATTGACAACCTTGGCGCCGGACAGAGCCACTTGGGCTACGAGCTTCTCGGCAACCGTGTGTAGGACCAGACGCGCACTCAGCAACAGAATGCCCACCAAGATGCCGAAGCCGGTACTGTGCACGGCGACTGAGATGTGCATGGCCAGGGCGCCCGCACGCTGGGCGGCGGAGACTGTCGCCAGGCAGCCGAATCCGGAGATCATTCCAAAGGTGGTGCCGAGCAGCCCGACGAGCATCGCAAGGCTGGCCAAGGTCGCTAGGCTTGGCAGGAACCGGCGAAGGCTCGGCACGATCAGCATCTGTTCCTCCTCGACCGCCGACTGGGCACGCACCGGGTCGACCCCCGCCATCAACCCAGCTCGAACCACTCGTTCGATGTAGCAGTGCCCCGCGCAAAGCCGCAGCGCGGCCGCGGTGTCCCCGGCGAGAATGCACCCCTGCACCAGCGCCATCAGTTTGGGGACGTTGGTGTTCAGCCCGAGGCGGAGCCACCAGCATCGCTCGAGCACCACCGCGAACCCGACCACCGCGATCAGTAAGATGGCGTGCATGACGGCTCCACCCTGCTGGTAGAACTCCGCCCACGTTTGCGAGTCGACCGGCACGAAGGGGTTGGACACGACGAAAGGAGGCTCGGTTTTACCGAGCTGTTCGGCAACGCTTTCGCGTCGACACCTCCGCATGCGCCCGCTGTGCATGGGCCCAGAGGTGTCACTCGGACCGGGACAACCCCTGAGGACATTGCCGCCGAGCCTCGCGGACAGCGACCCTTGTTCTCGCTCCCCTGATGAGCGTCCCGGCCAACGAAGACCGTGCTGGCGCTTGCAGCGGCGCGCTGGCCTGGTGCGTCCGCGCCTCGCTTCTGAGACCCTTCGTCACTCTGGTGCGCGAATACACGGCCCCGGCTCGACACAACGCGCACTCTCGGCGGGAGGCCCCCTTCCGCTCTCCGAGCCTATCTCTGAGCTCCCACTTCATTTCGATAAACCGCAAACCTCTCCCGGTCTTTTTCTTGTCATTGGGCCGAGGTGAGGCGCGAAGGAGAGCGCATGAACCTCACCGCTCGTTTTCTGCGACGCACCGCCCCCATCGCTCTCGCCACCGCCGCGCTCCTCACCGCAGGAACGGCCGCCGCAGCGTCGTACTTCTATCCCTTCACCAGTCTCACCGCCGGCACCCAGTACGTCGTGGGAGATTCGCTGACTCCTGCCGGTTCCACCGTCGAGTTCAAGCAGTTCCAATGGTGGAATGGCACGTGGACTGCCACCGGTTTCGCTGAAGTGGACCTTAGCGCACGCGCAGGTGGGTTCGCCCACGAACTCGAGCTCAACAACATCAACGTCCGCGTCACCCCCGACACCCCCGCAGTCTTCGCGTCGTACCGCTACGCCTACCTGGGCGGCAACGTGAACATCGGGGTCAATGGCGACCTGCGCAATGTCAGCCGCCCCATCTTCGTCAACGGTGACGTCGTCGGCGGTTGCGACGTCACCGTCACCGAGAACGCGATCCCCGGGGGCTTCAACGGGTCGGTTGAGATCGACTGCCCCGCCGGCACCGAGATCGACATGTTCGGCGTAGGCGGCCAAGAATTCTGGATCGACAACGTCTTCTTCGAAGACTAGCTAACAGTCGTCCGACCCCAACCTGGGGGCACCTCCGGAGCTCCGGGCCCCAACGGTTCAATGCTTCTCCCCGTTCGTCGAAGAGACCCATCTCGTCCCCCGCCTTCGGGGCTGGAGCCCGACCCTGTCCCAGGCCCGGGAACAACGAGGTTGACAGGCGGTCGTTCAATATCAGCTCGAGTCCAGGGCCAGCAATCCTTCGCATATCAACGCCGTTCCCGACGACGCCCCTGCGTCGCTTCTCGGCCGCCTATGCCTAGGCAGGCTTCCAGCCCTTCTTGATCTCGCTGGCAAGGAGTTCCTCGGCGAGTGCGGTTGCGGTGACCTCATCGGGTGCCAGCCGGACCGTTCGCTTGAGCGGGTCCTTGCGACCGGGGCTGTAGTCGGTGAAGTGCACGACGTACGCGGGAAAGAGGGGGTCGACGCTGTCCTTGTTGGTCTTCCAAACCAACAGCTTGCGAACGGCGGTCTTGCCCTTGGTCACCTTCGTGAACGCTTCTCTGCGCACGACTTCGCTCTTGGGCAACTCGGCCGGAGGCGCGGAGGTATCCGCTTCGGTGACAAGGACGCGTTCGAAGACCTGTCGAACGGGTACATCGCCCACGACAGCTTCTTTGTCGTCGCGGACGCGTACCAGGCGAGGGTGCAGGATGCTGACTCCGGGCATTCGCCGCCTCGCCTGCCACGCGTCGTCGTCATGGACGAGGACCATGCGCTGCACGGGGTCTCCGGCGGACGTGTCGCCTTGAACATCGCTGATTCGGATCTCTACGACGACACTGGGACGCACGGTCTGAAACAAGGCGCCTCTCGTGTTCGCCTCGCTGTAGTTTGAGGTACAGCTCAGCGGCCGCACGGCCTCGCCAAGCGTACGCCTGTGATCCTCACTTCCGAGGTTTCCACAGTGTCCGATGACTTGATACGTGCCGTCGGGTCGAATGAGGGCCAACAACAGGGAGCTGAGCTGGGTCGGGTCTTCGGTACGCTCGGTGTAGCCGATGACGACCGCGTCGATGGTGACGCTCGGCTTGACCTTGTAGGTGTGCTGCGACGGGGTGCGCACGACGAGGCCCTCCGCCTTGCCCCCTGCTGCCCAGGTTTCGAACAGCTCGGAGACCTCGGCTTTGGTGTCACAGCCCTCGCTCTTGACCGCGCGCAGTCGCTTTCCGCCGCCGAGCAGACGCTGAACGACGTCGAAGCGCTCCTTGTAGCTTGTCAACGGCATCATGGCGTCGCTGTCTCCGCCCCAGACGAGGTCGAAGGCCATGAACGCTACGCGCTCGACCTGCGCCTTGGCCTCCCCCGAAAGGGCGCTCGCGAGGTCGCCGTGCCGAGAGCGGCCTTCTTTCCGAGCGGCGAACAGCTCGCCTGCGATCACGGTTGTGCCGCGGGTTTGCGGAAGGGCTTTCCGCGCCTCCTCGAGGACCGGGATGTTTCCGCTGAGAACTCGGCCTGCGGGGTTGGCGAGAAACACGTCTCCATCCTCGAACACCATGCACCACTGCTCACCATCGACTTTCGGAGAGACAAGGTACGGACCCGGAGGCAGGCGTCCTTCGAGCTCGTCGGGAACCAGGGCGGTGTAGCGGCTCGCGATGCCTCGTTTGTAGCGACGGATGGCGCTGGCAAGTTCGGGGTGGGTGACGGAGCCGGCGGGGCTGTGTTGGCCTTTGCCGCACGGCCGTGCGCTTTCGGTGTTGAAGCTGGGCATGGCGCTACTGTGCTTGGTCGGCCTTGGCGGGAGCGGGGCGCTTGAGTTCGAGGTGGCTGAGGTGGAGCAACAAGGCGAACTTGTCTCCGTCGACGCGGCCCTCGAGAAAGGCTCGATACGGGGAACCGTTCTCCTGGAGCACCAACGGCTCCTTGCCGGTGCTGCCGCCTCCGAGCAGGACGACTTCGTCGGACTTCGCGAGCTCTTTCGCCATCGCGGCCAAAAAGTCGAAGCTAAGACCGTCGACGTGGGCGAGGGCGATGGTGCGGGTGAACGCGAACTTCCGGACCGCGTCTCGCTTCTTCATTGTCTTGCCTGTCCAGCGGACGGGCAGCTCGGCATTGACGTTGGCGTGCTGGTCCTGTGGAGCCCGGCGCTCGCGTTCGCTGCCGTCGGGGTTGAGGATGACCTCGACGGTATTTGGGATGGCATGCATGACGTCACCCTTGGCGGTCAAAAACACCCGGGCTGAGGGGACGAACTGTCGGCCGACAATCTCGAGGTCAACCTCGGGATCCCCGGCGACAAGCTGGTCGCCATAGTCCGCGCCTAGGGTCGCCTCGAGCTGCCCGTGCATGGTGGCAGGGGTCGCGGCCAGGTAGCGTCGAAACTCGATCTCTTGACCCGGCAAGCCTGGCTTGGGACCTGCGGGTGCTTTGGCGGAGGCGAAGGTGACGGTGGCATCTCGGCCGCCGGCGTTGGCGATATGGATCTGTCGCATGGTCTGACGTCCTCTAGAACATCTCGAAGTCGAGTTCGTCGCTGTCGTCCTCGTCATCCTCGTCGACGGGGAGGACGGGCTGTTCGAGGGTGCACCACGGGGTCTCGAACGCGTCACCCAGCAGCGCAAAGGTGCCGTGTTCGTTGGCCACCAGGAACGCGGTCTCGACGTGATAGTCGGCTCTCATGTTGAAGGGAAACCGGAAGATGCTCCCCTCATCCAGCCGGGCTTGTAGCGCGTCGTCGACTTCGTCTGCATCGAGCATGTAGACCGTCGTGACCGCCGCGTTCAGGAGAGCGTCCGGTTCGACCTCGATCAGCGCCTGTGCGGCACCGAGGGTCGAAGGGTGCTTCTCGACCGGTTGCCCCTCGGTGTCCAGGCCTACGAGCTCGCTGCCCTGCACCCATCGACCCGTCCGGTCGAAGTAGCCCTGGCTGGTCATCCCGGACGTCACCAGCATCGAGCCGTCGTCCGTCAGGGTCGCTCGCTTGCACGGGTCGCCGTCCGAGTCGAGGGGGATTCTCTTTCGGGTCGCGTACAGCTTCTTGCGGTCGAGGCGGGAAAACCCGAAGCTGGATTCGTTTCCATCGAGGGTGACGACGATCGTCCTGGCCATCTACGGCGAGTCTATCAGCCGTGGGTCGACACGCGATCCTCGCGCCCGCCGACAACCCGGCCGGGCCGGAGGCGTCGAGTTGCCCGATGCCGGAGCTGGCGGGGAACAGCAGCAGCTCTCCCAGCGCGGTCAACTCTCCCAGCCATCCTCCGCCAGGACCCACCACGTATGGACTCGAGAACGAACTCCACCCCCAGAGTGCGCCTCAGGTCAACGACTGGCGGTGTAGAAGCGAGGAGCCGGTCCTCTTCACGGCTGTTCGCCGCGCCGGTTTCTTCACCGTGGGTCTCTAAGCAACCGGTTTGAGGCGACCGTCGGGTAGGATGAGGGCCGCGGTCTCTTGGCGACAATGGTTCGACACGATGAGACCAGAGAGCGTAAGCGTTGCTCCGGTGACGGGCGTGGTCACGGGGTTGGTGGCGTAGCGAACGACCTCGCCGGTTTGGGGCTCGAGCTGATACCAACGTGTACGGTCCCGCCCGATGACCCAAGCATGTCCTTCGACCCCTCCCTCCACAGACAGCTCGCCGATCCCGACCGCCGCGGTGTGCCCCATGGCGATGAGTAGAGAGACCGTCGCGATTGAAAAGTCCTCACAATCACCACGACCACGCCGTATCGAGGTCCGTGGCGACAGTGCCTCCTCGACAGGGACCCGGCGTGAGATCTTTCGGCGACCACCCGCCGATCGACGCGAGACCCGTTTCGTATCCCGCTTGTAGTTGAGCAGGCCTTGGATGACCGTTGAAGCGGCAACCGACGCGGGGCAGGTCCCCGACCTCAGCGCGCGGGCCTGCGGGACGAGATGCTTGACCTCGTCGGGGCGAATCAGTAGAGACCAAGCCTGATAGCTATCTATTCCTGATCCTCGAACCGAACCCACCGCGTAGTCTTACTATTGAATCGCTGGCGCCAGGCGCGCATTCCGTAGGGGCATGCAGTTGATTCCGAGCATCCACCCGGTGCGTTCCCCGAAACGGCCCGGTCCCCGACCCAGTTTGCGCAATGCTTGCCCAACATGGGCACACCGTTGCCCATGTTGAACCCGAGCCGGCAGGTGCGTGCGTCCGGGCGTGTTGGCCGTTCACGAAAGAGCAAAAGGTGTCTAGGGTTCTACGTCGATTTCAAGCGCGTCCGAGCGATCGTGAAATTCGGGGTGGAGTCGCGCGAGGGTCTCTCTCGAGGTTGGCACTTGCTGTGCTGTACAGTGAGGGTTCCAGAAGGCGCTCGGTCCAGTTTGAATGATGAAGTGGCCCGAGACACCGGCGCTAAACTCTCGAAGGAGAAATCGCTCTCTGCGGAGCCAGTAGGTGGGGTCGCCTGGGGCGACGTATGGTCTATTCCGGTCTCCCCCGGCAATCGCGTTGGAGAGGCCGCCCCAGTGAGACCTCCTGTTGATCACCCTGACTTGTCGTACTGCGAATGCTTCGCGGCGCTGCTGGGTTCCCCTGAACCAACCGAAAATCTTCGCCGACAGGCTGCCGAGGTTATGGACACCGTTGATGGTGAGACCGATGTATTGCCGTTCGTGCATCGGCTGCCGTCCTCGGAGTGCCCGACTCAGGGGGATTGCGTAGTTGAAGATCGATGCGACGCAGCAAGAGCCGCAGTTCGGCTTCGTTCCTTGCTGGACCCACGCGGTTTTGAGGTCGTCTTGGTTGATTGCCATGGTACGAACCAGTGAGGGCAGGCTCGTCCTCCCCGACGATGTTCGACGGGTAGTGACCATCCGAGGCGATCGGATTGCGGCGAACCGAAGAAAACCAGTCTTCCGCCAACTTCCCGAAATGCGGTGGTCCCGGCACGCGGGTACGACGAGCTCGAGACGGTCGACTTGCCATAGGGCCGACCTGTTCCCCGTCCGGGGGGTCGTGAGTCCCTGGGACACCCGGCCGCGCCCGCTACATCCAGACGCCGTTCGAGCCGTCGCCACCGTCTCGGCTGGAGTGTTCACGGGGTGGGCGATGAAGGGATTCCCAGCTCGACGCGGGAACCAAACCGGCGGCATCGGCAGCATGACCACCGATGCTCTTGCCTCTCTTCCGACGTTCAATCTGCGGGTTTGCCGCTCTGACGGTGTCTCTTTGCGCTGCCTGTGACGACACAAGCCGCCCTGAAACGCCGCCGGGGCTGGAAGAGCCCGTGGCGACGAGCCCGGCGATCCATTCGCAATGGACCGGCGAGGGGTCAGCGTGGGACGGGTCCAACCACCCCGATGGCGAAGGCTACCGCCTGCACTACGTCACTGGTGGGTGGGTGATCGAAGCGGACCTGGACGTCGTTTCTCTCGTCGTTCCCGACCCCCTCTCCCAGTGCGGAAGTCGAACGGCCGAGTGGGCGGAGCATGAGGAGCAAGCCAGCGCCGGCGTCTTCGCTGCGATCAACGCGAACTTCTTCGAGTGCGATCTTTCCGGGGACGAGTTCAGCGGACGCAGTTGCCCGACGAAGGGAGAACGCTTTTCCGAGTCCGGCGCCCTGGCTGTAGAGCAGTTCCCGATTGGGGTGCACTGCGGCGATGGGAACTGTTTCGACAACTCGAAGCATTCGTCGGCGAAGTACATGAGTCATCTCGTCGTCGCTCGAGATGGAGGCGTCGACCTGGTCGTGTACGAGGGGGCGGGCGCTCCGGCAGAGCCGCCGTTCTACACACCAGCCGGGCACACGAGCCCGGGCGCTGTTGCGGATGCAAACATCGCGATGGCGGTCAGCGGGGCACCGACGCTCATCCGCTCGGGTGAGATCAACGACTCCGCGACCGGGTGGAGTTCGCTCCACTACTACGAAGGGCTCGCCGACTCAGGCACGATCCCATTCGTCGGTGTGAGCTACGACCGCAAGACCCTCTACCTCGGGCTCGTCCGTGGCGGAGCACGTCTCGCCGCGCAGGAGCTCTTGCGCGTGTTCCCGGGCCAGGTCGAGCACGCCATGTCGTTTGACGCCGGTGGTTCGCCATCCTTTTGGTTTAAGGGGGCAAGCGGGGCGGACGCATATCGGAAGGTGCCGACCAAGCTCGGCCTGGCTTCGTCCGCGAACCGTCGCCCCGGGCGAGGACGCTCGCGCTGCCTCGACACCGAGGCACCACCACCCAGCCCTACGGACCCCGACGCTCCGCAGCCCGAGTAAGGGCAAACCGCCAACGGCTTGGACCCACGCCGTTCAAGCTCGTTCATGGAGGCACTACGCATCGGCGTGGCCGTGGTCTGGTCGGGCGCGGCCAGGACGGACGTGGCAGCGTGTGGGGTACGGCCGTCGAGCTGAGTGCCCCCGCCGAGGGAGGCGGGATCCGCGGTGGCGATCGGACCCGACGGCACGCTGGTCGCCGGGTGAGGCGTCGGCCCCTTCGGAGTCCCAGGCCCTCTCGGTCGTGGTCTTGCCCCGATCGCACAACGAGCATCGTCGCATTCCGCCCCGACACGGTGGGTGGGCCGGCCGGCCCACGCCGGCGTCACGGCGATTTCAATCGTCGTCCATGGACCTCTGTCCTCATTGTTCTGCTCCTACGATAGGTCGCATGGCCAGCATTCTTCGGATTCGGGGCGACCAGCTCGACGCGTTCTCCGCCGCCCACCGTAACGCTGATCGAGAACAGGCAGAACACGAGTCTCTCGCGCTGATTCGACAACACTGGTCGGCGCGCGTCGTGGGCAAGACGGACGAGGAGGTCCACACTCTCGTCCGCCAGCTTCTTGGTCGCGCCGAGGGGTTCGGCCTCACCAGCGTCGAACACGGCGTACGTTTCGTGAACGCCTCGATGGCGCTCGGTCCGGGTTTTGAAGACGACCCCCAAACCCCGTGGGCCCGTCCGCTGCTGACCTCGTCGCGCACGGCCGCAATGAAGTCGGCACGCCTCTCCGAGGAGACGCGTCGAGAGCTGGGTCTCCGGGCAGGGGAGCGCTGATCGTGGTCGCTCGACGCATCCGGGTACCCAAAGACAACGACTGTTTCTACCACGTGGTCGCCTACTTCTTGGGGCGCCACCACCAGTCGATGCTTGAGACGAGCGCGATCCGTAGGAGGCTCGCTGGACGCCTCGCAACCGACGTGGTGCACACGCCACACGATGACCTCGACCACCTCAGCGGCACCTGGTTGTATGAAGAGGAGGACATCCGGGCCAACGTGGCATTGCTCGAAACCCCGGAAAGCGCGAAGCATCAGCGAGTCCTGAGGGAAGCCGCAGGCGCCCATCGCGACGTTCCGCACAATATCCTCGACTATGTCGTTTGGTCGCAGTTGACGGCGACCGAGGTCGAAGGTTTCGAGCACTGGTACCAGAAGCGCCGTGACATGCAGTGTTTGGGCCGAATGCTGCGCAAGTACACGATCTGGGGCGACGACCTGATGGCGGCACATTGCGTTCGAGAGGTCTACGCGCGGGAACTCGCGACCTACGTGACCACCGAAGCGGTCCGAGACACGCTGCGCGACGACGAGCTGGTCCAGGTGCGCAACGAGGTCTGCACAGGAGCGGCCTTCTCCCCGGGCACGGCCGTCATCAATCTGCTCCAAGTCAACGGCGAACCCCACTTCGACGCGGTGCTCTTCTACGACATCGAGGAACAGGCGGCGATCTTGCTCGCGTACGAGCAAGCCGAGGCGGAAGTCCAAGCGTCCGTCGACCGCTCGAACGTTGCGCCGTGTCCGTACCGACTGACCAAGGTCGCGATCCTTCACGGCGATGATGACTCGAGCAGTTTCGTCAAACACGTCAACCTTCCCCGAACAGGCAGCTGGGCGGGCTTCACGAAGGCGGACGAGCTCGACGAACTCTCGCCGCGGCTCCGTCTCGCCCTGACGTTCGAGGCCGAGTGCCCCAAGGACCGAAAGGTGTCCATCAAGCTGGTCCCCACGTTGGGTGGAACCCGGGACTACGATCCAGAGTTTCAGCGTCTCGGCTCGGGCCCCGAACGCGCGAAGAACGGCAACTACGGATGGGCGTGCCTGGACAACGGCCTGATTGCACAGAGCAGCCGTGATGGTTTTCTCAACCCCGATGCCCGCGGTGGAACCGTCGACCCGACAACTCCGCTCGAGATCTGTGTCGACGGTGCCAAGACCGTCTTCGTCGAGGGCCTCTTCCTCCCCGCCTCGGGCGGCATCGAGTACCACGTCGAGGTCACGGACATCTTCGGGACCGTGAAACGCAGCGCCAATAGCGTGCGAACGACCCGGACCTTGTTCGTGCAATACCTGCTTGGTGAGGGCATGGACGACCGCAGGGATCTCCTGGAGCGGGTCTCGGCGGAGCTGCCCGAGCGACTGGCCCCCCTGCACGTCAATCTCGTCGCCGTCCCGGGGGCGTTCGAGACGAGTGTGCCTGCCCAAGTCGAGGACGACGACGATCACCCCGATGGAGTCCTGGAGAGCCGACTGCGCGTCGCGGCCCAGAAGGCAGCCGACTACAGCCCCTACTTCTTCAACGTCGCGTGGATCGACGAGTTCGTTAAGGTCCGCCGCGTGCCGGTCGAGCACACGGTGTTCTTGGGCTCACTGCGGGCTGGACAGCGAACCACGTGGCCCGGCTGGGAACCCGACACTCGAGTGACGAGGCCGTACCGGCGGATCACGGTGCGCTGTCGCGGGATGTCGTTCTCGCCTAGGGACGCGGGCTACGAAGGCCGCACTTGGTTCTACCAACCTACCGACGTGGAGCTTCAACGGCTCTGCGAGGGCTACGAAGACCAGCTCGCGGACATCGACACGCGGATCGACGCCGCCGAACGAGCCTGGATCGAGTGGATCGAGGCCCAGGAGGGTTTTCAGACCCAGCGTACGAGGGTTCGTGGGCAGCTCGACGCCGGGCACCTTGACTACACGGAAGAGGACCTGCTCGAGGAGTGGAAGAAGGAGAACCGAGACATGTACAAACCGCCGCGCGTCGAGGGGAACGACCTGACCGTGACGAGGCCTCGCGCGCATCCAGGAGCAGCTCCCGGGCGTGGACCTCAGCGAAGAGGACGACGTCATTGCGGCGGTGTCGAAGTTGGAAGTCGGGCCAAGGGGCGTCTTGCGTGCACTCTGCGAACAGGCTGCAGCGGAGAGCTGGCCCGAGCACTGGGAGTGGGACGTCGTCGACGCCCCGGAGCAGATCCTTGCGGCACTGGGATCCTAAAGAGACATCGGGCTTCAAGGTCCTCAGCCACAACGCGTCCGGCTTGCCGGGCGGGTCCGGGCGCGAAGTCGAGCTTCGGCCCGCGTGCCATCGCGCGAGCAGGTGAGAGTGACGGTCCGCGGTCCCGGCTGCACTACCGCAACCGATGAAACACGTCGCTTGCATCCTGGTGTTCGCTCTTGCTGCCGGTTGCGGCCATGGCGTGACCGCCGACCCAGCCGTCATCAACTTTTCGTCCGAAGGAGGGGCGCGCCCTCTGGAAGAGACGCTCGATCGGGCGCAGGGCAACTGTCTGCAGAATCAGAAGACGGCGACCTGGTTCCTGGCGCTCAGCGGAAGCCTGGGCGTGGCGGCGGGGTCTACGGGGATTTCGACGCTCGCTTTCGAGAGTACGCGGAGCAAGCAGGGGGCTGCGATCGCGTCGGTGACCTCGGGTGTGCTTGCGGCCGGCTTCGCGGCGGGGGCAGCCGGGATGCAGACTCGATACAACGAGAAACACTGCCCAGAGATCATGGGCTATTCCCACGGTGTTCTACGCCAGAAGGTTCATGACAAGTTCGGAGAGGAGGCGACGAAACACGTGGACGTACTTCCCATCGAGTCACTCGACATGACCGACGACGAGGCTCCCAACGACGAGGAGTCGAACGACGATGAGCAGCCGGTGGAGGGGGGTGGTGGCGGGTCCGAAGAGGACGACGGGCCTGAGCCACCGATCGTTTCACTCGTCGGACTCCGGCGCTGACGAGAGTCGCCCGCCACAACCCCGCAATGCCGTTTTATGACTTGACGATCGGGGACACCCGTGCGCTCGCGAAATGCACGTAGCACTGCGGCGTGCTGTGGACTCAGCTCCTCATCGGCCGTCTGTTGGCGCGCAGTACGGTCGACGTGGATGACCGGATGGATCCGGTTCCGCACATTCCCGGCCCGCGGGGGCAGCCAAGATCGAACGATGCCGAGCGCACAGGTTCAAACTCCGCTCGTCCCTGCGCGCATCCGACGGGTTTGCCGTCCGGGAGCAGTTCTGCAACGTGCGGGATCGCGCGACGGTGCTGGCCGTGGCTGGCTGGCTGTCATGTCTGAGCGCCGTACGTCCCGCGCGGCGCCCTGGAGAGTGACGCTCTCCCCCTCCCGCGCAAGCATTGGCCCTCGTTTCGTATGGCTCTTCGCGGTACGCCGCGGAACAAGTTCCGGGGTCGAACAGACGCTCGCAGCGCTCCAAGCCCGTAGACTTCCGCTCGCCGTCGCGACCGGCAAGCCGATTGAGAGTTAAGGGCGACGATCAGAAGTCGAAGTAGATGAACGAGGGCGGCAGGCAAAGGTCGTCGTCGTCGTTCGGGACTCCGTTGCGGCCGGCGGAGCAGACCGAGAACGTCTCCCCTTCGACCGCGTACGTGAACCGCCGACCCCATCCGTCGGTCAGCTCTTCGGCGTCCGCGACTTCGCGGAGTGCGCTGGGGAGTCGACCCCGAGTCTCGCGGTGGGCTTCGACGGCGGCCGCGTGGGCTTCGAGACGCTCGATCGTGTCGTCGGCCTTAGCCAAGAAGGCCGTCCCGTCGGACCCTAGGCAGGCGCGTGTCAACGTACCGTCGGCATCGTCCGGCTCGGAGAGTTTCAACCCGCAGCGTGCGAAGTCGTCGGCGACCCGGGGGGGCAGGGCAGCAAACTCGCGCTCGCACTCCATCGGCGGCAGGGCGTCTGCGTCGATTGTTCGGAGGTGTTGGCATGCTCGTTTCCACAGCTGCGAACCGGACTGCGTCGAGGTGCAGCCCGCCAGACTCACGGCGAGAGCATGGATTGCGATGTTCCGTCTGAGCATCGTCTGTGAAGCGTATTCCATGACCGTCTAGAACGGGGTGTCGTCGTCCTCGAAGGAGGGCCGTTCTTCGGTCTCGTCGGGAACGGAGGCCTCTGGCTCATCACTGGCGAAGTCGCGACCCTCGAGTGTCCGCGTGCGCTCGAGGACCGCGTCTTCGGTGGGAGCCCCGTCGACGACGAACGGGAGCCAGTCGTTCGTGACCCACTTGAAGGGCGCACCGAACTCGGACCGTGCGCCAAGGCTGACGTCCGAATCGCCCGGCCACCCCGCGTACTGGGTCAGATGCAGGAGCAGCCGCGGTAGCGCCTGCCAATCGCCGGGGTTGTCGTCTTGCCCCTTGTAGTAACGAAGCGCGCCTCCAAGGCAGCAGACCGCATCCGTCGGACGATGTGCGGTGCCGTTGACGCCCCATCCCGCCACGGCGAACGCGGCCTCGCGGTGTTCCCCTTCAATGTAGGCACCATTCCAGGTGAACTCCGGCGGATAGGTGAAACTGAGCTCGCCCGGCACGAGCTCCGCCGAGCCCACACCGGCCCAGAGTGCGCCGGCCTCGACCGGGCGAAGGCCGTCGACCTGCGGGAAGTAGCGAAGTGCGACCTGCGGTTCCTCGCGGTGGCAATCCTCGCGGATCCGAGTGCCTTCGAAGAAGCTCAAGATCCCGGTGCGCGGTAGTGGTAGGCCGTGAATCATCGGCAGTGCGTCGAGCCGGAGCTGCGCGACGAATGGCAGCCGAATCCCCGGAGCGTCACCGCGCCACAGCGGCCACGCGTCCGGGCCGGGCAGGACCGGGTCGCCTCCGATTCGGGAGCCGAGGGGATCAGCGTCCCCCGGAAGAGGCGTGAGCGGAAGCGTTGCGAAGGGCAGGCCGCTCTCGAAGCCGCGCCGGATGAAGTGCGCTGCAAACCGGTGTTCCCCTGGCAGGAATCGAGCGTCGTCGCGAAGGCGGTCGAGCGTGGCGCGCACGCGAGCGCAGTGCTCCTCCTGCGCGCGCGCCTTTTCTTGCGCATCGGCGATGTCCACGACGTCGAGGACGAGCACCGCGCTCCTCGGTTGCAAGCATCGACGCCCTCGCTGGGAGGAATGACGGGTCCCGCGAATCGGCCTCGCGGATCCACGCGAACTCAGCGTCGGAGTTTCGCGTATCGCGACAACGTCTCACCCCTGCGACAGAAGGTCGCGGCCCGCAGCGAGCTCAGGCTCCGCGAGAACCTGCTGTTCTTGTGTCTGGGGCGCCTGAAGGCGGTGGGCTCACACTGCTGAGCTACGTCGGCGGTCTCCTGTTGGATCGCACTACATTGAAGCGCAACACCGCTCAAGGTCCGGGGCGAGGGCATGGCGCACGTCACGAACTCGACGTTCAGCAAGAACTCGGCCCCCATGCGGTGAACGGCGACGGCAACGGTGGCGCGGTGTCGGTGACCCACAAAGGCGAGGCGGTTCAAGAGCACGCGACTTTGTGGGGGGATCTGGCCGATATTGCAGGCGGGACCGCAACGGAGATGACCACGCACCTCACGTTGCACAGCAGTCATGTCGCCAACTCAGGTTCCCAGGACTGCGAGATCAATGGCGCGGGCCTATAGGGGCACCGGCGTTTTCGGGTTCTCAGCTCGGGGGTTCGACTTGGAAAACCCGTGATCGATTCGTGCTCTGCCTCGTCTACTGCAGCACCGACCCACGATTGGCCGATTCGCAACGAGAAGCAGAGCCCCACAATGCCCTCTCGACTACCGATACTACTTCTGTGCGCAGGTCTGTGCGTGATCGCCAGCGCCTGCTCATCGGACAGTGTCGAGGAAACCGACCCCCGCTCTTGCCCGATGAGCCAGTCCGGCGCGCCCTACAGCCGAAGGGTGGCGTCGAGCGCTAGGGTGATCTCGGTTCCGCGTCCAACTGCGACGTAGCTGCTTCCTGACTTGGCGACGGGACGCTGCTCGATGAATTCCGCCTTGATCATTTTGCCGAGACACAGCGACAACCCCCGATTGGTCACTGGCTGGAGCAGCGTCCCGAGCCGCGTGAACGTGCAAGGATCCCGGACCAATCGAAGCACCGGCAGCGTCCACGCTCGCCGGGCGGTTCTCCACTCGTCTTCGGACACCCCATCGAGGAAGCTGCGAGCCCAAGTTGCCACCGCTCGTCCACGACGTGTCAGCTGAAATTCGGGGCGCAATGGGTGGCCGTGCCCGGTGGTGCGCTTGAGCATCCCGACGTCTACAAGGTGACTGAAGGTCTGACCGACGATGTTCCTACCGGCGCCTACCGCGTGGGCCGTGGGGGACACGCGACAGCCGTCGCCCTCTGACAAGTGCGCCAAAACCGGCAGACTCCAGGCGCGCGAGGAGAGGTTCGAGAAGTCGAAGTTGTTCATTTTTTATATCTGTGATAGTGAGTCTCGCATGCCAAGCGTCAAGCCGACGTCAGACATTACCATCGCGTTCTCAGTCAGTGACCGGCGCAAATCGGTCGATTGGTACTCGAAGCACTTTGGCTTCGACGTCTCGGCGACATTCGACGAAATGGGCTGGACCGAGCTTAGGACTGCGACGCCCGGGGTCATTCTCGGGCTGGGCGACATGGAGAAACCGAAGCCAGGCAACTGCGTCCCGGTATTCGGCGTGCAAGATCTCGACGCATCGCGGGCCATCCTGGAGGCCGAAGACGTACGCTTTGATGGGGACACGGTCACGGTGCCCGGCATGACCAAGATCGCCACACTGTACGACCCCGATGGTAACGCCCTCATGATTTCCGAAGATCTGACCGGAGGTGCGTCATGAGGCGCCTGCGTATCATCGGCATCGGTATCGGAGTCTTCGCAGGAGCGTGCGTGCTCGGCTGCGCGACCAGACCGAAGGCAACGCCCCCGACCCCGAGCGACACAGCGCCCACGGCTTCAGCCGGAGCGTCCACGGAGTCAACACAGCCCGGTCATGAAGTGACCATCGGTGTGCCCGTTCCGGATCTTGATGCTGCGGTCGCGTGGTATTCGAAGTTACTCGGGCGGGAGCTTGAGTCGATAGAACCAATGGAGGGGATCGTCGAACTTCGGGTCGCCTCTGGAACGTGGCTGCAGCTCTTTTCGGTCGAGGCCGAGGGGTTTCGCCCGACCACGACGATCCTTCGTTTCAAGACACCCAACATCGGCGACGAGGCAGCACGCCTCGACGCGGCGGGAATCCAAGTGGGGGAGGTCACGAGAATCCCCGAAGTTGTCGCGTTCGCGGAGTTCGTTGATCCATACGGCAACCCCGTCAGCCTGTACGAAGTCAGCGGCGAATGAGCCGCAGTCTTCCTTCGACTCGAAGACGGTGCGTGCAGCGAACCGCCGACGGACAAGTCCGCGTGCGCGCTACGCCGGCCGGATGCGCTCTTTCGGCGATCGCTCCGGTCACCGCGTTTCGGCGAAATGAAGGGGGAAAAGCCGGCTTCGGGAGAATCGCGCCCTGACAACCGCGGGTGCGGCGCTCGCTTCGGCCTCGCCTGGTAGCATCCCTCCGTGCCGACGGACACCGAGCTGCTTCACGCCTGGCGTGGTGGCGACCGTGCTGCGGCCGACGAGCTCCTGAATCGACATCTCCCGGATCTGGTCCGATTCTTCCGCTCCAAACTTCGGGACGACGCCGAGGACTGTGTGCACGAGACGTTGGTGCGGGTGTTGAACCGCGGCCCCTCGCTGCGCGAGGGTTCGAGCTTCCGCGCGTACATGTTCGCCGTGGGCCGCAACCTGCTCTTCGAGCGCTTCCGCAAGCAGTCTCGCTTTGAGGGCCCGCTCTCCACGTCGCTCCACGATCTGGGGGCATCGCCGTCAAACCTGGTCGCGGAGCATCAGGAACAGCAACTGCTGCTCCAAGGGCTCCGGCGAGTGCCCCTGGACTCTCAGATCCTGCTGGAGCTGTTCTACTGGGAGAACCTCTCGGTAGCCGAGCTCGCTGACGTGTTCGAGGTTCCTCCTGGAACAGTGAAGAGCCGTCTACACCGAAGCCGTGGTCAACTTCGCGAAGCGTTGGCCGCGCTCGAGTCCCAGGGACAGTCGCTGGGGACCACCCTGACCAGTCTCGAGGACTGGGCTCGATCGATTCGGCGCCTGTCCTGGACCTGACCGTGGATTTCTGAAGTTCTCCGCGAACCGATCGCGGTGAAGCAACTTGTCTATGGGGCAAGGCGGCTGCGCGGGCCCCGGGGGACCCGGCGGGTCGGCCTTCACGCCGAAGGACCCCATGCTCATCGTCAACAACGGTCTTCGCTCAGCTGGATCTGCTCCTCCCCGTTGCAGCTGGGTTGCTCGCCCCCGACTCTGCGCGAATCCCCGCCGTGCTGGGGACGTTCGTGCTCCCTTCATCGCTCGAAGGGGTCTGGGGTCGCGCCGATCTCGTGACTCAGACGGCGCCGCAAATGCTCCGACCTGTGCTCTAACGGTGCCCCGTGTCCCGTAGTCCCGACGACTCGCGTACCGCCGGTCACCCGCCGGATGTCCCGTCCAAGCCCTCGAGCGGGTCCGACTTGCCGCTCACCAGCTTTCGGCAGACAAAACCGGTCGCGGACTTCGAGTCCAAGCGGATCGAAGCCGAGGTGAGACGCCGGCTCGTGGGCGGGCCTCCCACCGTGGTCGGACGCTACGAGATCGAGTCGAAAATCGGAGGTGGCAGCGGCGGCTATGTGTATCGTGCCTACGATCCCAGGCTCCGACGTTCCGTTGCACTCAAGGTCCTGAGCCTCACGACAGCGCCGTTCCTGCAGCGCGAGGCCGCAGCCTTGGCTCAGATCGCACATGCCAACATCGTCCGCGTGTTCGATGTCGTGCGGGGAGATGACGTTGCGGCGCTGGTCATGGAGCTGCTCGACGGCGTGACGCTGCTTCAGCCCGAGCGTTTGGAGGCCCCGAGGGTGCTGCGCCACTACCTCGACATCGGTGAGGGGCTCGCGGCCATGCACCGCGCAGGGCTGGTCCATCGCGACGTAAAGCCCGACAACATCGTGGTCAGTCGCGCAGGGGAGGCCAAGCTTCTGGACTTCGGGCTGGTGCGTGCGATCGGGACCGTGACCCCCGGCGGCGAAGGGACACCCGGCTTCGCCCCTCCCGAGCAAGTTCGCGGGGGAACGGTCGACCCTCGGAGCGACCAGTACGCCTACTGCCAGTCCCTGCGAGCGGCGGTGGCCGGAACGCCAGACGAGCCTCGCTTGCGTGCTGCGCTCGAGCGTGGCTGTGTCAGCGATCCCCAGATGCGGTGGTCCTCGATGGACGCGTTGCTCGCAGCGCTACAGATGCGTGTGTCCGCGCGGCGCCGCTGGGGCGGCGTGGCTGTCCTGGGCGCACTGAGTGTGACCGTGGTCTTGGCGTCGTTGTTCCGAGAGGCGCCCGATCCGTGCGCCAACGTTGTTGCGCCTCGCTGGGACCAAACCCGGCGAGACTCGATCGCTGCCAATATCCGCGACGACCCC
The DNA here is from genome assembly GCA_050633305.1 of Nannocystales bacterium. Classification (GTDB taxonomy): domain Bacteria; phylum Myxococcota_A; class Polyangia; order Nannocystales; family Nannocystaceae; genus CAJXVA01. The sequence goes on from JBOEGF010000040.1 coordinate 67,358, forward strand.
GAACGCGCCGGGGAGGTCGTGGAGCTCGTCGATGAAACGCTCGCCGCTTGGCATGACGTTCACACCCGGGTGTGCGACATCAACGGTGGAGCGTCCGAACGACAGCGCGTCTGCTTGGAGGACGTCTCTCGGGGAGCGGAACGCATCCTGGCAAAGCTCGCCGAGACACCCACCTCCGCCGATGCGGCCTGGGCCTGGCTGTCCAGAGGGACAACCGCGACGCAGTGCGAGGACACGCCGCTGCCACCGCGATACCGCCGGGCCGGCTCCCAGCGCGAAGAGGCGCTCCGAGAGACGCTCCTGGACGCCGGAGTCGATCTGAGAGTCGGCGAGTATCAAGACTCGCTCCACGCCAGCGAGCGCGTTTGGGCAGAGGCGGAGCGCCTCGACTCGTGCCTCGTCTCGCCTCGCGCTGCGCTGTTTGCTGGCTTCGCGAGTTCGCACCTGGGCAACAGGGCTCAGGCCGAAGCCTGGTTCGATCGCGCGCTGTGGCGCTCGATGAAGTGCGGTGACCAGTCGACGGTGGCGGAGGCGGCGGGTCGGTTGGCTTCGCTCGAATCCCAGCGCAGCCCGGGCAGCCCACGAGCGCTCCGATTCTCGCGGCAGGCCGCAGCTGCACTCGACGTCCTAGGATGGCCCGCGGTCCTTTCGGCGAACCATTTCGCAGCGCTCACGCAGCTGCATCTGCAACGCGGCGAGGCAGACCAAGGCCTCGTTGCCGCGCGGCGTGGGCTGGAGCTCATCGAGGAGGCGATGGGCGTCGATACCCGGCCCACAATCGCCTTCCACAGCAACCTCAGCTCCGCGCTCAATGCCACGGGCGATCTGTCAGCCTCGATGGAGAGGAGCAAGAAGGCCCTGGCCCTCAGCATCGAGCACCACGGGCCGGACCACCCATCCACGCTCATCGTCATGGGCAACCTCGCCATTTCGCTGGCCACCGCCGGGGAAACGGCCGAGGCCGCGGCACTCCTCGCGACAGCGATCGAGTCCCGCCGAACAACGTCGGAGGAGCCTCGTGCGTTGTTGGTGATGTTGTCCAACCTCGGCGACCTGCAGTTGAGCTTGGAGCGGTGGGTCGCTGCCGAGGCCAGCCTCCGCGAAGCCATCGAGCTGCTCGGGCCAGATCCGTTCCCGCTGCTTGAAGTGCGGCTGTACGACGCTCTGGGGATCTCGTTGCTCGAGCAGGGACGGCTGACCCAAGCCGAACAGGCCCTGTCGCGTTCACAGATCCTGGCCGAGGACGCTTTCGGCCAAACCCACATCGAGGCGGTGACGGGTCGGCTCACACTCGCGCACCTGCACCTGCGCCGTGGCGAGTTGCACGAGGCCGGGTCGGTTGCGGCCGAAGTGCTTCTCGCCGCCGCTGAACTGGAAGACGAGTCGCTGGTTGCTTTGGCCGAGCAGGCCCTGGGCGACGTGGCGCTCGCGCACGAACACTACGACAATGCCGTGGCTCACTACGCCCGCGCCGTGAAGCACAGCCGGGCGATCGGCATGGCGGGTGACGATCTGGCTGCGCCGTTGTTCGCTCTCGCGGGGAGCCAACGCGCGGCAGGCGACGAAGCGGGAGCGTTGGCCTCGGCCCGAGAGGCTGGCCGCGCGGTTCAGGATGTCCGCCACCCTCTCGTCGGCAAGATCCAAGCGTTTGTGGCATCCCCAGGAAAACTCTCGTCTGCGGAGAAGTAGAACCAGACACCCGACGCTCGCTCGGCCCTCCACGATGTGGCCTCGTTGCCAGCGGAGGCCCGGTGGGGTTCGGTCGCCGCGGCTACATCAGGTAGAACGTATCCGCAGGATACGGTTCGGGGATGTTCTCCTCCTCGAGAAGCTGCAGAGTGGTGATCTCCACAGACCGGGCAATGGCGGTCACGGGCGTGTCGGTCGGTTGATTCGAGAACGGGTCCTGCATCTGGCGAGACGTTCGCTCGAGCAGGAGGAATGGGGTCGAGATCGCCGTGGTGACGGCGATCTCCCAGTAGCCCTCCACTTCGCCCAGCGAGATCGAAAGCACCGTGATGAAGACGTAGATGAACGCCTTGAGGAACATTCGGTAGGTCTTCGGAAAGACGGTCTTACGGATGCGCTCCGCCTTCCCCATCGAATCGGTCAGCCGCGTCAACGTGTCGTCCACCGCCACTCGTTGATAGTCCGTGAGTGCCGCACGGCCAGCGAGGGCCGACAGCGCGCGCGCGTGAAATTGCAGCAGCGCGACGGGACGATTGTCGTGTCGCTCCAGCTCCTCGATCTCTGCGTCGTCGAGGTGCTCCACGGTGTGCTCTCGCCAGTCGAGTCCACGGAGGCTCTGCCCCAGGCAATAGCACCACGCGATCTGCCGACGTGCGATCCCGCGGACGAGCGCGCCCACCTGCTCATCGCCAGGCGCGGAGTCCGAGGTGAAGGAGAGCGCTTGGCGGACGAGGCTGCGGGAGTCGTTGACGACCGCGCCCCACACCTTTCGGGCTTCCCACCATCGGTCGTAGGTCTGGTTGAGCTTAAACGAGAGGATCAGAGAGATCGCCGTGCCCAAGAACGCAGCGATCGCGATCGGCAGGTCCGGAAGATATGCGCGTTCGTACTCGACCAGCACCGCTCCTCCCACCGAGATTCCAAGAACGGCCAGGAAGTCCTTCCAAACGCTACGGAAGACAAAGCCAACGGGGATGTCTCGCTCCAGAAGCATCGGCGCGGCAAAGGTATCCGAGTTGCGCCAACGTCGACAACAACAACGACGGTCATTGCCCTATGGGGGGACCCGCGGTGCCGTCTTGCTGGCAGCGTAGGAAGCGGGGTCGGTTCCGCGCAGTCACGAAGGCCGTAGGGCGTCACAGAGACCGACAGTCTGCAAAGCGGGGCCCGCCGCGCTCGGGCGTGCTGGCTCGCGCTGATGAAACGCAGACCGATCCCAAGTAGCTCGCGCTGTTGGTCCCTCGCGAGCTCCTCGAGCCCCGGCCGCGACAACCTTGCTGGACGCATCAAGGGCCCTGTTCATCTGGCTCACCCTCGTGCCCACGTGCGAAGCTCGCGATGTGATGGCTGGGCCGAGACGGACGCTTCTCCTCGTGGTGTTTCTTCTTGCCTGCGTGCTCGCGTGGCTGCCGTTGACCCTCGGTCCGAGCGTGGATGCCCCCTCGGTGCTGGCCGAGGGCCCACCGCCGGCACTGATTGTGTCGCCCACGCTGGCGCAGCAGGCCCCCGACACGATCGAGGAACTCAAGACGCAGATCGCGGACGTCCTGCGGCGTGAAGGCGTGCCGGGGGTCGGGCTGGCGATCGTCGACGCGGATGGGGTCACGTGGGCCGGCGGCGTTGGGGTTGCGGACCTCGCCTCGGGTCGGGCGGTCGATGAGCACACGGTGTTTCGTGTCGCATCGGTCACGAAGAGCATCGTGGGACTGGGGGTGATGCGGCTGCACGAGCAGGGGGCCCTCGACTTGGACCAGCCCCTTCGCGAAGCCTTGCCAGAGCTTCCGCTCGACAACGACTGGTCGCAGCAGGCCCCCGTCACCTTGGCGCATGCCTTGGAGCACACGGCCGGCTTCGATGACATGCACTTCAACGAGTACTTCACCGAGAACGAAGCGATGACACCTGCAGAAGCGTTGGCGATCAATCCGCGCTCCCGGGTGGTGCGCTGGCGCCCGGGCTCCCGGATGTCGTACAGCAATGTCGGCTACTCGGTGGCCGCATTGGCGATCGAACGAGCGACCGGCACCCGCTTTGACGCGTGGTTGCGCGAGCACGTGCTGCATCCGATCGGAATGGGCGAAACCGAGTTCGCCCGCACCCCGGCGCTGCGCGAGCGACTTGCGACCGGACATGTTCAGCCCGGCACGCCGGCTGTGTTTCGCCCGATCTCTCACCGGGCGGCCGGTGCCTTGCTCGCGACACCACGGCAGCTTGGGCAGCTCGTTCACTTTTGGCTGACCCGGGGGGAGGACTATCCACAGGTGGTCTCCGCGGCGGGGTTCGATCGAATCGAGACCATGGGCACGGGGTCGATCCGGCCCACCGACGCAAGCTACGGGCTGGGCAACTACGGTGATGTGGCCCATCCATCGCTTGGGCGCGGTCACGACGGGGGACTGCCCGGGTTTTTGTCCTGCTACCGCTACTTCCCCGAGCTGTCCTCGGGCTACGTCATGCTGCTCAATGCGACCCACTCGCCCCGGGCGTATAGCGAGATTCGGGGGCTGCTGTTCCGCTACATCACTCGCGACGGGTCGCTGCCGTCCCCGCCACGGATCGAGCCGGACCCGGAACGTGAGCGACACGCCGGGTTCTACAGATTCGCCAACCCTCGCCACTCGCTGTTTGGTTTCGTCGAGCGTGCGCTGCTGGGCTGGAACGCCACGGCCAACGCTCGGGGGATGCACATGGAGGGGCTTGTGGGGCCGGGCGCGCAGATCGTGCCTGCGGGGGATGGCGCGTACAAGCTCGCGGGGCAGGGGGGCTCTTCGATCCGGTTTGGCAGGGATGCGGATGGGCAGAGGGTGATGGTCGCAGGCGGGGCGTATACGGAGGAGGGCTCGTGGTTGGTGGCGCAGTGGCGCGTTCGGGTGCTTGCCGCTGCGTCGTTGCTGCTTCAGGTCGCTCCGTTGTGGTGCATCGGTTGGATTTTGTGGACGGTTGTGCGGCGCCGGTCGTGGACCGAGGCTGGGGTGGTGGTTTGGCCCGCGGTGGCGGGGGGGTGCTTCGTTGCGATGCCGATGTTGTTGCAGGCGGCGGGGGCACGAGATGCGTTGGGGGTCGTTGACCCGACTACGGTTGCGCTGTTTGTCGTGACGTTGGTGTTCGCGTTGTCCTCGGTAGCGGGCTTGTGGGCGGCGCTTCGAGCGGGGGCGGTGGCCCGGACACCGCTGTGGCCGCGGGTTGTACCGAGTCTTGCCTCGACAGCTGCGGTTGGAATGACGCTGTGGCTTGGTGCCAACGGGATCATCGGCCTTCGGCTTTGGGTGTGGTGAGGGGGGTTGTTGGTGGCCGATCACGGTCGATGAGGCGGGTCCAGTAACAGTTGTTCTCGCGTCGCGGATCAGGCTCGCGTCCCCGTGAAGGAGACCGACTTCCCGGACCGCATGCTCTGAGCGTCCCGCGTGCCGTGCGCGACGAACCCTGTCGCCCAACGCCACAGCCGCTTGCGTTGGGAGGGACCACTGAGGAGACTGCACCGACGGTGGCTCTACGTCCGATCAAGCTTCGACTGGACGGTGAAGAGATCCACCTCGTGCCTTCCCGGGAGCTGGAGCGGTGGGGTGGCTTCATCAACGGGCCGCGAGCTGCATACACATTGGTGACCCCGGACAACGTCGCCGAGCTCCGAGGGGCACTGCTGATACCGGGGTGGGTCGATAGCCAGGAGGTGTTCACCGAGCTCCGCAAGCAACTCGAGGATGGCATGGCGCTGTTCTTCGAGGTCCCGCCCGAGCCCGTGACCTGGGACGCACCCGAAGTCATCGACATCCACGATCTGCTGCCTCAGGGGGGCGATGACAACAGCCTGGAGCCGGATCGCCCGAGTCCCCAGCCCGAGTTGCATTGGATAGAGGTGGTTTGCATCTCAGCGGAGGGGGGGCTGTTCGCCGGAGCCCGGGCGCGGGCCCGACTGCCAGACGGGCGCAGTGAGTCGGTCACGCTGGACGGGCGCGGGTCGGTTCGCTTCGACGAGATCACCGGGGGTGGCACCGTGCATTTCGAACTGTCCGGGGACGCAGTACCCCACGGTGCCGGGTCGGTCCCGGTCGGCCAACGCTACGAGCTTGGGGCGCCGATCGGCCTGGTGACGCGGAAGCGCCACGTGCTGATCGTTCACCCCAACCCGGAAGCCTTCGTCTCCGTTGCGGTCCTCGTCGACGACGAGCCGGTCGCCGTAGGGCGCTACACGCTGACCACCGCCAACGGAGAAAAGACAGGGAGCTTAGGACCGGAGGCGGTGCGCGAGGACGGTTTCGTCCTGCCCTCCGCGAGCAGCTTCGGTTTCGAGGGGGTGGTCCTCACGCCCCGACCCGACGTCCCGACCTCGCCAACTTGGATCACGATCGAGGCCCTCCATGCCAGCGACGATGCGCCGGTTGTCGGCCGATCCGTTCGCCTGGAGTTTCCCTCGGGCGCAGAGCAAATCCGCCAGACCGGGGAGGACGGGCGCGCAACGTTCGAGGGTCTCCAACCCGGGGACTTGTTCGCGGCGCATGTGCTTACGAGTTCATCGGCGCAGGATGCCGAGAAGACCGACCTCGACGAGGTTGAGGGGTTGGAAGGCGAACCCGATGAGGACGAGGCGGAGGAATCGTCCGAAGAGGCCGCTCCCCAAGAGGAGTTCGAGATCGCCGAGGACGAAGATATCGCGCCGCCTCCAAGCGATTCGCCTCCGCCGGATTTCGAAGAACTCGGGGAAGCTTCCGACGCCGAGGAAGTCGATGACGACGACCTCGAAGATGAGAGGGACGACCGATGAGCCGCACACTCGTTGAGATGCATGGCCTCGCGCCTACCAAGGTTCATACCGCGAAGCTCGACCTGCCGCGCGTCGAACTCCGCTTGGAGATCACAGATCCGCGGACGGGTGCGGCGCGCGTGCTGCCGCCTGGGCCGATGGTGTCATTGGTCGATGGGGCGAGCGCGGCCAGTGATGAGGCCAAGGTGGTCGAGAACGGTCGGGCGAGTCTTCTGGGAAGCTCTTCTTCGACCGACGTCGGGGTCGAGATCGACTTCAAGGACCACGAGTGGCTCGACCTCGACGCGGCGGCCTACGTGCCTGAGGCCGACGTACAGGTCAACGATGTGCGGCCCTTGCTTCGTCTCCCGAAGAAATGGCGCAGCCGCAGCCAGGCTTCGTTCTCCGACGACCGGTCGGGAGCGTTCTCAGGCGGAACGCTCGCAAGCCTCGAGGATGGCAAGCTGGGCAGCGACTCAAAACCATGGGTGTTGGGCCTCGACCATGGGTGGCGGCGCTTTCTCCTGGAGCTTCGGTACTCGAACACCGCTTCCGGCGGCCAATCGGCCCTGCCACCGGGTCCCGTGGTCAAGGCTGCCTACGACGCGGGAGCACCAAAGTTCCGGCTCGCGGGTGCAAGCACCGTACTCGACGGCAATGGTCTGGTTGCGCTGTGGCTGTTCGATTCGTCAGTCGAGCTGGACGATCTGCGGGTGGTCATGTTGTGCGCAGACGACACCTATATCGAAATGGAGGCGGGAACCCTCAAAACCGTCTCCCGCGCGAAACACCGGGCGATGCTGCCAAAGGCGAGGGCCCGGCTTCATGCGCTGCCGAGCTTTCTTCGTCTGCACGAGCAAGCCGCAGAGCAAGCGAGTCACCGAGGTCCACTCGCAACGCTCTTGCCCGATGTTAGCCAAGCGCCGGCCAGAGTCCGCGTACCCATCGACATGCTGGTCGAGCTGCGATTGGTGTTGCACGACCCCGTAGCGGGGGCTGCCGTTCCGATCCCGCCGGGTGTCGAGGTCCTCCTCACGGACCACAAGAACCGCGCCGTCGTTTCGGCCGACACGGACGCCGACGGTCGCGTCACGCTGTTTGTGCCGCCGGCGAGTCGTGAGGTCGGGATCGAGATCGACTTCGCCGAGGCGCCGTACCTTGACCTGGTGGCTGCGGCCTTCGTTGCGAAGGAGGAAGCCGAACCCAACGTCAAGCTGCGCCTCATTCGACTGCCGGACCGGTGGCGGAGCATCGACCAGCCCGAACTCTCCGATGACCGGGAAGGGCTGGTGGTGTCCGGGCGTCTGCAAGATCTGGAAGAAGGGGACTTCGGCACGCCGGACTCGCCATGGGAGATCGATCTTGGCCACGCATGGGAACGCACCGAGCTGGTGTTCCAGTACTACGACGTCACTGCGCTCGACGTTCGACCGGTCGTGTTCGGTCCGTTGGTCGAGGCGTTCGACGACACGCGCATGCGCGAGCGAGACCTCGTCGCGGCATCGACGATCCTCGATGAGCAGGGACGCGCGCACCTGATGTTCTTCCGCTCGGTCGACCCGCAGAAGCTCCAGATTCGCCTGCGAACGGAGGTCAACACGGTGGCTGTGACGACAGAGACCGACCCGGAGCTGCGCGTGCAGCGTGTGGGTAAGGCTGGCCTGCGAGCGATGCCGGTCGCTGATCGGCAGCGTCAATACCCGCTGCCGTCGTTGTGGCTTTCACGGGGCCAGAACTGTCGGAGCGAGGAAGCGACGTCTGCAGGCGGGACTCTGTTTGAGGACGCGATCGAAGGGGCACTCGACACCGACGTGCTCCCCCCGCGGCTTCACTTCGACCTGGACGACTTCGTGCTGGTGAATGCGTCGGAAGTTCCCATTGGGTTCGGTCGGGAGCTGGACCTCACGATCTTCCACCACGACATGTCGATCCGCGCTCCACGAACGGGAACGCATCAAGCCTACTTCAGCGACATCGCGGCGGGGCTCAATCACTTCGCCGGAAACCGGGCGTACTACACCAGGGGCGTGGGCGCGGCCCAGACCACCCGCGTCATTCGTCGCGGCATGACGTTCTACGACCTGAAGCGCGAGCGCACACATCGCGGCCGACTCATCGGTGTGCGTGCAGCGGTCGCGGGCGACCACCCGCATGAGAGGATCTTCCTCAAGCAGGAGCCGGGAACGGGCCCGAACCTGTCGAACTGCGACATGCACTACTTCGAAGACGTCGCTTCGGATCTGGCGGTGCCTGGACGTTCGATCTCGGTGCTGATGGTGTGCTTCTCGGTGCGGATCCGGCGGCTTGTGAAAGACCCCCACGATACCGAGTTGAACAACCTTCAGGATGCTCTGGGGAGGGCCGCCGAGCGTTGGTCGGGCGGGAGTTTGGAGGACGTGCTTGCAGGGGTAACACCGAAGACTCCAGATGTTCGGCTACGGACAGACGATGGCGCGCATGACCTGAAGTTTGCGTTTCACTTCCCAGCGTTCGATGACCGTGAGGGACACGCGGCGATGTGGCTCCGTAACGAGCCGCGGGCGTTTTCGCTGTCGACGTTTGGGATCATCGTCGTCGCGAAGGCGGATTCGATTGCGGGGGGAACAGAGGCTGGAATCGAGCATGCCCACCTGTTCCCCAGCGAGACGATAGCGCACGAACTTGGTCACTCTATGGGTCTTGGTGACGAGTATTTTGAGCGTCTCATGGCGTCGGAACCCATGCCGCGGGTTCGCCAGTTCAGCTGGGACTTCCTACATTTTTCGTTCGACGACCACAGCCTCATGCACGGGGAGTTCGCTCCGCGGCTTCGACACTACTGGGTGTTCTCCCGGTGGCTGGAGCGGAGCACGAGAGTCCCACGCGTGAAGCAGGGCGGCTATGCGATCACATGTGACACGTCAGTCCTACCCTTGTCAGGAAAGGGGCGTGCACACCGTTTTCGCCTCCCCGCCGCCCACCCGTGGCCCTATGACGCTGCACGCCAAGAGGTAAAGTTTCGTCCCGGACACGGCGGACGCGGACAACTCGGGCTCTACCTCCTCGGCGATGACTTCGACGTGCACAAGCTTTCCAGCCCCAGCCCGCTATCCGGGGTCGACGCTGTGTTGTACTGGGATATCGCGGTCTACTTTCGCCGGCGACGCAACGCCGACGGCAAGAAAAGCGCGACGTCGATGAGGGGATACCTCCGCCGGGTCTTCACGGAGATGGCCCAAAGCGTTGGGGCTGTGATCACCTCAACGGCAGCGCATGTCCCTCGCTGCCTCGTGCTCGAACTGGATGCCGGCGCTCCCGCTCAGGACCTCGCCAAGAAACACGTTCGGAAGGTGCTGCTGTACGTCCTGCCTCGCTTCACGACCTCGAATCCGGCGGCTGCAGACTTCCGCGTACACATGCGTCCGCGCTCGAGCAAACCTGGCGCCGACGTCACCGACCTTCACGACTCCGCGTTCCGTGGACGGAAGATCGCGGTCCACGAGGACGTCCCCGGGCCGGCTCTACTCCGCTACATGATGGGATTTGGACCGAGTGAGGCCCGCCCGGGTGCGAAGATCGAAATCTCGACGACGCCGCTGTCCACGGGAGGGTCCTTCTCCATCGGCTCGTCCAGCGTCGGATCCAGAAGCCTCAACGTGGTGCACGGGCCACGAACACCGGGGGCGGACGACTATGACGGAAGTGGAACGCCGGAACAGGTCGCAGCCGAGCTCGCCGAGGCGATCAACGACAGCAAGAATCACTTTGCGAGCCACATCCGCGCCACGGCTACGGGGAAAGAGGTCTCGCTCGAGTCCGTTCCACCCGGGGCCGATATCAAAGTGCACTCGCCTCCCCCCGGTACGTCTGTTAGGGGCGAGTGGAGTGGTGACTTCGACCCAAGCGAGCTTGGGTTCCTCTCCGACTGGCTGGGCGAGCAGCTGGGCGCAACCTACCGGGCCAAACTCTATGTGTAGAATCGCCAAAGAAGCAGTGCTGGCGAGCTGCCTCGCACTCGCGGTAAGCCTCGTGGGTGGATGTCGTGTTGACCTTGGCGAGAGTTCGACACCCCTCGCTCCGGCTGCAGGCGTCGGGCCAGGACCGGCGGTCCATCGGGTAGAGCTGAAACAAGGGGAGGACGACTTGTCCAGCTTGGGAGGAGGGCGCGGACAGTCCACGTCGCCCTTCGGCCAAACGATCTACGACGCTGCGCGCCGCCGGCTCTTCGTTGCTGGCATGTATTCCATCGATCGCGATGGGATTGTGACGTTACAACCAGAACCAATGGCGGGTCCCGCTGGCGCGGCCCTGCGGTCTTTGGACGAGCTTCAAGAGGCTCTCGGCCACTGCTGGCGTCGCTCAGACGAAGGAGTCTGCGAGAACCACGTAGATGTCATCCTGGCAGTTTGGTACGGAGACGATGTCACGGTCGTCCTTCATAGCGAGCTGAGGCGTAACAAGCCAAACGCACATTCGTTCACAGGGCCAGACTTGCTATACATCTCGCGTCTTGAACCGGATACGCTAAATCCTCTAGGGACGGCGCGCCTGGAGTTGCCGATGGAAGGGGAGCTGTGGGGTGGAAAGAGCCGAGATGCGCAACGCCTGCTCGAGGGCTTCGTCCGTGATGGGACCGTCGTCGTTGAGGCCGGTCTCGGCCGGCGTGGCCGCCGGGGCGCGCATAGGCTCTCCCACGCTGGGGGCCGAATTGGTCAAGTCCGCGTTGATCCCAACGGGGCCATGACGGTACTCGACCGGAACAAGTGGCGGGTCACCGCGACCGAGCTTGGACTGCCCAACGCGGCGGCGGCTCGCAAGATCTTTAGTCAGCGACGGGGAGCGCTGGTGGCCTCGACAAGCCCCAACGGGGTCTACGTGCTCGAAGAGGACCACGGCAAGGGGCTCCGGCACTTCGTCGCCTTGTACGATCGTGAACTTCAGCTTCAATGGCGCCGCGGCGTTCCGAGCCCGGTCAGGGATTGGTTCGTGGATGATAGCGGCTGGATCTACCTCGCCATGATGAGTCCGCGCGTCCGGATCACCGCCAGGGAGTACGGAAGCAGAACGTTCGAGATCATCGCCGTCACGCCCCAGGGCGAGACGGGCTGGAGGTGGGTTCACGCCCCGAAGCCGCCCGCCCGGTACTGGGAGAGCTTGACGGTGGGCACGATGGTGGCGGCGGGAGACGACCTTTGTTTTTCGATGGAGGGGGACCCCGCTGCGCAGCCGGAGCTGGTGTGCCTCTCTCCTCGGCACGGGGAAGCCGTGAAGTGAGCCCTGCGGTTCGCGCCGTCAAGAAGGTGCTGCGTACCAACCCGCCGGGATGGGGATATCGCCGACCGATTCCCAAGCGCGCCCCACACGGCCTCGCTACCCCGCTGGATCGGGGATGCAGATGCCAGCGCTTTCGCTCTGGGCGTTGGTGCGGAACGTATTGAGCTGCTCCCAGCTGGGGGGCTCGAACTGGGGGATGGCGCCGTCCTCGCGGACGTTGGTGACGTGGTCGGTGTGCTGGTTCCAGACGCGGCGCGCCTGGATCCGGAGGTCCAGGGCGTCGCGGATGACCTGGACGGGGGGAGAGGTCTCTGCGCCGCCGGTGATTGGATGGTTGGAGACGACGACGATCTCGGCGGAGCCGTCGTTGTCGACGTACATTTCGGCGATCGTTCGTCGGCCGTTGGCGTTGGTGAGCACCAATGTCTCCGAGCGCGGGGGCGACGGAGACGTCGACGATGTCGGGGAAGGTGTAGTGCTGCATCCCCGTCTCGCCGTCGAGCTGCCGGGCCCCGCGCCGGGTAAGGGCAACGAACTCTGAACTCCCGCTACGCTTCGGGCTCGTTCCTTCGCCTCGAGACGGCAAGCCAGTAGAGCACCGGCGGAAGCGACGGATCGAGGGTCAGGCCAACGCCCGCCCACCAGCGGACAGATGCGTACGGCACCGCTGCGATGGCCAGGGTCAGCAACAGACCACCGACGATCGGAACCATCGAGCCCTGACCACGCATCACGACCGAGGCGTTGGCAGCAGCCACCCAGAGCCCGAAGACAGCGACGAAGCCGATGCACGACCAGCGAAGTGCCCCTGGTGGAGCTACGAAACCCCCGACCAACGCTGCGAGTAGCGCCAACCAGAACAGCCTCACAAGAAACGTGTCCATACCGCGCAGGAGGCAACCCGCCCATCTATCAGTGTTCTGGAAACCCACTTGGGTTTCGCGTGTGTGCAGCAGTCTTCATCGTACCTTCGGGTTCGCCTCGCGCGGTGTGTGGCTGGGGTACCGCGCGCTGCGGTGCACCCTTGAGTTTGTGTACCCTTCGTGCTCTTCGCAAGGGCGGCGCGTGCTGAACCGAGGTCGGCAACCCTTCACTGCCGTGCGTCAGGCTCTCTCCTGCGATTCTTCAACCGCCAAGGATTTCAACGCATTCGACCAGCTTGCGTTGAAAGCGTCTCCAGCGCGAAGCCCTGGACATCAACTGTTGAGGAGCCGAGCTCTACAAAGGGCGGGATGGGGAACGCGAAGCGCCTTCTCATCGTCCGGCGGGAGCCGCCGGTGGTCAGGCACCAAACCGGCGCACCCATCGTGTTGGGGGCGTACATTCGGATGGCATGCGGTTCGCGGTCGAGTACGTCGGGCGAGACGGGGAGTATGTGTTTGCCCGGCAGCTGGAGCTTCGGGAGTTCGCGCTCGGCCCAGGGGCGACGTTGGGCGGCTACCCGGTCTGGCCCCACCTGACTCAGCCGCGGGCGCTCGACGAGACCGGTGCGCTGCGCACGGACCTCTTCGCCTTTAGCTTTACTGGACCAGGCCGGGCGCGGGCGTGGGAGGTTGGAGACGTCGTTGTGTTGCTTCCGGGATCAGAGAATTGATGACGTGCGAGCACCTGCACCAGGAACGCGTCGGTGGAACGGTGGCCGCATCAGATACGGCGGAGGGTTTCTCGGATGCGGGCTTCAACCTCGTCACCCGGGATAAGGCGGGACTCACCACGTTCGACGGCCTCGATGCGACGCCCGATCTCGGCCTTCCGCTCTGGGCTGAGTTCTCTCGCTGCCTCCTGCAAGCTGTCGCTTAGTGCCTTGATGAGGGCCGCTCGCTCCTCTTCGGGCAAGGCCAGGGCCCGCTCAAGGATCTTCTTCGCCTCGGCCGTCACATCAGTAGCTCGCGTCACGGAGCTGGACGGAGCCATAGCGACGCGATGATTTCACCCCGTCCCGGTGGAGGCGCCCGAGGTTGAGCCCATCGAAGTCTCGCCGCCGCCGCTACTGCTGCCCTGATTCCCTTCACAGATACAGCCACAAGCGGCAGGCTCGCACACCCCGGGTTCGACGAACGTGCATGGCTCGCCTCCGATGGGCGGGGACCCGCCGCACTGGAAGAACGCGCCAAGTTGTCCGTCGAGATCGACAAAGTATGGATAGGACTCGCACCCGACGGTCCAGCTGCATCCCTCGGCAGTCGAGTCTCCCGTTAGCGGCACACAACTTCCCACGGCGTCCCCCAGGACACACGCTCCGTCCTCGATGGCCACCGGGGTCACGGAAACCCATCCGCAGTACACGCCGGTGTTGGCTTCGTAGGGACACGATTCCTGGGTCTGGAACGCACCGCACGCAGCCGGTGGATCGACGGGCAGCCCGGTGGTCGTGTCCTCGGTCATGCTTGGGGTTGACCCCGTTGTTGTGGATGCGGTCGTCACCCCCTCGCTTGAATCCGACCCCGAAGTTGGCAGGGCTGAACCGCTCGATGACGACGCCTGTCCATCTCCGGGCTCCGGCGCGACGACGCTCTGGCACCCCATGACCACCAAGGTCGCGGCCCATCCTGCGCGCTGAACGAGCACCAGGAAATCGTACCTCGCCCCCTTCGCACCCGGCACTCCGCGGTTTCGCTCGCTCAGGGCTACGCCCGGCGTATTGGATCTGGCCTGTTCGCAAGCGACGACTCCAAAGTCTTGTTGAAGCTGTACGACCACGACGAGTACGAAAACACGATCTTGTGGCGGACTCTGGGCTGCGACCGTCGCGCCCGACGGCCAGCCGATGGAGGTGTCTTTGATTCACCGGACGTCGGATCGAGAGTGTTCCGTGACGGCCTCGCTCCGGGCAACGTGAGTTCATGACTCGGCTGCGGCCCGGAACGCACGGTTCAGGGCGTCGAACAGCGCGCAATCCATGTCCAGCTCGATACGAGCGTTCGCGAAGGTCCACAGGGCGCGGATCTGCGATGGGAAAACTCGGTGAGGCACCATGCTCGCTCGCCGTCCGAGTACTTCCCCTCCGTCGCGAACGTCCGGAACGACGCCTCGTTTGCCAAAAGCTCTGGCGGAATCGCGGACAACAACACCTCGCTTCTCGCCAGCCACATCCGCCAAGCGTCGTGCCGGTTTCCGTCGCGCCGAAAACTCATCTCCACATCGTGAACGGGCCTCGTTCTGTCCGCAAATTGGAATTCTCCGACGCGTGATCGTCCTGCCCGCGTGGGGGACTCCCGAAACTCGGCGGGCAGGTGAGTTCCTCGGTCGCACCTCCATCCAGTTCAGCGCGACGACGCCTCCCAGTCGGACGCGAGAGCTCCTTACGTTCGAGGACCCCTTGGAGGCGCGCGCCATCGATCTCGTCAACGCGGAGACTCTTGACCTCGAGGACGACCGCCAACTCGAAATCGACGACTGGAACCTCGGGTTTGACTCTCGCGGGATCTTGCCCAGCCTCAGCGGGAGGTCGCGTTCCACGTCGACCGAAGGCATTTCCCGATCCTGGGCAGGTTCACGTTTGAGGGGGGCGGCGGGGTCGAGACATCCATCGAATGCGCCCGACACGGCCTCGTTACCCCGCTGGATCGGGGATGCAGATCCCACGGCCTTCGATCTGTGCGTTGGTGCGAAATGTACTGAGTTGCTCCCGGCTGGAGGGCTCGAACCGGGGGATGGCCGCGGCCCCCGTACTCCTCCACCCGGCACCCTCGACGACCGGTCCGGCGTGTTGGACGACCCGGTGGTCTGAGATAGGCTTCGGTGTGATGAGAAGCGTTTTCGTGATCGGGATGATCGCGGTGCTGGGTTGCGGGCAGGAAGATGCGCTCGTCCTTTGGCGGGATTGTGACGCAGCGTTCGCGGCACTCGAACCGCCGGGTCCGCTGCCCTCGGATTCGATCGCTCCCCTCAAGGTGGGGAGAACGATGCCCGTACTCCGTATCACCACGCCCGCTCCGGATGCGGAGAGTCTGGCGAACCGCGCACTCGCGACCGCCTGCGTGCTGACGGGTGATGACGTCTGGGCGACGACAGCGCTGCCGGAGTGGGCCGAGCAGGTCGCGGCGGGCGAGGACGATCCAGAGGTGGGCGCCGTCTTCGATGACCCGAACCTGTGGCTCTCGACCGGGCAATCACCGACCGGCGAGACGAGTCTCAAGGTGGCGCAGCGGACGAAGTACGATCTCGAGGGCGATGAGATTGCGTACGAAACGACCCGAGCGGCCGCGCAAGACATCGTTGCGGAGTTGACCGAACGCGGGCTCACCGGGGAGGTCGAGACTTCGCCCGGCGGGTCATGGGGGGACAAGCATGCCTGGTGCACCGACGACTCATGCGAGGCGTTGCAAGACACCACGTTCTCGTTCAACGCTCAGGTCGCGGGCATCCCCGTACTCGGACAGTGGGTGCGCGTCGCCTTCGACCGCAACGGCGAACGTCGCAGTATTGAGGTGCTCACCCTCGATATCGAAGTCGTCGGGGAGGCGGTGGCGGCGATCGATGAGCCGACCGCCGACCTGCGATTCCTCGAGTTGGCTCAGTCGGCCCACCCCGAGCTCATCATCTCCTTCGACAGAGAAGGGCAGGTCGCCTACCTGACCCCATCGGAGCAGGGCTCCCCCGAGGTCGAACCCGTCTGGTACGCGCAATGGCACACGACCAGCTCCGAGGGCCGCGCCGGACTCCTTCAATCCACGTCGCTCTCGCTGACCGACCCGGACGCCCAGCTCGTTCCCCACGCCCGGCCC
Source organism: Nannocystales bacterium (assembly GCA_050633305.1). Taxonomy (GTDB): domain Bacteria; phylum Myxococcota_A; class Polyangia; order Nannocystales; family Nannocystaceae; genus CAJXVA01. Next base: position 83,768 of record JBOEGF010000040.1, read on the forward strand.
GAGTGACGGCGGCGCTGGCCGAGCGCGGCCCGCTCCCCGATCGCCCTGGTCCCCCGCGGCCCGCGTGCTCCTCGTTCCGCTTAAACGCCCCCGATACGGCGCTCGATCTCGGCCGTCCACTCTGGGCTCGTCGATCGCGGTGACAGGGTTCGCCCTCAGGACCGACCTGGGCTCGTGCTCTTTTCTCTGCAGACGTGCAGAAGCGTACCGAGACACGCTGCGACGGGGAGCCGCTCGACCGGTGGCTCGTCCGCGCTGCCGCCGTCTCCGACCCCGGTGACGTCTTCGAGCTCTGAAGGCTGGCTGGACCGTGCGCAAGCCGGAGGCCGTGGCGCTCCGCTGTCCACCGGGCCGCTGAACCTGTCCTTCGCGATGAGGGGGCGTGACCCCGGGCGGCTCGCCCTGCTAGCGTCACCAGCGAGCCGATGACCACTCGTCAGATAGAGGTCCACATGGACGAGCTGGAGTACACCTCCGAGGGGTTGCGGACGCCGCCGGACAATCCAATCCCGCTCACCGTCGGCAGCCACAACGCGGTCCGGATCATCCGCCCTGATCGTGTGCGCTTTGTCGAGCCCGGCGTCAACGGATTCGCATTCAACTCGTCCTTCCCAACCCCGGGGATCCTTCAGCTGTTTCTCGTCCCGGAACTCCGAGCACAGCTGGAGGAGGCCCTCGTCGATGGGCACCAGTTCGCTCGAGTGTTCGGACATACCGACGCAACCGGCGACGAAGCTGCGAACAAGGATGTCTCCGACCGTCGGGCGCAGGCGGTGCTCGCCCTGCTCACAGCCGACGTCGCGACATTCGCAGGTCTTGCGCAGCAAGAGGGGTGGGGTCTTGACCAGGCGCAGGTGATGCTCCGCGCATTGCGGTGTGACCCAGGCCCGGCCGACGGAAAGATGGGGCCCCTGACGGCGCGCGCGCTCGAGGTCTTCGGGAACCAGTTCAACGCGGGGATGTTTCACCGCCACCTCGAGTCCGACTCCCCGGGGGCGATCCCAGTCACCGCCGAGCTGGATCAAGCGACGCTCGATGCTCTCCTCGATGCATTCGTCTCGGCGGTCTCTCCACACATCGAGACGTCCCGGCTCCACCCGACGCACCCCGCCGCAGGCTGCTCCGAGTTCAACCACTTCGGCACAGACGCGAGAGCGAACCGGCGCGTCTCCGTGGCGCTCTATCCCGAGCTCCCCGCCCACCATCACAAGGCTCCGTGCCAAAGCGGCGACCACACGGCGTGCCCGGTGCAGAAAGACCATCGGCCTAGCTGTCTCTGGTACAGGGAGCACTTCATCGAGCGAAACGAAGACTCGATTGTGCAGCGCCACTTCGACCTTCGCTGGCTGTTTGTGGACCAAACGCGTGCGCTGCTCAGCGCGCTCACAACCGCGGCCGATGGCAGCGAGGTGGAGTTTCGCGTCTACCGGTCTCCCGAAGTGTCAGAGCTGGAGGACCTGTCGCTCGACCGACTTGGCGACCCATTGTCCGAGCCCATCGTTGGTACGGCACTGGGCGGCGTTGCGTTCTGCGAATGGTCATTCGGCGCGGAGGTGGCGGAGTTTCTTCGGCGGGAGAACTGGATCGTTCCAACCCCGTTCGAGGTCGCACTCGGCCAAGACCTGCTTTCCATGGCTCCGGTGGCACGTGTGCCTATCTTCACGGTCTCGGGGAGCGGTGCGCGTGCGGTGTCGCTCCCGCCCCTTCACGATGTTGCTCGCTGCGTCTGGCATGAAGACCACGTGCTCGAGGAGCCCCGCTATGTCTGGATGGCCGACATGTTGGGCCGGGTGCACCACGCCCTGTTCGGCGAGCGGACCGTCGAAACAAACTTGCGTGCATTGGCGACGTCAGTCCATGCCGCGATCTTGCCGTTGTAGCCGCCGGTTTTTCTCGCAGAGAGTTCTATGAGCTTTGAATCCACACCGGGTGTGAGCGTCCGGCCGATACGGCACCCGAAACGCGAGGAGGTAAAGCCTCATACCGAGTACATCTTCGTGTTCGACCTTTCGAAGATGACGCTGGCGACGGCCTTCGCGGATCCTCGCTTGTCCGACGACCCTATCTCGCAGTGGTCGGTCGACCAGCTGTTTCGAGTGATGCTGGAGCCGAAAGACCCCGCGGTCGTAAAAGAAATCGAAGAACTCCGTCCAATGTTCCTTCGACACCTCGTCGGGGCAATCACAGGCAATCCCCTCAACGACGAGGTCGTACCGCTCGCGGCCCGGCACGACCCCAAGAGCGGCTCCATCACCGCTTTCCGGAGCACATATTCGACGGCGGAGGAACCCGACCGCGTCCGCAATACCGTCCTGCACGTCTCCGCCGACGCTACGCGCTATGAGTTTACGGCAGGTGTCCTGCCCGATATCCGCGACGATCTCCTCCAGCCGCGGGTTCCGTCTGGCGGATTCATCTCCTACTTGAAGGAGTTTCGGAGCCTGCGGTTGAAGCCTCTGCAGCGTCTGATCGCGAAGAACGATGCCGATGTCCGCAAGGTCCTCACCGCCATGGCCTGCGTGCAGCAGATCAACCTCGCGCTTTCGTTCGCCGAGGACTTCTCGCTCCACGACCGGTCCAAGGTCTGGAGCGACTTCTTCGATCAAGTGAAGCCGTCGGGCATCCGCTACTTCGACATGACTCAGAAGGAGCTGGAGCAGCTGTTCTTGCATGGGGACGACTTCGCCGACGAGACCCTCGACCACGTGCAGATCGCCAAGCTTCGCGACTTTCGAAAGAAGCAGGTCGATCCTCTCATCGATCAGCTGGGCAAAGCCGCCGCGTGGGCCCGCGCCGCCGAGACCCACGGCGTGAAGGTCTGTGCCTCCGCCAAGAAGCGCGATGCTGAGGCCAAGAGGCTGCTCAAGCTCCTTCGGATGGACGACACCATTCTCGACGCGCTCGATCAGTGGGACGACGTCGCTCCACCCGAGAGAGTTGCGTTGTCATGGCTGTTCGACGACCTGCTCGCGGCTTTTTCTCGGTGCCCGGGGGCTATGGAAAGCCTGCTCGAGTCTGAGCTGGTGGCCGTCGCGCGCGGTGCTGCTGGTGCGGCGGCGTCCATCCCCACGCTCCCGCAAGGCTCGCCACGTCAGAAGGCGATGAGTGCCGCGATCGCTGGGTTCGATCCGAAGGCCGCACTCGGCTCCGAAACCCCCACGACGCTGACGAAGGTCATCAACCGCGCGTTTGAGCGCTACGCCACGACGCGGACAATCGCCTCGCCGATCGTCTCCTTGTGGGCGCACTCCACTCCCGCGATTCTTGCCCGGTTCGACAAGCTCACCCCCGACCGCGTCAACTCGGAAGGTACGGCGTACTTGTTTCGCTCGGTGTTTGGCATGGGTCTGTTGACCACCACTGAGATGAAGGAGCTCTACTCCGACCTCGATGGGATCGTCGAGTCCGCAGCCATCAAAGGTGTCTCGCACAAGCAGACCCGAGCCCGGCTCAAGGATCTGTTCAAGAAGGACCTCAGCCACGGGAAGTACCCGCTGCGTTCGAGGTGGTGGGGCGAGGGAAAAATCTTCAACTCCATGAAGCTGGCGGTCGGGCTCCTTGGCATTCGTCAGGGGTTCATCGCTGCGGCCGACGACAAGACCTTGTCGCCCGAGGGGTTTATCGACCTCTCTGCAGCGGTCCTTCGTGCAACCGAAGCGGCGGACGAGTTGCGTCCGCTGCTCAAGGACATCTTTGGTGCCGGAAAGTCCGCGGTGCACCACGCACCGTCGTTCCTCGACCAACTTCCCTCGGCGGGAAAGCTGGCTCGGGTCACCGCGCTGGTTTCTCTGGTGTCGAGCTACCAGGCGGTTGGCAAGACGGACGCATCGTCGCTGGCGCGAGACCATGCCCACGCGGACCTGGCGGTGGCGTGGCTTTCGTTGATGGTGGTGCTGTACGAGACCGCACTCGCGACGACGTTCCCGGTGGCCGGGCTGGCGTTGATCCTGTTGCGGTGGGTTCTCTTCGACCAGGATCTCTGGGATCTGATCGGTGGAGTGACGAGCGCGTCTCCGGCGGTGAAGGTTGTTCGTGGTATCTTGGAGACGATCGAGGACGAGGGCGGGGAGATGGGTGCGTTTCTGCGGCTTGCGCCGAATTGGGGGGTCATTCAGTCCCGAATCGAGGACGTTCGCGATCAATCGCCCGCGACCGTTGAAACGAGCGAAGTGGCGAAGTATGGAACGTACTTTCACCTTCAGACTGGGCACGATGGGATCGTCAGAACATACGCCGCTCGTTCGTATGGCATCGCTGAAGAGGTCGCCGAGCTCATTGTCGAGGGCTAGATTCATGAGGAATGACGTCCGAATGTTGCGCAGGGCAGCGAAGATGCTTGTTCTCGCCGTCCTGATGAAGGGCTGTGGCTGGGAGGAGGAGAGAATCAAGGCGCGGGCGAACGGTGTACTTGCCGGTGTCGGGGGGTCGAAGGGGCACTTTGCCGCGGAGGCCTCGGATATCTGCGGCGAGATGGCCACCGCGAAGACATCGGTCGTACCACCTCTCGACAAAGTGTGTTCGCAGGGCTGCAGCTGCGCTTCTGCTTCGAATGCAGATGTCGATCCGCGTACAACATACGACTGTGACCTGTGGCGCAGCCGCGAATGGCAGCTGATCAAGTTCGCGGGGATGTACACGCTCGACGGAAAGGTCAGTTCAACGGTCTATGTTCACCACCAAGCGAGTTGGCATCGGACGGAGCGAGGGTGCCGTCTCGACTTCACAGTGCATGGAGACCTGGACGGTGACGGCGTCTACTCGACCTATGCCACCTGGACAGAAACAACGCCGGATGGCGCCGTGGGAGAGCGGCCGGAGAACTCCGTGCTCCTAGAGTGACTCGCCGCCAAGAGGTGTCGACGAGCCGTCAAAAGTCGAGGTCGCACAGGCTACGAGACCGCGCTTGCGACCACATCAAGACTGATGGAGCCCAGATTCGGCATGGCAGGACAGCCAACGACCGGTCCAGGGCGTCGCGGATGACCTGGACGGGGGGAGAGCTGGCTCCGCCGGTGATGGGCTGGTTGACGCGGTCGTCGGAGCTGAGGCGACTCAGGACGTCGATGGCGGCGAGCTGGGCTTGGTCGAGCGGGGGGCCGGTCATGCTGCCGGAGATGTCGAGGACAAGCGTGACGTCTTTGCCCATGCGCTTGGTGGGAGGAGGCGGCGTCGGGCGTGGCGAGGGTGACGAGCATGCAGCCGTCTTGGCCGTTGCCGCGGTGGATCGCGGTGTCGAGGCTAGAGGCGGGTTAGCCGATGGTCCACGGAGGTCGTGCTCGGCGGGCTTGCCCTTGGGGGTTTTGGTGCGGACCGCTATGTGGTTGGGATCGATGCGGTTGATGCTTGAGGTTGTGGGCGGCGGGCTTGAGGTCGGTGATGCCGCGTTCGTCGTCGACGGTGATCGTGGCGTTGGCGTTGGCGGCTGCGGCGGGGCCGGCGGGCGGGTAGCTTGCGAGGATGCGGACGCCGGATCAGTCGAGGCGGCGATGGTAGTCGGCTTCGACGGCGCCGCGACCAAGATTTCGCATGTTCGCCGTGGTATCGGTAGGAGTGGACGACATACCGGTCGGAGATCTAAGCCACGTCGTGTCTCTTCTCGACGGGGGGTGGCGTCCGAGCCCGCCGCCAATCCTAAACCTCGCGGAGGCGAACCTGAATGGGCACGAGATGCCACGGTTCGCCGATGCGGAGTTCTTCGCTGCGGGACATCGCGCCACGGTCGAGTTCACGATCCGCGACTCTTCTGCTGCCTATCGCTCACTCTTCGACGCGCAAACGTCTTCAAGCCAGTTCTCGGCAACGACAGTAGAGCGCCTACGTGTAGCCGGGTTGGGCCTGATGACGAGCTGGTCGGAACTTCGCGCGGGGTCTCGGCATCCGTCAGCTACAGTGTCTCTGCACGAGTGGACAGTCGGTGAAGTTCGAGCCGGGGCTCGTTTGATAGCTCGTTTTACCGGAGGTATTCCGTCGGGCCGAGGGAATCTTGGCATCAACTATGAAGTGACCGGCGGAGGGAGCCTCGGACATTTTACCTTCGCCGCTCCAAGGCTGCGATGCACTCTCCTGCGCGATGGGTCCGGAGACCGGCATAGTGGAACCCTCGCAATCCAGAGCCTCGCGGGCGAGGTGCCAACTCGTGAAGAAATTAGCGACGCTGTTCTGGCGATGGAGTTCGCCATGGGGACGAGGCTCGAGATCGACTACTTCATGAGTGAACCCGTCAGCGGATCCCCACACTTCTGGATGAGCTGGTTGGGCTCGGAGCGTAAAGCTGTGTCGGCTTCTCCGTATTGTCCCGTCGAGGACGTCCCAGTAGCATTTGCGTGTGCATACGCGAAGCTGGCGGAGCCCTGCGCGGAGGGGACAACGTTTCGGCACTACGTGCTTCATGTTCGAGAGTTCCTCGGGAACCGAATTCCGTTCGATGGCCTGACGGTACTGGTCGGACTGGTGAACCGTCTGTCGTCAGAGATTGTGGGGCGGCTGGAACCCGTCCCCTCCGGGCTAAGCGACTTGAAGTCTCGGTGCGATGTGCTCGTCGGAACCCTCGAAACTAACGGAGGTGCGGCGGAGGCGAAACTGCAACAAGTCCTCGCTTCCCCAGCCCTGATGGGAAGCTGGGTGCGCGAGGTCCTCGACCGCCACGAGATCCACCCTCCAGACAATCTCCTCGAATTGATCGAAACACCTCCTTCGGAACGAGTTGTTCCGTCTGAGGACTATGTCGGTTTGTATCTCGGGGCGCTGAATGCGTTGGCCGCACTCATACTCTCAGAATGCGGATTCTCGAACACCGTACTGGGTCCTGCTCTCCGAGGGGGTGTTGACCGTGTGTGGAGAAAGCGGCAGACTCGTCGGTCCGAGTTCTTCGAGATCAGCATCGCCGAACGAGGCGTCGTTCCAGGTTGGCCGGACTTTCGCCCAGGCCCGCTTCCGGATTCAGCGGTAGTTCAACACATGCTTGAAGAGTGTCGGAAACTTGAGGCTGCGATCGGGTCTTTCGTCGCCACGAACGTTCATCAGTTGCCAACCGGGGGCCGCGAGATTTATGTGCTTAGAGCGTTCTTGCTTGACGCGCCGCAGACCCAGGCGGAACTGCTTCGCTATGAGTTTGAACACTCGGAAAGAGGGCACACTTTCCGTTCTCCGAACACCCCTCCATTCGAGACGAAGGACGAGGCCAGCGCAATCGCTTATTTGCGGGAGTTCGCCGGAATTGAAGCGGTCGGCCTGAAACTAAGGAACCTCACCGCTCTAGGCCAGGACTTCCGTAAGGCGGCGAGTCTTCGAGCAGCGCGGCCGAATGAGCAATGACCGCAATACTGCAATGGAACATGGGTTGCGGGACACGTGCTCAAGACGCTCCGTGCGACGCGACCATGACGCAGCGAGTTCAACTCCTAAACCAAATGCTCAAGATCAGGGCCCCGTCAGTGATAGCTCTGCAGGAGGCCCCCGACGCACTCGAATCAGGAACACCCTTGCTACGCGACTACGCCATCCGGCGATCTCGCCGCAACATGGTCACAGCCTTCAGGACTTCCGATTGGACACCTTCGGCTGCGGTCTACAACGAAGACGTGAGCAGGTATGCCACCTGGTCGACGGCTACATTCGACGCAACTGGCGACACGCTGGACTTTGTGAACGTTCACCTGCCGTCGCGAGCGAAGGAGGATAACCCGGAGTCTACACTCCGAGGCATACTTCGCGGCGTGTCGGAGTCGCGGTATAGCTTCACAGACGCCGTCCGGACGATCTGGGTTGGCGACTTTAACATGGACCCGTGGGCTGAGGAGTTCGTTTCTCCGGAATACCTCTGTGCGGGAAGGTGTCCCGACACTTCCGCCAGACTCGCCAAAGGACCTCACGAGAGCCCTTCACCGATGTTCAGCCCGAGCTGGTCGCTGGTAGGTTCCCATGGGAAACCAAGGGGGACTTACTACTATGAAGCTGCATTGAAGGAACGCAGGTTCAGCGGTGAGCCGTGGCACGTTTTCGATCTGATTGCACTACCGATTCACTACGCGACTTCAGACTGCCACTCTGAGATAATCTCGTCAGTCGGCACGTGTGCACTATCGACTGGCTCTGCCCCCCATGTCCCGGAAGCCACGATCGGGTCTGATCACTTCCCGGTCATTACGTTCTTGTCGTTGTAGAAAGATCGGTCCGGTTCGAGACGCGATCAAAGGTGCGGGACGACGGGTAGACGACCCACCGGGCGATATCCAGTAAAGCATCGAGCACGACTTCGGCCGAGACCTCCCGCCCGGTTTTTCCCTTGCTCCTCGGCACGGTTTTCGAGAGCAACACGCACTACACCTCGTGGTCCTCGTTCTCGGCTTTCGAGTCTTAGTTGCCTGGTAGCCTGCGACCCGGCCGTGGTCAAGTGCTCCGGTCCGCCTGTCCAATTGTCCGCAGCTCCAGTCAAGCTGCGGAAGAGCACGGAGAGTTCTCTAGCCACACGCGCCCGCGCCTCAGGCAAGGCCCCCGGAGATCCGGTAACGTCGTGCCGTCTCCACGTCTCCACGGTGGAGCCAGGGAGCAGAACTTCGATGGACACCCACGGAGCGATCAGAGCGAGTTGAGAGGCTCAGCCGTTTGCGAGCGCAGGTCGGGAACATGGTCGTCGATCGGTTACTTCGTGCCCATGGATTCGATGGACAGCTGCCAACGTCGCCGGGCCTCCTGCAGGCGATAGAAGACGTGGAGAATTGGGCCCCGAGCCGCTCCGTTCCGGTCCTGTTTGCGTATTCCGGAGCACTTGGG
>JBOEGF010000041.1:0-626 GCA_050633305.1 Nannocystales bacterium
GTGGGCTGCCGGCGAACACGCCTCATGCCGACGAAGGACCCGCCGCTGTTGCGAATCTTGTCGGCAATCGCGTGGCTTCGCTCGCGGGCTTTACCTCGAAGTTGTTCGCGAGCCTCGGCATCGCTAAGGCCGGGGTAGAGCGCCTCGGGTCGAACCAGCGTGAGGACTTCTTCTTCGCGCGTCTTTTCGCTGGAGCTATCGAAGAACCTCTTAGGCCGCGGAATCGTTCTTGACTGGCCGTAGTCCATGCTCCAGCTGCAGACGCCATCCCAGTACTCCGGCAGCTTGACGAGGCCGGCCTCGACGACGTTGCAGAGGGTGTAGAGGCACTCGTCTTCGATGGCGTCGCCGTCGACCAGAGTGACGGCGTTGTAGGAGGCCGGGGCAAAGAGGCTCTCCCAGCGGCCGAGGCTGGCGTTGACGCCTCGAGCGACGAACTGGTTGAGCTCCCGAAAGAAGAGCGGGCGCTTCCCATGAACATCGGTGAAGACGACGTGATAGTGGTTGCTCAGGACCTGGAACTCGTGGAGGAGAACGCCAGATAGACGGGCGGCACGGGCGAGGCAGTAGAGAAAGAGGTGGTCGGTTGTGGCGCTGGGGCGCAGGAAGAAGCGACGCTCACTGCA
>JBOEGF010000042.1:0-127407 GCA_050633305.1 Nannocystales bacterium
CGAGCGCCAGCACGGCCTCGGCCAGGGGCCCTCCCTCGGTCACAGCCCCGTCGGCCTTGCCCGCCCCGAGGAAGGTGTCGTCGCGGGCGTCGCCGGATTCGTCGGCATCACCCTCGCTACACGCCGTCACGGCGAGCAGGCAGACGAGATGGAATACTGGATTCAGAGCGAAGCGTTGCATGTGGGGGTCTCTCCGCCTGGGTACGACGAGAACCCACCGGGCGCGTAACGTCCTCCCCGCAACTTTTTTTGCGTCCGTGTTTCTTGCCCGCGGCCCGCTACGAACGCCTCGCGTATCCGTCGCAGGAGAGTGGCCAGCGGGTCCGGAAGCTGCTTCCTCTCGCAACAGGCCCACCTCGTGGCCGATCGCTGCCCGCAGTGTCAGAACCGCAACCCCTCTATCCTGACACCGCCCTCTACGTGACCTGCGGTCTACCCCTCCGCCGACGACGATCCGGACCGCATACAACAGCGAGAAAGGACAAAGGCCAGGGAGAGCATGCTCCCTGGCCTCCGTGATGCCCTTTCGGGCCGCCGAAGAAGCCCTACTCCTCGGAGCTGCCGCCGCCCTCGGAGCCCTGTGCCGCGAGCTCTGCGTCGATTGCCGTCTGCACCGCGGCGATCTCCTCGCGCATGATGAGCACCGTCTTCTTCATGCGCTCGACCTTGAGCTCCAACGTCCGCTCGACCTCTAGGGAAGCGTAGTGCTCGCCCTTGATCGCCTCGTCGACATGCAACAGGAGGGTGAGGTCGGCCCCGGAAAGCCCGTGGTGGGTCTCTTCGTCGTGGACGATCTCCGCCAACTCCATGTCCGTGGCGGCAGTTCGGCCCACCTGGGCCATGAACGCATCGTTGTATGTCGTCTCGATGTCCTTGACCTGCTCTTCGATGAGCTCGGCGTTTGCGTAGACCTCTGCGATGTCGACTGCGAGTTCCTTGTTGCGGAACGTCTTGACGCCGTCAGCCAGGTACAGCTGCCACACTTCCTTGCGATAGAAGGGCGTGAGCACGGCCGGTCGGAAGTTGAACGACTCCTTGTGCTCGCTGTGTGCCGTGTCGAACTTCGCGTACAGGTCGTGACACCCCTCCGGCGGCTCCGGATGGTCAGGATCCTTGTCCACCGCAAATTCGTCGTGCAAGCACTTGACGACTTTCTCGTCTTCTTCGAGTTCCTCGAAGAAGTGCTTGAACGTGTCCTGCATCGGCCCGAGGTTTTCGCCTGGTTCGTGCTTATCGATGGCCCCAAGGTCCTTCTCGATCGAAGCTTCCTGCTCCACGTTCGCTTTGAGCTCACGCTTGAAGTCTTGGAGGAGCGACACGTACTCCTGCTTCTCTTTCGCCGTGTCCTGGCAGCGCTGCAGCGCCGTCGCGGCGTACAGGCCGACAAAGATGAGCGCAAAGTCGATCGACTTGTCGAGCAGGAGTTCCAGCGCTCCTCCGCCCGACTCGGCTCGCTTGGCTCTCTTCTTCGCTGCGGCAGACTGAAACCCCGGCGAGGGAGCGGGCTGCCCCGCAGGCTGCTGTTGAGGGGGATAGGGCTGCTGACCTGGCCCTTGTCCATGCGGTGGGTGCATGCGCGGGAGCCTATCAGGACTCCGCCGAGCAAGCCCCCCCACCGATCGCTTTGCCTCCCTGCTGCCCATTTCCCCCATTTGCGGCCCCCAACGCCCGAGCGTTCGACGCATTCCGCAGGCAACCGGCCCCGCGACGACCTCAACATCTGGGTCAAAAATCCGCCACGCTCGCTGGTCGAACAATGCCCCTAATGGACATATCGTGATTAACCGGCGGAGTCGGGCGCGTCCCGGGCCTTGCTCGGTCTCTGCCCGCGCCGCGTGGGCACCGGGAGGACGGAAGGGCGCCGCGGGTGCAGAACGTACATCCCACGCCAGGACCGCAATGGGAGGCCGGACTTGGCTGAAAACCATCGAACGCTGTCTTTTAAGCCACTGGTCGATGGGGACCGGATCCGTATGCTGGATCCACGATGAGTCCACCGCACCTTGGGGCCGCCGACGTTCTTGGACCGATCCCCGGGGCGCTCGTGTTTATCCTGCTCATGTCGCTGCTGCGTGAGCCGACACGCCGCAACTTCAACGCCATTTTCGTTGCAGGCGCGGGGGCTGCGTATCTGTCGAGCGGGCTCGGTGTATGGGAGTTGCCCTACGTGGCCATCGCCGTGTTCGTGGCCTACCTCGGCCTGCGTTCGTACGTGTGGATCGGCGTAGCCTGGCTGATGCACACCTCGTGGGACATCGTGCATCACGCCTGCGCCGACCCGATCTGGCCGTTCATGCCCACATCGTCGGCCGGCTGCGCCGTCTTCGACGCGGTGATCGCCATATGGTTCCTCGCGGGTGCCCCTTCGATGTTCGACCGCTGGCTAGCGAAGACCCCGAGAAGGCGCGAACCCAACCCGGCCGCGTAGCCTCGGGCTTGGGATCGCTCGAGTCCGCGAGCCTGCTTGGGCTCGGGCGCGGGTTCGTCTCCGCGAGGCACCACCGCTGAGCGCTACGTGCGGTGAGCCGACAAGACGCCGTCGTACAGAACCGTGTGTGCCCTCGGCGGAGGGACCAGCGCACACAGACCTGCGCATCACCGACTCGACCCCCACCGCCGCCCTCATCGTTTGCGTTTCTTGCCCGGCGCCGTTGATGATTGAGAGGTCTTCGCCTTTTTAAGGGGCGGCTGGCTTGCTTGCGGCGACGCCTCTGGCAGAAGGACGATTTTGTCGTACATCTTCGTGCCGGTCGAGTTGCTCCCTGTGGCCATGTACGTGAGGTCGCGATTGGAGGTCTCCACAATTTCCGTGCCAACCGAGATGTTGTTCAGATCACCACCGACGCTCACGTATTTCTGAACCGCGAGCTCCTCCGCGAGTTCATTTTCCTTACCGTTGAGGAGGTGTGTAAAGGCGTGTTTCTCCCCGGCGTACGTCACAGCAATGACATTTTGCCTTGTAACACTTCCGTCCCCGTCGAATTGTTCGATAAGCTTCGCTTCGACCTTCATCGCGGCCGGCGGAACAACCTTATTGACAAACAGGTATCCCGTCAGTGCGTGAACACCTTTGCCTTGGCCCAGAACACCGCCGCCGGACCCATATGTCGGCTTGCTGGCATTGATAAACTGAATGGTAAAAGGCTGAGCACCCGGAAGGTCCCTAACAGTGTGTCGAATCCTGCTGTCGATATAGCTCGTGCACTCCCCGACAATGAGGAGGGCGTGACCTTTTCCGGCTTTCGCTCTCCCGAGCAATTCAAGCCCTTCGGCCTTGAGTTTATCAATGAAGCCCGTTCGAGGGTTGACCACCGCCTCCGAGCCCAGGTAGGAGGGCCGAGTGGAGCCGTTTTGTCGAAGTGCCCGGTTGTGTGTGTGTTGATGTCCATGTTCGAGCGAGTGGTAGTACACACACAGGGGAGGAGTGCCGACCTTGCTAAATCCGGCGACGAAACCGGTGTGGTCGCTGAACAGGTTCATATTTCTGTCGCTTGGCTGAACCTGATACAGCATCTCGATCTTTGCACCATTTTTCGTTACGATCGCGCTTGCTCGATCGCTTGACTTATTTTCCTGGGTTGGAAAGGACAGCAAGTGGTCGAGAGCCTGTCTTCGAGCCCCGTCGATGTCACTACCTTTGATCAGTGGAAGGAGTGTATCCCTTGACTCGAAGGTATTTGAGTCGATGTCGTACTTGTTGAGTATCAAGTTTCTGATCGCGATCTTCGTGTCGTCTTCGACCTTCAGCGCGTCGATATTCTGCATCGCGACCTTGATCGCGTCGGCACTCGAGGTGCGTAGGATTCCGTAGTTTCTTTCGACGCCCGCCATCGCCTTTTGAAATCTCTCGGCCGTGGTTCGGCTCTTCTCGAACCTCCCTTCGAGCTCGGGAGCAGTGTCGACGCTACTGGAGTGTCGGCGTGCGGCGTCGATGAGTCTTTCGAGGTCGTGGTTATAGGCCACAGTAAGCTCGGTAATCTTCAGCGCTATGGATCTGGGGATTCTCGCGTCATCGAGGAAGTGAGAGAGTTTTGGTCGCTCGGAGACCTCCGTTCTCTGCTGCAGCTTGTCGCGTTTGCGTCGGATCTCATCGTACGACCGCTTCGTCAGAGGATTGGTCGTCTTGGCTCTGCCGGATATTCCCTCGATTTTGTGCGGTGTTGGTCCTTGCGGGTTAGAGAGAGCCGAGGGTAGGAGTGGCTTTTCGGGCATGGCGATTCCAGAGTTTGGGCGTCTCGTGCGCGGGTGTGTTCACTTGTGCTGGCTGGCAGGCGATATCGATCTCCCCCTGCGCCGAAAGGCGGGACCGTGCCTTCATGCCGCGATCCTCCCAACCCGTTCAGCGTCGGTTCCGGGGCTTGTGCCGCTCAATCGCAGTGCGATGTCACGATCTCAGCAGCCCGGAGAAGTCGTCTGGCGATCGAATCTCATCAGATCGAGCGGGTACCGTAGGAGCGAGCCAAGATCGGCTTGCAGGCCGTAGCAGCCACGGACCCAGCGCCGCAGGCCGCGGGCACGCCGAGCGCAGCCCGGAGGATCCCTCCGCGATTAACGATATCCAGCCGATGCATCAGGACCGGACCCGTACGTGAGCAACACTGTCTGCAATCACGCGCGGGCCAGCGCGTCGACCCTCCCACGGGAATACCCATCCCTCGCGCGGCGTGAACTCGCACAGCCGCCATGCTCCCGCACGCCCATCTCCGACTCCTCGCCAGCCTCACCCCCGCCGCGCTCGCACTGGCGGCCTCGCTGGGCCCGTCCGTCGCGGACGCCAATGGCCGCCTCACCGCCACCACGGAGTCGGGAGACGTGGGCGAACTCGGCCTCGTCGAAGAACACCTCACCGTCACCATCGACCGCCAATACGCAAACACCTCCCTGCGACAGGTCTACAGCAATCGCTCCGAGTCCCGCCTCGAAGGCCGCTACACCCTGCAAGCCGGGCCGGGCGCGAAGGTCCACGGATTCTCCTACTGGAACGGGGAGGACCGCATTGTTGGCGAAGTCCTCGAGAACTCCACGGCCACGGAGATCTACGAAGAAGTCACCGGCCTTGGCGGCGACCCTGGCCTCCTGACCGAATCCGGGGAGGGCGCTTTCACGTTCCGCGTGTTCCCGATCGAGCCGGGCGAAGACAAGCCGGTCGAAGTGGACTATCACCGCCGGCTGGAGCGTTCCGGTGACCGCATCCTAGCAAGCTTTCCGCTCGCCGAGCCAGCGGCCAATGCCACGATCACGCTGCACGACGAACGCGGGCTCGCGGACCTCGAGTCCGCCTCCCACAACCTCGATATCAAGCGCATCGACGCCGAGCACGTTGAGGTCCGTACGAAGGACCCCAAGGGAACACCCACGGAGCTCGACCTGTCGTGGACGGTCGGTCAGCCCACGTGGACGCTCGACACCGCCATTCACCGCGACAAGGGCCAAGACGGCTACATGCTCGTCACCCTCGCCACGCCCGACGCGGCGCCCTCCACCAAGCGCATTGGAAAAGACGTCACACTGGTCCTCGACATTTCGGGCAGCATGGCCGGCCCCCCGCTCGAGCAGGCCAAGCTCGCCGCCATCGACGTCCTGGGCCGGCTGAGCTCGGACGACCGCGTCAACGTGGTGCTCTTCGATGACGGCGTCGACAAGCTCTACAACACCCCACGCGCCGTCAAAGACTCCACCCGCAAAGACGCCATCGACTTCGTCAAGAAGGCCCACGACAACGGCGGGACGGACATTGCCCTCGCGCTCAAAGAGTCCCTCGCCGCCCAAACCCGGGACGACAAGCCCGACGTGATCCTGTTCCTCACCGACGGACAATCCGACTCGCGACAAACCCTCGAAGTCGCCGCCGCCGACAAGGGCGATGCCCGTGTGTTCACGATTGGCGTGGGCGATGGCGTTGAGCGTCCCCTGCTCTCCCGCCTGGCCTCCACCAAGCGAGGTCGCTTCACGTTCATCGAGTCGCCGCAGGCCATCACCCGCAAGATGGAGAAGCTCTACGACTCGATCGAGACGCCGATGATGGTGGACCTCGAGCTGAAGGCGGAGGGCGCGACGGTCACCCGGATCTACCCGCAAAGCCTGCCGGACCTCTACGCCTCCGACGAGCTGGTGGTCGCCGCTCGGGTGCGCGGCGATGGACCCACCACCCTCACCCTCACCGGACGCCGCGGCGGCAAGCTCGAGACCTTCGAGACCACGCTCGGCGTGCCCAAGACCAATGAGCGCCCCTGGGTCGGACGCACGTGGGCCGAAGCGCGGACGGACGACCTGCTCGAAGAGATCGCGCTGGCCGGCGAGACTGAAGAACTGGTGGACGAGACCACCGAGCTGGCGCTGGCCTACAACATCGTCACTCCTTACACCGCCTTCTTGGCCATCCCCGCCAGCGAGCTCACCGAAGCCGCCTCCGAGACCCTTGCCCAAGCCCGCGAGCGCAAGTCCAAGATCCTCGCCGCCAACCCGGACGCCGCGGCCCTGTCGCGCGACATCATGCCCCCGGGCGACCCCATCCTGTCGGTGCGTGCCCCGGCCAGCGCCCAGCAGGTCACCGCATACTTCCCCTTCGGCCTGGTCGAAGACCTGGTCTGGGATGAGACCCGCGAGATGTGGACCACCCGCTTCCTGGTGCCCAAGGGGGTGGAGGACGGTGCCTACGATGTGAAGGTGGTCGTGGTCGACAAGAACGGTGCGGTCAAGATGTCGACCGTCCCCTACACCATCGACTCCGAAGCCCCCGACTTCGACGTTGAGCTGGAGGTGACAGACGACGGAGTGCGCGTTGTTGCCAAAGCAGAGCCCGAGCTGGGGGTCCTGCGAGAGGCCGTGGTCGCGCTCGTCGACGACCCCACCGTGCGGACCGACCTGACGCTGCGCCGTGGCGAGCTCGCGGGCGAGCTGAACCTGCCGCCCGGGCTGCACCGCCTGCGCGTGGTGGTGACCGACGACGCACGTAACGAGAAGAGCCGCGAGATCGAAGTCGAGGTGAAGTGATGTTCGCCAGCCTGCTCACGCTTGCGCTCGCCGCCCCTCTCGCCGACGTCCGGTCATTCGAGCTGGCCACGGTCCACACCAGCACCGCACACGTCGAGGACCTGGGCACAGACGGCAAGCTCGTGTGGGCCGCGACGCGCGGGGGCCTCGAGGTTTACGACGTCGCGACCGGGGCGCTCCAGCGCCGCTTCGACACCCGTCACGGGCTCGACACCGCCCACGTCTGGAGCGTCGAGCTTGCTGACGGCGTCCCCACGTCCGGACGACCGCCTGCACCTGCCGACTCGAAGTAGGATCCTTCGTCTGCACGCCCGCCACCGACCCTCCCGCAGTCGAACCCACCGTCGGACCCCGCCGCGACGGCAAGCGTGTGACCTCCATCGTCACCACCAACAACCAGCGCTTCGAAGCCACCGCAGGGGCCGGCTTGTGGATCGGCGGCGAGACCCCGCGCCGCCGATCCGCAGACGACCAGCCCTGCTCCAACCACATCGGCCCCATGCTCGCCGAAGGCGACCGCCTGTGGCTCGGTGCCTTCCACGAAGGCCTCTGCTTCACCGATGACGGTAAAACCTTCACCCACGCGTCCGAGGGGCCCCGGATGATCAACGACCTCGCCTTTGTCGATGGCGTCCTGTGGATCGCCGCCACCGAAGGACTCTTCCGCACGACCGACGGCATCACCTTCGAGCGCGAAGCCAGTATCCGCCCCCGAGGCGTCAACGGCCTGGCCCGAGATGGCGACACGCTCCTCGTCACCACCCCCGGCGCCCTGTGGACTGTCCCCCTCGGCAGAGGCCGTACCCAAGCCCAACGCCGTCCCGGAAAAACTCGCGCAATCCAGGGTCTCGTCCACACCGCCGATGCGACCTGGCTGACCACCGAAGACCGCGGCGTCGTCCGAGTCGCCGCCAACGGAGACACCACCCGCTTCGACCTCGCGGCTGGGCTCCCCGCCAGCTGGTTCCTCGCCGCCGCCACCGATAGCCAAGGCAACATCTTTGCCGGCTCCCTACGCAACGGAGTCACTGTGCTCGAGCCAGACGGAAGCCACCACTCGGTCGAAGGCCTCCCCGACACCTGGGTCTTCGCCGTCACCCGCATCGGCGACACCATCTTCGTCGGCACCCAAGACGGCGCCGCCGCGATCCGAGGCGACGACGTCACCATCCTCCCCGACCTACCCCACTCCAACGTGCACGGCTTTGCCCACTACCGAGACCAACTCTGGGTCGCAACCGAAGGCGGTGCCGCGGTACGAGACCAGTCTCCCCGCCTTTGAATGAGAAGCCTTCGGTTGCTGGGTTTGTGGCATGGTCGCGAACACCCATGCTGAGCGTCTTGCACTCACGAGCGTGGCGCTACAAGGGCGGGCGCTGGGCGTCTTCGCCGCTGGTTCTTGAAGAGAGGGGTGGATGCCCACAACTTCAAGGCAAGGCGACCTCCCCCTCCTTTCTCAGACGTCATTCAGGTCGTCGGAGAGCATCTCACACCACCGCAGTCGGGATTCGTAGCTCTCGACCTGATAGGATTTGTCCTCCTGTGACTCCATCTCGGCCGTGGCGAGCAGCCCGAGGGCCTCTTGGGACACCGCAATACACTCGTCGATTCGTTCTTGGTTCTCCTGGATTCGAGTTTCGTCCCAAGCATCCATGGCCCAGGTGATATCTGTCCCCTGTGGTTCGTCGTACCCCGCAGGCAGCGGAGGCAGGTCACGGCCCAACATCGCATGCGCGACGCAACTCGCGTACCGCCGGCATTCCTTCGTGTTCGGCTCCGTCCCCGCAACGCTCGCGTATTCGGCCTTGGAACCCAGTCCGTCCTCAGCCTTCTTTGGAGAAGCCACAACTCTGACTCCAATGTGGCAACGCTCGGAGGGGCTGACCCTAGGTCCGCACACCGAGACAACGTCGTGCATGAAGAACGGGTCTGTGAGTCCGTTGTAAAACTTCCCCCACCCTGGGTCCGCGTCATCGAGCCTGTCAGGCATACCAACAGCAGATTCAGCCGCTCGGACCAGCTCTTTGGCGTCTCCCGGAGCGCCAATCATCCACTCTTCCAGGAAGTTCGAGGCTGGGTCGGTCGGAAGTCTCCTTAGTGTGGAGGCTGTACCGTCTCGGCCCCATTTTTCCAGCGATTCAAAGCCCGCGACCTCGGCCGCCCCTTGCCTATCCCAGCCGTCCGCTTCGTCCGACTCTCCGTCGCGAACCAGCGTAGTTAGGGCCCAGGCGAGTGCTGCCGCCCCCAGGAAGCCTGCCATCATGAGCAGTCGTTCACGCATATTTTCGTCCTCGCGGTAACGTGAAGGCCGAGCACTCACGACAAACGCCCAGCCCCCACCAGCTACCCTAGCAATTGCAGGTCTTCACGCCCGAATCGCAAGGGTAACAAGATGTGACAAGTTTCGCCTTCGTCTTTGCCGTGAAGCCGAACCCAAGCGCCTTTGCCTCGGGCACACCACCGGAGATATCGTAGCAACCGGCAGCAACGAGGCCGCAAATCGCCCCCATTGAAAGAGCGCGCAAGAATCGTCGTTTCTTCTTCATTGTCCTTTTCATTCCTAAGCCCATCCATGGGCCCATTTTCGAACATAGGAAACCCATTCCATGCCTGTCAACCTCGGCGGAACAAGGGGACAGGCAGGAAAAGCTGAACTCTTTGGGACGGACTTCGGTCACCGAAGTCTTCCGCCAGCCGGTTGGCCTGCCATGTTTCCGGGGCGTGTGGCGCCAGCGGGTCCACGCCCGCCGCGGTTGACGCTGGGTCGCGCTCGAGGGCCGCCTCACGGCGAAGAGACCAGCCAGCAAGTCGCACGTGGCCCCCCTGCTCCCGCTCGTCCTCCACGGTGATTCGGTTCGGGGTCGACGGGGGGCCCTAGTTCTCACACGCAACATCGAACGCGGCCTGCTCTGCCGCGCAAAGCTCCACACCCTCCAGCGCGCACGCGTTGTCGTTCGTCGGCGAACACTCCGCGAGTTCGTCGCACGTGAGGCCGGCGAAACATGCCGCCCGAGCATCGTAGGCGTCGGCGCAGGCGTCGAAGTCGTCGACGAACAGGCCGTTGAGAGCCTTGACGTACTCGCAATACCCCGGGGAGGTCACGCTCTGCGGAAGTCCACATTCGATGCGAGCGTCCCAGTTTTGCTCGCATGGCGTTCGTTCGCATGCAGCAGCCACAGCGACAGCCTCTGCGGGACATGGGTCCTCGATCGAACACCCCCACAACCCGCAGGACTCGAGTGTGGTGCAGTCCTGCACGGCATAGCAGTTGACACGATCCCGAATGGCATCGGTGCAGTCTTCGGATGCTCCGGTCGCAGGGTGCTGCCCCATCTGACTCTCGCAAGCTTCTTCGGCGTAAGGACCCTGGATGGCGCAGGTATCCCATGCGTCGACGATCGCAGGGCAGATTGGTGGGATCGGAGGCATGGGCTCTCCCGTCGAGCTGGACTCCTCCTCGCCGGTCGTCGTGCCGTCGTCGTCGCCTCCGCTCGTACTCGTGCTCGTGCTCGTGCTCGTGTCGGGCCCGGAGGACGACTCCGTGCCGGTCGTGCTGTCTTCTGAAGTCGTCGACGTGCTCGCGGCACCGGTGGACGGGGCGCTCGCCGTTGAGGAAGACCCAGCGCCCGACGCTCCCCCGGAGGACGACGTGCCACCGCCTCCGTCCGCGGAACCCCCGCCGTCACAAGCCGGAAAAAACCCGAGCGCGAGCATGGATACGAGACCAAGGACGTTCCGCCGGACAGTCACAGAGCCCCTTTCGCGCCGAACGGAGCCGCAATGACAGGGACCCCGTCAGCTTTCCCGGGGCGACGGCGAGCAGTAGCGAAGCTGCGCGGTCGGAGCAGCTGCGACGCCATCCGCCAGAACCACCTCGATCAGCCGATCGTGCTCCTGCTCGGGAATGTGTCCTCGGTCGTTGAGGCCGCTCAAGGGCGCCCCCAGCAGCGTGGCCAGATTCGGGATCGTGTTGGAATGGCCCGCCACGAGCGCGATCGACCCGGCAGGAAGAGCGCGCAACGCCTTGGCAAGGGCCTCGGTGTCGGAGGCCGGGAGCGTGGCAACCTCGACGCCGTGGGCGGCTGCGGTTGGACGAACGGTCGCCTCGGTGCGTTGGAGGTCAGTGGCAAACACATGGGTCACCTCGAGGTCGCTCAACGCTCGCGCCAGACAGGTGGCACGGACAACGCCTTCAGGCAGCAACGGAGGGTCCTTCGTCCCATCGTCTGCCTTCTCGGCATGACGAACCACGAAGACCCGGGAGTGCAGCGATGCCTCCGCGGACGCTCTTGAAGTCTCCGCTGCCGCAGCAACCTCAGGCTCGGCGCAACGCGTTGCCGTGGACGGCTGGGCGCACCCGACCAGCGAGAGGCAAACGACCACCAGAAGACCCAGTCTGTTCCGCACGTCCGCAGTCTCACACGTCTACCGCGATGTCGGCTCGTCAAGTGTCGCCGAGGTCGTTGGACGAAGTGAGAGGCTCGTGTCAGACCCGGCGATCGTCGCATTACAACGTGTCCATGTTGTTCGCGTGGCTGGAGCCGCTCGCCCCGACCGCGCCTGAGGTCTCCCTCAAATTTCCGCCACCGCCGGACCCTCTTGGCCCGCTCGCCTCGATGGTGGCGATTCTCGCGGTCCTTCTCGTCGCGGTCGCCATCCTGCGCCGGTTGCTTCGCGGTCGTCGCGGAGCGGAGACGCTGTTCGCATTCTCGGTCGGACTCGGCAACGCGTTGATGGAAGTCGGCGCAATGTTGCAGCCCGATCGCCCGAAGGTAACGGTGTCCAGCGAGAAGGACGCCCCATCCGCAAGCGAGGACGGATCCGCCGGGGGCACGCCGCCGCCGCCCCCGGCAGCAGGCCCGTCGACATACAAGTCGAAGGCGGGAACGGCCAATGCAACGGGACGCTCACGCAGGCGCGGAGTCTACGACTCCCGGCGGTGACGCTTGGCTCCGCGCCCGGCCGATCCGCTACTCGGCCAGGACCCGAACGTTGTCGAGTTCGGCCCGTGCGGGGCCGGAGAAGTCCTCCGGAACGGTCCACACGAAGTTGATGAAGACCGTTTGGCCGGCGTACGCGGACACATCCACGGACCCCGCGTCGGTGACATCGCCGGTCGTGTCGAACGCCGCGGTCTCGACCAGCACCGTTTCCATGGGGGCGCCGCCGCCTGCGGGTTCGATGCGCACCTCGAACGTGCGGTCGATGGTCGCCTCGGCCTCGTTGAGGAGGTCCCAAGCCACACGGTAGTCGAACTCGAGCGTGGTTGCGCCCTCGCGAATGTCGAGGTCTTGACCGAAGGCGATCACCCCTGTGTCCGACGCGCCGTTTCCGTCGAAGCCGTTGTAGGCGACGGAGGTTCCGTCCGTCGCCGTGAGCACGCCGAAGAAGCCTTCCCCTGGGTCGGTCGCGTCAGCACCGACGCCCGCGGCCACGAACGGCTCGCTCAGGTCTGCGACCGTCCAGCCGGTGAAGTCGGTCGTCTCAAAGCTGCAGTTGTCGCAACTCTCAACGCACTCTCCCGCTTCGCAGGTGGCACTTCCCGAGCACACGACGCCGGCCCCCTTGCCGTCGCACGTGGTAGCGCCGCAGAAGTCCGGGTTTGTGTCCGGATCGACGCACTCGCCGGGGCAGTCGAGGAACATGCAAGGCTCGCCCGAGCCGGAGGAGCTCTCGTCCTCTCCCGTACTGCCGGTGGTTCCGGTCGTGGGGTCGCCGGTGCTGGAGCCACCGGTCGTGGAGCTTCCGGTCGTGGAGCTTCCGGTCGTGGGCTCGCCTGTCGAGGAGGTGTCCATCGGGTCGGTCGTCGGCCCGGTCGCAGGGTCCGTCGTCGGCGGAAGCGTGGTCGAGGGGTCTGCGGTCCCCGTGGTCGTGCCGCCCGTCTCGTCGTCGTCGTTGGTACCGGTCGTCTCGTCGGACGGGCAGCCGGCAGCAAAAAGGAGAGCGCAAGAGAGGGTCAGCCAGGATCGCATGCCCGCTCCATAACGTGCTCATCTTCGGTGTCCACACCGTTCGTGGGACACCTTTGTTGGTGGACAGCTCGCGGCTAGACGGCCGACTGCGCTTCCACGCCCCCGGCCGCGAGCAAGAAGGGGCCTACTTCCCGCCGCCGTCACCCTCAGCGGGGTTTGTGCTCGCGCAGACTTGGGCGAAGTTGAGGTTGTCGATGAACCAGCCATACTCGAATCCGCAGCATGCGTCTCCGGTGTCGTAGCTGAACCGAAGCTGGCCATCCATGCCCGCATAGGCAGAGGTGTCGAGCGTGATGGGGTCCCACTCATCTGGACCCCGGTCCTCGGTGAGGAAACAGAACGGATAGTCGTCGTCGGAGCAATTGACGAGGATTTCCCAGGTTTCCCCGCCATCGATCGAGATCTCGATCGTCTTGCTGTCGACGCCATCTGATCCGCCTTCGTCGAGGTTCCACGAGTCGAACGTCACGGCGTCGGGAATGACGTCAACGGGGCTGATGATCGATGCGTTGGCGGTTTCACTGCCCCCTCCGGAGACTGTGCTCCCGTCGTTGCCAAGGAAAGCGGTATCCATCGGGCTGATGACCCCATCGCCGTTCTCGTTGTCGGGGATCGCGGAGAACGTCCGCCAGTTCCCGCCAGAGGTGGACGCGACGCTCCACCCGGGGATGCCTGCGTCGAAGGAATCCATGGGTCCCTCACAGTCGAGGCACGAGCCATCGAGGCAGCCGTTGCAGTTGCCTTCCCCGGCGGGACAGTCCTCGCAGGACAGGAGGTTGACCAGGTCGTTGGGCTGGCAATAGCCGGCTGCATCGCAGGCGTCGGCCGACCCGCATGAGGTCGCCTCGGCGGAGCCACAGGCCGTGCCGCCCCCCACCGATTCGAGCCCGCAGGCGCCCGTATCTCCACACACGCCGCCTCCGCACTCGGTACCAAACTCGTCGCAGACCGAGTCCCCGCCGCAGGCACACTCGGTGGCGAACGTGGTCATGTCGATGAACCAACCCCGCTCGAAGTCGCAGCAGCTGTCGCCAGTGTCGTAGCCGAACTCGACGATACCCACCTGCCCGACCAGTTTCGCGGGCACGGTGAGACTGATGTCGTCCCAGTCATCCGCTTCACGCTGGTTGACCTGATCGCACATCGGCCACTCTCCCTTGGACTCCTGGCAGTTCACGACCGTGGTCCAGCTCTTTCCCGCATCGAGCGAGATACGAATGGTCTTGTTGTCGTACCCGCCTCCACCTGCCCCCCCCTCGTCGAGGTTCCAGGAGCGGAAGTCGAGCGTGGCGGGAAGGACGAACGGTTTGGTCTGCGCGGAGGAGACCTCCTCCTCGCCACCGGGGTAGGGCGCCGAACGGTTGCCGTCAGTTCCGATCACTTGCCCACCAAAGGGAATCGCGGGCAGCAACATGTCTCCGCCCACTCCAAACTTTCCGCCCTTGCTCAGGTTGGCCGAGGGCGCCGCGGTGTAGAGACCCCAGTCGCCGGAGAGTTCCCACCCCACGATCGAGCGCGTCGTGCTGAAGTCGTTGTCGTCCGCGAACACGGCACATTCGGAGCAGGCCCCCGCAGCACATGCGCATTCGAGACCATCGCACTCGGTGCACGCGGCACCATCCCCCGACGTGTTGTCGGCACACGTACCCGCTCCGTCGCAGGTGTTCGGAGCGTCGCACTCGGACTCGGAAGCATCACCACATGCTGTCCCCTCTGCGAGGTCGGTCACCACGCATTGCCCATCCTCGCAGGTCGCATCCGAGCACTCGGTCGCCATGTCGGCGCAGTCCTCGGGCCCGCCGCACTCGGGGCCGTCCGTGGTATCCGAAGTTCCGGGATCGACGGTCGGGTCGGTTGCGCCCGTGCTGCCGGGGTCGGTACTGGTCCCCGGACCTGTCGTTGGGTCTGTTGTTGGGTCGGTCGTCGGGTCCGTCGTCGCCCCTCCGGTCGTCGACCCTCCTTCACCGTCGTCGTCCAACGTGCCACCGGAAGCGGGACTGTCAGGGCAACCGGCCAACGGCGTGAGGGCGAGCAGGAGAGCGAGCGAGTGGCGGCGTCGCGCGGAAGGCATCGCGCGTAGCGTGGCGCGGGTCCCAACCTCAACGCAATATCGAGGCGATTCACTCGCGGGGTGCTGTCCGACCTGGTGGGTCCCTGCCCACACCTGACGACCAACGGTCCTGCGCGCCTCGTCTCACCGCTGCCGAAACGCAACCGTCGCGGCTACCAAACCGCATCCATCGACTCGTTGCTCGAGTGCCCAGGGCATCCCCGATCGAGCTAGAGCCGCCGCTGCCAGTAGCCCACATCGACCCACCGATCGAACTTCCGACCGACCTGCTCGAAATGCGCAACGTTGTGCATGCCCAGGCCCTCGTGCAGCGCCACGCTGGCTGCGTTCGGGAGCGAGATGCCAGCGATCACCACGTGCTTCTGCAGCCCGACAAGTCGTTCGAACAACGCCTCGCAGAGCGTCCGTCCCAGCCCCTCGCCCCGTGCGTCTGCATCCACGTAGACCGTGGACTCCACCGACCCCGCATACGCCGCTCGGGTCCGCCAAGGGGTCGCGTAGGCATAGCCTCTCGTCCCATGGTCCGTCTCCGCGACAAGCCAGGGGAGCCCGCTCCCCAGCACGCGGTCCAGGCGTTGGCGAAACTCGGCCGCGTCCACCGGCGTCAGCTCGAAGGTCGCGATCGAGGTGCGAATGTAGTGGTTGTAGATCGCCGCGAGCCTCGGCGCGTCGGAGACATCAGCGGGACGGACCTGGACCACGGGGGACTCTACCGCGCCGATTCACGTGCCGCCGCGGTGTCACCTACTCTCGCTTCGGGTACGGGCGCAGGCCCAGCAACATCTCCGACTTCTCAGTGAGTGGCTGGTCGGCGAGCGCGGGGTCCGTGTCCGACCTGAGGTGCTCGACAACCACTGCGTACACATCCTCCCGGCTCTGGCTTGCATCGACCTCGACAACCTTGTCATGGCTCTTGAAGAGTTCGAGCGTGGGCAACGTCTCCGCCTTGAAGGTGTCGAAGCGCAGCTTCAGGCTCTCGATGTTGTCGTCACTTCGGCCTGAGTACTTGCTGCGGCCCAAGATCCGCTTCTCGAGTTCGTCGTAGGGGCACTCGAAGTAGAGCATCCGGGGCAGCTCCGCCTCGCGCCCGTAGACCTCGTACCAACCCTCGAGGTTGTCCAAGGAGCGGGGGAATCCGTCGACCAGGAAGTTGAGGTTTCCCGTCGTGCGGATCGCCGTATCCATCGCTTTCTTCAGCAGACCGACCGAGATTTCTCGGGGCAGCAGTTTTCCTGCGGCCATCGTCTCTTCGATCAACGTCGCCGTGGGTCCGCCCGCCTCTCGCTCGTCGCGAAGAAGCGTGCCCACCGAGAGATGGGTCCACCCCAGCTGGGTCTCCGCAAGCTCGCACATGGTTCCCTTGCCGCTGCCGGGTCCGCCCAGGACAAAGATGACGTTGGGCTTGGGGAGCGGCTCGCGAGGGTCGAAGTGGTGAATGACAACCTTGGGCGCCGGCGCCACCCCCTTCTTGTAGACGTGCCACTCGAGTTTGGTCGGCGGCATCGCCTCGTCGCTGGTGATGTCGTAGGCCAGGTGCCCGTCGAGCCGACAGATCCGCCAGGACTTGTAGCTGTTGGAGTACGACAGCGCGGGGCTGCGCTCGCACTCTCCGTCTGCGCGGTCCCACGCCATCTTGCCGTTCCAGTAGCCCAAGCTCGACACCGTGCCAGACTCGGACTTGGCCGGGGGGGCCGTCGAGGGGACGAACAAGCCGTCCACTTCAGGGAGGCCGGCGCCGGAGACTTCGATGAAGAACGTGTTTGGTTTGAGCTCGCCTGGGTTCACGGTGTCGTCCTTCTTCGCGCCTGCGGCCCCGCGGAACGAGCGAGACCCGGCCGGAAGGTAGCTCAAACCGGGCTTTCCGGGTCGAATCACGTCGGCGGCGGTACCTCGCACCCCACAGGCGGCACGAACGGAGAGCGCCCCAGATGTCGGTGCGCGCGGCGAGCGAAGTCTGTGAAACCGCCTCGGTGCTTCGGGTCTGCTACAGGTTCGGGCGCCTCACCGGGTTGGACCGGGGAACGGGTCCGTCGGGTATGATGGTCCCATGCAGACGGTGCGGATTCCCATGGCCATCCTGCTCGCGCTGGAGCTCGTGGGGACGACGGCCTGCACATCGGTGGTCCAGCCGTGTCTCAACGTCGCGCCCTACGATGACGACGAGGCCAACGCGGAGCCCAAGCTCGACGTGGGAGCGGAAGAGAATGTGGTGCCATGCCTCTCGCCAGAAGGGCCGGAGGAGCCACCCGTGACCCCGTGTCTGGAGGTGGCGCTTCCCGAAGAGCCCCCCATGACGCCCTGCCTCATGGTCGTCCGGCCTCCCGATGCGCCAACTGAGGAGAACGACGAACCACGAGTAGGACCATGCTTGAGAGTCGTCGCACCACGGGGCAGGGGGGGGCGAGGTGACACCGCAACGCTGATCCCCCCGGGGGGTCAGGGCGAAGAAGGGATGACGGCGCGAGCAGACGTCCTCGAGAAGCTGGCGGACTCCCTGCCCCCGGACGTGCTCGCGAAGCTTCGCAAGCTCGAGGGGTAGCGGAACCTACCCACACACGGCGTCAAACTCGTACGCCCCGATCGACCAGGGCTCCGTGCGCGTCGTGCCCGCGAAGTCGTCGGTGCCAGCTTGGGCGGCCATGGCATTGCCGCCCTGTGCCACGACACAGAGGCTGCCGGGGGCGAGCTCGTAATCCCCCGCTACGATGTTCACAAACGAAGGCGTGACGTCGGTGTTGTCGGAGGCGCCGGGGAGTTCGCCCTGCATGCCTCCGATCGAATCCTGGTCGTCGCAGCCTGCCCCGCAATCGAGCGCCCGATCGGTCGCGATCGCGTTGTGGGTGACTCCGCCGGAGAGCGGGTTGCCGCCCGTGGTGATGAAGACACCACGGGTCCCGGAGACACCTGAGCCCAACAGGATGTTGTTGTGGAGGCCCAAATCTCCAGTGCTGTTGTAGACGACTCCGATCGGAGTGCCTCCGGTGCCCGTAGTGTCGACGTGGATCGTATTGCTCACGATCAGCGTGTTGTCGGCCTCGGGCTGAACACCAACCCCGATGAAGCTACCAACGTGGTGCACCTGGATCACGTTGTTGGAGACCACCGCTTCGCAATGCAGACGCACACCACGGACCGTGCCGGGTTCCCCCGTGATCTCGATCGAGTTTGCACGGATGGTGGGTGTGCTGCTCGCATCACCACCACACTCGATGCCATCTTCATCGGTGAAGCCCTCGATCCTGTTGTGCTCGAGCCGCGCCTCGCTGCTCGTGAAGTACACCAGCCACATCATCGCGGAGTCGCCAACTTCCGGAGCGAGGATTTCGTTGTTGCGGATTGTGGCGCCTCCGCGGGCCCACAACACCGCGTAGTCTCCCCCGGTTGAGCCGGAGAGGCGGAAGCCGTCGATGATGGTCTCGGGGCCGGTGTCAGCCCCAACCTCCATCACGGTGTTGAGGCCCACGGGCGAGCTGCCTGCCTCCTCGGTCCCCACGTCCGCGATCTCCGTGATGTGTTGGCTGGGGTCCCGACTCTCCCACGCTTCATCGAAACCTCCCCACAGCGACACGCCGCCGACAACAACGACGTGATCGTCAATGTCGTGGTCAGTGAGATACACCCCCTCGCTCACGTAGACGTTGGACAAGTCCATCTCGACCGCCCGATCGATGGCGGCTTGAATCGTCCGCATCGGCTGGTCGGGGGTTCCAGGTGCTCCGTCGAGGCCATCACTGGCTCGAACGTAGACGCCGGGGTCCAGCTCGAGGCCGGTGCCGCCTGTTGTCGTCCCAACTTCGGTGTCCTGTGCTTCGGAGCCCGCCGATGTCGAGGAGGTGAGCTCGGCTGCGGTGGTGCTCGATGTGCCGTCTATGGTCGCCGCGGTCGTCTGGGCCGAACTGCCCGAGGACTCCGCACCCGACAACGTCGCGCTGGACGTGACAGCATCGCCCTGCGTCCCGCTGGGCGTCGAACCCGAAGAAGTCGGCAAGCTTGCGGAGCCACCCGTGGACCCTCCGGTCGTACCCGAGACGTCGGCCGACGTCTCCTCTCCGCAGGCTCCGAGGGCGAGAGCGAGCAACCCGCATCGGAAAGGGACGTGGAGTGGAGAGAAAAATCCCGAAGACAAAGCCATGGTTGGAGAGACAGACGCTCGACAAGGTCGACTGATCCCGGCCATCGCGATTCGGGCCAACGTGGGCGTGGAGGAAATACGACAGCGCTGTCGTATTTGAAATGTGTCAGGCCTGGCGCATGGCCGCGCCGGGGCGTCGCAAGCGCGCGATTGCACCCTCTCGGAGTCTTGACCGGTCGGTACAGACGACCTATGCTCCTCTCACCCCATGCCGTGGTCCAAAAGCTTTGATGTCGACGAGGCGCTTCAGCGCGCCGAGGAGACGTTTTGGGCCAAGGGCTACGAAGCCACCTCGATGCGCGACTTGCTCACCGCGATGGGCATCCACAAGGGCAGCTTCTACGACACGTACGGCAGCAAGCACGAGGCGTTCATCGCCGCCTTGGGTAGCTACTCGAAGCGTGCGATTGGTGACCTCGCAGAGATGGGCTCAGGACTGTCCCCGCGGGAGGCGCTGGCGGCGATGTTCGAGTTCATCACCGCGGACTCCACCGGACCTCAGCGGGAGCGGGGATGCATGCTCATCAACTGCGCCCTCGAGCTCGCGCCCAGAGACGTCGAGGCCCAGAAGATGGTCCAGAAGGGCTTCAAGCGGCACGAAGCACTCATGAAAACCTGGATCGAGGACGGCCAGGCAGTCGGGGAGATTCGACCCGAGGTCGACGCCAGCGCGGTCGCCAAAGCCATGCTCGGCCTCATCATGGGGATGCGGGTTCACGCCCGCGCCGGCTCGGGCAAGGCCACGGTCAAGGCCCTCGCCGACCAAGCGATGGGGTTGCTCGGCGCGCCGTAGCGGCGCTCTTCCCGACGGGTGACCGATTTTTTTTGCCGTCCTCCATTTTGACCGATCGGTCCAGTCAGATTCCGCAGGACATCGTCCACTCTTTTTTTCCCACCCGGGTTTTGACCGTTCGGTCAACACATCAACACTCTCACTCCAAACAACAAGAAACACAGGACAGCCATGGCAGACATCAACCTCCAAGACAAAGTCGCTCTCATCACCGGCGGAACCTCCGGCATCGGCCGCGCCGCAGCCTTCGCGCTCGCCAAGTCGGGCGCCGCCGTCGTCATCGGCGGACGCCGCGAGCCCGAGGGACGCAGCGTCGTCGAGACCATCACCGCTGAAGGAGGACGCGCCACGTTCGTGAAGACGGACGTCACCGACGCATCCCAGGTCCAAGCACTCGTTGCGGCAGCAGACACCGAGTACGGCGGCCTCGACATCGCCTTCAACAACGCGGGTATCGAGGGCGCCGCGCTCGCCCCTCTGGTCGAAGAGACCGAGGAGAACGTTCGCCGGGTGATGGAAGTGAACTTCTTCGGGGTCTGGAACGCCCTCAAGGCTGAGATTCCGGCGATGCTCCGTCGAGGGGGCGGCTCCATCATCAACACAACCTCAACCGCGGGTCTTCGCGGCTTCGGTGCATTCTCGTCCTACGTCGCCTCCAAGTTCGCCGTCGAAGGCTTGGTGCGCTCGGTCGCACAAGAGGTCGGAGCCGCAGGCATCCGGGTCAACACCGTAGCCCCCGGCCCCGTCGCCACCGACTTGCTCGACCGTGCGACCGGAGGCGACCCCTCCGGTTTCCTGCAGATGGTTCCCATGGGCCGCGTCGGCACCCCCAAGGAGGTCGCAGAGTTGGTCAGGTTCTTGGCTTCGGACCAAGCGAGCTTCGTCAACGGAAGCACCTTCCGCGTCGACGGTGGCATGCTCGGGTGAGCTTGCTACGCCGACCACTGCATTCAGGAACGCATGCCCTTATGGGGTCAGGAGAACCTTGCCGACGTTCTTTCGGTCCTGAATGTAGTGGTGCGCGGCGGCGGCCTCATCGAAGCTGAAGCTCTTGTCCACACGCGGAGCGACCACGCCTTCGCGGTACAGGTCGAGGATCTGCTCCATCCAGCCCGCAATTCGTTCGGTCTGGTCCCACATCCGGCCCATGTTCACCCCGAACACCCCCTTGTTTTGGTTCATGAGCGTGACCGGGTTGAACTGAAACCAGGGCAGCTGCCAAAGCATCCGAAGCATCGCCAGGATCGACCGACTCTTGCCGGTCGCGGTCGTGGACATGCCGAACATTCCCATGCGGCCCGTCGGCGCGAGGATCCGGAAGCCCTTGTTGAACGAGTCACCGCCGACCGCGTCGCAGATCAACTCCACGCCCGCACCTCCCGTGATCTCCATCGTCCGGGCTTCGAAGTCCTCGCTGCGATAGTCGATGCAGTGGTCGACACCGATCGATCGTAGGTACTCGTGTTTTCCAGGAGATGCCGTACCGATGACGGTCGCTCCGATGTGCTTGGCGATCTGCACGGCGGCAATGCCGACCCCTCCGCCCGCGCTGTGAACGAGGACGGTCTCCCCCGCCATCAACCCCCCCATCACCACCACGAGCTGCCAAGCGGTCAGGTAGGTCACAGGCAACGCTGCTCCGGTCCGTGCATCCATCCCCTCAGGTCGCCGGAAGACCTGAGCCGCCGGTACACAGACCGCGCTCGAGTAGCCACCGAACTTGCACATCGCCAGGACGTCCTCGCCCACCCGTTCCGCGTCGACCCCCGGTCCAACCGCATCGATCTTTCCCGCCACTTCGTACCCGACCACGATCGGAATGCCCGGAAGGTCGGGATAGGTGCCCATGCGCGCCATGATGTCGGCGAAGTTGATGCCCGCGGCCTCCACCGCAATGCGAACTTCACCCTCACCCGGCTCCGGGTCGGCAGCCTCCCGCACCTCGAGAACCTCGGGAGCACCGGCCTTGCTGATCCAAACTTGACGCATCGTCCGCGGAGAGTAACCCGCTGTCTTCCCATCGAACCTCCGAGACGAGTCCATGAGGGTGCAAAGGTCAGAGCCGCTGCGCCTGACCAAGAGGGGTCGTCGCTCGAACACCCGCGATTCAGCCCCACCGGCGACGCGGCCAGCGTAGGGCCGCATGTGACACGGCTGCCATCGAGGGTCCACCTCCTCGAAGCATTCGCACCGGGGGAATAGGTCGATGCTTGCGGCGCCTCCCCGTTTGCGCGTATAGGCAGAGGCGTGCCGTCCGAGCCCTCCATCGGTGCTCGCTCCTCGATCCCCAAAGTGGCGGACGGAGCCGAGCCCGGCGTTTGGGGGCGCTTGGTCATCATGGACGGCGTGCAACCTCGCGTGGAGGCACTTCGGTTGGGCGAGACGTATGTCGTCGGTCGGTCGCCAGCGTGCGATGTCCGCGTCCAAGATCCGGGGCTTTCCCGAGAGCATCTCGCGATTCATGTGGCCGAGGTTCTCGAGCTCGAGGACCTCGGGAGTCGCAACGGCACCTTGGCATCGGGTCAGAAACTGACCCCGTATGTTCGGGTGATCGTCCCCGACGCCACGCCGATCGACGTCGGCGGCGTGGTGATGGTGCTGCAGGCCTCCCCAGCGGCCAACAAGCGCCGCGAGCCGCCGATGGAGGTGGTCGAAGCACTCGCCCACAAAGCGGCTCGAAGCGACCTCCCGCTGCTGTTTCTTGGTGAAAGCGGGGTCGGCAAGACCAGGCTCGCCCGCCAACTTCACGAAGCGTCGCATCGCTCGGAGGGCCCGTTCGTCACCGTGGACTGCGGCACCTTGGGCCCTTCGTTCATCGAGTCCGAACTGTTTGGTCACGAGGCCGGAGCATTCACCGGCGCCAGCGAACGGCACTTGGGAGTGCTGGAGGCCGCCCGCGGCGGGACCATCTTCATCGACGAGATCGGAGAGCTGCCGAAGGCGATCCAGACGCGCCTCCTACGAGCCGTTCAGGCGGGGGTCGTTCGGAGGGCGGGAGGATCGCAGGAGCACGCGCTCGATGTTCGGTTCATCTCCGCGACCCATCGTGACCTGCTCTCGGAAGTCTCCGAAGGCCGCTTCCGCGAGGACCTCTACTCTCGCCTCTGCGGTTTGGTCCTGCGTCTCCCCCCGCTGCGGTTGCGACAGGCCGAGATGCCTGGGCTTCTACGCACGTTGATCGAAAACCTGTGCATGGAGGTGGGCGCCGCGGTACCGACACGCCTGGACCCGCAGATCGTGCAGTGGGCCCAGCGACAACCATGGCCTGGAAACATCCGTCAGCTTCGCAACGTGCTTCTTCGGACGTTGGTGTTGCACGGCGCGATCGAAGTTCGATTCCTGGCGCGCGCAATGGACGAAGACGGAATGGACTCCGACGGTGGCAGCGACGAGCGGCGAAGGATTGCGGAGGCGCTCGAGGCTTGCGGGGGAGATCAGGCCGGGGCCGCCAAGAAGCTGGGGATCTCCCGGCGCACCCTGGTCGACCGGCTCGACCGATTCGGATTTCGGCGACCACGAAAACCCCGCCCCTGACCGGAGTGCTTCGTGCGAGCCACGGGTGCAGTCCCCGTCATCCTGGCCTTCATCACCACCTTGGTCCTCAACGGGCTCGCCGCCGGCTCCGAGTCCCGGGGCGCAGGACTCGGCGCCTGGCTGGGATTCGGCTTGGTGATGTTGCTCCTTCGCGGCCTCGAAGCGCTGTAGAAGAGCAAGTGAAAAGTCCCTCGCGCGCTTCGACTCTGGCCCATCACACCGCACGCTCGAGTACCCGGATGATGAGGAAGCGGACGCTCATGTTGTAACCGTCGCTCGCAAATACCGTCGGGTCTTCGAGCTCGCCAACGGCTTCGATGGCGAAGAAACTGTAGGTGTCCCCTTCGAAGTCCAGTGGGGTCACGTGATGGTCAAGTGCGTCGACGACCCCGGCCTCGGTCTCGAAGCGAACAGCCAGCCGACTCATCTCGTAGATTCCCGCCCCGGGTGCTTGGTCGTACGCCCACGCGCGAGTCCCACAACCAGCGGGCGCGAGCCGGGGCTCAGGGAGCGGATCCGACCATGTCTGTGAAACCATTAATGGCGGCAAGAAGAAACCGCAGGCGATATCCGGTAAGAGGATCGGGCCATCGCAGGTGAGTAACTGCGAGATGACGAGCGGCCCGGATTCGTCACGAACAGCAAAAACAAGTGTGTCTGTTCCCGGATCCAACTTACCGCGAAGGGGTCCACCATATTGGAACAACACGGAGACATCTTGGAGTCCGACCAAGGCCTCGAGGTCAACGACGGCCTCCGGAAGCACGACGCCAAGATAGATGACCGATGACCCTCCGCCGTCGGGGAGCTCGCAGGTGAACTGGAGTGCACCGGCTGTACCGAAAGGAAGGAGGGAGTTCAGCTCTGTCGAATCCAAGGCTCGATCGATTGAGCAGGACACGTCGTGGGGGCCGACCGTGAAGTCCTCCTCGTTCGCGAGCTTCAGGAAGGCCCCTTGTCGAGGCCAATCCACACCGACCCCTGGTGGGCACGGGTCGACCGGGCTGTCCGTACTGGAGCTGGGGTTCGTCTCGACGCTGCTAGACTCCTCGCCAGTACTGCTCGTTGCCGTGCTCGGGTTGTCCTGCGGGGTGGTCGTGCCTTCTGTTTCACTGTCGCCCGCGTTTTCGGAAGACGCGGGGCACCCCAAAGCGATGACTGCCAGCAAGGGAAGAAGGAAGTGTGTCTGATTCAGCATGGGGTATTCCACGTGCTGCCGTCCATGTTGATACCGTTGTGGCACGCGATCTTCTTCCACCAGTTAGTGCACGATGTCCCGAAGCCGACGGAAACTGCCTCCGACACGTCATAGTATTCGCCTCTGCCCGGTCCTGACGCCCCACTATTCACGATAAACGAAAAAAAGGACATCATTTGCCCCCTATTTAGGGAACACCCACCGCCGCCATGGTGCATGTCCCAAAGTGCGCGTAGCCAGTCGAAGATATTCCCGTGCCCGTCCCGCGCCGGCGTGCAGGCAGCGGCTCCTTCGCAACACACGTTGACCATGCGTCCTCCGGGGGTACTTGCGGCGTCGAAGTTTTCGAGCTCGGTTCGGCTGAGTCCGCCGAAGTTGAACCATCCGTTCGACGCCTTGTGATTCCAGACTCTCGCGCTAATGAAATGGGCGTAGCCTTCCGTGAAGGCCGTTGAACTCCATTCCTCCGAAGTGGAGTGGTACGGAGCGCCGTTGTTATTGGGGCCAGTACCGGTGCAGCCAGGTCCGGCACCAGACAATGGCAGAGTATCGTCCTGATTCGGCGTATCTTTGTTCGAAGCAATATGAAGATATGCGTGGCCGTACTCGTGTGATATCAGAAACTTGGTGCGCGGCAAGTTTTGCGTTGTCAGAATGCTTACGTATGCCTCGCTGGTCGTATGATTATTGTAGTAGTTGTAGTTTAAGCCTTGGCCCGAAGAGTCCTCCGCAACGTGGATGCCGGAATTCACCATCCCATCGGAGTAGCGATGAAGGGAGCGCGCGAACGCCCCCATCATCGTGGCCCTCGGAGTGTGATCGCCAACAGGCAGGATGGTTGTAGTTCCTGAACTGAAAGGGACACTGACTGTGTACCAGGAGTACGTCGTCGCCGGGTAACTCGCCTGGGTCGTTGGGGACCCGTTGTGCACCCGGACGTAGTTACCGTCCGTGTCATCGGCCCTCGCGTACACTCGCACGTTCGCGCTCGTGCCAGCGAAAGGACTGGTAAATGTCACACATCCTGAAGAGTTGGTATCCAGAGTGGAGCTGCCAATCCTCACGCGGATATTGTTTGCTTTGTACTCAACAGGGTTGTTCGCATTTTGCCAAACGTCCTCGGTGACGCCGGATGCGGACTGGAATCCAGAGTCAATCGTGTCGACTTCGAAGCGGACGCAGAGTTTCTGCTGGAAGCCGGCTGCGGTATTGGTGGAGGCTCCAAAACTCTGAGCGGGCAGCGGGTTCGCGTTTTCGTGGTCTTCAACGAGGAGGTCATCTTCGATCGGCTCTGGTTCGACAAACTCAAACTCCAAGATTCGAGCGGTAGCCTGGTCCTCCGGGTCCTTGCTGGATAGAGCCTCGGGGTCTAGGTTCAGAATGTCACCGGAGGCATGTGAGCCCATGAGTTGAGCCTCGTCGTACAGCACGACCCCGTCATCCGCAGGATTGTAGTAGAGCGCATCTCCTACCACGTGTTCTTCGATGATTCCGTCCGTCATGACGTTGGCTGAAACGTACGCCATACCGGCGTAACTCATCGAGTTGCCGCTGTACAAAGCCGAGAGGTCTACCGGAACGATGACCGTCGCTCCAGCTCCCACAATCGCTTCCCCAAGCTCGACCACCTTGGTTCTGGTCGTGCCATGATCGCCAACCAGTCGCAGAACCAAAGCGGCCTCCGCGTCGGTTTCGTTTGTGAGAGCGACGGTCGTGACCGAGTCTGCTAGGTTTGTGTCCTCGTTGGGAGAGACGTCCTGCCATTCGATGCTGAAGAGGGAAGGCTGGAAGAAGGCAGCCTCGCTGCCCATCCCTTCGTCAGGCGGTGCTGGAGTGGCCGTTTCCTCCGCGACGGATTGGTGCGAGAACTCAACCAGTCGAGTCGACTCGAGTCGACTCGACGTCCAGCTCGCATCCAACGCAGGCTACGCCCGCTAGAACCAGGTATGTCGGCATCCTGCCGTTTCGATACCGCATTTGGAAGTAATATCAGTTTCGATTCGTGTCAGTCAAGCGCAAGAGCTGCACCGACCGACCCCGAAGCACTCCCGAAGGCCTCAAGGGCTGGCTCTCGCCGCAGCTCAGACGACGGGACCAGCGATGACAGTGCGGGGTGTCAAGGCTCGCCTGATACGACCCGGCGAGTTCCGCAGACGCGACCACGCCGAGGAGACCGACGCCTCGGTGCAGCAGATTCGCAGTGCGATCGCTCGGCTGGTCGCGAGGCTGAAGGTGCGGTTCAAGGGGAAGATGGCAGCGCGTTGCTACTGAGTCCGGGCGGCGACGGTGCGGTCAATCGGCGAGCTTCTGCGGCCGCTCACCCAGCGCTGGTGCCCGATCCCAGAGCCCGCGCCGGATTTCGAGGTCGAGCCCCGGGATGCACGCGAGGAAGGACAAGAATCGGGACTGGTGCTCCTTGGCGAGACCGAGCCTCCCTGCGTCTCAGACGATGCATGCGTGCAACGAGGCCAGGCCGAGGAAGACAGCGGCAACCTGCCGGCCGCGAGCGTGCACTACCGGACCGGGTGCGACGCAGGGGGCGTGCAGTCGTGTCAGCGGTGGGCCGATACCATCTCCGAAGACGCGCCCGCGCTGGCCCTGCTCCTACGAGAGAAGGCCTGCAAGCTCGGCAGCGCCCGGTCCTGTCACAACACGGCCGAGGACCTGCGCGAGACCGATCCCAAGAGGGCGATTGCGCTGTACCTCGCGGGGTGTCGCTCTCTCCTCGACGGAGACCTCCTGCAGTCCGTCACATGCGGTCGCGGAGCCCCGGTGGCATTCGCGACCCGGGACTTCGAAAGCGCGCGGTCCATGGCGGAAACGATCTGCACACCCGAGCTCTCCGCGGGCTGTCTCCTGTTGGGTCGGATGCACATCATGGGCCTAGGCCGCCCGGGCGACCTGGCAAACGCTCGCGCATTCCTCCAGCTCGCGTGCGACCGGGGCCATCAGCACTCGTGCACCGATCTCTTGCAGCTCGACGTTGGACCAGGATCGACGCCAACACCGGAGGCTTCACCCGACGAAGTGCCGTGACTGAACCCGCGACCGGTTCGTCAGCAGCCCATCGACTCGCACGCACAGGCCGAGCCCGGGATGAGCTCGGGCGGCACTGTCTGTGCCACTTGGCATTCGACCAGCGTGTCTGCCTCACCGCACTGCACCAGCATCTCCTCGCACACCCGTGTACTCCCGGCTGCGCCGCAGGTGACCGAGCACGGTCCACCAGCGCACTTCACCTCGGCTTGCAGGCAGGCTCGCAACCCGAGACACGCGACACCACAAGAGTCCTCCCCCTGACACATGAACACTGCACCGGTGCAGGAGTCAGCTCCGCGGCATTCGAACAAACACGGGCCAGGACCGGGGCACATCAGCTGTTGGTCTTGGCAAGGCCGCATCGCGTTGCAAACAACGACGCACGTCCCCTCCTCGCACATGTCACATGCCGGGTCGCACTCGGTCGATGGTGGTGGCGTGACCTCGCATCCCAACTCTGTCGTACCCGAGCTCCCAAGCGAGCCGCCGCCGGCCGTGCTCGTCGTAGTTGTATCGCTGGAGGATGCCCTCGTCGTACTCCCAGGCGGCTCCAACGTCATCTGGGAGGTCGACGAAGTCGAGACACTGGTGGGGTCAACACTCACGCTCGAGTCCGTGCCCTGTTCGGTCGAGCCCGGAAACGCATCGGTATCGTCGTCGTCGAAGGCCGGGTTGGCCGTACGGCAGCTCAAGGCGGCAACCACCGCAGCGCCTGCCATGACTCGGTGCACGAGCACGTCACTCATAATAGGAGAAGCGGTTGCGACGATCCACGCCACCGCTCGCTGGTAAGCACGGGCCAGGGCTCAGCGTGCTCAACGCCACCGCCTTTCTCCGGCGAACGGCGGACCGCACCAAGCCGGGACCTCGACCGGCGGCCGCCCTCACGTCGTTGACAGAGACGGCAGCGCCCTGCAACAACAGCGGTGTATGTCGCGCACACGCGGTCGTTGGATTGGATGTCGGTGGAGCGTGGGGTTTTTGCTCGCGACGAGTTCGGCGATCGGCTGCTCGGATGACAGCGCCGCCGCGGACACCGACGCGGGCGAGACCGGAGATTCGACCACAATCGCCACGACGGTCGCACCAACCGGGATCACGGAAACCCAGGGCACGAGCGGAAGCTCGTCGGGAACAGGATCCGGGCCGGGCAGCGACAGCTCCACCGGGGGCCCGCCCGTGGGTCCAACCTGTCGCGACCAGCCCGACGCCGACCGCAGCGGAACACGGCGATGGGAGGACGCGATGGGAACGGCGGAGGTCACGATCGACGATCCTGACGCCCAGCGCCGAAGCTACACCTTGAGCACCACCGCGAGTCTCGTCGATGGCCTACCCGGCAACCCTCGAACCCTGGTCGAGCAAGACGGCGACTCCACCCTGCGCTCCGGGCACGACCTGTTCGACGCGCTCTACGCCCTTGCGCTCGAAGAGACGCGAGAGAACAGCGTCGAGTCGATCCAGGACTTCGCGTTCAACGACGGGGCCGAGGTCCCGTGCGGTGGGTGCTTCGAAACCGGGCGCAAGTGGAACTACGTCTGGACGCGCGACACAGCCTACGCGCTCGACCTCGGACTCGCGGGGCTCGACCCCACCCGCGCCCGCAACTCCCTCGAGTTCAAGCTCAGCGAGCGGCGCGGCGGCGGAGACCTTCAGATCGTTCAGGACACGGGTACGGGGGGCAGCTACCCGGTCTCCAGCGACCGTGTGTCTTGGGCGGTCGGTGCATGGGAGCTGCTCGGCCAGCTCCACGGAGACGAGCGTGAAGCGTTCCGCGACCGAACCCTCGAGGCGCTGACCAACACCCTCGAGCACGACCGCAACGTCGTCTACGACCCAAGCGATGGCCTGTACCTGGGCGAGCAGTCGTTCCTCGATTGGCGAGAGCAGACCTACCCCGAATGGACCGCCGCCGACGTCGTGCACATCGGCATGAGCAAGGCGCTTTCGACCAACCTGCTGCACTACCGAGCGATGCGCATCGCAGCGGCGCTCGCAGACGAGACCGCCGACGCGAAGACCCGAGACCAGTTCAACGGATGGGCGGACGAGCTCCAGGCCGCCATCACTGAGAGGTTCTGGGTCGAAGAAGAAGGCATGTTCTCGACCTTCGTCACCACCGGCCTCGACCCCGCGCCGGTCCGCCGATACGACCTACTCGGCTCATCCTTCGCGGTCCTGTTTGACGTCGCGGATGCGGACCAGGCATCGCGAATTCTCTCCGCCTACCCGCACTACGGCCCCGGAGCGCCCGTCGCCTGGCCCCAGCTGCAGGACATCCCGATCTATCACAACCGCGGCGAGTGGCCGTTCGTCACCGCCTACTGGTTGCGCGCGGCGGCCAAGGCTGGCAACGCGGCGGTGGGTGAGAAGATGATGCTCGCGCTGATTCGTGGTGCCGCGATCAACCTCTCCAACATGGAGAACTTCGAAGCCGGATCCGGAGCAGCATGGCTCGAGGACGGCGCAGCGAGCGGGCCCGTGGTGAACTCGCAACGCCAGCTGTGGAGCGTCGCAGCGTATGTCTCGATGGTTCGCCACACCCT
This sequence comes from Nannocystales bacterium, assembly GCA_050633305.1. Lineage (GTDB taxonomy): Bacteria > Myxococcota_A > Polyangia > Nannocystales > Nannocystaceae > CAJXVA01. Next base: position 30,279 of record JBOEGF010000042.1, read on the forward strand.
GTTCGGTCTGCACGCCGAGGCGGACGGCTTGCATGTTCGGCCGTTCGTGCCCGCGGCGATCCGCGACTCGGTCTTCGCCGGAACCGACGAGATCATCCTCAACGACTTCCAGTACCGCGGGCGCAGCATCAAGGTTGTGCTCGAGCTTCCCGAGACCGGCGGCACAGGATCGCTACAGGTCGACGCCATCCTCGTCGGCGACACGCAGGTGCGCGGAGACCTTCTCGAAGGACTCGAAGACGGCAGCTGTGTCACGGTTCGGCTGGTCGCGGGGCGAGGTGATGCCGGGACCCTGACCGAAGTCTCCGACACCGACTACCGCGATGTCTTCGGGCCACGAACCCCTCAGATCACCAGCATCGACGGCAACGCTGGCCAGGTCTCGTTGCAACTCTCGACCAGCGAAGCCGCGGATGTCACGTGGCGGATCTATCGTGACGGCGAGGTCGTGGCGGACGATCTCGTCGGCAGCACCAGCTCATGGACGGACCCGGACTTCGACGCCGACAGCGCCCAGACGCCCTGCTACGTCGCCGAGCTGACCTTCACGGGGAGCGGCAACCACTCCCAGCACTCCCCGCCTCAATGCTGGTGGGGCGAGGGCTCATCGCGCATCAGCGTGATCGGAGCATCGACGCTGGAGAACGAGGGCGGCACGGGCTCCAACAACCACGGCCGCTTCCACTACGAAGGGTGGGGAGACGCGGGGCACACCCTCACCGTCCCCAGCTACACCCCCACCCAAAGCGGGCCGCACCTGCTTCAGGTCGGCTATGGCAACGGCGCCGGATCGATCAACAGCGGGATCACCTGCGCGGTCAAACGCGTCGTGGTCGAAGAGGTCAGCAGCGGCGACGTCGTCGCGAGCGAACCGATCATGATGCCGCACCTGGGCGACTGGTCCGTCTGGGCGCTCTCGAGTTTCGCCCCGGCAAACCTCACCGCCGGAGTCGAGTACCGGGTGGTCATCTCGGGAGACGAACAGACGGTCAACATGTCCGCGTTCTCCCACTTCGAGGCGTACACCGGGGGACTCGGCGGGGACGAAGGAGAGTTCAACCGGGTGAACATCTCCGACGTCCGGGTCCTGGCCCGGTAGGCTCTACAATCGAAGCTTGTCGTAGCTGACAACCGCGATGAGTGGCTTCGGAAGCATCTCCTCCACGGTCGCGATCCGCTTCTCGACCGATCCGAGCCCACCACCGGATCGGGCCTGGTTGCCCCACTGCTTGAGGTGATCGGTCGTCACCGTGCGGATGTTGTTGGGCTTGGCCCACTCTCCGCAGATCCTCTGACCCAAGGTGTTCATCTGACTTCGAACCTCGGCACCGCCGCCCGCCTTCAGGGCATCTTCGGTCTGCTCGAGCCAGCCGTCCGCCAGCCAACTTCCCTTGTAGAACTTCTCGACGAAGTCCTTGTACTGGCTTTCGCCGCCGCGTGTCGACGCAGGCGCCGCACGGAACACCAACTGGAAATAGCCGGCGTAGAGATCCTTGAACTTTATGTCGCTCACATCACGCTCCCCCGTCGCGACTTAGGCAGCCGCAACGTGTACGGCAGGAGCGTACCAGGAGTTCGGTCGACTCGTGCCCGTACGCCTGGGCGAGGTGCGGCGTCGGCGACCCCGTCTACAGAGTCTTGTCGGCGATCCGATGCTTCGGGTTCTCGGGATCGAGCGCTTCCTTGGCGGCCTTCTCGCGTCGCTCGCTATAGCGATCGACAAGCAGGTCTCGGCGGTCGCGGGTGAGGATGGTGAACTTGTACAGCTCCTCCATCACGTCCACGACGCGGTCCCTGTACGGAGAGTCCTTCATGCGCCCGTCGTCATGGAACTCCTGATACGCCTTCGCCACCGAAGACTGATTGGGAATGGTCACCATTCGCATCCAGCGTCCGAGCAGACGCAGCGTGTTGACGACGTTGAACGACTGAGACCCCCCGCAGACCTGCATGACGGCCAGGGTTCGACCTTGCGTGGGGCGAACCGCGCCCATCGACAACGGGATCCAATCGACCTGGTTCTTGAACACGCCGGTGACCGCGCCATGCATCTCGGGCGAGCACCAGACCTGGCCCTCGGACCACAGCGAGGCCTCGCGAAGCTCGACAACCTTGGGATGTTCTTCGAGACCCGGTGCTTTGACGGGGAGCTCGCGCGGGTCGTAGATGCGCACTTCGCAACCGAGTCCTTCGAGAACTCGGCCCGCTTCCTCGGTGACCAACCGGCTGTACGAGCGCTCGCGAAGCGACCCGTAGAGCATCAAGATTTTCGGCGGGTCGCTGCGCAGCGTGATGCTGGGGATCTGCGGCGGACTCAGCGGAGGAGGCGCACCATCGTGGTGACTCATGAGGACTTCTCGGCGCGGAGCGCTTCGATGACCCAGTTCACGTGCCGACCCTCGGCGATGGTGTGCCCGTGGGTTCGGATGCACTCGGTCTCGAGCACCCAGATATGTGTGCCGACGTTGTTCTCGAACGTCGAGCCTTGCACGATCTTGCCGTCGGGCATCACTTGGCGTCCTTCGATCCGGGTACGGCGAAGAACCTCGAGCGACGCGAGCCGCAGCAGCTCGTAGCGCTCCTGTGCTTGGTCGGGCGCAACCTCGACCGAGACGATGAGTTTGCCAAACGTCGGGTCCTTGTTGACCAGCTTGTCGCCGACCTCAAACCCGGTATCGAAGCGGATTCCCACCGCAGTGACACCGCTGATGTCCGACGCAGCCAGCCCTTTGAGGACGGCGGCTTCCTCGGGGAGCTCGATCCGCTCGAAGATGCCAGCGTTGGGCACAAACAGGCCTCGTCCGCCATCTCGGGAGTCCTTGAGGTCGGCCCGGAACGCCTCGGCGTTGATCCGGTACTCGCGGGCCACACGAACGTTCTGCACCGCGGACTGCTCGAACGGGATCGGCGCTCCGCGAGCGACGAGGAACTGCAGCTGGACCAAGTTCAGCGGAGCGTTCGAATCGCCGTCCTGGATGCGGTGCGCCTCTTCGGTGACCGGGTGCTCAACCTGGATCCGCGTGTTCATCTCGAGCAGGTAGAAGTGCCCGCCTTTGAACATGAGCTCGACCGTGCACGCGCCCACGTAGTCGACATTGTCCGCGATGCGAACCGCGATCTCGCACATGCGAGCCTCGAGTTCGGGGTCGTTGCGGAGAACAGCGGGCGGGGCTTCTTCTTGGATCTTCTGGCTGGCCCGCTGCTCGCTGCAGTCGCGCATGCCGAAGTGACGCGTGTTGCCAAAACGATCGCGGACGACCTGCACCTCGAGGTGCATGGTCCTGGGGATGTTCTGCTCGAACATCACGCCAGGATCCCAACCGTTCGTGCTGATCTCCCCGAGCACGCGCAGCACCGCTGAGGGGATCTCCGAGGGATTCTCCAGCACAACCTGGCCTCGACCCCCGCCCCCGTTTGCCGCCTTGAGTCGACCGGGGAACTCGAATGCCCCGGCGGCGTGCGATTCGATGATCTTGGCCGCGATTGCCTCAGGGTCGTCGTCATCGATCACAATGCCGGGCGTCACCGCCTTGGCGTCGATCGCCTGAGCCAGCTTTCGGAACTCCCGCTTGTCCCCTGCACGTTCGACGACATCCTGCATCGGACCGATGAACACGATCCCGCTGTTGCGGAAGCACTCGATGGCCGCGGTGTTCTCGGCCAACGGACCGTAGCCGGGGTAGAGCGCCGAGCGACTCAGATGCTCTTCGGCGTCCTCACCGAACCGATCCTCGTACGCTCGCTTGATGCGTTCGACCATCTGTTCGGGGTTGGCATAGGTTTCCCGGAAGGCACCGTCGAGCGGCACGGCAAAGCCACCGGCCTCGATTGCGATTCGCACTTGCAGCGCATCCGCATCATCCGTTGCGCTGTGAAGCACGACCGGGCATGCGCCGGCGGCAAGTGCCTCTCGGGTAGCCCGCACGCCCATCTCTCCCTTGTCGGCCACGATGATGTAGTCCATCCGCCCCTCGCCCACCGTCGTTGCGGGGTAGCGGTCGAGCTCTTGGGACAACAAGTAGATGAGGTCGCAAGTACGCGGGTTGCTTGCGAACAACGCGTGCGCGTCCTGTTGCAACCGAGCCCGCAAGCTCTTGCGACACGACGGGTACAGGCTGAGCGCAACACACAGATCGATGGCATCCGTCGCGCCCTCTTCGAGGGTGGAGGCGTCCTGCGCGATCTCGCTGAGCGAGAGTTGGGCCAGGTCTGCTTCGACGACGCTCTCCTCGGGCACGTGTTCGCGCGCCTGGGCGATCTGGTCCAGCAGCGTCCGGACGCGGGTGGGGGCGCCCTCATCCAACTCAGCCAGCCGTGTCTTCCAGGAAAAATGCTGGACCCACACCTGGGCGTTCTCGATGACGTAGCGAAGCGCCATCAGCCTCTGCCCCAGCGCGCCCAGAGGAAGCGAGTGAAGCGCTGCGATCCTCGCCCCACGCAGGCCGATCGCCGCCGCAAACGCTTGCGTGGACACGAGGTATCCGCGCCCGGGGTGCACGAGGCTTTGCATCGCTTGTGCGACGTCGTCCGGGGTCGGGCGCTGTTTTCTTTCTGGAATGCTCATGAGCTCGAGCCTGCGGTGGGTCGAGGTCGAACCTGGTCTCCGAGCTCCCGACGCGGCGCATTAATGCAGGACCCTCGCGTCCGGTCAAATCCGTCCACAGTGGGCACTCTGGCCTCAGAGAGCGAGATCTGGCCGCACCGCCTCGAGGCCTTCCCCCACGGCGCGGGACACCGGCCACGCCGTGAGCTTCATCCTCAGACATTTCTCCCCACGCCGGCTCATGCGAGCGGCCCGGTCCCGCGAAGGACGCAACCTCGGCCAGCGCCCCACGTCTACCCTGTTGATGGTCCTGCGCGCCGCTGCGTTCGTGTCGACGTTGCTCCTGTGTGCCACCGGCGTCGGCTGCGACCGGCGTCCCCGCGTGAAGGACGACGCCGCCGAGACAAATGCTTCGCCTGACTCCAAGCCTGACTCCAAGGAGCAGAAGAAGAAGTCTCCGCTCGCGCGGTTCCAAGGCAAGTGGACTGGCACGCAAGACGGGGTGCGGACCTCGTTGGACCTGGCCCCTACGACGCTGACCCTCTCAGGCGAGTGGGGCAGCATGGGTCCGCTACGTCATTCGGTCACTCGCAGCAGCCAGGACCGGCTCAGCCTTGATGTTGACCTCCCCGGGGAGGGAGCTGCCCCAATGAAGTTCAAGCTCTCCGAAGACGGTGAAGTCCTGACCATGTGGGAGGACCCCGACGACGACCCGATACGGCTACGTCGTCGCAAAACCAAGTCGCGCCTGTCCCGCAAAGACAGAGAGTAGACGCGAGGCTAGCGGAGTCCTGGGCAGGTCCGCGCTACCACGGGACCACGTCCACCGCGGTGAGCGTGTCCGAGTTGAAGCTGGTCCTGAGCGAGCCAACCGCAGCGTCGACGCAGTACCATCCGCCGCTTCCCATCCCGTTGTCCCACTCGATCCGCAGACAATCGTGAGCAAGGCCAAGGACGGTCTCTGAGTCCTCCGCGACCACCTCGATGTCATGAGCCGCCGATGACGTGAATGTGCCTTGGGAACTGGTTGTGGTCATGTTGCTCGCCGCGGTCCATTGGCTGCCCACCTCGATGCCCCAAGGGGTGACCAGCCACGGGGGACTGTAGTCGGTGTTGTTCCACGTCTCGAAGGGCTGACCGTTGATCGTACCGGCCGTCTCGCTCTCCAGTCGCAGCAACGCCGCGCCGTCCTCGTCGCAGACGTAGGTGTACGTCAGAGCCGTGGTGTAGCTACCCGTCTCCACGACCGTCGGTTGGGTCAGCAGGAGAGTGACGGTCGTCGGATTTCCAGCGGAGACCGAGATCACCTCTCGGTGCCACGTGTACGAAGCGTTGTTGGCGGCTTCGTAGGCGGGGGTCGAGGCGGCCTCCCAGGTGCTCCCGACGTCGGCCAGGCCGCTGTACGGAGGGCAAGGTCCGTCCCAAACGGGTTCTCCCCCCGAGGATGAGCTGCTGTCGTCGTCGCCTGTTTCTGCGGTGGTGCTTGCCGTGGTGCTGCTGCTGGAGCTGGTGCCGTCGTCGTCGGAGCTTCCGGGGGTCGTGCTGCCGTCGCCTCCGGTGGTGTCATCGGGGGCGGTCGAGGTCGAGCTGTCTGGCACGCCTCCGCTGCTGCCCCCAACGGTTCCTGCCTCGCCGGGCTCGCTGTCCGAGGACCCTGTCGACCCCGAGGACTCGGTATCCGAGGCTCCGACGCTTCCAGCCTCGCTCCCTGCGGTGCCAGTGCAGGCCACAGGCACGATGGTCAGAGCGATAGCGAGCAGAGTGGGCTTGTTCATGAGTTCCAGACGCGCCCTTTGAGGCTCGGGGCGCAGCGCGGTTGAGTGCGGGTTCGCACGTCACTGTTGCGCGCGGGTCCAGATCTCCCGGGCCTCTTCCCTCTGGGCTTGGGCGATGGTCCGCAGCCCCAACGACTTGGCGATGACTTCGTCGGTCGCAGCAAGGGTGGACTGCATGCGCGGGGCGACCAGAGAGTGCGTCGCATCGCCCGTGTACCCACGCGGCGCATTCGGAAGCACGTACTGCAGGACCACGTGCGTCTCATCGACAGCCTTCCCGGCGTTGTCGAACTGCTCCTTCACCACGAGGGCGTTGGTACCCTGGCCGTCGTCGAAGTACTCGATCTTCAGCACCGGCTTGCCCGACTCATCCTTGTACGTGTGGATCGTCGAGTCGAACTGGCCGTCGTTGTGCTCCACTTTGGTCGACACCCGCGTCTTGTGGCGCTGCATGAGCGCGTGCATGTCTCCGACCTGTTCTTTGACGGCGCGTGCGAAGTCCCGGGCCCGATACGCGTCCCCTTCGCCCGGGGCCTTCGCAAACGAATGACCGACCCGCGGGTCTTGGACTGCGGTCCGTCCACCCTGGGCCACCGCGTGGTTTGCCCTGCGAGCCTCCAAGTTGAAGGACCCGGCCTGCTTCAGGTAGGCATACATCTCATCGATCTGGAACTGGTCTCGGTAGTCGCTAGAGACCATGCTCATCTCGGACTTCTGCCCAAAGAAGAGCTTGCCGTGGAACGGATAGCTCGCGTCCCCAAGCCTCATCATGGTCCGGCCGTGTCGAAGCTCGTGGAAGAACGGCGACATGACCCCGCGATGCCCGAACGCCATCATGGGGTGCCCAATTCGCATCGCATTGATGTCGGCATCGAACAGTCCGGCACCGCCGTCTCGCCGTAGTCCGACCGGGTCATAGATGTAGCGGACATCGCTGCCCATCGTGGGCCCGGCGCGGCGCATCATGGTTCCCATCCGACCCGGCGCCTCGAGGAGCTCGAGGGCCATGTGGGAGCCGCCACTCTCGTTGTCGACCGTGATCGGGCGGGCCCGGTAGCCCAGCTTCTCGAGTTGCGCCTGGACCTGGGGCATCAACTCCTTGGACAACACAGAGAGTTCTTCGGGGCTCTTTGCCGCCAAGGCATCTGCGTTGCCAAGGTAGGGTTTCTCGATGTCCGCGACCCGGTCGAACGAAGGCGCATCGTCGGTTTGAACCCGAGGCGCGGTGTCGTTGGCCACCTGCCTGCGAGAAGACACGGGGGGTTCGGCAGCGACGGTGGCGGCAGGAGATCCGTCCGCGGTGCGCACGATCGCGACATCGTCGATCTTGTAGTTCACCTGGCCGTGCGGGGTCGAGATGCGCACGTTGTTGCCGTTGACGGACACGACCTCGCCCATCATCTCGCCGCCGGCTTCGGCGTCCTTGGTGCTCAAGGTGACGCGCGCGCCCGGCTTGAGTTCACCGTGGCGTCGACTCAACCCGATCATCAGCCGGTTTCCCGCGCGGCTCAGCCCACTTCCCGCGGCAGCTCCCGCGCCGCCCGCGACCGTGCCAATCACCGTCGCCTTGAGCAGGACCGCGGCCACATCGGGGGAGTCCCAGACGTTGGGGTTGGTCGCAGTGCCGAGCCCTGTCCCGGCGCCGGAGATCGCCATGGTCCGAAACGCCTGCGCGACCTTGCCCACGTTGCCCGCTCCTCCAAAGCGCCCCAGCAGACCGCCCGTGGCGACGTCGACCAGCAACATGCCCCACGCGCCTTGCACCTCGCCCTCCAAGAACGCGAGACGCTGCTCGCTGACGGCTCCGACACGATGCCCGTCACGCGCCAACGCAAGATCACTCGATGCATTCGCCACATGCACGCCTCCCTGCGCGAGGCCGAGGGTGGCCCCCGCTGCCATGCCGACCAATGGACCCGCCACGCCCACGGTCACAACCGTCAGCACCACGCCCGCAGCGATGAGCGCGACCGCAGAGACGATCGCCCACGTCGCTTCATCGCTGAGGTGCTCCTCGACGTTGTTGGCAAACTCGGCGGTGTCCCCCTCGAACGCCCCGGACGTGGGGCGCGGTGGGAAGCCGGCAACCCCGGTCAGCCCGGCACGCTGGTAGACACCATCGGCGAGGTCGGGGAACATCTCGAGGAGTTCCACCGTCTGCTCAACCCCAAGGTCGGCATAGCGTGCGTTCTGGGCTCGGCGCGCCGACGCGGTGTTGTTCCGCCCCGACAGCTTCCGTCTCGGGCCATCAGCGGCGTAGGGTTCGTTGACCGTGGTGCGAAGCTCGGTGAGTCGCTCATGCAAGTCTGTCGCGCGTCGATGACCCCCTCGCAGCGCGATGAACATGCGCGCGGCGGGGGTGTTGATGGACGTACGCGTGGCGCGTGCGCCCCAGGTCTTCCCGGTCTGCAACATCTGCTCCCGCGGGATGCCGACCATCGTCTTCGCGCCTTCCTCTGCGGCCTCCTTGGGGATTCCAAGGGAGAACAGAAAGTTGGCGATCAACCCCTCGCGCACCCGCGGGGTCACGGACACCCGCAGCGAGGTGAACTGCGGTGCCCCAGGAGGATCGTGGGCGAAGCCGGCGATGACCTGGCGCGCCTTCGGCTCGAAGACCTCCAACGAGCCTCTCGGTCCACAGCCGAGCTCCTCGAGCGTACTCAGCAGCGGAGTCAGCAGTCCCCCGATCGTCCGCTGCGCCTCTTGGTATACGCGTCGAAACAACGCCGTTCGAGTTGCTAGAGTGCTCTGCGCCATTGTTCGCTCCGATCCAGGAGGCTCGCCCCACCGGGTGCGTCCTCTGCGGACATGTCATGACGTGTGGGTTCGCGAGATATTCGAGGTTGCTTGCACTCCGCGAGATCACTCTCGCCGTTCCGCTCCAAAACCTCGTGATTCACGTGGTCATCGAAGGTCGGGTTCGGCATCTGCTCGCCTGCGGTGGCCAGGTTGACGGAAGGGACAGCCCGCGCGCCGCATGTGCCAGGGACACCCCCATAACCGATTAAATTCATCACAATCCTAACTCGAGAAACGAAAACGGGAGACGGAAGTCTGCCACTGCCTGCATTCACGATCCGATGGTACGCGCTCGTCTAACATTAGTAGTCACATTGGCCTCCGTGTTTTTGCCCATGGCGGCGTGCGGGGACGACCTTGTCTCGACTGCGGGAGGTGGTTCGGACACCGATAGCGGCGCCACACCGGTCGGACCGGGCGGGTCGGCGACGACCACCGGAGACGTCACCACCAGTGGCGGGAGCGGGACCGCTGCCGACACGGGGAGCTCGGGCGACATCGACGATCCCTCGTTCATCTTCGATGTTCTGTACGTGCCCGACGTCGGAGCGGGAACGATCTGCAATCAGTTCCCCATCGAAGCTGGAACCCGAAAGGTCCCAACCGATTTGGTCATCGCGGTGGATGGCTCGGGCAGCATGGTGGAAGAGGCGGCGGGTGTGGAGGCCGAACTCAACCAAGCCGTCGCCCGAATCGTTCGGGAGGGCGTCGATGTTCGCGTCGTGTTGCTCGCCCGCTCCGAGGGCTCCACACAGATCTGCATCGATGCTCCGGTGGGCAGCGGATTGTGCCCGGGCGACAGCAATGAGCCCGGCTTCCGCCACATCGATGCCGACATCGGGAGTTGGGAGCCGTTGCGCGCGATCGTCGACTACTACCCTCAGTACGCCGACCTTCTTCGCCCACAGGCGCGACTTCAGCTCGTCGTCGTGAGCGACGACAACTCGTTCGACATGAGCGCCGGCGACTTCGAAGCCGACTTCGAGATGCTCCACCCATGGAACGAGAGCTTCGTCTTCCATGCACTGGCCACCCAGAGCAGCTGCCCCGCGGGCGTGAGCCCCGGGACCGAGTACGAGACCCTCGTTCGACGAACCGGTGGCTGGATGGGGGACCTCTGCAGCCAGGACTTCGAGGGGCTGTTCGACGGACTCGCCGGTGGTGCCATCGAGGCATCCGAGGACTGCGTCTACCCCCTGGGCAGGATCGCGGAATGGCCCGACAATGCGGACGCAGCCTCGATGGCGCTCGACGGGATGCCTCTCGCCGCGCTGGATGCTGTGGAAGACTGCGGGGTCGGCGGGCAGGGCTGGTTCCTCGACGACCCCGACGCACCAACCGCGATCCGGCTGTGCCCCTCGAGCTGCGAGCTTGTTCGCGCGAGCGAGCAGCCAGCGCTCAACGTCGATGTCACCTGCGACTTCAACGCGGGCTGAATCGGCGGCTGACGGCCCCATGAGCTATGCTCCGTGCCGTTCCAGACGCGCCGAAACCGCGTGAGCCGTCATGACCAACAACGACATCCTCCGCCGCATTCGCTACGTCTTCGATTTTGGCGACGACAAGATGATCGCGTTGTTCGCCCTGGCCGACAAGGAAGTCACGCGGGCCGAGGTCAGCGACTGGCTCAAACGCGACGACGACCCCGCGTACCGCAACTGTGGCGACAAAGCGCTGGCGTACTTTCTCAACGGGTTGATCGTCGACAAACGCGGCCGCCGTGATGGCCCGCCGCCGCCCGTCGAGTCGCGGCTGAACAACAACCTCATCTTGAAGAAGCTGAAGATCGCGATGGCGTTCTCCAGCGACCAGATGCTCGAGGTCCTCCGCCTCGCGGGCAATGAGCTCAGCGAGCACGAACTCAGCGCGTTGTTCCGCAAGCCGGAGCACAAGCACCACCGCAAGTGCATGGACCAGGTCTTGCGCAACTTCCTCACCGGGCTGCGTATTCAGCTGCGCCCCCAAGCGCCCAAGCACGAACCTTCGTACTAACGAGTGCGCATCTTGGTGAGCGAAGGGAGCTCGGCTCCCGCAACAAGGGAAGCAGAGAGGTTCCCTTTGGGGACTCCCCTCAACCCTTGAGGCCTTCCAGCAGGAGGTCGAACACCACCCGCATGCGACGGCTTGTGCTGAGCTCACGGTGTGTCGTCAGCCATGTCGCCAGCGGGAACGGCGGAAAGTCTGGCAGGGCCCGACGAACCATCGGCTCTGCATCCCCGATCTCTTCGACCATGATGCAGATGCCCGCTCCACGTTTTGTGAGCTCCCACTGCACCAGCTGGTTACCCGTGACGATCGGGAAGTTCTCCGGTGTGAGTGACAGACCGAGGCCGCCCAGCCCCGTGATCATCGCGCGCATTGCATCGCCGCGATCGAACCCAAGGAACTGTCCGCGCGAGAGTTGCTCCGCCGTGCTCGGATTTCCGATCTTCTCGAGGTAGTCGGGAGAAGCGTACAAACGGGCAGCGCCGTCCTTCACCTTGCGGGCGAGGAGGTCGGGCTGCTGGGGCCGAAAACTCCGGATGGCGATGTCGGCTTCCCGACGTGCGAGGTCGCTGGTGTCGTTGGTCGCGACGATCTCGACCTCGATGCCAGGGTGGACCGTCCGCAGGTGCGCAATGATCGGCGGCAACGTGAACATCGCGGTGACTTGGCTGGCCGAGATGACGACGAGGCCGTCCAGCGACAGCGACTGACCCGCGGCGGTGAGTGCCAGACGAGTGGCGGCCTCGCCCATGCTGCGGGCGTGCTCGAGCAAGCTCTGCCCGGTCCCCGTCAGCGCGAGGCCGTGCCCCACCCGCTCGAACAACATGACATCGAGCTCCTCCTCCAGCGCAGCGACCTGACGTCCGACCGTGGGCTGAGCCATGCCGAGCGCCCGAGCTGCCGCGGAAAACGAGCCCTCCTCCGCGGTCACCAGAAACGCACGGACCCGGGTCCATTCGAATGCCACCGAGGCCCAGTCCATGCAGATCCGCATACCACATGTCCGATTTCCGGGGATTTTCAGAACGATGATGCATGGCTACAACAAGACTCCGATGCAAGCAGCAACCCACACCGAGTACGGCTCCTCCGAGGTTCTCTCCGTCAAAGACGTCGGAACACCCGCTGTGGGCCCCAATCAGGTCCTGATCCGGGTTCACGCCAGCCCCGTGACCGAAGGCGACCGGCGCCTACGCGCCGCCGACTTTCCCGGGGTGAGCGCCGTGATGGGACGCCTCATGTTCGGGCTCTTTCGTCCCCGAAACCCCATCCCCGGGACCATGTTTGCCGGCCAGGTCGTCGCGTGTGGCGAAGCCGTCACTCGATTCTCCGTCGGCGATGACGTGTTCGGAAGCTGCGACAACGGCGCTCACGCGGAGTACGTCGCCGTCGCCGAGGACGGCCCCCTCGCTGAGATCCCCGAAGGCGTGGACTACGACCAAGCTTCCGCAGTGCCGTATGGGGCGGCTACCGCCCTCGCTTTCTTACGGGATGTCGCCCGCGTACAGCCCGGCGAGGACGTTCTCATCGTCGGCGGGTCGGGAGGGGTCGGTCGTTTCGCAGTGCAGATCGCTCGCCACCTCGGCGCACATGTCACCGCCGTGGGCAGCGGTCGCAGCGCGGCAATGATGAAGGAGCTGGGAGCCGACGCCGTCATTGACTACAAGCGCGAGGACTACACGAAGGCCGGCAAGAGATACGACGTCATCTTCGACACCACCTCCGGCGATGGGTTCCGTAGCGCGAAAGACTCGCTGAAGAAGAACGGTCGCTACGCCACCGTCTACCTCAACCTCCTGGTGCTTTGGCAGATGCTGCTCAGCGCCGTGATGGGTGGGCCCAAGGTCGCCTCTGCGGTCGTCCTCGGCAACCAGAGCCTTTCGAAGGACGTCGCCGAGCTTCTGGCTCAGGGTGTGATTCGCCCGACGATCGCCGCTCGACATCCCATCGCACACGTGGCGAAGGCCCACGCAGCTCAGGCGGACCGCGACACGATGGGGTCGGTCATCGTGACGGTGAACACCGCGGCGCGCGGAGTCTCACCGGCACGAGCGCTCGAGGTCGCCTGACGGCCCTCAAGCGAACCTCCATCGAGACCGATGGTCCGGTGGCCGTGTCCGCCGTCGACCATCGTGCCCTTCCCCATGCTGCGAATGCCCGACCCCCTGCGTCGGTCCGTCCCAGGGTTCCAGGGCGTGCAGAAGGACGTCGGCGGCTGAGCGACATCCTGCTCCAGGCGGGAGCCGTGGACGCGGGGGGAATCGAGCGTGCGCTGGCCGTCCAGGCCGCGAACGGAGGAAGGCTCGGCACGATCCTGGTCGACCTCGGCCTGTGTACGGAGGAAGCGATTCAGCGAGCAGTGTCCGCGCAGATCGGGGTCGAGATGGTCCGACTGGAGGAGGTCGTCCTCGACCGAGCCGCGCTGGGCGTTGTCCCCCGTGAGTTGATGTTGAAGTACGAGGTCATCCCGCTGCGCCTCGAAGAGGACGTACTCGTCGTCGCGACTCCAGACCCCTTCAACCTCTCTGCCTTGGACGATGTCCGCTTCGCGACGGGCCGGAAGTTGGAGGTCAAGTCCTGCACCGAAGCCGACTTCGCCTCGTACGTCTCCAATCACATCGAGACGCAGTCGTTGATGCAGGAGATCCTCGACGGCGAGGACCTCTACGAAAAGGCGGTTGAAAACCTCGAGGACACCACCGCCGGACCAGCCGCGTCCCCAGGCAGCGAAGAGGTCAGCACCGACCTCGAGCATGCGGGTGAGCAACCCATCATCACCCTGTGCAACTTCCTGCTCGTCGAGTCGATCCATCGCCGGGCCAGCGACATTCACATCGAGCCGTACGAGACGTACCTTCGGATCCGCTTCCGAATCGATGGGACGCTCCAGAACCTGCTGACTCCACCGCAGCGTCTTCACAGCGCCATCGTCACCCGCATGAAGATCATGGCGGGGATGGACATCGCACAACACCGCGAGCCCGAAGATGGGCACATCGCGATCCGGTACGGCGGCGAGACCTGCCACTACCGCGTGTCGACTCTGCCCACGCTGTACGGGGAGAAATGCGTCATCCGGCTGCTCAAGAAGGACGAGCACCTCGCCTCGATCGGTACGCTTGGCTTCGAGCCCGGAGACCTCTCCCGGTTTCAAGCGTCACTGCGCCGACCGCAAGGCATCGTGCTCGTGACCGGGCCAACGGGCAGTGGCAAGACGACGACGTTGCACGCAGGTCTGTCGCTCATCAACGAGGCGGGGACCAACATCGTAACGCTGGAGGACCCGGTTGAGGCGAGCATTCCCGGGGTCAACCATGTGCAGATCAACGAGTCCGCGGGACTGACCTTCGCCGCCGGCCTCCGTTCGGTCTTGCGCCAAGACCCAGACGTGGTGTTCGTGGGCGAGATTCGCGACGAGGAGGTCGCCGACATCGCCGTCAAGGCCGCGCTGACCGGACACCTCGTGCTCTCCACGTTGCACACCAACAGCGCGAGCGAATCCCTGCTCCGACTGGCGGACCTCGGTGTGGCCCCGTATCTGATCGCCAATGCGCTGTCGATGATCGTCGCGCAGCGGTTGATGAGGAAGGTTTGCGATTCCTGCTCTACGCCCCATGTTGCGACCCCCGACGAGATCGCCGAGTTCAACCTCACCGACGAAGAACTCGCCACAGCGCAGCTCCGGAAGGGACGCGGCTGCGAGCGTTGTTACAACACGGGCTACCGGGGACGCACCGCGGTCTACGAAGTGCTCAGGGTGACGAACGAGATGCGCACCATGATCCGCGAAGAGGTCCCGCCCGAGGAGCTGCTCCAGTGCGCCGAGGCCGACGGGATGACCCTGCTGTACCAAGGCGGCATCAGCAAGGTCCTACGAGGCGAGACCACCTTCGACGAAATCCGCCGCCGGCTCACCGACGCCCGCTAGAGAAAGACGGCGGCGGAGACCCTACAGCCAACCCAATGAGACGGCGACGAAACCTGGCCCGTTGATCAGAGCATGGATCACGATGCCGACCGTGGTGCTCCGTCGACGCACACAGACCCAGCTCTGCACGAGGACGATCGGAGCGACGAGGAGGGCCATGGGAAGTCCGAACGCGGCATGAAACACCAGCCAACCGAGCCCATGGATCCACCACGTGTGCTGTCCGAACGCCCGACTCTAGCGGGGGAGAATCACCCCACGCCACCAAAGCTCTTCGCCCAGGATGTTGCACGGAACGATATCGCTCGCCACCTACAGCGGTTGTCTCCCGACCTCGAGCGACCCGAAGCGAAAGCCGATCTCGTCGCCGCTGCACTCGGCGCAGGTGTCCACGAGACCGTCCTGGGAAGCGACGACCCCGACGCCGCCACCGAGGAACTCGTGCGGCTGTGCGAAGCCTACCTCGGAGCGTGATCGCTCGCCCGCTCGTTACGCCTGTACCACCGCCGATTCATCGACGCCGGCAAGGCAGGCGACGTTGGCGACATGGGTGAACTCGGCCGAGCCAGCCGTGGTCGGCGAGCCAATGTCGCCTTTCGTTGCTCGCAGGCAAGCCTGCGGTACGCGTAGCCGGCTCAGTTTGCTTCGCACTGACCGCTCTCGCCACAACGGACCTCCACACCGCAGTCGCCGACGAAGTTGCAGTAAGTCTCCACAGGGAGATCGCACCCCCGCAGCGCATCGTCGAGGCGAGCCCAGTCCGCAGGGTCGGTCTCAACGTTGACCGCCACGACGCTGCAGTCGTCGACGTAGCAGGTGCTGGTCAGCTGCATACAGTCTTCGTCGAACTCACACGCTCGATGGGCTGCGAGAAACGTCTGCACGTCTTCCTCTACGCTCGGGCAGTAGTTCCCTGCACCGAAGCTTGACTGACACTGGTTGTCGTCACACATGGGTACTGCCCCACAGGGGTCGGCTCCACACTGACACGACTCCAGCATCGCCTCCTCCAGCGGCTCCCACACACCCAGGTCGGCGTCCACCGCCACACCGAGACCGCCGCACACGTTGGGAGCAGGCCCGCTGTAGCACAGACCGCTGACCACATCGCAGTCGAGCAACGTCTCGCATTCACGGTTCTGCTCGATGAACTCCGTCGCAGCCTCCGTGGCCTCTCGGCACGCAGCAGACTCCACGTCGCCCGTGGAAGGCTCTCCCGTGGTTGGCTCTCCCGTAGAGGAGGTCTCCACAGGCGTACCGGTGGACCCTCTTGCATCACAGTCGGCGACACACTGCTCCTGCGAACCACAAGCAACCACCAACAGCGCGGCGGTCAAACCAAGCGTAAGAAACACGCGTTTCATGGACCTCTAGTCTGCGCACAGCCTGGGTTTTGTGGACCGATTTTCAGGGAGACAACACGGTCAGGCTGATGGTTGGTCGTTCGACGGAGGTCCACCGCTGGGCTGGCGGCCATCGTACGCGACCAGCCCGTGGTCGGCCCGTGCCCTTTCGACGACCCGCCGCCGGTCAGGGCAGCCCATCTGAGCGCACTTTAGGTGACCGAGACGTCGTGACGATTTATCGACGCCCCGCAAGCCAGACTACGTCGGCGGCATGGGCACGATGGGAGGACGGGTGAACTCCGCCGAACGTGCGGTGGTCGGCGAGCCGTCGACCTCCACGGCGACCTCGACGTCGTAGGTACGACCTCGGGACGGCTTGCCTTCGAGCCTCGCTTCGACCGAGGACCATGAGGGCGGCTTGATTCGGTAGCTGGTCCGCGCGGAGCTCCCACCAGCCAGATTCTCGTCCCACGCGGTGTACGCGTTGTCGGCCTCGGACCACTTCGAGGGCTTGCGCGATGCGAGCGTGGCGACCTGCTGATCGGTCTGAACGTCCCGCAGCCGCACCTCGACAACCCTGACCTTCGTGGACGTCTCGGCTTTGTTCTCGAAGGTGATCTGCAGGGTGGATTGCTGGCACCTCCGTCTGCGAGGTGGAGCAACGCTGTCCCCGGGCATCGGAGGGACCTCGGCAGGGGCGGACGCGGCGGTGCTCCGCTTCACGGGCTTCGCAGGGGCCGCGGAGGGAGCCATCGACTCCGGTGCCGACGGCTTGGCGGGTGGAGGGTCGGGGCAATCGCTCTCCAGCAGCACGGAGCCCACCGCAACGACCACGGCTGCTTCCTCGGGTCGGTTTGTCCCCCCATCGGCAGCCGTCTTTCCGCCGCTCGCCGTGGCGTCGTTGGAGACCGTGGGAGCGCAACCGGGCAGCGGCGCAAGCGTGGCAAGGAGAAGGATCGCGGGGCGGAGGGTCTTCATGGTTGGGTTCCTGTTCGTTCGACGGTTCACAGCGTGCGAAGCCAAGCCGCCAAGGCGGCACGATCACGTGGCGGGAGGTCGGTGCCGAAGTCGTGCCCGAGCACCGAACCCGGGCCCCGTACGGAGCGGTCAAAGTCGGGTCTCAGGCGAGCAGACCCCAGCAGGTCCTCGAGGCTCCCGACCTCGCCCGTGTGAAGGTAGGGCGCGGCGTTGCGGACATCGACCAGCGGTGCAGGTCGATAGTTCCCTGTTCCGCGAGCGCGCCCGTTGGCCAACGCCGGGTCGGTGCCCACACGAATCGCAAGGACCGCACGTCCACTTCCGTTCTCATCGCTGTGGCAGCGGGCGCAGTGCGACGCGAACAACGCCTTCCCTTTGAGGGCAAGGGGTGTCGGCTCTGTGCCAGATGTCGGCGGCGTCAGTGAGTACAGATACATCGCGAGCGCCCACGCAAGCTCTCGTGGCGGCCGAACGCGCTCACCGCTGGCGTGAAGCATCTGCGTCTCTTGGCGGATCGCGAGGGCGAGCGGAGAGTCGTGCACGATGGTTGCGGCTTGCGTCAGATTGCGAAGCTCGCGAAGCCTCCACAGGTCGGGAATCGAGACGGGATCTTGGTCGTCGTCCTCGGTGATGTCCGCGCGTCCCGGCCCCCAGCTGGACATGCGCGCGACGAGGCCAGGGTTCACGTCTCCGAGGCTGTGCTCGTATGCGAGACGCATCGCGCCGTAGTCGAGCGCACGCCGGGCCCGACCGACAACAACCTGCCCTCCTTCGATGGCGGTATGGCACAGCGCACAGGTGATGCCGACCTGGTCACCACCGTCGACATCGCGGTACGCGACCAACCCCGGGACCTTCCCGTCGCGGTCATGCTCGAGGCCCAGTCGCTCCGCGGTACCCGTTGCGAATGCGAGCTCGGCAGCGGGCTCGGGACGCAACGGAAAGCGAAAGAACACTTCTCGTCCAAGCTTCACCCAGTCATCCATCGACTGCGGTCGACGGCCGTCCCACAGCCGCGGCGAGCCCGGGTCGAGGGAGACCAACCGCCCAGTCTCGAGGACCACGAGGTCTTCGACGCGGAGCTCTTGGCTGCTCGGGTTCCAAGCCGGGAGAACATCCCAACCGGTGCGTCCGCGCCCATACGCCGAGATCCGCATCGCGCTGTAGAGATTGTCGGGTGTGGCCAGGGAGCGCTCCATCGCGCTGCGCCGCGCCTGTGGATTGTCGAGGTACAGCGGGCTGTGATCCAACAACCATGCGTCGCTCCACGGCGACGCCCTGAGCGCGGCTGCTCCTTCCTCAGCCTGCACGGGTTCGACAGGGACGCTCAAGGCCGCGGCGACGATCCCCACAAACCCGATCATGCACCCCCCGACGGAGCGTACGGTCCGCTTACCCCAGCTCGTCAACTCGCGTCCGATACTGACATGGAACGACTCGCGTTGAGGATCGGTCTGCTTCGTCCGATCTCGCTACGTCTGGGGCCGATCGAAGCAGAACATGATCGCGGCGGCCACCAACGCCGCGCTCAGCGTCAACGCAGCTCCGACGGTGACCAAGGAGTTGGCCGACCCGCCCGAGTCAAACGACTCGAGACCGCGCAGCAGCGACCCCACGATGGCAATCCAGATCCCGATTCGTCCGTACTTGCGCATGCGCAGAGCCTAGCAGCAGGCCGCACGGCTCAGCGTGCCGAAGCGCTCAAGCGGCCTTGGTCACGATGTCGGGCATCGCCGCGGGCCGGCCGAACATGAAGCCCTGGATATGGGTCGCCCCAGCACGTTTGACGAACGCGAGGTCTTCGGCCGTCTCAATGCCTTCCGCGGTAATGCTGGCACCCATCCGCTTCCCCAGTTCAACCAACCCCCCATACATACACTCTCGCCTGGGGTCAGCTTGGGCCCCGACCAGCAGCCCTCGCGAGAGCTTCACACTCGTCACGGGAAAACGCGCCAGCACCTCGGCCGTCGAGTAGCCGGTGCCGAAGTCGTCGAGCACCAGACACACCCCATCGCCGCGAAGCGCTCCGAGCTTGGCGTCGATGGACTCGTCCTGTCCCCACTCGACCTGCTCGGTGAGCTCCAGCTGAAGACGTCGCGGGTCCAACCCGCTCGCGGAGAGTGCATCTCGGACGTGAGTCTCGAACATGGGCGAGCGGACGTGGTCGGCCGAAACGTTCACGCTCACGCTCACCAAGCTCTTCCCTGGGATCGACGTGACCCAGTTACACGCGCCCATGAGCATCTGTCGCCCCAGCTCCACAATGAGACCGGTTCGCAATGCTGCAGGGATGAACTGTGCCGGGGAGATTTTTCCAAGCTCATCGTCGGTCCATCGAGCCAGGGCCTCAAACCCGGCCGCCTCCGACGAGCCAGCGGTCACAATCGGCTGAAAGTGCGGCACCACCAGCCCGGTCTCGAGCGCCGTGCGAAGCCGAGAATCCATGTCGACCTCGGGAGCTACGCCGTTGGACACGAGCCCCAGACCTACGCGGTTCTTCCGCTCCTGCTTGCGCGAGTACATCGCGACATCCGCTTCGGCGAGCAGCGCGGACGGCGAAGTATCGGTATCTGTAACCACACGGATCCCGATGCTCACGCCCACCTGCACGGACGGGCCGCCGAGATCGATCGGGACCTCAACCGCCGCTTGCACGGCCTCCGCGACGCGGTTCGCCCCCGTTTCCGTCACCGAGTCCGCGAGCAGGATGACGAACTCGTCACCGCCAACCCGGGACACACAGTCGGAGCCTCGAACCGCCGCACGCAGTCTTCTCGCCACTTCCACCAGGACCGCGTCTCCAGCTGCGTGCCCGCGCTGGTCGTTGATCGGCTTGAACCCGTCGAGGTCCATGTACAGAAGACTGAACCCGTTGGCGGGGTCCGCCTCGAGGCCAACGAGGGCGTCTGCAACCTGGTCGTCGAGCTTGGCCCGGTTGGCAAGGCCTGTCAGGGGGTCGTGCAAGGCTCGGTGACGAGCCTCCTGCTCTCTCTCCGCGAGCGCAGCTGCAGCAGCGCACCGCTGGACGTTGAACCGGACCGTACGCGCGAGCAGCCGACCCGTCGCTTCGCTCTTCGCGAGGAAATCACTTGCCCCGCCCTGAACGGCCTCCCGTTCGATGATCGGGTCGTCCGAACCCGTGAGCAGGACGAGCGGGATCTCCACGCCCTGCTCTCGAGCCAACTCGATCAGCTGCAGACCCGTGTTGGATCCCAGCTGATGGTCGATCGTGGCCGCCTGAAAACGGCCCGAACACAAGAGGTGTAGAGCCTCCTCAAAACCCTCCTCCACCTTCACCTGGAGGGCGGGGTCGGCACTCATGAGCTGGGCACGAATGAGACATCCGTAGGCGGGGTCGTCTTCGACCACGAGCACGGAGATCTCTTGCCCCGGCGCGCCGACGGCCTCAGCCTCGCCTTCGCTTTTCGGGCGCCCGGGCGGAGCGGGGCGGAGTTCGCTCCCTTCCATGAGGACCTCATTGGGGAAGTCCCTACCCGCGGCAAGTCCGAAGATGGAACACCCCCCGGATCGCAGACGCGCATCCGTGACCCAACTCGTCACCGCCCGGGTTCCCGAATTGGCACCCGCCCCTCGCGCAACCGGCTCGGATCTCGGCCCCCCCGGGAGTGGTTCGGTTCTTGCCTAGCAACGAACCGTGTCCCCTCGCCCGGCTCTCCTAATCACGGCGTTCCTCGGCCTCGGATGCAACGGCAGCGGGCGCTCTGATCAAGCGGTCTCCGGGTCCGCTGGCGTCTCCGGTCCATCCACAACCGGTGCGGCCGCCTCCTTGGAGAGCTCGAGCACCGGAATGGCACCAGCCGGCGGCTCCGACGGCAGCGGCGGTAGCGCAGCAGGCTCCGCCAGCGCGAGTGAGACATCCCCGGACGAGGGCAGCACTTCAGGGTCGGCAAATACCAGCTCCACGGAGTCTGGGGCGAGCTCGAGCACGGGGTCCGCGGACACATCGTCCACTGGAGAGGCTGACTCCTCGGGGGTCGTTGGCGGAGTGTTGGACATCGGCATCATCGCGCACAACGACTGCACGTTCACGGTCGACCCAGCTTCGATCACGGTTCCCGAGGGGACCGGTTTCACCGTCAACTGGGTGAGCTCTCCAGCGAGTGAGATCGAGTTCGACATCGCGAAGATCGACACGTTCAACCACGTCCCGATCGTCATCGGCATGGAACCCGGCAGCGCCTACCACGACGACATCCGCGAGTGGTGCGGCGACCTGTTCACGGGCACCTTTGACTTCCGCCTGACCAGCTGCCACGACCCCCTGTACATCCCGGTCGACTGCGGAGGTTGAAAGGCGCGACCGCCTCAGCCCGCGTGATCGGGCATCCACGTCTCGTGCACGTGAAGCCACCGAACTCCGTTGGGAGTCGCCTCGTGTTGGCGCATCAGCACGGTGCTCAGCCGCGCGGTGTCCTTGCCTTGAACGTGCTGCATCTCCACATACGTCAGGAGCGCAAGGTCGGTGTGCACATGCCGCAACGAAATGTCGACAACCTCGATCGACGACCCCTTCGACCATGTTCCAAAAGCCCCCTCGAGGGCGGTGGAAAGCTCGGACAAGGTCGTTGCTGTTCCCCGTGGCGAGACCATCGCAAAACCCGGGTCCATCACTTCCGTGAATCGCTTGAACCCTCGAGCACGGTCCGAGAAGCCGCCGAGAAACCACGCTTGGAAGAAGCGGTGCAGACCCACGAGCTCCTCTTCACACGCCAGGGCGACATCCATCCCCAGAGGATACAGGGCGGGGTGTGCTCAGGCGGTCTGGGACTCGAACAGGTCTGCCGCCCAGTCCATCACCGCCCGGACCTTCGGGACCCGGGCTTTGGTGGCGTGAACCACCATCCACAGCGCGCGCGAAGGTACCGCCCCGACGTCCGCCGCCCCCACCGCCGCGGGGTCCACCTCCACGACCCCGGGAAGCCGGGTGGCGAACCCCTTCGGCAGGACAGCCACGCCCAACCCATCACGAACGGCGAACCCCAACGACTCGAGGTCCTCGACCAGGAGCTTGGCAGGTCGGTCCCCCCACGCCCGTTGGGCGAACTGCTGCTCGGCGATCTCGGCCAGCGATCCGGAAAGTCCGAGCCACGGCATCTGTGGGTGAGCCTCGAGGTCACGGTGCGCGAACAGAGCGTAGTGCTCGCTGTGAACCTTCCGGGCGACCAACTCACCTCGCTGGGGCCGCACGAAGCGAAGTGCAATGTCGGCATCCCCCGCGGCGAGTGAGCTGAGCTGATTGCTGGCCAAGACTCGCAGACTCAGCTTGGGGTGCATCGAGTACAGCTCCGGGAGAGCGGGGATGAGCACCCAACGCACCAGCTCTCCGACCGTGGTGATCGACACGACGCCCTCCAACTCGGGGCGATCATCTAGCGCCGCTTCGGCAGCCAACGCCGCTTCGATCATCGGCCCGACCGCCGAGAGCAGCTCCTGGCCACGGAGCGTCAGCGCCACCGGCGTGTCCCGCAGAAGCAGTGGCGAACCTGCACGCGCCTCGAGCTGCTTGAGCTGGCGGCTGACCGTGGACTGGCTGACACCCAACGCCTTGGCGGCCGCTGTCAGACTCCCCAACCGTGCGACCGACTCGAACGTGCGCAGGTGATCCCAGTCCATGGCCTCCAGTCTCGCTCGTCTCAGACTCCGGGCGCCATCCGAATCCGGATGACTGTCGTGCATCCGTGCTTGTTGGCAGGTGTGGGCGCGGGATCCAGGCTCTCGGGCATGGAGATCCAGCAACTTCGCAGCGCAACCATGCTCGTGTCCTTCGGAACGCACCGGTTGTTGGTCGACCCGATGCTCGCCGAAGCCGGTGCCATGCCTGCGTTCCGGATGTTTGGGGGCGAACGCAAGCGCAACCCCCTCGTCCCGACGCCGCCGCAGACCCCTGCCGCGTTGGAGCGCGCAACGGGCGTGCTCATCACCCACGAACACCCCGACCACTTCGACACCGCGGGTCGGGCATGGACCAAGGCCGCGGGGCTTCCGGTGTGGGCCAACCGCATGGACGTCCCCCGCCTTCGACGCAAAGGGCTAGACGCGCGTTCGCTCGAGGACGGCGGGCTCGGCGTGACGTTGGAGGTCGTCCCTTCGCGACACGGGCGGGGTCTGTTGGGTTGGATTCTCGGACCCGTGGCGGGCTACTACCTCGCCGCGGACGGCGAACCGAGCCTGTACATCACCGGCGATTCCATCCTGACAGACTCGGTGCGTGAGGCGATCGAGCGGCTCCAGCCCGACATCGTCGTTGCGCCCGCAGGTTCCGCCAACATGGGCATCGGTGGAGACATCCTGTTCTCCGTCGACGAGCTTGTCGAACTCACCCGGCTCGCCCCCGCAGACGTCGTCTTCAACCACCTCGAAGCGCTCGACCACTGCCCCACGACCCGAGCCGGACTTCGAGAGCGCATGCAGGCCGAGGGTCTGTCACAGCGCGTTCACATCCCCGAAGACGGCGAAGTTCTGAGTTTCCAGCAACACTCCGCGCATCGACCCCAGACGAGGCAGATCAACCTGACGCCCGGTTTTCAGAAGTGGATGACCTCGCCGTTGGCGGGGGGGTGATCGCCGCCACGCCCAAAAGGTTGCAACCGCCGCCGGCGATTTCCGTCTCCCCTTCGATGAAGCGCTGGCTGGACGTTCTGGACCGCGGCATGGACAAGGTCACCTCGGAGGCGCTGCGCGTCACCGACCAAGCACGCAAGGTCGCGGGGATCGGCGTCGGCACGATCGCCATCCGGCCACGGGGCTCGCATACAGACATGGGTGGTCAGCTCGACGGCGTCGTTGAGCTCCAGCTTGCGGAGTCCACCGAGTTGGACGGCGTCAGTCTCACCCTCGTCGCCCAGCAAAAGCGCATGGGCTTGTCGCAAGGCCCCAACGGCAAACGAAGCCCGGTCCAGCGCACGGTCACGCTCTACAGCCAAGAACTCCCGCTCGCCGGCGCCGGAACCTATCGCGGCGAGTCATTCTCGTTCTCGATTCGCGTGCCGTCTCAACTCGAGGAGCGGCTCGATGCCGACGGGGCGCTGGGCGATGTCCTCAAGTTCGCCCAGGGTGTCCAAGCGATGACGCGCGGTCCCGTGCTGTGGTCGCTCAACGCCGTGGCGGCCGTCCCGTGGAAGCGCAACGTCCGGAGCACGGTCGACGTCTCGATCGACTGATCCGAGCGCCGTGCGGAGGGCTCGGCGGCCCAAAACGCGCCTTGAGCACGCACCGAGGCCGCGGCATGCGGGTAGGAGATGGTTTCGCGCCTCCGCACGCTCAGCGCCTTGGGGTTGGGGCTCGCGTTGTTCTGTGGCTGTCCCGACGACATCGCCTCGCGCACCATCCTCACCACCGACGACGTTGAATCCTCCAGCGGTGATGCCCCCGGCTCATCGAACGGTGGGGACACCTCCTCCAGCGGCCCTTCGAGCATCACCGAAGCGTCGAGCAGCGAAGGGGGGACCCCGAACGGATCGTCGTTTTGCGGCGACGGTGTTCGCGGACCCACCGAGGACTGCGATTCGGCGGGCGAGTCCGTCTCCTGTGACCCCGACTGCACGTTCCCCGTCTGCGGCGATGGGTACACCAACGCATCCGCCGGCGAGCCGTGCGACGACGCGGGAGAATCCGCGCAGTGCAACGCCGATTGCACGCTCGCGCGGTGCGGTGACCGCAAGGTCAACCCAACCCGAGGCGAGACCTGTGACGACGGCGAGGCCACGGCACGATGCGACGCCGATTGCACGTCGGCGGAGTGCGGCGATGGTGTGCTCAACGAAGAATCCGGCGAGTCTTGCGACGATGCGGGACCGTCCTCCGTCTGCGACGTCGATTGCACGACCGCGGAGTGCGGCGACTCGCTCGTCAATCCACTCGCCGGAGAGGGCTGCGACGACGGCGGGGAGTCACCGACCTGCAATGCCAGCTGCACGCCTTCCGCGTGTGGAGATGGGGTGGTCAACGCCACCGCAGGCGAGCAGTGCGACGACGGGCTGCCACCCGCGGATGGAGACGGCTGCAGCGCAACGTGCGTCGCCGAGGAGCCCAACGTTTGTGACACCGGGGTCGACCCGTTCACGGGCGACGCCTGGGTGGTGTGCGAGGCCAACGAAACCTCAGCCTGGATCTCCTCGGGGCCTGACGGGGGCAACTTCCATGCGCAGACGATCTGCGAAGGGTTGGGATACGACAGCGTGGGCGCGATCGGAGGGAACTGCGGCTCGCCGTGTAGCTTCTGCGAGGCAGGCAGCTCGTGCGACGCGACCGGACTTCGAGCGTTCAACGGCGGCGGAAACTGCGGATCCGACGACGACGGCCCGATCCTGTGCACCACGGTGATGTGGATCTGCTCGGGCAGCTGAGCTGCGGGAGTCAGCAGTATTCGCACCACTCGGTTCGTGTCGTCTCTCCGTACCACTCCGAGCAACAGGCTCCACCGCCCGGGCAGATGTAGCCCATCGCAAGCCCAGCGATCTTTCCAAGCCTCCGTTTGTCCGCGCCGCACCCCCCGCATTCCTTCACGACGAACACGTGCTCGTCCCAGAAAAGCGCTGGGCAGTCGTGGGCCGTACTGCGCTCGATCACGAACTGATCCTCCTCGGATGGCTCGTGGTCGCCGTATGTTCGAATCACCGGGAGCTCCTCCCAGCTCTCGAGTTCCTCGCTCCCTGTGCTCTCGGCATCTTCGACCGCGACACCGGCGGAGCCCTCTGTGTCCTCGACGCTGTCGGAGAACAGCGGTTCATCGCCCACGCCGACGGGTTCTGCTTCACAGCCTGGGGCCAGGATGGCGATGGCGGCCGCCACCCCGATGCGAACCTTGACGTGCCTTCGGAGTCGGAAAACCTTCATTGGTGGCAGTGTCCGCCAAGTCAGAGGCAACAGGGAAGCAACCTTCATGTGAGCACCGGTTGTTCACAAGGGGACGGCCGGCCGGGCAAGGGACGGTCTTCGACGGACCGACTTGCGAAGTATTCCGCGGTCTGATCGATGAACGCGCGCAGTCGGGGCGAGACATGACAAGCCGCAGGCCAGACCAAGGAGAGCCATGGGCCCGCGACGACCCATCGCAGCCAGACTCGGCGTGCCCGCTCGGCACCTTCGTCGCACGAGCCGCTCCTCCGAGCCCTCATGGAATAGTCTCGTGCTCCTGGTGTTCCCGCCGAGTGGCTCGGTCCATCTCTCGCACGTGGTTGCGAAACGAGCTTGTTACCGCAGCCCGGATCCGTGCGGCGCTCACCCTCCCGACCATGCCGATCACGTTGCTCGCAACCGCCGTCGCGGTCGCGCACGTGGGCGAGGCTGGAACCCACCTCGGCCACTACGGCCTTCTCGTGGTGTTCGCAGTCCCCGCGCTCGTCGGTGGGCTCCTGACGCGTCGCTACTGTCGGAGGGCGGTGCGATGCCCCCACTGCGACGCGAGCTTGTGGGGCTGCGGTACGGGCAGCTTCAAGGCCCGTCACATGCGCATCCGGGCGAACGCTTGCCCCTGCTGCGACGCACAGATTCGCTAGCCTCGCAGGTCACTCATCGCTCACGGCGAACGACGCATCCAAGTTGGGGAACCCAGAGCGGCGATGAACTCTGCGGCGAATCACGGACTCCCGACACCGGAGCGCCAAGCCTCGATCTGCTCGAGCAGCAGGGCTGCGTCCGCCGAAGGGTCGGTCGAGATCGCCACGTCCGCCTCGGCAGCCAACGCAAGTGCCGCAACGAGTTGCCCGGGTTCTTCGGCGCGTAGCTTTGCGAGTCCGAACAGAACCTCCGCCCCCACTACGGGTGTCGTATGCACGGTGAACAGCTCTCGCGCACGTTCGTAGTGTGACACGGCATCCTGAGTTCCCTCCGCGACCGCGAGATGCCCGAGAAGCAGCTCCACCTCGCACTGCACGTCCGGACCCAGCTCAGCCCGCCTCGCCACCGCGTTCGCCTTGTACAACATCGACCGCGCTTCGAGCCACCGACGCTGCGTGGTGTAGCCCTGGCCAAGTCCGGCCAAGGCGGTGGCCAGCAGGTTCGGAGGCGCAGCGTCCATCGCCTCCAACGCCGCCACCACCTGCTCGCCAAGCACCACGGATCCCTCCACATCACCGCGGCGTTGTAGGTTGTTCGCGAGGTCGACGTCGGTCGAAAGAACGTTGGGATGGCCAGGCGGATGGAGCTCGGCCCAGAGCTCTCGGACCTGTTTCAAAATCTCGTACGCCTGGTCGTGGTCACCCAGCGCTCCGTGGGCTCGGGCAAGCACGGACAGCGCGTCCGCCCTGATCGTCGGCATGCTGCCCTCACGTTCGAACACCTTGCGGAGCGCGTTGAGGTGATCACGAGCGTCCCGGGCTCGACCGGCGGTGAACAACACCTGCCCCAGGCGAACATGGAGGCCCACCGCCGCCGGATGGCCTGGGCCCAGCCCACGATCCGCGGCAGCGATGTTGGTCTGCAGGAGATGCAGCGCTTCGCTCACGCGACCGGCGCTCTGAAGCGCCATGCTCATGTTGGCCACCGCCAAGAACCGATTCGGCACGGGTTCGTCGGGCTGGGCCGTGTCGTACAAGGTCAGCACCGTTTCGAATGCCTCGATCGCGGCAGTAAACTCTCCCGCGGAGAGAGCGAGAATGGCGGCCGTGCTGGCGGCGTGCTGTTCGAGGACAGGCGTCGCCTCGGCTCGTGCGATGACAGCACGTGCCCGGCGTTCGGTTTCCCTTGCCTGAGCAATGTCGCCGACGGAGATCGCGTAGTGCGTAGAAAGCATGAGGAGTGCCTTCGCGATGCTTTCGTCATCGCCTCCTCGCTCTGTGGAGAGCACCGCTTCGCTCAAGTCACGAGTCCCCTCTTCGGCCGGCCGGGTATGTGCAGTGATGCTCGCGAGGACGGTTCTGATTTTTCCGACGAGGACCCGGTCCTCCGTCAACTCGACCTCCGCCAGTAGCGCGCGGAGCTCCTGGTCGGCTTCGGCGACCCGGCCAGCAGGCGCGATCAACTGCGCCCGGTCGAAGCGCTGTCGTAGTGTGTCGTGCCCGGCCGAGTCGGCGGAGTTCGGGTTCCGCGAGGGCTCAGGGTCCGCGCAGGTCCGGGCCCTCGGGAGTGCATAGACGACCTGGAGTGCGCGTGCGGGGCCAGCCTCCCTGATCATCACCAGCGCGTGCTCCAAGGAGAGAGCGCTTCTCCGGAGGCACTGCATTCGGCGATCGAAGATCAGGTCGGACTCACGGTGCGATTTCCAGCGAGCCTCGCAGGCGTCGCGAAGCTGGTCCTCCCACTCGCCGGCGTGTTGGTCCAGGTAGCGACGCAGCGTCTTCCACGTCGTCGTCGCATACCCATGTGGACTCTGGAGCAGGGCATCGCGTGTCGTCGCGATCGATGCGTCACCCCAGGTCTGCGCCAGGAGACCCGAGGTCACACACTCTTCCTGCGGAGACGTACGAGTGGTGTAGAATCCGGCGACAGCGACCAACCCCGCAGCCCCCAACGCCGCACCCAACACCCCCCACCGACGTCCGCGCGGTCGAAGATCCGTCAACAACGCGTTCATGCTCGGGTAGCGTTCACCCGGGCGCTCGGACAGACCCCGGGTCACACACTGTGCAACGTGCCGCGGGAGGAGTCGTAGCCCCGGGGGCGGCTGCGCCCGATCCGCGTCGGGCGCAAAAGGTTGCTCCCCCAGCAACGCCTCGTAGAGCGCTACACAGAACGAGTACTGGTCCGCCCTGGCGTCCACCCTTTCGCCACGGAGCTGCTCGGGGGCCATGTAGCTGGGCGTTCCGACGCGGCTCGTTGCGCGCAGCACTTCCTTGCCAGGTGAGCCCGCGACTGTTGAACGCGGGACGGAGAGGGCGAGTCCAAAGTCGGCCACGAACACGCGGTCGCCTGCCCCGACCAGAAGGTTGGAAGGCTTGACATCGCGATGGACAAGGTCGCGAGCGTGAGCCGCTGCCAAGCCTTCGCCCGCCTGGATGAACACATCGAGAATCGCGTCCTGGCTACGGCGCGTCTGTGCGAGCCAACGGTCAACGGTGGCCCCTTCCACATACTGCGCGGCGATGAACAGTTCACCTTCGTACTCGGCGATGTCGTGAACCGTGAGCACGTTGGGGTGGGTCAACTGAGCCAAGGCCCGGGCCTCGACCCGTAAGCGTTCCCGCTCCCGAGGTGTTCCCGAGCCCAGCATGAACTTGAGCGCAACCCGCCGATCCAACCGAGAATCGTACGCGCTGTACACAACACCCATTCCCCCCTCGCCAAGCCGCTCGAGGATCGTGTAGCGGCCGACTTGCTGCCCCGCGATCAGACGGAAGTTGTCCCCGTGCGAGTCCCCCGGATCGCTCGTGTCCTTCGAAGACACTTCGTCCAGCGCGAGTTCTGCCATGACCCGAGCACAATCGGGACAGCGGTCGAGGTGGAGTTCGAGCGCTCGCGCGTCTTCGGGTGACACAGTCCCCTCGACAACCCGAACGAAGATGTCATCTTCGGGACAGTCTTCCGCCCATCGCGGAACATCTGAAGCGTCCGGCTGCATCATGGATCGCTCCGACAACGGCGAGAAGAGTATAGTCGATGGTGTGATCGCTGGCTCCGCGTGTCGGGCCGAAGCTGTCGAAGGAGCGCAGGCATGAACTCGGAGTCCACCCCCACGCAGAGGTTCGCCCGAGGTTTTGGCGATGCGAATGCGTTCTCCATCGTGCGCGACTCCCTAGACGAGTTGGTCGGCCGGGCCCGACTTCGATGGC
This sequence comes from Nannocystales bacterium, assembly GCA_050633305.1. Classification (GTDB taxonomy): domain Bacteria; phylum Myxococcota_A; class Polyangia; order Nannocystales; family Nannocystaceae; genus CAJXVA01. The sequence continues at coordinate 60,362 of JBOEGF010000042.1, forward strand.
CGCAGTCCAGCTACGCTCTGGCCGACTTCGCTGGCGATCTCGGAGCCCTGTTGCGAGAGACGCCGCCGCACGAACTCGCGCCGAGACTCGCCGAACTTCAACTCGAAGAACTGTATCTGGCCCGTGCAAGCGCAGCCGGAGACGCTGGGGCAACCAGGCACCTGCGTCGCGAGTACGCCAGCGTCGTCGCCGCCGCGCTGCGGCATCAAGCGCCCGCCCACATCGCCTTGGACGACATCGAGCAGGTTGTCTGGATGCGCCTGCTGGTCGCCGACGGCGACCGTCGCCCCAAGCTCGAGCGGTATCGCGGTGAAGGCCGACTGGCGAGCTGGATTCGCGTGGTTGCCATCCGCACACGAGCCGACTTGTTGCGCTCTCGCAAACCCGTGGGTGAGGCAGTCGATCCCATGGAGCTGCAATGGGAGGAGCTGGGTGCAGCTTCTCAGACCCCCGAGCTCAGCTATCTCAAAGCGTCGTATCGGGGAAGATTCAAGTCGGCCTTCGCCGAGGCCGTGGCCGAACTCGACGCAGGCTCGCGCAACCTGTTGCGGCAGAAGCACATCTTCGGCCTGACCCTCGCCGAGATGGCAAACCTGCACGGTGTCCACGTCGCGACGATCAAGCGCCGCCTGGCGCAGTGTCGAACCCAGCTCATCGAAGGCACCGGTCGGCGAGTCTGCGGCGACGCCCCACAAGCCGAGGCGCTCGCGAGCGTGTTGCGGCTGGTTCGCAGCCAGGTCGAGGTCAGCCTCGCCCGATACCTGGACGATGCCCAGACCCACCCTTCTGCCGACTGAACGTCCCATGCTGTCCCAGCGCAAGGCTCGTGGAACAGGACCCTAGAACCAGCTTGGGTTGTAGAACCCTGTCATATCCCAGCGGATCCACGTGTTGGTCGCGTAGTTTCCGGTGCCGAACGCCAGCTCGATCAGGCCATCGTCGACCGTCCCATTGAAGAAGTGAATCTGGTCGGGACTGCTGTAGAAGTACGTGTCGAAGTCTCCCGCCTCGTCGACAGGGACATTCTCGAACCACTGCAAGGTGGGCTGCCCCAGCCTCCAGGTGATCGCGCGCTGGTCCCGAAACGTCTTGAGAATCACCCACTCATCGAAGTCGCTGGTCTCTCCCGAGTGTTCGACCGTCCCCGCCAGCTGGACGTTTCGCGAAGTGACGCTGCAGGGGGCCGATGTCTCGCTCGAGCGGTCGAAGGAACTGTACGCGCTCTGGACGATCGTGTTGCGCTGCTGAGTACGGTGTGTTCCCGAGCAAGAGTAGTAGGTCGTCCGCCGATGGAACTCGAGTTCCACACTGTCCCGGGCAACGACCACCGACCCCGACACCGTTTGCGATGCGCCGCAGTTGTCAGAGGTTACGACGCTGAACGTGCCGTCGTCCGCGACAGGAAAGGCATCGCCGGACTCCATGATGAACAGCCGGCCCGCGGCAGAACGAAGACGAGTCGTACGTCCCTGGTCGTAGCCAAACCCGCACCCCCACAACTCGTAGTCACCGGCGTCCAGTTGGGGGTCGACGTATCCATGGTCCTGCGCGTACGCCACGAGCTTCGCCAACGCCACGGCTCCGACGTGACCGATACCATCGAGCTCGGCGATGGTTTCGATCGGGTCGTCGTCGGCAGGGGAGTCTGGGTCGGGCCCTTCGCGGTGCTCGACGATGTTGGTCGCGGCTCGCCGGTCCAAGGCAACGTCGTCGTCCAGCGTCTCGAAATCGGCGGTGTTGACGAGGTCGAGCACGGCGAGGGCCAAGTCACTCCCCTCCGACAAATCATCGGCATCGGGTTCTGGGTCGGGGACATAGCCGTTGGCCTCCGCATAGGCCAACAACCGCTGGAGTGCCACCGGGCCCACGTAGGGGATCGCGTCGAGCTCGGCGAGATCATCGAACGGATCGGGGGTCTCGCGGTGGTCCACGATGTTCGACGCGGCCCGCACGTCCAACCCCACGTCATCATCCAACACCGCGTGCGAGGCTTCGTTCACCAGGGCCAAGACGCCGAGCGCCTCCGGGGTCCCCTCGGCGATCAGCGCCCCGTCGGCCTTCGGTCCGGCCAGGAACGAGTCATCCGCCCCGTCGGATTCGTGATCTGGGGCACCGGCGTCACAGGCGGCGAGGGCGACAACGAGGGTCAAGAGCAGCGTTGGCTTGAACATTGCGCCTCCCAGACGGGGGCTCGCCGCCCAGGGGCGCACGGCGGCCACCACTTTTCTCCAAGAGCGCGCAGCCCTGCACCGAAGACGGGTCGCTTCGCTATTCGCCCCGCACCGAGAGCACACCTTCGGGCCCTGAAAGCACCACCCCGACCTCCGACCCGGACCCTGCCGCGAGCGCAGCGTCGAACAAGCTCCGGGTGTCGAGGGTCTGGGTGCAGGCTTCGGCGCTCGAGACCCGGAAGACCACAGAGGCCTGACCGAACTCGTCAACCGACACCAGGTCGCTGAAGCCGTCTCCATCGACATCGGCAACTGCGGTCGAGACGACGGCAGCCTCGTGCAGCACCAAGAGGTCATCAGCCGACGCGTTGACCCCCAGCATCGCGGTCTCCAGCCCGATCACGCCGTCGAGGGATGGATCGAGCGCAATGAAGTGGCCCAGCCACGCATCGACGAAGACCGACCGACTCGCGTTGCCCGTCACGCCAACGGGGAGTTCGCCTTCGTCGAGGAGCGCATCCAGGACCGACTGTCCTTCCTCCGGACCCAGCACCGCAGCAAGGACGTCGTCCGATTCGGCGAGGTCGAGCGGACCCACCGCAAAGTCGGCGATCGGCTCCGCGGCCCACGTCACGCTCGTCGGGGGTGAGAACGTTCCGTCGCCCAAGCTCGACGCCTCGAACAAGAGGCCAGAGTCGAGTCGGCTGAGGAGTTGCAACCCGCCGTCGGCGAGGCTGCGAAGCTTGGCCGGACCCCCGGGTCCTTCGAACACGACATCGACTCCGGCCGCATAAGACCCGTCCTCTTGTCGCAGCAGCGGGACGACGCGTAGTCCGGCGTCGCCTCGGATGGACACCAGCAGGTCCAGGTCCGCGTCGCCATCGAGGTTGGCCTGCTCCAGCCCGATCACCTGCTCGGCCTCGCTCAGCACGACCGGAACGGCTTGGGCGGCCGCATCGGCTTCCACCAACGCCACAGCAACCGGGATGGAGCCCCCGTCGACATCAGCATCGGCCAACACCACCCTCTGCCCCTCGTCGTCGCGGCCCGCAATGCCTACGGCCCTGCCCGCCCCTGCTCCTTGCCGGACCCAGGCCAACTCCAGTGCAACCTCTTCGGCGCATGGTTGTGGGATCGGGAGGGCCTCGCAATACGACCACGGCTCCCCTGGATCGACGCACTCCCCGAGTTCGCAGTCCTCATCGCCGTAGCACTCGATGCGATTGTCGGTGTCGCTGTAGTAGTCGGTGTCGTAGTAGCTGTCGCTGTACGAGTCGTACGAGTCGTACGAGTCCTCGTAGGGGTCGTAGTAGCTGTCGTTTGGAGGGTCCGGTTCGGAGTCGGTGTCGGTCGGGAGAATCACCGTGTCCGTTCCGTCCGTCTCAGCCCCATCCGTGTCCCCTGGAAGCACCACCGACGGGCCGCAACCTGCCGCAACCACCGCGGTCCCCGCTGCGCCCAGGTTCCAAAGCCAAGTTTTCAAAGCCATGGCTCGCGGTTGTGCATTCTTTGTGCCACGCGCAGCCCCGTTGGATTCCAGGCATCCGGGCGCGAACATCCTCCGTTTCGCGACACGGATGTCGCAGTCGGAGCGGGATCCGCTGGACTACAGACGGCTTGCCGAAATCGCCGACCAGTCCACGGGGTGGCAGGGCTCGTAGCCCAGCACGGTTGCGGCCCGCGCACCGTCGGGTACGCCGCTGAAGTGAAAGCGCCCGGCGTTGAGGTCGTAGCGAAACTGGGTACCGCGTGTCAGCGAACGCAGGCGGTACAGCGGCCTCAGCAAGGGTCCCGGCACCGGAAGCTCGAGCCTGTGCACCCGCTCGATCACGGCGGACAACGGAAGCGTATCGGCGCCCGGGATGTTGAAGACCCCCTGCGCGTCACACCGGGTCCCGGACACGAGCGCCTGTACCAAGTCCTCCACGGAAAGCAGGTTGAGCATCGGGTCGAAGCCCATCGGACGCATACAAACCCGCGAGCGCAGGTAGTCGAACAGCTGGGACCCGCACTCGGGCGCGATGCACTCCGAGGTCCGGAGGACGGCGATCTGAAGCTCGCACATCCCCATGCGAGCGCAGACGGTGAGGTCCGCCTCGACCCGGTCCCGGAGCCACTGCGGCGCGCTGGGGGAGAAGTTCAGGGGGTGGTCTTCGGCGAACACGCTGGGCAGGTCGGTCCGGACGCCGTACACCTCGACGTGGCTGCGAAAGACGAAGCGGCGGATTGTCGGGTGCTGCTCCGCCTGCAACAACAACGATCGTGTGGATTCCACGTTGATCGCGTGGACCTTGCTTCCCACATCGGAAGCGCTGCGATGGTGCGCCGCGTGAACGACTGTCTCAATCTCCAGGTCCCGAGCGGGGCCGTAGAGCAGCTCTCGCACGCCCCGCCCGCGACGAAGGTCCACGCGCTTGTAGGTGAGTCGCGCGTCGGCGGGAAGCTTCGACTGTGCCGCGGGCTCGATACCGACTGCGAGAACACGGGCGTCCTTGCTCGACTCCAGCAGGACCTCGACCAACCGTCGCCCCACGGGCGTCGTCGCCCCCGTGACCAGCACCCCAGTCACGAGAACACCCCTTGGCGCATCCGGAGCCCGCGCTCGATCAACGCTTCAACGGCGTCGTGCACCCGACCTGCCGCCTCACGAAGCACCTCGGGGTCGCTTGCGCGCTCCGGCGGGTAGTCGTCAAACAGCGCGATGGGCTCCCCGTAGTGCAGGTGAAAGCGCGTCGGCATCGGCAGCGGGGTGGCCGGAACCGGAAGATAGGGGACGCCAAACGCCCCCAGCCCCTTGATCTTCATCGCCTGGGGCCACGCCTCCTCGGCACCGATCACGGCGGAGGGCAGGACCAGAGCGCGGTGACGAATCGCGAGTTCAGCGTGCCCCACGGTCCATCGTTGGAGTTGGTATCGCTTGGCGTACGCCTTGCCGATGCCCCGCACCCCTTCGGGGAAGATCAGCAGAAGCTCGCCAGCGTCGAGCGCCGCATGCACATTGCCACGGCTGCCCGCGATCATCCCTCCGCGGCAGAAGACCGTGTTGATGAACGGGAGCGCCGGGACGAAGAAGTCCGCCACCGGTCGGCCAGCTCGAGGCGGGCTCGTGTTCATCAGGATGTCCGACCACAGCATGAACCCGTCGATCGGCAGCGTGCCCGAATGGTTCGCCACCACGATGGTCGCCCCCGACGTGGGGATATTCTCGGTGCCGTACGACTTGACCCGAAAGTAGTGGTCGTGGAGGTGCCGAAACAGCGACAGACCAACCCCGACGCCCTGCGGGCTCATCCCAAAGCGGTCAAAGCCGTGTCCCGCATCGTCGACCTTCACCTTGTCGACGTGCTCTTGCTGCTCCCGTGTCAGGACCGACGACATGAGCCGCCGCGCGAGCTTGTTCCGCCACGACATGAGCAACGATGCCACCACGAAACGGCGCCGCACCCCGCGAAAATGCTGCGTTCAAGTGGCGTCAGCCGCATCCACAACCCGCGCCCGCCAGGGCGAACACGAGGCCTCGCTTCATGCGACCGCGCCGCCCAACAACCCCTCGATCACGCGCACGACCTCCGCGCGCTTCCCCGCGTCCAGGGCATCGGGATGCGGCGGCCCGAAGCGCTTCGCGTCGTTGTCGTAGTACTTGCCCGAAACGTCCGAAAACTCGTCGGAGAGCGACGCGCGTACGAGGATGTCCGCGCCGATCGAGATGTCGTTGCCATCCACACCGAACCCCGACTTGACCATCTTGGTACCGAGCAAGGACGCAGGGTTGACGGCCACGACCACCGGTCCTTCCGGCCCGAGTTCATCGGCAAGCTGGCGCGACCACATCGTGATCGCGAGTTTGCTCTGTGCATAGGCCTCCATGTCGGTCAGCGACCCCCGTCCGGCCATGGCTTCGAGGCTCACCGGCGCCTGCGCTGCCGAGGAGAGGTTGACCACGCGCGCGCGACCGTTCATCAGGCCAAGCAAGCGCCTCGTCAACAGGTAGGGCGCGAGTGTGTTCACCACAAAACGGAGGTCGAGCCCCGCTGCGGTGGTCGTCGAGGGCGCCTTGAGGACCCCCGCGTTGTTGATGAGGACATCGAGCTGCTGGTGCTTGTCGATGACAGCCTTCGCCATCGCCTCGACCGCCTCGAGGTTGGAGAGGTCCGCCACGTAGCTCTCGGCCGCCTCGGCACCGGGCACCTCGGCCAGGTCCGCGACAACCTTCGCAAGTTTGTCCGGGTTGCGACCGTGCAGCAGCAGGTGGTGTCCGTCAGCCGCGAGCATGCGGGCCGTCTGTAGCCCGATACCGTCGGTCGCTCCGGTGAGGAGGATCGTCTTCTTCATGGTGATGTCCTGGTCTCGTCAGGTTGAGAATTCGGGCAGGAGTTCGTCTGCCAGGCACAGCAGTGTGCTTTGCATGTCCGCTCGGTTGAATCGGAGGTTCAGCGCGACGTGGTTGACGCCGACCAACTCGAGGCGCTGTAGATGCGATCGCAGGCTCGCGACGCCGGTGCGAAGCCCGAGATGGATCGGCTGGGCAGGGGCTTCCGGGTCCTCCAACAAGTCGACGTACAGCGGTTGCATCACCGGCCGGCCCGGACCCCCGTTCGCTTGGATCCGACCGCGCCAGTCATCGATGATCCCCGCCTGCGCGGAAGGTGTACGCGGGTACAGCATCCACCCGTCGCCGTTGCTCGCGAGCCACGCCGGGTCCTGCTGGCTCCCTCCGGTGATCAGCAGGGGGAGCCTGCCCGAGGCCGGCTTGGGCAGCATGTCGATGTCGCCGGCGGGGCTCCCGAACACGTTCTCAAACGCCGGGACCTTCTCTCCCATGCGCTGAATGTACGAAAAGCTCTCTCGAAACAGGTCGCCGCGCTGCCCGAACGGGACGCCCAGCGCCGGATACTCCTGCGGTCGGTCGCCCGAGGCGACGCCCAGGATCACCCGCCCCCCCGAGAGCACATCTGCGCTGGCGGCCGCCTTGGCGACATGGGCGGGGTGGCGTAGCGGCAGAACGACGCTGGCCGCACCCAACGCGATCTGTTCGGTGTGCGCCGCGAGAAAGCCCAAGTAGACGAACGGGTCGAAGAGCTGCCCAGCATCCCCAAACAACGGGACGTTGAACGGAACGTCTCGCAACCACAGTGCGGAAAACCCCAACGTGTCGGCCAACCGCGCCCGTGCGAGGTGATGCTCCATCGTCGGCACCGGGCCTGCGTCGTACCGCTCCAGCGGCAGGACCAACCCAAGACTGAGACGCCCGGGATGAAAGACCGAGTTGTAGCCTCGGTTGATCGCCCGGAAGCCGGGAAGCTGCAGCTTCTTGCTCATGGCCTTACTCGCCAAACCCCGCGAGCACGGCCTTGCCTCGGCCACCGCCCTTCTCGAGCAACGCGTGTCCGCGGCGGAGGTTCTCGGCGCTGATCGGTCCCAACAGCTGGGTCATCGTCGTACGCAGGACCCCTGCGTCGACAAGACCCGCCACCTCGGCAAGGAGTCTTCCCTGCGCGTTCATGTCGGGTGTGTTGAACATGGACCGCGTGAACATGAGCTCCCAGTGCAGCGAAAGGCTGCGCAGCTTCATCGGCGAGATGTCGAGCGAAGGAGGGTCATCGATCAGCGCAAGGTGACCGAAGGGCGCCAACAACTCGACGAACTGCGGGAAGTAGACGTCGGTGTGGGTCAAGCTCGCCACGTGGGTGACCGCCGGAATGCCCAGTTCGGCCAACTGCGGCCCAAGTGGCTCGTGATAGTCGACCACGTGGTGTGCGCCCAGGCTCGTCACCCACGCGCGACTCTCCGCCCGGCCCGCAGTCGCGACAACGGTGACCCCGGTCAAGCGCGAGGCGAGCTGCAGCAGGATCGAGCCCACACCCCCCGCCGCTCCCGAGACCAGAAGCACCTGGCCCGTCGGGGTTTTCCCCGGTTTGATCGCGAGGCGTTCGAAGAGGAGCTCCCACGCGGTGATGGCGGTCAGGGGCAACGCCGCCGCCTCCGCATCGGAGAGCGAGGTTGGGGCTCGCGACACGATGCGCGCATCCACGCACTGAAGCTCGGCGTTGGACCCCGCTCGGTTCAGGTCCCCCGCGTACCAAACCCGATCGCCGGGCTCGAAGCCCTTCACCGATGCGCCCACCGACACGACCTCACCGACCGCATCCCACCCGAGCACCCGAGGCGTCTGCGGGGTCACCCCTTGCCGGATCTTGTAGTCCACAGGGTTGACGGAGACCGCTCCCACACGAACCAGGAGGTCATCGGGCCCGGGCTTCGGGTCCGGGAGCTGCATCTCGAACAGCGATTCGGGGTGTTCAATCTGCTGCGGCTCTTTGTAAACGATGGCTTTCATGGCGGGCTCCGTTGTTTCGCGTTCTTTGTAGGACTCGGTTGGGCCTCGGGACAGCCAGAGTCGCTTGCAAGTCTTTCAACGGATGATTGATAATCGTCCGGTGAAGGTCCACGAGATGGAGCTGCTGGTTCGGGTTGCGCAGACAGGCTCCATGACGCTCGCGGCGCGGCAGCTGCACCTCACCCCCGCGGCCGTCAGTGCTGCGGTGCAACGGATCGAGAACGCGATCGGTGTGCGTCTCTTCGAGCGTACGACCCGGTCTCTGCACCCCACGGATGAAGGACGCGTCGTCGTTGAAGGGTGCAAGGAGGTGGCGGATGTGTGGCAACGGACGCTCGATGACGCCCGCGGCCGACGGACCGAACTCGAAGGCGTGGTGCACATCTCGGCGCCGGCGGATACGACCTACGAGGTCCTCGAGTCGCTCACGGCCGAGCTGTGCCGCGCGCACCCCAAGTTGCAGGTGGTCCTGCATACCGGCGACGCCATCCACCATCTGCAACGCGATGCGATCGACATGGCGATCCGCTATGGGCCGCTGCAGGACAGCACCCTCACCGCGCGAAAGCTGGCGAAGGTTCCGAACGTGCTGGTCGCCTCGCCCGAGTACCTCGAGACCCGAGGAAGCCCGAGCACTCCCGAAGAGCTGCCGGAGCACCGCTGCTTGACGTTGCAGCTCTCGAGCGTCCCGGTGCTGTCGTGGCAGCTCCACCGCGAGGACGAAGTGCACAGTATCGAGTTGGTCAGCCCCTTGTGCGGCGACGGGTACCTCGCTCGTCGGTGGGCCGTCGCGGGAATGGGCATCGCGCTCAAGAGCCTCTTCGACGTCATCGACGACCTGGAGTCCGGTCGGTTACTCCAGGTTCTTCCCGACTACATCGGCGACTCGATGCCGATTCACGCGGTCTTCCCCAGCCGCCGTTTCCAACGCGCCCGGGTTCGAGCTCTGTACGCAGCGATCGCACCGCACTTCGAACGACGGGTCGCCCGATGTACGGCGTGGCGGTCGCGCTCCCTGACTTCGTAGTCGCGCCGGGTGGCTTTCTCCCGGCACGACCGGGAACTCTCAGGACGGCTCGTTGTCGTACGACCGCGGCTCGCAGCCTCCCCCATGTCCACACTCGCATTGTCCCTAGTTCTCTGTATGGCCGCACCGACGAAGTCGGCCAAGGTTCTGCCACTGAGTCGTTTGCGCCTCTACGAGACGGGCGTGGGGTACTTCGAACGCCGCGGTCGGGTGAACAAGAACGACCGGCTCGCCCTTCCCGTCCCCACGGCGCACTTGGACGACGCACTCAAGACTCTCGTGGTCCTCGATGGCGGAACCGGGGCCCGGGTGGGTGGCATCGCGTTCTCCACCGCGGTCAGTGAGGGGATGGCGCGTGCCATGGCGGGGCTCCCGGACGAATCCGACGGAGTCGGGTATTCCGACCTCCTGCATAGCCTCGAAGGCACCAGGGTCATCGTGAGCGCAGCCGGGGGCAAGGTGACGGGCAGATTGATCGATGTTGAAGGACCGTTTGGCGAACGCGCGCCGCGGGAGGGAGAAGCGCCCCCCAAGGGTCCACCGCCAGCGCCGGAGTACAATCTTCTTGTCCTCGGCAACGACGGAAGCCTGCGCCGCCTGTCGACCAAGGACATCTCCGGCGTTCAGCCAGCCGAGTCTGCAGCGGCGGACCGATTGGATGTCGCTGCGGAAGCGCTGTCGGACCACACTGCCCGAACAACCCAGAAGCTCGGCGTACGCGTCGAAGCTGGCGGCAAACTCGGGTTGGGCTACGTCGCCGAGTCGCCGGTCTGGCGGACGAGCTACCGCGTCGTCCTTGGGACCGGGGACAAACGTGGCGCGCTGCAAGGGTGGGCGCTGGTACACAACGATACCGACGAGGACTGGAAGAACGTCGACATCGAGCTGGTCAACGGTCGCCCCGCCTCGTTCCTGTTCCCGTTGGCAGCCCCTCGCTACGCACGGCGCGAACTCATCGAGCCGCAGGAGCAGCTCTCGACCGTCCCACAGCTGGCCAAGACGACCCCGGATCGGATGTGGCTCGACGGAGAGCTCGGCGAGAGCTTCGGCATCGGTGGTCTCGGCATGGTCGGCACGGGGCGCGGCGGAGGTGGGAGCTCAGAGGGAACGATCGCCCTAGGCAACGTGGGCATCACGGGCAAGGGCGGTGGTTTCGGGAGCGTGGGGATCGGCGACTTGGCCGAACTCACCCAGGCCAACACGGAAGCCCAAGGCGCGCTCTTCGTCTATGGCGTCTCCGACCCGGTCGACCTCCAGGCACATCACTCGGCCTTGTTGCCGATCGTATCCGAGGACATCGAGGCCGAGTCGATCACGTGGTTCTCGCGGGGCGAGCACGACGGCCTCACGAGCGTGCGACTGGTCAACACCACCAAGCAGACGCTCCCCGGCGGCACGGTGTCGTTCTTCTCCGCTGGCGGGTTTGTCGGGGAGACGATGCTGAGTCGGCTGGGTCCGGGCGAGCGCCGATTCGTGGTCTACGGCGCAGAGCTCGACGTCGAGCTCTCGCGAAACACCACCGCGGTGGGCGAGTCGACGAAGGACGTGAGGTACACCGGGGAAGAGCTGCGGGAGTTGTATGTGGCCCGCTCCGACGTACACCTCAACGTCGACAACCGCAGCCGCCGCTCGCAGCGAGTCTACGTAGGCTTGGACATCTCTCGGAATTCGAAGTTGTCCGCACTCGATCAGGACATCGAGCTCGACTACGATCTGCAGTCCGGGACCCCGCTGGTCGCCATGACCGTGCCCGCCGGAGAGGCGGGCGTTCATGTCGTCCGTTCGGAGACCGCGGGGTCTCGCACGCACGCGGTCAATGCGGCCTCGCTGGACGCGCTCTCAAAACGCGAAGGTGTCCCAAGCGCCGACCGGAAAATCCTGTTGGACGCATTGGCCTTTCATCAGACTGCGGACCGCCATCGCGCCGCGGCAGAGCAGGCCAAGCAGAAGCTGGACGATGCAACCGCGGACTTGCTGCGCATTCGCGAGGACCTCACCGCGCTCGGGGACGCTGGGGTACGGGGTCGTCTCCGCGACAAGCTCAGCCGCCAAATCCTCGAGAAAGAGACAGCGATCGTCGAACTTCGTACACAACGCCGCGCGTCCTTCCGTGCGATGAGAACAGCGAGCCGCCAGGCCGGCGAGGCGCTTCAGGGTCTCGAGACACAACAAAGCGCCACCGAACCCTGACGCCATCCGGCCCCCCGGTTCAGCAATCGTGCCAGTGGCGCATCTTCTCATTCCGGGAAAGTCAGAATAGACTTTCGATGGGTCTATGCATCGTCTCTCCACCTTGAGGTTCACGCGACTGGGCCGGGTCATCGTGCTCGTTCACGGTAAAGCGCCACCCTCCGGGCCGGACTGGACGAAGTACCTCGAGACGGCGTGGAGCTACGACGCGGTCGTCCCCGACATCCGCACCCTCGTCCTGACCGACGGTGGAGGCCCCGATACCCTGCAGCGGGGTAGTCTGACCACCCGAGTGCAGCGGTACGGTCCAGGCGCCTCGGCGGTGGTGAGTGGAACACGGAAGGTGCGCTTGACCGTCACCGCACTGAGCTGGTTCTTCTCGAACATCAAGTTCTTCGGCCCCGACGAACTGACGCGTGCCCTCGGCTTCTTGGAGCTCGAGGAGAAGGAGCAGAGCCGGGCGATCGATGCGGCGCTGCACCTGCTGGGCGACGGGTTGGAGTTCGACTGGAAACCGCGGCTCCTCGCGACCAAACAGGCCCGCGCGGAAGCCTGAGCTGCGAAACGGCCCCGACCGTTTGGCGTCACGCGACCGCGGAGAATTGTCCGTCGCGGATCTGATCGATCAACCTGCGTACGACCTCGGCCCGCCGTCGACTGCCCGCGCGCCGATGTAGGTATCGACCCTGCTGGAGGGCATCGATGGCTGCGTCAATCTTTCCACTACGCTTCAGCTGCACACCCAGTCGCACCCATGCGGCCGGTGAACTGTCGCGGCTGGCCAGCTGGCGCAGGGCCTGTATCGCCTTGCGGTGCTCACCACGTCGAACGAGCACTTTGCACCGATGTGCGAGCAGGTCGGTCGGCGGGGCGGAATCTCCGCGAGAGCCCCTCCTACGTCGACGTGCTGACACCCGGCTTGCCATGGTGCCCCTTGAAGCAAGCGACGATCCAATGCCTAGGGGGGCGGATGCGCGCCCAGACCCGTCCCAGGACGCTACGCAAGACAGCCTCCGCCACCTGGGTCACGGCGACCGGCACGACCGACTGTTCGGAGTCTCGAGCACGTCCCACGCGTTCACCATCCCTCTAGCACTGCCGGCGCATAGGCCTGAAGCAACCCGTCCAACTCGAAGCGGTCGTTGCTCGCGAAGACGATCGTCAGATCGCCAGACTCGGGCCGAACCGAGACGAGGGACGTGTAACCAGTCCCCGCTCCCCCGTGCCCGTACTCGGGCTCGGGCGTGTTCGCGGACGCGTAGAGCTGCAACCCTCTGCCCCAACCCCCCGATGCGTCCGGACTCTCGTCGCTTCGCGTCATCATCTCCAGCGAGTCAGACGAGATCAGGGTCCCGTCGAAGACCCCCTCGAAGAAGACCCGGAGCTCGGCTGCCGTTGTGATGATTCCGCAGTCGGCCTGGCAACCCGAGAGCGCGGCCGCGACAGGCATGACGGGAAGCTCCGTGTCGGCGGGGAGGCCAAACGCGGTTGGGTCGAGCCATGCTGAGGGAAGGTCCTCAGGAAAACTGGGCGGCGCTACGTAGTGGGTCGAGGCCAAGCTGAGGGGCTCCACGATGCGCGCATCCAGTGCGGCCTGGAGCGTCCCTCCGGTGACCGATTCAATCACGAGCCCCAGCAGGAGGTAGCCCGTATTCGAGTAGTTGAAGACAGCTCCGGCGGGGCCAGGGTCTTCGAACGCCGCGTAGCCGATGAGTTCCTCGGTCGTGAAGACCCGGTCGGGATCCAGGAGCGCGTTCTCGAGGTATTCCGGGTTTGCAGCGTAGTCCGGGATTCCGCTGCGATGGGCCAACAGCGATTCGATCGTCACCTCGAGCCCATACCCGGTGTCCGGGAGGTACACCGTCAACGGGGCCTCGAGGTCCACCACTCCTTCCTCAACGAGTTGGTAGACCATTGTCGCCGTATAGACCTTGGAGACGCTGGCGATGTTGAACAAGCTATCCTCGGACAGCAGCTCCCCCTCCGCGTTCTGCGTACCCGCGACGGCGTGGGACATGACGCCGTCTCGAACGAGCAAGACGATCACACCGCCGCTGAGCCCCGCCGGAACCGCCGCATCGACGCGCATCTGCAGCGAGTCGTCGCCCGCCGTGGAACCCCCCGTCGATCCGTTCGAGGATGACGCTTCGACACCTTGCCCGGTGTCCTCCGAACCCGGCATGTCCGCCATCGCGCCGCTCTGCGAGCACGCCGAGACCCCCAGCAGCACCAACGCCGCGCCCAGCGTCCGGGCTTGCGGCCACCATCGGTCCAAGGTTGATCTCGAAGGTCGAGATACGTCATGGCCGAGCCAATCGAATCTTCTGGTGAACACAAAGGGCAAGACACCCGGCGACGACTCGACGGCTCACACCGTGAGCCTCTCGAGGCCGAACGTGGCAGCGACGACTCACTGCGGAACCACGACCAACCGCCGGGCCAGCGGCGCATATCCACCCTCGGGATGACGCCGCAAGTAGTCTCGAGCTGCCTGCCTGGCGTCCGCGGTTTCCCCTCGCTGGACGAGGTCCCGAAGAATCCGCCCCCGCGCCTGCTCGACGAACTCGCCCCGCGGAAACTCCCGAACGTAACGTGCAAACCAGCGAGCCGCCGCATCGTCATCCGAACCCAATTCCGCTTCAACACGCCCGAGCAAGAACGTCGCTTGGTCCGCAAGCTTGTCCCTGGCGAACCGATCTCGGATCTCGGTCAGCGCATCCCGAGCCCGCCCCGTGCGCTTGGCAGCGCGTGCAGCCTGGGCGACCGCGAGAAGCTCCTGCGCTGTCGCAAGTCGAAGAAAGGACGACCACGCAGCCTCGTTCATCCCAGCCAAGGCTGCGGCGACCTTTCCATCGTGAATCTGGGTCCGCCACGAAGGCACCACACGACCTCGTCGCCGGGGCGGTTTCGGCGGCGCGCGATCGACGAGCGGACTTGGTGCCCCCTCAGGGAGAGCCTCTCCCGGGTCCGGAGGTCGGTCGAGCGGGCGGGGGTCGGGCGTCCCCTGCGAACGAGTCTCTGCCGAGGACGTGCGCGCGACTCTCTCCTCCGCCGACGGTTCGGCGTAGTTCACCGCCGCCGTAGCCGGGGACGCCCGCGAGGATCGGGACGCCGACTCAGGTGTCCAGAACACACCGGCCACCACAGCAGCCAATCCGGCGACGCCTGCGAACGTCCAGCGACGAATCCTCTGCGCGCGGAGCTTCGTCATCACTGCCGCATACTGAGCGTCGGCGCGGTCCTCGAACTGCGCGTCCTCAACCTGGGCCAACTCCCGCAGCCACTGTCCGGTCGAGTCGCTCATGAGCCGCTCCCGCGTCGCCCGAGCTGTTCCCGCAGGTCGGGGTCTTCGGCAAGCAGGTTCTCGAGTTCCGCCTCCGCTCGCTGAACGCGTCGTTTGACCGTCGCACGCGAGCACTTGCACAGCGCCGCGACTTCATCGATCGAGCGCCCCTGCACCCTGCGCAGGATCAATGCGATGCGATTGGCGGGGGCGATACGCCCGAGCACGCGATACCCCCGTTGCACGAGGTCGCGCGCCACCAAGACCGGCTCCGTTCGCACCACCTCGTCGGGCGGAGCCGGATGCAGCTCTACGATTCGGCGGACCCGTCGGCGACGGAGGTGATTCCGCACCACGTTGACCGCGACACTATGAACCCACGCGCGCTCACGCTCAGGATCGCGCAACGAGCTCGCCCGCGAGAGGACCCGAACGAACACATCCTGAACGATGTCGTCGTGCTCAGCATCGGGACCCAGCAGTTGGTACACGAGTTGGTTGACGCCGCGCTGGTGCCGCACGAACAACGCGTGGCCGGTCGTGGGTGCTGATGTATCGTTCGAAGACTCGGCCACTGCCAACCCACGGGCGATCCCGGACAGAACTGCGCCGTCCATACTCATCGATGTTCGGAGCGATGGGGGGACGAGGGGGGCACGGCCGTCGCAAGTCGGGGCACGGTATCAAAGACACCCGAGCGGTCGAGAACAGCTCACCCGCGACAGAAGTGAGCCACGAGCACCCGGCCGCGCATCTACAGCCAGTACATGAGTTCCTTCGTCAACCTCGAGAGCCGTCCCCGCTTCGGCCGAGCGCTCGCTGCGGGGTCGAGACTTGGAATTCGGACCGCGGTGTGCGCCTTGTGTTGGGTGTCCAGCTCCGCGCTCGCTCACCCCCCTGAAGCCAAGGACACGGCCGCCGAGACAAGAACACGGGAAGCCATCCGGGTCCACACCATGCGGCAAGGAGCTTGGCAGGATGCCGTCACCTCCATCGAGTTCGAGCTCGAGCAAGCCGGGTATGCAGTCTCTCGCAGCGCCGAGACACCCGCCTCCACGACGCTCACCGTCCAGTACGAAGGAGATCAGGGTTGGGTACTTCACCTCGAAGACTCGGTTCGCGGTCTTCGCCTCGAGGCACGCGGAAGTCGGGGCGCATCGGCACAAGTCGTGGGCCTGCACGCGGTCGAGATGATTCACGCGTCTCGGCTCGATCTCCCGAAGCCTGCTCGTCGCGCGCCCGACCCCGCCCCGGTCGTTCGGCTCGAGCCACGCCAGCCCCCACCCTCCGCCGACCCCCTCGAGCCGGCACCCCCTCCTCCCGATTCCACGAACTGGGCGCTGGAGATTGGTGTCAGCTCGTCCAACGTGGGACTGCTCGGACCTCGTCTTGGGGTCGTACATCGATGGACCCGCGCCGAGCTTGGATTTGCGGCGGGCGCGGGCTTCTTCTCCAACAAGCAACAGGTCGGCGCTCCGGCGGGGCTGGGAACCCTCCACCGCCCCACCGACCTCGGGCCCGCGTGGACCTCCCATCGCACAATCGCCGTTCTGCGCTCCGGGCTCGCGGCGGCGTACGTCTTTCGACCCGGCCGAGAGCTCCGCCCTTCACTCGGGGTGTCCAGTGAGGTCGTTGTTCCGTTGGTCGACACAGGCTTCTTCCAACAAGAGCCCTTCCAGAGTCTGACTCAACTCGACTACGGCGTCGCGTGGGTGCCCGCCCTCGAGGTTGGGGCACGGCTCGCGCTCAGCCCCAAACTCGCGCTCCGCGGAGCGATTCGCGTTGGCCCGGCGCTACCCTTCAAGGACATCTCGATCGTCAAGTCCTCGCAGGCGATCACATTCCCTCGTGGGGTCGCCACAGCGAACCTCAGTCTGCTGTTCGGTCGGAGTGCGGACGCAAAACCGCGGACTCGTCGGTCAACCCCGACACGATGAGGGGCCAGAGATGGGCCGCGTTCCCAGCCGCTCCTGGCCGGCTCATGGACCCTGTCCGTCGACCACCCGGCGGTGTCCCGCGTCGGTCGCACCACTGCTGTCCGGGGGATCTCCCGTCCAACCTGAATTTTTACCCGGTATTTATTGACTTTTAATACCCGGGTATTATTAACCGGGCATGAGTTCGACCTACGTCGCATTCGTGGGCACGCGCCGGTTCTCCCGCGGCCCGCTCGAGGAGGTGGTTCCGGCTGCCAAGCGCCGGTTTGAGCTGGGCGTCGAGGACCGAATCGTCGTCTTCGACGAGCAAACAGGGTGCCCTGTCGACCTCAACTTCGACCACGACGACGAGCAACTGCTCGCCAGCGTGAAAGCCAGGCTCGAACCGGCCTCCCCCACGCCTCCGCCCAAGACCCCACGTGGGCGCGGCCGCCCCAAACTCGGCGTGGTCTCGCGCGAGGTCTCCTTGCTTCCACGGCACTGGGAATGGCTGGCGAAGCAGCGCGGGGGAGCATCCGCGTCGTTGCGCCGTCTGGTCGAGGTCGCCCGCAAGGAAGGACGACAGGAGGAGCACGTGAGTCGTGCAATCGAGCGCGCCCATCGTTTCCTGTGGGACATGGCCGGAGACCTCCCCGGGTTCGAGGACGCCACCCGAGCACTGTTCGCGCGAGAATTCGAAACGTTCGACCGCCGCATCTCGCGGTGGCCGATCGGCGTCCGAGAGTTGCTCGAACGCATGCTCGCCGACGCCCGTCCACCGGGCGACACCTAACCAGCCCTGCAACACCGACTCGATGTCTCTTCGGGTCGGCAACAACGTCACCACCGACCCTGCGCGCTCTCGCGTACGGATGGCTGCGCCGTTTCGGCGCTCCCCCGTGGCGCCGAGTTGGCTTCGCGGATCCTTGATCATGAACATGCAAGTTCCCCCTCCCCCATCGCGTTTGTTTCAAAACCTATCCCGTGAACACGGCTTCGAAGCGGTACCCGTCCAGGGACAGCTCCCCGATCGCCTACGCGGGACGCTGTACAGAAACGGCGCGGGCCTGTTCGAACAGTTTGGGCATCGCTACGCCCACGTCTTCGAAGCCGACGGAGCCGTCTCTGCGCTCCGCATTGCGGACGGACAAGCGCATGCCGCAGTGCGTGTCGTCCAGAGCCAGGGGTTGCTCGATGAACGCGAGCGTGGACAGCGGCTGTCGGGTTCCGCGGCGTCGTGGCCACAACGGGTGCGAAGCCTCCATCGCGGGCGCAACAAGAACACCGCCAACACCCATGTCGTGCCGTGGCAAGGAGAACTCTACGCGCTGATGGAAGGAGGCCGTCCAACGCGCATCGACCCCGACACCCTCGAGACTCTCGGCGAAAGCGACCTCGCAGGAACCGTAGAAGGGGCATTCTCGGCTCATCCTCACCGCGTGGAGGCGCGGAAGACCACCTACAACTTCGGCCTGGTCTTCGGCGCCAAGCCCCGGCTCGACCTCTTCGCATTGCCCGATGAGGGGCCCGCTCGCGTGCTGGGAAGCGTGGAGCTGGACCACGCGGTGATGCTGCACGACTTCATCGCGACCCCCCGCCACTTGGTGTTCTTCGTCGCCCCGATCCGCATCGTGGTGTGGCGAATGCTTCTGGGGTTGGGGAACATCACCGACAACCTTCGTTGGCAGCCTGAAGCGGGAACCGAGGTGATTGTGGTGCCCATCGACGACCCCGACAATCCAATCCGGTTCCAGGTCGAAGCGTTTGCGTGTTTCCACTTCGCTGGGGCGTTCGACACCAGCGACGGAATCACCGTCGACTACATCCGCTACCCCGACAGCGGCATGTTGGATGCCCTGGGGGACGGTACGCGACTGACCTGGGATGATCGAAGCACGCACGCCCACGGGTCACTGCATCGCGCGCGCATCGACGTGCGAGCCAAAGCATTCCAATCGGAAGCGCTGTGGGACGGCCAATGCGAGTACCCCCGGTTGGCTCCCCACGAAGAAGGTGCCCAGCACGGGCGGGTTTGGATGCAGTCCTCGCGCTACGTCGACAACGTCTTGCGGTTTGCCGTGAGCCGCGTCGACATGGACAACGGCCATGCGCAGCTCTCCCACGCCCTCTTGGACCCGGGCCAACTCAGCTCCGAGACCGTCTTCGCGCAGGACCCCGGCGGGGCTCCCGGTGCAGGCTGGCTACTCACCCTCGTCTACGACAGCTTCGATCAGCGCAGCCACGTGTTGATCCACGACGCACAGACCCTCGAACGGCAAGCAAGGGTTCAGCTGAAGCAAGCCATCCCGCTGACGTTTCACGGCAGCTGGGTACCGGCGTGAACGTCCGAAGCCGCCAGGCATCCCCCGCATCCCCCGAGCCCCGGGTCGGAACACGCAGGCGCATGTTCGCTCCGTCCGTTCATCCTCGCGCTTCGCCTGCGCGAGGAGTCGGCCGCCTTCGGGACAGGTCGACGGCGACGGCGTCCGGGTGCCACGAAGACTCGACGGATCGGGGTTGAGTCGTCGCGTCGCTGACCGAAGAGGGCTCGGGCCCGCTTCACCAAGGCTGACCGCCCCGCGCGGACCGGGGTCCGTGCAGGCCCTTGATCCGACCGCTGGACGAGCTTGACCCGTCAGAAGAGGGGAGCGCGCGAGGTACTTTGCCTCGCGATGCCAGACCGGATTCTTCGGAGGGCCGCAGCTGGGTTCTGCGCCGCCGTCTGCCTGTCCGCATGCGGGCTGGGTGGGGCTCCGGAGCCGGCGGTGGACGAACCGGCGCGGCCGGGCGTGCTCCTTGCGCCTGAGTTCTCGCGGACGTCCACTGTGGGTCGGGCGGCTCGTTGGTTCGGAGGCGAATCAGGCTCCGAGCAAGGGGTCAATGATGCGGCAGACCGGCTCCTGGCGACGGAAGCGGCGCCGCGTCTCTTAGAGTTCGCAGACGGGATCCTGGCTGACTACCTCGGCATTGCGGCGACACTGCCGAGGGCTCCTCACAATCCTGAGCGGCTGGTGTCCGAGCCGATCCCCGGCGAGTTCCTGTCGCTCGGCGGAGGATTCAGCAAGCCCGAACTCCTGCTGAGGACCGAGGGAGAGGGGCCGCCGGCGGTCATTCTCAGCTGGGGACACATGCGTCACGGGATCATCGTTTACGCGGCGCCGCCTCGGGGCAGGCAGAACGGCCGTCACGTGCGCAAAGTCGGCAGTCGCATTTTTGTGGTCGCTCTGGAGCACGAACGGCGGCAGCCGCCAACCCGAACGCGGGCGGTCTTGGCTGCTCCCTAGTTAAGCGCCGGTGTTCGAAACTCGCTCGGGGGAGAAGAGCCGGGCGAGTTCAAACCGTGTTGCCCTTTTCCGAGGCGGTTCCAACCCGACATACCGCGGTAGGCTGGTGGTGCGCGGCGGTATCGGTCCAGTCCCGGCAGGCCTGTCCCGGCTGGTGGGTTGTGGCGTCGATGCGGCCCTCGCTCGGTTTGAGGATTATGACAGCGGGTGCACGTCGTTTGGTGTTGATGTAGACGGGGTCCGGCACTTCGTGAAGTCTGCAACGACACCCCGCGCGTGAGAGGGTCTACTGAGCGCCTTGCGCTTCCATGAATCGGTGGCTCACCGTCGTCCCCGCGCGCTCCCGCATAGGCCATCGCAAGGACGGTTGCAATGCTCGCGGGCGAGTAGACGACGTTGCGCCCTGTTGTTCGGACCGTGTCGTGGAGCCCCGACGTCACGCGCTTCGAGGTGCGCGAGAGCTGCACTGCAGTCCCGCGGGACACCGGATCCGGCTGGCCCCGACATCCTGCCGCGAGCATTGCGGCAACGGTGACGAAAAGGCACGGACCGCTGCGCCATGGATGTCCTCTATCGTGCTCGGAGCGTTCGTGGGAGGCCGACGGGGTTGGGGGTGGGGGAGTCACGCCCGGCGTTGGTGCACGCGTCGTGCCACGTGGGTGCTATATCCGGCGCCACGCTTCGGCGTCCGATGTTCATCTTGCCGCTCCTGGTTGGCGTGGCGTGTGCGGAGAGGACCCCGCCCCAGGTCGGCCTGCGGCGGGCCTGAACAGCAACTCCTCGTTCGGCATCGGCCGACAAGACGGCCGACGTCTGCATGCTCAAGAATGCGGCGACGCAGTGCTTCGAGTCTTGCGCCAAGGAGGCCGCCCGAAGCCGCCAGGCATCCCCCGAGCCCCGGGTCGGAACACCCAGGCGCATGTTCGCTCCGTCCGGTCATGCTCGCGGTTCGCCTGCGCGAGGAGTCGGCCGCTTTCGGGACAGGTCGACGGCGACGGCGTTCGGGTGCCACGAAGAGTCGACGGATCGGGGTTGAGTCGCCCGCCCTAGCCCTGGACAATCCGATCATGAGCGCTGGGCCCATGGAACGCGACACGCTCCCGCGCGTGCTTCCGACTGGGTTGATGGATCAGCTCGACGTAGGGGTCGTCGTGCAGGGCGCAGATTCGGAGATCCTCTACGCAAACAGCCGGGCCAAGGAGCTACTCGGCGTCGAGCCAGCGGGCCGGACATCGTTCGATCCACGGTGGGACGTCGTTCGACCCGACGGCACCGCGTTTCCCCCCAAGCTTCGCCCAGTCGCCCGCGCGCTCTCGACAGCCGAGCCCCAGAAGGATGTGGTCCTGGGGGTGCGCCTGCCTGGCGGCGAACGCTCATGGCTTCTGGCGAATGCGGTCCCGTACATCGACCACGGCGGCAGCGTGGACTACGTCGTCGTCACGCTCAGCGACATCTCGTCTGAGAGGCGCCGCATGGCGGTGCTGCAGCAGGTCAAAGATGAGCTCGAGCAGGCGGTCTCCGAGCGGACCGCCGAGCTTGGCCGAACCGTCGAGGAGTTGCGCAGCGAGATCGCGCAACGAGAGCTGGCCGAGCAGGCGCTATCTCGGAGCGAGTCGCTGTATCGGTCTGTCCTTCGTGCGATGGCAGAGGGCGTCGCCCTCCACAACTCCGATGGGTCGATCGAGTTCGCCAACCCCGCGGCCGAGAGGATTCTTGGCCTGAGCCTGCAACAGTTACGGGGGCTCGAGGCGGTCGACTCGCAGTGGGCGTTGCTTCAACCCGACGGCTCTCCGCTCCCTCCGGACCAGATCCCCTCCGAGATCACACGGTTGACCGGAAAGCCCTGCTCGCAACGGCTGCTCGGGGTGCGACGCAGCAACGGAGACCGAGCGTGGCTCACCGTAAACACCGACCCCATTGACGAGCTCAGCGGCGGTGTCGTCGCCACGTTCAACGATGTCTCGGAGGCCCGGGAGAATCAGCTCGCGCTCGAGAGAAGCCGACGGCAGTTCGAACAAGTCACCGGGGCCGTCCCCGGCGTGCTCTACCAGGCGCACTGGGCAGACCATGGCGCGCTCTCGGTCACCTTCGTGAGCGCGGCGGCTCAGGAAGTCCTCGGGTTCTCGGCGGACGCCTTGAAAGCCGACCCCGGTTTGCTTGTCAGCTACATGCACGCCGACGATGCGGCGGAGGCTTTCAGCTCGGCCGAGGGTGCGCGCAGGGGCAAGAGTTCGTGGGAGTGTGACGTGCGAGTCACCCCTCCAGACGGCGAGCTGCGCTGGATTCGGAACCGTGCGGTGCCGCAGCGGGTCGGGGACGGCGTCCTCCTCACCGGCGTCGCCCTCGATGTGACCGAGGAGCGACGCCTGGCCGGCCAGGTCCAAGCGGCGCAGCGCAGAGAAGCGATCGGAGCGGTCACAGCCGGCATCGCCCACAACTTCAACAATGCCCTCGCCGTACTTGTGCCCAACCTCGAGGAGAGCATGGCCCGGGCATCGGCCGACCTGCAGCAGCCGCTGAGCGAGTCATTGCAGGCGGCCCGTTCGGCCGGAGACCTGGTCCGACAACTCATGTTCATCGCTCGGGGCGGCGACCACGACGACGCACAACGGTTTGACCTCGGCCGGATCGTCTCCGAGTCCGCTCGTATGTTCCGCCGGTTGCTGCGCGGCCGTATCGAGGTGCGTGAACTCGTCGCCGACACGCCGCTTTGGATCAAGTGCCCACCTGGGGCTCTCCACCAGGTCCTCCTCAACATGTGCATCAACGCCCAGGACGCGCTGGCGGACATGGACGGAGGCGTGGTCGAGCTTGCGCTTTCGAGGATCGACCTCGACGTCCATGGACGGGCGCGCTTGTTTGTGCGGGACAACGGACCGGGGATGACCGAAGACGTGCGAGCGAGGCTTGGAGAGCCTTTCTTCACCACCAAGGCACCGGGTGCGGGCACAGGCCTGGGTCTCGCCACCGCCTACACGACGATCCGAAGCCTCGCGGGCACGGTCGAGTGTCGTTCCGCCCCGGACATGGGGTGCGAGTTCACCATCGAGCTGCCCCTGTGCGACGCCGCCCCAGAAGCCTCGGAGCACCCGAGCACCCGCGAAGTCCCCCGCGATGTGGGCCGTATCCTCGTCGCGGACGATGAAAGTTTGGTCCGCGGGGCGATTGCTCGAGCCCTCTCTCGACACGGACACATGGTGGACGAAGCTGCCACAGGCGAGGAGGCTCTCGAAAGAATCCGCAGGGCCGACGCGACGTACGACGTCGCCCTCGTCGACCTCGCAATGCCGGGACTGTCGGGGGAGAAGGTCCTCGCAATCCTCGCAGAAGAATATCCAGATCTCCCGGTCATCATCCTCAGTGGCTTTATCGACGAGACGGTCGTGCTCGACCATGCACGACTCACCTTGCTCAAGCCGGTTTCCACTGCAAGACTCTTGAGCGCAATCCAATCCGTGCTCCCGCACGAACTGGAACAAGCAGAACAATCATGACTCAGTTCGTACTCGTCCATGGGGCCTTCGAGGGAGGCTGGTGCTGGCAACGCGTCGCAAAGATCCTGCGAAACGAAGGGCACGAAGTCTTCACGCCCACGCTCACCGGATGTGGAGACCGAGCACACCTGCTCTCGCGGGACATCACGCTGGAGATGCACGTCCTCGACATCGCAGGCTTGCTGGAGATGGAGGGTCTCGACGAGGTCGTGATGGTCGGACACTCCTACGGCGGGACCGTCGCGACCGTCGCGTCCGACCGATGCGCCTCGCAGGTCAGTCGCCTCATCTACCTCGACGCCAGCGCGCCCGGAAACGGCCAGGCGTCAACGGGTGCATTCGCGGAGGGCACGGAGGACAAGCTCACCGAGATGGCCTCGGGCACCGACTGGCAGCTGCCGCCGCTTCCGCTCGACGCCGTTGGGATCACAGATCCGGCTGACATCGCGTGGGTCGAACCGCGCCGCCGGCCTCACCCGATCCGGACCTTGCACGAAGCCGTCGTCTTGCAACGCGGAGACGAGCCGGCGCCGTTCCCCGTTTCCTACATCAGCCACTCCGACCACGAGGCCATGGTCTCGCTGTTCGGCGTCGACCCGCTCGCCCCTTTCGTCGACAAGGCCAAAGCGCAAGGCTGGAGCCTTCGAACCCTGGAAGCGGGGCACGACGCCATGATCACCCATCCTCAGGAGGTCGCGACGGTCCTCCTCGAAGAAGCCGCCCGGTAACGTTCTGGCTCGGTCCGCACGATCGGGCTTCGCCGCGTGCTCGCGGCAACAGCGGGCTCAGATTTCCGCGCTTTTGGCGGGTTGAGAAAACGGTGTTCGACGGTCTCGAACATCGGTCACATCGGCCAACCGGAGCGCCTTCGCCCGTCGGCTCCCCGCGTCGAAGGCCCGCCACTCCCGACGCGGCCGATCGACTGGTAGCGTAGGTCAGGTGGCGGAGACCGACGGCGATCGTGGAAGACCAAGCGCAGAGCTGCGCCGCTCCGAAGAACTCTACCGCGGACTTGTCGAGGCCATGCCTTGTGGGCTCGCCCGCATCGGCACCGACGGCGCCATCCTCGACGCCAACGCAGAAGCGTGCCGCATCCTCGGCTACAAACACGACGAACTCACCGAGAAGTACACCCGCGAGTTCGATACGGTCACCCTCCACGACGACGGAAGTCCATGCCCTGAGGAGGACTATCCGGCAGTCCGGGCCATCGTCACGGGTAAGCCGCAGCCTTCGGTGGTGATCGGTGTCGGCCGGCCCGAGGCCGACACGTGTTGGGCCACGTTCACTGCCGTCCCGATCTTCGAGGACGGTGTGGTGGTGGAGGCCATCGTCACATTCGTCGACATCACGGAGGTCCGCCGGATGCAGAACGCCTTCCGTCAGGGGCAGAAGATGGAGGCGGTGGGCCGCCTCGCCGGAGGCGTTGCCCACGACTTCAACAACCTTCTGACCGTGATTCTCGGCAATGTTGAAGCGCTCGGAGAGACACTCTCCGAGGGCGACGAACGGCTGCACGGCGTCGACGACATCTCTCGGGCCGCGCGTCATGCAGGTGCGCTCACTCGCCAGCTCCTGGAGTTTGCCCGGCGACGGCCGCACGCGCCCGAGGTCGTCTACGCGGAAGACGTCGTCGATGACATCGCGACCATTTTGCCCCGGCTGCTTGGCGAGCGGGTCCACACCCAAGTCGAGCACCACGCGGCGGATCGAACACCGATCGAGATCGACCCGGACCAGTTTCGTCGGGTCTTGATCAACCTGGGCGTCAACGCTCGCGACGCCATGCCCCAGGGTGGAAACCTGTGGATTCGAACGGGCCGCAAAGAGACCGAGAGTGGGCCGAGGCTGAGCGTCTCGGTGCGGGACGAAGGTGAGGGCATCGCCGCTGGAGACATCGAGCGCATCTTCGAACCCTTCTTCTCGACGAAGAATGAGCACGGCACCGGGCTCGGCCTGGCGACCGTGTACGGAGCCGTCACCCAGGCGGGCGGCACGATCAGCGTCAGCAACGCTGAGCCCCAGGGTGCTTTGTTCGAGATGAGCTTCCCCATCTCCTCGTCCGTACCCAAGGACGCGACCGAGACTCCGCCTGAGAAATCCCCAAGCCCGGCGGTCGTCCTCGTCGTGGAGGACGAGCCCCTCGTTCGCCGAACGACGGCGCGGGTCCTTGAGTCCGCCGGCTACGAAGTCATCGCTGCAACGAGTGGTGAAGAGGCGCTGCGACTCGCGGACACCCAGAGGTTCGATCTGGTCCTCAGCGACGTCGTCATGCCCGGAATCAGTGGGGTCGAGCTCTCGAAGCGCCTGCGCGACATCAACCCAAAGCTTCCGGTGGTCCTGATGTCGGGCTACTCGGAAGACCTCGATGCATTCAACGGGGCGCGCTTCATCGCGAAACCCTTCGACACCCGGGGGCTTCGCCGCATCGTTCGCGAAGCGCTCAACCCGGATGACTAGCGTCCTTCAGACCGGTCGCGATCCATGCGGGCAACCCAGCTGCGCTCCACCCCCGCGCTCCACCTCGTAGAACCAGGGGAAAGGGGCGGCTACGAGAAGCACTCCTCGAGGATCGACATGCACATCGGACCGTCGGCCATCGCCGCGGCGGCGCACGTGAGACACAGTCCGCTTGCGAGCAGCCCGGGCGCGCACGCGAGTTGGCCTTGCTCGTCGAGGTCTGCTTGGAGGAAGATCTCCGACACACAGCTTGCCGCTTCCGGTTGCTCTTCGAGCAACGCGCAGATCGACTGACACGTCAGAAACAGGGCGTCGTCCTCACACCCGAAGGGGAATGCACAGCTCCCTGAAGGGCAGGGCGCCACGTTGCCGATCTCCGAGCCGTCTTCGCTGCACTGTGTGGCGATGCCGTCGACACACTGCGTCACCGCGCTGGGGCATGCGCAGGCACCCAAGTCGTCGAGAATCGCCTCGAGCACCCCGTCGATTTGGCCAGGCTCGGTCGCTTGGCGAGACACGACGGTACCGCCCGCCGCCGCGATCTGGTCGAGGACGGCGAAGTCCGCCTGGTCGGAGACGCCGACCGTGTACACCCGGACTCCGGCGGCGAAGAGACTCGAGGCGTCCAGCTCCGGCGCCGCGTCGTCGGCACAGGATTCGCCCCCGTCTGTGAGCAGGATGACCGCCTGGGCTTGATTGGGGTCTCCAAACGCGGGGGCGAGACCTTGCAGTCCAGCGGTGAGCGGCGTGGCCGAGTCTGTCGTGGGAGGATCGATCGAGGCGGCAAGTCCGCCCCAACGTGTTGCGATGCCTTCGATGTCTCCTGGCTCGCATCCCGCGCTGGGGAACATTCGGAGACCTTGCTCTGCTCGGTTTCCGAGGTACTGGCTGAACGCCTCCAGTTCACCGGAGACCCGGGACCAGTCTCCGTTGGCCAGCAAGCTGTCCGAGCGATCGACGACGAACAGCAGCTCCGGGACGCGGCACGCCGCGGCAACACAACGGCCCGCGACGCAGACTTCTTCGCCGTTGCATGGGATATCTTCACCCCAGCGGTTGGCGCCTTCGTCCGTATCCCAACCGCACGCCTGTTGCGCCGTACCGTCCGCACTGCAACGAAGCTCTGCCCTCGTGCACGCGTCGGCTGCAGGGGACCCGGTGGAGTCGCTGGAGGCTCCGCCCTCACCGGACGGCGAAGGAGACGAGGCGCCTCCCGACGCAGAGGCACCCCCGGTCGTCGGAGCGGGTCCGCTCCCCCCTTCAGACACCGCAGGCGCCCCGCTCGAGCCGTCGGTGTCAGTGCCGGTGTCGGTGTCGCCCGCAGAGGACACCGTGCATGCCAGCAGGGGCGAACAAGCGGCGAGCCCGGCGGCGACGAGAACGCGGAGGTAGGCGGGAAACGAACGGGAAAGGGCCATCCCACCCTGGTGGGGGAGGCGGCTCGAATGTCGCAGGGCGCGGGGGTGAGCGCGCGCACGGAGGGCCGTGGCCACAACCTGCCGCCTTCGAAGGTCGCGGTAACCGAACGTTGGTCCGCTCACGTTTTCTGGGCGAGTACCCGCTCCAGTGTCAGCTCGATCTGACTCTGAACGAGGCGGGCGATGCTGCCTGCGTCCCGTTCGTCGAGCTGGAGCGCGCGCGCGAGGCCCTCCAGCGTCCGCGTCCGCACCCGTTCTTTTGCGCTGGCGACCCAACGGGCTGCCGTGGAGCGGTGGACACCGTGAAGCTCGCCCAGGGCGTCGATTGTCACGCGCCCGACGAAGTAATGGCGCAACAGGTTGCGGTCTCTCGCGTCCAGGCTGGCGAGGGCCTCGGCGAACGCCCGTCGAAACGGCGCACGGTAATGACCCTTCAGATGTTCGAGTTCCGGGTCGGCGTTTTCCACCAGGTCCCGCAGGCCTTCGTCGCTGGACGGTCGTTCGCGTGCGGTCGCGTGGGCGGCGGTGCGGACGGCGACCGAGCGAACCCAACGCCGCAGCGATCCGCGGCCCGAGTAGCCCGCGATACCCGGCCTCTGGGTCGCGCCACCGACAACCGCATGGGTGAGGACGCGCTGGACGGCCTCGTCGGCCGAGTCGGACGCCGTGCCCGCACCGCGCAGTGCCCGATGGGCGTCGTCGAAGAACTGCGCACGAAACACCGCGACAGCGTGTTCGTCTTGGCGGGCGCACCCAAACGCCAGGTAGAGGTCTTCGAGTTTGAGTGCTCCGACCTCCAGCACGCTGCCAAGACCGGCAAGCTCGACCCGGCTCGCGAGATACCGAACGAACGCGAGGTCATCGAGGCCGAGCCCTGGCCATGCTCGGTGGCCGCGCGCAAGCCAAGCTTCGATCGCACTCTCCAGCTCGTCTGCATCGAATTCGGCGAGCGGATGGGCGTCGCCCAACGTTTCGACGAAGGCATTGCGCAACGGGCGTTGCATCATCGCATCCTAGCAAACAGCGAGCCTCGATGACTTCGAGTCTACCTGGAACGACGCCATGCCTGGACGACGACGACGTCGCCGCTCTATGCGAAGGCGCGATGAACGAAGCTGCGCGTCGACGAGCCGAAGCGCACCTCGACGGTTGCGACGACTGTCGACGACACGTGCAGAACGTCCTGGCGACGTCGCACCGCACGCTCTCGAGCCCGGTCACGCGCGACCCCACCCTCGCCAGGCCCGGCGATGTCGTTGGCCGCTATACGCTACGGCGTCGTATCGGCGCGGGCGGCATGGGCGTGGTCTGGCTGGCGCACGACGACGTGCTCGGGCGGGACATCGCCGTCAAGTTCATCCGCAGTGGGAACGCTGAGGCCGTCCGATGTGAAGCCGAGGCGTTGGCTGCGGTCGAGCACGCGGACATCGTCCGGGTCTTCGACGTCGCGGCGGTTGGCGAGGGTCTGTGCATCGCCATGGAGTATGTCGATGCCCTCACATTCGACCGTTGGAGCGCGGGTCGGATACACCGTTGGCGAGAGTTGTCGGCGCTCGGGGTCCGCGTCGCGTCCGCCCTTGCGGCCGCACATGACGCGGGGGTCGTGCACGCAGACATCAAGCCCGGCAATATTCTCGTCTGCCGCGACGGGACGCCGAAGATCGTCGACTTTGGGCTGGCGGATGCCCAAAGGGTCCTGAAGGGCCCGTCGTCTCGGTCCGATACCGCGCCGCTCGACCAGACACCGCGTGAGCGTGGCGGCACGCCTGCGTACATGGCCCCGGAGCAGCGCAGCGGTGGCGCCATCGATGCGCGAGCAGACATCTATGCCCTGGGCGTGACACTGCGCGGAGCCCTACTCGCCGCACCGCGTCGGGTGCACCGCGTGCTCGAACGCGCCAGTGCTCCCGACCGCGACCGGCGATATGGATCGATGAAGGCCTTCGCAGACGCGCTGGAGCGCGCTTGCAGACCTCGGACGCGATGGTGGCTCGTCGCAGCCGCCCTCGTCATGGGAGTCACGGCGGCGACCTGGACACCCCCGTCCGAGGACCGTTGCGAACGCGGTGCCCGCCGAGTGGCAGAGGTGCTCGATCGTACCAACCGCGGTGGTCGGCCTCGCGACGTTCTCTCGATGCCCGTCGTCGCGCGCTATTCGGACTCGTGGCGTTCTGGCCACGCCCGCGCGTGCGCGCTCGAGCCGTCCCCGTCGAGAGAGCGCGCGCTCGAATGCCTCGAGGGGAGGCTCCACGCGCTGTCGCTCGTGCTCGATGCCCTCGAGAGCGAAGTGCCGGACCGAGAAACCCGGGTCGTGAGTGCGGTAGGGTCCCTCCCTTTTCCCGGTGCATGTGTCGACGGTCCCCTGCCGAGCGGTGACAGCGTGAGCGCGTTGGGCACGGACCTGGCCGCCGCTCGGGCGGCGTTCGCCCTGGCCCACGATACTGACGCCGCTGCGTTGGCGCGACAGGTCGCACGGGAGGCTGCTGTGTTCGGCGACTCTGTGCTCGAAGCCAGGGCCCGCTTGCTCCTCGCCATGGTCGAGCAACGCGGCGGCGACCCCAAGGCCGCGAAGCGGATGCTCGATGAGGTGCTCGCGCAGGCCGTGCTGGTGGACGACGCCCGCCTCCAGGTCCGTGCTTGGGAGGAGTGGCTGTGGCTCGTTGGCATCACGATGCGGCGCCGTGATGATGCGCTGGGCCAGGTCGGTCACGCTCTGGCCGCGCTCGAGCGAGCAGGGTCGCCGGCGGAAGAGGAGTCGGAGCTTCGCGCAACGCTGGCCGCGCTGTACATGAACGAGGGCCAGTTCGACGCGGCGGGACGGGAGATCGCTCGACTCGAATCCATCGTCCGCACTCACGAGGTCGCCCCGACACGGGAGATCCAGCTCCACACGACGCGGGCCTCGCTGGCCGGGCGGCGAGGCGACTTCGACTCGGCTGCCCGTGAATACGAGACGGCCTTGGCCCTTCGAAACGAACTCCAGGGCGTCCGCCACCCGGCACGAGCCGGAACGTTGCGCAACCTGGCAATCATTCAGGCCCGCAAGGGCGACCTCGGGGGTGCCGCGATACGCCTGCGCGAGGCCGCGAACGTGTTGCGTTCGAGCGAACGGGCAGCAAGCACACTCCTGGTCACGATCGAACGCGACCTCGCGCAGATCCTGCTCCATCTCGGCGACCTCGCCCCTGCCCTCGAGTTCGCAAGGTCGAGCGTGGAGCACGGGATTGCCACCCATGGAGAGCTGCACGTCGAGACGGCCAAGGCGAAGCGAACGTTGGGCGACGTCTTGCTCTCACAAGGCCACAGCGAGCTGGCCGCCGAGACATTTCGGGAGGCGATCGCTGGCTACGAGGCAAGCGAGGGATACACGAGCGTTCCTGCGGCCGAGACCCTGGCTGCCGTGGCCGTCATCGACGCGCTGCAGGGGCGCGACGCGGACGCGCTGCGCCGCTACGATCGGGCCTACGCAGCACTCGAGCAGGATGGGCCGCTTCACGCGCGCGCCTTCGTCTTGGCCAACCGCGGAGCCCTCGCGCTGGAGCAGGGGCGGTTGCGAGATGCTCGTGCCGATCTCGAACGCTCTGTGGAGTTCGACACTCGAGAAGCTGGGGAAGACGCCGTGGCCCTGGCGTTCGCGTTGACCACTCTCGCGGCTGTGGACGCTGCGGAGGGATTGATGGCCGCAGCCCAACAACATGCCGAGCGAGCGTGGCGGCTGGTCGAGGCGGCGGGGGTTCGGGGCACCAGTCGTGCCCATGCGGCCTTCGGCGTGGCCAAGGTACTTGGCACCGACCCGGCCTCGCGTGCGCGTGCGCTCGCTCTGGTGGACGAAGCCGAGTCGATCTATGCGACGGAGTCGGGATTCTTGTCTTCCACGGGACTGTCGGCCATCCGCGCTTGGCGAGCCGCGCACGACTCTGGTTGACGCGTTTCGTGTCGGTATGTCGCGGCCTGCGGGTGCCCCGATTCTCAACCCTGCGAACTCAGGCGCCTCGCTGGGAGTTCGTCCCACGGGGCGATGTCTCCGCCAAGCTCGGCCACCACGAACTCGACAAAGGCACGGACCTTCTGGGGGAGGTAGACCCGGTCGGCAAAGACGATCTGTAGGCCGCGGCTTGGCATGACGTACTCCGGCAGCAACCGGACGAGCCGTCCCGAAGCGATGTGTGGGGCAGCGATGAACGTGGGCAGGCGTCCGATACCGAGGCCCTGCAGCAACCACTCGGACAGGGCGTCACCGTTGTTCACCTCCATCGGTCCGTCGACCTCCACCGTCTGCGCGTCTCCGTCATGCTCGAACGTCCACCGGACCGCCTCTTCGGAGTAGCTGTACGCGAGACAAGGGTGCTCGTGCAGGTCGCTCGGCGCCGACGGAGCATCGTGACTCGCCAGGTATTCCGGAGATGCACACAAGACAGAGCGTAGCTGGGCGACCGTCCGGACGGTCATCGCTTCGCGACGGATCGTGTGCGCCCACAAGGCGACGTCGAACTCTCCGTCGAGGAGACGGCCGCTGCGGTCATCGAGGACCAAGGACACCCTCACCTGTGGATGGGCCCGCATGAACTTCCCGATGCGCGGAGCGAGCTGGGCACGACCGAAGGCCATCGGTGCGAGCACCCGCAGCCTTCCTCGCGCCTCGTCCTGCAACTCCATGGCGGCGAGCTCCGCCTGACGTGTCGCGTCAACAGCAGCGCAGGCGTGTTCGTAGTACCGCTGTCCCGCCTCGCTCAGCGTCAGCGTACGGCTCGTGCGATGCAGTAGCCGGACTCCCAGGTGCGTCTCGAGTTGTGAGACCCGACGAGAGACCGCGGACCGCGTGACGCCAAGCCGCTGTGCCGCCCCGGAGAGACTTCCCGCTTGGACCACCGCCACAAACACCCCAGCCGCAGCGAGGTCCAGATTGTCGTGCGCAGTCATCGGTGAGTTTGTCTCACGGGTGTGTTGAGCAGGTGGCTCTGGTCGGTCAGAAGATCGCGCGTAGCTTGATCTCATGAAGATGCGAATCGAACACGTCAACCTGGTCGTCGACGACATTCCGTCGACGCTTGCGTTTCTTCGGGCCGCACTGCCCTCCTGGGATGTCCGCGGTGAGGGCGATGGACACTGGTACGGCACGCCGCGCAAGTGGCTGCACTTCGGCGACTCCCACCACTACATCACCCTCAACGACCACGGGAGCGGCCCCAATCGCGACCTCCGTGGGCTCAGCGTCGGGTTGGCGCACATCGGGATGGAAGTCGACGACGTCGACGCAGTGGTGGAGAGGCTTCGCGCAGCCGGGCACGAGCCCACCACGATCGGCGCCGACCACCCCCACCGAAAAACCGTCTACTTCTCTGAGCCCGCCGGATTCGAGTTCGAGTTCATCCAATACCTCTCCGACGATCCCCAGGAGCGCAACCTGTACGGTGGCGAGACATCCGGCGTCTCCCGCGTCTCGACACCGTAGAGACGGAGTGTGGCGGAGTCTATGAGGGGTCCCCGCTGCTCTCCAGCAGGCCAGAGTTGAGCCGACCCGCGATGTCGTGCAGCCCAGTTCCGAGCGAGTCCCCCAGCAGGGCCTCCACCTCTCGCTGCGCGGCGCGCCATGCTGGGTAAGCTTCCAGCAAGGTGTCCTCGCCCACCGCCGTGAGACGGACGCCATAGCTGCGGCCGTCCTCGACCTCGACCGTCTGGACCCAGCCGCGCTCGATCATCCGATCGAGCGTTCGGCTCACCGTGGACTTCTCCAGGTCCAGGGCCTGCCCCAGTGCTCGCGGGGTGACCAGCTCGGCTTTTGCGATCGCCGTCAACAAGGTGACCTGGGTGTTCCGAAGCCCGAGCGGTCGAAGCTGTCGGTCGAAGATTCCCGACACCACGCGTTCGATCACCCTGGCGCGTAGCCCGAGGCAGTTGGTCGACACGTCGCGCACCGCCCGCTTGAGTCGGGTTTTCGATGTGCCCACGCCCGTAGACTACCCCTGTTCGCCACCCGACGCCCCAAGACTGGCAAGCACCCGTTGTTAATGGTTGTATATGCAACCATGTCGAAGAGCCCCGAACCATCGCGCACCCCGCGACCCAAGTCCCTCGGTCGTCTGGGGTCTCGTCCCGACGTCCTCCGGGTCCTCCAGCGCGGTTCGGGCCCAGACCGGCCCCGCGCGACGCTGGAAAAGCTACGTGCGCTCTGCCTCGACGCAGGGGCCGCCGATGCCGGCGTGGTGGCCCTGGACCGAGTGGAGGTCGATGCTGACCGCGATGACATCCTCGCCGCGATGCCGACGGCGCGAACTCTGCTGAGCTTCGTTGTCAGCATGAACCCCGCGTCGATCCAGTCCCCTTCCCGCTCGGTCGCCAACCTCGAGTTCCATCACGCCGGCGACGAGACCAACGAGATCGCTCGCCGCATCATCGAGGGGTTGCGGGAATTCGGAGGCCGGGCGCTCAACCCGGCCATGGGATTCCCGATGGAGATGCACCGCTTCCCGGGGAAGATCTGGGTCGTCAGCCACAAACGCATCGCCGAGGCCGCCGGGCTGGGCAAGATGGGCATCCATCGCAACCTCATCCACCCTCGATTGGGCAACTTCATCCTCTTGGGTACCGTCATCACCGACCTCGAGATCGAAGCCGAGCAGCAGTCACACCCCATCGACTACAACCCCTGTCTCGAGTGCAAGCTCTGTGTCGCGGCCTGCCCGGTCGGTGCGATCAAGCCCGACGGCGAGTTCGACTTCTCCGCCTGCTACGTCCACAACTATCGGGAATTCATGGGCGGGTTCACCGATTGGGTCGAACAGGTGGTCGAGTCCAAAGACCGCGCCGAGTACCGACGGCGGGTTGGGGACGCGGACTCGGCCAGCATGTGGCAGAGCCTCTCGTTTGGGGCCAACTACAAGGCCGCGTATTGCATGGCGGTGTGCCCCGCCGGCGAAGACGTACTCGCGCCGTACCTCGAATCGAAGAAGGCGTGGAAGCAAGGCGTCCTCGACCCGCTCGTCCGCAAAGAGGAGACGCTGTATGTGTTGGGCAACAGCGACGCACGGGACCATGCCGAGAAGCGGTTTCCCCACAAGCCCACCAAGGTCGTGCACTCCAACCTGCGACCCACGTCGGTCTGGGGGTTCTTTCGTGGCGCCCCGCTCTCGTTTCAGCGCGGCCGAGCGAAGGATCTGCCGCGCACCATCTATCACTTCGAGTTCACCGGACGAGAAACGGCCGAGATGACGTTCGTGGTCGACGGAGGCTCGCTCGAAACAAGCGAGGGTTTGGTCGGCGATCCCGACCTTCGCGTGACCGCGGACTCCGATGCGTGGCTGCAGTTCCTCGCAGGAGAGCGCAACCCCGTGTGGGCCCTGGTCACCCGCAAGTTCCGTCTCAAAGGCCCGGTGGCGCTGCTCAAGCAGTTCGGGGCTTGCTTCGCATCCTGAGCAGTCGCTCGGCCCCACGCCGTACAACTTCCGGCCGCGCGTCCATCGTCTTCGTTTCGGTTCGTGCCTGTGCTGATCGGTGCCTTAGCATCGTCGACGCGACCATGATCTCTGCTCCAACGCGTCCCCTCATCTGCGAGAGCTGTGGCGGTCCCCTCCCCTCGCGCAACTCCGGCGGCAGCCCTCGCCAGACAGGGACACACGACCAAGACGTCGGGGCGAATCGGCGAGCACAGGATCCCTTGGGAGCGATGTGCCAAGCCCGGTAGACCAGTACCGAGTCCGCGTTGCCGCGCAAGCCGACTGCAATGAGTTGGCCCGAATGCGATGCGCGCTCGCGGACACCATGGAGTCCGAGAACCGCAACATCTGGCCGATGACAGACGCGCGAAAAGCCGGCCTGCCCGAGTTCTTCGCGGGGTGCATTCGCGATCCCGATGTCGGCATTTGGGTCGTCGACTCGGTACTCCGCGGCGAAGCAACAACGGTCGCGACCGTGACCGCCCGCATTCGGAAGGACCGAGACGTTGCGTGGGTCGGAGTGGTCGACGATGCGTGGGTGGACTCCGAGCATCGCGGACAGGGGCTGTGTCGTCGGCTGATGGGCGAGCTGGTGGCCTTCTTCCGCCAACGCGAAATCACCGACCTCACGCTCGGGTTTGTCCACGGAGGCGCGGCGGGCGAGCTCTGGCAGCGCTTCGGGTTTCGTCCGGTGGTGGTGGTCGCCAACGCCAAAATCGACCAGCTCGACCTTGGCCCCGTCGACGACCCATAGCGCATGGAAGTCTTCCCGCTCGATCGCCTATCCTCCCACCCGTGTCCGCAACGATTCGCACCGTCCTTCTGACCCTATCTGTCGGGTTCGCCCTTCTCGGCTGCGACCGAGCTGGCGATGACAGCAAGTCCGCAACCGCAGCACCCGCGAACGTCTCCGGAGCGGACCCGTTCCAGATTGTCGAGGTTGAGAACAAGGGCGATCTGCAAGCCGTACTCGCCACCCACGTCGCAAAGGCCAAGGAAGCCGGGCTCCAACCGTACGTCGAGTTCTGGGCGGATTGGTGTCCGCCCTGCAAGGCGATCGAAGCGTCGATGAAGGAACCCGCAATGCGCGAAGCGTTCTCGGGCGCATACCTGATCCGACTCGATACCGACCACTGGGGCTCCAAGCTGGAGGGCAGCGGCATGGACGCAGCGTCGATTCCCGTGTTCTTCGAGCTCGATGCGAAGGGCAAGCCAACCGGGCGCAAGATCGACGGGGGCGCCTGGGGAGACAACACCCCCGAAAACATGGCCCCTCCCCTCAACGCGTTCTTTCACCCGTAGAGGAAGGCCGACTCCGACATGGGCGTGTACTCGCTCGAGTTCCCGGCGGCTTCGCGCTATCGTCGAAGCGGTGGCAAAGCCGCGCAGTTCGAGCAGGGCCCAAGAGTTAGGCCCGGGGTACGAAGCTCGAGTCTACAAGGTCGATCAGCAGTACCGCGACAGCAGCGAGGCCAGCACCAACCAGTTCTACCGGTGGATTCGGGTGAAGAACTCGGGCGGCATTCGCCCGCTGATGCGAGCCGATCGCTCAGGGCTGGCAGCGCTGGTCCTGGTCAGCTCGCACATCAGCGTCGCAACCTACAACCCTTGGGAGGACATCCTCGACCCGCTCCAAGGACGCATCTGGTACTGGGGCGACGCCAAGGCCCATCCCACCAAGACCCGGGACGAGTTCCAGGGGAACCGCTACTTGCAGCGAATATGGGTCGCCATCAACGAGGAGCGCTGGTCCGAGGTTCCGCCGATTCTGCACTTCTCGAAGCCGATGAAGGGTCAGGTCAGATTCAACGGGGTCTGTGTGATGACCGACCTCACCGATGCACGTCGCGCGGCTCGTCGCACGTCTTCAGCGCGGTGAACACGGCGTGTTCGTGACCAACAGCCACTTCACCACCCAGGCGCAGGAAGAGGTGTTCGAAGACCGCTATCCCGTGGAGCTCCTGCACGGCGGACGGCTCACGAGCCTGCTCGCGCACTGCGGCGCCACACGCAACGGCAGCCTGAACCCCAGCTGGCTCGACGCCTGAGTTCCCTAGATCGTCCAGCTCTGGACGCATCTGTGATGCTCCGATAGCGTGCCGCGATGAGACTCGGCCCTCTGTTCGCCCTCGCGTGTGTGGTCGGGTGCAAAACGGCTCCTAGCGAGCCAGCCGGGGCAGTTGAATCGCCCCAGACCGTCGACGAGAAGCCGGAGATCGTCGAGCCTGCACAGCCGGAGCTTCCCGTCGCGAAGGGCGACGCCGAAGAGGACGACCGCGACCCCGAACAGCTGTTTTGCGAGAAGCTCACGGAGTTGATGATCGCCAGCCGTGGGTCCAACCCCGACCCCAGCAGTCGACAAGAGCTGGTCGAAACCTGTGTCGCCAACGCGCGTCGCAAGCGTTCCGAAACACCCGCGGTGTTCGACCGCGAGGTTGAGTGCATCTCGCGCGCGTCCGACCTCGGGGCCTTCTTCGACTGCGCCCTCGACGATCCCGCTCGCCCCAGGTCGGGTGGGGACCAGCGCTTCGGGCCCCTGTGCGAAAAACTGGCCAAGCTCGCTCGGGACGAGCCGGACTTCCCCGAGGAAGCGAAACGCGAACTTCAAGACACTGCCCGGTGCGCAGCCGATGCCCGGATGGAGCACAGTGCCGCGCCACAAGCGTTCGAGCAGATCGAGCGATGCATCCTCGCCGCAAGCGGGATGCGAGCCGCAGCGGAGTGCACCGCGGCCGGGCTCGACGCAAGGTGACCTGGCCTTCGGGGCCGAGATGGCCGACATCGACACGTCCATCTTGGAGGGCCGCAACGAATGGAAGAAAGAGCCTGAGAGCTTCGACCAGTTCGGCTCGTGCCTTCTCCGGCCAGACCTGTCCACGCCGCAAGACGTGATTCAACGGGCGCTTGCAGCTGAGCGGCTGTAGTACGCTCCGCTCATGGCCGACAGCGGAGCCCAGGACACCCCCGACACCAACCTCGGCGACCTGATCTTCGACTGGAACACACGCAACCGCAAGGGACCCCTGTCCCCGCTTCAGCGCAAGAAGCTCTCGTTCTTCGACGAGACCCTGCGTGACGGAATCCAGTCGCCGTCCGTCCGTGACCCGAGCATCGAAGAGAAGCAAGAGATCCTCCGCCTCACCGCGAGCTTGGGCATCGACGCGGTCGACCTCGGACTCCCCGGTGCGGGTGCCCGCGCGGTCAAAGATGTCACCGCACTCATCGGGTACGCGCAACAAGAGAAGCTCGGCATCGAGTTCGCGTGCGCCGGACGGACCCACGCCAACGACATCAACGCGATCGCCGACATCGCGCAGAAGACCGGCGAGGCGATCACCGTGTACGCCTTCCTCGGCAGCAGTCCCATCCGGCTGTACGCCGAGAACTGGCACACCGACCTGTTGCTCGAGCGCACGATCATGGCCGCCGACCTGTGCCGCAAGCACGAGCTGCCGATGACGTTCGTCACCGAGGACACCACCCGCACCCCGCCCGCGACACTCGACACGCTGTTCCGCGCGGCCGTCGAACACGGGGTCACCCGCCTGTGCCTGTGCGACACCGTCGGTCATGCCACTCCCGAGGGCGTGATGGATCTGATCTCCTTCACGCGTCTGTTGCTCGAGTCGATGGGCGCCGAGCACGTCGGCATCGACTGGCACGGACACAACGATCGCGGCCTGGGAGTGATCAACAACCTGCGGGCCATCGAAGCGGGAGCCGACCGCATTCACG
Source organism: Nannocystales bacterium (assembly GCA_050633305.1). Taxonomy (GTDB): domain Bacteria; phylum Myxococcota_A; class Polyangia; order Nannocystales; family Nannocystaceae; genus CAJXVA01. Next base: position 99,110 of record JBOEGF010000042.1, read on the forward strand.
GCACCGCGCTCGGCATCGGCGAACGGGTGGGCAACGCGGCGCTCGACCAAACACTCATGAACCTCAAGCTCATGGGCGAACTCGGCGACCGCGACCTGACCAACCTCGTGCCATGGTGCCGGACCGTGGCGCGGGCTGTGGGCGTCCCGGTGCCCGGGCAGTACCCGCTCGTCGGCGACGATGCCTTCCGAACTGCGACGGGTGTGCACGCTGCAGCGGTCATCAAGGCGATCAACAAGGGGCACGAGGGACTCGCGGACCAGATCTACTCCGGCGTCCCTGCGGGGTGGTTCGGCAAGCGCCAGTCGATCGAGATCGGCTTCATGTCCGGCGAGAGCAACGTGGTGTACTGGTTGAAGTCGCGGGGTATCGAGCCCGAGGAAGGCTTGGTCAAACACATCTTCGGCGTGGCCAAGAAGACCGACCACATCCTCGACGATGTGGAGGTCAACGCCGCGATCGAGCAGTACCGCGCAGACTGAACAAAGATCCTTGCAGCCAACTACTAATTTAGTACATATTAGTAGTTGTCATGAAGATCCCGGCGCGGCCACCGGCATTCCAGGAATGCTTCGCGGCGCTTACGGCGTCGCAACTCGCTGATTTTGCGGTCTTTTCTAGCGTAGACGATCGAGGTCGCTACCTGCACTGGGACGAGCTCCGCCATCGGATGCCACCGGCGGGCGTGTCACACGAAGCGTGGTGGGGCGCATTCAAGCTCTCGCGACGTAGCGCATCCAAACCCCTGGGACTGCATGACCCCAGCGGACGGGCCTTCTCCTACAGCCTGCCCGACCAGGTCCTGCGAAGCCTGCACAGCATCGACAGCAACTCCCACGGCTCGATTGGGATGGCGGGCCAGCTGCGATCCAATCAAGCACGAGACCAGTACATCGTCACCTCGCTGATGGAGGAAGCCATCACCTCGAGCCAGCTCGAGGGTGCCTCGACCACGCGCAAAGTCGCAAAGGAGATGCTCCGGACGAAGCGAAAGCCTCGAACGAAACACGAGCAGATGATCTTCAACAACTATCGGGCCATGGAGTGGGTCCGGGAGCATGTCGAGGAACCCTTGTCACCCGAGCTGCTGTTCGAGCTGCACCGATACGTGACAGTCGACACCCTCGACGATCCCGACGACGCGGGCAGACTCCGTAGGCCCGACGAGACCATCTTCGTCGTCAGCGATTCCGGCGAGGTTCTCCACGAACCGCCTCCCGCCGACTCCCTCCCCGACCGACTCGACGCGATGTGTGCGTTCGCGAACGACGATGGAGAGACCGGTCCCTTCCTGCCGCCGATCGTTCGGGCCATCCTCGTTCACTTCTGGCTCGCCTACGACCACCCCTTTGTAGACGGCAACGGACGCACGGCGCGAGCGCTCTTCTATTGGTCCGCGCTTCGTTCCAAGTACTGGCTGCTGGAGTTCGTCACCATCTCCAGCGTCATCAAGAAGGCCCCCGCGAAATATGGCCGAGCGTTCCTCCACGCCGAGACCGACGACAACGACGCGACCTATTTCATCATCCATCAGCTGGACGTCATCACGCGGGCGATCGAAAATCTCAAGGGCTACATCCAGCGCTCCGTCGAGGACCAGCGAGCCTTCGTCGGAGCCCTGAGAACGTGCAGCCAGTACAACCATCGTCAGACGGCGCTCCTTCGCCACGCCCTACGCCATCCGGGTGCCGACTACACGATCGCCGAACATCAGTCGTACCACGCGGTCTCCTACCAGACGGCCCGCACCGACCTGCTCGGGTTGGAGAGCGCTGGACTGCTGCGCTCTTGGAAGCGATCCAAAGCGCTGCACTTTGGACCGACGCCAAGCTTTGAGAGCGTCCTACGAGAGACGACAGAGGCCGAGTAGCCCCGCCGTCGCAGACAGGGCTGCCCGCGACGGCTGATAGACTTGTGATGTGCTCCGCCGTGTCCTTCTCGTAGCACTGCTCGGTGGCCTCGCTTGCGATGGCTTCCCACTCACGCGGGAGGTTCGAGTCCAGCGCTTCCCCACCGTAGCCGCGGCCCTCGACCGCGACCCTGAGACCGACGTCCTCGAGTTCACCGCGATCCCGCGACCGGACCTCAAGGGTTGGAAGACACGTTCGACCGCGCAAACGCGTCATCAGTCGGGGTCGACCCACACGGCGGTGATGATTCCACTCGTCGATCCTGGCTGGACCCCAGACCAGCCAGTCGCCGTATGGGTCCGCCTCGACGTGAGAACCGACGACCCCGAGAGCCCTGCGATGCAAGCAGAGATCAACGCGTTGCTCGAGGCCGCGGAAGCTGGCCCGCTACGCGTCAACGCCACGCAGACCCTCCCCGAGAAGGTCGATATGGACGGAACGAACGCATTCACCATCGGCGCCAAGTTGGCGATGAAGGAACATGGGTTGACCTCGCCGGTGGGCGCCGTCTTGGCCACGTGGCCCGCCAAGACCAAGGGCAAAGTACGCCTCGTCGACTGACGGCGGAGCATTCTCCGCATGCGAGAGAACCCCGAAGCAGGGCGCCGACGACAACCCGTACCGAGCGTGAAGTCGGCGAGTTCGCGTCGGAGCAAGCGGCGGCGTCGGCGGCTTGGTCCGCCCCATCATGTTCGAACACCTGCTGATCGACCGACGGCAACGGCGTTGACTGTCTCAAGATCGACCAGCCGTTGTACCGGACCGGGTCGTCTCAACCCGGCCGGCTGGATCTTGTGCGACCGGTCAAACCCCGATGAGGCAGGATGACCCAGCCCGCAAGACCGACGTCCCAAATCTAAAATGAGATTCGCAGGCACGAAGCGGCGCAGATCGTAGATAGTGTTGGGCATGGATCCCTGGGACGACGACGACGCCTTTCGAGTCGCACGGGACTTGCACGGTGGTCCCGGCGTGAGTGCGATGCAAACGTCCACCACCGCCAACTGCGGTTTGGCCCGCGCCCCGATGGCAGCTCTCGACGCCCTCATCGAGACTGCGTGGTCCTTCCCCAGCTTCCGCGTCAGCTACGGCGCATTCGATGGGCCACGCGCGATCCGGTTCCACGCCAGCGCCGGCTCCGAAAGCCAAGCTGCACTCGACGGCATCCGCGTCGACCTCTCCGATGCGCCACGGCTCATCGAGGCATTGCGCAACGCCGACGCCCCTGTCGCTTTCGAGGACTCGGAGTCCGACTCCCGAATGCGGCCGATAGCGCCAGCGTTCGCCGAGTTGGGCGCCCGCTCGCTTTTGATCCTTCCCATCCGCCGCGAACGCGAGATCCAACCCTTCGGCATCGTCATGATGGACCGCCCGAAGCCCCGCACCTGGGGGCCCAAGGAAGGCGCAGCGCTCGACCGGATGGGACCTCTGATCGCCCTCACACTCGAGCACGTCGAGGCCCAGGCTGAGCTCGAGAGTCGCCGCACCAGCTCGGCCCGGCACGAGCGACGGGTCACCGCGATGCGCGGTTTGATCGCCGGCGTTGCCACCGACGCGCAGCGACTGCTCGGCGCGCTCCGGCCCAGTGTCGGCGACGACCAAACCAGCCAGAGCCTGCTCGGGCAACTCGAACGGCTGGTCCACGATCTCGACCGCGTTCAGCACGGGCCAAGTCGGCTCACCCACCCCTTCGATCTCACCCCGGTGATTCGCGAACTCGCCTCGGGCCTTCGCGCCCTCACCACCGCCAAGATCCACACCGCCGGATTCTCCACCGAACTCATCGGCGTTCAGGCCAACCGCACTGGAGTGGAGCGTGTGCTCGTCAACCTCATCGCGCACGTCACCCGCGATGCCACCAGCGACCAGGGGCTCACGCTCGAGCTGTCACACCCGCCGGACGGAGTCGGACCCGAACTCCGCGTTCACGGCAGCGCGCTGCACCTCGACGATGCCCTCACCCTGATCGGTGGCGGCGAGCGGTTCGATTCCGCCGCGGAGATCGATCCCGAGCTGTGGCAGGTCCGTTGCGAGGCGCTCTTGCAAGACATCCGGCTCCGCCTCGAAGACGGCGCCCTCGTCCTCGAGTTCCCACCCGCAGCCCTCCACAGCGACGCTGCGAAGACTACGGGTTAGGGCGAATCCCTCCCAGCCTCGCCCTTCCCCCCACGGTTCTCAACCGCCACACCCGCGAGCCCCGCCCCCCAAACCCAAGAAAGGATTCGCCCAGCGTAGGCAGTCGTCCTCCCCCCACAGCGTCGAATCCAAAGGATTCGACGACATACAGGGTGGTAGGACCCAGGCCTCAGCTGCCGGGACTCAGGTGCCCGGACTCCGGAACTCAGCTGCCCGGACTCCGGGACTCAGCTGCTCGGACTCCGGGACTCAGCTGCCCGGACTCCGGGACTCAGCTGCTCGGACTCCGGAACTCAGCTGCTCGGAACTCCGGGACTCAGGACTCAGGAACAGCCTTGAGCTTCGGCGCGCGGACGATACGTGCAGGAACGCCGATCGCCGTCGCCCCAGCAGGAACGTCGTTGAGCACCAACGAGTTCGGAGCGATCCGTGCACCGTCGCCGACCTTCACCGGGCCGATCAGAACCGCTCCGGTTCCGATGAACACGTCGTTGCCGATCTCAGGAACGCCGGGGCGATCGACCGTGGTCGCAAGGCTGACGTTGTGCATCAGACCCACGCGGTCCCCCAGCTTCACCTTGGGGTGAATCAGGATGTCCTTGGCATGGATCAGGTGCGGGGCCTCGCCAAACTCCACCGTGTCCCCGACATGACACCCGCAAGAGACGTTGGTCGCGAGAAACCCAACCCGGTAAACCTTCTGCGCAAACCACCGAACCGGCTGCGGAAGTTTGTTCTTCCACCGGCCAAAACGGTAGACCGCCATGACCCATGTGCCCGGCTCAGAGAGCTGGCTGCCATGGCGCTTAAAGTCGCTACGAAACTTCTCAAACATGCGGTGCGCCTCGCCAGCACCCTCGCACGGCACGGCGCGTGGAGCAACGGATCACGTTGTCAGGTGGTCTCGCCGAGCAGCGGCAGCAAGCGGTCCATGATGTGTTTCACGCTCCCCTGCCCTTTGATGCCGCCTTCGATCTTCTTGCCCCCAAAACGACCGTCCGGACCTGGCAACGCAAACCGCGGAATCAGGCGGCCGCCGTACCCAGCGTTTTCGAGGCGCTCGTTGTCCACGTCTGCGTCGTATTCGAGGAACTTGATCCCGGCGAGTTCATCGTCGAGCGCGCCACGCTCCAGCGCAGCATGAAACTCCTGGCACGGGCCGCACCAGCTCGCGCCAACGTAGACCACGACCCGCTCGCCGGCCGAGCCCGAGACGACTCCTTGCACTTCCTCGGCCACCGGCTGGCCAGCGGCCGCGGGTACGAACCGTGGTTTTGCCTTGGTCGGAGCTGCGACCGCCTGCGGCGCGCTCTTGGGTTTGGGGGTGGAGCTCTTTCCAGAGCAGCCAACCAACAGGAGCAACGGGAGGTAGCGTGCGCACCTCATAGGCCGCCATCATAGACGTAAAGCGCCGGTAATGAGGGACGAGCTAAGCCGCTGAAATCGCCTGAGACTTCCCCCTCCGACGCTTCGACGCCAACCCCGCCTCTTGGCAGGCCGCTCCGGGTGCACAGGTTGGACGGGTCATCATGAAGTGGTCCTGGAAACTCGGCCGATTCGCGGGAATCGACGCCTACGTACACACCTCGTTCTTGCTGCTGGTCGCATGGGCGGCCTGGGCCGCCTACCAAGGCGCGGGCACGGGTTTGGCGGCGGTGCTCGGCGTTGTATTCCTCGTCGGCGTCTTCGGGTCCGTTCTCCTCCACGAGTTCGGACACGCCCTTACCGCACGGCACTACGGCATCCGCACCCGAAGGATCGTGTTGTGGCCGATGGGCGGCGTGGCTCAGCTCGAGGGCAATCCCCGCACCCCCAGACAAGAGCTGCACATCGCGCTCGCCGGCCCCGCCGTCAACTTCGCGATCGCGGCGGGTCTGTGGGCGCTGGTCAGCCTCGTCGGTCTCCCCACCTACGGTCTGCTCGGGTCGCTGATCGTCGCCAACCTAACGCTGGGTCTGTTCAACCTCGTGCCAGCCTTTCCCATGGATGGAGGGCGGGTTCTGCGAGCGGTCCTCGCGACCCGCGTCGGAGGTCGGCGCGCGACGGACATCGCGGTGAAGATCGGAAAAGCTGCGGCAGCCGCGTTCATCATCGCCGGCTTCTTCGGGAACACCTTGCTCATCCTCGTTGGCGCGTTCGTCTGGTTCGCCGCCGGCGCGGAAGGCCGCGGCAACCCTTATGGCCAACCCGTGCACCATGTCCGGCCACCGGGCGTCCCGATGAGCCCGGAGCGTGTATTCCTGCTCATCCGGCGGTTCTAACCGCCGTCAAACCCCCGCGGGCCCCATGCTCGCGGGGGTTTTTCGGTGGCACTGGCCGCAACGGCCCGGACCGCCTACCTTTCAGGCGTGACGCCGCAAGCACGTCGAAAGCGCAGGCTGGCCGCCTTGGGCACATTCCTCGCGGTTTCGATCGGGCTCTTCTTCCTCGCGATCCCGTTCCTCTCGGGCTTTGTCTCGCGCTTCGTCCCCGCCTCGGTCGAGGCCACCGTCGGCTCGCAGATGATCGACGAGCTCAGCAAAGAGACCGACTTCTGCCAGGAAAGCGAGGGACTCCAGGCCCTCGACATCCTCGTCGAGGCTCTCGCCGCGCAAACCGACGGAACCTATGAGTTTCGGGTGTACGTCGCCGACCAGGAGTTGCTCAACGCGTTCGCCGCTCCGGGCGGCCACATCGTGCTCTACCGCAGCATCGTCGAGGAGGCGGGGTCGGCCGAGGAAATCGCAGGCGTCCTCGCCCACGAGATGGCACACGTCACCAACGGTCACCCAGCAAGGGGCATGGTCGAAGCCATGGGCTACGGCGTGTTCCGCCTGTTCACCGTCGACGACAGCATGGGCGCCGAGCTCGTGAAATCCACCGTGGTCAATCACTACAGCCGCGAAGACGAACTCGACGCCGACCGCTCGGGCGTCGAGCTGCTCAACGCCGCCAACATGGACTCCCGCGGTCTACTCGCCTTCTTCGACCGCCTGAGCGACCGAGGCCAGGAGATTCCCGGCGCACTCGAGTTTCTCTCCACGCACCCCAGCGGCGAGACCCGCAAGAACGCGCTCGAGAACTACGTCAGCGAAGCCAAGCCGGTTCTCACCGACGCGCAGTGGAAGGCGCTGCGAACGGTCTGCCAAGAGACCGGTCCCGCGGTCTACGTCGGGCCGGGTTGACCACGGCGAGTACCGACTTCCGGCCCGGGACGTGCTTCTCGAAGAACGACACGAAGCGCTCTAGCGAAGTCCAGCCACTGTAACCCTACCCACGTCACGTTGGACGCTGGCCGCCCTCCAGCACATCGGCGACCCCCTTCGACCCGACCGCACGAGCCACCTGCAACGCCGTACGTCCGCTGGGATCCGTAGCTTCAGCATTGGACCCCGCATCGAGTAACGCCCAGGCCGCGTCCGGCTGGTTGAACATCGCGGCGTACATCAACGCTGTACGTCCCGACGGGTCGACGAAGTCCAGTTTCGCTCCGTGCGCCGCCAGCAACCGAATCACGTCCACCCGGCCCCGGTAGGCAGCGCTTGCAAGCGGCGTTCGTCCGCCCTCGTTCGCCTTCTCGACATCCGCACCGCGCCCGAGCAGCTCGGTCACAACTTCAGCGTGGCCCGCGGTCGCAGCGGCGATGAGCAGGGTCAGACCCTTCTCGTCCGCGGCATCGACGGGCAGGCCCGCGTCCAGAGCCACGCGCACATCGGAGAGATCGCCAGCCTTGGCACTGCGAAGGACGGGCTTGAGTTCCGGCGCCATGGGTGGAGACTGACACAGCTTGCGGAAGGCGCCCGTGGTTGCGACCCCCCCGCATTTGCGGGCTCCAACGGGCGCTCGCACGCCCAGCACGGTCTCGACGAGGTCACCCCATGGGACACCGCTCGCTGGGTCACTCTTCGGGGGCCAGCCACGCCGTGCAACGCTCGGCGAGCAGCTTTGCTTGCGGGTCCGGGAGAGCCGCGAATCCGTCCTTGGCAGCGCGCACCAACTCCCCTGCCCGCTGCTCAGCTCCGGTCGAGCCCAGCGCGCGTCCCAGTGCCCAGCGCGCTTGCGCCAGACCGAGAGCGTCGGAGGGGTTTGCCAGCGCCAGGGCCAGCCCCCGCTCCAGAAGAGGGAGTGCCTCCGAAGTGGCTCCACTCGCGAGCAAGACCCGGCCCAGTCCGACCAGAGGGTATGCGAGTCGATGGTCGTCCGGAGGGAGCTCAGGCTCCAGAAGCTCGAGTGCACGTTCGAAGGCAGTTTCCGCCTCCGCCTCGCGCCCCAACTCGAGCAGACACTCTCCGATGTTGCTCTCGTCCAGGCCGACGAGGACCGGCCGCACCTCGTCTGCCCTGACGTGTTGTTGCAGAACCCCCTTGTAGTCCTCGAGGGCCTGGGCGGCCTGCCCTGCGCGGAGTCGAAACCCTGCGAGGGTGGCCTCGTGGTTGAGGCGATCGCTGTCCCCCGGAGGCAGGCGCTCGGCCCATGACTTCACGAGTTCGAGCGCTTCTGCGTCGATCGGCTCCGACAACGAATCCAGCAGGATGCGCGCGACCAGAGCGTCCAACGCCAGCCTCGGGCGTTCAGCAGCCGCGGAAATCTCGAACGCTGCGTTCAGGTCCTCCCGTGCACGCGCGTCGTCCCGCATCGAGATCCGAAACACGCCCCGATTGAGCCGTGCAAACCCCACGTCGGGATGTTGGGCGCCAAGCATCTCCTCCAGGCCCTCGACCGCAGCGTCGTGCATTCGCCCAGCATGGTCGGGTTCCCGGGATTCCAGGACGAGAGCGCGCATGGAGACCGCCCGAAGGTACACAGGGTGCCGCTGGGGAAGCGACGCGTCGTACAAGGAGACGGCGTTGCGGCTCGCACTGTCGGCCAGCTCCAAGTTCCCTTCGAGCAGGGCCAGGGCTGCAACATGCATGGCCAAGTCGCCGCGCCTTCGCGGGCCCGCGCTCGTCCGAGACTGCTTCGAGCTGGCGACGCGGACCCATTGTTTCGCCGACGCGGGCTGGTCGAGGTCGGTAAACAGCACGCTCAGAGCCAGCGCGACGTCACCCGCCATTGCGTCGTCCCCGGAGGTCTCTGCATCCTCCAGCGCGGCGACAAGATCCGCTTCACCGGTCTCGAGACTGTGATGTCGAAGTCGGCCTCGATGCAGAGAGGCCTCGGCCCGCAACGGGGGATAGGCCAGCCTTTGCGCCTCTTGCCAGGCCGCGTTCGCGAGAGCGTTGGCGCTGGCACCCGCCCCCAAGGCCTGCGCAGCAAGGCTGGAGTCGAGCTGGACGTGGACCGCGGCGACCTCGTCTGCCAACGCCGGCGGCGGCGGGCCTATCCGGAGGAGGGCATCGGCATCCTCGCACCCTTCGAGCGAAGGGATCCGCCGCAACACCTCCATCGCGTGCTGGGCCGGATTCTCCGCGCGCTCCAACTCGGAGAGCAGCGTGTCGGTTGTCTGCGCACGACGCTCGAGGCATGCACGTTGCCGCCCCAGCGTTTCTTCCGTGGCGTCGCCAAGCTCCCGAGCACCGCGACATGCAGTTTCCTGCCGCCCTGCCCAGTCGTCCGCCCATTCGTCGAGAGCCTGGTCGAACGACTCCCACACCGCCGGGGAAAGTGGAGCGTCTTTCGCAAAGAGTGCTTCGATCCCCGCCTGACGGTCGCGCTGCCATGCCGCGAGTGTTGGGATGTCCCCACACGGCTCCTCCGGCAGCCACGCCAGAGCTGCGGTCGCCACAGCGGCAGTGCTGCCCATTCCGACGAGCCACCAACGACGTCGCCGGCGTTGTCGCTCCGGCCACGCCTCCACTGCGTCGACCAAAGCCCCCATCGTCGGCCACCGATCCTTGGGATCGGACGCAAGCCCGCGCTCGACCAACGCGACCAAGCCACGCGGCGCACTTCTCGACCCCCGCTCTCCGCGGCGAATCGTCCCAGATTCGATGTTGTTGTAGAGGTCCAGCACCCGCGTTCCACCAAAGGGCCGAACGCCCTCGAGCGCCTCATACAGGGCGACGCAGTACGCGAACTGGTCGCTGTGCGGGCTCGCAGCGCCACCGCGAAGCTGCTCGGGCGCCATGTAGGCCGGTGTCCCCAGCGTCGCGCCAGTCTCCGTGAGCGTGACATCCAGACCGCCGCGCCCGCGAGTGTCCGTACCGGTCCGCTCGCCTTCATTCAGCCCATCCAAGGCGCCGCGTGCCAGCCCAAAGTCGAGCACACGTGCGCGCCCATCTTCGGCAACCATGCAGTTCGCAGGCTTGAAGTCCCGGTGGACCAATCCTCTGTCGTGAGCCGCTTCCAGCCCCCGCCCCGCACCCACCAGGACCGCCAAGCACTCGGCCCACGTGGGCTCGGCGTTCGCGAGCCAAGCTCGAAGCGTGACGCCGGTGACGAGCTCCATCGCGATGAACAGGCTGCCCTCGTGTTCACCGATCTCGTGGATGCCCACTACGTTGGGGTGGGCAAGCTGTGCCAGGGCGGTCGCCTCTCGCCGAAAGCGAGCTTCTGCACCGCCCACGTCGAGCGCCTCGGGACCGATCAGTTTGACTGCGACCGCGCGGTGCAGATCATCGTCCCAGGCCTTGTAGGCCACGCCCATCGCGCCCTGTCCCAGCATCCCGTTCAGGCGGTACCGACCCACACGGTGCTCTGGGACTGGGGTGCCGAACAAGAGCGCTGCGACGCGCTCTTTTTCACCACGGAGGGTGTCCTCCCGCGGCGTTCTGGGATCTACCAGGTCCGGATCGAGCTCCGTGGTCACGACCGCCCCCCCGAGCAAACCCACCGGACGACGCAGAGACAAGGTTCGTCCACAACTCGCGCCCTACGGATCACCAGCCGGCGATATCCGTTGAGATGAGAACGAAACACAGAGCAACTCTACCTGAGCCGCGGACCAAGTCCCGGCGCCATCCGGGCCGGTCCGAGAGCCTGTTTTCGTGGTAGGCCAACATTCGTGGACCGGGCGGACATGGGGGCCGCCCGTTGGTCGGATCCGGCCCGCGGGCATTACGAAAGCTGGTTTCAGCGCGCCAACCACCCCAGCCAACGCTTGGCGTTTTGGATCCGTTACACGGTCTTCATCCCGGCCGACGGCAGTCGTCCCTCCCTCGGAGAACTCTGGGCCATTCTCTTCGACGGAGACGAAATCATCGCCCGCAAAGCCGAGCACCCACTCGCCGATTGCAGCTTCTCCAACCAGACGATCGACGTCCGTATCGGCGAATCCACGCTCGACCTTCAGCAGTGCAACGGCAGCATCGACGATGTCCGATGGTCGCTGCGCTACGAGAGCCCGGCGCCTCCACTGCTCATGCTCCCCGAGCGCCTCTACACGGGGGGATTTCCCAAGGCCAAGTTGTTGGTCGGCTCACCGCTGGCCCGCTACTCGGGCACGCTGACGATCGGCGACCGCGAGATCTCGATCGACGGATGGGTTGGCTCGCAGAACCACAACTGGGGAAGTCGACACACCGACCGGTACGCCTGGGGCCAGGTCGCGGGGTTCGACGACGCCCCGGAAGTCTTCCTCGAAGCCGCGACGGTTTGGCTGCAGTTTGGCCCATTGTGGACCCCGCCACTGACCGTGGCTTCGGTCCGAGCCTCAGGTCGAATCGTTCAACGGGTCGGCATGCTCCAGGCGCTGCGGGCCAACGCTTCGGTCGAAGGCTTCCACTGGTCGTTCGAGAGTCGGGGACGCGACACCAGCATCGAGGCGAGCTTTCAAGCGTCGGCTCGTGACTTCGTTGCGCTTCGATACCTAAACCCGCCGCGCGGCCACAAGTCTTGCCTCAACTCGAAACTCGCCCGCTGCGAACTCATGGTTCGGGCACCCGACATGGAGACGCTGCGCTGCTCGACCCAACATCGTGCCGCGTTCGAACTCCTGCAGGACGAGGCCCCGCCCGAGCTACCGCTGCAGTTCTGAGCCGGATCACCCGCGGAGCGCCGGGTTTTGCGGTATCAAAAGAGGCGTGAACCTCGTGAAGCGGCCAGAGCGTGAACTCGTGGAGTTTCACGGAATGGTGACCGTGGCGCCCGAGATGCTCTCTCTGTTTCGCCTGCTGGAACGCGTGGGCAAGACCAACGCTTCCGTTCTGCTCCGCGGTGAGACCGGTACGGGCAAAGAACTCGCTGCGCACGCGCTCCACAAGCTGAGTTCTCGGAGCAGCGGTCCGTTCCAGCCGATCAACTGCGCGACACTGATGCCCGAGCTTGCGGCGTCGGAGCTGTTCGGACATGTCAAAGGCGCGTTCACGGGGGCGATCTCCGAGCGTGCCGGACTGTTCGCACTGGGCGACGGCGGCACGGTGTTTCTCGACGAGGTCGCGGAGCTCTCGCTCGACATCCAGGCCCGACTCCTGCGCGTGGTGCAAGAGCGCACCTTCGTTCCGGTGGGAGGGGTGACAGCCCGCTCCACCGACATCCGTCTGCTGGCCGCGACCCACAAGTCGCTGCGCCGCGAAGTCGAACAGCGTCGTTTTCGCGAGGACCTGATGTACCGGATCCGAGTGGTCCCGGTCTTCATCCCTCCGCTCTCGGAGCGCACCGGAGACGTCGAAGCGCTGATCTGGCACTTCATCGATCGGTTCAACGCACAGGGAGGACGGACGGTGGACGGGGTCAGCGAAGCGGCGATGCTCCTGCTTCGTGAGTACTCCTGGCCCGGCAACATTCGCGAGCTGCTCAACGTGATCGAGTATGTGTTCGCAGTCGGCGAGGGCAACGTCATCGACCCGACCGAACTCCCTCCCGAGCTTCGCGGTGAGCAGCTACAAAGCCGCCGGAGCGGCTCCGCCGAGGACGACGAACGCGCCCGAATCCGAGAGGCCCTACGAGAGTCTGGAGGCCAGCGCAGTCACGCCGCCGAGCTTCTGGGGATCAGCCGCTCGACGCTGTGGAGGCGGATGCGCGAGCTCTCTCTACTCGACGGCTGAGCTCAGTCCGTTTGAAGCCAGGCCAGCGCGTCTGGCTCACTGAGGAACACTGTCACGATCCCCGAGAACCCATCCCCGTCGACATGACGCTGGACCTGCATTCGCCCGACCGCAGAGCGCACGAGAACGGCAGTCCGCCCGAAGCGGCGAAACAGCTCGCGTCGGCGTTCGACGAGGCGGTCTTCGAAGTCGGGATCGTTTCGACCCATCGATGCGCGCAAATCGATGAGCAGTCTGAACGATGAGGCGTCGGCGCCTCCCAACGCGGCATAGAAGCCGTCGAAGCTCGCCAGGAAGTCGACCATGTCTCCGGAATGCTTCTCCAACCTGCAGGCGATGAGAACATCCCCCTGCAGGCGGACATCCCAGAAGCCCTGGAGCAGATCCGACACCCTCTGCCTTTTTACCAGGGAAGCTCCACCGACGCAGCTCCGCGCCCGGACGATCAACGTCCTGGCGGAGGCTGCCCGGTTCGGGAGGTCGGCGGCAGCATCCCCAAACGCTGCCGGGCAACCATCGCCGGCTTGGAGATCCAAACGCGCATCAGGTCCCCGACCACCGGATGGCGCGCAAACTCCTCACCGCTCGCCATGCCCAAGCCTTCCATCCGCGCAAGCGTCGCGAGGGATGGACCGAGGTCATCCGCAACCACCAGCGCGACACGACGGGCGGTTTGTTGCATCCACTGCGTGGCGGTATTGAAGTCCAGAGGGCGACTCCGAGCGTACGTTTCCGCCGCAGCTTCGAATCCACGTCTGCGACGCCTCGGTAGGCCCCTGAGGATCAGCCGGAGTCTGTCGTCCAACGTTTCGGGGCTCGCGTGTTGCGACGTGTACGCGGGCGCGACACTGCGCGCCGACGCGGCAAGAACAATCTCCAACTCACGATGGCTCAGTAAGCCAATCGGGTACAGCCCGCGCGCCAGCAAGTGGAGCGCATGCGAGACCATGAAGACCTGACCCGACCGAGGGAGCTCGCCCAACCAGTTCGGCAGGATGAGCGACGGACGGGGCGTGTTCTCGATGACCGCTGGACGGTCCACCACGTGGTGCACGTAGAGGTCGAACTCCTCGACTCCAAACGACAGCGCGAGCCGATCCACCAACGAGCGGAACGGGTGCTCCGATCGCGTGGAGATCTTGTCCCGAGCGCTCACGCCGTGGCGACTGAGATCCGGAGGGCGGACCCGGGAGAGGCCCTCCGAGACAGCCGCGATGAGCCCCGAGGCTGCGAGCTGTTGCTCTCGAGCCACGACCAGCTCGGCCAACACGTCGTCGCGCAGCACCGCGGTCCCCAGCGCGCTCGTCTTTGGATTCCAGGTCCTCAGCAGCGCTCGCTCGCCGGGCTTCGCATCATCGAGCACCGCGACAGACGCCAGCGCCATCCCCTGGTGGCGGTCCCAGCCGAGCACGCCGTAGGTCTCTGAGAGCCCGCGCCATGCCTCGGCGTGGTCGACCTCCTCCATGAGGAGGTACTGGTACTGCTCGATCGCGTCGTCGTTGCGAGACGCCTCTCGGAACAGCTTCGCAAGCGCGAACCGGAGCGTCGGCTTGGAGTCACACGCTCGCAATCCGTCCGACAACGTTTGGATCGCCGCCACATCATCTTGGAGGCGTTCACGCTGTACCGTGGCCATCTCGAGGTAGAGCGAGGGAGCCAGTTCTTTCGACGGACCGCGGCGTCGCATCGCAGAACTTAGGGCGTCGACGTACCGCTTCCAGTGCTCCGGCTCGGTCGCCATCCGCCGCAGCTCCGCATACGCGCGGCCGCGAGGGCCTTCGAGCAGGACCGCGTCGGCCAGGTGCCCAAGCGCGTCGTCGAGTTCGTCGTTCTTGTTCTTGGCTCGTGCGAGCAGGACCAATCCACGACATCGCTCGGCATCGTTTCGGGCGACTTGGACGAGTCGCGTCGCGATGGGAACGGCCTTCTCGTACGCGGCATCCGCCATCTGCAGGTTGACGACCCGCTGCAGCAGTTCGTGATCCTCGGGAGCCAGCGCCAGCGCCATCTCGTAGTGACGATGCGCCCGAGCGTTGTCGCCGAGCGACTCGTGGCTCGAGGCCAAGAGCGTGTGGGCTTGGCGTGCGACCTCGGCTCCGGGGTCGTTCTCGAGACTCGCCGTGAGCTGGTCCACCGCCTCCTCGAAACGCCTGTCCGAGTGCAACAACGCCCCGAGCTCGTAGTGCGCGGCGCCGTTGTTCGGCTGCGCCTCGACGAGCTTTCGCAAAGCGGACAACGCCGCGCCAAGGTTCGCGAGTTCACGGGCGTGAAGCCTCGAGACCTCCACCCAAAGCGTGTGTTGGCGCTCCGGTTGCTGAGCCTCAGCCGCTGCTCGCCCCAAACGCTCCGCCAACACTTCGTACTCGCCGTCACGGGAGAGCACCTCGATGAGTTGCGTCGCCGCATCGACGTGATCCGGCCATAGGACGAGCGCCTCCTCGAACGCCCGAACCCCCGCGGCGCGGTCGTCGAGCTGGTCGAGTTGGACAACACCCGCGCGGGCCCAATGGTTTGCAGCCTCCTGCGGGTCCCGTGCGATCCGGGCCTGAGCCTCGGCGCTCTCGACCAGCGCTGGCCCGTGACCGATGAGTTCGGCAACCCGCGCCAGTCCGCGCACGGCACCAAGGTTATCCGAGTCGAGCCGGAGCGCCAGACGGAAGACGTCCAACGCCTGGGGCTGACCCGAGGTCTCCATCGCTTCGGCGCGACGCGTCAGGTGAGCAGACTTGAGCTCCGAATCGGACGCCGCGTCGGCGAGCTGAGCATCGACCTCAGCCAGCACGCGGGGGTCATCGCTGCGCAGGGCCAGCCTCTCCAGACCCTCGAGCACGCCTCGATCGGCGGGCCGCAGCGAGAGGATCGCCGTGTAGCACTGGGCGAGATCGTCCAGTGACCCGGCGTCATGGAGCTCGAGCACCCGCGCCCTCTCGGTGAGCGCGCCAGCTTTCGCCCCTGGGTCCGCGAAGACTCGGACTTGGCGCGCATAGATGTCGGCAAGGTCGACCCAACGCTTCGACTGCCGGTACAGCGGTTCGAGGCCCAGCAGTGCGCCGACGTGCTCGGGGAACACCGCCAAGATCGCCTCGTAGCACCCGATCGCCCGATCCACGGCGGAAACGCGGTCAAACCACACCTCGCCCGCGCGAAGCCTCAGCGCGACAGCGCGTTCTGGATCCTCGGTTCGCGATGCGCGGGCTTCGAGTTCCTCGGCCAACGCCTGCCAACGCTGCAGCTGGGTCCGCACCCGCGCGAGGGCTTCCGCAGCTGCGTCGTCGTCGGGGCGAAGCTCGGTCGCCCGGGCAAACGCACCCTCAGCACTCGCAGCGTCGTCCAGATGCTCCTCGTAGATCTCGCCTGCCCGAAACGCAGCCACCGCCTCGGACTTCGGATCACGGGCGTCGTGCTGCTCTCGCTCGACGAGGGCTACCAGCTCAGCCCACTCGCCGCGGTCGATGAAGATCTGAGACAGCGCATGGGACGACGGCGCGTGCCGTGGGTCGAGCTCCAGCGCCTGACGGAAACAGTCCGCGGCTTTGGTGGGGTGCGCCAGGAAGCGGCTGTAGACCTCTCCCATCTTGTGCAAGAGCGCGACCTTGCTCGGTGCATCGCAGATGTCCAGCTCTCGCCGATACACCTCGACCAAGTCCGCCCAGTGTCCATCGGCATGGTAGATGCGGCCTAGGCTCGCCAGGGTTTGCTTGTGTCGGGGGTCGAGTTCGAGGACCCGCTTGAACCGGGACACCGCTTCGTTGCGAACATCGAGGTGGTCCTTGAGGACCATCCCGGCGCGGTAGAGAAGCGCCACGATCTCGGTGCGGTCGGAGACCATTCGGGTCTCGAGCTCCAGCGCGTCGACCAGCTTTCTCCAGCGCCCCGACTGCTCTGCCGTGCGCTGGAGGGCGTGGACAGCCCCAAGGTGCTTCGGGTCTGCCTCGAGGATGCGTCGATACGCAGCCTCGGCCTGCTCGGCGTCATCGAGCGGACCACGGTAGAGATCCCCGATGGCGAACAGGTACTCGATGCGACGGGCCCGATCGACGTTGTCGAGCGCCCGCTCGTACAGCTCGACGAGCTTGTGATGCTCGTCGGTCGCCGAATACAAGCGCAAAAGGGCACGGAACGATGAGGCAAGCCCAGGGTCGAGTGTCAGGGCCCGCTCGTGGTGCGCGATCGCCTCAACGCGTCGGCTCGCCCGTTCGAGAATCTCGGCCGCCCGAGCATGGGCCACCGCGCGCCGGCCCGGCTCATGGATCGCCTGCGCCTCCCGCTCATGCATCTGCACGAGGAGGTCCCACTTGTCCTTGCCGGCGTACATCGGTGCCAGCGATCGCAAAGCCGGCACATACGTCGGATCGATCTCGAGCGCGGCTTCATAGGCACCGATCGCCGCATCGTCGTCATGGAGTTCGTCCCGGCACAGCTCGCCGATTCTGTGCAGGTAGCCCAACCGCTCGCGTGGATCGAGAGTCGCTTCGGCGAGCCGGGTCAGTGTCGCGGCCAGTGCTGGGTGAGACCCCGCGCGTTCATACTGACGCGCCAGGGCGTCGAGCACGAACGGCTCGTCCGGCGCTTCACGGGCCGCTGCCTCCAGCGAAGCGATCGCCTCTTTCCGGTTTCCAAGTCGGTCCGCGTGAATCTGTCCCACGCGATACCGCGAGGCGATGCGTAGCGGCAGGTCCTGGGCCAGCTCCCCCTCGGTTTCCAGCACCCGAATCAGCTCGCGCCAGCGGCGACGGTCGTAGTGGAGCCGCTTGAGAGACTCGACCGCCCCCGGTGCACGGTGGTCGATGTCGAGGGCCTCCTCGTAGAGCTGAGCGGCGGCGTCGAGTTCCTCGGAGTGGACCTCGAGCTGTCGCGCCCGTCGGACGACCAACGCGGCGCGATGCTTCGCGTCCGTGCCGACCGCGTTGGCCTGCTGCGAGTAGGCTTCCGCCAGGTGGGTCCAATCCTTGAGCGTCCAGTCGGTCTGCTCGATCGCTTTGAGCAGAACCGAGTCGCTCACGACAAGGTCACCCGCCGACGTGTAGACCTCTCGAGCTTCCTTCGCTCGACCCAGGTGGTTTTCCAACACCCGAGCTTTGCAGAACATGAGCGAGGCCTTCGTGCTCCGGTCCGCCGTCACACGCAGCTCGCGGTCGAAGAGCTCGAGAGCCTTCGCGTACTCCGCCCGGGCCAACATGACTCGGCGGGCTCCCGTGATCACGGGCAGGCGATCGGGCGTGGCCTCGAGCGCCTCGCCATAGTGCTGCGACGCCTGGTCCAAGTCACCCAGGACACACTCGGAGAGCCGCGCGATCTCGAAGTGGAGCCGTCCACGGCGGTCGGCCTCTTCCTCGGTTTCCAGCAGGACCTGGTACGCAGCAACAGCCGCCCGAGCCTCGTCCGCGTAGGCATCCAGGATGGTTGGGCTCGACTCACTGATCCCACGCGTGAGCGTATGGGATTCGTCGTCGAACTCCCCACGGCTCATGTCGCGTGGGATCTTGTGCAGCGTCGTCCGGTCGTCCTCACTGACACCGACCATCATCTCCCCGGCAACCGGGGCGACGACGTTGCCGCGAAGTTCGGCATCGGTTTGGTCACCCGAGACCACTGGCGGAGTTGGCTTGATCCGCTTGGGCTTGGGTCTTGGGATCGAGACCGGAGGAGGCGGAGGCGTCGGGATCGATACCGGCGGAGGCGGAGGCGGAACCTCGGAGCCTCGTTTGGTGTCGCCGACCTTTGGCGTCTCACCAGACTTGCGTTTGCCGCCGACCTTCGGCAGTTCTCCCGTCCTGCGTTTGGGGGTCGGGGGAGGGAGGCGGGGTGGCTTGGGCGGAACGTCGTCTGCCAAGGAAAGGCTCCAGACCCGTGCAAGGGGTTCCGGAATCATACGGCGCCGCGGAACCCGAGCGCTAGCTGAGCGGACGCTCCTGATCCGCGCCGTTCACGACTGACGCCTCTCCTTCGGGTGTCAGTATCTCCGGTTCGGCCTCAATCGGGCGCCTTCGGACAGCTGACGGCCACTGCGGTGGGGGCTCAGGCAGACACACCGTCGACCGACGGGCCTGACTCAGCCGAGTGCCAGCCAAGCCTGGATGGCGATCAAGCCCACGAAAGCGGCTCCGAACAACATCGGCATCCGGGATTCGAGCGTCTGGGCGCGGCGCATCGCGTCGACTGGCACTCGCGCCAGGGGACCGGTGCTGACCCGTCTCGCTCGCGCAATCGCTGCAGTCTGTCCGCTGTTCACTAATCCAACACCCTCCCTTTCATCCTGACGGATGGAATCGAGGAACGCAAAAAAAAGAACAAACACGTCGATGACGTCGCGGAGACATCTACCCGAACAACCACCGCCTCACACCGGACTGCGACCGCGACAGAACAGACCGTGCCGCCGTGCGGATCACTGTTTTCGCAGTTGGACCAATGCTCCAACGTCGTCGCGATCCGTACGCTCCGACCACGTGTCCCAGGATTCGTCGGCACGTTTATCGAGGACGTAGAGCAGGTCCAGGAGATCGCAAGGCCGGTAGTGCGCAGTCGTCCCGTCGTGTGTTGGCCGGAAACGGGACGGAAGCCCCATGCCGATCAGCAAGGCGAGATCGTCCGCCCAGCGAGCAATCTCCAACAACTGTTCGGGCGCAAAAACAGGGACCGCTTCGCACACCTCGTCGAACGGAAGCGGTGCACAGGCACGTTCGAACGTCTCCGCCAACGCAACAGCACGGGCCTGAACCTCCGCAAGGCGTTCGTGGCGCAGCGCTCCGATCACGGCAACACTGTTCGCACCGAGCTCGATCGCCTTCGCCCCGGAGGCTTGATCGAGGCCGCCGATTGCAACGACGGGACGGGTCGCAAGACGACAACCTTCGAGCAACCCGGGAAAGCCAACAACAGGATCGGCGTTCTCTTTAGAGACAGTGGGTGCGATGGGCCCCAATGCGACGTAGTCCGGCTTTTGCTGACAGGCGACTTGGAGCTGACCGCGGTCGTGGGTCGAGAGGCCCAGGACCAGACCGGGACGCAGGCGGCCGCGCAGCTGTTGGAGATCCTCTGAGCCTGGGTCGCCCTGTCCAACATGAAGTCCGCCAGCAGGACCCGCGATCGCGGCATCGATGTCGTCGTTGATCACCAGCAGACTCCCCGCCGCTTCACACAACGGGGCCATCGAAGTCAGCATGGAGATCCTCTGCTGCGTCGTCGCAGACTTGGCGCGCAGCTGGACCACGCTTGCCCCCGCCCCGCCCTGGCCACGTCCGCCAAGCACGGCTTGCGTCAGCGCCGCGGCCGAGTGTCCGTTTGGCTCGGGGATGTCGACGATCGCGTAGAGCCCTCGCATGCGAAGGCTAATAACACCGGATCGTGAGGTCGTCGGCCTTCAACCGATCCGTGGAGTCGCTCAGACCTCGCCGAGCACTGCGAGTGCGCGTTGGACTTCACGATCCTGCAGCGCCGCATCATCGCGGACCCGAAGGCCGAGTTCGGCAGCACGTCTCAGCAGTGCGCTGGCCTCCAAGAGCCGGTGCATCGCAGCAGCACGGGACTGCTCGAGGTCTCGAAGGCGATGAAGCCCGTCCAACAGAGCCTCCGGGTCCGACTCGGTGGCATTGGCAGAAGCCAGCGCTCGAACCAGCGCACCTTCGTCGAGGTCGGCGAGTGCGGCGTCGAGGTCTCGGACCCGCTTCACCTCCAGTTCGATCAGCCCAACGAGGGAGGCGATCGGTTCGGTAACCATTTCGACCTCCTGGCGCTCCACCGTGGGGAGCGTGCCCCGGTGGTCGACAAGTCGCTGCACCGTCAGCGCCAGGTGACCCAGCCGCTGCCGAAGGTCGTCGGCCAAGGGGTCCTGGCAGAGCGCTGCAAGGCGGGCCACGAGGGGGTCAGACGCAGGCAGAGCCGCGGGTCCGTCGCGAAGCTGCAGCAGCGCGGGTTTCGCATCCCGCTTCTTGACACTCATGTGCGCCGCGCCCCCGATCAATCCCAACAGGACGACCGCTGCGGGAAACAAGAACCACGGGAAGGGGGTGAAGATCGTCAGAGCGCCCACCGCTGCCGCGATCATCGAGAAGATGACCACCATCGCGCGCAGGCTCTTGCGGTCACGCTCGACGACCGCCTTCACACCGGGGACGTTGAGCTCCGCGCAAAGGCGCTCCGCATCGTCTTCATCGAGCGAGCCGAACAGCAAGCTGGGCATCGTGATCCCGCGTTCGCGCTCGGCCTTCGAGTACATGCGCGCATCCCCTTGGATGAAGTTCAACTCCGGGAGCGGCTCGCGGACCAGCGGCTCGAGCTTGGTGCGGAGCTTGTCCTGCGTTTCGACCTCTTCGGAGACCTTCCGAAGCACCACCCGGTGGCCCTTGCCCTCCGCCGGAGTGCGACGTGCGAACACCACCGCGAGCTTTCCGCAGCTCAGACACAGCCTCTGCCCCTGGAGGAGCGTGGCACCGCAGCTCTGACACGCGACCCGCTCGGCTTCCCGCCCAGCGTCGGCCTCGCCTCTGAGAACCGCCGCGACGGAGGCGGCGGACTCCGGACGACGCTCAGGGTCATGGTCGACACACTGCTCCAGCACAGCGACCATGGCGCTCGGGATCTCGGGCCGTAGCGCGGCAAGGGATGGCCGGGACGACGGGTCGGACAAGATGGCAATGTCGTCCCCGTACGGCCGGGTCCCCGTGAGTGCCGTCCAGAGGATCACGCCGAGGCCGTAGAGGTCTGAGCGCTGATCGACCACCGTCTTGCGCAGCTGCTCCGGGGACGCGTACGGCGTGCCTTCGAGGACGAGGCTGGCCGCAGTACGGGTGCTGAGCAGGTCGACACGGGCAAGCCCGACGTCGGTGAGCACGGGGCCGCTCTCGGTCATGACGACCACGCGCGGATGAAGGTCTCGGACGACGACGCCCTTTTGGTGCAGGGCGTGCAGCGTGTCGGCCAGCGCCGCCCCCAACTCCGCGACTGCATCGATCGGCGCGGGAGAACGCGCCTCGAGCCATGCCTCGAGCAGCTCCCCTTGTGGTGCCGCTCGGAGTCTCCAGGGCTCGGCATCCCGCTCTGGGCTCCGGTCGAGCATGGCAGCGACGCCCTCGACTTGAACCGATGACGAGCGTGTCAGGTCACCGACGTAGCGTTGTCGTACGGCTTCATCGCGGCGCAACTCTGGCAGCAGCTGAGCCAACAGGCCGCGATGGCCGTCCTTGAGAAGGACCGACCACCGTTGCTCCGACCCAACACGCCAGGGACCGCCATCGATCGAGGCGATCTGCTTCGAGGGCGGCCACGTTCGTTCAGACATCTCGCTGTACCTCCTCGAGTGCGTCGACCTTGGCTCGTAGGGTCGCCAACGTGTCCTCGCTCGCTGCCCCTTGCCCTTTGGCCGCGGCGAGTCGGACCCGAAGTGCTTCCAGCGTGCCGACGAGATCGAGCAAACGAGCGGACCACGTATCCCGCTCGTGCATCAGCGCATGAACGTCGTCGGTTGGGCGTTGGAGATCGGCACGCTCGAGCTGGCGATCGATCGTATCGAGCCGCCCCGCGGCCACGACGGCCTGGTCGATGGCGGCAGTGGCTTCGGTGTCGAGGGAACCGTCGCCCCCGGTCGCCTCGCGGAGGGCGAGCACGCGCGACACCACGCCGCGCAGCGCTTCACGGTGTCGCTGCGACTCCATCCCAGCGGCGACAGTCGACACCGCGTCCATTCGGCTGCTCAAGGCCGGCGGGAGTGCAGAGCCCCCGCCCACCCGCTTGGCCTTGGGTCGGAGCGTCTGGAGTGCCGTGACCGCGGGTCCGATCAGCAGGAGCACGGGCAAGATCAGGAGCAGCATCGGAGAGTCGATCATGGTGTTCACCATGCTCACGAACGAGACCGCCACGATCCCCGCGACACGTCCGCCCAAGACGACAGCCTTCTTGCGCGCGGCGGGCAGCGCCATCGCTCCCCCTTGATGGACCACGGCATCCAAGCCCAGTGTCTTCAGCGCGCCAACAAGCTGGTCGGCGCCCGCCGAGTCGACACCGTTGAGCAGAACGAAGGGAAGTCGGGGAATCGTCTTTTCGAGCTTTCGCGCTTCGATGCCCAACGTAGGGTTGTCACGCAACCAGGCCACCAGAACCGCGCGCAGCTTGCTGTCCAGTTTGCTCGCGACCTCGCCGGGACCGGTCACGAAGACCGTGTGCTCACCGTCGACGAGACGGGGCACCGGAGTCTGGCAAGAGAGGCAGATACGGAGCGCATCCACGAGTGGGGCCCCACACTGCGCGCAGCGCCCGAGGTCGAGGGCCGACGCGGAGACGACCATCGCGGTCTCGCCGCGCTGGAGCCCCTCGAGCAGGTCGGCCACGGCTGACGCGCTTTGAACCCGGTCCGCAGGCGTTTTTTCGAGGAGCTGGCTGATCAGTGCGGCCAACGCCGGGTCGACCGAGGGCATCGGCGGCACGGGAGCGGTTCGATGCTGTTCCAAGACCCCGAACGAGGTCGCGCCCGAGAACGGCGGGTGCCCCACCGCGAGCTCAAAGAGGATGCAGCCCAGACCGTACAGGTCCGAGCGAGCATCGACAGCGAGCGGGTCGAGGGACTCCGGAGCCATGTAGTCCGGCGTTCCGAGTACGGTCAGTGCGCTGCGGTCCACCCCTGCGAGTGACGCGGCGCGGGCCATCCCGAAGTCCGCGATCTTGGGGACGTCGCCTGGAGCGAGCAGGATGTTGGCCGGCTTGAGGTCGCGGTGAATGACCCCTGCGTCATGGGCCGCAGCGAGCCCGCGCGCGATGCCGAGACCCAGGGCGATCACCCGTGCCGTCGCCAACGGCGCATCCGAAGCGATCACGTGCTGCAGCGTCGGCCCCTCGACCAACTCCATCAGCAGGACGTCTTCACCGCCAACGTCTACGCGGCCGTGGACGCGGACGACGTTGGTGTGCTCGACCGCTCGGACGACCTCCGCCTCCCTGGCGAATCGACTTGCAGCGTCTTCCTCCCCGCGGCGCGAGGCGTGCAACACCTTGCCCGCGAACGCTTTCCCGGCGGAGTCTTCAACCCGAAAGACGGTTGCGACCGCCCCGGCGCCCAACTCCTCGCAGATTCGCAGGTCCTCCACTCAGGTCTCCATTGTGGAGCTGAGGGAGACGGCCGGCGAGGAACGGCGGCGGACGGAGGGCTTTCGCGAGGCCGAAGAGGGCGAGAGAGACGTCGGGTCAGGCTTCACCACGGGCTGCTAGCGAAGGTAACCTAGAGTCAACGCGAGTATTCCCGACGCCCGCTCAAGCCGTTGTTTCGAGCTCGGATGGGCAAACCGCAGCTCAGAGACCGGGTTACAGGGCGTTCAGCCAGTCCGCGATCGCCTGTCCGATCTCGTGGGGATGGTCCTCTTGGAGGTAGTGCAGACCCGCTCCGACGCCGACCGAGGTGAGGTTGGGGAGGTTGTCCTGGGCCCAACTCACGTCCTCGGCAGTGTTGACGACCCCCGGCTCAACATGGACGTGAAGCTTCGGGATCTGCGACGTTTGCAATGCGTCGAGGTAGGCGACCTGGCGGGCGTGCACGTCCGCCGGCTCACCTCCGACCGGCAGCTCTCGGGGGAAGACCAGCATCGGACCACGTGTCTGTGGATCGAGGAAGGGTTCTCGATAGCGGTCGTGCTCTTCGGGGGTCAGGTCCCGAAGCACCATCGAGGGGATCATGGCTTCGATGAACAGGTTGTCTTCGAGGATCATCGGCTCGCCGACGCCCTCGGTTCGAACGGCCTGCATGAACATCGCCGTCTGCTCGTCCCAAAAGTCGTATCCGGGGATCGGGCGCAACATGGACTCCATGAACGCGATGCCCCGGATCTGCTCCGGGTGTTGCATCGCGTAGTCGAAGCCGAGGAAGGAGCCCCAGTCATGGACCACCAACGCGAGGTCATCGCCGATCTCCAACGCCTGGATGAACGCCTCGAGGTACTGGGCATGGTCCGCGACGCGGTAGTCGATGTCGGGTTTTCCGGACTCCCCGAAGCCGATCAGGTCGACTGCGATGACGCGGTGGCTCGACGTCAGGTGTGGAATGACGTTGCGCCACAGATAGGCGGATGTGGGTTGTCCGTGCAGAAGCAGAACCGGGGGCCCACTCCCCTCGTCCACGTAGTGCATCGACGAACCCAGGACGTCGACAAAGTGCGACTCGAACGGGAAGTCCGCGCTGATGCCGTCACCCCCGCCGTCTGTTCCAGTGGCAGGGTCCCCCGTCTCGTCCCCCGTATCCGTGGCTTCAGCGGCTGTGGTCCCCGCGCTTGCTTCCGACGAACCGCTGTCAGAGGACTCGTCTCCTGTCGTGGTGGTTGCTCCCGTGGGGTTCGAGCTCGTTTCTGGGTCGAGGCTCGGGTCGGCGTCGTCGGAGGCACACCCGAGTCCGGGGGCGAGAAGAAGGGCCGCAAGGGCCCATACGTGGTGTTTGTGATGCATGAGTTGAGCCTTGTTGATGCGGAGAAGCCCCCTCCGAGCCGGCTGCATGCGCGTCTCGGGATGCTTCTCAGGGTCGTGAGAGCCGGGCTTTCCGACCTGGATTCGATATAGCTGCCCGAAACCACACCGAGAACGGCGACGTTTGAAGTCTGGGACGTCAGAAATGCACAGCTTCGACTGGGATGGACTTCACCTCGTGCTTCGGCTGGCTCGCTGCGGCTCGCTGCTTGCCGCCGCTCGCGAGCTACGGATCAGCCACAGCACCCTGTCCAGGAGGCTCGCCGCGCTCGAGGAGAAATATGGCGAGCCTCTGTTTGAGCGGCGCGCACGGGGCCTCGTTCCAACGCCGACCGCGACGCAGATCATCGAGGTTGCCGCCGTGATGGAGCAGGAAGCTCAGCGACTCGAACGCGACTTGTTGGGCAACGACATCCGGCTGGAGGGCGACTTGAGAGTGACCATGCCCGACCTCATCGCTCGCCGGCACGGGGATGTACTCGCTGCGTTCACGCGCCGCTACCCTGGCATCCGGCTGGAGATCGTCTGCGCGAACGCGACGCTGGACCTGGGGCGACGCGAGGCCGATATTGCGCTGCGACTCTCCGACCGCCCTCCTCCTCACCTGGTCGGCCGCAAGCTGCTGCGCATGGAGTTTGCCTTGTATGGGGCGCGGGAACTCCTGGGCACCGACGAAACGCCGCCGCTCGAGTCATTGCCGTGGGTCGCCTGGGATCGGCGTATGGCGGCACACGTCACCGAGGTCTGGATGGCGGAGCATGTGCCGAATGCCCGCATCGCCGGCATCCTCGACAACACCCTGATCATGCACGAGGCTCTTCGACACGGCATCGGCATCGGCTTCTTCAACTGTGTCGACGGAGACGAAGACCAAGCGCTGGTCCGGCTACGTCCGCCCGAGCCCGGCTTTGGTATGGACCTGTGGGCGCTGACGCATCCCGATCTGCGCCGATCGGCCCGCGTCCGGTGCTTTATGGACCATGTGCATGAAGCCCTCGTGCCGTGGCGGTCGCGATACCTCGGCCGAGCGCAGGACGATGCGCCCACCATCGGCTCAGACCCACTGGACACCTAGCGCGGTGTGCATTTCTACAGCCGGGATCCCCTCGGGACTCGCGCACCGTTCATGGCTCACGTCCCATTTCGGACGGCGGCCGGCACCGCCTTCGCGACAGATGCGAGGTCCGTGAGGGACGAGCGTAGTTGCGGTCTACGGGTTTCCAGAGGGGCCTAGCGGCCCTTCGCGGAGGACATGTATCTGGCGTGGTCGTGGATTCTCCGTCCGTGAGCGCAGCAGTTCACGGTGTCGTCCGGTGTATGGACACCCGCAACCGGCGCTCGATCCATGTGGCCAGGGACGGCATCATGTTGATCGTGCACGCGGGCGAGCACCTCGGTCCTCAACGCCTACGCTGTCGGCTCCGACGGCTTGAGAGCGTTGTGTGCAGAGCCGGGAGCAGCTGCCGGTCCGTGACCTGTTCGGGTCGGTTCGGTCCGGGGGGCATGGTTCAGTGTGACCTCAGAGTTAGAGCGACGGCCAGTACGGACACGACCACATGCCCTGCAGGGACAGTGGTGCGGCGCGTGTGCGATGCAGGGCCGACGGCAAGGCCACGGTCGCGCCCCTGTTGGTCCCGACCACGGGGATCGGGGATGCGCGTCGACCAACGGCGGCTCCCCACCAGCAGACGTAGGGTGGGGACCCCATGACCGAGCTCGACTTCCAGGCATTCACTCGGTTGCTCATGGACAACCTCGAGGCGGCCTACTCGTCCCTCCTGGACCGCTTTCCGGGCCACAGTCTGTACACGTTTGGTCCTTACACCAACGCAGCGTTCGAGTACTTGGTACCCACCGCGTCGAGTGACCGCGGGCTCGCTGAAGCCGTTGCCACGTACAAGCAGGGCAAGAGCTACGCCGCCGTACCCGTCGAAACCCTCGCTCTGCAGCTCAAGTGGTCGCCGTGTGACAGCCCCCTGCACGAGGACGTCTCGTTCGAGGACGAGATCACCGCCTTCATGGAACACGTCAGCGACGGGCTACGGTCAGCCTACGAAGACGAGGACCACGCAGCCTGCCACGAGCTCGACGAGTCCGTGCACGTGGCCATGTGCACTGCCGTCAAGACCCTCGACATGCGCGGCGTCTTCGGGTCGGGAGAACAGCGCCCACTTCTCAACATCTGGAAAGCCGACCAGACCGAGGAGGAACGCATCTCGTTTGCGGAGATCCTCAATCCGGCAGCTGTCGTCTCTCGGTTTCAGGCGGAGCTGTTGGAAATTTCTAGGATTGGGTGAGGGCGAATCCCTCCGGGACTCCCCCTCACCCCGAAGGTTCCGGGACGCTGCGTTCGCTAGTACCAGCCCCCAAGACCAAGCAGGATTCGCCCACCGCTTGCAGTCGTCCTGCCCCCACAGCGTTGAATCCGCAGGATTCAACGACATACAGCCGCAGTCCCGATCAACCGCCGGCTCCAGGCCTCTCGAGGACTGGCCGTGACCCGCTTGCCCCGTGGATGCCACCACATCCCTCGCAGGCTCCAGGCCTCATGGGCTGGCAATGGTGAGAGCCT
Organism: Nannocystales bacterium; assembly: GCA_050633305.1. Lineage (GTDB taxonomy): Bacteria > Myxococcota_A > Polyangia > Nannocystales > Nannocystaceae > CAJXVA01. The sequence goes on from JBOEGF010000042.1 coordinate 127,072, forward strand.
CAATCCTGCTCCTGCGCCTGTGGTGAATCACCTCCCGGTCCCGTAGCTCGCAGGCTCCAGGCCCCTCGAGACCCCGCCGCCACCCGCTTGCCCGGGATCCCCGGACTCGGCTTGTAGGGCTACACCGGGAGTCGGTGGCCTCCGAGCTCGGCTCGAGTTCTCTGGGCGCTCGGTTGAGCAAGCCCGCCGGGGTGCGGTTTCGTTGGGTCTGCCGCCCGCAGCGCCGGTCTGGGCTGCGGGATAGACGGGGGTCCCGATCGGGACTACGGCTGGAATGCTCGGTTGAGGAAGCGCGCCGGGGTGGCCGGTTTCATTGGGTCTCCCGCGCTCCGGTCT